>CAXXRG010000004.1:87500-383034 GCA_963676545.2 uncultured Martelella sp. | reverse complement strand
GGCGTTCTATCCATTTGTTTTCGCCGCGTAATCTTATCGATCCCCGCTTTTCTCCGGCGGGATTATACCCTGGCCATGCGCCGTTCTGGCGCTGTTGGCGCCATGGAGGAACCAGGCAATCAGCTCGGCGGTATTGGCAAGGCCAAGCGCGCGCGTCATGCGCAGGCGGTGCATCTCGATGGTCCGGCGCGAAAGCCCAAGCTCCTCGGCGATCGCAGCATTGGTCTTGCCCTGGGCGACCAGCGTCAGGATTTGCCGCTGCCTTCCGGTCAGCCCCGTATTGGCCGCCGAAACCGGCCGCGCGATCGGCTCGAAACAATAGACGGCGGCGGCAAAGGGGTCGGCGGTATTATGCGAACGGCCCCGCACCCGGCACCAGAAGCGCCGCCCATCCGTATGGGCCATGATGCGCTCGTCATAATAGACCGCGCCGCCCGGCAGGTTGTCCCGCCACATCTCGCCGGTGCGCACGAAATCATCGATCGCCGGGTAAAGCCGCGCGAAACTCTTGTTGATCAGGGCTTCGCGCTCATAGCCGAACAGAGCCGCAAATTCCGCATTGCAATCGCGGATCACGCGATGCGTGGCGAAGACCAGCGACACCGGAAGCTCGGACAGGGTGAAAGCGGCTTGGGCAGTGTTCATGTCGTATAAATACGACTCGGCCCGTCACCACCGCAAGCCTTATTCTGCGTCTGACAAATTGCAATTTCTCTGGGAGGAGACAATGCGGAAAGTCTATCAATCGGCGGCCGAAGCGCTCGCCGGTCAGTTGCGTGATGGCATGGTGATCATGTCGGGCGGCTTCGGCCTGTGCGGCATTCCCGAAGCGCTGATCGAAGCAGTTCTGGAATCGGGCGCCCGAGACCTCACGGTCATCTCCAACAATGCAGGCGTCGACGGATCGGCCTCGGCCGGCTTCTGGAAACCCGGCAGATCCGGAAGATGATCTCGTCCTATGTGGGCGAGAACAAGCTTTTTGCCGAACAATATCTCGCCGGCGCGCTGGAACTCGAATTCAACCCGCAGGGCACGCTTGCCGAGCGCATCCGTGCCGGCGGCGCCGGCATTCCGGCCTTCTTCACCAAAACCGGTGTCGGTACGATGATTGCCGAGGGCAAGGAAGTGCGCGCATTCGGCGGCGAGGATTATGTGATGGAGACCGGCCTCTTTGCCGATATCGCCCTCGTCCATGCCCATACCGGCGATCACGAGGGCAATCTCGTCTATCGCAAGACCGCCCGCAACTTCAATCCGGACATGGCGACGGCTGCCCGGCTGACGGTGGCCGAGGTCGAGCATCTGGTCGCCCCCGGCGAGATCGATCCCGATCATGTCCATACGCCCGGCATCTTCGTCTCCCGCATCGTCCACGTGCCGAACCCGGTGAAGCACATCGAGAAACGCACGGTGCGCGAACGCAAGTCGGAGGAGGCGTAACATGGCCTGGACACGTGACCAGATGGCGGCCCGCGCCGCTCGCGAACTCGAAGACGGTTTCTACGTCAATCTCGGTATCGGCATTCCGACACTCGTCGCCAATTTCATTCCCGACGACATGGATGTGCGCCTGCAGAGTGAAAACGGCATGATGGGCATGGGCCCGTTTCCCTATGAGGGCGAAGAGGATGCCGACCTGATCAATGCCGGCAAACAGACCGTGACGGCGCTCCCCGAAACTAGTTTCTTCTCCTCCTCCGAAAGCTTCGCCATGATCCGCGGCGGCCACATCGATCTGTCGATCCTCGGCGCCATGCAGGTGGCCGAAAACGGCGATCTCGCCAACTGGATGATCCCCGGCAAGATGGTGAAGGGCATGGGCGGAGCGATGGATCTCGTCGCCGGCGTCAAGCGCGTGGTCGTGGTGATGGAACACGAGGCGAAGGGCACCCCGAAGCTCCTGCGCGAATGCACGCTGCCGCTGACCGGTACCCGCGTCGCCGACATGGTGATCACCGATCTCGGCGCCTTCACCATCGCACGGCAGGGACCGGTGAAGATGATTCTGACCGAACTGGCCGATGGCGTCACCCTTGATGAGATTACCGCCAAGACCGAGGCCCGTTTCGAGGTTGGTCTTGACCTGGAGGGCAGCAAATGAGCGATATCGTCATCGTATCCGCCGCGCGCACGGCCGTCGGCGCCTTCATGAAATCCCTCGCCACGGTTCCCGCGCACGAACTCGGCGCAGCCGTCATCACCGAAAGCCTGAGGCGCGCCGGCATCGACCCGGCCGACGTGGACGAAGTCATCCTCGGCCAGGTGCTGACGGCCGGCGCCGGGCAGAACCCGGCCCGCCAGGCAGCCATTGCCGCCGGTATCCCCGATAGCGCGACGGCCTTCCTGATCAATCAGGTCTGCGGTTCGGGCCTGCGCACCGTTGCGCTCGGCATGCAGCAGATCGCCACGGGCGATGCCCGCATCGTGGTGGCCGGCGGACAGGAATCCATGTCGCTCTCGCCGCATTGCGCGCATCTGCGCAGCGGCCACAAGATGGGTACGGCAAGCTTCGTCGACACCATGATCGGTGACGGTCTGATGGATGCCTTCGGCGGCATGCATATGGGCATCACCGCCGAGAACATCGCCCGCCAATGCGGCATCGACCGCGCCCGGCAGGACGCATTCGCGCTTGCCAGCCATCGCAAGGCGACCGCCGCGCGCGACGCCGGACGGTTTGCCGAAGAGATCGTGCCCTTTGCCGTGAAATCGCGCAGAAGCGAAACCATTGTCGACACCGATGAACATATCCGCCCCGACGCCAGCGCCGAGACGCTTTCCGCACTTCGCCCTGCCTTCGACAAGGACGGCACGGTGACGGCGGGCAATGCCTCGGGCCTCAATGACGGGGCTGCCGCGCTTGTCCTGATGCATGCGGACGAAGCCGCCCGCCGCGGACTGACGCCGCTTGCCCGCATCGCCTCCTGGGCAACGGCAGGCGTCGACCCGGCAATCATGGGCACAGGCCCGATCCCGGCCTCGCGCAAGGCGCTGGAAAAGGCCGGCTGGTCCGTCGCTGACCTCGACCTCGTGGAAGCCAACGAAGCCTTTGCCGCCCAGGCCTGCGCCGTCAATGACGGGCTCGGCCTCAACCCGGAGAAAGTCAACGTCAATGGCGGGGCAATCGCCATCGGCCATCCGATCGGCGCGTCAGGCGCGCGTGTCCTGGTAACCCTGCTGCACGAGATGAAGCGCCGCGATGCCCGCAAGGGCCTGGCGACGCTCTGCATCGGCGGCGGCATGGGCGTCGCGCTCTGCGTCGAGCGGGGTTAGCGCTCAGACTGGCAAGCCTCGGATTGTCGCAGCAGGTACTCACCCACACTTCCGTCATGCCGGCCCTGAGCCGGCATCCTGTGTATAGCGGCTTGTGATATGATGTGTGCGGGCCGAGGGTAGGCAAAGTCTCAGTATCTGCGGCAAGACTTTTTCAGCCGTCGGATGTATTCAGGCCTGAAATCCAGGCGTCGCGCTGAACAGCCGCTTGCGGATCGGCAGGAGCGCGGCGCCCAGAACGTTCGGATCGGTCTCGATCTCGCTGATCAGCAGTTCGGGGCCCGGAAACGGCAGGTTGATCTCGTCGACCGTGCGCGGGCTTGCCGCGCGCGCCAGACGCACTCTCAGGTCACGCGGCGCCTCGCCGCCGAAGACGATGGCTGCCGGATCGAGAATGCCGGTCATCGCTCTGAGCATCTGGTCGAGCGCGGGCGTTACCCGTTCGATCCACCGGTCTATCTCCGGCCATGACGGGTCGTATCGCTGTTTCAGCATTGTGACCGAGTCGATACCGCGCCCCTGATCGCGCAACATGGCAATCAGCGTGCGGAGCGCCGGACGGCGTTCCTGCTCTTCCGGCGTGTAGATCGAGGAGATTTCCGCCGCATTCATGTGATGGCCGAGATAGGGCGCGCCGTTGATGACGACGCCGCCGCCGAAACCGAGATTGATCGACAGATAGGCGAAATTGTCGAAACGCCGGCCTGCCCCGACCCAGTTTTCCGCCTCCGCGCCAAGCGTTGCGTTGTTTTCCGCCATCATGGGAAAGGCGAAAGCGCCGGCGAATGTCTCGGTGAGGTCGCGATCTCGCCAGGCGGCGATCTTGGGCGGCGGCACAAAGGCAAGGCCAGGCTTGCGCCGGTAACCCTGCATCGAAATGCCGACGCCCGCGACCCTGCGCCCGTCAAGCCCAAGCTTAGCAATGACCGCCGGAACGCAACCTGCCGCCGCATCGCGCACGCCTTCGGGAGCGTTCGGATCGACATTGAGGCTCACGAGATGCAGGATATCGCCGACGATATTGGTAACGGCGACGCGGACCTCTTCCGTATCGATGGCTATGCCAATCCCGTAGGCCCCGTCCGGCGCAAGCGCAAGCTGCGGACTCGGCTTGCCCCGCCCGGCAATCCTCGGCGCTTCCAGCCTGAGAAACCCCTTTTCCAGAAGGTCTTCGGCAAGACGGTGGACGCTTTGCTGGGAGAGCGGCGTGCGGTCGGTGAGATCCGCGCGGGCAACCGAGCCGCCGCGACGAACGGCATCGAGCACCAGCGCGCCGCTGCGACCAATATCGAAGATATTGCCTGTCTCCGGAAAACCGCTCATTTCATCCCCGCGCGCGACTGCCGCTCATTGGCCCTCGTTGCTGCCAGAAGCCTTTGAGCATGTTTGTGCAATGGAATCCAGATTTGCAGGCTCAGCTGCAGGCCGACTGTCAAGAAAATGAAAAACCACTGTCATATTAATTTTACTTACGGTGAGTAATAAACTATCACCTCAACAGGGGGAGACTAAAATGACAGGCATTTCAGCAGACCATCTGGTCATGCGCTTCGACCGTTTCACGGCCGTCAACGACATCAGCTTCAACGTTGCGCCCGGCGAATTCGTGACGCTTCTCGGGCCATCGGGCTGCGGCAAGACCACCCTGCTGAAGATGATTTCCGGCTTTCTGATGCCGTCATCGGGCCGGATTTTCCTCGGCGGTGCAGATGTGACCGACAGCCCGCCGGAAGCGCGCGACACGGCGCTCTGCTTCCAGTCCTACGCGCTGTTTCCGCATCTGAGTGTGCGGGAAAACCTCGAATTCGGCCTGAAGCAAAAGAAAGTGCCGCGCAAGAACCGCATCGCACGCGTGGGAGAGGTGGCTGAAAAGCTCGGGCTTCAGCCGCAACTCGAAAAACTGCCCAACCAGCTTTCCGGCGGCCAGCAACAGCGCGTCTCGCTCGGCCGGGCGCTGGTCATGCGCCCCGGCGTCATCCTGTTCGACGAACCGCTGTCGAACCTTGATGCCAAGCTGCGTGATCAGGTGCGCATCGAAATCCGCCGCATCCAGCAGGATTTCGCCCTCACCGCCATTTACGTGACCCACGACCAGACGGAGGCGCTGGCGCTTTCCGACCGGATCTTCGTGATGAATGCCGGGCGCGTGGAACAGGCCGACACGCCCGAAACGCTCTACCGCAAGCCGGCCACCCGCTTCGTCGCCGATTTCATCGGCGGCGCCAATATCCTGCCGGCAAGGCTGAAAGCCGGAAACGGCGGCATGGACAGGCTTGTCGAGACGCCCGCCGGCATCTTTTCGGCCGCACGCGAGGCTGCTCTTCCCGAGGGAAATATCTGCCTCTGCTTCCGGCCTGAAACCGCGCGCCTCTTGAGCGGACCGGCCGATGGCGCACTTTCCGGCACGATCGTGACCCGCGCCTTTCAGGGCCATTTTACCGATCTGATTGCCGAGACCAACGGCGTTTCCTACCGCATTCAGGTCCGCGAAACGGCTTTGCGAGAAGGCGACACCGTCCATTTCACCGTCGCCCCGGAAGATGTGATCTTGCTGGGAGCGGAGGCATGACGGCACGCCGCTGGCTCACGGTAATCGCGCTCCTGACGCCCGGTCTGGGGCTGATCCTGGCGCTGATCGGCACGGTGATCTACATGGCCGTTGCCCAGTCGCTCGGCTATTTCGGCTTTGGCGGCGACAGCCAGTTGTCCTTCTCCTATTGGGGCGAAGTCTTCGGCCGCAGGCTGTTTTCCCGCTCGGTGCGCTATTCGCTCTATATCGGCACGGTCAGCGCCATTCTCTCGGTCGCCCTGGCCTATCCGCTGGCGATCTGGCTGAGGAAACCCTTCACCGGCTCGATGACCATCGGCTCCATGCTGAAAGCGCCGATGCTGGTGCATGGTCTGGTCGCGGCCTTCCTGTTCCTGAACATCATCGCCTATCACGGGCCGCTCAACCAGCTGATGCAGGCGCTCGGCATATGGGATCATCCGCACCGGCTGCAGAACGACCGCCACGGCATTGCCGTTCTCATCCTGCAGGTGTGGAAGAACCTGCCCTTTGCGCTGCTGCTGCTGACGGGTGCGGTACAGGGCATTTCCGACGATGTGCTGGATGCCGCCCGCGACATGGGCGCCGGCGCATGGTCGCGGTTTCGCAAGGTGATCGCCCCGCTTTCGGTCTCCGCCATGCAGGCGGCGCTGGTCATCATCTTCATCGGCGCGCTGGCCGACTTCTCCTTCCAGACGGTTGTCGGCCCCACCAACGTTCAGTCGCTCGCCCAGCTGATGGTGTTCTTCAAGGGCCGCGGCGACTGGCATTCGGCCGCGGTTGTCGGCGTGTCGCTGATGGTGCTGGCGCTCGCGGGCTCCACGCTTCTGGCGATCGCTGCCCGCTTCATCATGAAGGGACGGCTGAAATGACCCGCAGAAAGCTCGATTTCGCACTGTTGATCCTGCTCTCGGCCGTCTTTGTTATCTGGCTGATCATTCCCTTTGCCATTGCGGTTCTGTGGTCGCTGACCGACCCGGCGGAACCGTGGACGGCGACAACGCTGTTGCCGCCGGTCATGTCCTTTGCCCGCTGGTCGGACATGTGGCAGCACTCGGGCCTGAAACAGGCACTTGTGACCTCCTACACGCTTGCCCCGACGGCGGCCGTCACCTGCCTTCTCCTGTCGCTGCCGACAGCGCTGGCGCTTGGACGATTTCGGTTTCCCGGTCGCGAGGTTGCCAAGATCCTCTGCCTTTTGCCGCTGGTCGTCCCGCCCTTCGTCACCTCGATCTTCTTCACCGCGCTGCTGTTCGCGCTGGGCCTGCAGGGTTTTCGCTTCGGCGCCATCGTCTTTGCCCATTCTGTGCTGTTCCTGCCCTATGCGATCCGGATCATGACGGTGAGTTTCGAACAGGTCCGCCAGGATCATATCGACGCCGCGCGCGATCTCGGCGCCAGCCCGTGGGCGCGGTTTACCGCCGCCTATCTGCCGGCGCTTCGCCCAGGCATCTTCGCCACGCTCCTCATCGTCTTCATCCAGTCGATCGAGGAATTCGCCATCGCCTATATCGTCGGATCGCCGGAAATCGTCACCGTTCCGACCCTCCTTTACGCAGCGCTCGGCCAGGACTTCGTGCGTCCCAATGCCGCCGTGCTGTCACTCATCCTCGTCGTCCCCAATGTGCTGTTGATGCTGATCCTCGAGAAGCTTCTGAAGTCGGCAAACCCGACGCTTGCATCAGGCAAGGGATAACGCGGCCGCATGCCCAGGAAGAAACCCAACGGAGAGACTGTCAAAATGCTGAAAACGCTTATTCTTTCGACCACCGCACTGGCGTTTGGCGCAAGCGCCGCATTCGCTGCCGACATCACCGCGATGAGCTGGGACGACATCGTCGCCCAGGCCAGGCAGGAAGGCGAGGTCAACTGGTATGTCTGGTATTTCCAGGACGATTTCCGCAAGGTCGTCGCACCTTTCGAGGAGAAATACGGCATCAAGGTCAACATCCCGGCCGGCGGCACGGCCTCCGGCAATGCCGACAAGCTTCTCGCCGCAAGCGGCAGCGACAAGGGCGACATCGACGTTTTCGCCTGGGGCTATGGCGACATGTCGACGCTCGATTTTGCCAAGCTCTTCACCCCGCTCTCCATGCTGCCCGAGGACGCCGGGCGCATCAATACGGTCAACAATATCGATGGCGGCAACTATGTTTACGCCTATTGGGGCAACCAGGCCGGCATCGCCTACGACCCGGCCAAGGTTGACGAAAACGCCCTGCCGCAGACGCCGGAAGATTTCTCCGCCTTCTGGGAAGACAATCCCGGCAAGTTCGGCTTCAACTATGAAAACGGCGGCTCCGGCCCGTCCTTCTATTCCAATATCCTGCGCGTGCTCTCCGGCCTCGACTTCAACGACGGCGATGATTCCGCTGCCCGCATCGAAGCGCTTCAGCCCGGTTTCACCTTCTTCAACGATTATGCCGACGACTATGTGATCACCACCTCGAACGCGGACAGCATCATCCGCATGTCCGACGGTGAACTCTCCATGGTTCCGGTCTGGGAAGACCATCTGGCAAGCCTGCAGAAAAGCGGCGAAGCGCGCAAGGATCTCAAGCTCTACATCCCGGAAATGGGCATGAATGGCGGCGGCAACGGCGTTGCCCTTCCCAGGAACGCTCCGCATCCGGCAGCAGCGGCGCTGCTCATCGACTGGCTGACCTCGCCGGAAACCCAGACCACCTTCAACGCCACATTCGGCACCGCGCCGATGAACGCCAACGCCGATGACAGCAATGCGCTGATCCCCAACGACCAGCGCCAGTATTCGGTTCCGGGCGCGGCCCAGCCGTTCAAGAAAGCGATGGAAGAAGCCTTCGTCGATAACGTCATCCTCGAGCGCTGATCTCTGCGAAACAATCAGCCCGGCGGTCGAACCGATTGCCGGGCTTTTCTCCGCCTCCCCCCCAAGAAAAACAAGAAAAGGCTATTCAGATGAGCCCCCGGCACTTCCATCCCGCACGCACCGTGGCGGAACACGACAACTGGCTCAACCGCGTCGATGAAACCGGCAAGGTGGGCAAGCCGCTGCCGAGCATCACGCCAGACGACGGCGGCGGAAAATTCTCGATCGATGGACGCGTCCTGCCCTATCCCGGCAATACCTTCATCTGCCACATCGACAAGGCGTCGCGCGAATACGCGATCCTTTGCCAATTGCAGGAAAAGCTAAAAAAGCTGCCGACGGCGCGCCATTTCACCTTCTTGCCGCATGAAAGCCTGCACATGACGGTATTTTGCGGCATATCCGGCAATCCGCTCACCACCGACGGCTGGCCGGACGGCTTGGAACGCGGACTGTCGCTTGCCGAAATGAACCGCCGTTTTCTGGAGGCATCAGCCGAGGTAGACGGCTTTTCCGGCGTCACCGTGCGCGCCGATCACCTGAAGGCCGGCTATTCGATCCACGCGGAACCGGCAGATCGCGAAAGCTTCGACGAACTCTGGCGGATGCGCGACCGTCTTGCCGAGGCGACAGGCCTCAAGCGCGAGGATCACGACCGCTACCAGTTCCACATCTCATTCGCCTATCGCATCAGGCGCATGCCGCCTGAAATCGCGAAGGCCCATATCGAACAGACGACGGCGCTGTTCGAGGCTGTCTATCGGGAACTTCAGGCAATCCGCCTCGGCCCGGTCGAGTTCTGCTCGTTTGATACCATGCATCATTTCAACACGGAAAAGCTGCTGATGCCGAAAGGCTGAGGCTGCGCGGCCTGGATCCTCCGGTCGAGCCCATAGCTGTCGGGTTCAACCATTTGCAGCCGTGTCTCCTCGAGATTTCGGCTTCTCTTTCGCCACGCCACCCCTCCACCTGCGTCATGCTCGGGCCTGTCCCGAGCATCTAACCACGCATGACGCGAGAAGCGCTGGTGGACTTTTAAGGTGACATTGCAAGAACTTCACGACGCCGCAGACGCCTGTCGAAGGGTGAGGTGTTTAGATCCTCGGGACAGGCCCGAGGATGACGTCGAAGAGGTGGACAGGGTCTTGTTCAACCGAGATCGCAGTCAAAAAGGTGATGACCTGAAGCAGACAAGATCGATAGAATTCAGCGACTTCAGCGCTTTTCCACATTCTGGCAGTTTTGAAGCGGACATCCAACCGCCTACCGTATGCCAGCGCGCAGGAACGCCTGGATGAACTGGCGCTGGAAGATCAGGAAGGCGACGACAAGGGGAGCGACCACCATCAGCGTCGCCGCCGAGATCACCGAGATATCAACCCCGTTTTCTGGCGCGCCGAAAAGCGACAGGCCGACGGTCAGCGGCCGCGTGGTGTTGGAATTGGTAACGACCAGCGGCCACAGGAAATTATTCCAATGGGTGGCGACCGAGACCAGCGCATAGGCGAGATAGGTCGAGCGCGCCGCCGGCACATAGACCTTCAGGAGCACGCCCCACCAGCCGCAGCCTTCAATGCGGGCTGCCTCTTCCAGTTCGCGCGGCACCTGCTTGAATGCCTGGCGGATCAAAAAAAAGCCGAAGGCCGAGGCCATATAGGGCATGCCGACGCCAAGGATCGTATCGAACAGGCCAAGGCGGGAGACCATGGCGTAATTTTCCACGATCAGCACTTCCGGCAGGATGAAGAGCTGCAGCAGGATGAGCGTGAAGACGATATCACGTCCGGGAAAGGAAAAACGGGCAAAAGCAAAGCCCGCCAGCGTGCAAAGCACGAACTGACCGACCAGCACCGAGCCGGTGAGCAGCACCGTGTTGAAGGCATAGCGCAGCCAGGGCGCGCCAGTCCAGGCTGTCCGGAAATTATCGAGCGTCAGCGGCGCGGTGAGGTCGAAGGCGACGGCAGCCGTTGGCGTATGGAACGCCGCCCAGACGGCGAAGACCAGTGGCGATATCCAGACGGCGGCCAGGGTGAGAGCGCCGAGGAGATCGAAGGCACGGGCAAAATCGAGATTGCGTAAAGTCATCGGTAATGCGCCCTCCGGTCGACAACATAGAACTGGAAGGCGGCGGCAAGGCCAAGGGCGGCCAGCACCAGCACCGTCATGGCAGCAGCGTGAACGCCATCGAAATAGGCAAAGGCCATTTCCCAGATCCAGTAGAGGATCAGCTTCGAGGCGTCATTCGGCCCGCCCTTGGTCAGGATGAAGAGATGGTCGATCAGCTTGACCGAGTTGATCAGCGCATTGATCAGCACGAAAAGCGTGGTCGGCATTAAAAGCGGCAAGACCACGCGGCGGGTATAATACCACCGCCCTGCCCCCTCGATACGGGCAGCTTCCCGCAAGTCTGGCGGGATCGTCTGAAGGGCTGCCAGATAGAAGATCATGTAGAAACCGGCTTCCTTCCAGATGGTGACGACGATGACGGCGCCGAGCGCCGTCTGCGGCTGACCGAGCCAGTTGGTCGGCGGAAAGCCGAACAGCCCGGTGATCTGGTCGATCAGTCCGAAACCGGGCGTATAGAAGAACAGCCAGAGGTTGGCCGCCGCGATCATCGGCAGCATGGTCGGCGTGAAATAGGCGATGCGCACCAGACCGCGCGCGGGAATTTTCGAGTTCGCCCACAGCGCCATCGAAAGCGCAATGACGATCGAGAGGGGAATGGTGACGCCGGAATAGATCAGATTATTGATCACAACCTTGGTAAAGGTCGGATCGGCGAAGAGATCGCCATAATTGTCGAGCCCGGTAAAGACCGATGGCCGCCGCCGCGTGCCGCGCGAAAACAGGCTCTCCCACGCCGTCATCAGCGCTGGCGCGAAGGCGAAGGTGGTCATCAAGATCAGGGCGGGCGCAATCAGCATCCAGCCGTAAAGGGAAAGCCGTCGTCTTTGAAGGTCAGCTTCGCTTGCCATCATTTCCATCCGAAGAAAACCGCCGCGACCGAGGGGGCCGCGGCGGGATATTCGCGTGTCTGCTTACTGGTAAGGTTTCAGCAGGCGGTCAGCCTCGGCCTGCGCATCGGCCAGCGCCTCTTCCGGCGTCTTCGAGCCGGTGAGCGCCGCCTGCACCGCATTGTTCAGCGCCTCGCGCACACGGGCAGTCTCGAAGGTCGAGAATTCCGGGATGGCGACTTCCAGCTGGTCGCGGGCGACAAGCGCCTGCGGGAAGCCTTCCGTGTAGGCCTTCAGCTCCTCGGTCTCGTAGGCGGCCGGCGAAATGCCGACATAACCGGTCGCCATCGACCACTTGGCAGCGTTTTCCGGCTGGGTCATGTATTTGATCAGCTTGAGAGCGGCATCACGCTCTTCTTCGGAGGCACCCTCAAACAGGTAGAAATTGCCGCCGCCGGTCGGCGAACCGGAGCGCTCATGACCCGGCATCATGGCAACGCCGAAATCGAATTCGGCATTGTCCTTCACCGCCGTCAGATTGCCGGTCGAATGCCACATCATGGCCGTCTGGCCCTGCAGGAAGGCCTGGCGCAGCGTGCCCCACTCGATCGTGCCTTCCGGCATGACGCCATGATCGGCGGAAAGCGAGCGCCAGAATTCCAGCGCCTCGACCACCTTCGGATCGTCGAAATAGACTTCCGTGCCGTCGGCATTCATCAGTTCGACGCCATTGGCGATGGCGAAGACCTGGAACATCCAGTAGGGATAGCCGGTCGACGGGATCATGATGCCGTAATGATCGTCAGTGGTGAGCGCCTTGCCCATCTCGACCATTTCGTCCCAGCTCTCAGGCGCGTGTTCCGGGTCCAGCCCGGCGTCTTCGAACATATCCTTGTTATAGTACATAACGATGGTGGAACGCTGGAAGGGAACGCCCCAGATGTGGCCTTCCACTTCGCCGTTCTTCATTAGCGCCGGGTAGAAACTGTTCAGCCAGGCCTTGTCCTCATCCGAGGTGGCAACCTCGTCGAAGGGTACGATCAACTCGCGCTCGAGCAGGTCATAGGCGTCGATGGAAAACATCACGGCAAGCTGGGCCGGCTCACCGGAATTGAGCGCGGAAAGCGCCCGAACGCGGGTGTCGTCATAATTGCCGGCATAGATGGCGTTGACGTGGATGTCGGGGTTTTCGGCTTCGAAGCCTTCGATCATCCCGTCCACGACTTCGGTCAGCGGACCGCCAACGGCGATCGGATAATACATGGTCAGCTCGACATCGTCTGCGAGTGCGGGCGCTGCAACCAGGCAGGTCGCCGCGAAAAGGGCATTCTTGAAGAATTTCGTCATTTCGTTCAGTCCCCTGAATCGGAAAAACTCAATGTGTCAAAACCTCGTTCGAGGTCATCTGGCCGGCGCCGTCAAAGGCTGAACCGGCGAGATCTGCGGGACAGGCAAGGCGTTTTCCGCTTTGCCGGTCAAAGAGGTGAAGGGCGTTGTCAGGCCAGGTGAGCCCCACGCACCGCCCCGGTTCGGGCGAAAATTCGCCTGCAATCTTGAGAGACAGACGGGCATCGTCGTCGCCCGGCAGATGGGCCATGGCGAAGGTCTCGCCGCCCAGATATTCGCAATCGCCGATCACGGCCTCGGCGCGGACAGGCATGCCGGGTGCTGCAAGCGAAACTTGCTCGGGTCTGAGGCCCGCCACCGCGTGGGCAACTTGCCTATTGGCAGGATCAAGCCTGTCTGCCGGGATCAGCGCCATGGGCGGCTGGCCGATGAAGCCGGCGGCAAAGGTGCTGGCCGGCCTGTTGTAAAGGCTTGCGGGGCTTCCCTGCTGCTCGATCAGCCCGTCCTTCATCAACACAACCGTGTCGGCCATCGACATGGCCTCCGTCTGATCGTGGGTGACGTAAATGACGGTCATGCCGAGGCGCTTCTGCAGGGCGCGGATCTCCCGGCGCACCGAATGGCGCAGCTTGGCATCGAGGTTCGACAGCGGCTCATCCATCAGGCAGAGCGGATGATCGGCGATCACGGCGCGGGCAAGCGCCACGCGCTGCCGCTGACCGCCCGACAATTGCCCCGGCCTTCGCCTTTCCAGCCCCTCAAGCCCCGTCAGCGCCAGCGCGCGCGACAGACGTTCGTCGCGTTCAGCACGCGACACCTTACGGACCTTGAGACCGAAGACGATGTTTTCGGCAACATCGAGATGGGGAAACAGCGCATAGGACTGAAACACCATCGACAGGTGCCGACGGTCGGGTGAAACGCCGGTCACATCCTCGCCATTGATGAACAGCCTGCCGCTGTCGGGCGCTTCAAGGCCCGCGATCAGCCGCAATGTCGTCGACTTGCCGCAGCCAGACGGTCCGAGCAGGGTGACGAAGGACCCCGCCGGTATATCAAGCGACATGGCGTGCACGCCGGCGCCGCCCGGCCAGCAACGGGTCATGGCCTCGAGACGGACAGATGCGCCGTGAGAAACGCCGCTCATGCCGTCTCTCCTTGCGGATAAAGCAGCTCGACGCCTTCCGCCTCGATCAGCGCCGCCATTTCCGGCGTCGGCGGGCCGTCGAGCACCAGAAGATCGGCCTCGCCCAGCCGTCCGCGCTTGGCCGGCGCTGGTCGCGAGAATTTCGAGCGGTCTGCCACCAGGATCGAGGTGCGGCAGCTCATGCGGATCGCCTCGCGGGCGGCGGCCTCCTGCTGATCGAAATCGACAAGCGCCCCGTCCGGCTCCACGCCGGCAACGCCGTATATGCCGAAATCGGCGCGGTAACCATTGAACATGGTCTCCACCTCCTGGCCGATCAGATCGCGGTCGGGAAGGCGGATCATGCCGCCGGGAATGAAGATGCGGTTGGAGCTGTTCGGGCTCAGCGCCATGGCGACATTCAGATTGTTGGTCACCACCGTCAGATCGTCATGATCGACCATCGCTGCCGCCACCATTTCCGGCGTGGTGCCGATCGAAAACATCACCGATGAACGGCTCGGGATCATCTGGGCGACAAGCTGGCCGATACGCCGCTTGGCCTCCGGATGCGACAGCCGTCTGCTGTCATAGGAGAGATTGACGCCGGCGCTCATCCGTTCCACGCCGCCATGGCTGCGCCGCAGCTGGTCGGCGCGGCAGAGCATGTTGACGTCGCGACGGATCGTCTGCGGCGAAACGCCGAACTCCTCCGCCAGCGTCTCGATGGTCATCGCGCCATGCGTTTCGACCAAAGCAAGGATTTTCGTTTGACGATCACTTATGTTCATTAGCGCCACTGAATTGCGATTTCGATGCGCGAACGAACATCCACCCGGCAGGTGACAGGGTTTTGAACCTATGATGACGATTAAATGAAAGCTGCGCTGCGACGAACAAACGTGACGGCAGAAGCCATCCAGGCATTCAGTCCAGACGTTGCAGCAAGGTCATGGACGGTTCGCCGGTGACGGCAAGCCCGTTAGCGCGCTGATAGGACGAGATCGCCGCACGCGTCTGCGTGCCGAAGACGCCGTCCACCGTGCCGGCATCGTAGCCCCTGGCCGTCAACCCCGCCTGCAGCGCCTTGCGCTGGTCGGCTGTAAAGCCGTAGCGATCCGGCGGAAACGTGCCGGCGATCGGTCCCGCTCCGGCGATCCGGTCGGCCAGGTGCCCGACGCCGATCGCGTAGCTCGTGGAATTGTTATAACGCTTGATGACATCGTAATTGGGACCGACGACGAAGACCGGCCCGCCGTCATGCGGCTGAATACGGCGACCGCCCGTGACGGAAGCCCCCGGCGAACCCGCCTCCCCGCCCCAGGGTTCGCCCGTGCGCCAGCCCGCGCGCTTCAGGTAGGAGGCCGTGCTCGCCAGCGCATCGGTCGGATCGTCGCTCCAGATATCGCGTCGCCCGTCGCCGTTGAAATCGACGGCATAGCCGAGATAGGAGGTCGGGATGAACTGGGTGTGCCCCATGGCGCCGGCCCAGCTTCCGCTCATCCGCTGCGGAGCGATATCGCCATTCTGAAGGATCTTGAGAGCGGCAATCAGCTGGCTTTCGAAAAAGCTGCCGCGCCGCCCCTCATAGGCCAGCGTTGACAGCGCCGAGATGACCGAAACGTCGCCGCGCCGCTCGCCATACATGCTCTCCAGCCCCCAGACGGCAACAACGACATTTGCATCAACGCCATAGGTGACCTCGATCTGTTCGAGCGCAGCGCGGTAGCGGGCATAATTGGCCCGTCCCTTGGCCACGCGCTCATCGGAAGCGGCAATGGCGAGATATTCCTCAAGCGTGCGGTTGAACTCGGTCTGGTTGCGGTCCTGCGCGATCACTTCGGGCGTATAGCCCGCATTGGCAAAGGCCGCGTCGAGCGTCTGCCTTGAAATGCCCTTCGCCTCGGCCCGCTTCCTGAAGCCTTCGACCCAGGCATCATAGCCGGCATTGGCGACCGTGCCGGGCGGTCTCGACAGAGAAGGCGTTCCGCCCAGCAGATTGCTCGAGCAGGCAGACAACACGGCGGCAACCGCCAGAAGAGAAAATGCGCGTCGTGTCGCATGCATTCCGCTGATCCAATCCGAAGCATGTTCAGTTACGGAGTCTAGCGCAGAAAATAGCGGCGGCAAGATGGACAGCCGTCGCTCCCCAGACCTGCGTCAGCGAATAGGGCCCATCCTCTCCAAAGACGCACGCCCTGTCGAGCACCAGATCGAGGACAGCCAGTGGCACCCCGAAACCGCCGGCAGCTCGCAGCGAAGCCGGTTGACGGCGGCTATCTGATGAGATGAAAAGCCCCGCCAACGTTTGGCGAGGCTCCGTCCGGTGCCGCAAACCGGCTTACTCGCCGTTGCGGGCGATCGCTGAGAGCGGAACGCAGGTGACGTCGACATCTTCCTTTTTGGTGGCGTAGCTGACGCAAAGCTGGTCATTCCACACAAGGCTCTTGGTGTAGTGATAGCCCTCATTCCAGGGGCCGTCAGCGCGACCGGCTTGCTCCAGGTCTTTCCGTCTTCGCTCACCGCATAGACCACCACGGTCTCGGTCGCGTCTTCATCCTGTTTCGAACTCTGCCACTGGGCATAGAGCTTGCCCTTGAATTCGATCAGCACGATGCCGTTGACAAATTGCCAGTCATCCGCGCCCGGCGCGAAGATTGTCACGGTTTCCACACCCTCCGGCATCTCCAGCCCGAGCGTTTCCTCGTTTGCCGTATCGATAAGGCCGGGCTCGACGGTGAAAGGCGTGTCGGCCGCAAGCGCCGACGCCGAAACGGGCGACACCGCTTCAGCGTCAAAAATTCGCAACCGCGACGAGCCGTTTGCCCATTTATTCAGCTATTTTTAAGGGGAACTGCGTGAATTTCAGCGCGTTAGTTGTATTGGGCCATTCAAACGCTGCCATCTGCAGGAAGGCATGGTCCTTGCATTGCTGCAGATGTTGTATTGATATGCGATAATAACAATCGGGGGATGAACGCTTTGGCATTCGATGAAATGATGATCGCGGACAACCAGCCGCGCGACCCTTACAAAGACTATTATGACTGGTACAGCCAGCAGAACCCGGCATCCCTGATCGCGAAATCGCGCGACGCGGAGAACATCTTCCGCAAGACCGGCATCACTTTCGCCGTATACGGTCATGCAGACAGCTCGGAGAAGCTGATCCCCTTCGACATTGTGCCGCGCATCATTTCCGGTCGGGAATGGCGCAAGCTGGCGGCCGGCATCGAACAGCGCGTCATTGCGCTGAATGCCTTCCTCAAGGACATCTACCACAAGCAGGAGATCATCAAGGCGGGCCGCGTGCCGCGCCGACTGATCGAGGAGAATGACGCCTTCCTGCCGCAGATGATCGGGTTCGAGCCGCCCGGCGGCGTCTATACCCATATTGTCGGCACCGACATCGTGCGCACGGGCGAGGATCAGTTCTATGTGCTGGAGGACAACGCCCGTACGCCGTCGGGCGTTTCCTACATGCTGGAAAACCGGGAAACAATGATGCAGATGTTTCCCGAACTGTTCTACAAGAACCGGGTGCGCCGGGTGGAGGACTATCCGCAGCTTCTGCGCCAGAGCCTTGCGACCTTGGCCCCTCCCGGCTTTTCCGGTTCGAGGCCGCGTGTCGGCGTCTTGACGCCGGGCATCTTCAATTCCGCCTATTACGAGCACTCCTTCCTGGCCGACATGATGGGCGTGGAACTGGTCGAGGGCCAGGATCTGCGCGTCATCGACGGCAAGGTGAAGATGCGCACCACGCGCGGCTATGAGGCGATCGATGTCATCTATCGCCGCGTCGACGATGACTTCCTCGATCCGCTGACCTTCCGACCGGATTCAGCGCTGGGCGTGCCCGGCATCATGGATGTCTATCGCGCCGGCCATGTCACCATCGCCAACGCGCCGGGCACCGGCATTGCCGATGACAAGGCGATCTATTCCTACATGCCGGAAATCGTCGAGTTTTACACCGGCCAGAAACCGCTTCTGGAAAACGTGCCGACCTGGCGCTGTTCTGAGCCGGAAAGCCTCGCCTATGTGCTCGACAACATCGCCGATCTGGTGGTCAAGGAAGTCCACGGTTCCGGCGGTTACGGCATGCTGGTCGGTCCGGCGGCCAGCAAGAAGGAACTGGAAGACTTCTCCGCGAAGCTTCGCGCCCGGCCCGCGAACTACATCGCCCAGCCGACGCTGTCGCTCTCCACTGTCCCGATCCTTGTGAAGAAGGGTATCGCCCCGCGCCATGTCGACCTGAGACCCTATGTTCTGGTCTCAGACCGCGTGCGGATCATGCCCGGCGGGCTCACCCGCGTTGCATTGAAGGAAGGCTCCCTGGTGGTCAATTCCAGCCAGGGCGGCGGAACCAAGGACACGTGGGTGCTGGAGGACTGATGATGCTTGGAAAAACCGCAAACGGCCTTTTCTGGATGTTCCGCTATTTCGAGCGGGCCGAAAACATCGCCCGCCTGATCGATGCCGGCCAGCGCGTGGCGCTGACGCGTTCCAACGGGGCGGATGACTGGGACGGCATCCTGCAAAGCGCCGGCGTGCAGGAAGCCTATTTCGAGGTGCACAGCAAGCTGACGGCCGACAACGCCATCGACTTTCTGCTGCGCGACCGCCGCAATCCTTCCAGCGTCGTCTCCTGCATCGATGCAGGCCGCAACAATGCCCGCCTTGTGCGCACCGCGCTGACGCGCGAGACATGGGAAGCGACCAATGAATGCTGGATCGAAAGCCGCAGCCTGCTTTCGGCAAAGCTCAGGCCGGCCGACCTGCCCAAGGCGATCGACCTGGTCAAGCACAAGACGGCGCTGATCCGCGGCACGTTCCACGGCTCGATGCTCCGCAACGAGATCTACAACTTCGCCCATATCGGCACCTTCATCGAGCGCGCCGACAACACGAGCCGCATCCTCGATGTGAAATATTACGTGCTGCTGCCGTCCGTGCACCATGTCGGCACCTCGCTCGACAATCTGCAGTGGGAATCGATCCTGCGTTCGGTCTCGGCCCACAGGGCCTATGGCTGGGTGCATAACGGCGAGTACCGGCCGAGCCAGATCGCCGAGTTCCTGATCCTCGACGTGCAGCTGCCGCGCTCGCTTGCCTATTCCTACGAGAAAATCGTGCTCAATCTTGATTATCTCGCAGCCGATTACGGCGAGCGGCTGGAGGCGCACGAGACCGCGCATGCGATCCGCAGCACGCTTCGCAGCCAGAAGATCAAGACCATCATGGATAACGGGCTGCACCAGTTCCTCGAGGACTTTATCAGCCGGAACAACAAGCTCAGCCAGCAAATCAGCGAGGGGTATCGCTTCTACGCGTAACGCGCGTGGCAGGCGTGAAGGGACAAACGCGATGCTTTTGAACATCAACCATGTGACTGAATACAGTTACGAAACGCCGGTTCAGTTCTCGCTGCAAAGGCTGCGTCTGACGCCGCTCGATTCGGCCGGCCAGACGGTGCGGGACTGGGCCGTGACCATCGAGGGCGCCAAGAGCGAGGTCGCCTATACCGACCAGTACGAGAACCACGTCCGGCTCGTCTCCGTCGAAGGGGAACACCCAAGCGTTCGCCTGATTGCCTCGGGCACGGTGGAAACCCGCGACACGGACGGCATTTTCGGCCCGGCCTCGCCGGACATTCCGCTCTGGCTGTTCCTGCGACAGACGCCGCTGACGATTGCCGACAAGCCGATCGAGAAGCTCATCGAGAAGCTCGAGGGCGATTCGAACCTGGCCAGGCTTCACAATCTGATGGAGCGACTGCACAAGACGATGACCTTCAAGCCGGGCACGACCAGCGTCGCGACCACGGCCGGCGAGGCGCTGGAGGCGAAATCCGGCGTCTGCCAGGACTATGCCCATATCGTCATTGCCTGCGCCCGCAAGATGAAGGTGCCGGCGCGCTATGTCTCCGGCTATCTTTATATGCCCGATCTGGAGAACCAGACCGCAAGCCACGCCTGGGCGGAGTGCTATCTGGAAGGTCTCGGTTGGGTCGGGTTTGACGCCGCCAACAAGGTCTGCCCGGACGAGCGCTACGTGCGCGTCGCATGCGGCCTCGACTACAAGGATGCCGCGCCCGTTTCCGGCATGACGATCGGCGGCGGCAGGGAAAGCCTTGCGGTCAAGCTCTCCGTCGCCAGCCAGAGCCAGTCGCAAAGCCAGAGCTGAACGGAAATGCCGCCGGTTGATATCGGCGGCTTTCCAACTTGCTGACAAATTACGCCCCCTGTCCGTCATGCCGGCCTTGAGCCGGCATCCAGGGCCGAATAGCTAAGGTTTTCGCACTTAAAGCACTGTGGAAAAGATGTTTTTGTGGCCCTGGACCCCGGCTCAAGGCCGGGGTGACGGAGAATGGGAGTAGGCTCCTTGCATCTGCAACCCGGCTTGGTCACCAAACTGAGCCGCCAGTTCAGATCGCGAGCTTTCCAATGTGCTGGCAAAGTCCCTCACCGCGCTACGCCCACAAACCATCTGCTAGGGCAGACCTAAGCGCTGCAGTCACTCGCCAGAACCAGCAGCCCCACGCCTTCGCGCCAGCGGTCGATGACCTTCGCATTGAGAATGCTCTCCTCACCGCTCAACGCCGGCCAGGGCGCCGTTTTTAACCCGGCAAGAATGGCGTTCGTCGCGGTCTCCGCCTCGAAGGCGAAGAGCTGGCGCGGGTCGCGCAGCCATTCCTCGTGCGTGCCCTCTGCCGTTTTGATCACGATCCTGGCGTCGGAAGGGCCTTCATTGCGGCCGGGTCGCCACGGAACGGGGAGCCTGATGGTGCCGCCGGTACCGGTCAGTACCAGCGTGTCCTCCATCTGCCGGCGCAGCGCGCAGCCGATGCTGGCGGTCAGCCCATCGCCGAAATCGAGCTCGGCCTCGGCAATCTCGTCAACGCCGGTCGGGCCGATTTCGCCACGCGCCTCAAGGGTAACCGGCTCGGCATATGACAGGCCTTTCGCAGCGCCGGCGATCAACCGTACCGTCGTCACCGGATAGCAGCCGATATCGAGAATACCGCCGCCGCCAAGCGCCGGATCGAACAGCCGCGAGGCCGGGTCCCGCTCCTTGAAGCCGCCATTCTTCGCTTCGATATGGGTGAGCCTGCCGATTGCGCCCTCGCGCACCAGTTCGACGAGCCGCGCCGTCTGCGGATGGCTGCGGCATTTATAGGCTTCCATGAAGAAGACGTCGGCCTTGCGAGCGGCCGCAACCAGTGTCTCGACATCGCTTGCGCCGAGACCCGCCGGTTTTTCCACCATCAGCCCCTTGCCGGCTTCAATCGCCAGAAGCCCATGGGCCAGATGGAAGGAATGAGGGGTCGCGACATAGATGACGTCGAGATCGGGATCGGCGACAAGCGCTTCATAGGAGCCGTAGAGCCGCTCCACACCATGGCGTTCGCCGAACTCCGCCAGCCGCTCCGGCGTCCGTCCGCCGGCGGCCAGAAGCTTCGCCGCGGGCGTCTGAGCAAGACCCACGGCGAAATTGTTGGCAATGGTGCCGGGGCCGAGAATGCCCCAGGCAACCTGTCTTGCCGTCACGCTCACGCGCCGCCACCCGGATAGTTCGGGCTTTCGCGGGTGATGGTGACGTCATGGGCGTGGCTTTCACGCAATCCCGCATTGGAAATCTGCACGAAGGTCGCCTTTTCCTGAAAATCGACGATATCCTTGCCGCCGACATAGCCCATGGCCGCGCGAAGGCCGCCGGCAAGCTGATGCAGGACGCCGCCTGTCGGGCCCTTGTAGGGGACCTGGCCTTCAATGCCTTCGGGAACGAGCTTCAGCGTGTCGCGCACTTCCGCCTGGAAGTAGCGGTCTGCCGAACCGCGCGCCATGGCGCCGACCGAGCCCATGCCGCGATAGGCCTTGAAAGAACGACCCTGATAGAGGAATACCTCTCCCGGGCTTTCATCCGTACCGGCCAGAAGCGAGCCGACCATGACGGCGGAAGCGCCTGCGGCAATCGCCTTGGCCATATCGCCGGAGAACTTGATGCCGCCATCGGCAATCACCGGAATGCCGGCATCGCGCGCGGCCTCGGCAGCGGCCATCACGGCTGCAAGCTGCGGCACGCCGACGCCCGCGACAATGCGCGTGGTGCAGATGGACCCCGGACCGATGCCGACCTTCACGGCATCCGCCCCCGCATCGATCAGCGCCTTGGTGCCATCGGCGGTGGCGACATTGCCAGCCATGATGCGCACCGAGTTCGACAGCGTCTTCACCCGGCCGACGGCGTCCAGCACCTTCTGCGAATGACCATGGGCGGTGTCGATGACGATCATGTCGACGCCGGCATCGACCAGCATTTCGGCCCGCTGAAAGCCATCATCGCCAACGGAAATGGCGGCAGCGGCGCGAAGCCGGCCCTGCGAATCTTTCGAAGCATTGGGGTTGAGCTGCGATTTTTCGATGTCCTTGACGGTGATGAGGCCGACGCAATGGCCGCGATTGTCGATGACGAGCAGCTTTTCGATACGATGGTGATGGAGAAGCCGCTTGGCTTCCTGCTGGTCAACCGTCTCACGCACCGTGATCAGGTTCTCCCGCGTCATCAGCTCATAGATGCGCTGGTCGGGATTGGAAGCGAAGCGGACGTCGCGGTTGGTCAGAATTCCGACAAGCCGACCGGAGGTGTGGCCGTCACTTGTGCCCTGCTCGACCACCGGAATACCGGAAATGTGATGCGCCTTCATCAGCGCCAGCGCTTCTGCAAGGGTTGCGTCCGGGCCGATGGTGACCGGGTTGACCACCATGCCGCTCTCGAATTTCTTCACCTGGCGGACCTGTTCGGCCTGCTCGTGAGGGGTGAGATTGCGGTGGATAACGCCGATGCCGCCGGCCTGTGCCATGGCGATCGCAAGCCGGGCCTCGGTGACCGTATCCATCGCGGAGGAGAGAATGGGAAGGTTGAGGTTGATGTCGCGGGCAATCGTGGTCGAGACGTCGACCTGTCCCGGCATCACCTCTGAATGACCCGGCTGCAGCAGCACATCATCGAAGGTGAGCGCCTGCATTCCGGTAGCGGCCTGAATAATCTGAGCCATGGCCAATTTCCTTTTTCAAATACGAAATGGCCGGGCGGTGCGTTCCGTCCGGTCCCTTGCAGATAAGTCTGGAAGTTGGCGAGTGCTCGTAACACGAAGATGACGTGTTGGAAATACCCAATCCGAAATGTCATTCCGGAATGGGCTGGTTTTGAGGGCGGCGCGCCTGAGCCGCCGGTTCTCAGACCTTGAACTGATAGGTCTTCGGCATGAACTTGTAGCCCTCTCCGACCTTTTCCACATAGCCGACAGCAGGAAACGGCATGTGATAACCGAGGAAGGGAATCCGCTCGGCAGCCACCATATCGAAAACCTTCTTTCGCGTTTCGGCGGCCATTTCCTTGTCCATGTCGAAGCGCACATGCCAGTCCGGGCGCTGCAGCGAAAGCACGTACTGATTCGCGGTGTCCGCCGTCAGCAGCAGTCTCCGGTCGCCCGATTCGAGCATGAAAATCAGGTGGCCGGGCGTGTGGCCGAACGCTTCCATGGCGGTAATGCCGGGCACGACCTCGTCGCCGCCGCCAATAAAGGTCGCCTGGTCGACAAGCGGCGTGACAAGCTCTTTCACGCTCTGGTGGCCGCCTTCCGCCGGCGTCCCCATGCGGGCGTCATCGCTCCAGAAGGCATATTCCTTCTCACCGAAAACATAGCGCGCGTTCGGAAAAGCCGGACCGTCCTCTTCCATCAGGCCGTTGATATGGTCGCCATGCATGTGGGTGATGACGACGATGTCGATATCCTCCGGCTGGTAGCCATTGGCGATCAGGCCCTCGCGCAGACGCCCTGCGCCCCATGAACGGCCCGCCGGGCCCATGCCGGTGTCGAACAACAGGGTCTCGTTGCCGGTATCGACAAGCACGGGTGCAAACCCATTGATCAGCTTGTCCGGCGGCAGGAAATTTTCCTCAAGCAGCGCGGCGACCGTTTCCGGATCCTGCCCCGTACCGAAGGTCTCGCCCGGATTTTCCATCAGTCTCGTGCCGTCCTCGACGACAAACAGCTTGAAATCGCCGACACTGAAACTGTCGCTTGCCGGCGCGTCCGCCATTTTCATGCTGTCGCCCTCGGCAGCCTGTGCATAGGCGCTCGTCGCGCCGGTCACGAAGGGCGTGGCAATGGCGGCAAGTCCTGCACCGGCCATGAGGCGGCGGCGGTTGATACCATTGGCATCAGTCATCAATCGTCCTCCTTGAAATGAAAAAATATTACGCTGCTGACGTTGGGGAAGATCACCCGGTTTCAAGTCCGGCGCGCCAAATTGGCAGAAACCTCGCGTCACATTTGCGTGAGCGGAAATCGGGCCTGCGCCATTGGCATTTCGGTCCGCTACGGCTAAGACGTTTGCTCTTGTCACATTTCCCCGAGCTCTTCCGATGAACCCGATCGTTCCGCTGATCATGGCCGTCGCGCTCTTCATGGAGCAGATGGATTCGACCGTCATCTCGACCGCGCTGCCCGCGATCGCCGCCGATCTCGGCGTCGGGCCGATCACGCTGAAACTGGCGCTGACCACCTATATGGTGGCGCTCGCGATCTTCATTCCGGTTTCCGGCTGGACGGCTGACCGTTTCGGGGCCAAACGCGTGTTTCGCGCGGCCATTGTCGTGTTTCTGATCGGCTCCGTATTCTGCGCCGTCTCCGGCAATCTGATCGAATTCGTGGCCTCACGCTTCCTGCAGGGCATGGGCGGAGCGATGATGACGCCGGTCGGCCGGCTTGTGATTCTGAGGACTACCAACCGCTCCGAACTGGTGCGCGCCATGGCGCTGCTGACCATTCCGGCCCTTATCGGGCCAATGGCCGGACCGCCGCTTGGCGGCTTTCTCACGACCTACTTCTCCTGGCACTGGATCTTTCTGATCAATGTTCCGATCGGCATTATCGGCCTGATCATGGCCGGCATATTCCTGCCGCTGATCGAGGATGAACCGCCGTCAAATCTGGACTGGAAGGGCTTTTTTCTGGTGGCGGTTGCCGCCTCCGGCATCGTCTTCGGCCTTTCGGTGATCAGCCTGCCGGCGCTTCCGCCCGCGATCGGCTTCATCACCACCGCGATCGGCTTCCTCTCCGGTTTCTGGTACATCCGCCATGCGCGCCGTGTCGAACGACCGCTTCTCAACCTGTCGCTATTTTCTAATGCGAGCTTCGCCGTTGCCACCTCTGCGGCGACGTTCTTTCGCATAGCGACCGGCGCTTTCCCCTTCCTCATGCCGCTGATGCTGCAACTCGGTTTCGGCCTCAACCCGTTCGAGTCCGGCATGATCACCTTTGTCGGCGCGATCGGCGCGCTTCTGACCAAATTTGTCGCCCCCAAGGTGTTCTCCACCTTCGGCTTCCGCACCGTGCTGATCACGGCGTCGCTGGGAGCCGCGATCCTCACCGTCACATTCGCCTTCTTCGAGGCGACGACGCCGCACGTCATCATCCTGGCGATCCTGTTTTGCTCGGGCCTGTTCCGCTCCTTCTTCTTCACCGGCGTCAACGCGCTCGCCTATGCCGATATCGACAATAGCCAGGCGAGCCAGGCGACGGCAATGAGCTCGATGTTCCAGCAGGCGAGTTTCGCCCTCGGCGTCGCCTTCGCGGCCGTCATTCTGGAACTTGCCGGCCATTTCACCGGCGGCGAACTGACGGTTGCCCACTTCCACATCGCCTTTGCCGTCGTTGCCGTTGTCTCGCTGATTTCGGTGTTCCCGCTCATCCGGTTGAGAGGGGATGCAGGCGCGGCGGTCTCCGGCCACGCCCGTCCCTCAGCTTCAACAGCGAAAGAAAGTTCAGGACCGGCAAAATGACAAAGGGCGCGCCGCATTGGCGCGCCCCTGTTTGATGACAAACCTCCTCTCGTGGTCTGGGTCATCCTCGTGCTTGACACGAGGATCCAGGCTGCCCGAGAAATGGCTGAAAAAATCTATGAATTCAAAGAGTTGCGCCGCCTGGATGCTCGGATCAAGTCCGAGCATGACACCTCATGGGGAGGTTTCGCGAGGACGCGTTCCATACGTCGTATGCATTGTCAGCAGTCTGGGGCGCGCCGCATGGGCGCGCCCCTGTTTCGTTCCCCTATCGGAAGACGGCTACTTCAGCTGCGTGTCGAGCCAGTCGAAGGCGGCCTTCTGACGGTCCTCGGTGAAGATATGGCCGCCCGGCCAGATCTCGGTTACGAGCTTGTCATCGGCACCATAAGCAGACCAGACCGCATGCATCTTGGCATAGGCATCCTCGACCGAAGCCTTCGGAAACAGTCCATCCTCCTCGCCGGCGAAGAAATACATCGCCTTCGGTGCGGCAAGGGCGGCGACATCCGGATAGTCCATCAGTTTCGCCAGGCCCGGATGGCTCATATACCAGGCGGACTGGCCCTTGAGCTGGTTGTTGCCCGGCACCATCAGCCCGTCATAGGTTGCCATCCAGCAATCGGCGACAGTGGCCTTGACCACCGGAGACAGCGCCGCAACCTGCCAGGCGCGGTAGGCGCCCATGGAGAAGCCCACAACACCGACGCTGTCGGGATCAACCTCGTCCAGGCTTGCGACGAATTCCGAGGCGCGCAGATCCTCCTGCGCCATGATCCCTGCCAGCGATGAGCCGAGATTGACGAGGTTGGAGGCCAGCGCCTGCTGAGCCTCATAGCCATTGCCGGCGCGATCGCCCCAGCCGAGCGCATCGGTGGCGACCACGACATAGCCGCGCCTGGCGAGTTCCTCGCCCGGAAACAATCCGGTGAAGTACTTCTCGGCCCACTGCTTTGCCGATTCCAGACGCGCTTCGTCATACCAGGGGCGGACCCACTTTTCCTTGCCGATATCAAAGCGGGCGCCGTGGTCGTGCAGCATCAGCACGCCGGGAAACGGCCCCTCCCCTTTCGGCACGAGAACGATGGCCGCAACCCGGCTTTCGTCCGTGACATTGAAGGCAACGCGCTTGGCGATGAAGTCGCCGCGGTCGATTTCATCGATAACGGTCGGCGCGAAGTCGATGGTATCGACGGACGGCAGTATCAGCGCTTCGGCGGCCGGTAATGCCGCTTCGCGCCAGAGGGCCGGATCGCCGCCGCCATAGGCCAGCGGATAGGTCATCTTCGCCTTCAGCTCGGAGAAGAAGACCGGCATGTTGCCGTCGGTGATCGGATGGGTCTCGAAGAAGGTGCCGGTCTTGGGCTCAAGCGGCATCTCGGCGGATTGCGCAAGGCAGGTCGAGGTCATGGCGATCCCAGTAAGCACAGTCAGAACAGTCAGTTTCATTCCGTTTACTCCACGATAAAATGGTTATAGCGCATCCAGTCGGCAAGAAGTGCGGGCCAGCCCGCAACGGGCATGCCCTGAATGGCGGCGCCCCTTATGCCGAAGCCATGACGGCCATCGCTGAAGATATGCATCTCGGCAGGCACCCCGGCCTGATGCAAGGCGAGATAGAAGTTCACCGCATTCTCGGCGGGAACCGATGGATCGTTGTCGGCCAGAACCATGAAGGTCTGCGGTGTTTCAGCCGTCACGTGCTTTTCCGGCGAATAGAGCGCTTCCTGCTCCGCCGTCGGCGTTTCTCCGAGAAGCGCCTCGCGCGAGCCCCCGTGCGCGAAGGGGTCTTCCATCGTCACGACAGGGTAGACCAGCACGTTGAAATCCGGACGCGCGGAAAGGCTGTCGGCATCGTCGATCGGTTCATAGACCTCGCGGTCATAGGACGTTGCCAGGGACGCCGCGAGATGGCCGGCGGCCGAGAAGCCAAGCATGCCGATCCTGTCGGGATTGAGCCCCCATTCTTCTGCATGCGCGCGCACAATGCGCACCGCGCGCTGACCATCGGCGAGCGTGACGTCCGGGCCCGCCTCGTGGCCTTCGCCCGGCAGTCGATAGGCCAGAAGGAAGGTCGTCACGCCTTCCGGCGCCAGCGCCTTGGCGATTTCGATGCCTTCTTTGTCAAGCACAACGCGTCGGTAGGAACCGCCCGGCGCCACGATGATCGACGTGCCGTTCGGGTTTTCCGGCAACAGAACGGTGAGCGAGGGATCGGCAATGCCCATCAGCGCGCGGTCGGCGCGAAACAGGCTCTTGCTGCGCTCGACGATATAGGGATCGAGCTCCTCCGGCGTGCCGGCGGGGCGGCCATTCCAAAGCGAGATCACCTGCTCGTTGGTCAGCCCCGCTTCAGCGGTTTGTTCGTCTGCCTGTGCCATGCCTGCCCCCAGTGTCAGGATCGATGCAGCCAGAAAACGGCCAGCGACCCGCAGCGCGCGGGCTCGAAAGTCAGTCGTCATGAATAACCTCCCGTTTAGAACGCAAGGTTGCGTCCTAATCTAACATACTAGACGATTTGCATAGCCGTTCAATCACTTTTGTGAAACCGGCCTATAAAGAATTGCGTCAGATCATCGCATCGGGGAGGCCCCCGGCATCCCCATCGCTGGAACGCCGAAAGCGAATATTTGCGAATACGAAATTGACAAAACGAATATTTCCGCGCATTTCTGAAAGCGCACAATCGCGGAGTGAGCAATGCACGGAAACACCCCCACAGCGCCTCTTGACCTCTTTGTCATCGGCGGCGGAGTCAATGGCATCGGCATTGCCCGCGATGCTGCGGGCCGCGGCCTTTCGGTTTCACTCGCAGAGATGCAAGACCTCGCCTCAGCCACCTCTTCCGCCTCGACCAAGCTTTATCACGGCGGCCTGCGCTATCTTGAATATTACGAATTCCGGCTCGTTCGCGAAGCGCTGATCGAGCGTGAGGTGCTGCTCAAAGCCATGCCGCACATCTCCTGGCCGATGCGTTTCGTGCTGCCGCATCACAAGGGCCTGCGCCCCTGGTGGCTGATCCGGCTCGGCCTGTTCCTCTATGACCATCTCGGCGGACGGAAGATCCTGCCGGCAACGAAAGGCATCGATCTTGAGCGCGACCCCGCCGGAAAACCGCTCAAAAGCGAATATCGCCGCGCATTTGAATATTCGGATTGCTGGGTGCAGGATGCACGTCTCGTCAGCCTGATGGCGCGCGATGCGGCGGAGCGCGGCGTCAATATCATGGTCCGCACGAAAGTGACCCGCGCCGAACAGGTGGATGACCCTTCCGGCGAGGGCCGTCTGTGGAAAATCGAACTCGAGAACGAAAACGGCCCGTTGCCGCCGGTTCATGCCCGTGCGCTGGTCAATGCCGGCGGCCCGTGGGTTGCCGATATCATCACCGGCGCGCTCGGCATCAACACCTCCGAAAAGGTCCGACTGGTGCGCGGCAGCCATATCGTGACGAAGAAACTCTACGACCATGACCGCTGCTACTTTTTTCAGGGCAGCGATGGCCGCATCATCTTCGCCATTCCCTACGAGCAGGATTTCACCCTGATCGGCACCACCGACGAGGACCATCAGGGCCCGGCATCCTCGGCGATATGCACCGATGAAGAGGCCGACTATCTCTGCCGCTTTGCTTCGGAATATTTCGAAAGGCCGGTCACCCGCGAGGACATCGTCTGGACCTATTCCGGCGTGCGCCCGCTCTATGACGACGGCGCTTCCTCGGCGACGGCGGCGACGCGCGACTACGTGCTTTCGCTGCGCAAGGAAGGCGCGCCGCTTCTCAGCGTTTTCGGCGGCAAGATCACCACCCATCGCAAACTCGCCGAGGCCGCTTTCCACAAGCTATCCCCATTCTTTCCACAGGCCGGCGGCGACTGGACCGCCGGCGCGACGCTTCCCGGCGGCGACTTCCCCGTGAGCGCCGCCGCCGACCTTCCCGCGCGCCTTCGTGCGGACTATCCGTTCCTGAGCGAAGCAGAGGCGTTGCGCCTGATCCGCACCTATGGCACCGATTGCTGGAAGATCCTCGGCAATGCCTCAGCCCCGGAAGATCTGGGACAGGCGTTCGGCGCCGGGCTTTACGAGGCCGAGGTGCGCTGGCTTGTGGAAAAGGAATTTGCACGCAGAGCCGAGGATATCGTCTTCAGGCGCACGAAATTCGGTTTGCGCATGAGCGGCGAGGAAATCGCCGCGCTTGATGCCTGGCTGGTCGCGTATCAGTCGGAGTAGAGTTTATCGGGGAGGAGAAACGCATGAACCACATTCTGGCAATCGATCAGGGCACGACGTCGAGCCGCGCGATCATTTTCGACGGCAACATGAAACTGGTGGCCTCCGCGCAGGAGGAGTTCCGCCAGTATTACCCGGCTTCGGGCCTTGTCGAGCACGCGCCCGCCGACATCTGGTCGACGGTTGCCGCCACCTGCCGCGAGGCGATCGAGCGCGCGGATATTCATGCCGCCGACATTGCCGCCATCGGCATCGCCAACCAGCGCGAGACCGCGCTGATCTGGGACCGCAAGACCGGTCGCCCGATCCACAAGGCCATTGTCTGGCAGGACCGCCGCACGGCGGACACCTGCGCCAGACTGCGCGACGAAGGCCATGAGGGTTTCATCACCTCAGCCACCGGCCTCATCCTCGACCCCTATTTTTCGGCGACGAAAATCGCATGGATGCTCGATAATGTGGAGGGCGCCCGGGCACTGGCGGAAAAGGGGCGGCTCGCTTTCGGCACGGTCGACACCTATCTCATCTGGCGACTGACCGACGGCAAGTCCCATGTCACCGATGCCACCAACGCGGCGCGCACCATGCTCTACAACATCCGCGAGGGCAAATGGGACGAGGACATCTGCGCGCTGCTCGATATCCCGATGTCGCTCCTGCCGGAGGTGAAGGACTGCGCCGCCGATTTCGGCATGACGCGCCACGATCTGTTCGGCCGCGAGATCCCGATTTTCGGCGTTGCCGGCGACCAGCAGGCGGCGACTGTCGGCCAGGCCTGTTTCGAGCCGGGCATGATCAAGTCGACCTATGGCACGGGCTGTTTCGCGCTTCTGAACACCGGCGACAGGCTGGTGAAGAGCGAAAGCCGCATGCTCTCCACCATCGCCTACCAGATGGACGGCAAGCCGACCTACGCGCTTGAGGGCTCGATCTTCATTGCCGGCGCCGTGGTGCAGTGGCTGCGCGACGGGCTGAAGGTCATCCGTCACGCCCGCGAGACCGACGCGCTGGCCAATACCGCCGATCGCGAGCAGACGCTCTACATGGTGCCGGCCTTTACCGGCCTCGGAGCGCCCTACTGGGATGCCGAATGCCGCGGCGCGATCTACGGCCTCACCCGCAATTCCGGTCCGGCCGAATTTGCCCGCGCCGCGCTGCAAAGCGTCGGCTACCAGACGCGCGACCTGCTGGAGGCCATGCATGGCGACTGGGGCAGTCATGATTCGGCGAATATTCTGAGGGTCGACGGCGGGATGAGCGCCAATGACTGGACCATGCAGTTTCTCGCCGACATTCTGGGCGTGCCGGTCGACCGGCCGCAAGTCGTCGAAACCACCGCGCTGGGCGCGGCCTGGCTTGCCGGCAGCCGTGCCGGGCTCTACCCCGGCCTCGAGGAATTTGCGGCGTCATGGGCCGTCGACCACCAGTTCAAGCCGACGATGGAGGAAGGCGTGCGGGAAAATCTCTACAAGGGCTGGAAGAACGCAGTGCAGCGGACCCTCGGCCCGATCTGATCAGTCGCCGAAACTGTATTGCATCGTCACCAGGTCCAGCCAGCGACCGAATTTCGTCCCGACCTCCGGATAGCGCCCGACATGGAAGAAGCCGAGGCGTTCATGCAGCGCGATCGAGGCGACATTGTCGCCTTCGATCGCCGCGATCATGGCATGCACGCCGCGTTCGCGCGCATGGTCAAGCAGCGCTTCCATGAGTTTGCGCCCGGCCCCGCCGCCGCGGCAATCCCTGTGCACATAGACCGAATGCTCGACCGTGTGGCGAGAACCGTCAAACGGTCGCCAGTCGCCATAGCTTGCATAGCCGATGACCGCACCGTCGCGTTCTGCGACCAGCACCGGAAAGCCGCGCGCGCGGCGGGCGGCAAGCCAGCCCTTCCGGTTTTCAAGGTCAACGAGGATCTCGTTCCAGATCGCCGTGGAATTGAGAACGGCGTCATTGTAGATTTCGAGGATGGCCGGCAGATCGGCCTCCCGCGCGTCGCGTATCAGCATGGTTGAGAGGGTCCCGGGAAGAGCGTTTTTTTTCGATTGCAACACCGATATCAGAGCCCCCCGTGCCCCGGAAGCGCTATTCGACAATCATCGCAAATATGAAGAAGGGCGCCTCACCGGCGGTGGTCTGCGGCATGCGGCAAGCGTCTTGCCCATCGCCCCGCCCTGGGTCTGGCTCTCGACGACGGCGTATCGCGAGATTTTATCCAGTCGCGTTTCATCGCGAGCAGGCCTTTACCGAGGGCGGGAAGACGCCATTGCCGGCGCTCCCGCACCCGGGCGCGCAAGATTGCAGCCTTGCTCAATAGGTCGGCCAGGAATTGTCCAGATAGATCGCCTGATCGGCGGTCATCCGCAGCAGGCAGCCGGCATAGACCGGTCCGGCGATGGTGCCGCCCTGATACTGGTTCGCCTCGTATTCGCAGGTCGAATCGCGGAAATTGATCCAGATCCGCTGCATGTCCCGCAAGCTCTCCGCGAGTTCGCCATTGGCGCGCGGGTCGTTCTCGGCCTCCGCGTCGGCCGCCTTGGCGCGGGCCAGCAATTCGCGATAGGTCCGGTTCAGCCACTGATCCCAGAACTTGGTTTCAAGCGCCGAGCATTCCTGTAGGCCGATCGTGGTCGAGCCATAGTCGGAGGCGTTCTGGCAGGCCTCGGCGGAAACGCCCGCGCAGGCCCGCATGTCCGCCTCGGTCTCTGCAAGGTTCACGCATTCGGCCACCAGATCGTCCGAATAGACCGGGCCCTCATCCGCCAATGCGGGTAACGCCACCAGAAGGGCCGTCGCCGCCAAAGCCTTCACGATATCCATCTCTCTCTCCCTGATGCTCTTTGTTGCTTTTCTCATTGCCAAAGTCGCGCGTGGCGGCCTGTTTTCCGCCGCCCGCCGGCCTCAGCCCGCAAGGCTGAAACAGGTCAGCACCGCAGCATAATGCACGGCGGCGGCGACAACGACAAACCCGTGCCAGATCGCATTCTGGAACCTGAGCCTTTCCCAGACATGAAACAGCACGCCGGCGGAATAGATCACGCCGCCGATGACGATCAGGATGCTGGTCGCAAGCGGCAGCAGCGGAAAGAGCGGCCGCGCGACGAGGACCCCGCTCCAGCCCATGGCGAGATAGAGAAGAATCGACAGACGATCATAGCGGCCCGGGAAGAACACCTTCAGCGCGATGCCGAGCGCGGCAATGACCCAGACCCCGACGAACAGCGCCATGATCAGCGGGTCGCCCATGCCGCGCTGAAGAAAGGGCGTATAGGTCGCAGCGATCAGGATGAAGATCGAGCTGTGGTCGAGCCGTTTCCAGATCGCCTTGCTGCGCCCGGCCCTGGGCGGCCAGAGATTGTAGGAAAACGAAATCGAAAGCGTCAGCACCAGTCCGGCGGAATAGATGGCGGCAGCGGCGATCTCTCCGTCGCTCGTCCAAACCGCGGTGTAAAAGATCAGCACCGTCGCGCCGACCAGCGCCATCACGACGCCGACGCCGTGGACGATGCCGTCAGCGATGAGTTCGGAGAGATCATAAGGGCTGCCACGGCGCGCGAACTGCTTCATTCGGGGGCAAGGCTCCGCAATTCCGACGTGAAAGACAAGGGCGATCGCCGGGTCCGGTCAAACCCGACACGCGCCCAGTCTAACGTCAAAATGCGACCGGCGAAAGGCCGCGTTGCAGCGCAACCTTCCGCCGGTCATCATCCGGTGCGGCAACAGGCCTCAGTGCAGGTCTGCCGCGCAAGTTTTGCAGAAGGGCGTATAAGGCACGGCCTCAAGCCTTTCCTCGGCGATATCGCCGCCGCATTTCACGCAGACGCCGAACGTCCCGTCCTCGATGCGCTGCAACGCAGCATCGATCGCCTTGATCTCGTCCGAGCCGACATGGCCGAACTCCTCAAGCACCTCGTCGTTCTCAGCCTCCATCGCCCGGTCCTGACTGTCCGGGTTGCGGGTCCGTCCGAGGTCGGTATCGATCTTTTGAAGCCGGGTCAGTATCTCGGCCTTGCGCCCCTCCAGAAGGGCCTTGTAGCGCATCGTGTCCATGTGTTTTTCCTCCCTTGTTGCCTTCAGGCGTTCTCGATCGTCAGCGGCGCACAAGAACGGAGCAGGCGGCGTGGCGAACCACGCGATCGGCGGTCGAGCCGATCAGATAGTTCGAAAGATCCGGCCGGTGTGAGGCGACGATGATGAGATCGGCCTTGTGGGCCTTGGCGGAGGCGAGAATTTCACGCGCCGGCGGGCCGGTGCGCAGTTCGATCTCGGCATCCACCTTGGCGCGAGACCGCAATTCCTGCAGCTTGTCGCGCGCGTCATTGACGGCGCTGTCCATCAGATCCACCGGCACGTCGATTGCCAGATAGGACGGTATTTCCTCGACGACGTGCAGCAGCACGATCTCGCCCGCCGAATCCAGCAATTCGCTGGCCTTGGTCAGAATGTCGAGCCCCTTGTCGAGCACGGAAATGTCGATCGGTACGATGATTTTCTTGAACATTGCTTCCTCCTTTCCCGGTTGCCGCGTCATGATCGAAGCAGCACTCGCCTTTTAAGAGCATGTCTGGCGAACCGGGTCTACTGGCTTGTTAACCCGACAGTCGCCCCGCCGGTTCTCTTACGCATTGATCAAGGTCAATTTCAGACTTGATGATTGTTAATTTCGTCACGAAAAACGGAATGAGTAGATCGTCGGATGATGCGATTAATATACGCTATTGCGTATCTTCAAATAAATACATATCTATAGGTCAATCGGCTCTGCCTTGGAGAGGTAGCGCCCGAAGGTTCCGGCTCTGCACTCTTGTCGCTTCGCCGGGCCTGAGCCTTAAGGGAGGAAGACATGGCAAATATCGTAGTATTGGGCGCGGGCCTTGGCGGCACGATCGTCGCTTATGAATTGCGCGAGAAACTCGGCCGCGAGCACACGGTCACGGTCATCAACAAAGGGTCCGTTTATTCATTCGTCCCCTCAAACCCCTGGGTTGCAGTCGGCTGGCGCAGCGAAGACGACATCCAGGTCGATCTGGCACCGGTTTTCGCCAAACGCAACATTACACTGAGGCCGGAAGGGGCGACCAAGCTCCATGCGGCCGAAAACCGGGTTGAACTGACCGACGGCAGCATGATCGATTACGACTATCTGGTCATCGCCACCGGCCCGGAGCTCGCCTTTGACGAGATCGAGGGATTCGGCCCCGGCGCCGGCTTTTCGCAATCGGTCTGCGAAACCGTTCACGCAGGAGAGGCGAAATCCGCCTTTGACGCACTCGTGGAAAATCCGGGTCCGGTGGTCGTCGGCGCGGTACAGGGCGCTTCCTGCTTCGGCCCGGCCTATGAATTCGCCTTCATCCTCGACAAGGCGCTGCGCGACGCCAAGGTTCGCGACCGGGTGCCGATGACCTTCGTCACGCCCGAACCCTATATCGGCCACCTCGGCCTTGACGGCGTCGGCGACACCAAGGGTCTGATGGAAAGCGAGCTGCGCGAACGTCATATCAAGTGGATCACCAATGCCCGCGTCGATCACATGACCGAGGAAAGCGTCGTGGCCGAGGAGATCGGCGAGGACGGCGCGGTCAAGGAACGCCACGAACTGCCGGCCAAATTCAAGATGATGCTGCCGGCCTTCCGCGGCGTGTCAGCCATACGCGGCATCGAGGGGCTGACCAATCCGCGCGGCTTCGTCATCATCGACAAGCACCAGCAGAACCCGACCTTCCAGAACATCTTCGCCATCGGCGTCTGCGTCGCAATCGCGCCGACCGGCAAGACAGCCGTTCCCGTCGGCGTGCCGAAGACCGGTTTCATGATCGAATCGATGGCGACGGCCACGGTCGGCAACATCGCCCGCCTGCTGGCCGGCGAGAAACCCAATGTCCAGGCCACCTGGAACGCCGTCTGCCTTGCCGATTTCGGCGATGGGGGCGTCGCCTTCGTGGCGCAGCCGCAAATTCCGCCGCGCAATGTCAACTGGGCCTCGGAAGGCCGCTGGGTGCATGCGGCCAAGGTCGGCTTCGAGAAGTATTTCCTGCGCAAGGTGAGAACCGGCGTCAGCGAACCCTTCTACGAAAAACTCGCCCTGCAGGCGCTGAAAATCGACAAGCTGAAGGCCGTCAGCTTCGACTGAGCCTTGAATGCGGCCGCGCGGTCTTCTTCCGCCGGCCGCTTCGCTTACGGATAAAGGTAGTACCGATCCCATTCGGAGCGCGGAATTTCCTTGCCGATCCTGAAGCTGAAATCGGTGACGGCGAGTTCGCTGGCATCGGTCTCGCAATGATAGCTCAGGTGATACCAGTGCGCGTGGGACCGAAAGACGGCGCCCGTGGCATCGATCGTGTTTTCCTTCACCTCCGGCGGCGCGAATGTATAGGCGATCACCTTGTCCGGGGTCATGTCCGAGCGGGCGGCATCGATGCGCGAAAGCGCCTCGACATCGCAGCGCTGCTCCAGTTCCTCCTCCGGGTCAAGCCGCTCAAGCTCGGCGGCAATGCGCTTGTTGAGCGCAAAGGCCTGCGAGCCGGCCAGAACCACGCATGTGGCCACGAGAACAGTCCTCAACACATTTACTCTCCCGACTGACATGTAACACTATTACCCTCCATATGCACAATCCTGCCAACGGGGGCAAGTCTTCGGCCCGCTGCTTGATGTCGCATGGCGGCGGCCTTATCTTCCGGCGACCTGAAATCAACAAGGCCCTCTATCGTGACTGTGTTCAAGAACCTCCCCGCGCCCCCGAAAGCCCATGCCAGGCCCGTGACCGACACCCGTCACGGCAAGACCCGCACCGACGATTATGCCTGGCTGCGCGCGTCAAACTGGCAGGCGATGTTCAAGGATCCGTCCATTCTCGAGGCCGATATCCGCGCCCATCTGGAGGCCGAGAACGCCTATATGAAGGCCGCGATGGCCGACACGGAAGCCTTCCAGAAGACGCTGTTTGCCGAAATGCGCGGACGGATCAAGGAAGACGACAGTTCCGTGCCGATGAAGGACGGCGCCTACGCCTATGGCACCGCCTACCGCACCGGCGGCGAGCAGCCCTATTTCTTCCGCATTCCGCGTGACGGCGACCTCAATGATCCCGAGCTGCGCACCCTCCTGCTGGACGGCGACAAGGAGGGCGAAGGCAAGGCCTATTTCGATCTCGGCGGCTTCTTCCACACCACGGATCATTCCCGCGCGCTGTGGAGCTATGACGACAAGGGCTCGGAATTCTACACCATCAGGGTGCGCGAGCTTGCAAGCGGCAAAGACCTTGATGACGTGATCGAAAATTCCGGCGGCAGCGGCGTCTGGGCGCCGGATGGCAGGAGCTTTTTCTACACCGAAGTCGATGAAAACCATCGCCCGTCCAAGGTCTACCATCATATTCTCGGCACGCCCCAGAGCCAGGACCGGCTGGTCTATGAGGAGGCCGATCCGGGCTTCTTCGTCGGCATCGGCGGCTCGCTGCTCGATGATTTCATCTTCATCGATGTGCATGACCACCAGACCTCGGAAGTCCACATCATTCCGACGGATACTCTGGACGCCGCGCCGCAGATGGTCGCAAAGCGCGAGACCATGGTGGAATATGACGTCACCGAAGGCGGCGATGTCTTCTATATCCTCACCAATGACGGCGGCGCCAAGGACTTCAAGATCGTCGAAGCGCCGGTTGCAGCACCCGGCAAGGAGAACTGGAAGGAAGTCGTGCCGCATCAGGAAGGCCGGCTGATCCTCTCCCACATGGCCTTCAAGGACCATCTGGTGCGGCTGGAGCGTCTCGGCGGTCTGCCGCGCATCGTCATCCGCGACAGGAAGAGCGGCGCGGAACACGCGATCGCCTTTGACGAGGAGGCCTATGCGCTCGGCCTTCAAGGCGCGCAGGAATATAACACGGACACGATCCGCTTTTCCTATTCCTCGATGACGACGCCGAGCCAGCTCTTCGACTATAATATGGCGACGCGCGAACGCACGCTGTTGAAGGCCCAGGAAGTGCCCTCCGGCCACAATCCGGACGACTATGTGACGCGCCGCATCCAGGCAAAGGCGGAAGACGGCGAACTGGTGCCCGTCAGCCTCGTCTACCGCAAGGATACGCCGCTCGACGGTTCCGCGCCCTGCCTGCTATACGGCTACGGCGCCTACGGCATTTCCATCCCGGCTTCCTTCTCCACCAACTGCCTGTCGCTGGTCGATCGCGGCTTCGTCTATGCCATCGCCCATATTCGCGGCGGCAAGGACAAGGGCTTTGCCTGGTATGAGAACGGCAAGATGTTTTCGAAGAAGAACACCTTCTCCGATTTCGTCGCGGCGGCCGATGCGCTGGTGGCGGACAACTTCACGTCATACGGAAAGATCGTGGCCGAGGGCGGTTCGGCAGGCGGCATGCTGATGGGCGCGGTCGCCAATATGGCGCCGGAAAAATTCTCCGGCATCATCGCCGCCGTCCCCTTTGTCGACGTGCTGACCACCATGCTGGACGACACCCTGCCGCTGACCCCGCCCGAATGGCCGGAATGGGGCAACCCGATCGCGTCTGAAGCCTCCTACGACTACATCGCCAGCTACAGCCCCTATGACAATGTCGCCGAAAAGCCCTATCCGGCAATCCTAGCGCTTGCAGGCCTCACCGACCCACGGGTCACCTATTGGGAGCCGGCGAAATGGGTGGCGCGGCTGCGCGACAAGACCACGGGCGAGGCACCCATCCTGCTCAGGACCAATATGGATGCCGGCCATGGCGGAGCGTCCGGGCGGTTTCAGAGGCTGGAAGAGATCGCGCTTGAATATGCCTTCGCGCTGAAGGTTTCGGGCAAGGCGGAAGGCTGAACGGGAGAAAGCTGCCCGACGACCGCCTTCCGAAGGGAACCGTCCGCAACCTGAAAACGTTGCGAAACCTTGAGGCGGCGGCAGGCGCTTTGCTTGCCGGTCAACCGGCGTTACGCTGGCGCATCGTGCTTTGCGAACATCGAAAACGAGTTTCGCAAAGCACGATGCGTAGATTCAATAGGCTGGAGAGCCCGAGACGGTCCCCAAGAACGGCGCCCCCGTTCTGACAGAAAGAGCACCATGAAACTCCAATTGTCCCGGCGGTTATGGGTAATCTCCCAGGTGATGCGGCAATTGTGGTTCGTCGCCGCGATCTACTGCGTCGCCGGTATCGCCACGGCGCTGATCGGCATTCTTCTGAATCCCTATATTCCCGGAGGCCTCGGCGAAACGATCGGCGTCGATTCGGTCGGCTCTCTGCTGTCGATCATCGCCTCCAGCATGCTGACGGTCCTGATTTTCTCGCTCAACACCGTGGTCCAGGCATCATCGGCCGCCGCCAGCAGCGCCACGCCGCGCGCCGTCGGCACGCTTCTGGAAGACCGCACCGCACAGGCCGCACTTTCGACCTTTCTCGGCTCCTTTATCTTCAGCCTTGTCGGCCTGATCGCGCTCAACACCAATCTTTACGGCACCGGCGGACGGCTGGTGCTTTTCGTCGCGACGATTGCAGTGATCGTGCTGATCATCGGCATATTGCTGCGCTGGATCAATTATCTCGGCCGTCTCGGCAAGGTCAGCCGCACCATCGAGCAGGTCGAGGATCAGGCGATAACGGCGATGGGCAACTACCGCGCCGAGCCCTTTCTGGGCGGCAGGGAATTTGACGGGCGCATGCCGGGTGGAATGCAGATGATCGACCCACCGGAGACGGGCTATCTGCGCTTTGTCGACATGGCGACCCTCGATGCCGTCTCCCGCAAGCTTGGAGCAGACATCTACGTGCTGGAACGCCCCGGCGCATTCGTGGCGCCCGGCCGCCACATCGCCGGCATCCGCCTGCCGCAGGATGGCAAGGTCGCGGGCAAGGAGATCATCGATGAGGCCGCTGCAGCCTTCACCATCGGCCATGAACGCTCCTACACGCAGGATCCGCTCTACGGTGTCACGGTGATGTCGCAGATCGCGCTGCGTGCCCTGTCACCGGCCGTCAACGATCCGGGCACGGCCATTGACGTGGTGACGCATCTGGTGCGCATTCTGGAGGCGGGCGAGACGCCGGACGCAGAGCGCAAACCGCGCTATCCCAGCATCCACATGCCATCGATAACGGCGGAAGAATTCTTCGATGCCGCCTTCACCGCCATGGCGCGCGACGGCGCGGGGATGGCAGAAGTGGTCATCCACCTGCTGCACGCCTGCCGGGCGCTCGGTCACACGGACATTGCGGGCTTCGCCGAAATGGCGGAAAAATTCTCGACCTTGACTGCGGCCCGCGCCAAGGAAACCCTGCGTTTTCAATCTGATATCGAGCGCATAGAGCGCGCGGCCGGTCGCGGCAACGCTGCATCTCCGGTCACCTCCCGCAAAAGCAATCCGGAACAATAGGCTTCGCAACCCGTTTGCCTCAAAAGGAGTGCCGGCTGATCACCGGCGCTCGCGACTGAATTGCCGGGAGGTGGTCGGGAACCCGTATTTTTGCGAACGTAACCTATTCCATTTCGACCAGATCCCCGGAAAGAGCTCCAATTTCGGGAGAAATTTCATCATGATAGTGCTGACAACACTGATCTTTGCAGCCATCGGCCTGTTTCTGGGCGGTGGCGGCATCTGGCTGATCGTCCTTGGCGGCAGCTGGTTTTATCTCATTGCAGGCGTCGCCTTCCTGGCAACGGCTTTTCTCGTTTTCACCCGCAATCCCCTCGCCTACTGGGTCTATGGGGTAACCATACTGGTAACCCTCGCCTGGGCTCTGCTGGAGGTCGGTTTCGACTGGTGGCAGCTTGGCGCGCGCGGCGGGCTTGTCGTCCTGCTCGGGCTGTGGATGTTCCTGCCCTGGGTGCGTCGTCCTATCCTGCGCGATGATTATGGCTTTCCCGAACAGAAACCCGCTGCCCGCGCGGGCGCCTGGCCGCTTGCAGGCGCCGTGGCGCTCTCGCTCGTCGTCGCGGCGATCTCGCTCTTCACCGATCCGCATGCGATCCGGGGAGAACTGCCCGGCGTGCGCAACGCCGAAGCATCGGTAACCGAGCGCGTTCCCGCTGATGAATGGCATGCCTATGGCCGTTCGGAAAAGGGCCAGCGCTATTCGCCGCTCGACCAGATCACGCCGGAAAATGTCGGCGATCTGAAGCTTGCCTGGCAGATCCAGACCGGCGACATGAAGGGTCCGAACGACGTGGTCGAGACGACATACGAGAACACGCCGCTGATGATCGACGACACGCTCTATGTCTGCACCCCGCACAGCTGGGCGATGGCCTTTGACGCCAAAACCGGCGAGCAGAAGTGGAAGTTCGATCCGGAAGTGCCGGTTGACGGCAACCGCCAGCACCAGACCTGCCGTGGCGTGACCTATTACGCCGACCCGGACATTGCCGAGGGCGAACGCTGCAAGAACCGCGTCTACCTGCCGACGTCAGATGCCCGCCTGATCGCGCTTAACGCCGAGGACGGTACGGTCTGCGAGGATTTCGCCGACAACGGCACGCTGCATCTTGAAACCAACATGCCCTACAAGACGCAAGGGTACTACTACTCGACCTCTGCGCCGCTTGCCATTGCCGGCAAGATCATCGTCGGCGGCGCGGTCAACGACAACTACTCCACCCAGAGCCCGTCCGGCGTGATCCGCGCCTATGACATCGATACCGGCGAATTGGTCTGGAATTTCGACACCGGCAATCCGGAACAGACCGAGCCGATCGGTCCGGATGAAACCTATACCAAGAACTCGCCGAACAGCTGGTCGGTCATGTCCGGCGACAGCGATCTCGGCCTCATCTACGTGCCCTTCGGCAACCGCGTGCCGGACCAGATCGGCCTGAACCGCTCGCCGTCGGAGGAGAAGTACTCCTCCTCCGTCACAGCACTTGATGCGGAAACGGGCGAACCGGTATGGGTCTTCCAGGGCGTACATCACGATCTCTGGGACATGGATGTGCCCGCCCAGCCAGCGCTTCTCGACCTGACTGTCGATGGCGAAAGCGTGCCGGCCCTTGTACAGGCGACAAAGCAGGGTGAGGTTTTCGTGCTGAACCGCGAGACCGGCGAACCGATCCTGCCGGTGACGGAAGTCGCCGCGCCGCAGGACGGCGGTCTTGAAGGCGAAAACCTGTCGCCGACCCAGCCCGTCTCCGCCCTTTCCTTCAACCCGCCGAAGCTGACGGGCAAGGATATGTGGGGGGCTTCGCTGCTCGATCAGCTGGCCTGCCGGATCAAGCTGAAACAGTATAATTACGAGGGTCGCTACACGCCGCCGTCCACCAACGGCACGATTGTCTATCCCGGTAATTTCGGCACGCTGAACTGGGGTTCGGTCGCGGTTGATCCGGAGCGGCAGGTGATGTTCGCCATGCCGGTCTACATGGCCTATACCTCCACCCTGGTGCCGAAAACGGAGCCAGGCGCGCCAACGCAGGGGATCAATTCCAATAATGGTTCGCCCTATGCCGTCTCCTTCTCCACGCTGCTCGGCCCGCTTGGCGTGCCCTGCCAGGCCCCGCCATGGGGCTATGTCGCGGGCGCTGACCTGACCACCGGCGAGATCGTGTGGAAGCACAAGAACGGCACGATCCAGGACATGAATCCGCTTGGTCTGAAGATCAAGATGGGCGTGCCCGGCATTGGCGGCCCGATCATCACCAAGGGCGGCGTCGCCTTCCTCGGCGCGGCCATGGACAACTATCTGCGCGGCTATGACCTGACGACCGGCGAACAGCTCTGGGAAGCCCGCCTTCCCGCCGGGGGCCAGGCCACGCCTATGACCTACGAGACCTCCGACGGCACGCAATATGTGCTGATCGTGGCGGGCGGTCACGGCTCCGTCGGCACCGAAACAGGCGACTACATCCTCGCCTACAAGCTGCCGGAGAATTGATCCCGGCAGGCTTTGGGCCGAAACACGTGGAGGCGCCTTCCGAGGCGCCTTCAGTTTGTTGCCAAACGACGCTTCACCCTCATTCGTCATGCCGGCCTTGAGCCGGCATCCAGGGCCAAACAGCGAGGGCCGTGGTGCGAAAGGCACTGTGGCAAAAGCTGTGTCTGCAGCCCTGGACCCCGGCTCAAGGCCGGGGTGACGGAGAATAGGGAGCAGGTCTCCCACATCTCCGACAGGCTTTGTCAGCAGTCTGAGGCGCCTTTCGGGGCGCCTTCTTTATGTCCGCTATCGGGGCATGCAAACCGAAGGTGACGATCATTGACTTTCGTCACAATAGGCGTATTGAAACGATCTGAACCCGCCAGCCCGCCACGGCCCCTCCCGCCGTGCCATTTCGAAAATGCGGATGACTGGTCCCGTAGTTCGTCAAAAGACCTTTTCAATGCAACATGTGAATACGCTGACCATTGCGGTCGGGCTGGGCTTGATCACCGCGCTTGCCCCGCTTGCAACCGACATGTATCTGCCCGCCCTCCCCCTGATTGCCCGCGACCTTTCCGCAAGCGACGGCGCAATCTCCTATTCCGTCATGACCTTCTTCGCCGGCTTCACCATCGGCCAGCTTTTCTATGGCCCCATCTCGGACAAGACCGGACGCAAGCCGATGGTTTACGTGGCGCTTGCCCTTTTCATCCTCGGCTCGCTCGGCACCATGCTGTCGCAATCGGTAGAGGCCATGCTGGTCTGGCGCTTCATTCAGGGCCTCGGCGGTTCTGTCGGCATGGTGACGTCGATGGCCATGGTGCGCGACCTTTATACCGGCCAGACCGCGGCGAAACTGCTGGCGATCATCATGATGATCACGGGCCTTGCGCCGATCATCGCGCCGACCCTCGGCAGCCTGTTCCTGCTCATCTCGGGATGGCGGATGATCTTCGCCTTTTTTGCCGTCTTCGGCCTGCTCAGCCTCGCCTATATGCGCCTTGCCGTGCCTGAAACACGCATGGTCGAGCTGCGGCAGCACTCAAAACCCGGCCATGCCGTCATTCATTATGCGCGGCTTCTGACCAGCCGGCACTTCATTCCGTTTGCCGGAACGCTGGCGCTCGCCCAGGGTGGTTTCTTTGCCTATGTCGGCGGCTCTTCGGCCGTCTTCATCAACCTCAAGGGTCTGTCGCCGCAGATGTTTTCGCTCGCCTTCGGCGTCAACGCCATCGGCATGGCCATCGGTGCACAGGGGGGCGCACGGCTGATCGGACCGCTCGGCGCCCGCAACGTCGTCCGTATCGCCGCCGTTGCCTATGCACTCTCTCTGATCGCGCTTCTTGTCACCGAACTGACAATCGGGGCTGATCTGTGGATGATGATGGTGCTGTTCTTCACCGCGATGATGGCCATGGGCGCGATCCTGACCAATTGCAACATGCTGGCCATGGAAGCGCACGGACAAATCGCAGGCGTTGCCGCAGCGCTTGCCGGCGCGCTGGGCTTCGGTTTCGGGGCAATCGGCACGGGTTTGGTCAGCGCGTTTGCCGATGGCTCGGCGGTTCCGCTTCTCGCCATCATGGCAGGTTTCGCAACCTTTTCGGCGCTCGTGGCGCTGTCATCGTTTGGCAGCGAGAGGTTGCACCCCATGGCGCACCGTCATCGCGAATAAGAACCTGAACGCGTCGGCGCGCGGATTGGTTCCCCGCTGGCGCCCCTTTATTTTGAGGATTTTTCCGGTTGTCGGCGCGGCTCTTCGTCCCTATGTATTTGGCAATCGCCAATTACCTATTCGGCTGCCAAAAGGAGTATTGAAGATGGCTTTTGAACTTCCGGAACTGCCTTACGCCTACGACGCGCTCGCCCCCTATATGTCGGCTGAAACGCTCGAATTCCACCACGACAAGCACCACAACACCTATGTGACCACCGGCAACAAGCTGGCGGAAGAAGCCGGCCTCGGCAATCTTCCGGTTGAGGAAGTCATGGTGAAGGCATACGGCTCCAACCAGGCGCTCTTCAACAATGCCGGCCAGCACTTCAACCACATGCACTTCTGGAAGTGGATGAAGAAGGATGGCGGCGGCACCAAGCTGCCGGGCGCGCTCGAAAGCGCGATTTCTTCCGATCTCGGCGGCTACGACAAGTTCAAGGCCGATTTCATCGCCGCAGGCGTCGGCCAGTTCGGTTCGGGCTGGGCATGGCTCGCCGTCAAGGATGGCAAGCTTGAGATCATGAAGACGCCGAACGGCGAAAACCCGGTCGTCCATGGCGCCAAGCCGATCCTCGGCGTCGATGTGTGGGAACACTCCTACTACATCGACTACCGCAATGCGCGTCCGAAATATCTCGAAGCCTTCGTCGACAGCCTCGTCAACTGGGACTATGTCCTGGAGCTTTACGAAGGCGCCACGAAGTAAGCTCTCGTCTTCGACGGAACGCGAAAGCCCGGCCATTGCGCCGGGCTTTTTTGCGTTCGACACCGCAAAGGCATTCGCGCGGCGACGTTATCCTCGGCCTGGCGATTTCGCCATGCGCCGCCGCCTGGGCTTACCGCAGCAGCTCGTTCTTCAGCTGCGGCGTCGGCCAGCAGGTCTGGCTCACGCGGTTGCGCATCTGCCAGTCGCCGATGGAGCGGCGGGTCTTGAAGCCGACGAGGCCGTCGGCGCCGCCGGTGTCATAGCCCATGCCCATCAGCGTCTTCTGCATGGCGGCGACATCGGATCGCAACAACGTGCCGGTCCTCTGCCAGGGCTGGTCGAAAGCGCCCATGCCATACTGGATCCGGTCGGCGAGATTGCCGACGAAGAGCGCGTAGAGGTCGGAATTGTTGTATTCCTTGAGCACGTAGAAATTCGGCGTGACGATGAATTCCGGTCCGTAGCGGCCCTGCGGCACCAGCATCATGCCGGGCTTGCGTAATTCGTCCGCCGGAAAGCTCTTGCCTTGAACCCGACTGATGCCCTGCTTGACCCAGGCGGAGATCGCCCGTGCATTGTCCGGGCCCTCCTGCGCGCAGGAGACATTGTCCGGAATGATGGCCTCATAGCCCCAGTCGCGACCGCGCTCCCAGCCGTCGCTGGCGAGATGCTTGGCGATGGTCGCCAGCGAATCCGGCACCGAGTCCCAGACGTCGATGACGCCGTCGCCATCAAAGTCGACGGCATAGTTCTGGAAGTTCGACGGCATCAGCTGCGGCTGACCGAAGGCGCCCGCCCAGGACGCCTTGCGCTTGTCGAGAGGCGCCGCGCCGCTCTGGATAATCTGGAGTGCGGCGATGAATTCGCGCTGGAACATCTGCTGGCGCGAACCGGTCATGAAGGCCTTGGTGCCGAGCACTTGCAGAATGTCGTATTTTTCCTCCGCCGCGCCGTAGCCCATTTCCCGGCCCCAGATGGCAAGAACGATGCGTCCCGGCACGCCGTAACGCGCCTCGATCTGATCGAGAACCGGCTTGTACTGCCGGTAGAGCTGACGTCCCTTGACGGCGAGATAGTTCAGGTTGTTCTCGGAAAAATAGGGGCCCGGTTCGGAGAATTCCGGCTGGGTCTGCGCCCGCTTTTGCGGCGGGGTCGTACCGGGCGGAACGAGATCAGGCAGCGACCAGTTGATCGATAGCCCTTGCGTGACGCGGTCATAGGTGCTTGCCGAAACGCCGGAGCGCAGGGCCGCACTGCGCATATCGGTCGCCAGCCAGTTCTGGAACTGGCGATCGACCTGTCCGCGATCATAGGCATTGGCAACGTTCGAGACCCCCGCGCCGGCCGCAAAGGCAAGCATGAAGGCGGCAAGCGCACAGACGACGCGGACGGCATTGAGCAGTCGGAACCTGAACATCGGACGTCTCCTTCTCGCGCGTGATCTTGGAGAAAGATGGTTACCGAATGGTAAACGGGGAAGGGCGCACGAAGGCCAAATTCAGCCGCTCTCGATCACACTCCGGTGAGCGTCGAGCCGCCCCTGTCGACAGGCCGGGTATTGTCTGCCCCGCACGCGGACGCGCTGCGGTTCAGCCCTTTCCGGCTTCGACATCGGGGCCGAAATCATTGGTCTGCGCCTGCCCCGGCTGGACGTACCAGAAAAGCAGCAGCAGAATACCGATGCCGGTGAAGACAAGAAGCAGCCACCAGCCGCTGTGGTTGACATCATGCAAACGACGCGCGGCGACCGCAATATTCGGAAGCAGAATGGCAAGGCTCCAGATACCGCCGAGGTAGCCCGGCTGCGTACTGCCGAACAGGGCATAGTCGATGCCGGACAAAATCACGCTGACGATGGCGGTCCCGAGCACCCAGAACCAGAAGGCGCCGCGCGACGACCGTCCTTGAAACAATACGTAGTTGCTGAAACCAAGCCGGAGCGCCTCACCCAAACCCACATTGCGGTGCTCTCTGCCGATATAACCCGTCTCTGCCATGTTGATCCCCTGCTCCTCAATCTGACCCTTTGGCGAGCAGGATACGCGCTCTTTGCATATTGGCAAGCACCGGCGCCTCCCGTTCCGGCAGACAAAGCCGCCATTCTCCACCGCCGGACGCACGCAGCTTCCCAATAGCGCCCTGTTCGGCTACTAATGCCTGGTGGTCGCAAGGCCGGTCTTGACGGACGGACCGCCAATTTTTTTCAAGATCGCGTTTTCAATGACAGTTTTTCAGTGAGCAGGGATTTTCAAGCGCATGGATATCGGTTGGATCGAAGCCGCCTTTCTCGGCCTGTTGCAGGGTCTCACGGAATTTCTTCCCATTTCCTCGAGCGCGCATCTGCGCATTGCCGGCGAGTTCCTGCCTTCGGGCGCTGATCCCGGCGCAGCATTTACGGCGATCACCCAGATCGGCACCGAAACGGCCGTTCTCGTCTATTTCTGGTCCGACATCATGCGCATCGCCAGCGCCTGGCTCGCGAAAAACCTGAAATTCGGCAATTATCCGGGCCGCCATTCCGCGGCCGATGTGCGCATGGGCTGGCTGATCATTATCGGCTCGGTCCCGATCGTCGTCCTCGGCCTCCTGTTCAAGGATCAGATCGAGCACTCGCTGCGCAACCTTTATATCACCGCCACCATGCTGATCGTCTTCGGCCTGATCATGGGCTATGCCGACAAGGTCGGCGCCAAGAAGGTCACGCTCGACAGGCTGTCCTGGCGCGACGGCATTCTCTACGGCTTCGCCCAGGCGATGGCGCTGATTCCCGGCGTCTCGCGGTCCGGCGGCACGATCAGCGCCGGTCTGCTGCTCGGCTACACCCGCGAGGCTGCGGCCCGCTACTCGTTCCTGCTCGCCGTGCCGGCCGTTTTCGGTTCCGGCTTCTACCAGCTGTTCAAGAGCATCGGCGAGGATAATCCGGTTGGCTGGGGCGCGACCGCGCTTGCGACCCTGATTGCCTTTGTCGTCGGCTATGCGGTGATCGTGTTCTTCCTCAAGCTCGTATCCACCCGCAACTACATGCCCTTCGTCTACTATCGCGTGATCCTCGGCGGCGCGCTGCTCGTGCTTCTGACGATGGGCGTCATCAGTCCCGGCGGCTAGAGCCGGTCACCCATCGTTAATCCTTTGGCGATAGGATAGGCCCACTCGAACCCGAACGGCCCGTTTGAGCCCTTGTCCGCGCCTGAAAACCGGATCGGGGCCATGACCGCGCCCCGTTCCATGCGATGAAAGCCAGATGTCTACGCTCTACCATCACCCCATGTCCGCCGCATCGCGTTTCATTCGCCTGGTCATCGGCGAATATGCCTTCGAGGTCGACCTGATCGAGGAACGACCCTGGGAGAAGCGCAAGGCCTTTCTCACCGCCAATCCGGCCGGAACATTGCCGGTTTATGTCGATGACAACATGCGCGCGCTTTGCGGTCCCTTTGTCATCGCCGAATTCATGGACGAGACCCATGGCGTGCTCCAGCGCGAGCGCCGGCTGCTTGCCGAAGAACCCTTCCAGCGCGCCGAAATCCGCCGGCTGACCGAATGGTTCCTCTTGAAACTGGAACAGGACGTGACCTATCCGCTCTGCCGCGAACGGGTCTACAAGCTGCAGATGGGAAGCGAACATGGCGGCGGCGCGCCGGATTCGCGCGTTTTGCGCGCGGCCCGCGCCAATATCCGCCAACACATGAAATACCTCGCCTGGCTCGCGGGCAACCGCGGCTGGCTCGCAGGAAAGCGCATGAGCTATGCCGACCTTTCCGCAGGCGGCGCCATTTCCGCCCTCGACTATCTGGGCGAGATCAACTGGGACGAGGTGCCGGCGGCCAAGGAATGGTACCAGCGCCTGAAATCACGCCCCGCCTTCCGCGCGCTTCTGGCCGACCGCGTGCGCGGCGTCGTGCCGGTTTCCCATTACGCCGATCTGGATTTTTGAGCCGCGAGACGCCACGTTTATCAGAACGGCGGAAATGAGCGGTGGATCAATGGCTGAACGCCAGGACAGACTGAAACGCTTTTTGAAGGACGAGGCGCTGGCACTCGGCTTCGATGCCTGCCGGATCGCGCGCGCTGCGGACATGCCGGAATCTGCCGCAGCGCTGAGGGAATTCGTCGAAAACGGATATCACGGCGAAATGGCATGGATGGAAGAAACGCTTGAGCGGCGTTCCTCCCCGCTCAACCTCTGGCCCGAGGCCCGTTCCGTCATCATGCTGGCCATGAACTACGGGCCGGACGAAGACCCGCGCCCGCTGCTGGAACAACGCGACCGCGCCAATATTTCCGTCTATGCCCGCAACCGCGACTATCACGATGTCATCAAGGGCAAGCTGAAGCAGATGGCTGGCCGGTTCGCCGCGCGTTCGGGCGCGGATGTGAAGGTCTTCGTCGACACCGCGCCGGTGATGGAGAAGCCGCTTGCCGAAAAAGCCGGCATCGGCTGGCAGGGCAAGCATACCAATCTGGTAAGCCGCGAATATGGCTCCTGGCTGTTTCTCGGCTCGATCTTCACCACCGAAGACCTGGAGCCCGACAGCGCCGAGAAGGATCATTGCGGCTCCTGCCGCGCCTGTCTCGACGTCTGTCCGACAGACGCCTTCCCCGCAGCCTACAAGCTCGATGCCCGCCGCTGCATCTCCTACCTCACCATCGAACATCACGGCATCATTCCCGAAGAATTCAGAAGCGCCATGGGCAACCGCATCTATGGCTGCGATGACTGCCTGGCCGCCTGCCCCTGGAACAAGTTCGCGCGGGCTGCATCGGAGATGAAGCTGACAGCGCGCGAGGACCTGAAGGCCCCGGAACTTTCGATGTTTCTGGGTTTTGACGACGCCGCCTTCCGAAAATTCTTCACCGGTTCGCCGGTCAAGCGGATCGGGCGTGACCGTTTCGTCCGCAACTGCCTTATCGCTGCCGGCAACAGCGGTCATCCTCGTCTGGCCGCACAATGCCGGGCGCTGCTGGAGGACGACAGCACCGCGGTGCGGGCCATGGCGGTTTGGGCGCTCGCCCGCCTGCTTTCGAAAACGGAATTTGCCGCATTGGCAAAAACGCGCTTACGTGACACTGATGAAGACGTTCACCGCGAATGGCAACGCGAGGAGGAAGTACTATGCATCTAGTTGTTTTCGGCGCCGGCTATTCCGGCCGCGCGATCGCCTCGGCCCTGGCACCGGCATGCCATCATGTTGCAGGCACGACACGAACGGCCGAGAATGCCGCGCTGATCGGCGCGAGCGGCATAGAGACCTTCATCTTCGACGGAGAAGCCATCGACCGGTCGCTTGCCCGCAAGCTGCGCCAGGTGACGCATGTCGTCCAGACCATTCCGCCCGGCGAGGATGGCGACCCTCTCCTGAACATCGCCCGCCGCGTGGTGCACTTCGAACTGCCATCGCTGCAATGGATCTGCTACCTCTCCACGGTCGGGGTCTATGGCGACCATGACGGCGCCTGGGTCGACGAAACGTCGGAATGCCGGCCGACATCGGAGCGCTCCAGGCGACGGCTGGAGGTCGAGCAGCAATGGCTGGAAACAGGCGAGGAGCACGGCATTCCGGTAGCGATCCTGCGGCTATCCGGCATCTACGGCCCAGGCCGCAATGTCTTCCGGCGGCTGATGGAGGGGACCCAGAAGCGCGTCATCAAGAAAAACCAGGTCTTCAACCGGATCCGGGTCGAGGATATCGCCTATGCCACCGCCTTCCTTGCCGAGCACGGCTTCAGCGGGATCTTCAACGTCACCGACAACGAACCTTCTCCGCCGCAGGACGTGATCGTCGAGGCCGCCCGGCTGATGGGCATCGAACCGCCGCCGGAAATCCCGTTCGAGGAGGCCGACCTCTCGCCGATGGCGCGCTCCTTCTGGAGCGAGAACAAACGCGTCAGCAATGCCAAGCTGAACAAGCTCGGCTATGAATTCGAGTTTCCCAACTACCGGCAATCGCTCAGGCAGATGTGGGACATGAAGGCGTATTGAGGGATGGAGAGCTTCGTCGATCTCTATTGCGAGCGGACGGCGGCCGGTTTCTGGAACGAGCCGGTCAATGCGCTCACCAACCTCGCCTTCATCATCGCGGCTGTGATTGCCTGGCCGAAGGCCTGGCGTCGCGTCGAGCGCTCGCTCATAGAGCTTAGCGTGATCGCGCTCGTCTTCGCCATTGGCATCGGTTCTTTTCTGTTCCACACACTGGCAACGCCGCTTTCCGGCGCGCTCGATGTGATCCCGATCTGGCTGTTCTTCTTTGCCTATATCCTGCTGATCTTCATCCGCATCACCGGCGGCAGGACCTTCGACATCATCGGCTACATGGTCGCCACGCTCATCGGATTCGTGGCGGTGGTCTATCTGGTCGGGCTTTTGGGGCGCCACGGCGCCGCTCTCAACGGCTCGCTGCAATATGCGCCGGCACTGATTGCCATGGCGATCGCCTCGGCAGTAGCGGCCTTTCGCGGACATCCGGTCTGGCGCTATTTCGCCGGCGCCACGGCGATCTTCATCATGTCGCTGACTTTCCGCAGCCTCGATCAGGCCTCATGCGCCATGACCGGCGGGCTCGGCACGCACTTCCTCTGGCATCTCCTGAATGCAACCGTGCTCGGCATTCTGCTGATAGGCGCAGTCAACGCCATGCCGCCCGGCCCTTCGCGCGATCAGAGCGAGAAGTAGCCCGTCACCGGTACGTGGTCGGAGGGCTTTTCCCAGCCGCGCGCATCGGCGAGGATCTCGAAACGCTGGAAGGCGGGAACCAGATCGGCAGAAGACCAGATGTGATCGAGCCTGCGGCCGCGATTGGCTGCTTTCCAGTCCTTGGCGCGATAGCTCCACCAGGTGTAGAGCTTTTCGTCCTCAGGCGTGACGTGACGCATCAAATCGGTCCAGCCGCCTGCGGCGATCAGGTCGCGCATCGTCTCCGTTTCCACCGGCGTGTGGCTGACGACCTTCAGGAGCTGCTTGTGCGACCAGACATCATGCTCCATCGGCGCGATGTTGAGATCGCCGACCAGGATTGAGCTGACGCCATCACCGGCATCGGCCTTCAGCACCTTCATTTCCTCGAGAAAATCGAGCTTGTGCCGGAATTTCGGATTGATCTCCGGGTCCGGCTCGTCGCCGCCTGCGGGCACATAGAAATTGTGCAGGCGGATCTTCCTGCCGCCGACATCGATCACTGCCGCGATGTGGCGGGTATCGCCCATGGCGCAGTAATCGGTCGAAAAACCTTCCCCCAGCGGCAGGCGAGAGACGATGGCGACGCCGTGATAGCCCTTCTGGCCGTGGACCGCGATGTGCTCATAGCCGAGCTCGCGCAGCGGTTTGTAGGGAAACTGGTCGTTCAGGCACTTGATCTCCTGAAGGCAGAGAACATCCGGCGCATGCTCTTGAAGAAATGCGCTGACGATCGGCAGGCGCAGCCGCACCGAGTTGATGTTCCATGTGGTAAGCTTCAGTTCCAAGTCGACGCCTTTCCTGCCTCTGCCGAAGGGGCATCAGCAATAGGCGATTCTCGGCGCCACCGGAAGGCCGTCAGTTGCTCGAACTGGGGCTTGCCATGATCTGGTCGTAGGGGATGCGGAAGACCGAACGGCCAAACTCGACGCCGGTGCGGACATTGGAGAGGATCACCGTCGTATCCTTGCCCTGGGCATCGGTAATGGTCCACTGACGCAGCTCATAGGTCTTGCTGTCGAACATCAGCGTGATCACCTGGTCACCGAAGATCGATTTGTCGCCGAGCACGATGATCGTCAATCCGCTCTGCTGGCGCACATCGCGCACCATCCGGTTCTCGAGGTCGATCTGGTCGGCCAGAAGCAGGCTGAGCGGTGTGCGCGACAACGGGTAGAAGTCCCATGTATCGAGCTTGCCATTACCGACGGCGACATTGCGGCCATCGGCGATCACCTTCAGCGTCGACGGCGCATCATAGTCGAAGCGCAGCTTGCCGGGGCGCTCCAGATAGAACTTGCCGCCCGACTGGTCGCCGCGGGGGCCGAACTGCATGAACTCGCCGGTCATCGACTTGACCGAGGAAAAGTGATTGGCGATCTTCTGGGCGGCATCGGCCGGCGCTGCTGTGGTGGCCTGCGCGACCTGTTGCGTCCCGTCGCGTTTCGTCGGCAACGGTACGGCCTGTGTCTGCGCAAGGGCGGGAGCGGCAGCGCAGAACAGCATTGCCGCGCCGCCGGCGATTGCACCCATGAACTGCCGGCGCGACCGTTTGGCGTTTCGGGGCATGGTCACGTTGCGGTCACTCATCTGTCAATATCCTGAAACTCTGTTAAAGCACTTCCTGCCCGGCCAAGACGGCTATTTCTGGGCAGGCGCCGGATTGCTCGTGCACTCAAAGATGGGGCGTCAATTGGCCCCTTCAATGATATCGCGCTCCGTCGGCACCAGTATTTCGCGTTTACCTGCGTGGTTTGCCGGGCCGATCACCCCCTCTTCCTCCATCCGCTCGATCAGGCTTGCCGCGCGGTTGTAGCCGATGCCGAGACGGCGCTGGACATATGAGGTCGAGGCCTTGCCGTCGCGCAGTACGATGGCGACGGCCTGATCGTAAGGGTCATCCGACTTGGAGAGGTTGGAGGCGCTGCCGCCGTCGGAATCGACCATGTCATCGTCATCATCCGCCGTGATCGCGTCGAGATAGTCAGGCGTTCCCTGCGTTTTCAGATAAGCGACGATCTCTTCCACCTCCGGATCGGAAACGAAGGGGCCGTGGACGCGCTGGATGCGCCCGCCGCCGGCCATGTGCAGCATGTCGCCCTGGCCGAGAAGCTGCTCGGCGCCCTGCTCGCCCAGAATGGTGCGGCTGTCGATCTTCGAGGTTACCTGGAAGGAAATGCGCGTCGGGAAATTCGCCTTGATCGTGCCGGTGATCACATCGACCGACGGCCTCTGGGTCGCCATGATCACATGAATGCCGGCCGCGCGCGCCATCTGCGCCAGGCGCTGAACGGCGCCTTCGATATCCTTGCCGGCGACCATCATCAGGTCGGCCATCTCGTCGATGATGACGACGATATAGGGCATCGGCTCGAGATCGAACTCCTCCGTCTCGTAGATCGCCTCGCCGGTCTCGCGGTCGAAACCGGTCTGCACCGTGCGCGACAGGGTTTCGCCCTTCTCGGCGGCCTGGCGCACGCGGGCATTGAAGCCGTCAATATTGCGCACGCCGAGCTTGGCCATGTTCTTGTAGCGCTCTTCCATCTCGCGCACGGTCCATTTGAGCGCAACGACCGCCTTCTTCGGATCGGTCACGACGGGCGACAACAGATGTGGAATGCCGTCATAAACCGAAAGCTCGAGCATTTTCGGGTCGATCATGATCAGCCGGCACTCATCCGGCGACAGCCTGTAGAGCAGCGACAGGATCATGGTGTTGACGGCAACCGATTTACCCGAGCCGGTGGTGCCGGCGATCAGGAGATGCGGCATCTTGGCAAGATCGACGGTGACGCTTTCGCCGCCGATGGTCTTGCCGAGCGCCATGGCGAGCTTCGCCTTGGAATTCTCGAAATCCTGGCTGGCGATGATCTCGCGCAGGAACACCGTCTCGCGATGGGGGTTCGGCAGCTCGATGCCGATGGCGTTGCGGCCGGGAATGACGGCAACGCGGGCCGAGATCGCGGCCATGGAGCGGGCGATATCGTCGGCAAGGCCGATAACGCGGGACGATTTGATGCCGGGCGCGGGCTCCAGTTCGTAAAGCGTGACGACCGGCCCCGGCCGCACATGGATGATCTCGCCCTTGACGCCGAAATCCTCCAGAACCTTCTCCAAGGTGCGGGCATTGTCCTCCAGCACGTCCTTCGAAAGCGCCTTGTCGCGGGCAAGTCCCTTGGGCTCGGCAAGCAGGCTGTGGGAGGGCAGTTCGAAATGGCCGGCGTGATGATGGCTTGTGCGCGACGGGCGGCGGACGGTATCGACGCCTGCCGGGCGCGGCGGCGGGGCGGGTGAAGCAACAACCGGGGCGCGCGGGGCTTCTCGGCTTCCCGCCGAGCGTCCGGCCGTCTCCGCTTCGCTCCGCCGGGCGGCGGGCATGTCGAAATCAGCGCTCAGCACGCCCTCGGGCAGATAGTCGTCGTCATCATCGTCATAGCCCGGATCGAAGCTACGGCGGTCGTCATCATAGTCGAAGGGCGGCGGATCGACCGGTGCATAGCCGCTTTCGCGCCGCGCATCAGGATCGACCAGGCTCGGCTCGCCGCGACGCTGGTAGGCGGGACGCTCCTCTTCGTCCAATCGCTCGAAACTGTCCTCGTTGAAGTCGTAGGGCTCGTCGAACATGTCGTCGTCTTCATCGACGCGCTTGCGGGCGAAGAGACGGTTCAGGCGAGCGCGGGTGATGTACCATGAATGCGCTAGATGGCCGAGCAGCGGCGCGAGCGAGAAGAAACCATCGCGCTCCTCGGAAAGATCGGCGACGGAGGGGGCGCCCGGATCATGATCGGCCTGCCGGACAGCGGGCTTTTCGATAACAACCGGCGGCTGACGCACGATCAGACCAGCGGCATAGAGCTGCAGGAAAAGAGCCGGCACGCCGAAGATCGCGCCGACGATCATGGCGGCGCCGCCTGCGGGATACTGACCGAGGAACAGCGCCGGAAAGCGCAGGATCAGGTCGCCGGAAACCCCGCCCAGCCCGTTGGGGAGCGGCCAGGTCGGCGGCGGGGGAAAGCAGCCGAGCACGGCCGCCGTCACCAGGCCGGCGCCGATCCAGGCAAAAAAGCGCGAGAGCTTGCGATGGATGGGGCGACCGGCCATCAGCGCCAGCGACCATGACAGCACCGGCAGAAGCGCAAACACGCTCGCCAGACCGAAGGACTGCATCATCATGTCGGCGAAATCGGCGCCGGGATAGCCAAGGATGTTGGTTGGCAGACGACCCGTGGCGTGCAGTCCGCTTGGATCGTCCACATTCCATGTCGCAAGCGCGGCGATCGCCAGGCACAGGGCAACAAACAGCGCGAAGCCGAAAAGGGCCGCAACATAACGCCGCACAAAACCGGTGAAGGAGAACTCCCCGCTGTTCTTTTCCCCGTATCGCTCTGCTCGTGCCGCCATGTCTGTCCGTTCCTGAAACTCGGTTCTGATTCGGTCACGCCCCACTGGTCCACGCCTTTTCGGGCAACAGGCAGAAGGGGCATCGCCTGCAGGCTAGCAGGGATGGGTTAAAGCCTCTTTAACCATCGAAAACCGGCAGTTCCCCAACAAAAAAACCCGGGCGAAAACGCCCGGGTTCGCGCGGCCCGCATGATAGGGGCCGTAGCTTTGAAGCGGAATTACATGAATTCCGGATAGGCCTCGACGCCGACTTCCGACTTGTCGAGCCCGTCCGCCTCCTCTTCCGGCGAGACACGGATGCCCATGACGGCCTTGAGGATGAACCAGACGATCAGCGATGCGACGAAGGTGAAGATACCGATCGAGACAATGCCGATAATCTGCGTGCCGAAGGAGGTACCGTCATTGGTGAGCGGTACGATGAAGGTGCCCCAGATACCGGCAACGAGGTGAACCGGGATCGCGCCAACAACGTCATCGATCTTCAGCTTGTCGAGCAACGGCACGACGACGATGACGATCACGCCGCCGATACCGCCAATGAACAGCGCAGCCGGAACGGTCGGCGTCAGTGGTTCGGCCGTGATCGAGACCAGACCGGCGAGCGCGCCGTTGAGAACCATGGTGACGTCGACCTTCTTGTAGACGATCTGCAGCAGGATCATCGCGACAACGGCACCGGCGGCAGCAGCCAGGTTTGTGTTGACGAAGATCTTGGAAACGTCGCCGGCATCCGCGATCGAGCCGATGGCAAGCTGCGACGCGCCGTTGAAGCCGAACCAGCCGAGCCACAGGATGAAGGTACCGAGAACGGCGAGCGGAATGTTGGAGCCCGGCATCGGGTGAACGGAACCGTCAGCACCGTATTTGCCCGTACGCGCACCAAGGACGAGAGCGCCGGCAAGAGCGGCCCAGCCGCCGACCGAGTGAACCAGCGACGAACCGGCGAAGTCGGAAAAGCCCATTTCAGAGAGCCAGCCGCCGCCCCACTGCCAAGAACCGGTGATCGGGTAGAGGATACCGGTCAGGATGACGGTGAAGACCATGAACGGCCAGAACTTGATACGCTCGGCAACCGTGCCCGAAACGATCGAGGCGGTCGTGGCGCAGAAGACCATCTGGAAGAACCAGTCGGAAGCGACCGAATAACCGGCAGAACCGTCATCCAGGCCGGGGCCCGGGAAGACGTAGGGGCCAAACGAGCCCATGAAGCCGCCGTCAACGCCAGTATACATCAGGTTGTAGCCGGTGAACCAGAACATGATGCCGCCGACCGAATAAAGGGCGATGTTCTTCAGGCCCTGCATGGAGGCGTTTTTCTTGCGCACCAGGCCCATTTCCAGCATGGCGAAGCCCGCGGCCATCCACATGACCAGGAAGCCGCCGATGAGGAACAGCATCGTGTTGAGGATTTCAGCGGTCGCCGGCGAAACGCCGGTTGCGGTCGTCAGGTCGATCACGGTTTCGTCCTGAGCCAGCGCGGGAAAGGCAAAGGAAGCTGCCGCAACCGCCGTAACACCCGCAAAGAGTTTAAGTTTGGAAGACATAGACTGATTACCCCCTGCTGTCTTACAGCGCTTCGGAATCGGTTTCGCCGGTGCGGATGCGCACGGCCTGTTCGATGGAATAGACAAAGATCTTGCCGTCACCAATCTGGCCGGTCTTCGCGGAGGAGGCGATCGCCTCGACAGCCTTCTCAACCACATCGGCGGCAACCGCGACTTCGATCTTCAGCTTGGGAAGAAAGCTGACGGCATATTCCGTGCCGCGATAAATCTCGGTGTGCCCCTTCTGCCGACCGTACCCCTTGACCTCGGTAACGGTCAGGCCCTGAATGCCGACAGCGGTGAGGGCCTCACGCACCTCATCCAGCTTGAACGGCTTTATGATGGCCATCACAATTTTCATCTGGTTTCCCATCCTTTGTTTACCCTCGGCTCCCGGAGGAGCCGAATCTCCTTACCGCTTGGACAGGCGAATCCGTCAGCGGCCTATCTGAGACATACAAAGTCCGTGCCAGATTCGCAGTTTTCTTATAATTAACTGATTTTTATGGTGATTTTATATCACCAAACACATAGAGGCAAAACTGCGGCGGCATTGGCACGCAGATGTGCGTAAATCACGGCAATTGCCTATTTTTTATGCACATCACCAAATGGACCGCAAGAGACCTTGCCCGAAACGCTGAGACCGCGCCTTGCCCCAAGGCACATGTGTCCGCACGATTTGCACCCCGCTCCCTAAACATTCACTCGTAGAAAGGCCGTACATTCTCGTTGAGCCGGATCAGCCCCTCCTGGGCGACCGATGCCACCAGCGTCCCGTCGCGGGCGAAGATCTTGCCATAGGCAAGCCCGCGCGCGCCGTTTGCGGAAGGGCTTTCATGCACATAGAGAAGCCAGTCGGAAATGTCGAAGGGGCGGTGGAACCAGACTGCGTGGTCAAGGCTCGCCCCCTGAATGCCGTCGGAAAACACCGAACTCTCATGCGGATAAAGCGTCGTGTCCAGAAGCGTCATGTCCGACATATAGGAGAGAAAGGCCGTCTGGTAGGCGCGGCCCTTGGGCGGCGCGCCATTACCCCGGATCCAAATGCACTGGCGACTGGATTTCTTCTTGCGCCACAGGAACTGCTCCAGATCGACGGGTCTGAGTTCGATCGGCCGCTCGCGCTTCCAGTAATTGCGGATCGGCGCCGGCGCGTGCTCGGCGTCGTTCATGATGTCGCTGGCGACCAGTTCCTCCGGCGGCGGCACGTCCGGCATCACGTCCTGGTGCTCGAAGCCATCCTCCTCGATCTGGAAGGAGGCCGCCATGATGAAGATCGGCTCGCCGTGCTGGATGGCACGCACGTTGCGGGTGGAAAAGCTGCGCCCGTCGCGCAGCCGCTCCACCTGAAAGACGATCGGCACCTTGGTATCGCCCGGTCGCATGAAATAGCCGTGCAGCGAATGCACGAAGCGATCCGGCGGCACGGTGCGCTGGGCGGCGACGAGCGACTGCGCCACCACCTGCCCGCCGAAGACGCGTTGCCAAGTCGTGACCGGACTCTGCCCGCGATAAAGATTCTCTTCCAGCCGCTCCAGATCGAGCAGATCTGCAAGCACGCTGTCTCTTTGGGCAGGATTGGCCTGTGACATCCGGAACGCTTCCCTATATATCGCTTGAGTAACAGAAATGCCGTATAGCAGCTTCGAAGGTGCTGATCGAGTGACCTGAAGCCATGTCGGCAAGACCGGAAGGGAGCGCGAAATGAAGGACATCATCATCGTCGGCGGTGGCTATGTCGGCCTCTCCGTTGCCGTTGCCGTGAAAAAGGCAGCGCCGCATCTCGAAATCGAGCTGATGGAAGCCGCCCCCGAACATGTCTGGCAGAAGGACGAACGGGCTTCCGCCATCATCGCCGCCGCCATCAACATGTTGAAGACGCTGGAACTCTGGGACGACATCAAGGACGACGCCCAGCCGATCAACGACATGATCGTCACCGATTCGAAGACCGGCGAACCCGTGAAGCCGGTTTTCCTCACTTTCGCCGATCGCGCCGCGACGAACGAACCCTTCGCCTACATGATCCCCAACGTTTCTATGGTGCGCGCGCTCCGCCAGAAGGCAGACGAGCTTGGAATCGCCATTCGTCACGGGGCTGCGGTCACTGCCTTCGAGAACAAAGGCGGCCACGCCAGGATCACGCTTGCCGGCGGCGAGGAAATCGCCACCCGGCTGGTGGTTGCCTGCGACGGCGTACGCTCACGGCTCAGGGACATGGCGGGCATCAAGACGGTCAAATTCGATTACGGCCAGTCCGGCATCGTCACCACCGTCGCCCATGAGCGCCCGCATAATGGCCGCGCGGAGGAGCATTTCCTGCCGGCGGGCCCCTTCGCCATCCTGCCGCTCAAGGGCAACCGCTCCTCGCTCGTCTGGACCGAACGCACCGACGACGCCAAACGCCTCGTTGAAAGCGACGACATGGTTTTCGAGGTCGAGCTCGAACGCCGGTTCGGCCATCATCTCGGCAAACTCACGCTTGCCGGCGGAAGGCGCGCCTTCCCGCTCGGGCTGACGCTGTCGCGCGCCTTCATCGCGCCGCGCCTTGCGCTTGCCGGCGATGCGGCCCACGGTATCCATCCGATTTCCGGCCAGGGCCTCAATCTCGGTTTCAAGGATGTCGCAGCGCTCGCGGAGACCATCGTCGAGGCCGACCGCATGGGCCTCGACATCGGCGCCATGGACACGCTGGAGCGCTACCAGAGCTGGCGCCGCTTCGACACGGTGCGCATGGGCGCCACCACGGACATTCTCAACCGGCTGTTCTCCAACGATATCGGCCCGTTGCGCGTTGCCCGCGATTTCGGCCTCGGCGTGGTTGACCGCATGCCGGGCCTGAAGCGCTATTTCATCGAGGAGGCCGCAGGCCGCACCATGCATGACAAGCCGAAGCTTCTGGCCGGCGAACCGCTCTGACAATTACCGATCCGACAGTCAGGAACACGCCCGGGCAACACTGCCCGGGCGACGCATTTCAGGGGAGCGACGATATGACCAACAACCTCAAATTCTTCATCGACGGCTTCTGGGTCGATCCGATCGCGCCAAAAACGCTGGACGTGATCAACCCCGCGACCGAAGAGGCCTTCACGTCCATCTCTATCGGCGCGGCAGGCGATGTCGACCGGGCGGTGGCCGCCGCCAAGGCCGCCTTCGAAACCTTTTCGCTGACCACGAAGGACGAGCGTCTTGCCCTGCTGAGGCGCATCCTCGCCGCCTATGACGAGCGCTACGAGGACATTGCCCAGGCCGTCAGTCGCGAAATGGGCGCGCCGCTTTCCTTTGCGCGCGGCTCGCAGGCCGCCGCCGGGCGCGGTCATCTGGAAGCGACGATCAGGGCGCTCGAGACGTTCGAGTTCGAGAAGCCGCGCGGCAAGGCGATGATCGTGCGCGAGCCGATCGGCGTCTGCGCGCTGATCACACCGTGGAACTGGCCGCTGAACCAGATCGTCTGCAAGGTGGCGCCGGCGATCGCCGCCGGCTGCACCATGGTGCTGAAACCGTCCGAGATCGCGCCGATCTCCGGCGTCATCTTCTCCGAGGTAATGGAGGCCGCCGGCACGCCCAAGGGCGTCTACAACATGGTGCAAGGCACCGGGCCGGATGTCGGCCAGGTCATGGCCGGCCACAAGGACGTGGACATGGTGTCCTTCACCGGCTCCACCCGCGCCGGCGTCATCGTCGCCAAGACGGCGGCCGATACGGTCAAGCGCGTGGCGCAGGAGCTTGGCGGTAAGTCCCCCAACATCATACTGCCTGATGCCGATCTTGAGGCGGCCGTGCGCGGCGGTGTGACATCTTGCTTTGAAAACACCGGCCAGTCCTGCGATGCACCGACCCGCATGCTGGTGCCCGCCGACCGCCATGACGAGGCGCTGGATTATGCGAAGGCTGCAGCCGAGAACTTCGTCACCGGCGATCCGCGATCCGAGGACACCGCGCTCGGTCCGGTCGTCTCGCTGCAGCAATACGAAAAAATCCAGCGGCTGATCGAGACGGGCATTGCCGAGGGCGCGACACTGGTCGCGGGCGGGCCCGGCAAGCCGGAAGGTCTCGAGCGCGGCTATTACGTTCGCCCGACGGTGTTTGGCCATGTGAAGAACGACATGACGATCGCGCGCGAGGAAATCTTCGGGCCGGTGCTTTCGATCATCGCCTATCAGGACGAGGACGAGGCGGTCGCGATCGCCAACGACACGGTCTACGGGCTGGGCGCCTATGTCCAGTCCGGCAGCCTCGAACATGCGCGAGCCATCGCCCGGCGCATTCGCGCCGGATCGGTTTACCTCAACTATCCGGACTGGGATCCGATGGGCCCGTTCGGCGGCTACAAACAATCCGGCAATGGCCGCGAATATGCCGATTGGGCAATCGACGATTTCCTCGAAATCAAGGGCATTGTCGGCTGGCAATCATAGTGCCGCCGCCCGCCGGATGACACGTCCGGCGGGCGAGCGTCATCCTGCCTCACCCCTCGAGGAAAGGCGCAATCAGGGCCAGGTCGGCCTTCGACAACCGGTCGGAAGCCGTCCAGGTCTGGTGCCAGTAGGGATAGATGAGCGGCGGCCGGCTGACGGCCTCGAGCCGAGCTATCTCCTCATCGCTCAGCGTCAGTTCGGCAGCGCCGAGATTGTCTTCAAGCTGATGATCGGTGCGCGCGCCGACGATGAGGGAGGCGATGCCCGGACGCGCCAGAAGCCAGGCCAGCGCCACCTGCGCCGGCGTCGCGCCCTTGGCGGAGGCGATGTCGACCAGCACCTCGACAATATCATAGAGCGCCTCGATATCGCGCACCGGCGGCTCGTTCCATTCGGCGGCGCGGCGCGTGCCCTCCGGTTCCGGCTGGTTGCGGCGGTATTTGCCGGAGAGAAGCCCGCCGGCCAGCGGCGACCAGACGACAATCCCGACATCCTGATCGAGCGCGATCGGCATCAGCTCATATTCGGCTTCGCGGGCCTGCAGCGTGTAGTGGATTTGCTGCGCCACGGGCCGCACCAGCCCCTCCCGCTCGGCAACGCCCAGCGTCTTCATAAGGTGCCAGCCGGAGAAATTTGAAACGCCGACATAGCGGATCTTGCCGGCCCGGACGAGATCGTCGAGCGCCGCGAGCGTTTCCTCCACCGGCGTCTGACCGTCCCATTGGTGCAGCCAGTACATGTCGATGTAATCGGTCTTCAGCCGCTTCAGGCTCGCCTCGCAGGCGCGCACGAGATGATGGCGCGAAAGGCCCCGGTCATTCGGCCCCTGCTCGAAAGTGGGGAAGCGCGCCTTGGTGGCAAGCAGCAGGCGGTCGCGCTTGTCGGCGATCGCCGCGCCGACGATTTCCTCCGATACGCCTGCGGAATAGACGTCGGCCGTATCGATCATGTTGACGCCTGCATCGACGCACATGTCGATCTGGCGTTTCGCGCCCTCAAGATCGGTATTGCCGGTCTTGGAGAAGGCGGCCTTGCCGCCGAAGGTCATGGTGCCAAGCGTGAGCGCGGAGACTTTCAGGCCTGAGCGGCCGAGTGTGCGATACTGCATGCGCTTTTCCTTTCCGGTTCTGCGAGAGCTTCGTCAGAGATCAGACCTCTCCAGCGAAACGATTTCGCGACAGATTTGTTCAGACCGTCAAAAGGCCGGCCTGCCGGTCGGATTGATGCCGGGATCAAGCTCCGCCGGGCGGCCCGGCAACGACAGGCTGGCACGCTTCGGCGCGGTCTTCGCAACCACCCGGCCCTCGCGCAGCACGGCAAGCCGCGTTGGCTTCAGCCGCAGCGCTTCCACCACATCCTCAGCCTGCAGGATGACGAGGTTGGCGGGATTGCCGACCGCAAGGCCGTAGCCCTGAAGCCCCAGCGCCTTCGCCGAATTGACGGTGATGCAGTCAAAGATCGCCCGCTTGTCGTCGACGCCCGACATTTGCGCCACATGCACGGCCATATGCGCCACCTCCAGCATGTCGCCGGAGCCCATGGAGTACCAGGGATCCATCACGCAATCATGGCCGAAGGCGACGTTGATGCCGGCTTCCAGCAGTTCGCGCACCCGCGTCATGCCGCGCCGCTTGGGAAACGTATCGTGGCGGCCCTGCAGCATGATGTTGATCAGCGGATTGGGTATGGCGTTGATTTCCGCCTCCGCCATCAGCGGGATCAGCTTGGAAACGTAATAATTGTCCATCGAATGCATCGAGGTCAGATGCGAGCCGGCAACGCGACCCTGAAGGCCGTGGCGCACGGTCTCGGCGGCCAGCGTCTCGATATGGCGCGACATTGGATCGTCGGTCTCGTCGCAATGCATGTCGACCGGCAGGCCCCGCTCGGCGGCAATGCGGCAAAGCGCCTCCACCGATTTTGCGCCATCGGCCATGGTGCGCTCGAAATGCGGAATGCCGCCGACAACATCAACGCCCATATCCAGCGCCCGTTCCAGCGATTTGACGCCCTCTTCCGCGCGATAATAGCCATCCTGCGGAAAGGCGACGAGCTGGAGATCGATATAGGGCGCGATCTTTTCCTTCAGCTCCAGCATCGCCTCAACGGTGACCAGTTTCGGGTCGGATGTATCGACATGGGTGCGGATGTGCAAAAGCCCCTGGCTGACGGCGAGGTCGCAATAGGCAAGCGCGCGCTCGATCAGCGCCTCTTTCGTCAGCGTCGGCCGCAACTCGCCCCAAAGGGCAATGCCCTCCAGCAACGTTCCGGATGTGTTCATGCGCGGCAGGCCGAGAGACAGCGTCGCATCCATATGGAAATGCGGGTCAACAAAGGGCGGCGAGACCAGCCGGTCGGTCGCGTCAATGGTCTCGCCGGCCTCGGCTGAAAGGTTCTTCTCGATCGCCGTGATCTTGCCGCCGGCGATGCCGAGATCTATGCCCCTGCGACCGTCAGGAAGATTGGCGTTTTTGATGATGAGATCGAACATGATTTGGGCCTTCTGAATTTGCTGGCGACGACGCTTTCACGGTCTCGCGATTCTTTCTTCCGTCATCCTCGGGCTTGACCCGAGGATCTAAGCACATATCAACACGACTGGCGTTTCGGATGGCAGGGAAACTGCCCCGCAACCACTGCCTTTCGCTCGCGCATCGGCCTGATTGGATCCTCGGGTCAAGCCCGAGGATGACGCCTGTGGTGATGTGAGGCATGCAGCCAAACTGCATCCTCCTCGGACAATCGTCCCCTCACCTTTCCCCGCGCCGATAAGGTTGCATCAGGGCCTGCGGAACGCGCGCGCGTCTTGCCATGACGGCAAGGGCGGCAATCGACAGGATATAGGGGATCATCAGGAAAATCTGATAGGGCACGGCGCCATCGAGCGCGGTTTGCAGGCGCAGCTGAAATCCATCGAAAAAGGCAAACAGCAGCGCCCCGAACAGCGCCCGCTCCGGCCGCCAGGTGGCGAAGACCACAAGCGCGATGCAGATCCAGCCGCGCCCCTGCACCATGGTCGGAAAGAAGGAGTTGAAGGCCGAAAGCGTCAAAAACGCGCCGCCAACGCCCATCAGCGCACTGCCGGCGATCACCGCGCCATAGCGCATCACCATCGGATTGACGCCCTGCGCTTCCGCCGCATGCGGGTTTTCACCGGCCATACGCACGGCAAGCCCCAATGGCGTTTTGGCCAGAACATAGGCCAGCAGAAGCGCCAGCGCGATGGCGAGATAGGTCGGCGCGGTCTGGGTGAAGAAGGCGGGGCCGATGAACGGCAGATCGGACAGGCCGGGAATATCGATCGGCTGGAACGGCTCGATTGTGGGCGGAGAACCGGAGACCGGCACCATCAGCCGGAAGACGTAATAGGCAAAGCTTGAGGCAAACAGCGTGACGCCGAGGCCCGACACATGCTGCGACAGACCGAGCGTGACGGTGAGCACGGCATGAAGCGCGCCAAAGACTGCGCCCCCGAGGGCAGCGACGAAAAGCCCGGTCCAGAGGTCAGCCCCGTTGAAGACGGCGAGCCAGCCGACCATCGCGCCAAAAGTCATGATCCCCTCGATGCCGAGGTTCAACACGCCGGAGCGTTCCGACAACACGGCGCCGAGCGTGCCGAGGATCAGCGGCGTCGCGATGCGCAGAACGGCGGCCCAGAGACCGGCGGAGGCGAGGATATCGACAATCGTGTTCATCGGCGCACCCTGTACTGCGTGAAGAAGACGGCGACCAGCATGGAGATCAGCGACAGCGCCACGGTGACATCGGCGATATAGGTCGGGATGCCAAGCGAGCGGCTCATGCCATCCGCACCGACAAACATGACGGCGGTGAAGAGCGCGGCAAGAACCACCCCGATGGGATGAAGATTGGCAAGCATGGCAACAACGATGCCGGAATAGCCATAACCGGGAGACAGGTCGGTGGTGACATAGCCCTTGACGCCCAGCACCTCGATACTGCCGGCAAGGCCCGCAAGCCCGCCCGACAGCATGGCCACCAGCACCAGCGTGCGTGCCAGCGGCACGCCGGCGAAGACGGCGCCCCTGGCATTCAGCCCGGCGGCACGCGAACGCAGGCCGAATGTGGTGCGTGACTGGATGAAATGGACGATAAAGGCGAAGGCGACGGCCACCAGAAGGCCGATATGCAACCGTGAGCGATCGACCAGCTTGGGCAGGCGGGCGACCCGTTCGACCGCTTCCGATTGCGGCCAGCCGAAAGCCATCGGGTCCTTCAACACCGTATCGATCAGCATGGAAACGAAGAGGATGGCGACAAAATTCAACAGCAGCGTGGTCACCACCTCATCGACGGAAAAACGCAGCCTCAACCAGAGCGGCAACAGAAGCAGGATCATACCCGCGACAGCGCCGGACGCCATCAGGATCGGCATCTGCACAAAGCCCGGCAGGCCCGCCGTCAGATGCGCGCCGACGGCAGCCGTTGCGATTGCGCCAAGATAAAACTGCCCCTCGCCGCCGATATTCCAGAGATTTGCGCGAAAGGCGACGGCGGCGGCAAGGCCGGTCAGGATCAAGGGCGTGGCCCGCGTCAGCGTCTCGGTGATCGAGAGTTTCGAACCGAAAGCGCCGACCAGGATTTTCCAGTAGGCTTCCAGCACCGGAGCACCGGCGAGCGCAATCAGGATGCCCGCAATTCCAAGCGCTGCGGCAACCGCAATCAGCGGCGTTGCGATGACGAGCGCCGTCGGGCGATGTTCGCGCCGTTCAAACCGCATCGGCGTTCTCCGTCCATTCACCGGCCATCATCAGGCCGAGCATCTGCGTATTGGCGTTCTCTGCGGCAACCGGCGGTGACAGCCTGCCGCCGACAATCGCCTGAATGCGATCGGCAAGCGCCATCACTTCATCGAGGTCCTCGGAGATCAGCAGCACCGCCGTACCGGCGCGGCGCGCTTCCAGAATGCGCTCGTGAACGGCCGCCACCGCGCCTTCATCCAGCCCGCGGGCGGGCTGGGCGGCGAGCAGGATTTTCGGGTGTTCGATCAGGTTTCGCCCCAGAATGAGCTTCTGCATATTGCCGCCGGACAGAAGCCGCGTTCGGCTTGTCGGCGTGCCGCCGCGCACATCGAAGGCCTCGATGATCTGGCTGGCGAAATTGATGGCTGCGCCGCGCTGCACCAGACCGTGTCTGGAATAATCGGAAATGCGCTCCAGAACGGCGTTTTCCCAGATCGCCATTTCACCGATCGCCCCCTCGCCATTGCGGTCTTCCGGCACCCGGCCAATGCCCTCGGATATGGCCTCGGCAACCGTCAGATCGCCAACGCCCCTGCCGAAAAGCACAAGATCGCCCGATGCCCGTTTCACCGTACCGCTCAAAAGCGCCGCCAGCGTCGCCTGGCCATTGCCGGAGACACCGATAATGCCCAGCACCTCGCCCGCATGAAGGGTGAAATCGACCGATTTCAGCCGGTCGACGCCATCGACGCGCACCGTGATGCCAACCGCTTCCAGTACCACCGGACCGGGCGTTGCCGGCTCGCGCACGGGGCGCTCCACCTTGCGGCCAACCATCAGTTCGGCGAGCTCCGCCTTGCTGGTCTCCGACGCCTTGCGCTCTGCCACCTGTCGTCCGCCGCGCAGCACGACAACGCGGTCAGCGGCGGCCATCACCTCGTCCAGCTTGTGCGAAATGAAGATCAGCGACAGTCCCTGCGCCGCCATTTCCTTGAGCGTCACAAAGAGCTTTTCCGCTTCAGGCCCGGTCAGCACCGCCGTCGGCTCGTCCAGCACAAGGATCTTCGCGTCGTTGTAAAGCGCCTTCAGGATCTCGACGCGCTGTTGCTCGCCGACGGAAAGATCGCCGACGCGGGCATCCGGATTGACGGCGAGACCAAAGCGCTCGGCGATATCGGCAAGCTTGCGGCGCGCGGATTTCGTATCGGAAGCGAGGGAGAACAGGCTCTCCGTCCCGGTCATCACATTTTCCAGAACGGTGAGATTGGGCGCGAGCGAGAAATGCTGATGCACCATGCCGACCCCGGCGCGAATGGCCGCCCGCGGCTTTCCGGGAGCAAGTACCTCGCCATTGACGGCAACGGAGCCGGTATCCGGCACGTAGTGACCGAAGAGAATGCTCATCAGCGTCGTCTTGCCGGCGCCGTTTTCGCCAAGCAGAGCGACCACCTCACCCTTGCCGAGCGTCAGCGAGATATCGTCATTGGCAAGCGTGTCGCCGAAGCGCTTGGAAACGCCGGAAATTTCGAGCACGGTTTCTCTCATGCGCAAACTCCTGCAATGGCAAAGCGGTGCTGCCATCGTGCTTCATCTTCAAGTTCACCGGCGAGTTTCAGCAAAACCGCCTCAGACCCCATCGGGGCGATCATCTGCACCGGCAGCGGCAGGCCGTCGCCATCTGCGCCGAATGGCAGGGTTATTGCCGGAAAACCGGAAAGGTTGGCAAGGGCGGCAAGCGGCGCAAAGGCCCGCATCCGCTCAAAATGCAGCTCCCAGTCATCATGATCGGTGGGAAAACTGCCCAAAGGCTTCGGTTGTTCGGTGAGCATCGGACAGAGCAGACAGTCGTAGCGCTCAAAACGACGCCAGAGATCGCGGGCAATCAGCGCCATCTCGTTTGTCAGCGCCCAGACCTCTTCCGGACGCATGGCGCGGCCACGCGCGATGACGGCGCGCGTCATCGGCTCAACCCTCTCAAGGTCGAGACCGAAGCGGCCGGCCGTCTCGGCAAGATTGGCGGCTGCAATATCGGCAAAGGCGGACGCGCTGGCCCTTGCCGGCGTTTCGATTTCGGTCCAGCCGACAGGGCACAGACCATGCCCCCTCGCCTCAAGCGCCCTGGCAGCATCCTCGATCACGCCAAGACGTGCCGGATCACCGCTGACATCGGTTTCGTTCAGAACACCGATGCGCAATCCGCCTTCAGGCGCTGCGGCAAAGGCCGGCGGCGGAAACGGACCGCGCGCATTGCCGCGGACAGCGCCAAACACGGTTGCCGCATCGCGAACCGAGCGACAGACGGCAAGCTCCGTGGCAATGCCGCCGAGATAATTGCCATAGCCCGGACCGGCGGGAATGGCGCCACGAGAGGGCTTGAGACCGACAAGACCGCAGCAGGCCGCCGGCACACGAATGGAACCGCCCGCATCCGTGGCATGGGCAATCGAAACAATGCCAGCGGCAACGGCAGCGGCAGCCCCGCCTGAGGAGCCGCCTGGAGATCGGGCCCCGTTCAGAGGATTGCGGCAAATCGGCCCCTTGTCCGGTTCAGATGCAAGCGACAGGCCGAATTCCGGGCTCGTCGTCAGGCCGAAGAGGCAAAACCCGGCATCGCGAAAGCGCGCGGCGATATCGCTGTCAGCGCGCGCATCGCCGGCCCCAAGCGCGCGTGAACCGGCGGTGACGGCAAGGCCCGCGAACGGCCCGCCGAGATCCTTGGCAAGGGTCGGCACGCCGCCAAAGGGCATCGCCGCCTTTTCTTCCATTGCGAGACTGTCGAAACGATCGGCGGCCGCAAGCCCTTTATCGGGGTTGCGACCGGAAAGGGCGCCGAGATGCGCCCATTTATCTGCGGCGGCAAGCGATGCTTCCATCGCCTGCCGCGCCGAAATGTCACCCCTGCCGATCGCGGCGGCGAGCGCTGTCGCGTCGGCTTGCATGGGCAATCCCTACTTCGGTTCGTCCATGTTGCGCGGAACCTCGAACGTGCCGTCGATGATTTCCTGACGCCTGGCGAGCATGGCCTCGACCGCTTCCGGCGAGGCAACGCCCTCGACAAAAGCGATGTCGCTGCCGCCGTCCTTCAGCATCCCGAAAGCCGTGTAGTTCTGGCCCACCGGATTGCCGGCCTCGACGTCGGAAATCGCCGCATTGAGGATCGGGCGAAAGCCCCAGAGCGCATTGGCGAAGACCGTATCCGGGTAGCGCGGCGTGTAGTCGATCAGCGAACCGACGGCAAGAACGCCGCGCTCCTTGGCGGCATCGGCCGTACCGATACGTTCACCGAAGAGAATGTCGGCGCCCTGGTCGATCTGGGCCAGACCGGCCTCACGCGCCTTGGGCGGATCGAAGAAGGTGCCGATGAAGGTGACGTGATGCTCAGCGTCCGGATTGGTTTCCTTCACGCCTTCGGCAAAGGCATTGATCAGCATGTTGACTTCCGGGATCGGCATGGCGCCGACGGAGCCGACGACATTGCTCTCCGTCAGCGTTCCGGCCAGCATGCCGGCAAGATAGGCGCCATCATGGTTCCAGGTGCCGAAAACGCCGAAATTGTCGCCGGACGGACCGCCGGAAGAGCCCATGACGAAGGGCGTATCAGGATAGTCGGCGGCCACTTCGCGCGCTTCAGATTCAACGGCGTAGGATTCGCCGATGATCAGGTCAACGCCCTGTTCGGCATATTCGCGCATGGCGCGGGGGTAGTCCGTGCCCGAGACGCTTTCGGAAAAGACATATTCGATCGCGCCCTCTTCGGCGGCTTCCAGCAGCGCCTGATGAATGACCGAGTTCCAGGCATTCTCAACCGGCGACGCATGGATGGCGGCCACCTTCAGCGGCTCTGCGGCGCTGATGGCCGGCGCCATGGCGACGGCGCCGAAAACGAGCGTGGACGCCATCAGAGCGCGACGGCTCAGGACAAAATCATTCTTCATCGTAAAAAAGACCCCTCTTTGACCAGTTGGTCCAAAATCCTAGAAGCCGCTCAATCTTGAGTCAAGATCAACGAATGCACAGGAAATGTGCAATCGAGCCGTTTCCTTGTGTTTTTTCAAGTGGATGCAGCCGATGGCCGAATCGCTTGGCCGGCCTTTCGAATAAGGCAGATGAACCGAAGCGAGCGCAATCCCTCGACAAAAGTTTGCACCAATTTGTGAATTGTTGAACTTGGCTACCGGTACGGTGACAGCAGCAACCAAGGTGGTTTGACCGCGCCAAAAATCCTGATATGAACGTTTTCTGACACAGACCTCCAGTAGCGAAGCTCACCCATGCCGCGCAATTTCCTCGTCGTTGACCCCGAAAGGGACATGAAGGTCATCAAGGGCCTGGCCGCGCCGGCGCGCATTGCCGTGCTCAAGCTTCTGCGCAGCAAGGGAGCGCTGAACGTCAAGGAAATCGGCGAGATTCTGGCGCTTCCGCAATCCACGGTCTCGCTCAGCGTCCAGCTTCTGGAAGAAGCCGGGCTGATCCGCACGGAGAGCCAGCGGGCGCGCAAGGGCAACCAGAAGGTTTGCTCCAGCATTTATGATGAGGTTCTAATCGTCTTCGGCGATGCCGCCGAGGAACGCCGCAATGACGGGATCGAAGTCTCGATGCCGGTCGGTCTCTACACCGCCTTCGATGTCAGCGCGCCCTGCGGGCTCTGCACCGATGAGGGCATTATCGGGCTTCTGGACGTTCCCGATTCCTTCCTCGATCCGGCGCGAATGAAGGCCGGGCTGATCTGGTTCACCCGGGGCAAGGTGGAGTACCAGTTTCCCAACAATGCCAGGCTCGACAACCGCGCCGTCGATGAACTCGAATTCTCCATGGAACTATCCTCCGAAGTGCCCGGAACCAATCCGGACTGGCCCTCCGACATCACCATCGGCATCAACGGCATCGATATCGGCCAGTGGACATCGCCGGGCGATTTCGGCGACCGGCGCGGCGTCTTCACCCCCGCATGGTGGAAGCTCAAGGGTTCGCAATACGGCATGCTGAAGCGGTTTCGCGTGACGGAAACCGGCGCCTATGTCGACGGCGTCAGGATCTCCGATGTCTGTCTGGCCGATCTCGGTCTCGACCGACATCACTCCATCCGCCTGTCGATCAGCGTGCGCGAGGATGCCCGGCATCCCGGCGGCGTCAACATTTTCGGCCGCGGTTTTGGCAATTACGACCAGGACATTGTCCTGAGGATCACCACCAAATAGCCCCGCAGAAGGCTTCGAAAATTCACGATTGCCTCAACGTAGCCGCTTGACGCGGGGAGCAAACAGGTCTCTATTGATCACGAAAATTGGTTTAAACCAAAAATTGGGATTTGGAGGAGACACCATGCGCGCGCGCGCCACCGCCCACAAAGACTACACGATTTCCGAAATCGATCCGAGGCTCTATGGCTCGTTCATCGAGCATATGGGCCGCGCGGTCTATACCGGCATTTACGAGCCCGACCATCCGAGCGCCGATGAAAACGGCATGCGCGAGGACGTCAAGGCGCTGGTGCGCGAGCTGGATGTGCCGGTCGTGCGTTATCCCGGCGGCAATTTCGTCTCCGCCTATAACTGGGAGGACGGCATTGGCCCGAAGGAAGAGCGTCCGGTTCGTCTCGACCTTGCCTGGCACACATCCGAAAGCAACCAGGTGGGCATTCACGAGTTTTCCAAATGGTGCGATGATGTCGGCACGGAAATGATGCTGGCCATCAATCTCGGCACGCGCGGCATCAACGAGGCCCGCAATTTCCTCGAATATGTCAACCATCCCGGCGGCAGCGCCTGGTCGGATCTGCGCCGCGAAAACGGCCGCGAGGAGCCCTGGAACGTCAAGCTCTGGTGCCTTGGCAACGAAATGGACGGCCCCTGGCAGACCGGCCACAAGACGGCGGAAGAATATGGCCGCCTGGCCTATGAAACCGCCGAGGCCATGCGCCAGTTCGACAAGGACCTCGAATTGGTCGTCTGCGGTTCTTCTTCGGCCAACATGCCGACTTACCCCGAATGGGAAGCCACGGTTCTCGACCATACCTATGATGCCGTCGACTATATCTCGCTGCATATGTATTTCGAGAACTACGAAAAGGACACGGCCCGCTATCTCGCCAAGTCCAAGGTGCTCGCCGACTATATCGACACGGTCGCCGGCGTGATCGCCTATGTGAAATCGAAGAAACGCTCGAAGAAGGACGTCTATATCTCGTTTGATGAATGGAACGTCTGGTATCATTCCAGGAAGCGTGACGAGGCAACGCTTGCCGGCGAGGAAGGCTGGCCGTTTGCCCCGCCGCTTCTGGAGGACGACTATAATTTCGAGGATGTGCTGCAGGTCGGCTGTATCCTGAACACCTTCATCAACCGCGCCGACGTTGTGAAGATCGGCTGCCTGGCGCAGCTGGTCAATGTGATTGCGCCGATCATGACGGAACCGGGCGGTGCAGCCTGGCGGCAGACGATCTTCTATCCCTACTACTTCGCCTCGCGCTTCGGTCGCGGTACGGCGCTGAAGCTTGCGCTCGACTGCCCCGGCTACACCGCCGAAGACATCGGCGATGTGCCCTATGTCGATGCCGCAGCCGTCCACAACGCAGAGGATGGAACGATCTGCTTCTTCCTCGTCAACCGCCACCAGAGCGAGGCGGTCGAGATCGATCTCGCACTGGAAGGTTTTGACGCTGACGCGATCCTGGACGACAAGGTTATCGCCCACTCGGACATCAGCATCACCAACACGGTATCCGCGCCGGACGCGATCAAGCCTGAAGATGCCGCTGACGCCGCGCTTGCCGGCAAGGGCCTGACGGCAAGCCTCGCACCGCTCAGCTATCGCTTCGTACGCATCAAGCTGAAGTAAACCATGATTTTTGGTATAAACCTGAAATCATGTTGACAAACGGGCGATTTGTCTTAGGGTTCCCGAACAACCGGATGTGCATCGGGAGGAAACAACGGGAAGTCCAACTTACCGTTTCCGCAGGGATCCGGCAGTGCGTTTTCAGGCATGCGGAATGCCTGTCTGAAAACGCGGGAGCTTAGGGAAAGTCGTCGGAAAGGCCGGGGTTCGCGGTCGGGGAGAACGGCAGAATGACTGCTCAGATCGAAATCAAGAATGTTACCAAACGCTATGGCAGCCTGACTGTCCTCGACAATATCTCGCTGTCGATCGCCGCCAATGAATTCATGGTTTTCCTCGGTCCTTCGGGCTGCGGGAAATCCACGCTTCTGCGCATGATTGCAGGGCTCGAAGCTGTCGATGACGGCGAAATCGCCATCAACGGCAGGCGCATCGACAACCTGCCGCCCGGCAAGCGCGGGCTGGCCATGGTGTTCCAGAACTACGCCATCTATCCGCATATGAGCGTCGCGGAAAACATGGCCTTCGGGCTCCGAAACATCTCGGTGGAGCAGTCGGTGATCGATGCGCGGATTAAAGAAGCCGCGCGCATGCTGGAAATCAGTCACCTGCTGGAGCGCAAGCCAAATCAGCTTTCCGGCGGTCAACGTCAGCGCGTCGCCATCGGCCGCGCCATCGTCAAGGAACCGGAAGCCTTCCTTTTCGATGAACCGCTGTCGAACCTTGATGCGGCGCTGAGGGTCAGGACCCGCGTCGAGCTCGCCCAGCTTCGAAACCGCGTCGCCTCGACCATGATCTTCGTCACCCATGACCAGATCGAGGCGATGACCCTTGCCGACCGGATCGTGGTGCTCAACAACCGCAAGATCGAGCAGATCGGCGGGCCAATGGAAATCTACAGCCGCCCGGTGAGCGAATTTGTGGCCCGCTTCGTCGGATCGCCGACGATGAACTTCCTCGATGTCGACATCGCGAGTGAAGGCGGTTTCGCACGGGCGACATTCCCGGATGGCGCAAAGCTGCAGACCAATATTCTGACGACAGGCCTGCCGGAGAAGAGAATGAAGCTCGGTATACGCGCCGAGGCTGTCAAATGCGTCTCCGAAGCGGCCGCGGCCACCACCGAGGGCAAGGTGGACGTGCTCGAGCGTCTCGGCGATCGCACCTTGCTTTATACGCGGCTGGCCGACGACAGCGTCGTCGTTGCCGAGGATATCGGCCTCAGTCGGGCGCGGATCGGCGACACCGTGCATCTGGCGTTCGACGGCACGGCCTGCCATCTCTTCGGCTCTGACGGCAAGGCCTATCACCCGGCAGAAGGCGCCAGCGCCGCCGGACGGGAGGCCGATCATGTCTGACGCCCAGTCCACCCGCGCGGCCCTCGCCCGCAACGAGCGGAAGGGGCTGAAAACAGGAACTGCCAACATCAACGCTCCGCGCTGGCGCAATGCGCTGTTCATCGCGCCCTATATGGTCTTCTTCGTTACCTTGCTCGTGCTTCCGATGCTCTGGAACATCTGGCTCAGCCTGCACCGGGCGGATGCCTTTTCCATCGGACGATTCATCGGAATCGGCAATTATGACCGTCTGCTCAACGACGCTATCTTTCTGAAGGCCGTCTGGAATACGTTCTATTTCGTGCTCCTGAGCGTTCCGCCGCTGGCACTGATCGGCCTTGGTCTCGCACTGGCGCTCAATCGCCAGACGAGGACGGCGGCCGCACTGCGCACCTTCTATTTTTCCTCGTCAGTGCTGTCGGTTACCATCGTCACCTTGATCTGGCGCATCGTGTTCATCGGCCAGTTCGGTCTGCTCGCGACGATCTACGGCTGGTTTGACGCAACGCCGCCCGCCTTTCTTTCCGATCCCGATCTGGTGATGATCGGCATCGCGATTGCCACGGTCTGGTGGTGCATCGGGCTGCCGATGATGCTCTATCTTTCGGCGCTTCAGCAGATCCCGAAAGAAATTTATGAGGCGGCCGCCCTCGACAATGCCGGTCGATGGCGCACCTTGCGCTATATCACCCTGCCGTCGATCAAGCGCACCGTCATTCTTGTGGTCATCATCCAGATCGTGATGCAGTTCCAGCTCTTCGGTCAGGCCAAGCTGATGACCAATGGCGGCCCCAACAACGAATCCCTGCCGATCGTGTTTTACATCTACCAGATGGCCTTTACCCGCTGGGATATCGGCCTGGGCGCTGCCGCTTCCGAAGTCCTCTTCGTGATGATCCTGATCGCCGCCATGGTGCAGTTTATGGTCTCGCGCAAGAAGGGAGACGCCCAATGAGTTCCTTCGGTCTTTCCAAGAAAAACACGCTGGGCGACCGGCTGATCATCGGCTCCGTGATCGTCCTGGCGCTTGTCATGATTGCCCCCGTGATCTGGGTGATCGGCCTGTCTCTGAAAGACAACAGCGAGCTCATGGCCAACATGAACTCGGTTTTTCACGGCCCCTACACGCTGGCAAACTACTTCCACATCTTCGGCAGTTCCTCGGTGTTTCGCTGGGTGCTGAACTCCGTTATCGTATCCGGCTCGGTCACGATCGGCATTCTCGTGCTGACCTCGCTTGCCGGCTACGGCTTTGCCCGGCTCAACTTCCCATTCCGAAACACGATCTTCATCATCGTGCTTCTTGGGCTTGCCATTCCCGAGCAGGCGGTACTGATCGCCCGTCACCAGATATTCTCGGAGATCGGCCTTCACAATACCTATTACGCACTGATCCTGCCCGGCCTCTCCGCGCCCTTCGGCGTGTTCCTGATGACGCAGTTCTTCCGCGCCATTCCGAAGGAATATGACGAGGCGGCACTGCTCGACAATGCCAGCCGTTTCAAGATCTTCTGGAAGGTGCTGCTGCCCCTGACGCTCCCCGCTCAGGCAACGCTTGGCATTTTCACCTTCCTGCTCGCCTGGAACGACTATTTCTGGCCGCTGATCACAGCAACGCGCAAGGAAATGTACACGCTGACGGTTGGCATCGCCTCCTCGCAGACGAATTTCGCGCAGTCGGAGGGGCTCGGCTTCCTCATGGCGCAGGCGGTTTTTGCCAGTGCCCCGATCCTGATCGTCTACCTGTTTTTCCAGAAATACATCGTCACCGCCGTTTCCGGTTCGGCGGAGAAGTGATGTCGCGCGGGCGTAAAGCCGCCCGCGTCTTTGAAAACAAAACCGGAAAATGCATGCCCGACATGGCGGCTGAGGTCGCCGGGGGACCATACACCGCATTTCAGATCGCCCATCGTGGTGAATAAAAAGGGCCGATGATGGCTCGTTTCGTGGAGGAGTAGACATGACCTACCGTATGAAAAGGGCGTTGCTTGGCGCGCTCTCCCTTGCCGCTATGACGGCGGCAAGCCCGGCACTGGCCGAAACCACAATCGATTTCCAGCGCTTCTTCGGCGCCTGCGATGCCGAGTGGGGCGACAAGACCGATGTGTCCGCAGCCGTCGGCGAATGCGGGATCATCACCTCGATGGTCAACAAGTTCGAGGAGGAGAACCCCGACATCAAGGTCAACGTGACCACCGTCGAATGGCCCGGCTACGACCAGTTGACGGCTCAGTTCGCGGCCGGTGACCCGCCGGATGTAGTGACGATCCATCATTCTGTTCTGGGCGACTACGTTTCGAAAAACCTGCTCGAACCTCTGAACGACATCCTCGCCAAAGAGGGCATTGAGCCATCAAGCTTTACGCAGGCAAGCCTTGCCGGCGTGACCCGAAACGACAAGATTTACGGCCTGCCGATCGACAACTGGACCATGCTGTTCCACATCAACATGGACCTGTTCGCTCAGGCCGGGCTCGTCAATGACGATGGCACGCCGATCCTGCCCACCAGCGTCGATGAATTGATGGCGCAGGCCGAGCAGTTCAAGGAAAAGACCGGGAAGCCCTACTTCGTCCAGAATCTGGCCAATGAAGTCGCACTCTACACGCGTAATCTCTATACCTATCTGCAACAGCAGGACTCCGATTTCTTCGCCAACCCGAATGAAGTCAATCTGGACACGCCCGAAGCCCGCAATGTGCTTCAGATGTACAAGGATATCTACGACAACGACTACACCACGAAGGAGATGGACTACGCTGCCGCGATCAACGCATTCCTCGCCGGTGACGGTGGTGTGCAGTTGAACGGAACCTGGGTGATCGGCGACTATAATGCACAGTCGGAGACAGACGGCACCGCGCTCAACAAGGGCGGCTATGCGGTCTATCCCTACCCCCAGCTTTATGACGGCACGCGGGCGCAATATGCCGACGGTCACAGCCTTGCGGTTTCGCGAATGGACCGCTCGGACGAAGAGGAAGCGGCCATCGGCAAGTTCCTGAAATTCTTCTACGACAACGACTATGACTGGGCCCGTACCGGTCACCTGCCGTCGGTCCAGGCTGTTCTGGATTCGGAAGAATTCCAGTCCCTTCCGCATCGCGAGACGGTTCTGGAGGTGGCCAAGATCGGTCAGCCGCTGCCCGGTGACGTGCAGCGCCAGTTCGCCATTCAGGACATTGTCGGACAGGAGATGAATGCGGCGATCATCGGCCAGAAGAGCATCGACGATGCGCTGACGGACATGCAGGATCGCATCAACGACCTCCTGAAATATCTCTGAGGCTGACACCCTCCAACTCTGGCGGCGCGGACCGGAAGGCCCGCGCCGTCAGTCTTTTGAACGAGCCGCAGGCCGTGTGACATACAGGATCGCCGCCTTGGCTCGGTCCTTCTCACCTGCTCTCAGGCATAAGCAGCAGCTTATGCGCCCGCGCTTCAGCATCTGCGCCATGGACGATGATCCGTGCGACAGATCAAATCGCTCCTGCCGCACATCAAGGCGGCCCAACCGAACAGGAGACGATATGAAACGCATCGCAATCCTCACCGCCATCGCCCTCGCCGCTCCGCTTTCCGCCTTCGCCATGCCGGCCGTCGGCGACGTCGTCGGCACCAATCCGAAGGATGCCACGGCCGCTCTTGAAAAGGCCGGCTGTTCCGTCAGGGAATTCGAGGCTGAAGGCGGCATGATCGAAGCCAAGTGCACCGATCAGTCCAACAAGATGTGGGAAGTCTATATCGATCCGGCCTCCGGCGCGGTGAAGAAGGTTTCCGGGAAGGACTGACATGTCCAGACGCTCGACAACTGAACGAGGGGCGGATATCGCCCCTCCCGACCCCTGGGACCCGCTGGTCAGGATCAGCCACTGGACGATTGCGGCGGCCGTTATCATCAACGGGCTGCTGTCGAAACCAGGCGGCACGGTCCACATCTGGGTCGGCTGGATCGCCATGTCGGTTCTGGCGATAAGGCTGGGCTGGGGGCTGCTCGGCCCCCGCGAGGCGCGGTTTTCCGCCTTTCCGCCGGATCCCAGGGCCGCCGTCTCGCATCTGCTCTCGGTCATCCGCGGCAAGCCGCGCGAATATCCCTCGCATAATCCCGCAGGGGCCATGATGGTCTATGCCCTCTGGGCGATGCTTGCCATCGTCATCGGCACGGGATTGATCATGACCGACGCCAAGAGCCCGATCACGATCGCGGAGGAACGGGTGGCCGTGGAACAGGGCGACTGGTCGGCTCTTGTTAACACCGCGTCCAAGGACGATAGTAGCGACAGTCTCGACCAGAGCGACATCGTTAAGGATGTGCATGAAACCGCCGCAAACCTGATGCTCATTCTGGCGCTTATCCATGTGGCGGGCGTCGCCGTCGAAAGCCATGCGCTTCGCCGAAACCTTGTCCGCCCGATGATCAAGGGTCCGCCGAAATGACGAACAGGCCGGAAACACGAAAGCAAGGGCGATCGCAGACGATCGCCCTTGCGGCCTTCATGCTGATGCAGGCCGTTGCTGCCGTGTTTTTCGTTGCCGATGCGACACGTGATCTGTTTGAAAAGCCGCCCGGCGCCCACTCGATCATCGAGGCGCTGATCGCCGTGACGCTGGTTGCCGGTATTTTCCTTGTCGGCTGGCAGCTCCGGCTCACGCTGGAACGCATGTATGCGCAGGAGCGCGCGCTCGATACCGCGCGCGGCGATTTCATCCGCATCATCGACGCGCAGTTCGATGACTGGGGCCTGACTCCCGCCGAACGCGAAGTCGGGCTCCTGGCGCTAAAGGGGCTTGATATCGCCGAGATTGCCCGCCTGCGCGGCGCGGCCCAGGGCACTGTCCGCGCCCAGCTGACGCGGATTTATGCCAAGGCCGGCGTTTCCGGCCGCGCGCAGTTTGCCGCATGGTTCGTCGAGGATCTCCTGGGTGACGGCATCAGCAGGCCCGACGACGCGGCCTGAAAGGGCCTCACTCCACCTCCGGCAACCTCTCCCGCCAGATTTCTGCGTAAGCGTTAAGCTCAACCAGACCGGACAGCGGTTCGGGATGGGGCGTGAAGGCGGAGAGCTTGATGCCGCCGACCGCGAGGCCGGCCGCTCCCGTGCTGGTGCCGCTGCCGGGGCTTTTCTCCACCGGCCTGCCGGTGGCGGCGGACAGCATGGAGAGATAGTCGTGATTTTCGGCAAAGGGCCCCTCGACGATCACCGGTCCCGAAGCGCCGGTGAGTTCGAGGCAGATCGCCGTCATCAGCGCCAGATACCAGGAAACGCCGAGAAGCCGCATGCCGGGCGTCAGGTGTTGCTCGTCCACCGTCCAGCCCCCGATAATGCCCTGAAACGGGCCGGTATCCCCCAGCACCGACGGCATCATCATGATCCGGTTCTTCAACATGGCCTTGCGATCGTCTTCCGTCACGGCGACATCGCCGCCAGGCGCTGCGACCTCGAAGACCCGCCCGCCCATGAACCGGGCGGAGGGCACGGGATCGCCATAGGCGTTGACGTTGATCAGCGTATCCCGGTCTTCATCCAGCGCCGGCGGATGGCCGCCGACGGCCATGGCAATCACCCAGGTGCCGGTCGAGACCACGGAAAACGGCTGCGCGCGCGACCACAGATGCGGCAGCAGCGAGGCGTTGGAATCGTGAATGCCGGCAAAGACCGGGCAATCGGGCGCAAGCCCCGTCTTCTGCGCAATCTCCGGCAGAACCTCGCCGAGCTTGTCATCGGCTTTGACGATTTCGCCCATCTTGCCGAAGAGGCCAAGCTCTGCCGCCAGCGATGAAAAGGTCTTGGTGCGCGGCGACCACAAATCGGTGTGGCAGCCCCAGCTCGTTGCCTCGCCCGCACGCCGCCCGGTCAGCCGAAAGCCCCAATATTGCGGATAGGGCAGCACGCAGTCGATCTCGGCGAACTGGTCGGGAAACCTGGTCTTCTGCCAGAAGAGTTGCGCGCCGACATTCAGCCCCATGGCAAGCCGTGGCGAGCCGGTTTCGGCAAAGGGCGGGCGGATTTTTTCGTAGTCTTCGCGCGTTTCTTCCGGGCCGGTATGCTCATAGTCCAGCACCGGCAGGGCGAGTGATCCGTCGCGCTTCAGAAGAGCCGCCGTTGCGCCATGGGTGGTCACCGAAATCGCGTCGACGCCGTGTTGCCTCTGAAATTCGGCAAGCGCTTCAAGAATGAAGGCGAACAGGCCATCCACTTCGAAATGCGGATAGGACGAATGGCCCGTGACTGTGTTGCGTTTCGAGCGGGTGTCGACTTCGCCGCCGTCCCCAAGGTCATACAGAATGACCTTGGCATTGGTCTTGCCGATATCGATGACCGCAACCTTGCGGATGTCACTCATAATGCCTCATCCCGTCTGAACCGCCTTGCGATCCGCGTATAAAGCACAGGCAGGGCGATGACGCCAATCAGGAGCAGGCCGATGAAGATCGACATGACGATGCCCGGCACGTTCATCAACCCGAAGCCGAAGGTAACGAGCCCCATGATGAAGGCGGCGAGCACGACGCCAATGATGGACCCGGCGCCGCCGAGAATATTGATGCCGCCCAGCACCACCATGGTGACGATCTCAAGCTCCCAGCCAAAGGCAATCGACGGCCGCGTCGAGCCAAGCCGCGAGGTAAGGCAGATCGCCGCCATGCCGGACATGACGCCGGTCATCAGGAACAGCAGGAATTTCACCCGCCCGACCCGGATGCCGGAAAAGCGCGCGGCCGTGGCATTGTTGCCGATCGCGAAGACCATGCGCCCGAAGCTTGTGAGATGCAGGAGAATGCCGAACAGCACGGCCATGACAGCAAACAGTACGAATTCGAATGAGATCACCCAGAACACGTAGCCCTGTCCGAAAAAGGCGAAATCCGCCGGATAGCCGGTAAAAGCCTTGTCGCCGAGCACGACATAGGAAAGCCCGCGAAACAGGCTCATCGTACCGATGGTAACGACGATCGAGGGCAGTCCGAGACCGGTGATCAGAAAACCGTTGAAGGCGCCGCACAACAGGCCGATGCCCAGGCCGATCACCACGAGTTCCGGTGTTCCGGCGCCAAATTGCGCGGCATAGCCCATGGCGGTGGAGGCGAGCGCAATAATGGAAGCGACCGAAAGGTCGATTTCGCCGGAGATGATGACCAGCGCCATGGCGAAGGCGATCAGCGCCTTTTCGGTGAAGTTGAAGGTGGCATCCGACAGGTTCCACGCATCGAGGAAATAGGGCGAGGCAAAACTGTTGATGATGAAAATCGCGACGACCACGACAATCAGCAGGCTTTCCCAGCTTCTCGCCATCCGGTAGGCGCGGCCGTGCAGGCGGTCCGGCACAAAGCGCGTTTCGCTGACACTCATAGCGCATGCTCCGCTTTTTTCAGGATGACGCGGCCCTTGACACGCGCCGAGCGCGCATTGACGGCAACCGCAATGATGATGACCGTGCCCGAAATCGCCATCTGCCAGAAGGGCGAGACATCGATGACCGGCAGCGCATTCTTGATGATGCCAAGGAAGAGTGCGCCCAACACCGCGCCAACCGCCGTGCCCGCGCCGCCGGCAATCGAGATGCCGCCGATGACGCAGGCGGCAACCACATCGAGTTCGAAGCCGTTGGCGATATCGACATAGGCAACGGCATAACGCGCCGTCCACAGATAGCCGGCAAGACCGGCCAGCGCACCGGCAATCAGATAGGCGAAGAAATGCGTGCGCCCGACCGAAATGCCAGTATAGACGGCGGCATGCGGATTGCCGCCGACAGCGTAAAAGGCGCGGCCGAGACGGGTCATAACGAGAATCACCAGCATCAGCGCGATCACGGCGAGCGAAAACCAGGCGAGCACCGGTATGCCGAGGAAGACAGCGCGCGGCACCGCCTTGAAGGCATCCGTCATCTCATGGGCATTGACCCAGGCTCCGCCGGTGAGAAGAAAGATCGTGCCGCGATAGATCGTCATCGTGCCGAGCGTGACCACGATTGGCGGAATCGACAGACGCCAGACCAGAAGACCGTTGATGGCGCCCAGCACAGCGCCGCTGAAGGTGGCCGCCACCAGCAGAAAGATCACCGGCAGATCGGGAAAGGCGACGTTCAGAAGGGCGGCAATCGTGCCGGACAGCGCCAGATTGGCGGCAATCGACAGATCGATACCGCGCGAGAGAATGACGGCGGCTTGTCCCAGCGCCAGAATGATCAGGATCGCCGTGTCATTATAGATCGAGACCAGATTGCGCGGCGCGACGAAGCCCGGAAAGCGCAGTTCGATGGCGCCGACAAGCAACAGGATCGCGACAAGCAGCAACATTTCGCGATGTTTGAAGATACGCGCCATCATGCCGCCACACCGATGCCGGCGGCTGCGCGCACCAGCTTTTCCGCCGACATTTCATCGCGGGAAAGCTCGGAGACAATCCGTCCCTCGCGCATGATGATGACCCGGTCGGACATGCCGAGAATCTCCGGAATTTCAGATGAAACCATGATGATGGAAAGCCCCCTGCCCGCAAGCTCGCTCATGAAGGCATGAACAGCGGATTTCGAACCGATGTCGATGCCCTTGGTCGGCTCGTCCAGAATGATAACCTTCGGCTCGGTCGCCAGCCATTTGGCGATCACAACCTTCTGCTGGTTGCCGCCGGACAGATTGCCGACGGGCTGATCGAGCGAGGCCGCGCGCAGATCCAGCCGCTCGGTATATTCCCGCGCCAGCGCGAATTCCTCCGCCATGCGGACAAAGCCCTTGTGCGAGACCTTGGCGAGCGACGGCAGCGTGACATTTTCGAAAATCGGCATGGCGGTGATTGTGCCTTGCGTGCCGCGCTCCTCCGGCACATAGACGATGCCCTGTTTCACCGCCTCCGAGGGGGAGCGGATGACGGCGATCTCGTCATCGATGCGCACCGCCCCGGCCGAGGGTTTCGTAATGCCGAAAAGCGCCTGCATGAATTCCGACCGCCCGGCCCCGACGAGGCCGTAAAAGCCGAGGATCTCCCCACGGCGGAGGGTAAAGCCGATATCCTCGAATTCGGTCGGATGACGGTAGCCGGACACCGTCAGCACCGGCCCGCCGATTGCGACATCCTGCTTGGGAAAGACCTGGTCGACCGGCCGGCCGACCATCAGTTCCACCAGCGTATTCTCATCCGTCTCGGCAATCTTTCCCTCGCCCACCATCTCGCCGTCTCTGAAGACCGTATATCGGTCGGCAATGCGAAAAATCTCGTCGAACTTGTGGGAGATGAACAGGATTGCCTTGCCATCCGCCTTCAGCTTTTCGACCAGTTCGTAAAGCTCCTCGATTTCCTTTTGCGAGAGCGCTGCCGTCGGCTCATCCATGATCACCACGCGGGCATCGACGGAGAGCGCGCGGGCAACGGCGACCATGTGGCGGTTGGCAATGCCGAGTTCGGACAGGCGATGGCGCGGATCGATGCGCGCGCCGATACTATCGAGAATGTCGCGGGCGCGATCATGGATCTGTTTCCAGTCGATCAGGCCGAACCGATTGGTCGGCGCATGGCCGATGAAGATATTTTCCGCAACCGTCAGCGCGTCGAACAGCACGGTTTCCTGGTGGATCGCCGTGACGCCATGTTCGCTTGCCGCCTCCGCCGTCGAAAAACTGACCTTCTCGCCATCCATGGTGATTTCGCCGCCATCGGGCTGGTAGATGCCCGTGAGGATCTTCACCAGCGTCGACTTGCCCGCGCCGTTTTCGCCGACAAGCGCAGTCACCTCGCCCGGATAAAGGGCAAGCGAGACATCGGAAAGGGCGCGAACGCCGGGAAAGGTCTTGGTGATGCCGTCAAGCGCGATGGCGGCGTTCTGCTGTGCGTCTGGCATCTTTGGTCTGCCGTGTTGTTGGTGGGGCGGCCCGCCTCAACGGCGGGCGGAACTTTTGTGTTTGCGAAGAGAATGGCTATCGCAGGCGATCTCCCCAACACCCCGGAGTTTGACCGCAGTGCCGACAACGAGTCTCGCCTGAACTTCCGTCCTGCCGGCCTTGAGCCGGCATCCAGGGCCATAGAACGAAGAGCATCAACTTTAGGCCCTGGACCCCGGAACAGGTCCGGGGTGACGGTCCATGGGAAGGCACGTTTCTTCCAATTGATTTCCCGGGTCCCGGACGATGCAAGCGCATTCAACCGTGCCCGCTGCGGCGGGCTGCCGCGTGGCCCACGCCTTTCCCTCTTTCAGAGAGAACGCAAGGCAAGGTGACCACGCGACAGCCCCATCCCGGGAGGCTCAGAAAATGTCCTTGAACTTGTCGATATTCGACTTGTCGTAGACAAAAGGGTCAGCCATGGCACCGGCATTGTCATCATCCAGCGTCAACTGGCCGAGACGCCCCATGGAAAGCTCTGCCCCCGGTTCGGCTTTCGCGCCATCGATCAGATCATTGGAAAGCATGACGGCGGCATAGCCGAGATCGATCGGGTTCCAGATGGCGAAGGATTTCGACGCGCCATTGTCGACATAGGCAGCCATTTCGGACGGCAGCCCGAGACCGGTGACGTTGATCTCACCGATCTTGCCCTCATCCGTCACGGCCTGTGCGGCGGCAACGATACCGACAGAGGTCGGCGCAATGATCGCCTTCAGGTCCGGATAGGACTGAATGAGGCCCTGGGTCTCGCGATAGGACTTGTCGAACAGGTCATCGCCATAGACCGTGGTAACGACGTCGATGCCCGGATAGTCGCCCTTCACCTTGTCCATTTCCGCAATCCAGGTGTTCTGGTTCGTGGCTGTCGCAGACGCCGAAAGCACGGCGACTTCACCGCCATCCGGCAGATTGTCGGCGGCAAGCTTGATGATCATGTTGCCGATCAGCGGATTGGACGAGGGGTTCAGATGCACCATGCGGCCTTCTGGCGCCACGCCGGAATCCCAGGAGACGACCTTGATGCCGCGCTGCATGGCGCGTTTGAGCGCCGGCACCAGTGCATCCGGGTCATTGGCCGAAATTGCGATGGCATCGACCTTCTGCGCGATCAGCGAATTGATCACGTCGATCTGGCCTTCGGCGGTGGTATCGGTCGGGCCGGTGTAAATCAGCTCGACATCGCCGATTTCCTTGGCGGCTTCTTCCGCGCCCTCGGCCGCGGCCTCGAAAAAGCCGATGCCCAGCGCCTTGACCACCAGCGCGATCTTCTTGTCGGCCGCGTGTGCGCCTTGCGCAACGAGTGCGGTGGAGAGCAGTGCCCCCACGAGAATTTTCTTCAAAATGCTCATCTTTCTCCTCCAGTTGATGAACAGGGTTCAGGCTGGCACTTCTCCTTCAAGGCTCAACCGGAACCGGTTTCCTCCATTGCCTGCGTATCGGCGATGATCACCGAAACGCCGGCCTCCTCCAGCATGCGAGCGTCGGACGCCTGCAGCCCGGAATCGGTAATCACGGTCGAAATGCGTTTCAGACCGCACAGGATCAGGCTCGAGCGCTGTGCGAATTTTGATGAATCCACCAGAACCACGAGCTCTTCCGCCTGGTCGATCAGCTTCTGTTCCGCCTGGATCAGCAGCGGATCGGCCTCCATCAGGCCGAGCGGACCGATGCCCTGCGCGCCCATGAACATGCGCTTTGCCCAGAAATTCCGGGTCACATCGTTTTCGAACGGGCTCAGAATGACGTTCTGCTCGCGGTAGATCACGCCTCCTGACAACATCACTGTGTTCTTCGAATGCTTCAGCAGATGCTCGGCGATCGGGAAGGAATTGGTGAAGACCTGCAGCCGGCGATTGGCGAGGTGGTGAACCATCTGAAACGTGGTCGTGCCGCCGTTGATGATGACGGAATCGCCGTCGTCGCACAGCGCGACGGCCGCCTTGGCGATCGCCTGTTTCTGCCGCGCATTCATCGTCTGGTTGACGGAAAAGGGCCGGCCGGCAAGGCCGACGAATTGCGGCGGGCTGAGCGCCTCCGCGCCGCCGCGCACACGCCGAAGCCGTTTTGCCACATGCAGGGCCGCGATATCGCGCCGGATCGTCGCTTCGGAGCTTTCCGTCAGGTCGACGAGCTCCGCAACGGTGACAACCGGCTTTTCCTGTACCGCTGACAGGATGATGCGATGACGCTCTTTCTCGTGCATGGGGCCTCCCTTTTTGACAGAGTTCAGCGATTTTCCATCAGTGTCAATCAAAAATAGTCATACCGCACTGCAATAAAGCGATTTAATGATTGAACTTGATCGTTTGTGATTGACAATCCCGACTTTCGGATTGATTTTGCCGGGGAAGAACCAGGCCGGAAGGCCCCGAAGGAGGAAACAATGGCGAATGAAACCCGGGCCGCCCGGCTTGAGAACCTGTGGGATGACGGCAAGGCTGCCGGGATGAGCGAATCCGAGCTTCTGCTCTATCGCTCCAATCTTCTGGGCTCCGACAAGCGCATCACCAATTATGGCGGCGGCAATACCTCGGCCAAGGTAATGGAAAAGGATCCGCTCACCGGGGCAGAGGTCGAGGTCCTGTGGGTCAAGGGCTCCGGCGGCGATGTCGGCACCATCAAGATGGACGGCTTCGCCACGCTTTACATGGAAAAGCTCAACGCGCTGAAGGGGCTTTATCGCGGCCTCGCACATGAAGACGAGATGGTGGGCTACCTCCCCCACTGCACCTTCAACCTGAATGCCCGCGCGGCCTCCATCGACACGCCGCTGCACGCCTATGTGCCGAAAAAGCATGTCGACCACATGCACCCCGACGCGATCATCGCCATTGCGGCCTCGAGTGATTCCAGGGCGCTGACGGAGGAGATCTTCGGCGGCGAGATCGGCTGGCTGCCGTGGAAGCGTCCGGGCTACGAGCTGGGCCTGTGGCTCGGCAAGTTCTGCGAGGAAAACCCGAATGCGCGCGGCGTCATCCTGGAAAGCCACGGTCTCTTCACCTGGGGCGATACGGCAAAGGAAAGCTACGAGACGACGCTCGAGATCATCAACAAGGCCATGGCCTGGCTCGATGTGAAGATCGACGGACCGGTTTTCGGTGGACCGAAGGTGAAGACGCTGCCCGCAGAAGAGCGCCGCGCCATTGCCGAAAAGCTGATGCCGAAGATCCGTGGCATGATTGCGGAAACCGAGGGCAAGCTCGGCCATTTCGACGATCAACCCGCCGTGCTCGAATTCGTTGCCTCCAACCGTCTTGCAGAGTTGGCCGCCCTTGGCACCTCCTGCCCGGACCATTTCCTGCGCACCAAAATCCGCCCGCTGGTTGTCGATTTCGACCCGGGAAACCCGGATATCGACAAGACCGTCGAGGGGCTGCCGGATGCAATCGCCGCCTACCGCGAGGACTATGCCGCCTATTACGAGCGCTGCAAGCACGACAATTCCCCGGCGATGCGCGACCCGAATGCGGTGATCTATCTGGTGCCGGGCGTCGGCATGATCTCCTTTGCCAAGGACAAGGCAACCGCCCGCATTTCAGCCGAATTCTACGTCAACGCCATCAATGTCATGCGCGGCGCATCCTCGGTCTCGACCTATCAGGGGCTCTCAGAACAGGAAGCCTTCGATATCGAATACTGGCTTCTGGAGGAGGCCAAGCTGCAGCGCATGCCGAAACCGAAGCCGCTTGCCGGCAAGATTGCGCTGGTCACCGGCGGGGCTGGCGGCATCGGCAAGGCCACGGCCTTCCGGCTGGCAGGCGAAGGCGCCTGCGTTGTGCTGGCCGATATCGATGATGCCGCGCTGGAGACGGCCAAGGCAGAGCTATCCTCGGTATTCAGCAAGGACATCGTGCGCGGTGTGCATCTGAACGTCACCGACGAGGCCGAAGTCGCGAAAGGCTTCTCCGACGCGGTGGTCGAATTCGGCGGGCTTGATATTCTCGTTTCCAATGCCGGACTGGCCTCTTCCGCGCCCATCGAAGAGACGACGCTCGACCTCTGGGACAAGAACATCGCCATTCTGGCGACCGGCTATTTCCTGGTGTCCCGCGAGGCCTTCCGCCTGTTCCGCTATCAGAACACCGGCGGCAATGTCGTCTTCGTCTCGTCCAAGAACGGCCTTGCGGCATCGCCGGGCGCATCCGCATACTGCACGGCAAAGGCCGCCGAAATCCATCTGGCCCGCTGCCTGGCGCTGGAAGGCGCGGCCGCCCAGATCCGCGTCAACACCGTCAATCCGGATGCCGTGCTGCGCGGCTCGAAGATCTGGACCGGCGAGTGGAAGGAACAGCGCGCCGCCGCCTACAAGATGTCGACCGATGAGCTGGAAGCCCATTACCGCGATCGCTCGATGCTGAAGCGCTCGGTCTTCCCGGAGGATATCGCGGAAGCCATCTACTTCCTCGCCTCCGACATGTCGGCCAAATCGACGGGGAATATCATCAACGTGGATGCGGGGAATGCGGTGTCGTTTCCGCGATAAGGCTCGGTCGACTTTTTGCCCGGCCCGCCTACAGTTCGGCGTCATCCTCGGGCTTGACCCGAGGATCTAAGCTCCTTTCCCCACGAAAGGAGGACGCGGATTCCAGAGGCGCAAGACGCGGACTCCGCTTGCGGCATATGTGGTTAGATGCTCGGGACAAGCCCGAGCATGACGGAGGAGAAAGGCGGACGCGGTGTGCCCCCGTGCCTTGCCACACAGCCAAACTCCCCCTTTAGGGGGAGATGCCCGGCAGGGCAGAGGGGGAACCCTTTCGGCGAGCACAGAGATTGCGGCTTGTGCACATACCCCTCTCTGTCGCGTTCGCGACATCTCCCCTTCAAGGGGGGAGATTGATGGCTGAGACACTAGGGAAAACGAATTCAGCAGGCCCGGCCTGCAACGGGAGGATGATATGGAACAGATGATCGACAGCGGCGTGCTTGCCGCAGAAAACGAGAAGCGCGCCAAGGATCTTGAGACCGACTACAACGCGCTCGGCGAAAAGCTCGCCCGTCGTGGCGTCAGCATTGACGACGTCACGGCCAAGGTCGCCGCCTATGGCGTTGCCGTGCCCTCCTGGGGGGTCGGCACCGGCGGCACGCGCTTTGCCCGTTTCCCCGGCGCCGGCGAACCGCGCCACATCTTCGACAAGCTGGAAGACTGCGCGGTGATCCAGCAGCTGACGCGCGCCACCCCCACAGTCTCGCTGCATATCCCGTGGGACAAGGTCGACGATCTTTCCGAACTCCGCCAGAAGGGCGAAGCGCTCGGCCTCGGCTTCGATGCGATGAATTCCAACACCTTCCAGGATCAGGACGGCCAGGAACATTCCTACAAATTCGGTTCGCTCTCCCACACCGACGCGGCAACGCGCCAGCAGGCGATCGACCATAACATTGAATGCATCGAGATCGGCAAGGCGCTCGGCTCTAAGGCGCTGACGGTGTGGATCGGCGACGGCTCCAATTTTCCCGGCCAGAGCCATTTCACAAAACAGTTCGAGCGCTATCTGGAGGCGATGAAAAGCATCTACGCGGCGCTGCCGGATGACTGGCGTATCTTTTCCGAGCACAAGATCTTCGAGCCGGCATTCTACTCCACCGTCGTGCAGGACTGGGGCACGAACTACTTGATTGCCAAGGAACTCGGCCCCAGGGCCTTCTGCCTCGTCGATCTCGGCCACCATGCGCCCAACGTCAATATCGAGATGATCGTCGCGCGGCTGATCCAGTTCGGCAAGCTCGGCGGCTTCCATTTTAATGACAGCAAATATGGCGATGACGACCTCGACACAGGCTCGATCGATCCGTTCCGCCTGTTCCTCGTCTTCAACGAACTGGTGGATGCCGAGGGCGCGCCCGGTTTCAACCCGGCCCACATGCTCGACCAGTCGCACAATGTCACCGATCCGATCGAGAGCCTGATGCGCTCTGCAGTCGAGGTTCGCCGCGCCTATGCGCAGGCGCTTCTGGTGGATCGCACCGCCCTTTCCGGCTTCCAGAGCGACAATGATGCGATGATGGCCTCGGAAACGCTGAAGGACGCCTTCCGCACCGATGTCGGCCCGATCCTCGCCATGGCCCGCAAAAATGCCGGCGGCGCCATCGACCCGATTGCCGCCTACCGCGCTTCCGGCTACCGCCAGAAGGTTTCAGGCGTTCGCCCGGCTGTCACCGGCGCTGGCGGCGGCATCGTTTGAGGCTGCAGGTTCAGGAGGAGGACGCCCCATGGAAACCATCGCATTCCGCATGAACCTCAATGCCGGACAGGCGGCGGAATACAAGCGCCGCCATGACGAGATCTGGCCGGAGCTTGCCACGTTGCTGAAGGAGGCCGGCGTCTCCGACTATTCGATCTGGCTTGATGAGGAGACCCATCATCTGTTCGCGGTGCTGAAACGCGACGCCAATCACACGATGGATGCGATCCCCGACACCGAGATTGCCAAACGCTGGTGGGCCTTCATGGCCGATATCATGGAGACCAATCCGGACAATTCGCCGGTTCAGGTGGACCTGAAGAAGATGTTTCATCTTCATTGATCAGGGACGGCCGAAGGTAAATAACGTCGCACGTATTGAAACCGCCTTCCCGCTCGACCATCTCCCCTTTTGTAGATTCCTGATATTGCCGCCGCGCGCCGATCCCTTTGGTCATCCTGTCGCGCGGCGATGTTTTACCGGAAATGGAGAAGACCATGGCTGATATTCGTGCTGACAAGGCTGGCACTTTCGCAATCGGCGGCGACCTGAAGGTCACGCGGCTCGGCTTCGGCGCGATGCGCATCACCGGCAACGGCATCTGGGGCGAACCCGCCGACCGCGACGGCGCCATTGCCACGCTGAAACGCCTGCCGGAACTGGGCGTCGATTTCATCGATACCGCCGACAGCTACGGCCCGGATGTGTCCGAGTGGCTGATCCGGCAAGCGCTTCACCCCTATGGCAAGGTGAAGATCGCGACCAAGGGTGGCCTGACCCGCACCGGGCCGAATGTCTGGCTGCCCGTTGGCCGGCCGGAATATCTGCGCCAGCAGGTGCACAAGAGCCTGCGCAATCTGGGCGTCGAGCAGATCGACCTCTGGCAGCTTCACCGCATCGACGGGAAGGTTCCGGCCGACGAACAGTTCGGCGCCATCAAGGAATTCCTGGATGAGGGGCTGATCGCCCATGCGGGCCTTTCCGAGGTTTCCGTCGCCGATATCGAAGCCGCCCGCAAGGTCTTCCCCGTCGCCACCGTGCAGAACCGCTATAATCTCGTGGACCGCACCAGCGAGGATGTGCTCGACTATTGCGAGAAGAACAAGATCGGTTTCATTCCATGGCATCCGCTGGCAGCCGGCGACCTTGCCAAGTCCGGCTCGCTTCTCGATGAGATTGCGAAGAAGCACGGAGCTGCGCCAAGCCAGATCGCCCTTGCCTGGGTCTTGAAGCGCAGCCCGGTCATGCTGCCGATCCCCGGCACGTCCAAGGTCAAGCATCTGGAGGAGAATGTCGCGGCGGCAAATATCGAGCTCTCTGACGAAGAGTTCGCAGCACTTGATGCGGAAGGCAAGAAGGCCTTCGCCGAGAAGTAGGCTGCCTGACCAGACCTGCCCACGCCGCCGGCTCTCCGGCGGTGTCAGAATGCAGACAAAGCGCCAGGCTTTGGCCATCGCGTGTCATCGGCCCTTCGTTCTTGTGTCATGCTCGGACTTGATCCGAGCATCCAGGCGACTTAAGACACTGAATCTGCTAGGGTCTATAACGTAGACTTCGCTGGGCGGCCTGGATCCTCGGGTCAAGCCCGAGGATGACCCGGAATATGGGATAAGTTTGTCAATAGGCTGGCGCCGCCGGCTCTCCGGCGGCGTTTTTCTTTGACAGGACGCACTGCCCGCGTCACCTTCGAAGCCTGCCCGCAAAATGAGGATCCTGCACAAATGGAATATGTGAAGCTCGGCCGCACCGGCCTCGATGTTTCCCGCATCTGCCTCGGCTGCATGACCTATGGCGCGCCGGAAGCCGGCGCCCATCCCTGGTCGCTGACAGAAGAGCAAAGCCGCCCCTTCATCCGCAAGGCCGTGGAGGACGGCATCAATTTCTTTGACACCGCCAATGTCTATTCCGCCGGCTCGTCCGAAGAGATCGTTGGCCGGGCGCTCAAGGACTTTGCCCGGCGCGAGGAGATCGTGCTTGCCACCAAGGTGATGAACCGCATGCACAAGGGCCCGAACGGCATGGGCCTGTCGCGCAAGGCGATCATGCAGGAAATCGACAATTCGCTGAAGCGGCTCGGCACCGATTATGTCGACCTCTACCAGATCCACCGCTTTGACTATGACACGCCGATCGAGGAAACGCTTGAGGCGCTTCATGACGTGGTGAAGGCCGGCAAGGCGCGCTATATCGGCGCTTCGTCCATGTATGCCTGGCAGTTCGCTCAGATGCTGGCCACCCAGAAGGCCAATGGCTGGGCGAAATTCGTCACCATGCAGAATTATGTAAACCTGCTCTACCGTGAGGAAGAGCGCGAGATGCTGCCACTGTGCAAGGCCGAAGGCATCGGCGTCATTCCCTGGAGCCCGATGGCGCGCGGCCGCCTGACGCGCCCCTGGGACACGACAACGGGCCGTTCCGAAACCGACGAATTCGGCAAGACGCTTTACGCCGAAACGGCCGAATCCGACCGCAAGGTTGTCGATGCCGTTGCCGCGATCGCCAATGAGCGCGGTGTGCCGATGGCCCGCGTGGCGCTCGCCTGGGTTCTGTCTAAGCCGGAAATCTCGGCGCCCATCGTCGGTGCCTCCAAACCGCATCATCTCGACGATGCCGAGGCGGCTCTGGCGCTGAAACTCACGGCGGAAGAGATCGAAAGGCTTGAAGCCCCTTACGTCCCGCACCGGGTGGTCGGGTTCAAATAGCGCCCGGCAAACACCTCAGCCCGACGAGTCGGAGCGGTATTGCCCAAACAAACCACAGGCCTGCGACATATTGTCCGCATCACCTCCGACTCGCGGTTGAGGCCTGGGGAACTTTCGTGTTAATGAAGCGTTGCCTAAAAGTTGTGTCCCTGAGACGGGACACGGCGGGGAGGCCACTATTGCTTCTGTACGGGGAGGGTACAGCGGCAGTTCCGTATACGCCGGACGGCACATGTTGCCGCCCTGAGCGACGGGTGGCCCCCGCCAGCCAATAAGCCGGACCGCTGATGCGGTCCGGCGTCAGGCCGCTTCCGCGAGGCGCATGCTTTCCGTCTCTCCATGGCCTGCCGAGTGCAGCGGCGCAGATCAAGTCGTTGTCTGAATATCCCTCCCGACAGACGTTTCCCGCGGGTGGTTGCCTCCACTCGCCTTCCGCCTCCTCACCGAGGCCCGCACTGTTCAAATCGGAGGATTGACGATGAAGAGAACTGCCCTGGCCCTTGCCACATTGATGACGACCACTGCCCTGCCCGCCGGCGCCTTTGCCGCGACCGAGCTTTCCATGTGGTATCACGGCGCCGGCAACCCGACGGAATCGAGCATTCTCGAGGGGATCGTCTCCGATTTCAACGCCAGCCAGGACGATTGGGAGGTCGTTCTCGAAAGCTTTCCGGAAGATTCCTATAATGATTCCGTAACCGCTGCCGCGCTCGCCGGAAACCTGCCGGATATCATCGATGTCGACGGGCCGATCATGCCGAACTGGGCGTGGTCCGGCTACATGCAGCCGCTGCCAATCGATGAGAGCGCAATCGAAGGCTTCCTTCCGGGCGCCATCGGCAAATGGGACGGGCAGATCTACTCGATCGGCCTTTGGGACGCCGCGCTCGCGATGATGACGCGTCAGTCCTATCTCGAAAAATACGACATCCGCAAACCGACGCTGGAAGAGCCGTGGACGGCCGAGGAATTCGACGAGATCCTCGTCAAGCTCAAGGAGAGCGGGGATTTCGAATATCCGCTGAACCTCGGCATGGCCGACAATGGCGAATGGTACACCTATGCCTTCCTGCCCTTCCTGCAGTCCTTCGGCGGCGATCTGGTCGACCGCTCCGATTACCAGACCGCGGAGGGCGTGCTGAACGGGGACGAAGCAATCGCCTTCGGCGAATGGTGGCAGTCGCTGTTCGAGCGCGAGCTTGCGCCCGGCACCAGCCAGGATCCGGCCGACCATCAGAACGGGTTTATCGACGGCGATTATGCCATCGACTGGAACGGCAACTGGACGGCGCGCGCCAAGCTCGATGCCTTCGACGACGTCGTATTCCTGCCCGCGCCCGATTTCGGCAACGGCCCGAAGATCGGTGCGGCGAGCTGGCAGCTTGGCGTTTCGGCGGCCTCCGAACATCCCGAAGGCGCGGCCGAATTCATCGAATTCGCCATTCAGGACAAATATCTGGCCGAATTCTCCAACGCCATCGGCCTGGTTCCGGCAACGCAGGGCGCCGCCGACATGTCGGAATACTACAAGGAAGGCGCGCCGCTTGCCGTCTTCTACGGCCTCTCCGATGCGCAAGGCACGCTTCGTCCGGTGACGCCCGGCTATGTGGTCGAAACCAGCGTGTTCCAGAAGGCGATTTCCGACATGGCCAATGGCGCGGATGTTGCCGACACGCTCGACGGCGCGGTCGATGAAATCGACACCGATATCGACCGCAACCAGGGCTATGGCCACAACTGATATGGCGGGGCGAGAAAGGGGGCGGCCCCGGCTGGCCCTCTCCTGCCCGCCCGCCCTTCCGGCGCCATGCTTGGCACGAGCGATAAGACCGGGAGGCCGCAGCAGACGGCCTGGACCCTAGGGTCAAGCCCGTGGGTGACGCTAGGGTGGCGCGCCCCTTCTCGATACCGTCGATCTCTGAACGACCATAGGGAAACACACGCATGAGCCGGAAACTGACGGAGAACAATGGGGCGGGCTGGGCCTTTGCCGCGCCGTCGATCCTGCTCATCGGCCTCTTCATCATCCTGCCCTTCTTTCTGGCCATCGGCTTTTCGCTCACCGACCAGCGGCTGATTTCGCCAAACCCGACCCGTTATGTCGGCATGGAGAACTACCGCGACCTGCTCGGCCTCAACGTCATCAGGATCGAGCCCGAACGCGACGACAGCGACCAGTTGGCGCGCGATGATGACGGCGCGCTCGAATATCCGCGCGTGCGCTCCTTCACCCGCTCCGACGAATATCCGCAATATCGCGGTATGCGCGAATGGTTCCGCGTCCATGCGGGCAATACCGCCTATGTTGTGGTGGCGCGCGATGTCGTGTTCATGAAGGCGTTGACCAATACGCTTGTTTTCGTCGCAGTCACAGCGCCCGTTCAGGCGGGACTGGCGCTCGGTCTGGCCTTGCTGATCAACCAGCGGCTTCGCGGCGTCAACGTCTTCCGCGCGCTGTTCTTCATGCCGGTCGTGGTTTCCATTGTCGTCGTGTCGCTGCTCTGGCGCTTCATCTATGACGGCAATGACGGGCTGCTGAATGCCCTTCTTTCCGGCATGACCTTCGGCCTTTTCCAGCCGGTTGACTGGCTCGGCAATACCCATACGGCGCTCGGCTCTATCATCGCCATGTCGATTTGGCAGGCGGTCGGCTTTCACATGGTGATCTGGCTTGCCGGCCTGCAGACCATCTCGCCAACGCTTTACGAGGCCGCGGCAATCGAGGGTTCATCGAAATGGCAGACCTTCCGCTATGTCACCTGGCCGGGGCTCAGGAACACCGCCGTCCTCGTGCTCGTCGTCATCACCATGCAGTGCTTCGCCGTCTTCGCCCAGATCGATGTGATGACCAAGGGCGGGCCGCTCGATTCGACCCAGACGCTCGTCTATCAGGCGGTCGAGCGCGGCTACGGGCGGCAGGATATCTCCGGCGGCTCGGCGATCTCGGTCGTGCTGTTCGTGCTGGTACTCGCGATCTCGCTGGCGCAGCGCTACTTCACCCGCGAAAGGAGCTGAAGAATGGCCGCACTTTCCGGTGACAATCATGGCCTCAGACTGTTCGTCCGCTATCTCGTTCTGGTGCTGGTGGCGCTGGTCTTCGTGCTGCCGCTCCTGTTCATGGTGATGTCGTCACTGAAGCCCGACGCCCAGCTTCTGCGCGATACCTCATCTTTGCGCGCTTTCCTGCCCGTTGGAGACATCAGCCTGCAGAACTATGCCGATGCCTTCGAGCGCGCGCCGATCGGCCTGTTCGTCTTCAACTCGGTGATGGTGACGACGATCACCGTGCTGGCGTCGCTGTTTCTGTGTTCGCTCGGCGCGTTTTCCTTCACCTTCGTGCGCTGGCGCGGCAATGCGCTGGTGCTTTCCATCGTGCTGGCCACGCTGATCATCCCGTTCGAGACCATCGCCATCCCGCTTCTGCTGTTCGTCTCGCGCCTGCCGTGGCTTGGCCTCGATGGGCTCACATGGGGCTGGCTCAACACCTATCGCGTCCAGATCATTCCGTGGATCGCCGATGCGCTGACGGTCTTCCTGTTCGTGCAGTATTTCAAGGACCTGCCGCGCGAACTGATCGAGGCGGCGCGCGCTGAAGGCGCGAACTGGTGGCAGATCTATCGCCGCGTGGTGATGCCGCTGTCGGGTCCGGTGATCGCCACGGCGGCGATCCTCAAGGCGCTGAAAATGTACAATGAACAATATCTCTGGCCGCTGATCGTGGTGCAGGACGAGGCGCACCGGCCGATCATGGTCGGGCTTGGATACTTCTTCCAGCTCAACGTGCCCTGGGGCGAGGTGATGGCCTACCTCTCGATGATCACCATCCCGGTCCTCGTCTTCTATCTGGTGCTGCAGCGCGCCTTCATCGCATCCATCGCATCAACCGGCGTCAAGGGCTAAGGGAGAAACGAAATGGCAGAACTGGCGCTCAAGGACGTCCGCAAATCCTTCGGAAAGGTCGAGGTTATCAAGGGCGTCGACCTTCAGATCAAGGATGGCGAATTCGTCGTCTTCGTCGGCCCGTCCGGGTGCGGAAAATCGACGCTCCTCAGAATGATCGCAGGCCTTGAGGACATTACCGACGGCACGCTCGAGATCGGTGGTGCGCGCGTCAACGACCTGCAGCCGAAGGAACGCGGCATTGCCATGGTGTTTCAGACCTATGCGATCTTTCCGCATATGTCGGTGCGCGAGAATGTCGCCTTCGGGCTGACGATTGCGGGCGTCCCCAAGGCCGAAAAGGAAGAGGCCGTCCAGCGGGCGGCGCGCATCCTGCAGATGGAGCATCTGCTTGACCGCCGCCCCTCGCAGCTTTCCGGCGGCCAGCGCCAACGCGTGGCGATCGGCCGGGCGATCGTGCGCAACCCAAGCGTTTTCCTGTTCGACGAGCCGCTTTCCAATCTCGATGCCGCGCTGCGCATGGATATGCGCATGGAGATCGGCAAGCTGCATAACCAGCTCGGCGCGACGATGATCTATGTGACCCATGACCAGGTCGAGGCAATGACGCTTGCCGACCGGATCGTGGTCCTGAAGGATGGCGAGGTTCAACAGGTCGGCAGCCCGATGGAGCTTTACCACGAGCCCGCCAATCTCTTCGTCGCGGGCTTCATCGGCTCGCCCTCGATGAATTTCATGGATGTCGACATCGTCGAGAAGGACGGTGATGCGATGACCGTGCAATCGGAAGCGCTCGACCCGGTGACGATTCCAACAACCCGGTTCGACTTTTCGCAGACGTCAAAGGCCCGGCTGGGGCTCAGGCCGCAATATCTCGATGTGGTCGAGGACGGCACGGCGGGCGGGCTTCACGGCACGGTGTCACTGGTCGAGCGGCTCGGCACGGAAACGGTGATCAATGTCGAGCTTTCGCGCGGCGGCCGCATCGTCGCAGCGCTTTCCGAAGACCGCCCGCTTGAAACCGGCAGCGCCATCACACTGGTCTTCGAGCCCGCCAAGGCACATCTCTTCCCCGTCGACGGGTAAACGCCCCGACCAGTGGGCCGAGGCGCTAAGGGCAGGCTCAGGTCAGTTTGCGATTTCCACCGCGCGCTGTTCGTTCACCCTTGCCTCGGCTTCCTCCACGGCGGCCGTGAAGCTTGCGAAGATATCCTCACCGCCTGGCACCGATGACTTGAACCAGTCGAAGACGGGTTCTACAGCCGCCTTGAACTCGGCCTTCTCGGCCTCGCTTGGCACATAGATCTCGCCACCGGCCGCCAGGAAACCTTCATAGGCGGCGATTTCCTTGCGCTTGGGGCTTGCAAAGGTTGCCTGCTGCAGGGCGTAGAAGGCATCGGCGACAATCTTCTTCTGGTCTTCCGAGAGGCCCTGGAAACGGTCGTTCGACATCCACCAGAAGGCAGCCATGTAGGAGTGACGGTCGAGCGTGATGAATTTCAGCCCGGCATCGGTGAACTTCATGTTCATGATGTCGGTAATGCCGTTGGCCGTGCCCTGCACCACGCCGGTCTGCAGCGAGGTGAAGAGTTCCGGCCAGGCAATCGGCGTCGGCGAGGCGCCGAGCGCGCGCACCAGTTCCTGCGGCAGTTCCGCCGGCACAGTGCGCAGCTTCATGCCCTTCATGTCGGCGGGCGTCTTGATCGTATGCTCGGTATTGGCGAAATTGCGCCAGCCGCCCGTATTGCCGATCGTCATCAGGCGGATCGTGTCGCCGCTGTCGGCAAGCGCCAGGTCGCGCAGTTCCGTGGTGAACGGGCCCGACAGCACTTCCTCGGCCACCCGATCGTCATTCATCAGATAGGGCAGATCGAGGATCTGCAGATAGGGGAAAAGCCCGGCCGCGCCGCCGGATGTCGACATGTAGACATCGATCGTGCCGTCAGCGATGCCCTGCAGGCATTCCTCGCCCGTGGCGCAGATCTGCGTACCCATAAAAATCTCGACCGCGATCGCGCCGTTCGACGCGTTCTCGATGTAATTCTTGAAGACGACGAGACCGTCATAGTCCTCGTCATTCTCGTTGGAATTGGCCGTGGCGCGCAGCGTGATGTCGGCGGCCATCGCAATCTGGCTCGCCGAAACGGCAAGCGCTCCGGCGACGAGCGCCGTCTTGATCATGTCCTTGAGCATGTCAGTCCTCCCTGTGTTTGGTCTATATTGCATGTTTATTCCAGAAATCCGAACAGCCGAGGCAGGGTCAGGCTGATCGCGGGAATATAGGTGATCATGAAGATGATTACGGCCTCGACGGCCAGGAACGGCAGTACGGCGCGCGCCACGGTCTCGACGCTCAGCCGCGACACGGAGGAGGTGACGAACAGCACCAGCCCCATGGGCGGCGTCAGAAGGCCGACAGTCAGATTGACCGCCATGATGATGGCGAAATGAACCGGATCGACGCCCATGTTCAGGAAAACCGGCCCGAGGATCGGGCCTAAAATGATGATCGCCGGACCGGCATCGAGAAACATGCCGACGACAAACAGCAGGATGTTGATCAGGAACAGCAGGATCAGCGGGTTCTCCGTCAGCCCCAGCAGGACCGAGGCGAGAAGCTCCGGCGTATGCGACAGCGAAGCCACCGTCTTGAAGGCCATGGCGGCCCCCACCAGCAGCAGCACGACAGAAGAGGTCAGCCCTGACCGCATCAATATGCCCGGCACATCGCGCACATGAAGCGAGCGCAGCACGAAAAAGCCGATGAAGAAGGCATAGGCCACCGCAATGGCAGACGCTTCCGTCGGCGTGAACACGCCGCCCAGAATGCCGCCCATGATGATGACCGGCGTCAGGAGCGGCCAGAAGGCCTTCAGACTGGCATTGCCGCGCGTTTTCCAGCCGGCTTTCTCCGTTGCGGCAGGAAGCCCCTCGCGGTCTGCCAACAGCCTGACCAGCACCATCAGCGATACGCCGATCAGAATGCCCGGCACGATGCCCGCCAGAAACAGCGCCGCGACGCTCTCGCCCATCACATAGGCATAGATGATCATGATGCCAGAGGGCGGAATGATCGGCCCGATGATCGAAGAGGCGGCGGTGACGGCGGCGGCGAATTTGCGGGAATAGCCCTGCTTTTCCATCGCCGGGATCATCATCGCGCCAAGCGCCGAAACATCGGCGACCGCGGAACCGGAAAGCCCGGCGAACAGCATGGAGGAGAGGATGTTCACATGGGCAAGGCCGGCCCGAAAATGGCCGATCACGGCCTGGGAAAACTCCACCAGCCGCTCGGTGATGCCGGCCCGGTTCATCAGTTCGCCGGCCAGCATGAAGAACGGCACCGCCATCAGCGGAAAGGAGTCCATGCCATTATAGATATTGCGGTAGAGCAGCACGATGTCGCGCTCCTGGCCATTGAACCACAGCAGCAGTGCCGGCGCGGCAATCAGCGCAAACAGCACCGGCAGGCCGCAGAACAGGAACACCAGGAAGAGCGGCAGAAACAGGCTCAGCATCACTCCGCCTCCAGCACGATGCCGCCTTCAAGCGGATTCAGCCGTTCGCCCGCGCCGAAAAGCTCGGCGAGAAGCCGCAATATCAGCTCGATATTGACGGAGAACATCATGGTGACGCCGGTCGCCAGCGAGGCCATCATCCAGGCGCGCGGCACCTTCATCCATGTGGAGAAATCGAATGCCGTCGGCAGCATCAGCGACGGCATGGTGAAGCGACCGCCAATCCCGGTCACCTCGTTCCAACCGATATCGATCGCCCACCACAGAACGACGGCCGAGACCAGAAGAAGCGCCAGATTGAGGATCGCCGCCGGCCTTTCCGGCAGAAAGCGCTTGATCGTGTCGATGCTGATGAAGCCGCCGTGGCGAAAGGCGGTCGGGGCCATGAGGCTGACCATCCACAGCATCAGGAAACGGGCGAGCTCCTCCGTCCAGGCGAGCGCGTCGTTGAGCACATAGCGAAAGAACACCTGCACCAGGATCACGACGACCATCAGCCCCATCAGGAAGGCGCCCGTCCAGCGGCCGAGCGCCAGCACCGGGCCGTTGACCCGCGAAAAGATTGAAGCTGCGGCCAGCAGTAGAAACATCCGTTCACCCGTCGTGCGTCTTCCGGACCATGCTGCACGGCTAGGAGCTGCACATTAACGCCCCGCCAATGCAGAAGCCCAGGCGCCCTGTCTAGCCCAGCCGACGCGCCTCCGCACGAGTTTTTCTGAAGAAATCAACGATTGCGGTTTTCAGCCGCCAGCGCCGGAAGCCGCGTTTCCGGATCCGGCGGCCTGACGGCCTGATCACCACTGTTTTACCGGGAATGGTTCTGGACGAAGCTTTCGGCAGGCATATACTCGCTTCTAAACAGAACCGGCGCGCACGAGCGGGCAAGGGATCGCGCCCCTTTCTCCCGATGCGGTTCAACAAAGGAATCGGGACGGCGTCTGTCGGGAGGACAAACGGTCGTCGCCAAAGCGAAAAGGCCAATCACGATGAGCCGCCTGCCCCTCAAACTCGAATTCGACGGCCCGTCAGCCAACGGGGATACGCTCGATCTCATTCTCGAAACCGTGCGCACCCATTTCGAGATGCAGGTGGCCTATGTGTCCGAGATCGTGGACGGCAATTCGGTGTTCCGCGCCGTCAGCGCCCCCGGTTTCGAGGCCCTCGCCTTTCCCGGCGCCGTTCTCAGCCTGCAGCAAGTCTATTGCCAGCACATTCTCGATGGCCGTCTGCCGAGCGTGATGGCCGATACGGCGGATTATCCGCTGGCCCTATCGATGCCGATCACCACAAGCATTCCGATCGGAAGTCACCTGAGCGTTCCCGTCCGCCGCGACGATGGGTCGGTCTTCGGCATGTTCTGCTGCCTGCGCTCGACCCCTCACCCGACGCTCGGCGAGCGCGACCTGAAGATCATGGAAACCTTTGCCAACCTCGCAAGCGGTCAGATCAATGCCAGCTTGCGCAGGCGCGGCGAAGTCGCCGCCGCCGCAACTCGCATAGACAGCGCGCTTAAGGGTGATGCTCTGCGCATGGTGCTGCAGCCGATCGTCTCGCTCGAGACCGGAGCGCCGATCAAGTTCGAGGCGCTCTCGCGCTTTGCCGGAGAGCCCTATCGCCCGCCCAACCTCTGGTATGAGGAGGCGAGCGCGATCGGACGGCAGGTTGATCTGGAAGCGCTTTCGATCACCAAGGCGCTCGCGCTGTTCAAGGAGCTTCCTTCCGATGTGACGATCGGCGTCAACGCCTCGCCGGAGACCATCGCCACCGGCGTGCTTGCAGATATCATCCGCACCGCCGACCCGCATCGCGTGGTGGTTGAGGTGACCGAACACGACATCGTCGAGGACCACGACAGGCTGGGCGTCGAACTGGACCGTCTGAGATCGCTCGGCGTCAGGACGGCGGTCGACGATGTCGGCGCCGGCTTTTCCGGCCTCGTGGCGCTTCTGCGGATGAAGCCCGATATCCTGAAACTCGACATCGAACTGATCCGCGACATCGACGCCAATCCGGCCAAACAGGCGCTCGTCGCCGGCATGGTTCATTTCGCCGAACAGACCGGCGCGACCACGATCGCGGAAGGTGTCGAAACGCAAGCCGAGCGCGCCACGCTGCGCCGTCTCAGGGTGCAACACGGCCAAGGCTATCTCTTCGCCAAACCAATGGAGATCGCAGACGCCAACGCCTGGCTCGCCGCAAAACGGCAATAGGCCCCGGCGGGACCGGGAAGCGACGTAAAAGGCGGAGAATTCACGGGAAATGAAAAAGTGAATTGGTGCCCAGAAGAGGACTCGAACCTCCACACCCTTGCGAGTACCAGCACCTGAAGCTGGCGCGTCTACCAATTCCGCCATCTGGGCAACGACCGCTCGTTTAAGAGACCCGGCGGGTTTCGTCAACGGGTATTTGACGTTTTGACGACAAAAATTTTGACTGTCCCGCCGAACGGGGGCGCAGCCCTCAGTCTTCGGCCTTCTGCGCATCCGTGCGGTCGACATGGCCGAGATCGCGTTCGGGGTCAACGATATCGCGGATCAGCTGCTTCAGTTCCTTCGGTCCGGGAAAGCCGCCGTCGCGCTTACGCTCCCAGACAAGCGCTTCATCGACCCGGATCTCGAATATGCCGCCGGTTCCGGGCTTCAGCGTCACGGCGCCGAGCTCGAGCGAAAAGGTCGAGAGCAGCTCCTGCGCCATCCAGGCCGAGCGCATCAGCCAGTTGCACATGCTGCAATATTCAATGGTCACCACCGGTTTTTCGCTCATCGGGCGTTCCTCTGTTCTGCTGCTTCGCTTCTGCGTTCCATAGTCGCATGGCCAAACCCAAGGCAATAGCGGCATGCGGGGACTATCCAGACGGAACTGTTTCCATGAAAATCTGGCCGGGAACGGAAGGGAGGAGCCTCACGTGACGGAGGAAGTCTTCGAGGGCGGTTGTTTTTTCGGCGCGGTGCGCTTTGCCATGCGCGGACGGCCGAGGTTCATATCTACACAGCGTCGAAATTGCCCTGGTTGCCGCTGCCAGACGGAGCGCCCAGCTTCGAACGCTATTAAGACATGAACAACCGAATGGTCGGCAGACAGCATCGCGCGTCGGCGAGAAGCGCGGGCGCTTGCCGGGAAAAGAGAGACAATCCGGCCTGTTTTGCGCTTCTGCGGGAACCAAACGCCTGCTCGGCGGTTGCAATTTCAGGCAAAATAGGCCTTTCTAGCGCAAAGACAGGACCGCAGATGAGTATCACAGTGAAACCGTTCCTCGCCACGACCTTTACCGCCTGCGCCCTGCTTCTGGCGGGCTGCACCACCTATGAACAGCCGCGCAGCCTGCCCGCGCCGACCCAACCGCAGGCCCCGCGCACGGCCGTCGACGGCGAGTGGCTGGACAAGGACGGGATCATCTCGAGCTTCTCCGCCGGCCAGTTTGAAACCCGCACGACGGATTCCAACCAGGTACTTGCCGTCGGCAGTTACACGGTCAACGGCAATGTGGTCGAGATCGAACTCACCTCGGTGCTGCGGCAGACCCGTTCGCGCGTCAACTGCGCCATCGCCGCGCCCTATCTGATGAACTGCACGCCGAGCCAGGGCGGCCGCTTCTCGCTCTACAAGCCGGCGGCCGCACCGGTCGGTTTCACCCTCGATGACGCAGCCGCGATGACGGCTGTGACCGGCGCCGCGATGGGAACGCAACAGATGGGCGCCGCGCAGACGCAGATGGGCCAGACCTATCCCTCTGCCAATCCGACGAGCACCTATCCCGCGGCGACGAACCCCGGCTTCAACTTCTCGACGATGCAAAGCAGTTCCAGCTACTAGAGCCCTCCAGGCTTCAATGGAAACGCGAAACCGCTACACCTGCTTGCTCTGATGCGTTTTCGCGAACCTCGGCTGTTTCCATCTGACTGCGAAATGCGCCAGGCCCCGGCGCGTCAAAAACAGCTCCCTGAGAGGCCGACCTTCAACAAACGCCTCTCAAACATCAATTCGAGGCTTGACGGCCCGCCTAAAATCATCGTCACATTCCATGGCTATACTCGGCACCGGGGCCTGAGCGCCGCGCCCTTTCTTCGAACCAGGAGTCTGCCATGCATTCCCTTTCCAAAGCCGCCCTGCTCGCGGCGTCCGTGCTGTCGCTTTCCGCCGGCAGCGCGTTTGCCGATTTTCAGTTGAACATCCTTCACATCAACGATCTTCATTCCCGCATCGAACCGATCAACAAGTATGATTCGACCTGCTCGGCCGAGGAAGCCGACGCCGGCGAGTGCTTCGGCGGCATTGCAAGGATCAAGGCAGCGATCGACGGAAAACGAGGAGAGCTCGAAGGTGAAAACCTTTTGGTGCTCGATGCGGGTGACCAGTTCCAGGGTTCGCTGTTCTACACAGAATACAAGGGTGCCCCAATCGCCGAATTCATGAACGGCATCGGCTTTGATGCCATGGCCATCGGCAATCACGAATTCGATGACGGACCGGAAGAACTCTTGAACTTCATCAACGCCATCGAGTTCCCGATCCTGTCGGGCAACACAGTCGCAGCCGATGACAGCATCGTTGCCGGCAAGTTCGACGGCTACACGATCTTCGATTTCGACGGCGAGAAGGTGGCTGTGGTTTCGGTTCTCGCCACGGACACCGGCGAGACATCTTCTCCCGGCGCAAAGATCTCGTTCCAGGACGAAATCGAATACCTGAACAAGGCCGTGCCGGAGCTTGAGGCGGAAGGGGTGAACAAGATCATCCTGCTCTCCCATGTCGGCTACAAACGCGACCAGGAAATCGCCGCAGCGGTTGACGGGATCGACGTCATCGTCGGCGGCCACAGCCACACCCTGCTTTCCAGCACGGACGAGAAGGCGGCAGGCCCCTATCCGACGATGGTCGCCAATCCGTCGGGCGAAGAGGTTCCGGTTGTTACCGCCTATGCCTATTCCAAATATCTCGGAGATCTCGCCGTCACCTTCGATGACGAGGGCAAGGTGACTGAGGTTTCGGGTGCGCCTATCCTTCTTGATGCTTCGGTTACGCCGGATGAGGCCTTTGCGGCGCGGGTTGCCGAACTCGACGCCCCGCTTGAGGAGTTGAAGCAGCAGGAAGTTGGTGAGACCACTGCTGTGGTCGTCGGTGACCGCGATGTCTGCCGCGCAGAGGAGTGCCCGATGGGCAATCTCGTGGCCGATGCCATGCTGGAGCGCGTCGCCGACCAGGGCATCACAATCGCCATCCAGAACGGCGGCGGCGTGCGCGCCTCGATCGACGAAGGCGTCGTCACCATGGGCGAGGTCCTGACCGTGCTTCCGTTCCAGAACACGATCGCCACGTTCCAGCTCAAGGGCTCCGACATCGTCGCCGCGCTTGAAAACGGCCTCTCGAAAATCGAGGAAGGCGCCGGGCGCTATCCTCAGGTTTCCGGGCTCAAATACACCTATGATGCCAGCAAGGAGCCGGGCAGCCGCGTGGTTTCCGTCGAGGTTGAAACCGGCGAAGACGCATTCGCCCCGATCGATCCCGACACGGTTTATGGCGTCGTCACCAACAACTACATGCGCGGCGGCGGCGATGGCTATGCGGTCTTCGCTGACAAGGGCATGAACGCCTATGATTTCGGCCCGAATCTCGAAGAGGCCGTTGCCGAATATCTTGGCGAGAACAGCCCCTACACGCCCTATGTGGACGGCCGCATCACCAATGTCGCCAAGTAAGGCTTCAATCTGAAAGCACTCCAGGCGGCCCGGCAATGTCGGGCCGTTTGTTTTTTTCACGAAACGGTGCGGCAATTTCGCGGTCTGGCGGGGCATGCGCTTCGTATCTATATAGGGCGAAAGGTCCGGCGCCATTTCGAAGATTTCGGACCCCATGAAACCGAACCGGGAAAGATCAATGTCTGAAATGCATGCCGCCTGGCCGGACAACCACCCGAGCGTCGCCTTCGGCAAGATCGGCGTCCTGCTCGTCAATCTCGGAACGCCGGACGGCACGGACAAGAAGTCCATGCGCCGTTATCTGGAAGAGTTCCTCACCGACAAGCGCGTGATCGAATGGCCGAAAGCGCTCTGGTATCCAATCCTCTACGGCATCGTTCTCAATCGCCGCCCGGCCAAGGTGGGCGAGGCCTATGAGCTGATCTGGAACAAGGAGCAGAATGAGAGCTTTCTGCGTACCTACACCAGGAGCCAGGCCGAAAAGCTCGCGGAACATTACGCAGGCACCGAGAACCTGGTGATCGACTGGGCGATGCGCTACGGCCAGCCCTCGATCTCCGCGCGCATCGAGGCGCTGAAGGCGGCGGGCTGCGAGCGAATTCTCCTGTTTCCGCTCTACCCGCAATATGCCGCCTCGACCACGGCCACGGTCAACGACAAGGCGTTCCAGACATTGCTCGACATGCGCTGGCAGCCGGCGCTCAGAACCGTGCCGCCCTATCACGACGATCCGGTCTATATCGATGCGCTGGCGCAGTCGGTGACCGATCATCTGGCGACGCTCGACTGGGAACCGGAACTGATCATCGCCTCTTTCCACGGCATTCCGCAGTCCTATTTCAAGAAGGGCGACCCCTATCACTGCCAGTGCCAGAAGACGGCGCGGCTTTTGCGCGAGAGGCTCGGTCTTTCAAAGGACAGGCTGATGATCACCTTCCAGTCCCGCTTCGGGCCGGAGGAATGGCTGCAACCCTATACGGACAAGACCGTCGAAGGCCTGCCGAAGAAGGGGGTGAAGCGGATTGCGATCATGAACCCCGGCTTCGTCTCCGACTGTCTGGAGACGCTGGAGGAAATCGGCGAACAGGCACGCGAAAGCTTTCTGGAACATGGCGGCGAGAAATTCACGCATATCCCCTGTCTCAATGACACACCGACAGGCATGCGGGTGATCGAGCATGTGGTAAAGCGCGAGCTGCAAGGGTGGCTGGACGACCGATGATGTCGCGTGTAAGACTTCCTAAACACGCTATGCGCGTCTTTCACTTAAAAACAACCAAAAACGAGCCGTTCGGCTGATGTCGCAGGAGGAAACACTATGGACGTACTGACCGGATTTTCCGTGACCATCATCATTCTGGCGGTCCTGATCCTTCTGACGCTATTTGCCGGGATCAAGACCGTGCCGCAGGGCTATGGTTATACGGTGGAGCGCTTCGGCCGCTATACCCGCACGCTGACCCCCGGCCTCAACCTGATCATCCCTTTCATCGATCGCATCGGCAAGCGCATCAACATCATGGAACAGGTGCTCGATGTGCCCGAGCAGGAGGTGATCACCCGCGACAATGCCAGCGTCGAGGCAGACGCGGTCGCCTTCTACCAGATCCTCAATCCGGCAAGCGCGGCCTATCAGGTCGCCAATCTGGAAATGGCGATCCTGAACCTGACCATGACCAATATCCGCTCGGTCATGGGTTCGATGGATCTCGACGAGCTCCTGTCCAACCGCGATTCGATCAATGAGCGGCTCTTGCGCGTCGTTGACCTCGCAGTCGAGCCCTGGGGCGTGAAGGTCACCCGCATCGAGATCAAGGACATTCGTCCGCCGAACGACCTGGTGGAGGCCATGGGCCGGCAGATGAAGGCCGAACGTGAGAAACGCGCCCAGATTCTTGAGGCCGAGGGCAGCAAGACGGCGCAGATCCTGCGCTCGGAAGGCTCGAAACAGTCCGCCATTCTGGAAGCAGAAGGCGAGCGGGAAGCCGCCTTCCGCGAGGCCGAGGCGCGCGAACGCCTGGCGGAAGCCGAGGCGAATGCGACCCGCTCCGTTTCGCTTGCAATCGCCGAAGGCGATGTCGCCGCGATCAACTACTTCGTCGCGCAGAAATATACCGAAGCCATGGCGTCGATCGGCACGGCGAAGAACGCCAAGATCGTGCTGATGCCGATGGAAGCCTCATCGCTCATCGGTTCTCTCGGCGGCATCGGCGCAATCGCGAAGGAAGTCTTCGGCACGGATGGCGGCGGTTCGAATGAGCCGACGGCACGACGCTCGACGCCTTCTGTGCGCTCCGGCAATTCGGAAAGCTGACCGACAATGGAGCCGATGCTTGACTTCTTCACTGCAGCAGGCCCGTGGGGCTGGTTCATCGCCGGTCTGCTTCTGCTGGTCGCCGAGCTGATCCTGCCCGGCGTTTTCCTGATGTGGGTCGGCATCGCGGCACTGATCCTCGGCGCGCTGTCGCTTCTCTTCTGGCCCTTCGGGTTCTGGGGATGGCAAGTGCAGGTCCTGCTGTTTGCCGTTCTTTCCGTCATCGCCATTCTGGTGGGGCGAAAAATCCTGAAGAACCGGGAGACGACCTCGGACGAGCCGCTGCTCAACCAGCGCGCGGCAAGCCTGGTCGGCCGCACGGCCGTCGTCATCGATGCCATCACCGACGGGCGCGGACGCATCAAGCTCGATGATACGCTCTGGGTCGTGGAAGGTCCGGACCTGCCGGAAGGGGCGCATGTGCGCATCGTTTCCGGCGACGGACGCAGGCTGACGGTCGCGCCGCTCGAAACCCCGTGAGGCGCCTCAGGCCGCGCCGATCCTGAGAAAATCGTGGAAGTGGACGATGCCGACGGGACGGTTGTGATCGTCGACCACCATCAGCGCCGAGATATTGTGCTTGTGGATCAGCGCCAGCGCGCCGGACACCATCATACCCTGTTTCACCGTCTTCGGCCCGGCCGTCATCACGTCATCGACGGCAAGCGCGCTCATGTCGCGGGAAAGATTACGGGCAAGATCGCCGTCGGTGACAATGCCGGCCAGCCGGCCGTCATCGGTGACGACGCCAACACAGCCGAAGCGGCGCTTGGAAAGCTCCATGATCGCCTCCGGCAAGGGCGTGCCCGAGCGCACCAGCGGAATTTCTTCGCCCACATGCATGATGTCGGCCACATGCGAGAGCAACGCGCCGAGCTTGCCGCCGGGGTGATAGACCTTGAAGTCGACAGCGGAGAAGCCGCGCACCTCGAGCAGCGCGATCGCCAGCGCATCGCCGATTGCCAATTGCATGGTCGTCGAGGTCGTCGGCGCAAGACCCAGCGGGCAGGCTTCCTCGGCCTTGGGCAGTGACAGCACGATATCGGCAGCAAGCGCCAGAGAGGATTGCTTGCCGGCCGTGATGGCGATCAGCGGAATGGCGAAGCGGCGGGTATAGGCGACAAGTGCCGTCAGTTCGCTGCTTTCCCCGCTCCAGGAGAGCGCGACGACCGCGTCTTTCTGAGCGATCATGCCCATGTCGCCGTGATTGGCCTCTGCCGGATGCACGAAGAAGGCCGGCGTTCCGGTTGAGGCAAAGGTGGCGGCGATCTTGGTGCCGACATGGCCGCTCTTGCCGACGCCCGAAACAATCACATGGCCCTGCGTCTCCCTGAGCAAGGCAACGGCCTTCTCGAAGGGCTCGCCCAGCCCGTTTTCCAGCGCCGCGGCAAGCGCATCGAGCCCCTTCTTCTCGAACGCCAGCGTTCTCAGGGCGGAAAGGGTCGCATCACCTGCGCGTGTCTTGTCGGTCGTCTCGTCCATGCACCGCTGTTAGCGCCTTTGGGTTTCGCAATCAATAGAACAATCGCCTTGAAGCGGGCGGCACGGAGCGCCCGTCATCGAGCCTCCGGCAGGTTGGCCTTTCGCCGCATCCAGTCGCTGGCAAGGCCGGGCCAGGCGGCCTGCGTACCGTCGAGCGACCGCAGGGCGAAGCCGTGGGGCGCGTCGGCGAAGACATGCAGGTCAACGTCGAGCGCCAGAGCGGAAGCCGTTTCCGCATAATTGAGCGCATGCCGCAGCGGCACGGAGCGGTCATGCGCCGCATAGGCGAGAAACACCGGAACCCTTGGCAGGCCATGAGGGTGTTCGGCAAGCCCGATCGGCCAGTCATCATAGAAATCCTGCTTTTCGACCGGCGGATAGTCCGGCTTGCCTTGCGGAAATTTATGGGCGCGGTGGTTGGCGTTGAGCGGCGCATAACAGATCACGGCGCCTGCCGCCTTCAGCCGATGCGGCTGACAGGCCATGACGCCGGCCAGATGCCCGCCGGAGGACAGGCCAAAATGGAAGAGCGGCAGATCGGATTGCGCATCGGCAAGATGATCGAGCGCCAGCATTCCGTCTTCAAGCGCGATGCCCTTCGGATAGCGCCCGCCCTCGCCATTATCGGCGCCCGGCAGCCGGTGAATGAGGAGATTGACTTCGATGCCGAGCCCGTTCAGCCAGGCGGCAACCTCCGGCCCCTCCTTGTCATAGACGATCTTGGTATAGCCGCCGCCCGCATAGAGCAACGCTCGCGCGCGCGGCGCGTCCACGCGCCAGACATGCAGCTCCGGGCGATGAACCACGGTGAATTGCCGGTCGGGTCGCTCGCCGTCGAGGCGGTTTTCAGGACCTTCACCAAGCGGCATGACCACGGGCTCGGATAAGTCTGGTGATGACATGTTCATACTCCCGGCAACAAAAAGGGCGACGCTCAAACGCGCCGCCCGCTACCAATCCGCAAGGCGTCGCAGCGCCCCTTCCAGCTATTTCAGCGCGGCGATCAGCGCCTTGAGTTCGTCCTCGACCTTCGGGCGGATGTCGTCGCGTTTCAGCGCCAGCGCCACATTGGCGATGATGAAGCCTTCCTTGGAGCCGCAATCGAAGGTCTGGCCGTCAAACTTGTAGCCGTGGAAATCCTGTTTCTGCGCCAGCTTCAACATGCCGTCGGTCAACTGGATCTCGTTGCCTGCGCCGCGTTCGAGCACTTCAAGGATCGGGAAAATTTCCGGCTGCAGGATGTAACGGCCGTTGATGAAATAGTTGGACGGCGCGGTCCCTTTCTCCGGCTTCTCAACCATCTCGGTAATCTTGAAACCGTTGCCGACGGCCTCGCCGACGCCGACGATGCCATATTTGTGCGCGAGCTCGGGATCGCATTCCTCGACGGAGACGACATTGCCGCCGGCAACGTCATAGACTTCCATCATGCCCTTCAGGCAGGGCTTTTCGGCTTCCATCACCATGTCGGGCAGGATCAGCGCAAACGGTTCGGGGCCGACAATCTCGCGGGCGCACCACACGGCATGGCCAAGCCCGTGTGGCTCCTGCTGGCGTGTGAAGGTCGCCGTGCCGGCTGCCGGCAGCATGTCTGCAAGCAGGCTCAGCTCGGCATGCTTGTTTCGGGCCTTCAGCGTGCTTTCCAGCTCGTACTGGATATCGAAATAGTCTTCGATGACATGCTTGTTGCGGCCGGTGATGAAAACGAAATGATCGATCCCCGCCTCGATCGCCTCATCGACGACATACTGGACGATCGGCTTGTCGACGACCGGAAGCATTTCCTTCGGCACGACCTTGGTAGCGGGCAGGAACCGCGTTCCCAGACCTGCAACCGGCAAAACCGCCTTGCGTACCTTCTTGTGCTGAGCCAAGACCCTCTCCTTCGATGATGAAAATGAACTAAGTTTCGCTCAAGTATGAGTTAGGTCTAACAAGATGCAATAGCGAGAGCAATCCAAGCAACTGCGCATTCCCGTTTTTTGCCGAAAAGGCTGCAGCGTCACGCCGCAGCCCCCAATTTCATCAGCGTTTTCAGCGCGGCAGCAGGGTCTCGCCCATCAGGGCGAGGTCAATCGACCGGGCGGCCTGACGGCCTTCGCGGATCGCCCAGACAACAAGCGACTGGCCGCGTCGGACGTCGCCTGCGGTCCAGAACCTGTCCACCGAGGTCTTGTAGTCATCATCATTGGCAACGACGTTCACCGAACCGCGACGGTCGGTATTGAGTGTCAGGCGGCCTTCGAGCTCTGCCAGCACACCGGTCTTCAACGGACCGCGGAAGCCGATGGCGATAAAGGCGAGATCAGCCTTGATGACAAACTCCGTGCCGGCGATCGGCTGACGCTTCTCGTCCACATGGCAGCATTTGACGCCGGTGAGGATGCCGTCTTCGCCGACGAATTCCAGCGTCGCGACCTGGAACTCGCGCACCGCACCTTCGGCCTGCGAAGAGGAGGTGCGCATCTTGGTGGCCCAGAACGGCCAGACGGCAAGCTTGTCTTCCTTTTCCGGCGGCTGCGGGCGGATATCGAGCTGGGTCACCTTGACGGCGCCCTGACGGAAAGCTGTGCCGACGCAATCCGATGCGGTATCGCCGCCGCCGACGACGACGATATGCTTGCCACCGGCCAGGATAGGCTCGGACGGCCAGCCTGTGCTGTCGATGTTCTCGCGCCCGACACGCTTGTTCTGCTGCACCAGGAAAGGCATGGCATCGTAGACGCCGTGCAGTTCACCACCGCCAATACCGGAAGCGCGGGGGGTCTCCGAACCGCCGCAATAAAGCACGGCGTCGTATTCGGAGAGCAGATCGTCAACCTTGACGTCGACGCCGACATTGACGCCGCAGCGGAATTCGACGCCCTCGCCGCGCATCTGTTCGACACGGCGGTCGATGAAGTTCTTCTCCATCTTGAAGTCGGGAATGCCGTAGCGCAGCAGGCCGCCGGGCTTTGTTTCGCGCTCGAACACCACGACATCGTGACCGGCGCGGCCAAGCTGCTGGGCGGCAGCCATGCCGGCAGGACCGGAACCGATGACGGCAACCTTTTTGCCGGTCTTGGTCGTTGCCGGGCGCGGCACGATGAAGCCGAGTTCATAGGCCTTGTCGGCAATCGCCTGTTCGACCGTCTTGATCGAAACCGGAATATCCTCAAGGTTCAGCGTGCAGGCTTCCTCACAGGGCGCCGGGCAGACGCGGCCGGTGAATTCCGGGAAGTTATTGGTCGAATGCAGGTTGGCAATCGCCTCTTTCCAGTTGCCGTTATAGACCAGATCGTTCCAGTCCGGGATCTGGTTGTGGACCGGACAGCCGGTCGGACCGTGGCAATAGGGAATGCCGCAATCCATGCAGCGGGCAGCCTGTTTCTGCACTTCCGGGTCCGACATCGGAATGGTGAATTCGCGGAAGTGACGAATGCGATCGGAGGCGGGCTGATACTTCGCCACCTGCCGGTCGATTTCCATAAATCCAGTAACCTTGCCCATTTCGTAATCCTGACTGCTTCAAGCTCAATGTTCACGCCCGTGGCGCGCGCAAGAAAGCGCCCCGCGCAAAAAGCCGGGACGCCGACAGTTATCCCTTGCCTCTTATTCTGCGGCAACACCCATGCGCATGCGCTCCATCTCCTCAAGCGCACGGCGGTATTCGACCGGCATCACCTTGCGGAACATCGGGCGGTAATGCGCCCAGTCGTCCAGAATGGCCTTGGCGCGGGTCGAGCCCGTATAGAGCAGATGGTTGGTGATAAGACGCACCAAACGCTCCTCGTCATGACGGGTCATGTCGCCGGAAACGTCAACGCGGCCCTTGTGCATGAGATCGCCGCCATGGTGGTGCAGCTTCTCCAGCATGTCGTCTTCTTCCGGCACCGGCTCCAGCATGACCATGGCCATGTTGCAGCGGTCGGCAAAGCCGCCATCCTCATCGAGAACATAGGCCACGCCGCCCGACATGCCGGCCGCGAAGTTGCGGCCCGTCGAACCGAGCACGACGACAAGACCGCCGGTCATGTATTCGCAGCCATGGTCGCCAACGCCTTCGACAACGGCGATCGCGCCGGAGTTGCGCACGGCAAAACGTTCACCGGCCACGCCGCGGAAATAGCACTCGCCGGCGGTTGCGCCGTAAAGCACGGTGTTGCCGACGATAATCGATTCTTCCGGCACGATCGGCGAGTTTTCCGGCGGACGGATGATGATCTTGCCGCCCGAGAGCCCCTTGCCGACATAGTCATTGCCGTCACCAATCAAGTCAAAGGTCACGCCGCTGGCCAGGAATGCGCCGAAGGACTGCCCCGCCGTGCCGGTGAGCGTTACGGAGATCGTGTCTTCCTTCAGGCCTTTCTGGTTCCAGCGCTTGGCGACCTCGCCGGAGAGCATGGCGCCGGCGGAGCGGTCCACATTCTTGATCTCGACGTCGAAGGCCACCTTTTCCTTGTTCTCGAGCGCCGGCATGGCCTTTTCGATCAGCTTGCGGTCGAGAATGTCGTCGATCGGGTGCTTCTGGCGCTCGGTCCAGAAGGTGGCTTCCTTGGGGGCCGGCACCTTGTGGAAGATCTTCGAGAAATCGAGACCCTTCGACTTCCAGTGCGCGATCGCCTCGTCCTTGTCGAGATATTCGACAGCGCCGATGACCTCGTTGAGGCTGGTGAAACCGAGTGCCGCCAGCATCTCGCGCAGTTCCTCGGCAACGAAGAAGAAGTAGTTGACCACGTGTTCCGGCAGGCCCTTGAAGCGCTTCCGCAAGACCGGGTCCTGGGTGGCGACGCCGACCGGGCAGGTGTTCAGGTGACACTTGCGCATCATGATGCAGCCGGCAGCAATCAGCGGCGCGGTCGAGAAGCCGAATTCGTCGGCGCCGAGCATCGCCCCGATCAGCACATCGCGACCGGTCTTCAGCCCGCCATCGACCTGCAGCGCGATGCGCGAGCGAAGGCCGTTCAGCACCAGCGTCTGCTGGGTTTCGGCAAGGCCGATTTCCCAGGGGCTGCCGGCATGTTTCAGCGAGGTCAGCGGCGAAGCGCCGGTCCCGCCGTCGAAGCCGGAAATGGTGATGTGGTCGGCGCGCGCCTTGGCAACGCCGGCGGCAACCGTGCCGACGCCGACTTCCGAGACCAGCTTGACCGAGACATCGGCCGTCGGGTTGACGTTCTTCAAATCGTAGATCAGCTGTGCCAGATCCTCGATCGAATAGATGTCGTGATGCGGCGGCGGCGAAATCAGGCCAACGCCCGGCGTCGAGTGACGGGTCTTGGCAATCGTCGCATCCACCTTGTGACCGGGCAGCTGACCGCCCTCGCCGGGCTTGGCGCCCTGGGCCACCTTGATCTGCAGCAGGTCGGCATTGACCAGATATTCGGTGGTGACGCCGAAGCGGCCGGAGGCGATCTGCTTGATGGCTGAACGTTCCTTCGGATAGGAGCCATCGGGCAGCTTCAGATAGCGGTCGCTCTCCTCGCCGCCCTCGCCCGTGTTCGACTTGCCGCCGATCTGGTTCATGGCAATGGCGAGCGTGGTATGCGCTTCACGCGAGATCGAGCCGAAGGACATCGCCCCGGTGGAGAAGCGCTTGACGATTTCGGATGCCGGCTCGACCTCATCGATCGAGACAGGCTTGCGCCCGATCTCATCGGCGTTCTTGATCCGGAACAGACCGCGGATGGTGTTCATCCGCAGCGCCGTGTCGTTTTCCATTTTGGCGAACGCATCATAGCGATCACGCGCATTGCCGCGCACGGCATGCTGCAGTTCAGCGACGGCATCCGGCGTCCAGGCATGCGCTTCGCCGCGCATGCGGTAGGCATATTCGCCACCGATATCGAGCGTGGAAGCCAGCACCGGGTCCTTGCCGAAAGCAGCGCGATGGCGCGCAACGGTCTCCTCGGCGACTTCCGCAAGACCAACGCCTTCGATCATCGAGGCCGTACCGAAGAAGAAGCGCTCGACGAATTCCGACGACAGGCCGATCGCGTCGAAGATCTGCGCGCCGCAATAGGACTGATAGGTGGAAATACCCATCTTGGACATGACCTTGAGCATGCCCTTGCCGATGGCCTTGATGTAGCGATAGATCACTTCGCCGGCATCGACCTCGGAGGGGAACAGGCCCTTGGCATGCATATCTGCCAGCGTATCGAAGGCGAGATAGGGATTGATGGCCTCGGCGCCATAACCGGCGAGACAGCAGAAGTGATGCACTTCACGCGGCTCGCCCGATTCGACCACGAGACCGACCGAGGTTCTGAGCCCCTTGCGGATCAGGTGATGGTGCACGGCAGCCGTTGCCAGAAGCGCCGGGATCGCGATCCGGTCCGGGCCGATCTGGCGGTCGGAGAGCACGATAATGTTGTAGCCGCCCTTGACCGCAGCTTCCGCGCGCTCGCACAGCCGGTCGATCATCTCGGGCATGCCCGCTTCGCCCTGCTCCGCAGCATAGGTAATGTCGAGCGTCTTGGTGTCAAACCGGTCCTCGGTATGGCCGATGGAGCGGATCTTCTCCAGATCGCCATTGGTGAGGATCGGCTGGCGCACTTCCAGACGCTTTTCGCGCGAGGCGCCCTCATGGTCGAGAATGTTCGGACGCGGGCCGATGAAGGAGACGAGGCTCATCACCAGTTCCTCGCGAATCGGGTCGATCGGCGGGTTGGTGACCTGGGCAAAATTCTGCTTGAAATAGGTGTAGAGCAGCTTCGACTTGTCCGACATGGCCGAAATCGGCGTATCGGTGCCCATCGAGCCGATGGCTTCCTGGCCCGTCGTCGCCATCGGCGACATCAGGATCTTGGTGTCTTCCTGAGTGTAGCCGAAGGCCTGCTGGCGGTCGAGCAGCGACACGTCACGGCGCAGCGCCCGGGGTTCCACCGGGTTCAGATCTTCCAGGATGAGCTGGGTGCGATCCAGCCACTCCTGATAGGGATGCATGCCCGCAAGCTCGGACTTGATCTCGTCATCGGAGATGATCCGGCCCTTTTCCATGTCGATCAGAAGCATGCGGCCGGGCTGCAGGCGCCATTTGGCCACGATGTTTTCCTCCTCGACCGGCAGAACGCCGGCTTCGGAGGCCATGATGATGCGGTCATCCTTGGTGATGAGGTAGCGCGCCGGACGCAGGCCGTTACGGTCAAGCGTCGCGCCGATCTGGCGGCCATCGGTAAAGGCAACGGCAGCCGGGCCGTCCCACGGCTCCATCAGGGCTGCGTGGTACTCGTAGAAAGCGCGCGTCTGCGGTCCCATCGACATGTTGCCGGCCCAGGCTTCCGGGATCAGCATCATCACGGCATGCGCCATGGAATAGCCACCCTGCACCAGGAATTCGAGCGCATTGTCGAAACAGGCCGTGTCGGACTGACCTTCGTATGAGATCGGCCACAGCTTGGAGATATCCTCGCCGAAGAGCGGCGAGGAGACGGACGCCTGACGCGCGGCCATCCAGTTGACGTTGCCGCGCAGCGTGTTGATCTCGCCGTTATGGGCGACCATGCGATAGGGATGCGACAGCTTCCACGACGGGAAGGTGTTGGTCGAAAAGCGCTGGTGCACAAGAGCAACGGCCGATTCGAAGCGCGGATCGGACAGGTCCTTGTAATAGGCGCCAACCTGATAGGCGAGGAACATGCCCTTGTAGACGATGGTCGAGGACGACATCGAGACGATGTAGAAATCTTCCGCCGCCCCTTCCAATTCGGAAAAGATCGTGTTCGAAATCACCTTGCGCAGGATGAAAAGGCGACGCTCGAAATCCTGCTGGGTATCGGCGCGCTCGCCGGCGCCGATAAAGACCTGCAGGTGATAGGGTTCGGTGGCCGCGATATCCTCCGCCTTCGACAGCGAGGAATTGTCGACCGGCACTTCGCGGAAGCCGATGAAGCGCTGGCCCTCGTCGGCAATCACCTTCCGGATGATATCCTTGTAGTGGGCAATGCGCGCGGGATCACGCGGCATGAAGAAATAGCCGACGGCATATTCGCCGACCTTCGGCAGCACGATGCCTTCCGCTGCCATTTCCTCACGGAAGAAACGATCCGGGATCTGCATCAGAATACCGGCGCCATCGCCCATCAACGGGTCGGCGCCAACCGCGCCGCGATGGGTGAGGTTTTCGAGAATGAACAAGCCGTCCTTGACGATCTGGTGCGACTTCTCGCCCTTCATATGGGCGATGAAGCCGACGCCGCAGGCATCGTGCTCGTTCCTCGGATCATAGAGCCCCTGACGTTTGTTGCGACGACCGTCGGCAGCTTTACTGGCGGCAGGCGTCACGGTCATTTGCGTGAGCGGGGCACCACTGAGCGCGGATGGCGTCATCTTCGTCATAAAAGATCTCCTTAAAACCTGCCGGACTGCAGGCGAAACCGGATCATGGGTGCAGGCAAATGCGTGAAGGCGCTGTTGCACCCTGCCGCCTGCAGACCTCTCTCTCATTTAAAACCGGGACGACCATATCAATGGGCGCTCCAGCCGATGGCTCTTGTCGTGGGCGAGCCAGGAGCGCGGCCTTCCGCTTGTTCGGTCACTATAAACCAAAAAGCGCGGACACGTCAGCCCCTTGCGATCGGCACAAGACACAGCCAGACATAAAAATAGGACAGCATAACTGTCCTATCTGCAGTTCATGCCAGAAACCACGCAAAGTCGCAAGCAAATAATGAAATCGCGCGCCCGAAGGCGAGAGAAAATTACGCCAGGGAGATAGATAGCGCAAGAAAGTTACCCTTATCCGAGTTCTTTCGAAAGACGTGAAAGAAAACGGCAATTTATAGGCAGATTCCACGCCGCTGACGCCGACAGACGCAAACTCCTGCGAAAACGGCATCTCACGCGAACATCCGGGAATGCCCTTTACAGGCGGCAAGCTTTCCCCTGATATCCCGCTAGCTGTGAGCTTTCAGGAGAAAGCAGCCTCTGCAAAAATGGAGCCACATGTACAATTGGCACCGACCCCATGGCGGCATAAACTCAAAAACGCCCATCAGTCGACACGGGCTTGACCGGAACAACCTGTTGAGGTTCCACAGCCGGCCAGCCAGCCAACCTGTTCCGGTTCCAGCTGCGGCACGCGGACATATTGCGCAATTTGACCAGAGGCAATAAAACCGGCCGAAACTTGTCAACTTTGGCGCTCGGGAGAGCGTCCATCAGCGATGACCGGATAGAATGGCCCCCGATCTTGCCGAAAGCGCGACACCATCCCCCCCCGTGCGGCAGCGCGCGCTCCGCCCCCTGCCGCTGGCGGCCGGCCTTATCTGCGCACTGATGCTGCTGCCGCTGGCGGCGATCGGCTGGCTGGCCCTGTCCTCGGATTTCTCCGCTATTGCCCACCTGGCCGAAACGGTTCTACCGCGGGTTGCGGGCCGCACTTTCTGGCTTCTCGTGCTCAACGGCCTTGCCACTGGGACGATCGGCGTCATCACCGCCTGGCTGGTCGTCTCCTTCGACTTTCCGTTCAGACGTTTTCTGTCGGTCGCGCTGGTTCTGCCGCTTGCCATGCCGATCTATCTTTCGGCCTATGCCTTCGGCGAGTTCTTCGACTTCACCGGCCCGGTGCAGACGCTCTACCGCGCGCTGTTCGGCTTTCAGTCGGCGCGGGATTATTATTTTCCGGATATCAGATCGCTCGGCGGCGTGGTGCTGGTGATGTCGAGCGTGCTTTACCCTTATGTCTATCTGACGGCGCGCTCGGTGTTTTCCATGCAGGGGCGCAACGCGGCCGAAGTGGCGCGCACGCTGGGCGCCGGACGGTTTCGCGTGTTCCGCACCGTTCAGCTGCCGATGGCGCGGCCGGCCATCGTCGTCGGCCTGACCCTGGTGATGATGGAAAGCCTCAACGATATCGGCGCCGTGCAATATCTCGGCGTCAACACGCTGACCTTCTCGATTTACGAAACCTGGCTCAATCGCGGTAATCTTGCCGGCGCGGCGCAGCTGTCGGCGATCATGCTGGTCTTTGTTCTGGCGCTGATCCTGCTGGAACGGATTGCGCGGCGCAACCAGCGCTACAGCGCCGCCCGGTCGGTAACGGGCCAGAGCGAACGCCAGCGGCTTTCCGGCTTTCCGGCCTTTGCGGCAAGTCTCGCCTGCCTGCTGCCGGTCATCATCGGCTTTGCCATTCCCGCACTGGTGCTTGCCGGCTTTGCCCTCAAACGACTGGCAGACTTCCTCTCCGAACGCCTGCTTCAGGCGCTCTTCACCTCGCTTGCCGTTGCCGGCCTTGCCGCCGCCATCGCAGTCCTGTTCGGCCTGACCCTTTCCTATGCGGTCAGAACCCATCCCGGCGCGAGGATCCGCTCCGTAACCCGGCTCGCCTCGCTCGGTTACGGTATTCCCGGCACGGTGCTCGCTATCGGCGTACTGATCCCGCTTGCCGGACTCGACAACGCCGTGGACGGCGCTCTGCGCGCCAATTTCGGCATTTCCAGCGGGCTCATTCTCTCCGGCAGCGGCTTCGCCATCGTTTATGCCTGCACCGTGCGCTTTCTCGCCATGGCCGAGGGCAGCGTCGACGCCGGCTTCCACAAGCTGTCGCCGAGCCTCGACATGGCAGCGCGCACGCTGGGGCGCTCACCGGCAAAGGCGCTCTTCTCAGTGCTGCTGCCGAACATGCGGCCGGCGCTGTGGACGGCGGCGCTTCTGGTGTTCATTGAAACGCTGAAGGAGCTTTCGGCGACCATCCTGCTGCGCCCCTTCAACTTCAACACGCTGGCGACCCTCGTCTATGAGGATGCCTCGCGCGCCCAGGTCGAGAGCGCCTCCGTGCCGGCGATGATCATCATCCTTGCCGGTCTGGTGCCTGTGCTGCTGGTCTCGCGTTCGATGGACCGTCGGGCCTAATCCCGGATCGCCCCTTCCGTCTGGGCATTGAAGACGTGAATGTGACCGGCATCGACGGCGAGCGTGATCGCTTCCCCCGCCTTGACCCGCAACTGACCGTCAAGCACGACGCGTAACCTTGGCGCGGAGAGCGCGCCGTCATCCTCGCCGTCATCGCCGATCTCGCGCAGGCTGCCATCGGCGGAGCCGATGTCGATATGGGCAAGCAGGGTTGAGCCCAGATCCTCGACGAAAATGACCTCGCCGGTCACGGTATTGACGGCGCTGTCCGGGTGATCGACAGGCGTGAACATTTCCGGACGGATGCCGAGGATCACCCGATCTCCGATCGATCGGCTGATGCCCGGCCTGTGCGCCAGGTCGCCCGCATCGAACAGAAAATCGAAGGGGCCGACCTTCGCCTCGATGCCGTCGCCCGTCTTCGCCAGATCGGCGGCCATGAAATTCATCGACGGCGCGCCGATGAAGCCGGCAACAAACAGATTGGCGGGCGTATCGTAAAGCGCGCGCGGCGCATCGAGCTGTTGCAGAACGCCGTGGCGCATGACGGCAACGCGGTCGCCCATGGTCATCGCCTCCACCTGGTCGTGGGTCACATAGACTGTGGTGACGCCGGTGAGCTTTTGCAGGCGGGCAATTTCCGTGCGCATCTGCCCGCGCAGGCGCGCGTCGAGATTGGAAAGCGGCTCATCCATGAGGAAGGCCTTCGGATCACGCACCAGCGCCCGGCCCATCGCCACGCGCTGGCGCTGGCCGCCGGAAAGCTGGCCGGGCTTGCGCTTCAGATGCTCGGAAAGCTCCAGCAGTTCGGCCGTCTGGCGCACCTTCTCGGCCAGCGCCTTCCTGTCGGCGCCGCGCACTCTGAGACCAAAGCCGATATTCTCCTCGACGTTCAGATGCGGATAAAGCGCGTAGGACTGGAACACCATGGCGATATCGCGGTCGCGCGGGGCGAGATTATTGGCGACCACGCCATCGATGATCAGCCGCCCGTCCGTGATCTCCTCGAGACCCGCGATCATCCTGAGCGCGGTTGACTTGCCGCAGCCCGAGGGGCCGACAAGCACGAGGAATTCACCGTCGCGAATGTGAAGGTCGAGTTTGGCAATCGCAGCGAAACCGTCCGGGTAGCGCTTGCCGATGCCGTCGAAAATAATGTCTGCCATGCGCTTTCCCGCTCTTTCGTCGTCAGTTCAGGCCTGTCCGCAAAGCGGGCTCACGTCATGTAAATGCCGCCGGTGACATTCACGCCCTGCCCGGTCATGAAGCGGGCGGAATTGCTGGAAAGGAAGATAGCCACATCGGCAACGTCTTCCGCCGTTTCCAGCCGGCCGAGCGGCGTCTGGGCGATATAGTCGGCAATCACCTCGTCCGGCGTCATGCCGCGCAGCTCCGCCTCCCAGGCAACCTCACGGTCCTGCATCGCGGTCTTGACGAGGCCGGGGCAGATGGCGTTGACGCGGATGCCGTCACCGGCAAGCTCCTTCGCCAGCGCCTGGGTCCAGCCCAGCACCGCAAACTTGCTCGCCGAGTAGTGCGCGAGAAACGGCGCGCCGACCTTGGCGGCAAGCGAGGCGGTGTTGACGATCACACCCTTGCCATTCGCCGTGAAGCGGCGCGCGGCGATCTGGTTTGTCAGAAAGATGCCGCGCGTGTTGACGTCGAAATTGAAGTCCCATTCCGCGTCGGTGAGTTCCAGCGCGCGCTGCATGGTGGAAACGCCGGCATTGGCAAACAGCATGTCGAAACCGCCAAGCTTTTCCTCCGCCTCGGCAAAGGCCTCTTCAACGGACAGACGCTTGCGCACATCGATCGTGACGGCCACGGAGCCGGTTTCCGCTGCAGTCTTGTTGGCAGCATCGGGATCGATATCGCACAGCGCGACGCTGACCTTCTGGCGTCTCAACGCTTCGACAATGGCGCGGCCGATGCCGCCGGCGCCGCCAGTCACGACAGCCTTGCGGCCTTCGAGCTCCGGAAAGATCGGGTGAGTCATTTTTCGTTCCCCTTATTGGTTCGTTCGATCATATATCAACAAAAACATACACAACAAGAGAAAATAATGTTTGAATTTGTTCGAACCTGCTGTTAGTGATGAAGACAAGAATGGATCAGGTCGCACCAGCCACACTGGCGTTCGACCGAAAGCTTTATCTTACCGAAAGGAACCGTCTTGCAGGGTGGGCAGGGAGAAAAGACCAAGGTTCTCGCGCAGGTGCGCCATGCGCGCATCCTTGATGTTCTTGCGGAATTCGGCGCGATTTCGGTCTCCGATGTTGCCGGACAGCTCAACGTCTCCGAGATGACCATTCGCCGCGACCTTGCCGAACTGGAAAAGGAAGGCAAGCTTGCCCGCACCCATGGCGGCGCCGTTCGCTCCGAACAGGCGGCCGATCCTGCCCCCGCGCCGTCCGCGGCCCTTCCCGGCGAGCCCTCCTTCCAGCTGCGCGCCGTGAAAAACGGCCTTGCCAAGCAGGCAATCGCGGCGGAAGCAGAGGCGCTTTCCGCTGGCGCCCGCACGATCGCGCTTGATGTCGGCACCACGGCGCTGTTGCTGGCCCGCCGCCTTCAGGACCGCCAGCACACCAAGATTTTCACCAGTTCGGTGCGCAACGCCTTCTTCCTCGGCGAGGGGCTGGCGGAAGTCTATCTTCCGGGCGGTCGCATGCGCGGCGACGAGATGTCGATCTCCGGCCCATCGGCGGTTGCCGAGTTCGGGGCCCTCTGGTTCGATATCGCCTTCATCGGCATTTCCGGCCTGACCGAGCAGGGCATATATGATTATTCCTTTGACGACGCCGAGATGAAGCGCGTCTTCCTCGCCCGCTCGACCCGCAAGGTCGTTCTCTGCGATGCGTCGAAATTCTCCTGCATGTCGCTCGTACACGTCGCCGATCTCGAGCAGTTCGACGTGCTGATCACCGACGCCGAGCCGCCGGCGGATATCGCCAAGGCGCTCTCCAAGGCCGACGTCGAGGTCCGCATCGCCAGCCCCGCCCGCAAGATGGCCTCCTGACCGCAATTTCCGGGTTACGCCGGACCGTTTTATTGAATGGAGTTTTTCAATGATTTTCGAGTTCTTCGGCGCCAAGAAGAAGGCCGTCATCGCCATGGCCCATATCGGCGCCCTGCCCGGCTCGCCGCAATATGACAGGGATGGCGGGCTGGACAAGCTGATCGCCGATGTTCTCGCCGACATCGAGAAGCTGCAGGCCGGCGGCGTCGACGCCATCATGTTCGGCAATGAGAACGACCGCCCTTACGTCAAGAAGGCCCCGGTCGAGGGCATTGCCGCGATGACCGCCGTGGTGCAGGCGCTGAAGCCCGAAATCAAGGTGCCCTTCGGCGTCAACTATCTCTGGGACCCGGAAGCAAGCGTCGCCATCGGCTCGGTGACCAGCGCAAGCTTCGTTCGCGAGATCTTCACCGGCGTCTTTGCCTCCGACATGGGGGTCTGGGCCCCCGATTGCGCCACGCCCGCAAGGCTGCGCGCCAATCTCGGCGCCACGGACATGAAGCTCCTGTTCAACATCAATGCCGAATTCGCCCATCCGCTCGACCAGCGCCCGATCGCGCTCAGGGCCAAGAGCGCCGTCTTCTCCTCCATGGCCGATGCCATTCTGGTCTCCGGCCCGATCACCGGCCAGCCCGCCGACCAGTCGGACCTGAAGACCGTGTGCGAAGCGATCGAGGAGGTGCCGGTTTTTGCCAATACCGGCGTCAATATCGACAATGTCACCGACGTCATGTCGGTTGCCGATGGCTGCGTCATCGGCACGCATTTCAAGGTCGATGGCGATACCTGGAACCCCGTCGATCAGGACCGCGTCAGCCGCTTCATGGACAAGGTCGCAAAGCTGCGCTGACCGCGCCCGGAGGCTCCGCATGGCTTATGTGATCGGTCTCGATATCGGGACAACATCCACGATCGGCATTCTGATCGAACTGCCGGACCGGGTAGTGGGCATCGCAAGCCGCCCGGTCACGCTTTCCTCTCCACATCATGGCTGGGCGGAGGAAGACCCGGCCGAGTGGTGGGAAAATGTGCAGGCGATCACGCAGGAGCTTCTGGCGCTGGAAGGCACCGCCCCCGCCGATATCGGCGCTGTCGGCGTCACCGGCATGCTGCCTGCCGTGGTGCTTCTCGATGAAGCTGGCAACGTGCTCCGCCCCTCCATCCAGCAGAGCGATGGCCGCTCAGGGCGCGAGGTGGAGGCCATGCGCCGCGAGCGCGACGAAGCCGAATTCATCGCCAAGGCCGGAAATGGCATCAACCAGCAGCTTGTCACCGCCAAATTGCGCTGGATCGAGACGCACGAGCCGGACGTCTTTGCCAGGATCGCCACGGTGTTCGGCTCCTACGACTTCATCAACTACAAGCTCACCGGCAAGCGTGCGGTGGAGCAGAACTGGGCGCTGGAAGCAGGCTTTGTCGATGTTTTGCGCGGTAAGCTCGATGATGACCTGATTGCCTGGGCCCATCTTCCGCCCGGCGCCATTCCGCCCAAGATCGCCTCGCATGAGGTGCTCGGGACCGTCAGCGAGGAAGCGGCCGTCCTCACCGGCCTTCGCGCGGGAACGCCGGTCGTCGGCGGCGCTGCCGACATGGTGGCATCTGCTTTTGGCGCGGGCGTACAGGAAGCCGGCGACGTTCTGCTGAAATTCGGCGGCGCGGTCGATATCCTGACGGCGACCGACAAGGTGCGCCCCGACCCGCGCCTCTTCCTGGACTATCACCTGATCCCCGGCCTTTTCATGCCCAATGGCTGCATGTCGACGGGCGGTTCGGCGCTCAACTGGTTCATCACCAATTTTGCCGGCAAGGAACGGCTTGCCGCCGAGGCCGAGGGCATATCGGTCTATCGCTATCTCGACCGGCTGGCCGAAAACCGCCCCGCGGGCGCGGATGGCGTGGTGATCCTGCCCTATCTTCTCGGGGAGAAGACGCCGATCCATGATCCCGACGCGCGCGGCCTGATCTCCGGCCTCACCCTGTCGCACGATATCGGCCATCTCTGGCGGGCGCTTCTGGAATCATACGCTTTCGCGCTCCGACACCATATCGACGTCCTCAACGACATGGGCCTTGAAACAACGCGGTATCTGGTTTCCGATGGCGGCGCGCAAAGCAAAATCTGGATGCGGATCGTGGCCGATGTGCTGCAGCAGCCGGTCCACTGCCTCACTGGCCATCCCGGCTCCTGTCTCGGCGTGGCCTGGACGGCGGCCATCGGGGCGGGGCTTGTTGATGACTGGGCCGGCGTTTCAGCCTTTGTCGGGCAAGGGCCGGTGATCACACCAGATGCCGCGAACAAACCGGTCTATGACGAGACCTATGCCCGTTTCCGCGCGCTCTACCAGCCCTCCGCGTGACGGCAGGCCGAAAGCCCTCAGCCGGTCCCCAGAACGAGGTTCCGGCGGGCGAAGTCGATCAGGCTCTGCACATGGTTGGCAACCGAAATCCGGGTCGCCTCGAGGTCCTTTTTCTCGATCGCCTCGATGATCTCCAGATGCTCGGTGGAATCGGGCCTAAGCCGGTCCTTCAACTGGTCGATCTCGAACAACCGTGTGGTCGCTCTCAGTTCGCGCAGGACCTTGGCCATGACCTGATTGCCGCAATAATCGATGATCATGTTGTGCAGATTGTCGTCGGAGAACCAGTGCTCATCGGTGTGGTAGGTGCTCGCCTCGAGCAGTTCCTGAACTTCGCGGCGCACCGCCATCAGCTTCGTCCTGGGGATCGCCGGGACGGCAAGAACGGCGGCCTCTGGCTCGATCAGAAGCCGCAATTTCAGGCTCTGCACATACTCGCCGATATCGACCCGGCGCACGACGTAGTTGCGGCCGTTGCCCTTCAGCACCAACCCCTCGCCCTCAAGTCGCTGCAGCGCCTCGCGAAGCGGCGTGCGCGAAATGCCGAGCGCCTCGGCAAGCTTTGCCTCGACGATGACGGAACCGCCGCGCAGGCGCCGGTGGCGGATCATGTCGGAGACGGCCCGGTAAGTCAGAGAGGCGAGGTTGTGCTGTCCCTTTCCCTCAAACTTCGGCTTATGTTGCGCTGCGGAGCCAGTCACAGTTCACTTCCCGGAATTGTTCGCGGTGCGGACGCCGACAGGCTGCCCGACGCCTTTCAAGAATCACATATCTTGCATAATCTTCGTCATTTACCAAAGGACATCTGCCGCCGATGCTTCAGGACCAGGACAGCCCGCCCGAAACCAGCCTCGCCGAGGAGGCCTATCGCGCGCTCCTGGCCGAGATCCTGTCGGCGCGGCTTGCCGGCGGCACGGTCATCCAGCAGCGCCGGCTGGCGGCCGAGCATTCCGTCTCGCGTTCGCCGATGCGTCACGCCATCAGCCGGCTGGAGGGGGAAGGGCTTCTGGTGCGCACCGGCAAGGGGCTTCTCGCCGTCAGGGTCGTCACGCTGAAGGAATATCTCGACAGCCTCTCCATGCGCATGCTGCTGGAGCCGACGGCGGCCTCCCAGGCCTGCGGCAATATCGAAGCCGAAACGCTTGCCGCGCTTGCCCAGGAACTCGACGCGATCGACAGCGCGCCCGACCCCGATCCGGAAGATGTCTGGCGTTTCGATGACAATCTGCATCTGACCATTGCCCGGCAATGCGGCAATGGTTTCATGGAAGCGACCATCGCCGACATGCGTCGCTACACCACGATCTTCGAGCGGCAGGCAAGCACCGGCAGGTCCAAGCCGGGCGTGGCAGAACACCGGGCAATCATCGAGGCGCTCACGGCCAATGACGCCGACCGCGCCCGCCAGGCCATGGTCCGGCATCTGGACATGGTGCGGGAGGGGGTTCTCAGGAACTACTGACCCGGACGGCGTCAAGAGCGCTTGCATCGGACGGCGATCTATGTACTATAGTGGGATCCCACTTGAACACATAATCGAGTGACGACAACGATAACCCCAGAGGAAGAACACGATGTCCAGAACACTTTCGATGAAAATGCTGTCCGCAGCCCTTCTTCTCGGCGCTGCCACGGTCGCGAATGCGCAAGACTGCACGCCCAAGGTCGCCGACAGCGAACTGATCACGCCCGGCACGCTTATCATGTCGACCAACCCGACGCTGCCGCCCTTGCAGTTCGTCGATTCCAACGGGGATCTCCAGGGCATGCGCATCGAGCTCGGCAAGGAGATCGCCAAACGTCTTTGCCTGGAACCCGAATATGTCCGCATCGAGTTTTCAGCGATGATCCCCGGCCTTCAGTCTGGCCGCTGGGACCTGATCAACACCGGCATCTTCTACACCGAGGAACGTGCCGGCCTGATGCAGATGATCCCTTACGAAAACCAGGCCATCAGCATCTCCGTCGCGCCCGACAGCGACGCCGAATATGCCTCCAAGGAAGACCTCGACGGCATGACCATCGGCGTCGAGATCGGCGGGTTCGAGGAAAGCAAGCTGCGGCTGATGGATGAAGAGCTGAAGGGCGAAAACCTCAAAGGCATCGACATCCGCACCTTCGACAATTTCGCCATGGCCTTCCAGGCGCTGCGCGCCGGCCAGGTCGATGGCGTCGTTTCGATCGACGCCGTGGCCAAGGAGTATGACACGCGCGGCGACTTCAAGACCGCTCTCTCCGGTCTCTACCCCGCTCCGGTTGCGGTCGCGATGAAGAGCCCGGCGCTCGCCGATGCCGTTTCCGAAACGCTGGTCGAGATGAAGGCCGACGGCACGCTCGGCGCATTGTTCGAGGAATACGGCCTGCCGATGGTCGATGGCGACTATTCCGTCAAGGGCCCCGGCCGCTGAACGCGCCCGGTTCACACACATGAAAACGCGGACGCGGTCCTTTACGGGCTGCGTCCGTTTCCAACGGAGTTTTCGTAAATGTCGCTTTGGAACTGGCCCGGTTTTTTCAGTTATCTTTTCAATCCGTTCCTTCTGGGCGGCGTGGTCACCACGATCTGGCTGACGGTCGTCTCGCTGGTCGCGGGGCTGCTCCTCGGCTTCGGGATCGCCATGATGCGCCGTTCGAAGATCCGCGTGATCAAGATGATCGCGAAAGCCTATATTTGGCTGTTTCGCGGCACGCCGCTGCTGGTGCAGCTGATCGTCATCTACACGGCGCTGCCGGTGATCGGCATTCGCTTTTCGGTGACCGAAGCCGCCCTCCTCGGCCTTTCGCTCAATGAGGCGGCCTATCTTGCCGAAATCATCCGCTCCGGCATCGAGGCGGTCTCGGAGGGGCAGTCGCGCGCCGGCCGCGCGCTTGGCATGTCGGAGCGGCAGATCATGCGCAAGATCATCATGCCGCAGGCCTTCCGCATCATCATTCCCCCGCTCGGCAATTCCGTGAACGGGCTTCTGAAAACCACGTCCGTCACCTCTGTCATTTCGATGGAGGAGCTTCTGCGCCGGACACAGATCCTGATTCAGGAGAAGTTCATGGTGCTCGAACTCTTCGCCGTGGCGGCGATCTACTACCTCATACTGACAACGCTCTGGGATCTTATCCAGGTTCGAATTGAACGGCATTTCGGCCAGTCGGACTCGCGGTTGACGCTCTCTGAGAAGCGCTGAATTGACAGGACCACTCACATGACCAAGACTTTTCGCGGCGTATATACCGTCATGATCACGCCGCTTGCCGATGACGGCAGCCTCGATCTCGATGCGATGGCACGCTTTACCGACTGGCAGATCAAAGAGGGCATCCATGGTCTGATCCCGCTCGGCTCGACCGGCGAGTTCCTGTCGCTCAGCCAGGAAGAACGCGATGCCGTTGCCCGCACCGTGATCGAGACAGCGGCAGGCCGCGTTCCCGTTCTCATCGGCACCGGCGCGGAAGATACCCGCGAGGCCGTGCGCCTCAGCCGCGAAGCGCAGGCGATGGGCGCCGATGGCGTGATGGTGATCCCGCCCTTTTATTCGACCCCGACCGACGATGAACTGGTCGAGCATTACCGGCAAATCGCCGGCGCGATCGATATCCCGGTCATGGTCTACAACAATCCGGCCACCGCCAATGTCGACCTGAAGCCGGCGCTTGTCGCCCGCATCGCCGAGATCGACGGCTGCGACTACATCAAGGAATCAACGCTCGAGATCTTCCGCGTGCGCGACATCATTCGCGGCGTCGGCGACAACATGACCGTATTCGGCGGCATCATGGGCTACGAATCCTTCGTCATGGGCGCCAAAGGCTGGGTCGCGGTCGCCTCCAATGTCGCGCCCGGCCCGATGGCGCGGATCTTCGAACTGGTGGCGGACGAGAAGAAATATGACGAGGCGCGCGCGCTCTATCTGAAATGGCTTCCGATCATCAACGCCGTCGGCGGCCAGGCCTATGTCGCCGGCTCCAAATCGCTGCTGACCCATATGGGCTTCCAGGCCGGTCCGCCCCGTCCGCCGCGCCTGCCGCTGCCCGACGACCGCGACGCCGAGATGAAGGCGCTGGTTGAGGCCTTTGGCCTCAGCTTCACGAACTGAGAGCAGCCCCATGGCCGACCGTTCAAATGCCGCCACGAACGCCGCAAAAAAGGTGCGGCTCACCTTTGACGGTACGCTGCTTGTCGCCGATGCCGGAAGCACTGTGGCGGCCGCGCTCGAAGCGTCAAGCTGCCACGGCTTTTCGCGCGGCGTGAAGGGCGAAGGCCGTGGGCTTTTCTGCGGCATGGGCACCTGCCAGGATTGTCTGGTGACGATTGACGGCAAGGTGAGCCAACGCGCCTGCATGCGCCGGGTCGAGGACGGAATGACGCTTTCGCACCAGGAAGCCCGGCCGCAGATCGCTGATGCGGCGCTGGCCGACCTCGCGCAGCTTCCGGACGCAATCGAGACCATCGACACCGACCTGATGATTATCGGCGCCGGTCCCGGCGGGCTTGCGGCCGCCGAAATTGCGGCGGCTAGCGGGCTCGATGTCGTCATCGTGGATGAACGTCATCAGGCCGGCGGGCAGTTTTACAAGCAGCCCGTGACCGCTGCCGCAAAGGCTGCCCTTTCCTCAGACCGTCAGGCAAGCGACGGCGCGGCGCTGATTTCGCGGGTGCGCGACGCCGGCGTGACGATCCGCCACGAAACGCTGGTCTGGGGCGGATTTCACGAGGAAGACGGGCGCACCGTGCTCTCCTGCCTTGGTCCCGATGGCGCCTTTTACTGCCGGGCGCGGGCGCTGATTATCGCAACAGGCGCCCATGAACGCCCGCCCGCAATCAAGGGCTGGACCTTGCCCGGCGCGATGACGGTGGGCGCGGCACAGACGCTGCTGCGCAGCTATGGCACGCTCGCCGGCCGCTCTGTCGTGATCGCCGGCAACGGGCCGCTGAATTTCCAGGTGGCGCTCGAAATCATCCGCGCGGGCGGTAAGGTCGCCGCCATTGTCGAGGAGGCCGCCTCGCCCTTCAGCCAGCCGATGGCAGGGCTCGACCTGCTGCGAAGCGACCGCGCGCTTGCCATTGCCGGCACAGCCCAGCTTGCACGGCTGCGCGCTGCAGGCGTGAAAATCCACTGGAAGAGCCGCCTTGCGGCAATCGATGGCGTTGACGCCGTTCAAACCGTCACGATCGAGAATGCGCGCCAAAAAACGACGATCCCCACCGACACGGTGCTGATCGGCGGCCATTTCACCGCCTCCAATGAATTGCCACGCCTGCTCGGTTGCGCGCATGAGCCACGGAACGGCGCGCTTGAAACCATCACCGATGCAACCGGCAGGACATCGCTTTCCCACATTCATGTCATCGGCGAGGCGGCGCGCTTCGGCGGCGCTTTCGTCGCCATGAGCGAGGGCCGGCTGGCCGCATCGGCACTCATCGAGACGCTGGGCGGTCGTGCGACCGTCGATACGGCCGCGGAGATCCGCAGCCTGGCGCGCCACCGCCGCTTCCAGAAGGCGCTCTGGCGTCTTTTTACACCGGCCACCGGAGCGGCATCCGCGCCGGACGAAGACACGATCATCTGCCGTTGCGAGGGCGTCAGCCTGAAAGCGCTCAACGAGCTCGTCGATCGCGGCATTGGCGATATCGCCAGCCTGAAGCGGCTCACCCGCGCCGGAATGGGGCGCTGCCAGTCGCGCTATTGCAGCAAGGCGCTGGCGGAAATCGCCAATGCCGGCAAGACCCGGCCTTCACAAACGAACGGCTTTCTCGCTCCGCAAATGCCGCTCAGACCCATACCGCTTGCGGCCCTTGCCGTGGAAAAGGGCGAATGGGGCGGCCATAGACATGCGATGTTGCCCGACCGGCCGCCATTGCAGGCCGACGAGCCATTGCCGCTCTCAAGGGCCGCGACCGTCATCATCGGCGGCGGCATTGCCGGCATCTCGACAGCCCTGTTTCTGGCGCGCGCAGGCGAGGATGTCGTGGTACTGGAACATGCCTATCCGAACGCTGTCGCTTCCGGCGGCAATGCCGGCAGTCTCCATGCCCAGCTTCTGTCCTTCGACCATGGCGCGCGCGCCGAAGCCGGCGGCGGCCCGGCAGCCCGCACCCTTCCATTGCAGAGGGAATCGATTGCGCTTTGGCAGACGCTCGAGAAGGAAGCCGGCCGCGATTTCGAACTGAAGATCACCGGCGGGCTGATGGTTGCCGAAACCGAGGCGCATCTCCGTTTCCTTGAGGAAAAGACCGAGGTCGAAAGGCGCGCGGGCATTTCCTGTCATGTGATCGGACAGAGCGATCTTCGCAATCTCGAACCCGCCCTTTCCGACCGCTTCGTCGGCGCTGCCTATTGCCCGCAGGAAGGCAAGATCAACCCGCTGGTGGCGACCGAGGGCGCGCTGCGGGAGGCAAGGCGCCACGGCGCGCAGCTTTTCGACCGCTGCGCCGTCACGGCGATCGAACGCGGCACTGATGGCTTCACGCTGGCCACCTCACGCGGCACCATCAAGGCGAAGCGCGTCGTCAATGCCGCGGGTGCTTTCGCCTCAAGGGTCGGCGCCATGCTCGGGCTTGATGTGCCGGTCTTCGGCGCGCCGCTGCAGATGGTGGTCACCGAGGCGGCGGCGCCGACGATCACCGCGCTTGTCGCCCATGCCGACCGGCACCTGACGCTGAAACAGGCGGCAAACGGCAATTTCATCATCGGCGGCGGCTGGACGGCGGGACTCGATCCCGTCCACCAACATCCGCGCCCGCTGCCGGAGAGCCTGGAGGGCAATCTCTGGGTCGCCCAGCATGTGGTGCCGGGCCTGCGCAAATTACATGTGATCCGCAGCTGGGCAGCGATGAACATCAATATAGACGGCGCGCCGATCCTCGGCGAACACCCCGCCTGCCCCGGTTTCTACAACGCCGTCACCTCGAACGGCTACACGCTTGGCCCGCTCGTCGGGCAGACAACGGCCAGATGCATTCTCGGCAAGGATGCCGGTTTCGACATGGCTCCCTTTTCAATCGAACGCTTTTCGGGAAACACCAGATGATAGAGATCAACGGCGTAACCAAGTCCTATGGCGATTTCGACGTCCTGAAAAACTGCACAACCAAGGTGGATCGCGGCGAAATCGTCGTTGTCTGCGGGCCGTCGGGGTCAGGAAAATCCACCCTCATCAAGTGCATCAACGGTCTTGAACCGTTCGAGAAAGGCTCGATCCGCGTCCACGGTATCGAGGTCGGCGATCCGAAGACGGATCTCACCGAGCTCCGCGCACGGGTGGGCATGGTGTTCCAGAATTTCGAGCTCTTCCCGCACCTGACGGTGATCGAGAATATCAAGCTGGCGCAGAAGCTCGTGCTCGGTCGTTCCGACGGCGCAGCCAACACCAAGGCGATGCAGCTTCTCGATCGCGTCGGCCTTGTCGACCAGGCGCAGAAATATCCGGGCCAGCTTTCCGGCGGCCAGCAGCAGCGCGTCGCTATCGCCCGCGCGCTCGCCATGGACCCGATTGCCATGCTGTTTGACGAGCCGACTTCGGCGCTCGATCCGGAAATGATCTCCGAAGTGCTGGACGTGATGGCGGATCTGGCCAGGGACGGCATGACGATGATCGTCGTCACCCATGAAATGGGATTTGCCCGCCGGGTGTCCACCCGCGTCGTCTTCATCGATCAGGGCGAGATCGTCGAGGACCGGCCGAGCGAGGACTTTTTCGCCGGCAATCACAACCCGCGCACCGGCGCTTTCCTGAGCAAGATCCTGCAGCACTGAAGGCGCTAAAGACACCCAACCGAAAACAAAGCAAAGCAAGGCAAAACATGAAACTGAAGATCACCGCCGGCCCGCACACATTCGATGCCGTTCTGGAAACCGAGAAGGCCCCGAAAACCGTCGAGGCGTTCCTGAAGCACATGCCTTTCACCGGCCAGGTCGTGCATGTGCGCTGGTCGGGCGAAGGCGTGTGGATCCCGCTCGGCGAGAAGGATTTCGGCGTCTCCTACGAGAACCACACCAGCCACCCCGCCCCCGGCCATATCATTCTTTATCCCGGCGGCATTTCCGAGACGGAAATCCTGCTCGCCTATGGCGGCGTCGATTTCTCCTCCAAGATGGGCCAGCTTGCCGGCAACCATTTCATCACGATTACGTCTAACCTCGACAAGCTGCCCGAGATCGGTCGGCTGACGCTGTGGGAAGGCGCGCAGGACATCCGCTTCGAAGTGGCGGAAGACTGAAACGGAAGGGCGCGTCGCCTGCGGCGCGCCCTCTCAGCCCGGCAGGGTGAGAAGACGGCGAGGTGTTTCGACCAGCAACTGATCGATCTCCCCGTGTCCAAAGCCCCGGTCCTTCATCAGCGGCACGACATTGCGCAACAGATGGCTGTAGCCGTGGCCGCCATAACTTTGCAGCCGGCTGCGCGTGCAGATGTCGTGCGACAGCGTCACCCTCTCACCGAGGCCGGCGTCGAAAAGCTTGGCGATCGTCCTGATCCGCATCCAGTCGGTCGGAAGATCGAGGATGCCGAGCCAGTAGTTCGATTGCTCGATGCCGAAGAAATCATATTCGACCACACAGCCGCGTCTTGCGAGCGCCAGCACCTCGGTCTCCTCCAGCGTGCGCTCCATATGGTCGATGATCACCCGGGCAATGTCGGCGCCATTCCGCTCCAGAATGTCGAGAATCTCATGCGGGGCGTCTGGATGCCTGCCGGGATGCACCGTGATCGTCGCGCCGGTCTCGCGCTGGGTGCGGGCGGCGGCTGCCAGGCTCCTGGCCTCGAACGGCGTGAGCGGCCATGAACAGCCAATCTCGCCGATGATGCCGCAGCGGATGCCGTTCTGCCCCTCCCGCATCTGCGCCAGCATGGTTTCGAAGAGCGCATCTTCCGAGAGCGCCAAGGTGTCGGCGTCCAGGAACGGCTCGGTATAGAACCCCGCGCCAAGAACAATATTGATGCCACCCGCCCTTGCCACGCGCGCAAGGCCTTCAGGATCCGGCACGATCCCGCCCGTCGTGACGTCGACAATCGTGCCGCCGCCGGCCGCGCGGAACCACTTCGCCTCGCGCGCCGCCACGGCCTCGTCCTGCAGACGGTGATTGCCAGGATAGTCGTTCGGCCGCCAGTTCACGTCGAAGACATTTTCAAGCGTGATCTCGACTTCCTCTCCACCGCGCCTTGCAAGCGGCGTCAGATCCGCCAGCAAATGCTCGTGCATCAACGTCGGGCCGAGCGCCTGCGGACGGATCGGACCCATTACAGTCTGCACATAACCCTTTCGAAGATCGTCTGTCGTCACAACGCCATTCCTGTCTTCCTGATCACGAGCCGGCCATGCCTTGCGCACACCGCTTGCCCTTATTGTGCACTTACGGTATACAATTGATATACAGTTTGACGGACGAGCGCAAGCAGGCCGAAAACTGTTCTGCCGAACGATAAAATCCAGAAGGGAACGCAAATGTCTTTCACATCGGCTCGCCGCCGTTTTCTCGCCGCCACAGCAGGGCTTGCCGGCCTGCTGATGGCGGCGTCCACGCCTGCTCTCGCCCAGTCCGCCCCCGCGCTCGACACGATCACGCCGGGCAAGCTCACCATGTCGATCAACCCGACGCTGCCGCCGCTTCAATATGTCAACGACAAGGGCGAGCTTCAGGGCATGCGCGTCGAGCTTGGCAATGCCCTTGCCGAAAAGCTCGGCCTGGAGCCGGACTATATCCGCATTGAATTCGCCGCCATGGTGCCGGGCCTTGCTGCAAAGCGTTGGGACATGATCAACACGGGCATCTATTTCACCGAAGAGCGTTCCAAGCTGATGTATATGGTCCCCTACGAACAGGCGGCGATCAGCTTCCTCGTTCAGGCAGGCAATCCGCTCGGCATTGAAAGCTGGGAAGACCTCTCCGGTCGTTCGGTTGGCGTCGAGCTTGGCGGCGTCGAGGAGAAGCGCACCCGCGAGGTCAGCGAGATGCTTGAGCAAAAGGGGCTCGAAGGCATTACCGTTCGCACCTTCAACAATTTCGCCGAGGCCTTCCAGGCGTTGCGCGCCGGCCAGGTGGATGCCGCAACCTCGATCGATGCCACGGCCATGTACTGGCAGCAGCGTGGCGAGTTCACCCGCGCCGTCTCCGGTCTCTTTCCGCAGACAGCCACCTTTGCCTTTGCCGACAAGGACCTGGCGGATGCCGCCGTCGAAGCGCTGAACGAGCTGAAGGCGGAAGGCTATTATGACGAGCTCTTCGACCGCTACGGCGTGCTGAAGATTGATGGCGACAGCTTCGCCATCCAGGGCCCCGGCCCGCAATAACGCAATTACCCATAAAAACGACAGCCGGCGCATTGCGCCCCCTGCGCCGGCTGCACAATCAAAGGTTCTCCCATGCCTGCCAGATCATCCGCCAATCGCGAACGCTGCATCATCCTCGGCTATGGACGCATCGGCCGGCGCGTCGCCCGCGCGCTCTGCGCCAGTGACAGCGACCCGGTCCTCGCCGGTGTCGTGGCGCGAGACACTCAGGCAGCCGTCGACGATCTCGAAAATCCGGCCATCCGCGTCTTCCCCGACCTCGACGCAGCGCTCGCGACAGAGCCGGACCTTGTGGTTGAATGCGCCGCGCCGGCAGCGCTTGCCGCCGCCGGTGCCGATATCCTTGCCGCAGGCATCGATCTCGTGGCGCTTTCGCTCACCGCCTTCACCGATCCCGCCGTTGAGATGCGCCTGCGCATTGCCGCTGACGAGGGACCGGGCCGGCTTTGCATCCCCTCCGGCGCTGCCGTCGCGCTGCCCCTGCTTCGCGTCGCGCGCAAGGCCGGGATCGACAAGGTCCGCTTTCGCCAAACCTACCTGCCCTCCCATTGGTCCAGTATCGCCGGAGAAGCCGATGTGCTGCAGTTTACCGGCTCCTTCTTCGAAGGCTCTGTCCGCGCCGCAGCCTCGCGCTTTCCCTTCAATCTCAACGCCGCCGTCGGCATTGCGCTGGCGGGCGTCGGCCTCGATGAGACGCTTATCGAGCTCGTCGGCGATCCCGTCGTCGGCAATATGCGCTACGCGCTCGATATCGAAAGCCTCGGCGCGCCGATCCGGCTTGATATCGGTCCCTATCGCAACAGCCCCCCGGAAGGCCCGGACCACACGGCCTATTCGATCCTCGCCATGCTTGCCGCCCGTAACGAAGCCATCCTGTTCTAGGAGCCGCCATGACCGCCGCGACAGAACGCGTTTCCAAAACAAAGAGGGCGGTCGAGAACCGGCAGGACGAGACGCTCGCCCTTCTCGGCACTTTGATTGCCGACCAGAAGACCGGCGGCGGCAATGTCCAGAGCCTTATTGCCGGTCATTTCTCCGAAAGCGGCTGCAGGATCGAGACCGTCCGTTACCGCCCGAAAGCGGTAAGCCTCGTCGACGAGTTTGCCCACCCTTCCCTGATACCCGGCCACGAAGAGACGGCAGTGGTCGCCCGCTTCGGCAAGCCGGATGCCGGACGCCGGATCTTCGTCTTTGCCCATCCCGATGCCGAGAGGGTGAGCGCAGCGGAGAGCTGGTCGCGCGATCCCTTCACGCTCGACATCACGGACGGGCGCATGCATGGCTGGGGCATTGCCGATGATCTGGCGGGCGTTGCCGCCATGGCGACCCTTCCCGCCATCCTCAAAGCGATCGCGATGCCGTCCGATGTCGAGGTGATCTTCGCCTCCGCGCCGAGCAAGGCGCTGGCGCGCGGCACGGCGGCGCTTCTCTGCAATCACGGCGTTGAGGCCGATGTCGCTGTCTATCTGCACCCGGCCGAATCCGGCGCGGGGCTTGGCGAAATCAAGGGGCTTTCCTCCGGTCATGTCGAATTTTCGGTCACCGTGGAAGGCCGCCAGCCACCGACGACGGAACCATTGCAGACCGCCCTTGCCCATCAAGGCATCGACCCACTGGAAAAGGCCCAGCAACTGATTGCGGCCCTCGGCCGAATGGATGGTGAACGGGCGCAGCGGGTGCGGCATCCGGTTCTGGAAAAGGCGGTTGGACGCGCCACCAACCTGATGATCTCGCACATGGCGATGGGCAAGCCGAACGCGCTTGCGCGCTACCCGCAAAGCTGCACCTTCTCCGCCGCCCTCTCCTTTCCGCCCGGCGAGGCGCTCCAGTCGGTCATGCGCGAGGTCGAGACCACGCTGGAAACGGCAGCGCGAGGCGATGACTGGCTTGGCGTTCATCCGCCGAAACTCACCTTCCTGACCGGCGTATCACCTTGCGAAGTCGACCGGAACGCCCCCCTGTTCAGCGCGCTTGGCGCCTGCCTGAAGGCGGTTTGCGGCAAGATGCCGGAACTCAACGCGCTTCACACCGGCAGCGATATCCGCAATCCCTTCGTTCAGAAGGACATTCCGGCGGTGGGGTTCGGCGCGTTATGCGGGAACCTAACGCAGAACGGCTTCTGCGATGAATGGGTCGACCGCAACGAATTTTTCGACATGATCGCGGCAACCGCCCTGTTCATCGCCACATATGGCGAGGCCGAGGCGATCTGATTTTTGTCCGGGCGCAAACGACATGCTAAATCCCGGTTAGCAAGAACGAGATGACGAATCGGAAGCTGTGCCACAGCAGGGAGCCGGTTCGGGAAGAGGCATGAGCCGATGGGCATGACAGCTGAAAACGAACCGGCGACCGCAGCGAGTGAAGACACGCCTCTCCTGTCACCAAAGCCTGCCAGGAACCGCGCAACGCTGGCCTATGAAGAGATCGCGCGGTTGATCGAGCAGAAGAAGCTCAAGAGTGGTGAAGTGCTGGTCGAGCAGAACCTTGCCGCCTATCTCGGCATTTCCCGGACCCCCGTGCGTCAGGCGCTGCAACGGCTTGAAATCGAGGGGCAGCTCGTCAAGCCAAACACCAAGTCCTTCGTCGTGCGCAAGGTCGATCTCAAGGAATATCTGCAAAGCCTGAAAGCGCGAGAAATCATCGAATCCGAAGCCGCTTTCATGTGCGCTGGCCATGTTCCCGCGGACCGGCTGGCCGTGGCAAAGGCGATGACGGCGGCGCTGAAGGGCGGTCATGCCTATAACCCGGAACAGCACTGGGCCGCCGACAAGGTGGTGCATGATCTGGTGACGGATTTTTGCGGCAATCAGGTTGTTGCCGGGATCATCCGCTCATTGCGGGTGACAACGAAGCTGTTCGAGGTCGACCGGCTGGCCGAGCGACTGGAGCCGGATATCCGCCAGCACGAGGACATTCTTGAGAAGATAGAACAAGGCGACAGCGAAGGCGCCCGGCAGGCGATGGCCGCCCATCTGCGATCGCTCGTCCAGTTCGCCGTCGACAGGATTACCTGACCGGCGCAAGGACCGGCGGCGAAGCGAATGCCACGCCACCGGAAAAGAACCGTTAGGCGTTCCAGGCGACCGTCTTCTGGCTCTGTTCGCCGAGGCCTTCGATGGAGAGCTTCATCGTCTGGCCTTCCTTCAGATAGACCGGTTCCGGCTTGATGCCCATACCGACGCCGGGCGGCGTACCGGTGGTGATGATGTCGCCGGGCTGCAGGCTCATGAACTGCGATAGATAGCTGACGAGGTGCTGCACGCCGAAGATCATCGTCTTGGTCGAGCCGTCCTGGTAGCGGTGACCGTCAACCTCGAGCCACATGGCGAGGTTCTGCGGGTCTTCGACTTCATCGCGCGTCACCATATAAGGCCCGATCGGACCGAATGTGTCGGCGCTCTTGCCCTTCACCCACTGGCCGGAACGCTCGATCTGGAATTCGCGCTCGGACAGGTCGTTGACGACGCAGTATCCGGCGACATGATCCATCGCGTCGGCTTCGTCCACATAGGATGCTTCCTTGCCGATGACGACGCCGAGTTCAACTTCCCAGTCGGTCTTCTTCGAATTCTTCGGAATACGAACTTCGTCATTCGGCCCGATGATGGCGCTGGTCGCCTTCATGAACACGATCGGCTCCTTCGGAATGTCGGCGCCGGTTTCGGCCGCATGGTCGGCATAGTTGAGGCCGATGCAGATGAACTTGCCAACCTTGCCGACGCAGGGGCCGATGCGGCTCGACTGCGGCAGAACCGGCAGGCTGCCGATATCGGCAGCGGCAATGCGCGCCAGCCCGGCGGCCGTCAGCGTCTCGCCGGCAATGTCGACGACGACGGAGGAAATGTCGCGGTAGGTGCCATCGGAATGCAGGATGGCGGGTCGTTCAGCGCCCTTGGCGCCAAGACGAAGCAGTTTCATGTCAATTCTCCCGTATTACGACGCCCGGGGCGTCGGGTGTGCGTAGTTATGAAGCGTTTCCGGCTTCATCTCAATCGAAAAGCCCGGCATTTCCGGCGGCATATAGGCCGCGTCCGCAATCCGGCAGGGGTCGAGGAAATGCTCGTGCAGATGATCGACATATTCGATAACCCGGCCTTCCTTGGTACCGGAGACAACGAGGTAGTCGATCATCGACAGATGCTGGACATATTCGCAAAGGCCGACGCCGCCGGCATGCGGCCAGACCGGCAGACCGTATTTCGCCGCCATCACCAGAACCGAAAGCACCTCGTTCAGCCCGCCAATGCGGCAGGCGTCGATCTGGACGATGTCGATGGCGCCGCCGGCGATGAACTGCTTGAACAGGATACGATTCTGGCACATTTCGCCGGTCGCGACCTTGATCGGGGCCACCGCCTCGCGGATCTTCCTGTGGCCGGCGACATCATCAGGGCTTGTCGGCTCCTCGATGAAGTAGGGCCGGAAAGGCGCAAGCGCCTTCACCCAGTCGATGGCCTCGTCGACTTCCCAGACCTGATTGGCGTCGATCATCAGCGTGCGGTCCTCGCCGATCACCTCGCGCACGATCTTCAGACGCGCGATATCCTCGTTGCGGTCCTGCCCGACCTTCATCTTGATGTGGGTGAAGCCGGCATCGACCGCCTCCTGTGCCAGACGGCGCAGCTTGTCGTGGCTGTAGCCGAGCCAACCGGCTGAGGTGGTATAGCAGGGATAGCCGTTCTTCTTCAGCTCCGCGATGCGCTCCGCCTTGCCCGCCTCGGCCTTGCGGAAGATCGCGAGCGCCTCATCCGGCGTGATCGCGTCGGTCAGGTAGCGGAAATCGATGATGGAGACGAGCTGTTCCGGCGTCATTTCGCCGACGAACTGCCAGACAGGCTTTCCGGCAGCCTTTGCCATCAGATCCCAGACGGCGTTGACAACAGCGCCGGTTGCCAGATGCATTACCCCCTTGTCCGGCCCGATCCAGCGCAACTGGCTGTCGCCGGTCACATGACGCCAGAAACGGCCCGGATCTTCGGCGATCCAGCCGAGTTTCAGCCCCTTCACGCGATTTTCGAGGGCTGCGATCGCGGCGCAAACCACTTCATTGCCGCGGCCGATGGTGAAGGTCAGGCCGTGGCCTTCAACTTCGCCATCCGTCTTGAGCACAACATAGGCGGCGGAATAATCCGGATCGGGGTTCATCGCATCCGAACCGTCGAGCTTGGCGGAGGTCGGAAAACGCAGGTCGTGGACGGACAGTCCGGTGATTTCGGTCATGGTCTGAACTTCGTTTCTTGTCGGTGCGGATTAGCAGGTCCAGCCGCCGTCGATGGCGTAGGCCTGGCCGGTGGTGTAGGTCGCGCCGGCGAGATAGACGGCGAGATCGGCGATCTCCTCCGGCGTGCCGATGCGGCCGATCGGCTGGCGGGCGATGAAATCGGTCCGCGCCTTCTCATAATCGCCGGTCGCCTTCAGGCGGTCCTGCAGGGAGGGGCTGTCGACAGTGCCGGGGCAGATGGCGTTGCAGCGGATGCCCCTGGCGACATAATCGGCGGCAACCGACTTGGTCATGCCGAGAACGGCCGCCTTGGTGGTGGTATAGGCAAAGCGGTTTGGCACGCCCTTCATGCTGGAGGCAACCGAGGACATGTTGATGATCGCCCCGTCGCCACGCTCCAGCATGCCGGGCAGAAAGGCACGGATTGTGCGCACCATGGCCTTGACGTTGAGGTCATAGGCAAGGTCGAGGTCGCCGTCATTGCTCTCGAGGATCGAGCCGTTGTGGACGATGCCGGCGCAATTGAACAGGATATCGACCTGGCCGATCTCCCGGGCGGCGATGGTGACCGCTTCATCGGAGAGCACGTTCAGGAGCCGCGTCGAGACGTTCTCGATACCCTCGAGCTCCTTCAGCTTCTCGGCATTGATATCGGTTGCGATCACCCTGGCGCCCGCCTTCGCGAAGGCCTTGGCCGATGCCGCGCCAATGCCCTGGGCGGCGGCGGTGATGAAGCAGGTTTTTCCTGAAAGGTCGGTCATGATCGCTCCCTTGAACGTCAGTTGATTGTCTTTTGCGAACCCTCGACGGCCATGCGGCCGATGGCTTCGAAATCCCATGCGATGCCAAGGCCCGGCGCGGAGGACGCAATGGCGCGGCCATCACGAATGGTCATGCCTTCAAGCGTGATCGCATCGAGTTGCGGAATATATTCCACCCAGCGCGCATTGGGCACGGCCGCGCACAGCGAAACATGCAGTTCCATCAGGAAATGCGGCGCCACGGCGACATTGAAGCACTCGGCCATATGCGCAACCTTGAGCCAGGGCGTGATGCCGCCAATGCGCCCGACATCGACCTGGATGACGGAACAGGCCCGCCGCTCCAGATATTCGCGGAAATGCAGCGCCGAATAAAGGCTTTCGCCAACGGCAACCGGCACGCTCGTGTGCCTTGAGAGCACGGCGTGGCCCTCGATATCGTCTGCGGGCAAAGGCTCTTCCAGCCAGCCGATATCGAGCCGCTGATAGGCGGCGGCCCGGCGCACGGCCTCATCCACGGCAAAGGCCTGATTGGCATCGGTGAAGATCTCGAAAGCCGGGCCGACCGCCTCGCGCACGGCCGATATGCGCGCGACGTCTTCCGACAGCGGGCGGCCGACCTTGAGCTTGCAGCCGGAAAAGCCGTTTGCCTTCGCCTCGATCGCATCGGCGACAAGCGCTTCGGTTTCCAGATGCAGCCAGCCGCCTTCCGTTGTGTAGAGCGGTATCTCGTCCTTCGCCCCGCCGGCCAACTTGTGAAGCGGCAGACCGAGCTTCACGGCTTTGAGATCCCAGAGCGCGGTGTCGATGGCGGCAAGCGCGATCGATGTGATCGCGCCGACCGTGGTCGCGTGCGTCAGGAAGGAAAGATCCCGCCAGATGCGCTCGATGTCATATGCCTCACGGCCGATGATCGCCGGCAGCAGCGTCTTTTCCAGAAGCGCCATTACCGATGGACCGCCCGTGCCGATCGTGTAGGAATAGCCGGTGCCGGTCACGCCATCGGCATCGGTGATACGCACGATCGGCGTTTCCTGGGAGACGAAGGACTGGATCGCGTCGACGCGCGTGACCTTCGGCTTCAGGTCCACCATCACCAGTTCGGCGCGGACGATCTTCGCCATCGTCAGGCCCTCAGGCTCTTGCCGCTCTCGCCGTCGAAGACGTGGAGACGTTCGAGGTCGAGGGTAAAGGTCAGCGTCTCGCCATCTTCCAGCGGGCGCGGATCGAGCATCTTGGCCTGCACCTCCTTGCCGCCGAATTCGGTGAAGATGATCGTCTCCGTACCGAGCGGCTCGGAAATAATGACCGGCAGCGCGACCTCGATCGAGCGGTCTTCCACGTGCAGCGAGTGGCCCTTGGGGGCGAAGGCATCCGGACGGAAGCCGACCACGACCTTCTGACCATCGAAAAGCGTTGCGGCGATATCTTCCGGCAACGGCACCAGCGTGCCGTCGTTCAGTTTCGCAGCGCCGTTTGCGACCACGCCGTCAAGCTGGTTCATCGGCGGCGAACCGATAAAGCCGGCGACGAAGGTGTTGACCGGTCTCTCGAACACCTCCGTCGGCGTGCCGACCTGCTCGACATAGCCGTCGCGCATGATCACGATGCGATCGGCCAGCGTCATCGCCTCCACCTGGTCGTGGGTCACGTAAATGACGGTGGTTTTCACCCGCTGATGCAGCTTCTTGATCTCGACGCGCATCTGGCCGCGCAACTTGGCGTCGAGGTTGGACAGCGGCTCGTCAAAGAGGAAGACATCCGGGTGGCGCACGATGGCGCGGCCCATGGCCACGCGCTGGCGCTGGCCGCCGGACAGATTGGCAGGCAACCGCTCCATGAAGGGCTCGAGGCCGAGAATGCCGGCGGCCTCCTCGACGCGGGGCTTGATGTCCTCCGGCGTCATGCCGGAAATCTTCAGGCCGAAGCCGAGATTTTCGCGCACGGTCATGTGCGGATAGAGCGCGTAGGACTGGAACACCATGGAGATGTTGCGCGATCTCGGCGGCAGCGCATTGACGACGCGGTCGCCGATCCTGAGTTCGCCGTCGGAGATTTCCTCCAGTCCGGCGATCATCCTGAGCGTTGTCGACTTGCCGCAGCCCGAGGGGCCGACGAGGACGACGAATTCATTGTGCGCGACTTCAAGATCGATGCCGTGAACGACTTCCAGCGATCCGTAACGCTTGACGATTTTGGAAAGGTGCACTTCGGCCACGGGATTATCCTTTCACACCACCGAACGTCAGTCCGGCAATCAGATGCTTTTGTACGATGAAGGTGAGAATGAGCGCGGGAATGATGATCAGCACCGCCATGGCGCTCATCCCGGTCCAGTCAACGGTGAACTGGGCGGTAAAATCCATCAGCCCGACCGGCATGGTCTTCGATGCGGTAGTACGCGTCAGCTGGCTTGCCAGCGCAAACTCGTTCCATGCCGTCAGGAAGGCGAAGATGCCGGCGGAGGCAAGGCCCGAACGGGCGAGCGGAAATTCCACCTTCCAGAAGGCCTGCCAGCGGGTGCAGCCATCGATCTGGGCCGCCTCCGAAAGATCCGCCGGGATCTGGCGGAAGAAGCCGTCTGTGAGCCAGATCGTGAAGGGGATGTTGATCGCCATATAGACGAGGATCAGCCCGAACTTGGTGTCGATCAGCCCGATCTTGCTCCAGAGAATAAAGAGCGGCAGCGACAACGCCACGCCGGGCACGGTGCGCGACAGCATGAAGGAGAGGAACAGCGCCCCCTTGCCCTTGAACCGGTAGCGGGCAAAGGCATAGCCGCCCATCATGCCGACAAGGATCGCGACGAAGGTGGAGGTCAGCGAGATCACCAGCGAATTGATGAAATAGCTTGGAACCGGCAACCCCTGCTGGCGATCGGGCAGAAAGCCGAAAATGGCGAGAAAGTTGTTCAGCGTCCATTGCTGCGGGATCCAGATCGGCGGACGCGCCATGACTTCCACATTGGGCCGGAAGGCGGTCATCACCACCCAGGCGCCGGGCACGACGAGGATCATCATGGCGATGAACAATGTCAGCCGCAGCAGCCAGCGTTGCCAGGGTTTTTCGATGGTCATTGCGCTCGTCATTGTGCGCCTCCCATGAAGACGCGCGCCTTCGACAGATTGCGGTAGAACATGATGGTAAAGGCGATCGACAGAAGGATGGAGATGTAGCCCATGGCATTGGCCATGCCCATCTGCGAGTTCTGGTAGCCGGTGCGCGTCATCAGCGTCCAGATGAGTTCGGTACGCCCGGCAGGCCCGCCATTGGTCATGATCTTCACCATGTCATAGGCGCGCGCGACATCGAGCGAGCGGATCGTCATCGCAATCCAGATGAACGGCATCAGGAAGGGCAGCGTGATGTGGCGGAACACCTGAAGGGCGTTGCAGCCATCGACCTTGGCCGCCTCGATCGGGTCCTTCGGCATGGCCAGCAGGCCGGCCATCAGGAGGATGGCGAAGATCGAGGTCGACATCCACATTTCGGCGACGATGATCGAGAAGTTCGCAAGCCAGCCATTGACCAGCCACGGGATCGGCTTGTCGATCAGGTTCAGTGCAAACAGCGCATTGTTCACCAGACCGACGGAATCGTTGAACAGATATTTGAACTGGAAACCGACCAGGATCGGAGAGAACATCATCGGGAACATCATGATGGTTCTGAGCGTGCGCTGGCCCCAGGTGATGCGGTTGACGAGCAGCGCAAGCCCGAGCCCCATGACCATTTCGAGGTTCAGCGCGATGGTGATGAACACGACGGTGCGCCCGAAGGCCCACCAGAAATCGTCATTGCCCCAGAGGCGCTCGTAATTGCGCAGACCGACAAAGTTATAAAGGGTGTGGGGACGCACCAGATTGTAGCTGGTGAAGCTCGTCCAGAACGACACCAGAAGCGGCACCAGCACAACCGCCAGAATGACGATGATGGCCGGCATCAGCAGAAGATAGGGTGTCGCCTGCGGGGACCTGAAAAACTTCATGTCGCGCCTTCGAAATGAATAATGAATGGGAGGAATAGCCGGTCAAGCGCCGGATCATGCCGCCGGCCCGAAGGCCGACGGCGAATTTCAGGATCATGCGGGATCAGTAATAGCCCGCATCCTCCATGATGTAGGTCGCTTCCTCGGCGGCATCGTCGAGGGCTTGCTGCGGCGTTTTCTCGCCGACGATCGCGGCCTGCAGTTCCGGCCACAACACGTTGGAAACCTGGATCCACTCAGGGATCAGCGGCGGCGTGCGGGCATCATCCAGCGAGCCCTTCCATACCGTGAACATCTCGGCGAGGTTTTCCTTGCCGTTTTCGTTGAACCACTTCACCACTTCGTCATAGGTCGCCGTGCGGGTCGGCAGATTGCCGGCCATGGCTTCCATCAGTTCGCTCTCGTCATTGGTCATGAACACGGCGAAGGAGACAGCCGCGTCTTTGTTGTCGCAATCTTCAGTGACCGAGAAGGAGTGCGAACCGGACCAGCCGCCGCGCTTGCCCGACGTGCCGACGGGCGAGACGGCATAGCCAAGATCATCGGCGATCTTGGAGGCTTCCGGATCGGCGAAGAAGGCAGCCCAGCCCGGCCAGTCGAGATCGACGGCCAGCTGGCCGGCAGCCATGGCCTGACCGATATCATCCCAGGTATAGTTGACCGAGCCGGCGGGAACCGCACCCGCCTCATAGATATCGACAAACCACTGCAGGGCCTCGACACCGGCTTCGGAGTTGAAGCTCGGCTTCATGTCTTCATCGAACATATCGCCGCCATTGGCGCGGAGAATTTCCATGAAGCGGCCCGACATTCCCTCGTCCTTGCCGGCAAAGGCCGTGCCGTAGAGGTTCGGCGGATCGGCGAAGAAGATCACCTGGTCGCGGAACTCGTCGAAGGTCTTCGGCGGCGCAAGTTCGGTGCCGTATTTCTCTTTCCACGCTGCTTGGTTTGCCGGATCGGCATAAAGGCTCTTGCGGTAATAGATGTTGGAAACGTCGGTGACGCGCGGCAGCTGCACGAGGCGGCCATCGACCGTGGAAGCCTTCAGCGTGCCCTGGACATATTTGTCGAGCTCGGACTGGGGGATGTATTCGGCAAGGTCGATATAGAGATTGCCGTATTGCGGGGCGAAGCTCGTATGGTTGGAGCCGACGCACCAGGAAATATCACCGGCGGCAATGTCCTGCTTGATCTCGCGGTCAAGATCGAAGTGGTTCTTCGAAGAAACGATCTCGACCTTGGCGCCCGTCATTTTTTCCCACTCGGGGATACGGGTATAGAGCTTCTCATACTGGGTGCCGCCAATCAGCTTCACCTTCAGCGTATAGTCCGGGAAGCTGCCATAATCGAAATCATCGGCCTTTGCCGCGGCGGCAAGCGCGCCGGCGGCGCAGCACGCAATGAGCGACGCCTTCAATAATTGCATTCGCATATTTGTCCTCCTCAATTTCAAGTCCAGAAAAGACTTGATCCTCCATATTTGAAAAGTCTATTCGTATATAAGCACCATTTCGGCGATGCCGTCAACGGCGCTCTTGATATTGGACAGGAAGACCGGCAATTTCGCAGCAATTTCAGGGTGAAAAGTTCACCCGCCGCTTGAGGATCGACCATGGCAACAGATGAATCCGACCGTTACCGCGCCCCCGCACTCGACAAGGGGCTCGATATTTTCGAGCTGCTGGCGGAAACGGACGGCGCACTCAGCCAGGCGGAGATCGCCAAGTCGCTGGGCCGCACGCCAAACGAGATCTACCGCATGCTCGACCGGCTGGTCCGGCGCGAATATATCCGCCGCACGCCGGAGGACCGTTACGAGATCACGCTGAAAATGTTCGAGCTGGTCCACGCCCGTCCGCCGCTCAGGCGCCTCGTGAACCAGGCGGTGCCGCTTCTCCAGCAGGTCGCCCAGGAATCAGGCCAGTCCTGCCACCTTGTGGTGTTCGACCGAAATGCCGCCGTCGTCGTCGCCCAGGTGGACGCGCCGAGCTACTGGACGCTCGCCGTTCGCGTCGGCACCCAGCTCAAGCTCACCTCGACCGGCTCCGGCCTCGTTTTCCTCGCCTTCTCCTCGGCCGAAAACCGGGCGCTGATGCTGAAGGGTGCCGGCGAAACCATGTCGGCGGAGGTCGAGGCATTGCTCGATCCCATTCGCAGGGATGGCTACACGATGATGCCGTCGGAACAGATCGCCGGCGTCACCAACCTGTCGGCACCCGTCATCGGCCCGCTCGGCTCAGTGATGGCGGTCGTCACCTCGCCCTATACGGAGCGGCTCGACCGCGACGGTCGCGAGGATCGCGCCCATACGCTGGAACTGGTGCGCGCGGCCGCCGCCAGCCTGTCGAAGGGACGGCCGGAGGACTGAGATCAAGCCGGCCCCGAAAAGGCCGGGTAAACCGAGGCAAGACTGCCCGCGCGCGGGCCAAGGGAGGACATAATGCGCATCATCGATACCCATCTTCACCTCGTCTACAAGGACCGCTTCTCCTATCCCTGGCTGAAGGACGCTCCGGCCCTTGACCGCCAGGCAACGGCGGAAGACTATTTTGCCCGCGCCGAAAAGCTCGGCATCGAGCAGGCGCTGCACATGGAAGTCGACGTCGCGCATAAGGACATGGAGGCCGAGAGCGCCTTCATCGTCGGCGCTCATGAAAGAATTGCCGGCGCGATTGCCGCCGGCCGGCCGGAAAGTCCGGATTTTGCCGCCTATCTGGAACGCATCGCCGCGATCGACGGGATCAAGGGCCTGCGCCGCGTGCTGCACATCATGCCGGACGAACTCTCGCAATCGCAAACTTTCGTCGAGAATATCCGGCGGCTTGCGGCCTACGACATGACATTCGATCTCTGCGTTCTGGCCCGCCAGCTGCCGCTCGCCATCGATCTGGCGCAGAAATGCCCGGAGGTTCAGTTCGTGCTCGACCATTGCGGCGTGCCGGACATCGAGAATGGCGCACTGGATCCCTGGCGCGATCATATCGGCGAGATCGCAAGGCTTGCCAATGTCACCGCGAAAATCTCCGGCGTTATCGCCTATGGCGGCGCGGACTGGAGCGTTGAAAGCCTGCGCCCCTATGTCGGCCACGTCCTCGACGCCTTCACCTTCGACCGCGTCGTCTGGGGTTCGGATTTCCCGGTCTGCACGCTTTTTGCAAGCCTTGAAGACTGGGTGGCGGCCGCAAAGGAACTTGTTGCCGATGCCAGCGCGGACGAGCAGAAAAAACTGTTCAGCGTCAATGCGGAGAAGGTCTACCGGCTTTAGAGTGCACTGACTGTGAACCGGATCGCAGGGAGGAGTGCACGTAGTTCGGCATCGCCAGTAATCCGTCATACCGGCCTTGAGCCGGTATCCAGGGCCACAGGCGAGAAATACGCCTGCTTTCTCATTGAATGGATACAATCGAAAGAAGCCGGATTTCAGGTTCACATTTGTCGCGCACTCTCCCCCGAACGCCCTGGACCCCGGCTCAAGGCCGGGGTGACGGCGTGAGCGATGCCGCCATGAAATCCGGATCGCCCGGTCAGGGCGCCGATATCTCCAACCAGTTCAAACCAACCGCTCAAAAGGGAGGAACCCATGCAGCGCATCGGAATGGTGATCAAGCTCAACGCCGACAAGATTGACGAGTACAAGCGTCTGCACGCCAATGCCTGGCCGGAGGTGCTGGACATGATCAAGCAGTGCAATATCCAGAATTACACCATCTTTTTGCGGGAGCCGGAAAACCTGCTGTTTTCCTATTACGAATATACCGGCGATGACTATGAGGCGGACATGGCGAAGATGGCGGCCGATCCGAAGACGCAGGAATGGTGGTCGGTCTGCATGCCCTGCCAGAAGCCACTTGATACGGCCAAAGAGGGCGAATGGTGGATTGAAATGGAAGACGTCTTCCATCTCGCCTGACGTCTCCGGCATTCTGCCCTTCAGGATCGCGCGGTGTGCGGGGCGATCCCCGCACGCCGCCGGGTCTTGCGACGGGCCTCAGATCTTCTTAACGAATTCCGACTTGAGCTTCATGGCGCCGAAACCGTCTATCTTGCAGTCGATATTGTGATCGCCTTCGACAAGGCGGATATTCTTCACCTTGGTGCCGACCTTGAGAACCTGGCTTGAGCCCTTGAGCTTCAGGTCCTTGATGACGGTGACCGTATCCCCGTCGGCCAGCAGATTGCCATTGGCGTCCTTGAATTCCGGCTCGCCGTTCTCTTCGGTCCCCGGCGTCCACTCATTCCCGCATTCAGGGCAAATCAGCAGCGCGCCGTCTTCATATGTGTAAACGGACTGGCATTTGGGACAGGGCGGCAATTCGCTCATGGTCATCCTCTTGGTTGTTGGCGTTGCGACGAGCCGGATTGGCGCCATGAAACCCGCAGGGCGCACTATTGCTTTGGTCGGGAGAACAAGGCTTCGTAGTGCGAAAAGGAGCGCCTGTCGAGTGCAGACGGTTGGCTACGCGGCAACACTTTCAAGCAACGCGCCGGCAAGGAAAACACACGGAGCCGCATGCGCGCCCTTGAATTCCATCCAAATTTGAATAATCTATTCACATAGGAATGACGCTCTCACCTGAAGGAGGAGCAGGTTGTCAAAAACGTCTCGCAGCCCGGCGCAAAGCTGGGCAGCGGCAGCTTCGCCGCGCCCTATCGTCATCATCGGCGGCGGTTCGATCGTCGCCGATGCCCATTTGCCCGCCTATCGCATGGCCGGCCTGCCGGTTGCCGGCCTGTTCGATCTCGATGCCGAACGCACCGCCAGGCTCGCCGCCGAATGGGAGATCACCCCGTTTGCCAGCCTTGAGGAGGCGATCGCGACGGAAAACGCCGTCTTCGACCTGGCGCTGCCGCCGGTCGCCCATCGGGGTGTGATCGAGAAACTGCCGGAAGGGGCGCCAGCCCTTCTGCAAAAGCCGATGGGCCGCGACCTTGGCGAGGCGACGGCAATCCTCAAGGCATGCCGCGAGAAGAAGCTGACGGCGGCCGTCAATTTCCAGCTGCGCTTCTCGCCGATGATGCTGGCGATCCACGACCTCTACAAAAGCGGCGCGCTGGGTGACCTCGTCGATGTCGAGCTGCACGCCAACGTCATGACGCCCTGGCATCTCTGGCCATTCCTGAAGGGCATGGAGCGCGTCGAGATCCTGCTGCACTCGATCCACTATCTGGACATGATGCGCCATTTCCTCGGCGATCCGCGCGGCATCCACGCGAAAACGCTCGGCCATCCCGACACCACGGTTTCCCAATCCCGTACATCGGCGATCCTCGACTATCCAGAGCCCGTGCGCGCGGTCATGTCGGTCAATCACAACCATGATTTCGGCCCGAAATTCCAGGATTGCTATTTCCGTTTCGAGGGCACCCGGGGCGTCGCCATCACCACGCTCGGCGTCAATCTCGACTACCCCAAGGGCGTGCCGGACGAACTCTGGTTCTGCGAAAAGGGCTGCGATTGGGAAGAGATCCCGCTTTCCGGCACCTGGTTTCCGCACGCCTTCATCGGCGTGATGAACAATCTCCAGCGTTTCATCGCCGGCGAGGACGACACCCTTCTGACAAGCGTCGAGGACGCGTGGAAGACCATGGCGCTGGTCGAGGCCGCTTATGAGAGCAGCGCCCGGCCGGCAACCCCGATCAAGGAAAAACCATGACTGCAGACAAGACTGACCTGCCGCTTGAGGGCGTGCTGGTGCTCGACATGTGCCAGTTTCTCTCCGGCCCCTATTGTTCTCTGCGCCTGCAGGATCTCGGCGCGCGGGTGATCAAGATCGAGCGCCCCGGCCTCGGCGATCTTTCCCGCAGGCTTTACCTCTCCGACACCGAGATCGGCGGCGATTCGACGATTTTCCACGCGATCAACCGCTCCAAGGAGAGCCTGGCCTTGGACATGAAGGACCCAGACGATCTTGCCGCGCTGAAAAAGCTGATCGGCAAGGCCGATGTGGTGCTGCAGAACTTTCGACCCGGCGTGATCAAACGGATCGGGCTCGATTACGAGACGCTGAAAAAGGACTTTCCCGGCCTCGTCTACGGTTCGATCACCGGCTATGGCGATGAAGGCCCCTGGGTCAGCCGGCCAGGCCAGGACCTTCTGGCGCAGGCGCGTTCCGGCGTGATGTGGCTGAACGGAGATGACGGCCAGGGCCCTGTGCCCTTCGGCCTTGCCATTGCCGATATGCTGGCGGGTGCTGCACTGGCGCAGGGCGTTCTCGCCGCGCTGGTGAGGCAGGGCCGCACCGGCAAGGGCGCGCATGTGGAAACGAGCCTGCTGGAAGCGATGATCGACTTCCAGTTCGAGGTGCTGACGACGCATCTCAACGACGGCGAACGGCCGCCGAAGCGCTCCGCCTTCCGCTCGGCCCACGCCTATCTCTCCGCCCCCTACGGCGTCTATCAGACCGCCGATGGCTGGCTGACGCTGGCGATGATGCCGATCGACCAGCTGGCCGATGTGCTGAAGCTCGATGCTCTGGTGCCCTATCGCGGCAAGCCGGACCTCTGGTTTACCGCGCGCGACGACATCAAGCGCATCATCGCCAGACACCTTGCCACCGAAACGACGGAACACTGGCTCTCCATTCTTGAACCCGCCGATGTCTGGTGCGCCAAGGTGCTCGACTGGCCGGAACTGATGAACCATGCCGGTTTCAAGGTGCTCGACATGCTGCAGACGGTGACGCGCGAGGACGGGGTTTCGATCCGCACCACACGTTCGCCGCTGCGGGTCGACGGCAAGCGCATGCAGACCGACCGCGCCGCACCGAGGATCGGCGAGCAGACCGCGGCCATTCGCGCGGAGTTCGGCCTGTGACCATAAAACTGAAAGGCATGACCTGGAGCCATCCGCGCGGCTATGACCCGATGGTGGCAAGTGCAGCCGAATGGCAGAAGAAGACCGGCGTTTCAATCGAATGGGACAAGCGCAGCCTGCAGGATTTCGAGAGCTTTCCGGTCGAGGAACTGGCTCGGCAATATGACATGATCGTCATCGATCATCCGCATGTGGGCCAGATCACGGCGGAAAACTGCCTGGCGCCGCTCGATGTGCCCGGTCGCGAGGACGAACGGGCAGCACTTGCTCGAGGCTCCGTCGGCGCCTCCTATCCGAGCTATCACTACCACGGCCATCAATGGGCCTTCCCTCTGGATGCCGCAGCACAGGTCATGGCCTATCGGGCGGACCTGATTGCGGCGCTGCCGCAGGACTGGGACAGCCTGATCGCGCTTGCCTGCGAGGGCCGCGTCATGCTGCCGCTGCGCCCGCCGCACAATCTGATGACCTTTTATACGCTCGCCGCCAATACCGGCACGCCCTGCCAGACGGAAATGCGAGCGCCGCTGATCGCCGTTGATGACGGCATCGCGGTTTACGAACGGCTTGCCGAGCTTGCGAGCATGGTGCTGGCAGAAAATTTCGCCATGGACCCGATTGCCGTGCTCGAGGCGCTGGCAGAACCCGAGCCGAAGGCGGCCCTCTCACCCTATATTTACGGCTATGTGAACTACGCTATCGACGGCTTCCGCCCGCATCGCCTGACCTTCACAAACATTCCGGCACTCGGCGAGAATGGCCCCTGCGGCTCCGCATTGGGCGGCACCGGCATCGCCGTCTCGGCCTTTTCCGAAAACAGGCAAGCCGCCATCGACTACGCCTATTGGGTGGCCGGCGGCGCGGTGCAATCCGGGCTTTATCCTGAAGCTGGTGGCCAGCCCGGCCATGACGCCGGCTGGACCGATGATGCGGTCAATGCAGCGACCCACGACTTCTACCGCAACACACGGCAAACGCTGGAGACCTCCTTCCTGCGCCCGCGCCATAACGGCTATATGCGCTTCCAGGCGGAAGCCTCCCAGGCGCTCAACGAGGCGCTCAGCGACGGGGCAACCGCCCATGCGGCGATTGCCCGGATCAACAAACTGTTTGAGGAGAGTTTCTGATGGAGAGGCCACGCCATTTCGAGGACATCAAGGTCGGCGAGGAGCGCCGCACCTATGGGCGGACGATCACGGAGACGGATTTCGTCGTCCATGCGGGCCATACGGGCGATTTCTTTCCACATCACATGGATGCGGAATTCATGAAGGATCACCCCTTCGGCCAGCGCATCGCCCACGGCACCATGACCTTTGCCATCGGCATCGGGTTGTCGGCCTCGGAGATCAACCCGCTCTCCTTTACCTATGGCTATGAGCGGCTGCGTTTCCCCAAGCCCGTCTTCGTCGGCGATACGATCCACACCGTGCTGACGATCACGGGCTGCGAGGATGATCCGAAACGGCCGGGCCATGGCCGGGTCATCGAGGAAGTGCGCGTCTGGAACCAGCGCGAGGAAGTGGTGATGGCCTGCGATCACGTCTATCTGGTGGAACGGCGCGGCAAATAAGACCGGGGATCAGAGCGGGCCGCCGCGCTCGTTTACGAGCCGGCGCAGGCGGCGAAAGACGTCCGGGCTCTGTCGCAACCCGTCATGCTCGTATTCATTGGTGACCCAGGCCTGGCAATTGCCCAACCGCCCGGCCGTCTCCAGCGAAAGCCCGGCATCGACATACATATCGTCGTGATAGACGGCAGCGGCAACGGGAATGTCATTGGCAAAGAGCCGGGTCGCATCATAAAGCGGCGGATAGTCGGTTCGCGCGGCCAGCGCCTCAGCCGCATCGCGGAACGGACGCAGCGAGCGGATTTCCTCGAACATCCATGGATAGACCATCTCGCCGGTCATCATCAGCGGTCGCTGATCGGGATGGAAGCGGGGAAATTCGGCGCGGATGCGTTCGGCGGCCCAGTTTGTCGGCGCGCTCCCCTGCCCGTAAATGCTCTCCTGCAGAACGGCATAAAGCGGATTGGCATCAAAACCGGTCGCCGCCATGACGGAAGAGAGAAAGCCGTCGGAAAGGCGCGTCTCGTCCGGATCGGAGAAGGCCTCGTCCATCAGCCAGTGCACGCTTTCAAAGCCGGTCGCCCCGCCAAAGGCAATCCCCAGCGTCTGCAGCCGGCGCACGGTCAGCCGGTCACCATCGGGCAGGCGAATATCATTGGCCTTGATATGATCGGCGATGCGCGAGAACAGGCCTGCGTCATGGGGGTAGCGCTTGTGGTATTGCCGGTTCTTGGCGGCCACGCGCGGATAGGTGCGGCGATAGACCTCGTCCGCCGAGGCAGACAGCCCGGACAAGCCGCCCGTCACATAGCAGGCGGAAAGCCCTTCCGGCGCCTGCGAAAGATAGGTGAGCGTGATGAAGCCGCCGAAGCTCTGGCCGAGCGTCTCCCATTTGCGGTCGCCCATCAGGTTCTTGCGCACATGTTCGCAATCGGCAACGATGCTGTCGGCGCGAAAATACATCAGGTAATCGGCAGCCGCCTCGCCGCTGTCAAAGCGCGACATGGTTTCCGCCTCGATGCGGGCGCTGCGGCCCGTGCCGCGCTGATCGATCAGGATGACGCGATGGGTCTTCAGCGCTTCGGCGAGCCAGGAGGGGCCGCCGCCGACGGGCCGCGGCGACTTGCCGCCCGGCCCGCCCTGCAGGAAGGCGAGCGTCGGCAGGTCATCGCGGCGCTTCACCGGATCGACGATCTCGCGCACGAAAATCTGGATGAAAGCGCCGTCGGGCTTCGACCAGTCGAGCGGCACCGGCACCAACATGTCCCGGATCATCATTCCGGGGATGATATATTGCTTCGGCATCATCGCGCGTCATCCTGGCCGTTGAGATTGCACAGCCTTTCGGCCTTTCCCGAGCCCTATCCGCTTTTGCGGCTTACGGAAAGGGCAGGCACCGAGAAACGCACCGAAACAGGAAAAGCGCGATCTGGAATAGGGCAAGACCGGTCTCCAGCAACAGTCCCAGCGCCCGTTCCTGGCGCTCCGCTTCGACGGTTGCCCGGCAAGTATAGCCCGTGGAAGGCAGGCGATGCTATCGGTTTCCTCACAGGCCGGGTGTCCTGCCTTGGGAGGTTTCCGTTCGCTCAAGAACGGGAAGGACCAGCATCGCCTCCATTCCCGGCCCGCCATGCACGGACTGTCGCGCAACGAAGAAGTCGGCTTTCGTCGCTCTTTCGGGCGCGATAGCCGCCTGGGGATTACGGTCGAAACGGGGAAAGTTCGATGAGGCGATCTGAAGCCGAAGCCTTGATCCGCCTTCGAACACATGGCTGATATGGCCGAGCGTTACGGTGACCGCGAACGGGCCCTCGCCGCCTGACGGTCTTCGCCAACGCGCAATGCCATCCACGATGCCGTGACTGTTCCCGTCGGGCGTCACCTCGCAAAGCCGCGCCGTCCAGTCCGCAGTCTTGGCATCGGAATGCACGAACAGCCGGACCTCCACCTTTCCGGTAATATCGAGCTTTTCTGACAGAGGCTGCGATGTAAAGAGCGCGACATCGGGGCGCGCCTCGATAGCCGCCTGCGGCATGGGGCCGGAGTTGCGGCCGAGCAACAGGCCCGGCAGAAAGGTGGCGCCGCCCGTCGTAGGCACAGGGTCGGCGGGATCCGCGATCCATTCACGACAGAAGTCCCGGGCCGGCGGCTCTTGCGACAATGCCTCACCGTCGAGATAGAGACGATATTGCCGGGCTTCCGGGATCGGCCAGTCCGGCGCTTCGTGCCAGGAGTTTGTTCCGCTGCGGAAATACCGCACCGGCGGGCCGGAAGGCGTCCTGCCTGCGAAAATTGCCTCGAAAAAGTCAAGCTGCAGGTCAGAAAGCGGTGCGGTCGAGGCCTCCGGCCCATGCCAGAAAGAGCCCTGCCAATCCTTCGGGTTGCCATGAGACCAAGGGCCGACGACAAGACGGTCCTTGCAGCCCGAACCATCCCGATGGCGCGCACGCGCCGTCTCGAAGAGCTCGATCGATCCCTCTAGAAAGAGATCGTTCCACCCGGCGATCACCAGCATGGCCGCACGGCTCCTGGAAAGCGCATCGCGATGCTCGCGGTCCGCGGCGGCCGTCTCGGCGCGGCGATGGTCGAACCATTGCGCGGCATAGGGCGCAAGCGCGATCAGGTTCTCATCGAGGACAGGCAGGCGGGCAAAGGCGGCCTCGGGATCACGCCTGAGCCTTTCCATGAAGGCTTCGAGCCGCCGCGCCTCACCCTCTGGCAGGCTGGCAAGCCGGCGCTGAAGGTCGGGCAGTGCCAGCGCCTCGGTGATCCACAGCATCAGGAAACCGAGTTCCACAGCGCCGCCGCGCCAGGTCCAGGTCTCGCCATGACGGGCGGTGGTCAGCTGCGGCGCAATGGCTTCAAGCCCCGGCGGATTTTCGGCTGCTGCCAGCACCTGGGTCGCGCCGACATAGGACGCGCCGAACATGCCCACCTTGCCGTTGCAGAAATCCTGCCGCCGGAGCCAGGCAATCGTATCCGCGCCGTCGCGCCCTTCATGCGCGAAAGGCTCGAATACGCCTTCGGAACCGAACCGTCCGCGCGTATCCTGCACCATCACCGCCATGCCGCGTCGAAGCGCCGACTGAAACTCAAGCGCCGAGATATATTGCGCGCCATGAACATCCTCCCGCCTGTAGGGCGTGCGCTGAAGGAGAACGGGAAACGGTCCCGCTCCCTCCGGCAGCCAGATATCGCCGCAAAGCGTGACGCCGTCTCGCATCACCACCGGAACGCCATCGCGGATCGAAAATTGTCTCATCGTCCCCGCTCACCGACCGAGGAAACGCTGGCGCAACTGGTCGAAGGAAACAGCCATGATCAGCAACGCACCGGCGGCCACCTGTTGCCAGGTCGAATTGATGTTCATCAGCGTCATGCCGTTGTTGAGCACGCCGACGATCAGGAGCCCGATCACCGTGCCGAACATCGAACCGACGCCGCCCTTGAGCGTGGTGCCGCCGAGAATAATGGCGGTGACGACGGCAAGCTCCAGCCCCATACCCGTGGTGCCGGAGGTCGAGCCGAGCTGCGAGGCGCTGACAAGACCGGTGAGCGCCATGCAAAGGCCGGAGCCGAGAAAGGCGATGAACAGCGTCGTGCGGGTGCGGATGCCGACAAGGCGCGCAGCCGTATCATTGGCGCCGATCGCGTAGATCGTCCGGCCAAAAACGCTGAAGGCCAGCAGGCAGCCGACAATGACCGCGATGACGACGAACAACGCGGCGGAAAGCGGAATATCGAAGAGCGGTCGCATGATCGCCCAGTCGAAACCGTTGACCCGGACCGAGGACGCGCCGCCGATCGAAAGGGTCAGCCCGCGAAAGATCGCCAGCGTGCCAAGCGTCGTAATCAGCGCGTTGACGCCGACGACGGTAACCAGAAAGCCGTTGAGGCAACCGATCCCGAGTCCTGTCAGAAGCGCGACGAACACGGCCGGCGCGATACCGAAGGCCTGGGCCGCGAGGGCGAACATCAGCGCCACAAAGGCCATGCCGGACCCGACGGAAAGGTCGAACTGGCCGCCAATCAGCAGGATGGTGCCGCCGGCCGCCAGAATGCCGGTGATCGACATGGCGGTGAAGATGTTGACCCAATTGGGCCAGGTCAGGAAATAGGGCGAATTGAAGGTGAAGAACACGATCTCGAGCGCCAGGAAAAACAGAAGCGCGGCCGATTCAGGCACACGGACGCGCCCGCTCTTGCGCGCATCGCCCTTCAGGACGGCAGCCGCAGTCTTATTGTTCATCAGTTCCTCCTCCGGCAACTTCAGTCAGTCTGGCCACGCTGATCTCCTCCTGCGGCAACGCCCGCACAATCCGTCCGCGCACCATGACGAGTGCGCGGGTCGCGACCTGGGTGATGTCCTCGTAATCGGAACTGGCAATCAGGATGCCATGTCCAGACCGTGCCAGCTCACGCAACACATGATAGATTTCCTCACGCGCGCCGACATCGACGCCGCGCGTCGGCTCCACCAGCAGCAGCAGTTTCGCGCCGCTCTCCAGCCAGCGGCCGATGAGAACCTTCTGCTGATTACCGCCTGAAAGCGTGGTGATCATCTCGCCGCCGTCCCGGCTTGAACGGATCTTCAGCGGATCGTGCCAACGGGAAAAGGCCCGCGTCTCGTCATTGCGGAAGATCGCGCCAATACGCGACAGCCGGCCCCAGCTGGGCGCGGCAAGGTTTTCCGCCGATGAGCGCGGCCCAAGCAGGCCCTCGCTCTTGCGCTCGGCCGGCAGGAAACCGACGCCAGCGGCAATCGCCTCGGCGGGATGGCGGAAATTTTCCGTTTTTCCGTTGATTTCCAGCGTTCCGCCCTGGCGGTTGCCGGCTCCGAACAGGCTCGCGGCAAATTCCGGCACGCCGGAACCGATCTTGCCGTAGAGGCCGACAATTTCTCCGGCTGCAACCGTGAGGTCGACATCGCTGAACCCGCGTCCGGAAAAGCCTCGTGCCGCAAGCATCGGCTTTTCATCGGCCCTGTCATAGCGATAGGCATCCCGATTGCTTTCCACCGCGTGGCCGACCATGGCGGTCACAACCTCGGGCTGGGTGACCGTCGCGGGGTCGGCATTGAGCGAGACCCGGCCGTCGCGCAGGACGCAGACGCGGTCGGCGATCTCGAACACCTCATCCAGCCGGTGGGTGATGTAAAGGATCGCCGTGCCCTTCGCCTTCATGCGCGCGATCAGATCGAAAAGACGCCGGGTTTCCGCGTCCGAAAGCGCCGCCGTCGGCTCGTCGAAGATCATGCAGCGCGCCGCGCCGATGGAGGCGCGGGCGATCTCGATGATCTGCCGTTCGCCGAGACGAAGGCTCGAAACCCTTGCATCGAGCGGAATATCGGCGCCGAGATCTTCCAGCGCCTGGCGCGCGCGCCTTTTCATTTCGCCGCGAGACACCAGGCCGAAGCGCGCCGGCAGCTCGCCGAGCGAGATGTTCTCGGCCACCGTCAGCGTCGGGGCGTCGGCAAGCTCCTGCGCGATCAGCCTTATGCCGGCATCGCGCGCCTGAGTGACGGAGCGGATTGCAAGCGGCTGTCTGTCAATGATGATCTGCCCGCTATCATGCGTGTGATCACCGGCAATGATCCTGACGAAGGTGGATTTGCCGGCTCCGTTCTCGCCCAGCAGCGCGGTCACCGTGCCCGCGGCCAGATCGAGATCCACGCCGTGGAGAACCTCGATCGGGCCGAAGGACTTGGTGATGCCGCGAACCGAGAGAAACGGCACATCCGTGCCGTTTTCCGGCGTTTGCGGCATCATGCTCATCCGCAGCTCGTTTCCGGATAATACTCGGCCATATTCTCCTTGGTCAGCACTTCATGCGGCACAAGAATCTGTTCGGGAATGGCCTCGCCCTTGATCGCCTTGATCAGGTTCGGGACGATCAGTTCCGCGTATTTTTCCGGGAAATAGGCCGATGTCGCGATGAAATGCGGCGCGGTCCAGATCTGGCAATTGCCGGGATCATAGTTCTGCACCCCGAGATAAAGATCATCCGAACGCCCCTGGCTGCGGGCAGCGGCCAGAGCGCCGGTGATGACATCCTCGTTGATGCCGACGACGATGACCTTCCTGGCGCCCGGAAGGGCTGTCAGCGTATCCATCATCTGCCGCTGGGCGGTATCGGCCTGGCCGCCGGCCCCGGTATCAATGATGCGCTCGTTGTTGACGGGTCCGCAAACGGCCTCGAAGCCCTTGCGCATGCCGTCCATCCTGAGATCGTTGACGACGCCGACGGCAAGCGATTCCAGAGAAACCCATGCATCATGCTGGCAATCGTAATTTTCCTTGAAGTAGCGGCCAAGCTCGTTACCGACGATCACGCCCGCATATTCATTGGCCGCGCCGACAAAGGCGGTCTGGCAGGGCTGCTGCTCGATGTCGATGGCGATCACCGGCACCTGCGGGCCTTCCGCGCAGATGTTGGCGGCCGCCGCGACATCCGCCTGGAAGGTCACGAGACCGTCGACATTCTGGGTGCGGAACTGACGGGCACAGTTGAGCGCGTCCGCCGCATTGAGCTTGCTGTCGCAGGTGATCAGCTCGAACCCGGCCGTTTCGGCAGCATCCTCCATGCCGCGCTGAAGCGCCTCGGGAAAGGGCACACCGAGCGCAAGCTGGGTGAAGCCGATGGTCAGCCCCTCGCCGATACCAGGCTCAATCGGCTTGAACTCGGCGACGGCATCCGGCGGCGTCGGCTTTTCCTGGGCCTGGACCGGCGAGAACGTCGCCATGGCGGCCAATGCGAGGACGATCGCCCCGCCAGCCGGTTTCTTCAGTCTAGTCTCACTCATCTCCTTGATCCTCCCTGAGTGGTTGAGACAGGGTCATGCGACCCGCGAAAATCCCAATCCGTTGAGTTTTGCGAGCTTCTCCAGCTTGTCGGCGATATGGCCGACACCCACCGCGCAGTGATGCGCGGGCCCTTCCGCATTCCATGCCTCGGTGAAGGCGCGCGCGCCGTTTGCGAACCGATAGCGGCTGTTGGTATTGCCGATCTCGAGTATCGGCCCTGGCACGGACTCCCCTTGCGCGCACAGAAGGCTGACATGCCCCTCCCGCTCGATCACCGATAGCAGCGTGACCGGACCGTGGCGCACCGACATTTCCACCGAAACACCCTTGCCGACCTTGCCGTGATAGACCTTCAGCGGGCGAAGCTTGGTCCTGCCCTCGGCAATCGCCGTGTGGCCGGGGCCGTCGTGGCCCATCAGGACGACGTCATCGTCATAATCGAGCGCGTAGTGTTCGGTGAACGAACCGCCGGCGCCGAATGAATCCAGGATCTTCATCGCCTGGGCGTTCTTGACCTCATATTCGCCGGCGACCGGTACGCCCGATGCCGTCAGCATCGAGCAGCCGGGAATGATCGAGGCGATGATATCCTCGTGCAGATGGCCGGGCTCGGAGACATAGAAATAGGCCATGGAGCCGAGCCGGTGTTCCTCGACCAGCTTGAAAAGCCCGGCCGCCGTGATCGCAGCGCGGTCGATCTCTTCCGGATCGCACCCCTCCTCGATGTCGAATTCCCGTTCGATCCGCGCCCGAGCTTCGGCGATCTCATCCGCGCTCGCGGTCTCCCGGAAAGCCGCCAGACGATCCATCTCGACGAAGTCGACCACCGTGCCGAACGCGGCGCACTGCGCGGTCAGATCGCTGTAGATGTCGAGCATGCCGTTGTAATAATGCCCCATCAGTCCGAGGCGGTTATGCGCCATGATGTGGGAGACGCGGGCGGCTTCGATCCAGCCGTCGATCTCTGCATCGACATGCGCATCGCCTTCGAGAACGCCGGTCACCTGGTGGGTTTCGATACCGGAGCGGCGGAACACATTGGCGATCTCCGGCACGGGACAGGCCGCGCAATGGGCAAGCCATTCTCCGGTCATCCTCGTGCGATCGCCGAGCGCGTTGAAAGCCCGGTAATCGATGGCCCGCGCGGGCTGGAGGTTCAGAATGATCACCGGAACGCCGGGACGGCGCACTGCGGGCAGCACAGTCGATGACAAGGCGTAGGTCGTCACATGCAGAAAAATCAGATCGACATCGGCCCTGCGCAGCGTGTGCCCCGCCTCGACTGCCTTGTCAGGATCATCGACAAGACCGAGATTGACGATCTCCACTCCCTGTCTTTCCAGCTTCCTTGAAACCACGGCGAGATAGGAGAGCAGCCGCTCCTCCAGCCCCTCGAACTGCGGCCAGTAAGCCGCCAGACCGATACCGAAAAGACCGACGCGCAAGGGGCGTGACCCCTGCGCGGTCGCGCTGCCATGATCCATCATTTCCTCCCTCAGTCCGGGCTTCTCCCGACCCGGCGCCGGCGACTCTTTCCGCCATGCGAAAACTGACCTTTATCAACTTACATTAACACCGTATGATCCTCCTTCGTTGCGCAATCTGTTTCGAATAATGATCGATTGAATATAAAAAATGATCACGACCGAGCCGAATGATTACTTCACCTATCTGCCGGAGAGCGATCTTTGCGCGGCTTTTGGATGTACAGCCCTGTCCGCCGGTCACACGCAGATCGCGCCCGGATCGCCCTACCCTCCGGTGCGCCACCCCGATGATCATCATTTCCTCTGGGAGAAGGGCAGAACCCTTCAGGCCTACCAGTTCGCCCTGGTCAGCAGCGGACGCGGCAAGCTGGAAGCAATGCCGGAGCCCGGCGTGGTGCATACGGTGGAGGCCGGTGATGTGATGCTGCTTTTTCCGGGCATCTGGCACCGTTTCACGCCAGATCCCGACATTGGATGGACGGAGCACTGGATCGAATGCCGCGGCGAAGCCTTCGACCGGGTCATGGCCGAAGGCCTGTTTCCGCTCGAGCGCCCGTTATGGCGCGGCGGCGAGACGGCGCTTGCCCTGTTCAGACAGATCCACGCCCTTGTGCAAGAAGACAGGCTTGCCCATCAACCGATGATTTCGGGCCTCGGCCTGCAGCTTCTGGCCGCCTTCTGCCAGTCTCGCCAGCCGGCGGAACTGGGACATAGCAGACTTGTCGACCGGGCCCAGCGCATGCTGCTGGAAAGCCAGAACCCGCAGGGCGGCATCCGCGAGCTCGCCGAAGAGCTGGGCGTGAGCTATTCAACGCTCCGACGCGTTTTTCGGGAAAAGGCCGGCATGTCCCTCAAACAATATCAGAGCGAGGTGAGGATCCGCCGTGCCTGCGAGCTCCTGAGAAGCTCCGACCGTTCGATCAAGGAAATCGCCGCGCATCTCGGTTTCAGCTCGACGTTCCATTTTTCAAACCAGTTCAGCAAGGCCACCGGCCAGCCGCCGACCCGCTGGCGCGCGCAGAACTCAGCCCGCGCCACGGGCGCCGACCTGCCAGCCGGAAACTGAAGTCGCGATGTTCGCAAGATCCATGGGTGTATTTCCTGCCCGGCATCAAGGGACATGAACCACCACAGCCGCTTTACTCAATCGGATCCGAACAGATCACGCGTGAATATTTTGTCGGAAGCATCGCGGATCTCGTCTGTAACCCGATTGGCGACAATCAGGTCTGACTGAAGCTTGAAATCATCAAGATCTTTGACGACGGGAGAACGGAAGAATTCAGGCTCGGTCAAAACCGGTTCATAGACGATGACCCGGATACCCTTGGCCTTGATGCGCTTCATGATGCCCTGGACAGAGGAATCGCGAAAATTGTCGGATCCGGCCTTCATGACCAGACGATATATCCCGACCGTCTCCGGTTTTCGGGCAATGATGCGTTCGGCGATGAAATCCTTGCGGGTGGTGTTCGCATCGACAATCGCGCGGATCAGGTTCTGCGGAACCGCCGAATAATTCGCCAGGAGCTGTTTCGTATCCTTCGGCAGGCAATAGCCGCCATATCCGAAAGAGGGGTTGTTGTAGTGGCTGCCGATCCGCGGATCGAGACCGATCCCGTGGACGATCTGGCGTGTATCCATACCATGGGCCATCGCATAGCTGTCGAGCTCGTTGAAATAGGCCACGCGCATGGCAAGGAATGTATTGGCGAACAGCTTGATCGCCTCGGCTTCCGACGGATTGGTGAACAGGACCGGAGCCGATTTTGTGACGGCGCCCTCCATCAGGAGACCGGCGAAAATCTTCGCCCGTTCGGACTGCTCGCCGACAATGATCCGCGAAGGGTGCAGGTTGTCGTAGAGCGCCCTGCCCTCCCGAAGAAATTCGGGTGAGAAAATCACCTGATCCGTCTTCAATTTACCGCGGATATGCTCGACAAATCCGACCGGGATGGTCGATTTGATGACAATTGTTGCCTTCGTGTTCACGGCGATGACCGCCTCGATCACGGATTCGACAGATGACGTGTCGAAATAGTTTGTCTCGGCATTGTAGTTGGTTGGCGTTGCGACAATGACAAAATCCGCATCCGCAAAGGCGCTGTTCGCATCCGTCGTTGCAACGAGGTCCAATCGCCGGTTTTGCAGAAAATCCTCAATCTCGGCATCGATGATCGGGTTCTCGCGGGCATTGACCTGAAGCACGCGCTTCTCGTTGAGATCAACTGCAATGACTGTGTGGTTCTGGGAGAGCAGGACGGCGTTGGAAAGCCCGACATAGCCCAGGCCGGCAACAGCAATTTTCACGATATTCTCTCAAGACTTGCTTGTTAAAAACGATGGCCTGTGGGGTTTGGGCACATCGTCACGTATCGATGTTTCTATGTCACCGCAATCGCTTCGGAAAATATGTTCGTTCACGCGATGTCAATGTTAATTGGGGTCCAGCCCCGCCGCAACTCAAATCTCGCAGCCGAACCGATTGCGCATGATGTTCGGCGTCGCGCAGGTGAAGGACATCCATCGCCTGGTTTTTCAGGTAGGTGAAAGAAAGACCGGGGCCCCATGTAACCTCTCCGCTAGCTGCAATTCCCGGCGCATCCCACCCGAAACCTCGCTTACGGTTCCAGTTCGCTGTCCCAGTAGAGATAGTCGAGCCAGCTCTCGTGCAGATAGTTCGGCGGAAACAGGCGGCCATTGTTGTGCAGATCCTGCACCGTTGGCTGGAACGGCTTCTGGTGGGGGATCATGCCGGCCTGTTTGGGCAGGCGCGAGCCCTTTTTCAGATTGCAGGGCGAACAGGCGGCGACCACGTTTTCCCAGGTGGTCTGCCCGCCGCGGCAGCGGGGGATCACGTGGTCGAAGGTCAGTTCGTCGCGGGTGCCGCAATACTGGCACTGAAACCGATCGCGCAGGAACACGTTGAAGCGGGTAAAGGCCGGGTTGCGCGAAGGTTTGATATAGGTTTTCAGGCAGACAACGCTCGGCAGACGCATGGAAAAGCTGGGCGAAGACACGGCCTGATCATATTCGGCAATGATGTTCACGCGGTCAAGAAAGACGGCCTTGATCGCGTCCTGCCAGGACCACAGCGACAAGGGGTAATAGCTCAGGGGCCTGTAGTCGGCATTCAGAACAAGCGCCGGCAAGGCCTGAGGCGAGACTGCAATCGTCAAGTTGCTCTCCTGATCGATTCGGCATCTTTCTCCTCTATATTAGGCTTGTTGTTACAGCATTGTGAAGCCTGTTAAATCGAGTGGCCGAATGCAGTGGGTAAATGCCTGGCAATTCTCTATCCCACCGGAAGAACATCTTTTTTCATGACGCGGGCGTAATAGGCCCAGAGGATGCGGGCCGCCACGGCGCGGCAGGGTCGCCAGCCCTCTGCAAGCCTCCTCAGCGCATCGATGTCGGGCCTGCGGCCAAGGGAGAAGGCATGCGCGGCAGCGGCGCGCAGGGCGAGGTCGCCAGCCGGAAAGATGTCGATGTGACCGGCCGAGAACATCAGGTAGACCTCCGCCGTCCACGGCCCGATACCCCGATGGAGGGTGAGCGCGGCAATGGCCTCCTCGCTCGGCATCTCCGCCACCAGCGCAAGATCGAGACGGCCGTCAAGGATTGCCAGCGCAATCGCCGCGAGGCTTGCCTGCTTGGCGCGGGTGAGGCCGAGGCCGGCGCGCGTTTCGGGTGGGAGCGCAAGAAAGGCCTCCGGCGTCAGCGGATGGCAGGCCGCCTTGACGCGGGCGAAGATGGAAGCCGCTGCCTGTCTGGAGATCAGCTGGCCGGTGATCACCTCTGAAAGACCCTCGAAACCGCCGGGCCGCAGCCTGAGCGGGATTTCCCCGCTCTGCGCCGCAATGCTTGCCATTGCCGGCGCGCTTTCGCATAACCGGACCACGGCGCGATCAAGATCGGCTCTGTTGCTGAGGCGCTGCATCGATTTTGTCCTTCCCGGCAAACAGTATAAGCGGATGCCTCATCGCATGAACCACAAGCTCGATCGACCCGTTTTCCGCTTTGCGCCGAGCCCGAACGGCCGCCTGCACCTGGGCCACGCGCTTTCCGCCCTTGAAAACGAACGGCGCGCGAAAGCCATGGGCGGCAGACTTCTGCTGAGGATCGAGGATATCGACCGCGCCCGCTGCACGCCGGACCTTGAAAGAGGCGTCGTCGAGGACCTTCGCTGGCTCGGGATAAGCTTTGACGGGCCGGTCTTCCGTCAGTCCGAACATTTTGCCGATTACCGGAACATGCTGCAAATGCTGATCGACCGCAACCTCGCCTATCCGGCCTTCATGACGCGCGGCGAGGTAAAACGGCTGGTTGGCGAGAGCGAGGCTTCAGGAGCGGTCTGGCCACGCGATCCCGATGGCGCGCCGCTTTATCCCGACCGCGACCGCCGGCGTCTCCTGCAGGAGCGTCAGGACCTTCTGGCCTCGGGCAAACGTCATGCATTCCGGCTCGACATGGCGGCCGCCGTCAGGATGCTCGATGCGCCGCTTTTCTGGATGGAGGAGACGGCGGACGGCATCGTCGAGAGGCCGGCGGACCCTTCCGCCTGGGGCGATATCGTGCTGTCGCGCTCGGATGCGCCGTCGAGCTACCACCTTTCCGTCGTCACCGATGATGCCGCGCAGGGCGTCACCCATGTGGTGCGCGGCATGGACCTCTATCACGCCACCGCCGTTCACCGGTTGTTGCAGACGCTTCTGGGCCTGCCCGCCCCCATCTACCACCATCACCGGCTGCTGCTGGGCAAGGACGGGCGCAAGCTCTCGAAATCCAACGGCGACACCGCCCTTTCCGAACTGCGCGCCAAGGGCGTGTCACCCGCCGATATCCGGCTCATGTGTGGTTTCTGAGTGCTTTGCCTTGCGGGCGCGATGGCGGCTCCAGGGCGCGTGCTTGATGACCTTGTATTTCAAGAGCGCCGCATTCACCTCCGCGCCCAGAAGCAGGATCACCCCGATCGAATAGAGGAAGACCAGCAGGATCATCGGCGTCGCGAGACCGGCGTAGGTAGCGCTGTACTGGGCGAAAGTGCCGAGATAATAGGCAAAGCCGGACGCGAAGACTGACCAGACGACCAGCGTCAGGATGATGCCGGGCAGCACATCGACAAGCCGCCTTTTGCCGGCCGCCAGAAACAGATGCGCGATGATCAGGCCGAACATCAGCAGCAGGAATGTGCCGAAAAGGCGGGCGTTGGAAAGAAGGTTGAGCGCGTCCTCGAGCCAGGGGAACCAGCGCTCGGCGAAATGCAGCGCGATCGGCACCACGACGAACATGATGCTCAAGAAGGCGAAGATGATCGACGCCAGAAACACGAAGCCGAGGCTCCTGATGCGAAGCCACCACCAGGTGCGCGTCTCCTCCACCCGGTAGGCGCGGTTGAGCGACAGGCGAACGGCCTCGACACCGTTCGAGGCGAAATAGGCCGCCGCCAGCACCGAGACCGTCAAAAGCCCGCCGCGCGGCACCGTCAGAACCTCGCGGATCTGGTTTGACACCGGTTCGGCGATTGCCTCCGGCCAGGCGCCGACAATGAAATTGATGGCCACATTGGCGAACTGGTCGGCACCGAGAAAACCGGCAAGCGTCGTGCCGAAAATCAGGAAGGGAAACAGCGCCAGCAGCGTGGAAAGCGCAACATGGCTCGCCATCGCCCACCCGTCATCCTCGCTGAAGTGGTAGATCGCGTCATAGGCAATCTTCCACGTCATCCGGATCGCTGTCTTCATTCTGGCTCCAATGGCGGTTCAACTGAATTTGTGGCGCTCCTGGCTTCCTTATATAGGATGAGAAACGGCGTCATGTACCGGAGAGTGTCAATTGGCTGAAAAATCCACGATAATCGTCACCGGCTGCTCCAGCGGCATCGGCGCTTATTGCGCCCGCGCACTGGCGAAAGAGGGCTGGCGCGTTTTCGCCACCGCAAGGCGTACAGAGGATCTGGCGGCCCTCGAGGCCGATGGTCTTGAGGCGCTTTATCTCGATTACACCGACGAGGCCTCGATCGCCGCCCTTGTCGAAACCGTGCTGGAACGCACCGGCGGCAGGCTCGACGCGCTGTTCAACAACGGCGCTTACGGCCAGACAGGCGCGGTGGAGGATGTTGCGACCGACGTGCTGCGCGCCCAGTTCGAGGCCAATGTTTTCGGCTGGCATGACCTCACGCGCCGCATCGTGCCGGTCATGCGGGCCGAGGGACAGGGCCGAATCATCCAGTGTTCGTCCATTCTCGGCCTCCTGCCCTATCGCTATCGAGGCCCCTATTCCGCCTCCAAATACGCGCTGGAGGCCCTCTCGCTCACCCTGCGCATGGAGCTTGAGGGCAGCGGCATCTTCGTCAGCCTGATCGAGCCGGGTCCGATCGCCTCGAAATTCACCGCCAATGCGCTGAAGCATATCAGGGCCAGCATCGACATCGAGGGCTCGGTCCATGCCGAGGACTATCGCAAGCAACTGGCCCGGCTCGATGGTTCCGGGCCGCCCAACCGCCACAAGCTGGAACCCGACGCCGTGTATGCCGTTCTGAAGCAGGCGCTGACGGCGAAACGGCCGAAGCCGCATTATCTTGTGACCACGCCGGCCAAACAGGGCGCTTTCCTGAAACGGGTCATGCCGGCCGACTGGTTCTATCGCCTGATGGGCCGCATGAGCTGAGAGAGGCCGACGCAATGGACGCCATTTCCGTCATCCGGGCCGACATCACGGCGCTTGAAGTCGACGCCATCGTCAACGCCGCCAACAGCACGCTTCTGGGCGGCGGCGGGGTCGATGGCGCCATTCACCGCGCCGCCGGTCCCGGCCTTCTTGCCGAATGCCGCAGCCTTGGCGGTTGCCCGACAGGAGAAGCACGCATCACCGGTGGTCATAGCCTTCCCGCTCGCTACGTCATCCACACGGTCGGACCCGTCTGGCGCGGCGGAACGAACGGAGAGGCCGCACTGCTTGAGAGCTGCTACCGGTCCGCGCTGCGGCTTGCCGACGCGCATGGCTGTCGCTCGATCGCCTTTCCCGCCATTTCGACAGGCATTTTTGGTTTTCCGGCAGACAAGGCGGCGGAAATCGCCGCAAAAACGATCGCCAAACATGCCGTCATTGAGGCGGTTTATCTGGTCGCGTTCGATCAGGCGACCGAAGCCTATCTAAAAAAGGCCGTTGCCGCCCTTTGAATCGTTTGAACGCGGTTTGCCAATTGTCAGGCCCTTGCATGCACGGTGAATTTGTCGTCTCATGCGCCTCCCCGCTTCGCCGGGAACAACGGAGGAGAACCATGTCCAGCTTTTTCATATTCGTGACAATCATTGCGATGATGCTGGTCGTGTTCTTTCTCGTGCGCGGCCTCATCAACATGATGAAGGGCGGCAGCGGCGAGTTCTCCAACAAGATGATGCAGGGCCGCATCGCCTTTCAGGCAATCGCCATCGTCCTCATCATGTTCACACTCTGGCTCATCCAGTCCGGACACTGATTTCACAGGCATGGTCAAACTCAACAGAATCTACACCCGCACCGGCGACGGCGGCACGACGGGACTTGCGAGCGGCCCGCGTCGCAGCAAGTCGGACGCACGGCTCACCGCCATCGGCGATGTGGACGAAACCAATGCGGCGCTCGGCCTTGTGCGGCTCGAGGCGGAAGACGGCACCCTGCTCGCCGATGCGCTGAAGCGGATCCAGAACGATCTCTTCGATCTCGGCGCCGATCTGGCCACGCCCGAGGCCGGCGAAGCGCTGGCCTACGAACCGCTCAGGATCGTTGACGCCCAGGTCAACTGGCTCGAAGGCGAGATTGACCGGCTGAATGCAAGCCTTGCACCGCTCACCTCCTTCGTGCTGCCCGGCGGCAGCCGGCTCGCAAGCGGCCTGCATATGGCGCGCACCGTCTGCCGCAGGGCCGAACGCGCCATGGTGGCGCTGGGCGAGCGGGAAGCGGTCGGCGCCCCTGCCCTTTCCTATATCAACCGGCTCTCCGACTACCTCTTCGTCGCCGCCCGCCATGCCAATGACGACGGCGGCGCGGACATCTTGTGGGAGCCCGGGAAAAACCGCTGAATTGCGGAAAATTGCACGGTATTGGGCAATGATTCTTTGTCAAAGCAGGCAAATGAAATTATTCATGTCGCCCATTGGCAAGCGAGCGCGGTCGAAAGACCGCAATCTCACCCACGCCGGAATGCGCTTTCCGGCCCTTGAAGTCTCGATTGAGGCCGTCCGGCCCTGATCCAGGAGGAAAAAGATGAAGGTTCTGGTCCCGGTAAAGCGGGTTGTCGACTACAACGTCAAGATACGCGTGAAGCCCGATGGCACTGGCGTTGAACTCGCCAATGTGAAGATGTCGATGAACCCGTTCGACGAGATCGCCGTGGAAGAGGCGCTGCGGCTGAAGGAAGCCGGCATCGCCACGGAAGTGGTTGCCGTCTCCATCGGCCCGGCCAAGGCCGAGGAAACCATCCGCACGGCGCTGGCCATGGGCGCTGATCGCGGCATCCTGATTGCGACCGACGAGACCGTTGAACCGCTTGCCGTCGCCAAGCTTCTGAAGCAGGTGGCCGAGGCGGAAGAGCCCGGCCTCGTCATTCTCGGCAAGCAGGCGATCGACGACGACAGCAACCAGACCGGCCAGATGCTTTCCGCCCTTCTCGGCTGGAGCCAGGCGACCTACGCCTCCAAGCTTGAAGTCGGCGACGGCGAGGCGACCGTGACGCGCGAGATCGACGGCGGCCTGCAGATGATCACCGTCAAGCTGCCGGCAATCATCACCACGGACCTGCGCCTCAACGAGCCGCGCTATGCCTCGCTGCCGAACATCATGAAGGCCAAGAAGAAGCCGGTCGACAAGAAGACCCCGGCCGATTTCGGCGTCGATATCGCCCGTCGCCTTGAAGTGCTGAAGACCGAGGAGCCGGAAACCCGCAAGGCCGGCATCAAGGTGGCGAATGCCGCCGAACTGGTCGACAAGCTGAAGAACGAAGCCGGCGTGCTGTAAGGAGAAACCATCATGACCATTCTTCTCATTGCAGAACATGACGGCGCAACCGTCTCCGAGCAGACCGCCAAGGCGGCAACGGCGGCTGCCGCGATCGGCGGCGATATCCATGTGCTGATCGCCGGCAAGGACTGCGCGGCAGCCGCCGAAGCTGCCGGGAAGATCGACGGCGTTACCAAGGTGCTGCTGGCGGAAAGCGATGTGCTGGCAGAGAGCCTGGCCGAGCCGCTTTCCGCCACCATCCTTGCGCTTGCCGACGGCTATGACGTGATCATGGCGGCCGCCACCTCCACCGGCAAGAACGTGCTGCCGCGCGTCGCCGCCCTTCTGGATGTGATGCAGGTTTCCGAAATCATCGAAGTGGTTGCCCCGGACACGTTCAAACGCCCGACCTATGCCGGCAACGCGATTGAAACCGTGAAATCGCTCGACGCCAAGAAGGTGATCTCCGTGCGCACGGCAGGCTTTGCCGCGGCCGGGATGAACGGCTCGGCGCCCGTGGAAACCGTCGGCGCAGCGGAAGATCCTGGCCTGTCTTCGTTTGTGAAGAACGAGATCGCCAAATCCGAGCGGCCGGAACTTACCTCGGCGAAGATCATCATCTCCGGCGGTCGCGCGCTCGGCTCGTCGGAGAAATTCCAGGAGGTCATCCTGCCCGTCGCCGACAAGCTGGGCGCTGCCGTCGGCGCCTCGCGCGCAGCGGTTGACGCCGGCTATGCGCCGAATGACTGGCAGGTGGGCCAGACCGGCAAGGTCGTCGCGCCCGAGCTTTACATTGCCTGCGGCATTTCCGGCGCTATCCAGCACTTGGCGGGAATGAAGGATTCCAAGGTGATCGTCGCCATCAACAAGGACGAGGAAGCGCCGATCTTCCAGGTGGCCGATTACGGCCTTGTCGGCGACCTGTTCGAGATCCTGCCCCAGCTCGAAAAGGCGCTCTGATCTGTTTCGCGCCGGTCTTCGGAAGGCCGGCGCGACAAAGGAAATACGATATGCCCCAGACCCGACTGACCGTTCAGACCCGCGGACAGGGCCTTTATGAATTCACTGACGAGGCCTGCCGCTTCGTGCGCGCCAATACCGCCGATGACGGCCTGCTCACCGTCTTCGTGCGACACACCTCCTGTTCGCTTCTGATCCAGGAAAACGCCGATCCGGACGTCAAACGCGATCTTTCGGCCTATTTTTCCAGGCTTGTGCCCCGCACGGATGACCCAGCGATGGACTATCTCGTCCATCGGCTGGAAGGGCCGGACGACATGCCGGCCCATATCAAGACGGCGCTGACGCAGATCTCGCTTTCAATTCCCGTCTCGGGCGGCAGACCGGTGCTCGGAACCTGGCAAGGCATTTACCTGTTCGAACACCGCGACCGCCCGCACGCGCGTGAGGTCGTGCTGCACCTGTCTCCGTAAAGCCTATTCCTGCTCGATCTCCAGCGTCATGTTGACGGTGATCGTGTAGGTGTTCTCGCCGGCGGCGATCGGCGGCGCGCCCCCGGCCTTCGCCATCATCATGTCGGAGCGGGCGAACATGACCGGCGACGGCATGGAGCTTTGTTCCGAGATGGAGAGCACATCGCCGAGCGAGACGCCCGCTGCCTCGGCAAGGGTCTTGGCCTTGGCGAGCGCATTGGCCACCGCCTCGCGCCGCGCCTCGTCCTCGGCGGCGGAGGGATCGCTGTTGGAAAGGGCGATGCCGCCGCCGGAATTGACGCCGAGCGCGACCGCGCGGTCGAGCACGGCGCCGAGCTTGGCCAGATCGCGCACCCTCACGCTCAGCGCATTGTGAACCTCATAACCAACGATCTCGCTCTGCATCGAACCGTCGGAGGTCTCGATCTGCCGGTAGCGTGGGCTGACGGAAAAATTGGCGGTCTGGATATCCCTCTCCGCGATCCCGTCTTCCTTCAGCGCGGCGATCACTTTCTGCATGGCGGCGGAATTGTCGGCCATGGCGGTGGAGGTATCATCGGCATTGGTGACGACGGCGAGCGAGACGGTTGCCATGTCCGGCACCAGATTGGCGTCGCCCTCCGCCGAGACCGAGATCGTCGCCGGGGCAGTTCCCGCAAGCGCAGCTCCGCCTGCAAGCGGAAGCGCGAGAAGAAGCCCGGCGGCTGCGATGCGAACCGGAAGATTGGCCATGAGAAATCCCTCCTTGGAAAAAGCCTTGGGCGCACTCTTGTCCGGCAATTGTGAAGTCAATGCGGCAGGATCGACGGCATGCCCGGCGAGACTTGCCGTGGTTTTGAATTTGGGGTAGTCGGAAGAACCGCGCCCGGAGCCATTGCCGACGCGGCTCCGGACAAACCGTCTGACGGCCGGACGGGCCTGTAGCTCAATGGTTAGAGCCGGCGGCTCATAACCGCTTGGTTGGGGGTTCGAGTCCCTCCAGGCCCACCACCCCTGAATTTTGGCTTTGATTTTCTTGCATTTTTTCCTCGTTTTGTCTCACGGGCATTTTCGGAGGTCGAAAGTGGGACACCTTTGCTATCCCGATAGCTCTGAAGCTGTTCAAAACCGGCATCAATGAGGCGTCTCTTCTCGGCCGCTTTCGAATAGTGGTGCGCCATCTTGGAATCGGACCACCCAAAGATCGCCATAAGTTGTTTCTCGGTCGCACCCGCTTCTGCCAACGTCGTTGCGGAGGCTTTCCGCAAACGATCGTGTCCCAGCGCGTGGTGTAGCTGGATTTCATAGCCATCGGTGATTTCCGGTAGGGTCGGGTTGCTTAGAACCAACCTTAAGGACACCACCGATGACCGACGACATGATGAACCTGCGCTTGGCTGTTGAGAAGAGCGCTGATGCCGATTTGCTGCGTGAGATGATCGGCTTTGCAGCCGAGAAACTGATGGCGCTGGAGGTGAGCGCGAAGACAGGCGCTGGATACGGCGAGAAGACCACGTTCCGGCTTGCCCAGCGCAACGGCTACCGCGATCGAGACTGGGAAACGCGAGCGGGCACCGTTGAGCTGCGCATCCCCAAGCTTCGCACCGGCAGCTATTTTCCGAGCTTTCTCGAACCACGCCGGATGGCGGAGAAGGCTCTGACGGCGGTCATCCAGGAAGCCTATATCCAGGGCGTTTCGACCCGGTCCGTCGATGATCTCGTCAAAGCCATGGGCATGTCGGGCATCTCCAAGAGCCAGGTCTCGCGACTTTGCGAGGAAATAGACGACAAGGTGAAGGCCTTCCTCGACAGGCCCATCGAAGGCGAATGGCCATACCTCTGGATCGATGCCACCTATCTGAAGGTCCGACGCGGCGGGCGCATCGTCTCTGTCGCCGTCATCATCGCAGTGGGCGTGAACACCGACGGCCGACGCGAAGTGCTCGGCATGGAAATCGGCACATCCGAGGCAGAGGCGATCTGGACGGAGTTCCTGCGCAAGCTGACCAGGCGGGGGCTACGTGGTGTCAGGCTCGTCGTGTCCGATGCCCATGAGGGCATCAAGGCAGCCGTGTCGAAGGTGCTTTGCGCCACCTGGCAACGCTGCAGGGTCCATTTCATGCGCAATGCGCTTGCCCATGCCGGAAAGAGCGGGCGGCGTGTCGTCTCCGCCTTCATCGCCACCGCCTTTGCCCAGGACACGCCGGAGGCGGCAAGCGCCCAGTGGCGCAACGTCGCCGATCAGATCAGACCGAAAGTGCCCAAACTTGCCACGCTGATGGATAGTGCCGAACAGGATGTGCTCGCCTACATGACCTTTCCCAGGCAGCATTGGGCCAAGCTTCACAGCACAAACCCGATCGAACGCCTGAACGGCGAGATCAAGCGGCGCACCGAGGTTGTCGGCATCTTCCCCAACGATGACGCCATCGTTCGTCTCGTCGGCGCGCTCCTGCTCGAACAGAACGATGAATGGGTCGTCCAACGATCCCGCTACATGACACTGGAAACCATCGCCACAATGAGCGATGATCCGCTCATCAGCCTGCCAGCCGCAAGCTGACACTCATCCGCCCCTCTGGGATGAGCCGTGGTCGTCTAAGCTACACCACGTCATGGGACACGATCGACTGCGCGCCCCCGAATCGCATTTCTCTTGCGTCAAATTGACAAGTTGCAATAACTCACGGCTTCCATTCTTGTCTGGCCGACGTACTGCATGCTGCGGCGGAACAGCAGAATGATGGGGAGGTTTTGGGTTTGCGGGGGGTGAAGGCAGCGATGCGGGAGCTGGCGGCGGCACTGGCCGTGATCGCCGTTTTTGCGCTCGCCTTTATCTATCAGCCCTTCATGCCGGCTCTGACCCACCATGACGCCAGTTCGCTTCTGGCATCGCCCCAGAGTGTACTCTGCGGAAGCGGGCCCGCCGATGACGGGGCCATGAGCCACGGCCCCTGCCATGCCTGCCGCCAGGATGCCGCCATCCTGCCGCCGCCGCCGGACGAGGCCGTCCCGGCCTATACCTGCCTCTTGGCGCATGATCTCGCATTTGAAGACGAGATACCGTCCCGCGTCGTCTACACAAGCCATTACAATCCTCGCGCACCGCCGTTTGTTGTCTGAATCCGCAAGGCGGACCTTTCAGGGTCCGTAAAATCACGACAATTCCAAACGGAGTATTTTCCATGACCACGTTCATGACCCGTCTCGCATGGGCCGGCGCAATCAGCCTTGCCAGCTTTTCCGCCGCCAATGCCCACATGACGCTCGAAACCGGCGAAGCACCGGCCGGCGGCAGCTACAAGGCCGTGATCCGCGTGCCGCACGGCTGCGATGGCGCGGCGACGACCGAAATCCAGGTCAAAGTACCGGAAGGCTTTTACAGCGTGAAGCCGATGCCGCATGCCGGCTGGGAGCTCGAAACCGTCGCTGGTCCCTATGCCAACACCTATATGAACCACGGCACGCCGGTCAGCGAAGGCGTGACCGAGGTGATCTGGAAGAGCGGAGAACTGCCCGACGCCTATTACGACGAGTTCGTGATGCGCGGCTCGCTGTCGGCCGATATCGCCCCCGGCACGGTGCTCTATTTCCCGGCCGTTCAGCTCTGCGCCGATGGCAGCGCCAACCACTGGACCGGTACGGGCGAGACAAGTGACGCCGAACCCGCGCCCAAGCTGACGGTGACGGCGGCCGGTCACGGACATGGTGGCCACGACGACCACGCCGCGATCTCTCATGACATGAGCCATGATATGGACCACGCCATGAGCGAGGACATCAAGCTTGGTAATCTCGACATCACCGGCGCCTTCGCCCGCGCCACCCTCCCCGGCGCGCCCGTCGGCGGCGGGTTCCTGTCGATCACCAATAATGGCGATACCGACGATCGCCTCATCGCCGCCTCATCCGATGCCGCAGGCGAGATGCAGCTTCACAACATGCGCATGGATGGCGAGGTGATGAAAATGTACCAGATGACCTACGGTATTCCGGTTCCCGCCCATAAGACTGTGGAGCTTTCGCCTGGCGGCCTGCACATCATGTTCATGAAACTGAATGGTCCGCTTGTCGAAGATACGGTCGTCGATGTCGAGCTGACCTTCGAGAAGGCGGGAAAGGTGATTGTGCCCTTCGCCATCAAAAGCATCGCCGCGAAGGAAGCCGGCCACGACATGCATGGCATGGATCATGACCACGCCGACCATGGCGACATGAAGGCGAACTAAGTTTCGGACACCGCACCGACCCCGCACAGCCTAACCGGCGATGCGGGGCGTTCCCAAATCGCATAAAGCGCCTGCCGGGCTGGCGACGGCCCTGCAGGCCCGTGTGCGCAAGGCAGGAATTCAGGACATGAAGAACTTCAGAAGGGCCCTCTGGGGGTCCGTTGCCGCCATCTGCGTCGTGATCGTCTGGCTGGTCTATCAGATCGGCGAGACCAATGAAGAGATGATGCATATCCCGATGGGACCGGACTTCACGCTGACCGCCGATGACGGCTCGCCCATCACCCAGGCCGCCTACCGCCAGAAGCCGACCGCGCTGTTCTTCGGCTTCACCCACTGCCCGGAAGTCTGCCCGACGACGCTCTACGAGCTCAATGGCTGGCTGCACGAGGTCGATCCAGATGGCGACAAGATCGACGCCTACTGGATCACGATCGACCCGGAACAGGACACGCCGGAGATGATGCGGCGCTATCTCTCCAACGTCACCGACCGCGTCACCGGCATTGCCGGCGATCCGGACAAGGTCCGTGCCATGGCGGACGGTTTCGGCATCTACTACGAAAAGGTGCCGCTCGATCCCAACAATCCCGACGGCGATTACACGATGAACCATTCCGCATCGGTGTTCCTGTTGAACGACGGCGGTGTGCTGCAGAGCACAATCGCCTATCAGGAAGAGCACGACACGGCCATCGCGAAGCTGAAAAGGCTGATCGATACCGACGATGGCTGAGTTGCGCGAAAACCGCGATCTGATCGGCGGTATCGTGCTGGTGTTCTTCCTGCTGTTCTCACTGGCGCCGGCCGGCGTCATGCCGGTTGCAACGCCTGAGGGAATCAAGGTCGTCATCTGCACGAACCACGGCCCGCTGGAGATCACGCCAGAGCCGAAACCCGGCAAACAGGAGCCGGCGCAGGGTAACCCCTGCGACTGGGCCATGGCGCATGGCCTGTTCAATCTTGCCTATGCACCGCAGCCCCTGCCGAATGGAAGCAGCGCCTTCCTGATCGTTCCCGATCGACCGACGATCCTGCTTGCGCATGCCCGAGCCACCGGCCTGCCGCCTTCAACCGGGCCACCGCTCGCTTCCTGAGTTTCGAAATCCGTTGAAACCTCATCGAAGCGAAAGACAGACATGACTGACACGACCTCCCGGGCCGCGGCCCCGTCGACTTCGGTTGACGCAAGAAAATACTATTTCATTGCCTGGCGATGGCACTTTTACGCCGGCCTTTACGTCATTCCCTTCCTCTGCATGTTGGCCATCACCGGCCTGACAATGCTCTGGATATCCTGGGGCGCCGGCCTTGGCGCCGAGCGCATGGCCGTCACGCCACAGGGCGGGACGATGGCGATCAGCGCACTTGAGGCCGCAGCGGAGGCGGCCGTTCCCGGCGACCATGCCACGCAGTATGTCGAGCCGCTTGCCGACAATCGCGTTGCCGCCTTCGCCGTCGCAACAGACGCCGGAACCACCGGCGTGGCGATCGATCCCTATAGCGGGACGGTGATGAAGACCTTTCCGTGGCGCGCGGGCTGGTACGATTTTGCAACGGATATCCATGGCACGCTTCTTCTGGACCGGTTCGGCGACCGGATGATCGAGATCGCCGCAAGCCTCGCCATCATCATGATCGCGACCGGGCTTTACCTGCATTGGCCGCGCAACGGTTCCGGCTGGCGCGCAGCGCTGGTGCCGCAGCTTTCTCTCAGGAAGCGAGCGCTCTGGAAATCCATCCACGGCGTCACCGGCATGTGGATCTCGCTTGTCCTGCTCGTCTTCCTGCTGTCCGGCCTGAGCTGGGCCGGCATCTGGGGCGAGAAAATGCTGCAGGCCTGGAACACGTTTCCGGCCGAAAAATGGGGCGCGCCATTTTCCGACAGCACCCATGCCGACATGAACCACGGCAATGCCAAGGAGGTTCCGTGGGGCCTCGAACAGACGCCGCTGCCGGAATCCGGTTCGCTCGCCGGCGTCGAGGCGATTTCCGGCAAGATCGATATCGATAGCGTCGCCGCCTTCGCCCGCTCGCTCGGCTTCGACGGCCGCTTCCAGATCCATATTCCGGCAGACGCCACCGGCGTGTGGACCATCAGCCACGACAGCATGTCGAATGACGGCCCGAACCCGACCGCCGATCGGACGATCCATATCGACCAGTATACCGGCAGGGTTCTGGCCGATGTTGGATTTGCCGACTATTCGCCCTATGCCAAGGCCATGGCCGTCGGCATTGCCTTCCATGAAGGCGACCTCGGCGTCTGGAACCTCGTGCTGAACACGCTCTTCTGCCTTTCGGTCGTGCTGGTCTCGGTCTCGGGGGCCATCATGTGGTGGAAACGTCGCCCGGGCACCGCCGGCAGCCGCCTGTTCGCGCCGCCCAGACCCCAGGACCTGCCCTTCTGGAAAGGCGCCGCCCTGCTCGTCATCGCACTCGGCATCATGTTTCCCATGGCCGGGCTCGCGATCGCGCTCATCCTGCTGTTGGATGCGACAGTACTGCGGTTTGTTCCGCGCATTCGGCGCGCACTAAGCTGAAAAGCTTAGATGCGGCGCGCCACAAGCGCGCCGCATCGTCCTGCCACTCCACTCAATGTCGGCGCGTCACCCCGACCTTTCAATGGCTCATCGCACGAATTGCCAATTTATGTTTGAAATTGAAACTAGAAAACTTCCTTTTTTTTCAATAGCTTTAGTTAATTTGAGATGTAGTATTTTATAATTATTTCTAGAGAACAGTATTAAGCTGTAGTGACGAATTAACTATTCGATCCAGGCCATAATTGAGGCAAGCTTTATGAAGCCGAGGAAGTTTGCCTTGAGCTTGTCGTAACGTGTTGCTATTCGTCGCCAATGCTTGAGTTTGGCAAAGAAGCCCTCAATGCCCCATCGCTGTCTCTAGGCGATACGATCATATTCATACTGATATTTGCGGTGACGGCGGGGCGGAATGACCGGCTCTCCGCCCTGATCGAGAATGATGTCATGCAGGCGATCGGCGTCATAGGCCCGATCGGCAAGGACCTTGCCTGCGTGCAAATCAGTGACGAGTTCACAGGCGGGCGCCATATCGCTTTGCTGACCGGGCCCCAGTTCGAAGCGGATCGGCAGGCAGAGCGCATCGACGACGGCGTGGATTTTCGTTCCGAAACCGCCTCGAGAGCGACCGAGAGCCTGGGCTTGCACGCTCCCCTTTTTCGTCGTCCGCCAGCCGCCTGGGCTTGTGCATGAACGATGGTGGCGTCGATGGAAAGCCATTCCATGCTGGGTCAGTCGCGACCGCCTCGAATATTCGGTCGAACACGCCTTGTTCGATCCAGCGGTAATAACGTCGTTTGACGGTTTGGTAAGGGCCGAAACGGTCTTCTGGTAGATCGCGCCAACGCGCACCCGAGCGCGCCAGCCATACGACTGCATCAAAGAAACGACGGCCATCGCTTCGCGGCCCGCGTTTGCCCTTTCGCCCGCCGGGAACGAATTCACGAAGACGTTCCCACTGATCATCACGAAGAACTTCACCTTCCACACTGACCTCCAAAAGCCAGTGTCGAATCTGATTTGCGCCGAAAAGAGAAGCCCAAAACCTAAATTGTCACTGCAGCCTAGAATTCAAATCCCAGGCGAAATGTCGCCGCGTTCGACGTTCTGTGCGAACCGAACTGCAGCCCGTATTCGATCCGGGCGGAGAGACGGTCCTGGCTGTGCAGGTCCAGGCCGAGATCGAACCGGCCGATCATGTCCGGCACGCGCTGGCTGATCTCGAAAGTTCCGGCCGAAGGCGGGGCTCCGCGAAGGCTGGCCTTTCTCGTCCAGTCGCCATTGGTCATCGCGGCAAGGCCCAGGCCGGCATAGGGCCTCAGCGTCCAGCCGTCATCGAGGTCGATCCGTCCGCCGATCTCGAGATTGGGCGCGATGGCGAAAGTCAGTTCGTCCTGCGCCCGCACATCAAGCGCCAGTCCGGCAGGGCCGCTCTCGCCATAGGCCGGCACATGCGTGTAGAGAAGATCGAGATCCGCCCTCGGCCGCAGGTACCAGTTGTCAAACGCCATTTCGTATTGCACGCGCAACCGGCCGCCGGCCGTCAGCGTGTCGACATTGCTTGTGAGCGCCACGGGCGAGCCGAGGACATCAACGTGGCGCTGGTTGTCATACCAGCCATAGCCCGCGCCCGCGCCGATGCCGAAATACCAGGGCCCGGCGACATGCTTGACCGCGAACTCGGCATTGAACCGGTCGCCGTCGCTTGAAGCGGAGACGCTGTTCGCGTCGGATGACACGGAGGAATAGGCCGCCGTTGCCCCGAAAAACCAGTCCGGGGCGAACTCGCCCTGGCCGCCCGCCCGGAAGCCGCCGGTCGAGATCTTGCGCGCCGGTGCGCCCGCAACGGCATCATAGGTGATCTTCGCGCCCGTCACATTGGCCCAGACGCAGGAGGTTTCGCCGAGCAGCGTGCCGCTTTCGCCGGCAAAGCGCGGACAGCTGAAGGCATTGTCCAGCCCGCCGCGCGCGGCAAGCGTCTGGTCGTTGGCGCTGAAGGCGGAAGCCTGGCCCGAAATCGCGTCAAGCGTCTCGGCGTAGGAAGCGGCCGTCTGGTCATTGTAGACCATGCCGAAGACGCGCGACATGTCGCCATAGGTCTGGCCGGCCCCGGCTACCGTCGCGATATCGTCCCAGGCGCGCTGAAGATAGCCGGCAACCGAGGTCTCGTTTGCGTTCAGGTCCGCGCCGGGCGGCAGGAAATCGGCCGTCGGCGTGATCTCCACGACCGTCCGCAGGAACTGGCGGCTCCAGCCAAAGACTAGCGAATTTGCGGCAACATCGGCTGCGCCCGCAAGCGTATAACCGCCTTCCGTGCCAAGCTCGAAGATGGTGTAGGTCTGAGGCAGAAGCGCCCGGACCTCCGGCGCGATCTCGCCGTCAAGCGTTGCATTGCCGCTGCCTCTTGTGATGAGAACGTCATTCGGCGTTGCGGTGTCGGTCGTGTCGATCGTCACCGCAAGCACGCCCGTTTCGCTCTGGACGAAATCGCCGGCGAGCACGACATAGGAGCGGTAGGTCTCGCTGCCGCCGGGATTGATCGTGCCGTCATTGTCGACACTGGCGGCGACATTGGCGCTGCCCATGTTGAACAGGCCGCCGGCAAGGTTGTGGAAGGCGGAAGACGGTTCGGGGGAGACATTGTCCATGCTGTCATAAAGCAGCACCGCTCCTGTCACCGTTCCGCTGTTTTCGACCAGGGTCCGCCCGTCCTCCGAAAGGATCGCCGTGCCGCCCGCGCCGTTCGCGTTGGTGACGGTGCCCGTTGCCGCGATTTCGATCTCGTTCGCCGCATCGTTTGATGCGGCCGAGGCAACGCCGCCGGAGAGGAGGATTCCCGCCGCCGTGTCGGACTGGCTCTGGCCATCGAGCACAAAGGTGCCGCCGGAAACCGTGCCGGCGATCGTAAGCGCGATGGCGCTCTCCTGGCTCGACGAGCCAACGCTTTGCGCCAGTATGCCGTTGGCGTTGAAGCCCGAGGCCGTGATCGTGCTGCCGGCGGCCTGTGTGAGGGTGATCTGCCCGCCGTCGCCGGTCGCAACCCCGCTCGCGCCGGCGCCCATTGAAAGCGCGCCATGGGCGCCGATCGCGCCGCCGCCCGAACCGCTCGTCTGCAACACGACGCCATGGGCATTTGTGCCGCTCGTGGTGATGTCGCCGGCGATATCGACCGAGATGTTTCCGCCGGCGCTCTGGCTGCCCGCCGATGTGAGAGGAAGGCTGTTGACGTTGACGAAGACCGGATTGAGCGCGGCGTCGCCGACAAAGCCGCCGCTGCCGCCGATCGACTGCGCGAACATGCCGAAAGCGCCGTCGCCGGTGGTCTCGATAGCAGCACCCGCACCGAGGGTAAGCGAAAGCTCGCCCCCGACGCTGTCGGCTTGCGCCGCGCCGAAGCGGGCGTCGGTGACGTTTGATGCATCCGCCGCCGCGGTCCCTCCGCCGCCGCCGATCGACTGGGCGAACATGCCGAAAGCGCGCGCTCCGGAGGTGAAGATCAGCCCGTCGGTCTTGTCGATCTCGATAGCGCCGCCATTGCCGTTGGCGCCGGCATTGCCGCCGAGGGTGACGGAAAGGTCGGTCGCATCGCTCCAGGGGGCGTCCGAGTAGGAGATGCTGTCGGCGCCAAGGCAGGTCGAGGCCGTCACGCCCTGAAGGTTCGCGCTGATCTTCGGATTGGAGCAGCCGGTGCTCGCAAGCCCGCCGCCGCCGCCCACCGACTGGGCGAGAATGCCATAGGCGTCATTGCCGGCGGTGACGATCAGGCCGGTTTCGGAAACGTCGATCGACCCGCCGCTGCCGCCGGCGCCGCTGTTGCCGGCATCGCCGAGGCCGAGGCCGATCGTCGTCTGGGTATCGACCGTTCCTTCCGCGCCGACACCGCCGCCGCCGCCTATCGACTGCAGCAGCAGGCCATGCGCGCCATAGCCGGCCGTCGCGATACTGCCGCTGTTCGCAATCGACACCGAACCGCCATCCGAACCTTCCCCGGCATTGCCGCCGAGACTCAGATTGGCGCTGTAGGTGCCGTCCTCGCCGCCAATGCCGAGATCGGTGAGGACGGCGTTGGACGTGGCGGACGCCAGACCGCCATTGCCGCCGCCGCCGCCGATCGATTGCGCCTCTATGCCGTAGGCGCGCAGCCCGTAGGTGGTGATCGCACCGGAATTGTTGACGGATACCGTGCCACCGGCGCCGCCCGCGCCGCCCTTACCGCCGATGCCTATATCGGCCGAATAGCTGTCGGAAGGCCCTTTCAAGGCATCCTCGACCTGTCCGGCGATGTCGATATTGGCAGACGGGTCCGAACTGCCGCCCACCCCGCCGCCGCCGCCGACCGACTGGGCCAGAATGCCGACCGAATCGCCGCCCGTGGTAATCGTCAGGCCGGCAAGGTTCGTGTAGGCCGCAAGGCCCGTGACGATCGTGCCGGCATTGGTCACCGTCACGGCGCCGCCGTCATTGCCCGAACCGCCATCGCCGCCGATGGAGAGATTGCCGTCATAGCTATCGCCGCTGGACGAAGCCTGGCCGCCGGTCGCGGCCCCGCCGCCGCCGCCGATCGACTGCGCCAGGATCGCACGGGCGGTCGAGCCCTGCGTGATGATGGTGCTGCCGGCCATGTTGGTGACGCTGATCGCGCCGCCGGTATTGCCCGTGCCGCCGGCGCCGCCGACGCCGATGGTGACGTCGATCGCCGTTTTCGTGTCATCTCCCAGATTGGGGCTCGAGGCCGAGGCATTGCCCGAGCCGCCGGTTCCCCCGCCGCCGCCGACCGATTGCGCCACAATGCCCGTCGCATCGTTGCCATAGGTCGCGATCGTCCCGCCTGCCTGATCCGATCCGTTGGTGACCGTCACCGTTCCGCCCGTTCCGCCGCCGCCGCCGGAGCCGCCGATGGCAAGCGCCAGTTTCATGCTCGGCATTTCCTTGCTTTCGATGCCGAAGGCCGCAGCCGTCGCGTCGCCCGCATTGCCGCCCCCGCCGCCGATGGACTGGGCAACAACGCCGAAGGCGGCATCGCCCGCCGTTGAGACCGCGCCGGGATTGGAAACCGTAACGCCGCCGCCATGGCCGCCATTGCCGCCCGAGCCGCCGACGGCGAAGCTCAGCGAAAAACTCGGAATGTCTGAGGACGGAAGCGAGAGGGATTTTGCCGTGGCAGCGCCGCCGGTTCCACCGCCGCCGCCGACGGACTGTGCGAGGAGGCCGATGGCGTTGGCGCCGTCAAGCGCCGGGCCGCCGGAATAATCATAAATGCAGGCGGACGGGTCGCTGCAGCCCGTCAGCACCGTTCCGGAATTATCAAGCGTGATATCCCCGCCATTGCCGCCGGAGCCGCCCGCGCCGCCCATGGCGAGCGAAACGGTGATGACGCTCGCGGAATAGCTGTTGGCCGAGCCGCCCGTGCCGCCGCCACCGCCCACGGATTGCGCGATGATGCCCCATGACTGGTTGCCGACGGTCGTGATCGGACTTTCGTTGTTCACCGTGATGGCGTCGCCATTGCCGCCATCCCCGCCCGTGCCGCCGATCGCATCGGAGAGAACGGCACCGTAGGCATCGCCGGAGCCGCCATTGCCGCCGCCGCCGCCGATCGACTGGGTGATGAGGCCCGCGGCGTAGTGGCCGCGCGTCACCACGCCGGATGCGCCCGCGATCTTGACCGTGACAGCGCCGCCCGTGCCGCCCTGACCGCCGGCGCCGCCGACGGCGGCAAACTTGCCGTAGGAATTGGAGCCATTGCCGCCGCCGCCGCCGACCGATTGCGCCAGAATGCCGATGGCGCCGGCATCGAAGGTCGAGACGGAGCTGTCGCCGAAGGCGTGAACCGTAACGGCGCCGCCATCGCCGCCACCGCTGCCTGCCTCGTCATTGCCGCCGAGCAGGAAGGCGGGACCGCCGGACGACCCGCCGCCGCCGCCGATCGATTGCGCGACGATGCCGATGGCGGCCTCGCTTTCGCCGGCGCTCGCAGAGGAGCCTGTCGTCACGCTGCCGGAATTCAAGACCGTAACGCTGCCGCCGTTTCCACCACTCGAATTTGTGGTCTTGCTGCCGAGCGCGGTCTGCTCGCTATCGGCGATGACGCTGATCAGTCCGCCGCCGCCGCCCGCCGACAGCGCGACGATGCCGTGCGCGGCCGCGCCGAGGGTCTCTACCGTACCGTGGTTTCTAATCCTCACCGCGTTTCCGTCATAGCGGTCGATATAGGAAATGCTGTTGCCAAGCACGTTGCTGGCGTCGGCCGCGCCGTTGGTGACGATGCTGGTGCCGCCGGCGGCGACGCCGGCAATGCCGACGGCCATGAAGCCGGATGTGGTGACGGCGCCCTTATTGATGATCGCGACGGTGCCCGGCGTGCCGGGATAGGCGGCGTCCACCGCTCCCGTCTCGAAGGGCGAGATATCGGCGAGCGTTCCCGCGCTGACGCCCAGAACGCCGATGGCAAGGGAACTGCCGGCGGTCGAGACTGTGCTTCCCTTTTCAAGCCTGATCGTGACGTCTCCGCCCTTGCCGGTGGCGATATTGTCGGCATAGCCGCCGGCGCTGACGGCCATGACGCCGATGCCCGACTGGCCGGCGATCGTAGCCGCGACATCCACCGTGCTGCCTGCGGCAAGCGTCACCTCGACATTCCCGCCGTCGCCGGCGGAGGAGGCATCCGTGGTATTAGGCGTGCCGAACATGCTGTAATCGTTGGAATCGCCGCCAAGCGAGATCGCCAGCATGCCCGTCATGCCGCCGCCGCCGCTGTAATCAAGCCCGCTCATGGTGATGGTGCCACTGTGGGTGATCTTGACCACGCCGCCGTCGCCGCCCGGGCCCATAGCATAATCTTCCCTGTTGGAGCCGATGCCGCCCTCCGAGAGGGCGAAAATGCCATTGACGTTGTAGGTGTCGGCGGTCGCAGCCGAAATCGAGACCACGCCCGGATTTTTGATCGTGATCGCGCCGCCATCGCCGCCGTCGCCGGCATAATCAGTATTGCCGGTCTTGATCGCCACCCCGTCGCCGCCCAGCGAAATTGCGCCGAGACCGTTCAGCAAGACCGGCGCGATCAGCGTATCGGCATAGGTTACGACGAAAGACGGGGGCGTGTCGGTCATCGCGCTGACCGTGCCGTTATTGGCAAGCGAAATCGTCCCGCCCTTTCCGCCGGAATAGTTCGGCACATAGGGCGTCGAGCGCGAATCGGCATAGCCGTCCGCGCCGACGGAGACGGCGGCGACGATGCCGCCGCCTTCGGCAAAGGGCTGGCTTGCAGCGCCGGCCGCAATGAGGCCGAGTTCTCCGGGAAGGGCGTTCGACACGCTGATCGCGCCATTATTGACGACGGAAAGCGTCGCGCCGTTAACGAAATTGCTCGCATTCCAGTCAGCACTCGCCGAGATGCCGAAACCGGAGAAATTGGAACCGACAGTGTAGGACGAAGAGGTGTTGGTCACGCTGCCGGATCCCGAAAGCGTCACCGACATCTGCGCGGCCTGGGTGTCCTGGTAGCTGACCCCGTTCTGCACGCCGGCGGATCCGACGCCTCCGGCAAGATCACCGGCGCAGGCGATGGCCGGGTTGTCGGCCAGCGCGCCGTCATAGGTGCAGGAGACGGAGCCATAGGTGACGAGTTCAGGCGTGATTTCCTGGGCCTGCGCCATGCTGGTGAGAAGGACAAGACCGGTGATCGACGCGGCCTGTGCCAGGAGCTGCCGCCGCCGGGACCGAAGCCCATCGGACCGGCCTCCCCTTGCAGCCAAACGATGGCCGCATCGCTCCTCGGAAAGCTCTTCACGCCTGCCTCGACCGCGCATTTTCACACTCCCCCCAGAGCATCGGCCCGAAAACCGGAATCGATTTTCGGAAAGAACGACACGTAGATTCAATGCGTTAGAGCATTAACTCAGTGTCCGAATGGACGCTCGGCGCTCTGTTGCATCTCCCAACCAACGGCATCCCTCCGGCCTTTCGTCTCCCCGCAATTGCCGCGCAATGCGGGAGAACGCCAGACAAGGAACGAACCGCCCGCAGGCTATATGTCCGCAAAACCTTATGTTGTGCAAGAGATGTGATGAACCTGGCCGAGCATTCTCTGCGATATGGCGCGCATGCGATGGAAAGTCATTCCATGTCGGGGTCAGTCGCGACCGCCTCGAAGGTACGGTCGAACACACCTTGTTCGATCCAGCGGCAATAGCGTCGTTTGACGGTTTGGTAAGGGCCGAAACGGTCTTCTGGTAGATCGCGCCAACGCGCACCCGAGCGCGCCAGCCGTACGATTGCACCGCCGTTCTCACGCATCGCCCCCCTTTCAGACAACACGCAGCGACATGATTAATTCTCACCAATCATGTCAGGTGCTTGCAATCCGCCTGCGTGCGTGGCCGAACGCTTCTGCCAGAGCCGCACGACTTTCATCGAGGCCATCGACGCAGTATGCGTTTAGAAACTGACGTCCGGCCAACAGCCTCTCGTCCGTCTCGCTCAATCGCGCCTCTTCACAAACGCGATCCCATTCATTTGCAAGGGTCGCAACCTGGCCCTCTATGATCGAAACAGCCTCGACCTCGCTCAGCAGGAAATTGGCAGCCGCATTGATGCAGCTCTTCAGCGTGCTCATGCGGTTGAGTTTCGGCGCGCGCCGTCAGAATGTGGTCGAGCTTCCGTTCGTTGACATCCCGCCTGAAGGCCTCAACGGCCGCACCGGCGACGACCTTGTCGCGCGCCTCTTGATCGCCGCACTCCTCAACGGTCTTGAGACCAATCTTTTTGTAGTAGCCGGCGCGCTGGGCGCCCCCAAGTTTGTAGTTGAAGATGATCTTGCCATTGACACGCTGGTCGTCCCGGCGGAACGGTGTTGTCGTGAACTGGATGACCCTCCCGCCACTGAAGCGGTCGCGGATCGAGCGCCAAGTCCGGGCAGTAATGTGGTGTGCTTCATCGACGAAGAGGTGCGAGCACCCGGCGGCGAGCGTAGCGACTGCGTCAGACGCCTCCAGCGAATTTGGCAGGGTGATAATGACGTTCGCATGTTTTGGCAGCTCTTCGGCCTCGTTGGCGCTGCGGATACCACCGGAGATTAGTGGAACCCACAGTTTGGATAACTCGCCAGGGATAGCCTTGGCCACGGGGAGGTAGCCTAGGGTTGCGAACTTGCCCTCGACCTGATCACGAAGGGGCACACCCGACACCAACACAAGCGTGCGGGCCGGTTGGAGATAGACTTGGGCGGCAAGCATGGTCTCAGTCTTGCCTGTCCCCGTCGGCAATACGACCGTCGCCGGCTCGAACGTATCGCCCACGGCGAAGTGGGCGGCGATGGCATGGAGCGCGCCGATCTGCCGAAGGCGCAGACCCGGCTCGCTATTTGGACCTTCCTGCCGGAAGATGAACTGGTTTTTCCATGTGGCCAGCAGCGCTTCAGGCGTGTCGATGCGCTGGGTTGGCAGTTCCACCACGTCCCATTGCACAGTCAACGTCTCGGGAATGGCAACGCCACGTGCAAACCCGGACGTAAGCACAGGCAGATCCGCATGACGGAGCTTTGCCCCTTTGCGGCGGATACACAACTGGTCGTAGGGTGGCTCAAGTCCGGTCTTGACGAGTTCTTGACCCGGCATGTCGTTGAGGAAGATGCGGGCACACGTGATGGCCCCGAGGAACACGATCTGCCGGACGGCATTACGTCCGATCTTCACCCGAAGAGTTGGCAAGGCGGCAACGCAAGTGTGCCCCGCCAGTTCTCGAACATGCTCATCGCCCCCGAGAGACGCAAGATTTTTATTGCGCGAAACCTTGCTGTCGTAAATAGAAATAAAAAATTTCATTAAATAATTCAACAAAAACAATATATAAAATATAATAAACCATAATTCTAGGCTCGATTCATTTTTTTATTCACTTTAATTGGCTTCATAAACTGAAACAAGCTATTTTAACTATAATTTTGGCTAGAATTATTGCGAATCTGCGGAAAGATCAGCGACATTAGAAAGTTTATTAGGACACCTCAATATTATTCGTTGTGAATGGCCCCGAGTTTCATAAACACCCTCGGTGTAGATTTTCTGCTGTCGTTCGAACTCGACGGTCGACAGCATGCCGTTGCGGGCGTGTTTGCGTTTAGGGTTGTAGAACATCTCGATGTAATCGAACACATCCCTTCTGGCGTCTTCGCGGGAGCGATAGACCCTTCGTCGTATCCGTTCTCGCCTCAGTAGATTGAAGAAGCTCTCGACGTCCGCGTTGTCGTGGCAGTTTTCCCGGCGGCTCATCGAATGAACCAGATTGTGCTGCTTTAGAAAGGCTGCCCAATCCATGCTGGTAAACTGCGATCCCTGATCCGAATGGACCAGCACTGGCTGTTTTGGCTTGCGCCGCCCGGAACACGGCTCAAAACATCAATATTGCCCAACGACAAGCCTGCGCTTCAGGACACGCACAGTCAGTGCGACATCTCCAGAAGGCGCAACGCCGTCAATTCATCGGTAATCAGGGTACTGGGCCGCAGCGCCTTCAACGTTGCGAGGATCATCTCGGTCTTTTCCATTCCCCCGGAGATCAGAACTTTCTTCTTGATCCGGATCAGACGTTCAATCGACGGCGACATCGCACGCGCATTGACGGGGTGGTCGACCGAATGGCCATCCTTATCCAGAAAATTATAGAGAATATCGCCAACCGTGCCGGCCTCGATCAGCGACTGGCGCTCCGCTTCCGAGACATGCCCGAGCCGAAACGATGTGGTCAGGGTTGATATCCCGCCACAGGAGACAAGTGCGACATCGCAGGTTTCAGCCATTTGCAGAACCTGATCGAGGCCGCAATGCTCAAGCAGCGCATGCTTTGTCTGCGCGCTATCGACAAGCGCCGGCGCAGGCACCAGAAAGCCTTCCGCGTCGAAAAGCTCGGCAAATTGCCAGGCAAATTCTGCCGGATTGAAACGCCGTGCCTGCGCAATGCCGCCAAGCAGTGAGACGATGCGCACGCCATCGAGCTTCTTGCCTTCGACAAAAGGCAACATCGCATGCAATGTTCGCCCCCAGCCGACACCGACCGTCAGATTATTGGTCATCAGCTCCGAAACAAACCCGCCTGCCACAGCCGCAACAGCACGTGTAGGATCACTTTCCGTATCGGATAGCGGCGCAACAACAGCCTCTTGCAGCCCAAAACGATCCTCCAGTTTTCTCTGGATTTTCATCAACGGCGCCAGGTCAGACTTTATGCGAATAATGACCTCACCCCGGCCGCGGGCCTCCGACAGCAATCGTGTGATCATGATCCGGTTGACACCGAGTTTGTTCGAAACCTCGGCTTGCGTCAAACCTTCGACATAATAAAGCCAGGCGGCACGAACCCGTAACTCATCGCCCGCGGTCCCGAAACTGCGACCGCGCGATCCGGCGACTTCATTGCTCTGGCTGTCCGGCATCTGTCCTGTCCTGTTGGCAAGATTTTATGATGCGCCATCATAGACTTGACGCAATATCTTGCCAACCTCGGCGGGCGCTTCAAATTGTGGCGTGTGGCCAACCCCGTCGAAAAGATGGAGTGCAATATTTCCCGGAGCGCGCAACGCATGACGCCATGGAATAATGGCATCATTCTTCCCCCAGATAAGACGTGTGGGAACGTCAAGCCGGCCGATCGCCGCTTTAAGGTCAAACGACTGAACACCGTCGGGAAACAAGGTATCGCACAGTCTGGCCTGCGCGGCGCGCAGCGCAGGTTCCTTGCGCGAAGCCATGGCGGCCTTGACATACCCGTCCGTAATCATCGTCTCGTCAAATACCAACTCCTTGAGCCACGGACCCAGGCTCTCCGCCCGCGTTGATTTCGATATCCCCTCAAGGGCAGGACCGTTCACCTCCGGTCCAAGACCGCCCGGCGCAATCAGCGTTAACGAAGCGATGGACTTGGACCGTGTATCTGCCAGTGACAATGCCAGCGCACCGCCAAGGCTATGCCCGACCAGATGCGCGCGCTCGATATCCAGTGTATCGAAAGCCCGGCGCACCACAGAGGAGAGTTCGGCAAAACTATCAATGCGCAGCTTCGGAGATTTTCCGTGCCCTGGCAATTCTATGCGAATGACCGGTCGCCCCTTAAGATAGGCTTCCAACGGCTTCCACGCGCTCGCATCGCTGCCAAAGCCGTGGATCAGAACAACAGGTATGCCCTTGTCAGCACGCGACCTTGAAATATTGAGAGGACCGCTTTCAGCCTGAAACTGAAGCGCTGGCGTCTCTGTCTGACGTGCATCGATCTTTCCGCGCACGTCAGCGGCCTGAACGCGTCCACGCGGGCCGGTGCCCGCAATCTCGGTTAGCTCCACGGCGGCGTCCCGCGCGATCGTGCGCGCCAGTGGCGTTGCCCGGACGTTGTCGGCAGCGCCATACTGCTGCGGTTCAACACGATCGGCCTTAACAGCCGAAACAGGATCACGCTCCGTTTCGTCCGCTGGCGGGGATGCCTTCTTGTCTTCGCTTGCCGCAAGCGGCACAGCCGCTGGCGGTTCGCCGACTGCCTCCCCCTCCTGATAAAGCCAGGCGACAGGCTGGCCAATGGGAACATCAACCCCTTCCGCAACGGGATGATGCAGTATGCCCGATGCTTCCGCCTCAACCTCCATCGCCGCCTTGTCGGTCTCGATATCAAACAGAGGCGTGCCTTTTTCAACATGCTCGCCGGACAGGACATGCCATGTCGCGACCTTGCCGCTGGCCATATCCATGTCGACTTTCGGCATAATGACTTCAACCGGCATCAGATTCGTCCTTTAGCGATATTACGCGCGGCCTCGAGGATATCCGGAACCTGCGGAACAACAGCCTTTTCTAGTTCCGGATTGTAAGGGATCGGGGACTCGCTGCCGCCAAGCCGCACGATTGGGGCATCGAGAAAATCGAACGCATCGCTTTCAGCAACCATGGCGCTGACCTCCGCGCCTACGCCGAGCGTCTTGACGCCTTCGTAAACGCAGATCAAACGCCCGGTTTTGCGCACCGAAGCCAAAACCGTCTCCCGGTCCATCGGTCGCACCGTCCGCAGGTCGATGACTTCGCAGTCGATACCTTCCGCTGCCAGCTGGTCAGCGGCAGACAAGGCCTTGTGAACCATCAAAGATGTCGCAACGATGCTCATATCCTGACCGGTACGCCGCACGGCAGCCTTCCCGATCGGCGTTGTGTAGTGCCCTTCAGGAACATGTCCCTTCATCTTGTAGAGAATTTTGTGCTCGAAAATCATCACGGGATCGGGATCTTCCAGCGCCGCCAAAAGCATGCCCTTCGCATCTTCGGGCGTTGACGGCTGCACCACCTTCAGCCCCGGCACATGACCAAGCCAGGCCTCAACGCTCTGCGAATGCTGTGCTGCCGCACCTGTGCCGGAACCGGCCGGAAAGCGCATGACGAGCGGCACTGAAACGGCCCCGCCCAGCATGTACCGCACCTTTGCAGCCTGATTGACAATCTGCTCCATCGCCAGTGCGGCAAAATCAGAGAACTGGAACTCGAAGATCGGTTTCAGGCCGGTCAGGGCAGCGCCAACGGCAACGCCGGCACCACCAAGCTCGGAAATGGGCGTATCCATGACCCGATCAGTCCCATATTTATGAACGAGGTCGCCGGTAACCTGAAAGGCGCCGCCATAAACACCGATGTCTTCGCCCATGAGTATAACGCGCGGATCGGCTGCAAGGGCGATATCCATCGCCTCACGAATGGCCTCCGCATATGACAGCTCGCGAAGTTCAGGAGATTTTTCAGCACTCATGCCACCGGGCCTTCTGTATAGACATAACGGGTTGCTTCTTCGATCTTCGGATCCTCTCCTTCACTTGCAAAGGCGATTGCATCCTTGATCGTCTGTTCTGCCTCGCTCTCAAGCGCGGCAACGTCGCTTTCGGTCAGAATCTTGTGTTCAACGAGCAAAGCGGCCATGCGCGCGATCGGATCCCGCCCCATCCATTCATTGATTTCTTCTTTTGTGCGGTAGCGGTTCCGGTCTGATTTCGAGTGTCCCCGCCAACGATAGGTCAGGTTCTCGACAAGGCTCGGGCCCTCGCCGGCGCGCGCCCGCGCGACAGCTGTATCAACGGCCTCGGCCACGGCGGAGAAGTCATTTCCGTCGACGGTTACACCGGGCATGTTGTAAGCGACGGCACGCTCGGAGATATTCTTGACAGCTGTTGATCGCTCTACCGATGTCGACATGCCATACTTGTTGTTCTCGCAGACAAAAACGACAGGCAGCTTCCAGACCGAGGCCATGTTCAGCGCCTCGTGAAACGCACCTTCATTGTTGGCGCCATCGCCAAAAAAGCAGACGGTAACAGCTCCGGTGCCAAGCCTTTTGGCCGATAGCGCGGCGCCAACCGATATCGGCAGGCCGCCGCCAACGATGCCATTGGCGCCCAGATTGCCTTTTGCAACATCGGCGATGTGCATGGAGCCGCCGCGCCCCCGGCAATAGCCCGTTTCCTTGCCGAAAAACTCGGCGAACATCCGGCCCAGATCGGCGCCTTTGGCCACGCAATGGCCATGGCCGCGGTGCGTGGATGTGATCTTGTCCTCGTCACTGAGAGAGATGCAGGATGCGACGGCAGATGCCTCCTGGCCGATGGAAAGGTGCATTGTTCCGTGGATCAGGCCGCGCATGTAGCTTTGTTCGGCGCCTTCCTCGAACTTGCGGATCAGATACATCTTCCGAAGGGCTTCCTTCAGCACCTCAGGGGCATAGGTTCGAATAGCGTAAGGACGGTTTTCCTCAGGCATGGGCAACCTCTTTTCCAAATAGGATTTGATCTTGCAGGTCGCGCAACGCGGCGATGCGTGAATCTTCCGGCAATCTTGTATTGTCGCTGGTGATCAACTCGCCCTTCCTGATCGGGGCTGTGACCAGCGAACCTGACAGAAGGCCGGCTGGCCTTCCCTTCGCCACGCGGGCTTTCGAGGCTTCCATGACCCAGGCCCGATAGGTGTATTCACCAATCTGGTCCAGCTTTTCGCCGGGCTTCAGATCGCGTTTGGCAACAGCACAAACCTCGGCGACAGGACGATCAAGCGGAACCATGTCCGCCTTGTTGTAGAGCACGGCGCGCGCGCAGGTCAGGGGCACTTCCAGCGATGTCAGATGATAGGGGCGGATGAAGCCGAAATACGGTCCATCGCCCATTTTCAGGTCGGTCATGCGCTCCCAGATGCGCGGGTGCTCCGCCTCGGCAACGACGAAAACACCGGGCGCAAGGTTCTTGCCGACCGAGTAGTCGACCTTGCCAATACCCGAAAGGATGCCGCCGTCTTTTACGGGAATAAGTGTCTTTGCCAGCTCTTTCGGACCGGCAGCCGGGCCGTGCATGCCATCGCAATCCGGCACAAGACCCGTGGCGTTGGCAATCGCGGCCATCTCAACCATGGTTTTCGAACCGTCGACAAACTCAACAAGCATGCGCGCGTTCATATGGCGTTCGCGCGCTTCAGCCGCGTAGTCATCAGGCGTTGCGTCAATGTTGAGCGGATTGTTCTTGCCTTTGCCGGCACAGACGATCCTGTGCCCCATGGCCGAAACAAACTCGATCAGCTCCATGCACGCCGACGGTTCATCTCCGGCACCCAGGCTGTAAACCACCCCGAGACGCTCGGCCTCGCGCCGCAGATAGGCGCCAATCGTGACATCGGCTTCGACATTCATCATCACCAGATGTTTGCCGTTTTCCATCGCCTTCAGGCCGACTTCCGCACCGACCGAAGGAATACCCGTCGCATCGATGACGACATCAATCAGGCCAGAATTGAGAATGAGGTCAACGTTTTCGACAATCGCGGTTTCACCCTTTTCGATTGTCCTGTTCAACAAATCGACGGACCCGACATCGCGGCTGTGCCCTTGGCTCTGCCGGGCGATTTCAACGGCCCTGTGGGCAGCGGTCGGATTGATATCCGCGATCGCAGAAACCTCAATTCCATCCATCATTGCGGTGCGCGTAACGATGTCGGTTCCCATCTCGCCCGAACCGATCAGGCCAACCCTGACGGGCCGCCCTGTCTCCGCACGCTTTGCCAAATCCTTGGCCAGTCCTGTGAGCGCAATATTTGATGCCATTCCCTGATGCCTCTTTCGATAGGATTTGACAAAACATTCAGAAATTCTGTTCTCAAGTCAATAACTTTGTTCACCTCACATTTCTAAGAAAACACTGACAGCCAAAACGAGCATTGGCCATGGTCTTTACAACAAGGGAATTTTGCGCCCTCAAACGTGACACTTGACAGAACATATTTTCTGAACAAAAGTTCTATGCGCTATACCACTGTTCGGAGGAGCATCCCCTTCTGTCCGTAATCGCATCGTGATTGCTGGCGGCCGGGTTGTCGAAAATGCGGTTATAGCGCTGGACCCGAGGAGGAATTCAATGCCTGTTAAAGGAAGCTTTTCACGACGCTCATTTCTGAAAGCCAGCTCTGCTGCCGGCATCACAGTCATGGGAGCCACGATGGGTGGCAGATCGCTGTTTGCGCAATCAGGCCTGCCTGATCCGCAAACGATTCTCGATCAGATTTCGATCTCTCAATATGTAAAACCCGACTATCAAGCCCTGTACGGAATGTCTGATTCCAAGCCACTTTGGGACAAGAACACCGACTGGATCCGGACAGCGGACTGGGAGGAAATCCGCAGACAGCTGGCAGGGACAACGGTGCGTTTTGCGATCGGCGCCGCCGACCGCGATTCAGCCGCTGCAGGGCTGGCGCCGTTTGAGGCGCTGTCCGGAATCAAGGTTGAGCTGGTTCCGATTCCCGATGACAGTTTCTATGACAAGGCGATTGCCGAATTCATCTCCGGAAACGCCTCTTTTGACGCGTTGCAGTTCTTCTCGCCATGGCTTGGCGACTTTGCCGCACCGGGTTTCCTGGCCCCGCTTGATGACTATGCCGACAAATGGGGGCTGCCACTTGGCGATTTCTACGACACGTACCGTCTGAACTACGGTTTCTTCAACGGCACGATGTATGGCATTCCGTTCGACTGCGACTTCCAGATGGTTCATCTGCGCAAGTCGATGGTTGAAGAGGTTCTGGGCGGGCCCATCGACAGATGGTCATCGGTCCCGACCTACGACGAACTGATCCGGATTTCATCGGAACTGAACGGCAAGGTCCCCGGTGTGGCCGGCGTTGGCCTCATGGGCGCACGCGGCATGTGGTCAACCTACACTTGGGAACATGTGGCCGCCCAGGCCGGCATGACGCTTTTCGATGAGAACTGGGAGCCGGTCTTCAACGGCGACGCGGGCAATAAGGGGATGGACACGATCCTGGCCCTGTCGAAAAACGCGATTGAAGGCTACGCAGGCGCGGGCTGGGGTGAAAACCGGGCAGCGTGGCTCGGTGGTCAGGTCGCAACCAATATCAGCTGGCAGGATTCGGGCACACAGGCCATGCGGCCGGACCAGTCCCAGATCGTCGGCGATTTTGTGACCATATATGAGCCGCGGATCTCCGGCGGTCGGTTTGCGCCGCCGAATATTGCCGGCTCGACATCCTGTGTCGCAGCATCCAGCCAGAACCCCGAAGGGGCGTTTTTGATGCTGGCCTTCCTGACGACATCGTCGATCATGGCCATGAATGAAGCCAATGCGAACGGCGTCGGTCCCGGTTATCGTTCGGTGCTGACCAATCCGAACCTGCAGGCCGTGTCGCAACCTGCGGAAGTCATGGCAAACTCCCTTGAATATGCATGGTGTGCACCGCGCCTGCCCGGCATGTTCGAGATGGAACAAGTGATCGGCAACGAGGTCAACCGGGCCTTGGTCAACCAGATATCAGGCAAGGAAGCCCTTGATAACGCTGCAGCAGCCGTTCGGAAAATCATGAAACAGAACGGCTTCTACAGTGCAAAGCCACCGGTCGACTATGCGTCTGTTGCCCCTGGCCTGTGGGTCGGCAAAGACAAGGCCCTCCCTTTCTAAGGAAGACAAATGACCGACACGTCTATGTTGGAAACCGGGGGGGCTGTGGCCTCCCCGGGCGCACCCGACCGATATATCAAGCGTCGCAGCAAGCGGCTTCGGGTCATGTTCCCGTATTTGCTCGTCGCACCGGCGGTCGCCTTCTTGTTGATGATCACCCTTTATCCCGGGGTATACGCGATCATTCAATCTCTGTTCTATGTGAAATTCGCCAACTGGCAGTTTGTCGGCACAGAAAACTACCGCGATCTTTTCGGTGATCGCGAATTCTGGGCGGCCCTTTGGAATACATTTGTGATCGGCGGGATTGCGTTAGCGCTGGAATGCACATTTGCATTGCTGATCTCGTTTTATGCCTATCGCGACCCATGGATCAAAGGATGGAGGATTATTTTCCTCGTCCCAATGCTTTTCATGCCCTCGGCTGTCGCCTTCATCTGGAAACTCGCCTTTATGGACGGCAGGGTCATTTCGGACTTGCTGATCCGGCTCGGGCTCATTGACGGCAATATCGGATGGACATCGTCTATCTGGCTTTCGCGGCTCACGCTGATCGTCGCAGATGTCTGGCAGTGGACGCCGTTCCTGTTCATCATCTTTGTCGCCGCACTTCAGGGACAGGATGAAGAGGTGGAGGAAGCCGCGCGTCTGGATGGCGCCAGCTGGGCACAGATCTTCTGGAACATCAGCCTGCCGATGATGCGTCCGGTGATTGCCGTGGCGGTCGTCCTGCGGGGCATCGATATCATGACCATGTTCACCAACGTCTACATCATGACGCAGGGCACTCCGGGCGGCGCCACCGAAACGGTCAGCTATTTCATTTATCGCATCGGCTTCAAGAGTTTCAACTTCGGGTACGCCTCGGCGGCGTCCGTTGTGATGCTGATCATGACACTTATCATCGCGCAACTGGTCGTCAAACGCGCGTTCAGATCCGGGAAGGAGTAGCCCATGGCCTCCCAACGTCGCAAGAACAACGAAAGCCACATTATCCGCTACATTATTCTTGGCGCATGGGCTCTGTTCTGTCTGGTCCCTGTTTTGTGGTTCCTGTCCATCGGTCTGCGCCCCAGGACGGAGATCATCACGCAACAGCCGATCTACTGGCCGCATTTCAGTCTGGATGCATGGCACATGGTCTGGGCCGACTGGCCGATGGGGTATTATCTGCGCAACTCGGTGGTCGCAATCATCGGCTCCGTCGTGATCGACCTCGTGCTGGCGATACCGGCCGCCTATTCTTTGGCACGCTACAGCTATCGCGGCCGTGAAGACATCGGCTTCTACATTCTGTCGACGCGGATGATGGCGCCGGCCATTGTCGCGATCCCGATTTTCTTCCTGTTCAAGAACATGGACCTTCTCGACACCGTCTGGGCCCTGATGATCATCTATGCCGCGATCAACCTGTCGCTCATTACCTGGATCATCCGCTCCTACATGCTTGATATTCCGAAGGAACTGGAAGATGCAGCGCGCACTGACGGCGCCTCCGACCTGAGGATTCTGTGGGAGATCATCATTCCCGTTATCCTGCCCGGCATTATCACAGCGGGTGTGATCGGCGCCATTTTTGCAATCAACGAATTCCTCTTCACACTGCTCATCGCCTCCACCAAGAGCGCCTACACAATGTCTGTGGCTTTGGCGAACTTCACTGGTGGTTCCGATGGCGTGATCTACAACGCAATTGCACTTGTTGCCTTCATCGCCTTCGTGCCGGTCTTTCTGGTGGTCGTCGCCATCCAGAAGCACTTGTCACGTGGCCTGACGATGGGCGCGGTCAAAGGATAAAAGACATGGCACAGATCGAACTTGTCGGCATTCAGAAGAAATGGGGTGCTTTCTGGGGTGTCCGTGATGTGAATATCGACATATCGGATGAAGAGTTCGTAAGCGGCGGCTGAGTGGCACGTTGCTGCGGCGGGAGCTTCCTGCGAGGTGATCCCCATCTCAAGATGGGAGTGCGTTTCGCAATGGATGGTCAAAGTGCGTTTCTCAGATCGCTCGGTGTGGAGTTTTTTCGGAGCGGGCATCGTCGGTGGCCTGATGAGGTCAAGGCACAGGCTGTCGCAGAGACGTTGGAGCCGGGCACGACAGTAAACGCCGTTGCGCGGCGTTACGGGGTTAAGCCGAACCAGCTTTCGGCTTGGCGATGCCTTGCCAAGCGGGGAAAGCTGGTCCTGCCTGCGGTCGAGGTGGCAGATGAGCCGACGACTTTCACGCCGCTTGTGTTGTGTGACACGGATGCGCCACAGGCTTCGCGGCCTCCTCGGCAACCAGCAGCCAAGGTGCGGCTCGTCTTCGGCGAGGTGGCGGTCGAACTTGCAGCAGATACCCCGGCGGCGCGCATTGCCGAGATCGTGCATGCGCTCAGGGTGTCATCATGATGCCGTCCCACACCGTCCGTATCCTGGTAGCGACGCGGCCGGTCGACTTCAGGAAGGGGCACGACGGTCTCGCCGCGTTGGTGCAGTCGACCCTGAAGGAGGATCCGTTTACCGGCGCCGTATTCGTGTTCAGGGCGAAGCGGGCAGACAGGCTGAAGTTACTGTTCTGGGATGGCAGCGGCCTGGTCATGGCCTACAAGCGGCTTGAGGATAGCACCTTCACCTGGCCGACGGTTCGTGACGGCGTGATCACATTGAACCGGGCGCAGTTCGAGGCCCTGTTCGCCGGTCTGGACTGGCACAAGGTGAAAGCTTTGGAGGCCCGCCGGCCAACTGCGGCAGAGTGAACCAGGCACGAGAAAAGGCGGGCATTCGAGGCGGCGTCGGGGTAGTCTCCGGTCATGCCATCCACCGTAATCATCGACCTGTCCGCAATCCCTGAGACGCAACGCGAAGCCGTCGCTGCAGTGCTGCGCGAGCGAGATGCGCTGAGGGAGGCAAACAAGCGCCTGGAGCATTTGATCGCCGAGCTCAATCACGTGGTCCATGGCAAACGTTCCGAGAAGCTCGATGAAGATGACCGGCAGCTGGCTTTCGAGGATCTCGAGACGGCGGTCGCAGAAGCCGAAGAGAAGCAGCCCGCGCAGACGCCGAGCGCGTGCCGGCCTCGCCGTGCGAGCCGACGCAATCTGGGCAACCTGCCCAGGGACCTGCCCCACATCGAGCGCGTGATCGAGCCGGACAGTCTGCTGTGCCCCTGTGGCTGCGGGTTGATGCACAAGATCGGCGAGGATCGCACCGAGCGGCTGGACATCGTGCCCGCGCAGCTGCGGGTGATCGTCACGATCCGCCCCAAATACGCCTGTCGCGTTTGCACCGATGGCGTGACCCAGGCACTGGCCCCGTCTCACCTCATTGAGGGCGGCTTGCCGACCGAGGGCGCTATCGCCCATGTCCTGGTCAGCAAATACGCCGATCACCTGCCATTGTATCGGCAGAGCCAGATTCTTGGCCGTTCGGGCATCGATATCCACCGCAGCACCCTGGCTGACTGGGTGGGCACCGCCGCCTTCCATCTGGGCCCCGTGGTCGACCGTCTGGCCGACCATCTGAAGACGAGGTCGAGCAAGCTGTTCATGGACGAGACCACCGCCCCGGTGCTGGACCCGGGGCGCGGCAGGACCAAGACCGGATATCTCTGGGCACTGGCCCGCGACGACCGGGGTTGGGGTGGGGATGATCCGCCGGGCGTGGTCTTCTATTACGCACCCGGACGTGCCGGAGAAAATGCGGAGAAAATCCTGCGGGGCTTCGACGGCATCCTGCAACTCGACGGCTATCAGGGCTATAACCGCCTGACGCGCCCCTCCCGCAAGGGTGGCGATCCGATCCGCGTGGCCCATTGTTGGGCCCATGCCCGGCGCAAGCTGAAGGAAGTGTTCGACCGCGACGGCTCAAAGATCGCCGCCGAGGGGCTGCGCCGGATTGCCGAGTTCTACAAGGTCGAGGCAGACATCCGCGGCGCAAGCCCGGGACTGCGGCTCGCGGCCCGTCAGGCGCGCACTGTACCCCTCGTCTCAGCCTTCGGGGAATGGCTGCGCCAACAGCGCCTGCGCGTCTCCGCCAAGTCGCGCCTGGGGGAAAAGCTTGCCTACATCCATCGGCACTGGGGCGGGCTGCAAACCTTCCTGCACGATGGACGGGTCGAGATCGATTCCAACAGCGTCGAGAACCTGATCCGGCCCATCGCTCTCAACAGGAAAAACGCGTTGTTTGCCGGACATGACGAAGGTGGGCGTGCCTGGGGCCGCATCGCATCGCTCATCGAGACCGCAAAGATCAACGGCATCGAGCCCTTCGCATATCTCAAAGCCACCCTCGAGGCCATCGCCAACGGTCATCCCCAAAGCCGCATCGATGACCTCCTGCCATGGAACTTCAAGCTGTCAAGCTGATTACCGGTGCGGCGCAGACGACGCTTACAAGAGTTCATCGTTTTCCTCGGCCCTTCGGGCTGCGGAAAAACCACCACGATGCGCATGATCGCCGGGCTGGAAGACCCTTCCGAAGGCGAAATCCGCGTTGGCGGCGAGCGGATGAATGACATTGACGCCCGTGATCGCGATGCGGCCATGGTGTTTCAGGGATATGCGCTTTATCCCAACATGAGCATCTACGAAAACATTCGCTTTCCGCTGCGCATGCGCAAAGTGCCGAAGGCAGAGCACGACACGCTCGTCCGCCGCGCCGCGGACCTGGTTGAGATGGGCGACTATCTCGACCGCAAGCCTGCGGCCTTGTCCGGCGGTCAGCGACAAAGGGCTGCCCTGGCACGGGCAATCGTGCGGCGCCCGCAAGTGTTTTTGATGGATGAACCGCTTTCCAATCTGGATGCAAAGTTGCGCCAGGCAATGCGCGTCCAGATCAAACACATCCAGCGCCAGCTGAAAATCACCACGGTTTACGTCACCCACGATCAGATCGAGGCCATGACGCTCGCAGACCGGATCGTGATCATGCAGTCGGGCATGATCCAGCAAACGGGAACTCCGGACGAAATCTACAATGACCCGGCCAACACCTTTGTCGCGGGCTTTATCGGCTCTCCGCCGATGAACCTGATCGAGGGCACGATTTCATCCGGCACCTTCGTTGCCGATGGCATTCGGGTGGACGGCTTGCCACAACAGCATGCCGGCGCCGTAACGCTCGGCATCAGGCCGGAAGACTGCACGGTCGGCGGGGTTGGCGCGCAACTGAACGGCACCGTCTATGGTGTCGAGCCGACAGGAGATCTCACTTACCTCACCATCAAAGCCGGCGCAAAGCTTATCGAGGTAAAGGCTGACCGGGATTATCGTGCAGCACTTGATGCCAGCGAGACCGTGACCTTTGATCCGAAAAGGATATACCTGTTTGAAGCCCGGTCCGGCCAAAGGCTGCGGTAGGAGGACAAGATGAAATTCGACTACACCTCAATGGGTTTTTACACATTTGATGCGCTGTGCCGTCCCGTCATCGACCTGCCTGCAAATGGCGGCACCCGTTTCGTCGACGAGTTCACGCTTGCTGTATCGGGCGCGGCCGGAAGCGCTTCGATTGTTGCAGCAAAGCACGGGCTCAAAGTGCAGGCCGTCGGCGGTGTCGGGCACGACGACATGGGCGACTGGGTGTTGATGAAACTGGCGCGATATGGCGTTGACACCGCCAACATGCAGCGCTGTGAGGGCTTTTCAACCTCATCTTCCATCGTCCCGACCCAGCCGGACGGCACCCGTCCGGCGCTTCATAAGCGCGGCGCGACAGCCGGTTTCTATGTGTCCGACGACATGATCGATCAGGTTCTCGACACGAAAATCCTGCATATTGGGGGCGTCGGCCTGATGGACCGGATGGACCGGGGTCGCAATGCCGAAATCATGTCCGAAGCGCGAAAACGCGGCTGCATCACCACGCTCGATGTGTTTGCGTCAACACGCAATGATTTTGCGGCAATCCAGCCACTGCTGGCGCAGACCGACTATTTCATGCCCTCCGAAGAAGAAGCCATGGCGCTTTCCGGCCTCTCCGATCTCGAAGACATTGCCAGCTTTTTGCTGGATCAGGGCACCGGCGCTGTCATTTTGACGCTGGGTGCGAAAGGCGCAATGTACCGCGACAGCAAGGGGCAGCGTCTCGACATTCCGGCCTACCAGATCGACGTGGTCTGCACCTGCGGATGTGGTGACTGCTTCAACGCCGGTTTTGCAACCGGGCTGCATCTGGGCATGGAAAGTGAAGATTGCATGCGGATCGGACAGGCAAGTTCCGCACAAAATGCGATGGGCCTGGGGTCGCAGGCGGTGGTGAAAGACCTGGGCGCGACATTGCAATTCATGAAAACCACGCCGACACGGCCGATCAATCCGGCGCACGGGCTTTTGCATGAGGTGTAGAGCGTTGCAATCTGAAGCGCCCCAGAAACAGTTTAATGCACCGCCCCTCCTCAGCGATCATCGGCGGGCATCGTGAAAATATCAGGCATGGCCCAGTTCGGTTCATGGCCCATCAGCCGCTGCAAGAAGCCGGCGGCAAAACGACTGTCTTCCCGGCTGTTTTCGCGAAACGACCACCAGCTTCTTATATTGTCGATGGGGGGACGTTGCGGCAAGGGCGCGTTGAACTCCTGTTTGACCACGGCGTCATGGACGGCAAGGCAGAACAATGTGCAGATATATCCTTCCGGCCAGAACGCAGCCGCAGAGTTTTCATCAACCAGTTGCGGTGTCGTCCTGGCCTTGAGCGGCATGTTTGCGATCAACTCACGCAACATCAAACTGGCCGCGAAATCGAAATAGGCACTGCGGGCTTTTGCTGAGCTTGGCTTCTGGGCATTTACCGCCCGCAGCCAAGCAATGAAAATCGCTGCGAGCTTTTTCTCGTCAACGTCGCATTCAACGCCGATCCTTTTTTCCATTTCCTGCGTGTAGGACGTAAATGCCGTGCGGAACCAATGCAATCGCCGCACTGCACGCCGCAAGGGTTCGTTGGTGCTCGGCCAGATCCTGCGTGAATTTGAGCGTTCAGACATGTGGTGCCAACTCTTCGAACAGTGCACTCAAGGCAGCCTTGTCCCTCTCTCTCAGCGCCGCAACGATTTCATCCTCAACGGCCAGCGCCATATCAGCGGCGGCCAGGCGGGCCTGATCGTCTTCCTCTGGCGCACGATTGCTCAGCAACCAGAACAACAATGCCGCTATCGCCAGATCTGCCTCTTTGCTGCGCAGCGACTTCAGTCCGACCGGACCCTCTCTGATGACACCGGCATCGACAAGAGAAAATGCAATCAAAGCGGCGGCTTCATGTTCAGGCAGATCAAGCAGGTTTGCCGGAAGTCGCCCATGTGCCTGCCGTGCTGCCAGCTCGCTGACGATGGCGTGCCCGATACCAAGCTGCTGCAGGAACAAACGCAAATTGTCATAGACAACACGGGCAAACTGCCTGTCTTCAAAACCGAGCTCGTACAAGGCCTGCATCGATCGCGACGACGGCGTATGCTCGCACAGCAGGAAGCGCATGGTGTCAGACCCGATCGCTTCAAGCCGTGCTGCCGTATTCTCCACATCGCATAGCAAGTGCCTTCCGGGAAGATCGGGCGTGCGCTCGGTCGATGTCGAGGAAAGGCGGTCGAAAACCATTTGACCACCGGTGTGAACGGTATGCCGCAATCCGCGCAATGCTTCGCGCAGTGCCAGCCTGTCAGGTCTGAAATGTTCCAGCATCAATGTTCCTCCATTCCAAACATTTAAGTGTGCCCGTTCTCCACCATGGCACATATCACATTCGCCTCACCGTCGGGCGAGTTGTCCGGCAAGCGCGTTGTCGATGACGATTGTCTTTGCTATTCCGGCCGCCATCACCGCTTTCAGAGGTTCAGCTTTATGGGCGCCGGATGCGACAACGATATTATCCGCCGCTTTCAATGCATCGAAAGAAACGCCGATCCTGCGATCATTCAAAGGCGTTTCGGCAAGAGCGCCATCGGCCTTCAGAAAAAATCCGGCGAGTTCACAGGCAACATCCGCTTTGCCCAGTATTGCGCCATCCTTCTCCGTGAGTCCCGCCCGCATCGAAAACGAACTGTCGACCTTCGCCGGGCCACAGCTTAATATATTGATATCTGTTTGTGCCGTCGCCTGTAAAAGCTCAGCGATGACCGGATCCCGCTCAAGCGCCTGCCGCGACGCCGATGCGCCCATATAGATGGGCGTCGGCAGTGTCCGCGCCTTGCCGCCAACGACGTCCGATAAAAGAAGAGCCAGCGAATATGAGGAGATCCCCTCATCGCGATGGGTCGTCCCGATCAGCGATAACGCCGTCAAATCCGATTTGGTCAGATTCACGATTGAATCAATCACCCGCGCAACGGTTCGTCCCGCGCCAATGCCGATCGTCATCGGCCTGTTGCTGAGACAGCGCCGCATCAGCACATTGGCAGCCGCCATGCCCACGGATTGACGGTTGATGGCCTCGATTGCTGCCGATGGTGCAGGGTCTTCAGGCAAGGGCGGCGTCAGAATACAGTTTTCAACCCCATAGCGTGATGCAATCCAGTCTGCCAGCGCAAGGGTTTCGACGGTCTCGTGTTCAACCGAAATTTTAACGATGCCGCTTTCCCGGGCATGCGACAGCAGCCGCGTCACCTTGGTGCGAGACAAATGCAAAGCCTTGGCAACCTGCTCCTGTCCCTGCCCATGGACATAATACAGCCAGGCCGCCTTAACCAATAGATCCTGATCGCTGCCACGCAGTGGTGCCATATCCTGCCCTTGTGATTCGCGTTCAACGAAGTGCGATTTCAACTATTGCAAAGTCAAAATCGGCTTTCCAGCAAAAAATGGACAAATGTTCAGGGGATGCACGATTGACAAGCCCGGAAAAACCGAAATAATGTTCATCGTCCGCACAAATGATCAAATTGGGTGCATCATGACTTGCAAAGCGGATGAAAGGGAGGAGCCTTTCAGCAAGTCGCATCCAGGGAGGACAAAATGGACGGTTTCCTGGTGGGGCTGAAGCAGGTTATCGACGCCTTGGGTGCGACGGTATTGCTGCCCGTTATCATTATCATCATCGCGCTCGTTCTGGGGGCAAAGACTGGCAAGGCAATCCGCGCCGGCGTTACCATCGGTGTCGCCTTCATCGGCATCAACCTCGTCATCGGATTGATGTTCACCAATCTGAGCGATGTCGCTCAGGCCATTGCGACCAATACCGGTGTTACCCGTGATGTCGTCGATGTTGGCTGGCCCTCTTCGGCTGCGATTGCGTTTGGATCGTCGGTGGGGCTCTGGATCATTCCGGTTGCCATCATCGTCAACATCGTGCTGCTTTTGACGGGCATGACCCGAACCCTGAATGTCGATGTCTGGAATTTCTGGCATATGGCCTTTGTCGGCTCGCTGGTCGTTGCGGCAACGGGGTCGCTGCCGATGGGGATTGCCACCTCGGCGGTTATGGCGGCTGTCGCGCTGTTCTTTGCCGACTGGAGCGCCAAACGGGTTCAGAAATTCTATGGCCTTCCGGGCGTCTCCGTACCGCACATTCTCTCGGTTCAAATTCTTCCGATCGCCATGGGCGTCAACTGGGTGATCGAGCGGATCCCCGGTCTGCGCGACATCGATCTGTCCACCGACACGATCCAGAAGCGGTTTGGTGTTCTCGGAGAACCGATGATCCTGGGACTGGTAATCGGCATCATTCTGGGTCTTATCGGCTTCTGGGACCCGTCAAACCTGCCGGAAATGACCACAAAGGTTCTCAAGACCGGCATCAATCTTGCCGCTGTCATGGTTCTTCTTCCGCGCATGGTAAAAATCCTGATGGAAGGCCTGATCCCGATCTCGGAAGCCGCACGAACCTTCGTTCAAAAACGCGCAGGAACACGTGAAATCCATATCGGGCTCGATTCGGCGATCCTGATTGGCCATCCCGCCGCGATTTCAGCGTCGCTGCTTTTGGTTCCGATTGCCATTCTTCTGGAAATCATCCTGCCGGGCAATCGGGTGATCCTGTTTGCAGACCTTGCTGTCATTCCATTTTTCATCGCATTGGCCGCACCCGTCGTGAACGGCAATGTGCTGCGGATGGTGATTATCGGGACAATCACATTGACGCTTGGCTTCTATTGCGCAACGTCGCTTGCCGCATTGTTTACCCAGGCGGCTGTTTCCTCAGGGTTCGATATCCCGTCAAACGCAACACAGATCACGGCCATCGGCGACGGGTTTGTCTGGATCACCTGGGTTTCCGTTTTCCTGACAAAGGCGCTCGGATATCTTGGCCTTGCCATTCTCGCGATCCTGACAGCGATCGGTATTGTCATCCTCAAGCGATCGCAGATGGATGATGCGGCAACGGATGAAACGCCCAAAACGGCATCAATGTGAATGGGAATGACGTATAATGAGTATCGATATTTCAGATTACCTTGTTCCCGATGGCGTCGTGCTTGGTTGCGATGCGGTTGATGCAAACGAAGTGATCGGCCTGCTGGCCGATCACCTCCGAAAGGCGGCTATCGTAAAATCAACCTATGGTGCGGCTGTCATCAGCAGGGAAGCCATAATGCCGACCGGACTGCCGCTGGGCGATGGCTTTGCCGTTGCCGTCCCGCATACGGACCCCGAGCATGTCATATCCTCAGGCGTCGCAATGGCGACGCTTTCCAGGCCCGTCATGTTCGGGTCCATGGATGATCCGGACAAGAAAATTCCTGTATCGGTGGTCTTCGAACTGGCATTACGCAGCAAAGATGAGCAAATCGAGATGCTGACCGCGATTGGCCAATTATTGCAGGACGAAGGAAGGCTGAGAAGGCTTTCCAGTGCCAGCAGCACAGAAGAAGTCACATCCATCCTGAATTCAAAACATTGACGATGAGGAGTAGTCATGTCGGATAAGAAAATTGTTCTGGTCGCCTGCGGCACTGCTGTCGCCACCTCAACGGTGGTTGCCAACAGCATCGAAGAGGAAATGTCGGCTCGCGGCATCGAGGTCGAGACCCGCCAGTGCAAGGTGACGGAGGTTCCCAGCCTTGTGGACGGCGTCGATCTCGTCGTGTCCACAACGCCACTGCCATCCAACCTGCCAAAGCCGGCAATAGTGACTCTGGCTTTCCTGACCGGCATTGGCCGGGATCAGGAAATCGAGAAAATCGCCGACATTTTGACAGGCAAGGCAGCCGGAGCACATTAATCCATGGGCAAGAGTGAAACCGCCGCTCAGGCATGGCTTGAGCGAAAGGCGTCCGTTCGTGTCAGTGGCGGACTTCATGCCCGTCCAATCTCTGAAGTCATTCGGATCGCCAAGGGATACGATGCCGAGGTTGAACTGGCGACCGGGGTTCAGCAGGCCAGCGCGCGCTCATCGCTGAAATTGTTGCTCCTGGGCGTAAAGGAAGGCGACATCATCACCGTCCGGGGCCGTGGCGATGACGCTGGTCTGGCTGTTGACGCCATCTCCGCATTTCTGGAGCGTAAAGACACGGAAACGCACAGCCCGCCAGCGGCGCCTCCCGCCTCGCAAGCCCCTGCACCGACACCCGAGACAGCATCGCGCAAAGCCGATACGGCCCCCTCTCCCGTTGTCGGGACGCCCCTGACAGGTGTTCCGGTCTGTGCCGGCGTCGCATTGGGGTCGCCTTTCGTGTTTCAGCAACCGAAGATCGACCCCGAGCCGGCGCAAATCGCGCCGGACAGCATTGCCCGTGAACAAGCGCGCGCGCGGGCTGCCCTGAATGCCGTTTCGCAGCGCTTGCGAGAGGCTGCGCAGACGAAAGCCAACCCGTCTTCCGCCATGGTGATGGAGGCGCTCGCCGATCTGTCGGCGGATGAGGACTGGGCCGAGGCCATCCAGAGCATGATTGCCGAAGGCAATAGCGCCCTGGCCGCCGTTGACGCCACGGCTGAGAGCACGGCACGGCAGATCGAGACCCTAGAAAGTGATTATGCGCGCGCGCGCGCTGAAGACATGCGGGCGGCGGGTCACCTCGTTGCAATGGCATTGCAGGGCAAGAAACCGCTCTCCGTCGGCGATGTACCCGCTGGCGCCGTGCTTGTGGCCGAAGAACTGACGGCCGCGCATATGGGCGGAGAAGATCTTTCGCATCTTGCTGCAATTGTGGCCGAGCGTGGCGCATCCAACGGACATGCGGCGATCCTTGCGCGGAGCTTCGGAATACCAACCGTTTTTGGACTACCGGGGGTCGTCAACGCGATCAAAAAGGCACGTATGGTCGCTGTTGATGGCGCAACCGGCGCGGTGATGGTCGATCCGGATGTTGAGACGAACGCGCGTCTTCGCGCCGCAATTTCAGCGGCGGCGGAAGACCGTGCGGAACTCGAACGTTTCACAACCGTAAAGCCCGTGACGCGCGATGGTGTCTCAATTATCGTTGCGGCCAATATCGGTGGCGTGAACGACCTCGACTTTGCAACTGAGGCCGGCGCCATGGGGGTCGGCCTGATGCGGACCGAGTTTCTGTTCATCGAGCGGGCCGAGCTTCCGGACGAAGACGAGCAGTATCAGGTCTATCGCACGGTTCTGGAGCGTTTTCCCGATGACGATGTCATCATCCGCACGCTCGACATTGGCGGTGACAAGCCGTGCCGCGCGATCGACCTGCAGAAAGAGGACAATCCATTTCTCGGACTGCGCGGCATTCGACTGTGTCTGGCGAAACCGGAGATATTCCGGCCCCAGCTGCGCGCCCTGCTCCGCGCCGCCTGCCATGGCCGCCTGAAGGTCATGCTGCCGATGATCGCAACCGTCGACGAAATTTCAGAAACCAAAGCGCTGATCGAGTCCTGCGAACACGAACTGGAACGCGAAGGCAAAACCTACGGGCCGTTTGAACTTGGCATCATGGTCGAGACACCTGCTGCCGTCTTTTCTGCCGATGCGCTTGCAAAAGAAGCGGCCTTTTTCTCTCTGGGAACGAACGATCTCACGCAGTATGTCATGGCAGCAGATCGCACCAACCCGGCGGTGGCTTCATTGTCTCGGCCCGAGAACCCGGCGGTTATCGAGGCCGTTCGTCTTGTTTGCGCCGCCGCTGCGCGCGCTGATATTCCGGTCGGCGTCTGCGGCGAGGCCGCCGCCGACCCGGTGCTCTCCGCGGTATTTTTGCAGGCAGGCGTTCGCGAGCTCAGCGTGTCGGCCGCAGCCATCCGTCGCGTAAAACGCCAGGTATGCGCGCTCGAACTCAGAGAAACGACGGAACAGGACGTTTAGTCCGATACGCGAAACAGCTTGTTTCCATGGCGCTTTCATTGGCCGACAGATGCCAAGACGGTCTTGCCGGCCATGAGCTGCCTCACGTCTCAATTCCGCGATATCGGAACAAGGCGCCACCGATCATTTGCCTTAAAGGCATTGCAACAAAAAGGCGTGTCGCACCGGCCTTTGCCGCGTCAATGATGGAGCGCCCATGCCGTGAGCAAGCGCACGTAGCGATCTTTTAGTCGTGCATCTCAACGGACTTGCTTCACTCTTGGTGCGTTATGTGAAAAATGGTCTTCATGAAAACACAACGTGATATTGCAAAAGCGGCCGGTGTGTCGCTCAAGACCGTGTCCCGGGTGCTGAACGATGACCCCCTTGTGAGGCCTGAAACGCGCGCGCGCGTTGAGCAGGTGTTCCGGAAAATGGGCTATCAGCCGAATGTCGCGGCCAAGATCATGCGGGCCAAGAAAAGCAACATCATTGGTTTCATTGCCGACGGCGTGGCGATGTCGAATTCGTCGATCGACCTCATCCGGGGCGCGCAGGATGTGGCGTGGTCGCTCGGCAAGCAGATGATGCTGTTCAATATTCTTGCCGGGCGCGAGGATGGCGCCCGTGCGGAAGATCAGCTTGCTCAGTTCCGGGCTGAAGCCGTTATCTATGCGACCGTCTACCACCGGTTGCTGACGAACCCGCCAAGGGCGGAACGAAGCGTGTTGCTCAACTGCTTCAGCGCGCAGCCCAATATTCCCACTATCCTTCCCGACGATTACGGCCTGGCGCGGCTCCTGATGCGGGAGGTCTTTGCCAAGGGCTATCGACGTCCTTTCTTCTTCAATCTTTCCGAAGACCACTGCGCTGCCGGTTTGCGGCGGCGCGGCTACATCGACGAAGGGCGCGAGCATGGCTTGGATCTAGCCCACCGCGTTCGTCCTGCCGTAATTTTCCGTGACGGCAGACATTTCACCATCGTTGATGATCTTTTGCGTGACGTGTTGTCCGAGGGGGAAAAGCCCGACATCATCATTTGCGCTCAGGACATTCTGGCGATGGAGCTCTACTTCGCAATCGCCGCCGCCGGTTTTATTGTCGGACAGGACTTCGGCGTTGCCAGCTTCGACAACCAGGATCCCGTTCCCGAGAGGCTGAGGCCAAAGCTCTCGACCGTGCAACTGCCCTATTATGAAATGGGCCGGGCGGCGATGGAGCTTGCCTGCGGCGTGTCTCCTGCCCAGCCGACCGTTCAGCTCGTGCCAGGCCGTTTCATAGGCCGAGAATCCTTCTGATCTGCAGAGCAGGTTTATCAACGTTCAGCAAGAAAAATCTGTTGTTCGAAGTCTAATGACAACGTGAGACATTTTTGAATTGACAACGTGAGACATCTGCGTCAATAAAATGTCCATCGTGCGCAAATCATCTCTGATTTCGTCGACCTAGAGGAGCCAAGAGGGTCTCAGGCCCGCACTATTAATTGGGAGGACTGAAATGAAACTGAGGACGCTGTTTCTGCTGGGAGCATCCGTTATGGCCTTCGGGTCGGTCGCGAAGGCCGAGAGCCTGACGGTCTGGGTCATAGATGGCGATACCGAGAAACCCTATTTCACGCAACTTGAGACGCGCTACAACGAATCTCAGAGCGAAAATACTGTCGATATCGTGCCGATCCCCGGCTACAATCAGGCGCTGCAGGCTGCGACGCTCTCGAATGATCTGCCGGATGTGATGCTGGTCGATGGCCCCAACATGGCAAGCCTTGTCTGGGCCGGCACATTGCAGCCACTCGACGGTCTTCTCGATCCGGAGATAAAGAAAGACCTTCTGCCGGGTATTGTCGCACAGGGAACCTATGGCCCCGACGGTAAGTTTTATCAGATTGGGCCCTATGAGAGCTCAGCGGTCTTGTGGGGCAATAAGAAGCTACTTGATGAGGCCGGCATAAAAATTCCTGCATCGGTGGATGAAGCGTGGACGGCGGATCAGCTGGGCGAGGTGCTTGGCAAGCTCAAGGCGCTGCCGGAGGTCGAGTGGCCGCTCGACATGAAGCTGAACTATGGCGCGGGCGAGTGGCTGACCTATGGCTTCTCACCGTTCGTCCAATCGAATGGCGGCGATATTATCGACCGAACGACATGGACTGCCGACGGCACGCTCAATTCCGACGGAAATGTCGCAGTGATGCAGCGCCTCTCGGACTGGGTCAATGACGGCTACATCGTGCCGGCATCAGCAGGCGACAACAAGTTCTACGGAGAGAAGACCGCCGCGCTTGCCTGGGTCGGCAACTGGATGTGGCCTGCGCACGAACAGGGGCTCGGGGATGATCTCGTTCTGATCCCGCCACCTTCTCTCGGTGAAAAGGGGCCTGTCAGTCCGAACGGCGGATGGGGCTGGTCCGTTCCTTCGACCACCACCAAGCTTGACGCTGTTTCCAGCTTCCTCGACTTTGCCATGTCGCCCGAACAGGTGGCGCTTTATGCCGATATAACGGGCTACATTCCGTCGCGGGTTTCTGCTGTTCCGCTTTCGAAGCTTTACGCTTCCGGTGGCGAGGGCGCGCTCTTCGTTGATGTCGCCAATTGTTGCAGCATTGTCCGGCCCATTCACCCTGCCTATCCCGTCATCTCGACAGCCTGGGCCACGGCGGCCGACAACATCATGACCGGAAAGGCGGACGTGCGGGATGAGCTTGATACCGCCGCCGAAGAGATCGACGAAGATATCGAGGATAATGCCGGCTATCCGCCTTTTGGTCAGTGACCCTGAAAGGTTTCGTGTTGCGGCGGCGCGCCGATCGCGCCGCTGGACAATCGCAACGCGATGATACCCGTGTGGAGCATGGCTCATGAATATTCGAAAAAAGTCGCAGCTTCAGCAATATGCGATGCTGGCGCCTGCCGTTCTGGCACTCGGCATTCTGTTCGTATTGCCATTTTTTCTGTCATTCTGGTTTTCGTTCACGGACCAGCATCTGGTGCCGCGGCCGGTTCCCTCCCGGTTCATCGGTTTGCGAAACTACATCAGAATTCTGACCGATGACGATTTCTGGCAGGCCGTTGGCAACACCATTCTCTTCGCGGTTCTGGTCGTGCCCTTTCAGCTTGCGATCTCGCTTGCCGGCGCCCTGATCCTGAACTCGAAAATTCCGTTTCGCTCGGCCTTCCGCGCCATTTCGATCCTGCCCTTGTTACTGCCCATGACGGTCGTTGTGGCGATCTGGGCGGTTATCTACCGCATCCCCAACGGGCCGCTCAATGCGGCTTATCAGCTGTTCGCCGGACCCGGTGCCTATGTGGACTGGCTTGGCAGTTCGACGACAGCCATGGTCTCAATCGTGGTGCTGTCCGCCTGGGCCACCTTTCCCTATCAGATGCTGATCTATCTTGCCGGCCTTCAGGACATCTCGCCAGAACTCTATGAAGCGGCACGGGTTGATGGCGCAAAACCCTGGCAGCGTTTTCGAAATGTGACCTGGCCGGGATTGCGCAATGTGAACATCTTTCTCCTGATCATCACCACGATCGGCGCCCTGAAGCTGTTCACGCAGGTTTCGATCCTGACCCGCGGCGGTCCGAACGGCGCGACGACGACGATTATCTACTACCTCTACAAAGAGGGTTTCGTCCGCCAGAAGATCGGCTATGCATCTGCCGTCGCCGTCATTTTCTTCCTCGCCGTAACCGCGCTCACCCTGTTGCAGCGTCGGCTTTTCAAGAATGAATCGGAGGTCCAGTGATGGCGAAATCGCACGCAGGCATGGCACCTTCGCGGCTCACCATTGTTTTTGCCGGCATCATGGCATTGGGCGTCCTGCTGCCGCTGATGATGGCGGTCACCATCAGCCTCAATCCCGATGAAGAGGCAATTGTCGTCGAGATGGGGTCGTGGCGCAGCTTTATCCCGCATGTAATCTCACTGCAGAATTACATTGATGTCTGGACTGATCCGGTAAACCCGTTTTTGCGCTATCTTTTCAATACGATCTTCATCACTTTCACGACGCTGGTTATTTCAGTCATCTTCAATTCCATGGCAGCATTCGTGCTGGCACAGGGATCTGTTGCCGGACGCAAGGTGTTGCTGGGCTTTATCCTGGCGATCCTCGTCGTGCCTCTGGAAAGCCTGGTCCTGCCGCAGCTGATGCTGGCAAGCTGGGCCGGCATGATCGACAGCTATCGGGTGCAGATCCTGCCCGGCATCGCCAATGCCATGGCTATTTTCCTGTTCTACCAGTTCTTCATCCGCATTCCGAAAGACCTGATCGAGGCCGCCCGGGTCGACGGCTTCAGTTTCTTCCAGACCTACCGCTATCTCGCGCTGCCGCTTTCCAAGCCGGTGATCTCGGCGGTTGCGATCCTGCAGTTTCTGGAAATCTGGAACAGCTATCTCTGGCCGATCATGGTGACGCGGGGGCCGGAATACAGGCCGCTTTCGGTCGCCATGTCCGCCTATTTCGACAGCAACAAGGCCTACTGGGGAAACATCATGGCCTTTGCCGTCTCCATGGCCATCCCCGTCATTCTTTTCTTCCTCGTTCTCCAGCGCCAATTCGTTGCAAGTGTCACCAATTCAGGTGTCAAAGGGTAGCCATTCATGACCACATCCGTTCATCGTCCAAACCTGCACCTTTCACCGTCTGCTGGATGGCTCAACGATCCGAATGGCCTCATCTTCCATGACGGCAAATGGCATGCCTTCTATCAGCATGACCCTGAGCAGATCGGCCATGGCACCATGCATTGGGGGCACGCCGTCAGCGAGGATCTGGTGAACTGGGCGCATCAGCCGATCGCCCTGCACCCCGATGCGCTCGGGGCGTGCTGGTCGGGATCCGCCATTGCGACGGAAGACGGCGCGGTCAAGCTGTTCTACACCGCCCATCGCAAGATGCCCGACGGGCGTGACGACGAAAACCAGTGTCTGGTCCACGCCGATGCCGGGCTGACGACGTTCACGCGGGATCAAACCAATCCCGTGCTCACCAACAGCGGCGAAACGGTCTTCCGCGACCCCAAGGTTCTCTGGCATGGGCAGAGCCAGCGCTGGATCATGGTTTTGACAACCGGGCAGGCGGTTTCGTTCTTCAGCTCTCCCGACCTCTATGACTGGCAATTCGAGAGCACGTTCGGGCTTGGCGAAGGTCATCACGACGTCGCGCCGTGGGAGTGTCCGGACCTCGTCGAAGTTGAGATCGAAGATGGCGGCTCGCGCTGGGTCCTCATCGTCGGCATCGCCCACGGCTCCTATTCCGGCGGTTCCGGCACCCAGTATTTTGTCGGCGATTTCGATGGCCACAGCTTCACCAATGCGAACGCGCCCGAAACGGTGCTCTGGCTGGATTTCGGCAGGGACTTCTATGCCGCGCAGACATTTTTCAACTCAGGGCCGCGTCCGGTGGCGCTCGCTTGGGCCAGCAACTGGCGCTACGCGCTGTTGACGCCGACGCAGGATTACCGCCATGCCCTGACGCTGCCGCGGCGATTGTCCTTGCGCAACACGACCGTTGGACTGCGCATCGTGCAGCAATTGCCTGAAACGGTGAGGCATGCCTTTCCGGCTGTCACGCGTCCGTCTGCCGGTGCGACTGCCGGCACATACCGTCTCCGGCTTGATCCCGATGAGACGGGCGGGGAATGGGCAATCCACCTTTTCGGGGAAGAGGCCCCCCAGTTTGCATTGGAACGTCGCGGCGAACGGCCCGTTCTCCATGTCTACCGAGACGAAACCTGGGCGAAGGAGCACGCCCCCCACTTCGCCAGCGCATTTTCTGTGCCATTGCCGGAAGAAAGCTTCGATCTGGAAATCTGCGTCGATCGCGGTCTTGTGGAACTGTCGGCGTGCAATGGCCTTGTGTGGGTCACGATGCAGTACTTCCCAGATCAGCCAAAAGGCGAGGTCCGCTTGATCCGTAAAACAGTGGAGATCCTGGCCCTTGCGGGGTGACCTGCTTTGAAGCCAGAGACGAGATTGTGAGAGAGACACTGATATGGCGCATGTTCAGCTTACCAACGTAAAAAAGGCATTTGGCTCCGTCGAGATCATTCCGGATTTGTCACTGTCGATTCCGGATGGGTCGTTCACGGTTCTGGTTGGGCCGTCCGGCTGCGGCAAATCCACGCTGCTGCGCATGATTGCGGGACTGGAAGAGGTCTCCGGCGGGACAATCCAGATCGATGGCGCCGATGTGACCGGGCTTGAGCCGTCCGAACGTGGCATTGCCATGGTTTTCCAGTCCTACGCGCTTTATCCGCATATGAGCGTTGCGGATAATATCGGGTTTGGCTTGAAGCTCGCCAAAATGCCGGTCGCTGAACGGGAGGCACGCGTTCGCGAGGCCGCGGAGATCTTACAGCTGAGCGAGTTAATGGACCGCAAGCCCAAGGCACTCTCGGGCGGTCAGCGTCAGCGGGTCGCGATCGGACGGGCGATTGTGCGCAAGCCGAAAGTCTTTCTATTCGACGAACCGCTTTCCAACCTCGATGCCGCATTGCGCGGGCAGATGCGTGTCGAGCTTGCCGAGCTGCACGAAAAGCTCGGAGCAACGATGGTTTATGTCACCCACGACCAGGTTGAAGCCATGACCATGGCGGACCAGATCGTCGTCCTGTCCCGTGGCAATATCGAGCAGGTCGGTGCGCCCATGGACCTCTACAACAAGCCGCGAACGACTTTCGTCGCGGGCTTCATAGGGTCCCCGAAAATGAATCTGTTCTCCTGCCAAGAGGTGGGACTGGATGGGCCCGGTTACTACGGCATCCGCCCGGAGCATTTAACGATTGTCGACCCTGACAAGGGGCGCTGGCACGGCACATTGCGACATGTCGAGAAGCTGGGGGCAGAGACCATAGCCCATATTCAGGTGGAGGGAGACCGTCTGTTTGTCGCGCGCACAGAAGGCGAGCTTGCTAGAGTTCCAGGAGCCAAGGTGGGCCTCATTGCCCAGCCCGGCAAGGAGCACTTCTTTCCGGCAGACTGATCATGCGCGAAACGGTGGCCGCGCCTCAACTTTTGCGGCGGGACTCAGCGACATGCCCCCGAACCCGCCACTGCGATCCTGCGGGATGGCAGCCTTATGACGATTTCGCCGTCGGCGCTGTTGTCCGCAGCATCGCGTCATATGGTCCCCTGCGGGTGTGATTTCATGAACCTTTCCACGAGCACCGAAAGGGCGATGCAGCAGATCGGGCCCGGCTTTCTCCTCGATTTGGTCTCAGATCAGGCGACAGCGGCGGCAGTGGCTTTCAGCGATTTCAGACCCATAGACTGATATTGGAACGGGTTGCGACGCTGCGGACCCTGTCCGGCCTCGATGACCACCCAGCCGGAATAACCTGCGTTTTTGAGATTTGTCAGCAGCGGCGCAAAATGCCCCCCCCTTCTGCGTCACCCGGCACGGTAAAGACACCAACGCGCACACCATCCATGAAGGACATGCCGGTTTCCCGCACCTGTCGCATTACCGCCGGGCGCACATTCTTGGCGTGAAAATGGCCAAGCCCGCTGGCATATCTGTCCAGAACCGGCGTCGGATCCTCGCCGTTTGCGCCGAAATAGCAATGTCCGGCGTCAAACAGAAGCTTCGTATCAGGTCCGGTTGCGGCCATGAAGGCATCGATCTCGTCCGGCGTTTCAACCACGGTGCCCATATGGTGGTGCCCATATGTTGATGATAGACAAGGTGGATGCCCTGCCCGGCTGCAAACGCCGCCAACTCCTCGACTTTGGCGCCAAAATCGCGCATTGCCTGCGGCGACAGAACCGGACTTTTCGACAGCGCGACCTGTTGTCCCTCGATACTGTTTGACGTCTCACACACAATGCAGACGGCGCAGCCTTTGTATTTCAACTTTTCAAGGTGCGGCTGGATCGCCTTTGCTTCATCCTCGACAGACTGCGTGAGCAGGTTCAGCGAATGCCTGCCTGAAACGAAGGCAAGCTCAAAGGCATCAAGCAGCTTCTTCAGGGCCTGCGGCTCGATCGGCCAGCGATGCCCGTTTTCAAAACCGTCAAAACCGATTTCCGCAGCCTCGCGCAGAATTTGCTCAGTCGGGATTTGGGCGCCCAGCGACTGGTCGTCATCATTGGCCCAGGCAATGGGATTGGTGCCGAAACGGATCATGCCCTGTCCTCAATTCACGAGTCTTTGCTTTGCCGCTCCGTCAAGATAGCGCGCATAGGCCTGTTTCAGTTTATCAGCTGTGGCCACTTCCGGCACGGCCACATCCAACCAATGCATGGCATCACCGAAACCCGGACCGCTGTTGGGATCGGTCTCGATGACAATCACGGTGGGAATGTCCTGGCTTCGCGCTTCAGCGACCTTCGCTTCGAGATAGGCAATGTTGTCGGCTTTCACCGCCCTGGCCCTCATCGAAGCCGCATGGGCAACGAAGTCGATCATGGGTTGCTGTTCAATATTGCAGTCGGCGTAACGATTGTTGAACGGCTCGCCGCCGGTCGCCTGTTGCAGACGATTGATGCAGCCAAAGCCGCGATTGTCGGTCAGCACCACGGTAAATGGCACCTTGCGCATGACAACCGTCGCCAGTTCGGAATTGGCGATCATGTAGGCGCCGTCGCCGAGGAAGCAGATCACGTCACGCTCCGGTCGTGCCAGTTTCAGCCCCATGGCGCCGGCGATTTCGTAGCCCATGCAGGAATAGCCGTATTCCATGTGGCAGCCGCCCTGGCTTGGTTGCCATAGCAGCTTGAGCGCGCCCGGCATGGTGCCAGCGGCACACATGGCAATCGCGTTATCGTCTGTTGAACGCTGAACGGCGCCAATCACCTGGGCATCCATCGACAGCATCATGTCCTCAGGTGCCGCCGCGCAATGTCGGTCGACGGCCGAAAGCCACTCGGATCGCAATGCGGCATCCGGCGTTGGTCGCACGTTTGTCGGCGAAGCCGAAAGGCTCGGCGGCGAAAGCCTGCTGATCGGCGCCTTCAGACACGGCGAATTCTGGTAAAGCATTCTGCGCGGCGGCACACGCGACGTTCTGGCCGCAGCAAGGCTTCCGGTTTGATGGTGTGCTGACATTGAAAACGCCAATGCGGAACACAACATTCAAAGCCTCCGTTAAACGGTTTCATGCCGGCACGGACGACGTAAAGGAGTGAGGCAAATGACCTCCATTGAAACCATCACAGCACGTGAAATTCTCGACTCGCGCGGAAACCCGACCGTACGCGCTTATGTCGGCCTCGACGATGGAACGATCCATTCGGCGTCCGTGCCGTCCGGCGCATCAACCGGAGAAAACGAGGCGGTTGAACTGCGTGACGGCGATGCCGGTCGCTTCGGCGGCAAGGGCGTCTTGAAGGCTGTGGCCAACGTTACCGACGCCATCGCGCCGGCACTGAAGGGCTTCGACCCGACCCGCCAGGCGGAAATCGACAAGCTGATGATCGAGCTCGACGGCACGCCCAACAAGGCGAAGCTCGGCGCCAATGCCATCCTGGGCGTCTCCATGGCGGTGGCGCGGGCCGGTGCTGCCGTCTCCAAGCTGCCGCTCTACGCCTATCTCGGGGGCGTTTCGGCGACACGTCTGCCGATGCCGATGATGAACATCATGAACGGCGGCAAGCATGCGGCCAACAGCGTCGATTTTCAGGAATTCATGGTCATGCCGATCGGCGCGCCGAATTTTGCGGAAGCGCTGCGCTGCGGCGCCGAGACGTTTCATGCCCTGTCGAAGATCCTGGCCAGCAAGGGCTATTCCACGACGGTCGGCGACGAGGGCGGCTTCGCGCCGAACCTGAAGAGCAATGACGAAGCCTGCGAGCTGATCGTCGAGGCCATCCGTGCCGCCGGCTACGAGCCCGGCAAGGACGCAGCGATTGCGATCGACCCTGCCGCCAGTTCCTTTTTGGCCGATGGAAAATACGACCTCAACAAATCCGGTCAGGGCATCAAGAGCGCTGACGAACTGATCGAACTCTATCAGAGCTGGATCGATACCTATCCAATCGTTTCAATCGAGGATGGGCTGGACGAAAACGACTGGGCCGGCTTCGCCCGCCAGACAGCGCTTCAGGGCGACCGGATACAGATCGTCGGCGACGATATTTTCGTCACCAATGTCGATTTCGTTGAGCGCGGCATTGCGGAGAAATCGGCGAACTCGGTCCTGATCAAGCTCAACCAGATCGGAACGGTCACCGAGACGATCAAGACGGTCAATCTGTGCCGCTCTGCCGGCTGGAAATACGTCGTCTCCCACCGCTCCGGTGAGACCGAGGACGTCTTCATGGCCGACTTCGCCGTCGCCATGGGTGGCGGACAGATCAAGACGGGATCGGCCAGCCGCAGCGAACGGATCGCGAAATACAACCGGCTTCTGGAGATTGAGGACGAACTCGGCGCAGTGGCGGAATTCCGCTCGCCCTTCGCCTGAGAACTCCTCAAGGATATGCTCTTGCGCCCATTAAATGGAACGGGACAAGGAATACAGGCCGCTGAAAAGCGGCCTGCTTCAACTCGCGCATCATACAGGCTTGCCGAACCGGGCCCGAGGTTAAAGCGCCTCTGCCTTGACCAGTGAATGCACATCTTCGACGCGGGCCGAATCCAGATCGTTTTCATCAATGCCGAAGCTTTCGCCGACAAGATCTTCGACGCCGCGCACCAGCGCCAGTGCATCAAGCCCGTAATAGCGCATCAGGTAGCTGCGCGAGCCGCCGTGCGCGTAAGTGTCCTTGAGACCGAGGCGGATCAGGCGCTTGCCGACACCGGCATCCGCCATGGTCTCGGCCACGAGCGAGCCAATGCCGCCCTCGGTGACATGGTTCTCCAGCGTGATTACCCCATGACGAACCGAGCCGACATGATCGAGCAGCGCCTTTGCATCAAAGGGCTTGATCGTATGGAGATGCAGATGCCGGATCGAAAGGCCCGCATTCTTCAGCGCCGAGCGCGCGCGCATCGCCTCTTCGGTGGTAATGCCGGCGGTCACGACCAGAACATCGTCACCGGCACTCAGTTCCCGCATCTCGCCAACCTTGATGGGCGTGTCGAACAGACGTGGCACAGAGCCCCGCAGCACGCGGCACCAGACCGGACCGTCAATACTGTCAGCGGCCTCGCAGATGCTCTCCACCTCGGTCGCATCGCCGGTTTCGAGGATCGTCATGTTGGGGATCGACCGCATGACCGCAATATCCTCGATCGACTGGTGGGTCATGCCGCCGGGCGTGGTGACACCGGGCAGGAAGCCCATCAGCCGCACCTTGCGGCGCGGATAGGCGACAGAGGCCATCAACTGGTCATAGGGCCTGCGATACATGAAGACGCCGAAGGTGTGGATGAAGGGACGGAAACCGGCCAGCCCCAGCCCCCCGGCAAAACTCATCATGTTCTGCTCGGCCATGCCGAGCGAGAGGAACTGATCGGGGTGCCGGTCGCGAAATCCATCGATCTCGCAGGACGAGGTCAAATCCGCCGAAAGGCAAAGAATATCGGGGTTTCCCGCCGCAAATTTCTCAAACGCCGCAGCATAGGGGCGTGATACCATTTCTACCATTTTCCCGTCTCCTCAGTGGGCGTAGTCGATCGGTTCGATGCCGAGATCACCGGCAATCGATACATTCATGCGCTGACGCTCGTCCTCGGATTTGAAGCGTACATAATGAAGCCGCGGGAAACGTTCTTCTAGGATCGGCATGGCATTGAAGGGATTTGTCCGCGCCAGAATGATCAGGGGTTTGCCGTGATGCGGCATCTTGACCGCCTCACGCATCGCATCGATGTCGTGCCCGTCGATCTCCACGCAAACGGCGCCGAAATCGTTGAACTTGGTCTTGATGTCGCCGACATCCATCACCGAGTTCATCGCGCCGTCGCATTGCTGGTCGTTGACGTCCATGATCGCGTAGAGATTGTCGATCCCATGATAGGCCGCGGCCTGAACCGCCTCCCAGGTTTGCCCCTCCTGCACCTCGCCGTCGGACATGAAGACCCAGGTGCGGCCGGTGTCGCCGCGCCGGCGGCGGCCATAGGCCAGTCCGGCCGCCGTCGAAAGGCCGATGCCCAGCGTGCCGTTGTGCACCTCCATGCCCGGTGAGTGCTCCGCGCCGATCATCTCGACCGAAGACCCGTCCTTGTTGAACATGGCAAGGCCTTCCGGCGCCATGCGGCCCACCTCGATCAGCGTCGCATAGGCCACCAGGGCATAATGAGCGGGGGCGATGAACAGCCGGTCGAATTCCGGCGCGGCCGGACCGTTGTAACCGGCACCGGTGTGATAGCCGGGGTTCTGCGCCGAGGGCACGCCCTCGAAGGGTTTCGGCACCATGGGCAGCGTCGGCGCGCCGAGCCTGAGCTCCTCGTTATAGAGCCACGCAAGCTGCTCGCCAGCCGAGCAGGCTTGGCTGAGATAGCCTCCGTTATTGCGGATCGAATGCTCGAAAACGCGGCGACGAATGCCGAGAGCAACCTCTTCGGTGGATTTGGAATTTCTCACTGAGCTCCTCCTTAAACTTTACAAAAGTCATTAATTCAGTCATTTGTAAAAATCAAGCGGTTTGTGTCAGGAGCCTCTGTCACTATAGTCGCCGCACCGTGGCCGATGAGGAGCCGCGCGCTGAAAGGGAGGAATGAATGGGCACGATGAGGGCCATAAAATGCCTGGGGTTCGGGCATCAGCACCGTCTGGAAACTAACATCGCAATTCCAGAGCCGCGCGCCGGGGAGGTCCTCGTGCGCGTTGATGCCAGCGGCATCTGCGCAGCCGATCGCGCGATGTGGGATGGCACGGCCCCCTGGGCGCTGCCCTTCCCTTTCACGCCGGGCCATGAATTCACCGGCACGGTCGTGGAGCTGGGCGAAGGCGCCGGCGAGCGCCACGGCATAAAGGTCGGAGACCGGGCGGTGGCCGAACTCAACATCACCTATGGCAACGATTTCTTCCGGCAGCGCGGCCTCTATCACCTCTCAGACACGATGGACGTGCTCGGCGCGACGCTTGATGGCGGCTGGGCGGAATACATGATCTATCCGGCAGATGCGGTGATCCACAAGGTGCCGGAAAATCTCTCCAATGATGCCGCCTGTTTCACCGAACCGCTGGCCAATGCCATCCATGGCGTCGAACGTGCCGACATCGCCTTCGAAGACGTCGTCATCGTCTCGGGCGCAGGCCCCATCGGCATGGGCATGCTGCAGGCCGCAACGCTGAAAACGCCGCGCAAGCTCATTCTCGTCAACCCCGGCGCGGCCAAGCGGAAACTCGGATTGCAACTCGGGGCCGATATGGCCTTTCACCCGGACGACCCCCAGCTGAAAACGGCGCTTTACGATCTCACCGGCGGGCGCGGCGCCGATGTCTATCTGGAAGCGTCGGGACAGACACAGGCCTTCACCCTCGGTCTGGAGCTTTTGCGCAAGGCCGGCCGGCTCGTCGTCTTTGGCGTCTACAAGCAGCCGGTCGCCGTCGATCTCAACATTTTCGGCGAGTTCAAGGAGCTCGATATCCGCGGCGGGCATCTGGCGCCGTTTACCTACCGAACGGCGCTGGACTTGATGAGCCGCGGTCTTGTAGATGGGGACGCATGCGTCACCCACCGCTACCCGCTGGAAGGCTTTAGGGACGCGCTCGAGCGGCGTCCGGACCCGGACGAAGTGCAGATCAAGATCGTTCTCGACCCGCATATGTGAGGAACAAAATGCGCTACACGGCCGCCCATTGGGGGAGCTACCGCATCGACCGGAAAAACGACACGCTTGAGCCCGTCGATGGCGATCCGCACCCCTCGCGGATCGGTCGCGGCTGGCAAAGCGCGTCGAGAGACCGCAACAGCCGGGTATTGAAACCGGCGATCCGCAAGGGCTGGCTTGACGGCGATGGCGGGGCGCAGCGCGCAAACGACCTTTATGTCGAAGTCAGCTGGGATGAGGCGCTCGGCCATTGCGCGGACGAACTGACGCGGGTGCGCGCGGCCCATGGCAATGGCGCGATCTTCGCCGGGTCCTATGGCTGGTCGAGCGCTGGCCGCTTTCACCATGCCCAAAGTCAGATGCGCCGCTTCCTCAATCTTGCCGGCGGCTTTGTCGGCGCCCGCGAAACCTATTCGCATGCCGCCGCCGAAGTTCTGTTTCCGCATATTCTGGGGCTTTCCAACCGGGCATTCCAGGACGAGGTGACGGCGATGCCTTCCGTCAGCGGGGCCTGCGAGCTGATGCTCGCCTTTGGCGGCATATCGCCCCGCACCGCCCAGGTGGCCTCCTCCGGCACATCGCGCCACGAGGTTGCGCCATGGCTTAAAAACCTCGCCGCAGGGAAAACGCGGCTGATTTCGGTCTCGCCACGCAAGGGCGATCTGGAAAAGGCCGAATGGTGGGCGATCCGTCCGGGCACGGATACCGCGCTCATTCTGGCGCTCTGCCAGGAGATCATCGCCGCCGGCCGGGCGAATGAGGATTTTATCAAGCGCTGCACCAGTGGTTATGGCACCTTCCGCGACTATCTTTCCGGCCACAGCGACGGCGTGGTCAAATCCGCCGAGTGGGCCGCAGGCATCTGCGATATTCCGGCCAGTACGATCCGCAGGACCGCGCTCGAACTCACCGAGAAACGAAGCCTGATTTCAATGACATGGTCTATGCAGCGCGGCGACCACGGCGAACAGCCGATCTGGGCCGGGCTGGCGCTTGCCGCCATCATCGGCCAGATCGGCCTGCCGGGCGGCGGCTATGCCTTCGGCTATGGCTGCACCACGCCGGTCGGCCGCCCGACGCGGCTGATCCCCTGGCCCTCCCTGCCGCAGGGCATCAATCCGGTCAGCGATTTCATTCCCGTTGCCCGCATTGCCGACATGCTACTCAATCCCGGAGCGCGTTACGCCTATAATGGCGAGACCCGCACCTATCCCGATATCCGCCTTATCTGGTGGACCGGCGGCAATCCCTTCCACCATCATCAGGACCTCCGGCGGCTGGAAAAGGCCTGGCAGTCCCCCGAAACGGTGATCGTCAACGAGCACAGCTGGACGGCAACCGCGCGCCGCGCCGATATCGTGCTACCGGCCACAACCCCGCTGGAACGCGACGACATCATGATGAACCGGCGCGACCCGGCCCTGATCTACATGTCGGCGCTGGATGCTCCGATGGGTGAGGCGCTGGACGACCACGAGATTTTCGCCCGCCTTGCCGAACGGATGGGTTTCGGCGAGGCCTTCACCAAAGGTAAAAGCTCTGCCGAATGGCTGGAGCATCTTTGGCAACGCGCCGGAAAGGTCGCCGAGGCCCACGGCTTTGCCCTGCCTGATTTTCAGACTTTCAGGACCGAGGGCCGTTTCGATATCCCTGACGAGGAAGAGGTGCGGATCGCGCTGTCCGCCTTTGCCGCCGATCCGGAAGCCTCGCCGCTTGCGACCGAAAGCGGCAAGATCACGCTTTTCAACGAGACGATCGCCGCCATGGGGCTTTCCGACTGCCCCGGTCACCCGACATGGCTGCCGCCGGTCGAATGGCTCGGCGCGGCGCAAGACGGCATGCTGCAACTGATCTCAGGCCAGCCGGATACGCGGCTGCACTCGCAGAATGATCGCGGCTCGGAGAGCCTTGCCGACAAGGTGCAAGGCCGCGAAGCCGCCTATCTGCACCCCGATACGGCGCGCGCCAATGGACTGGCCGAAGGCGATATCATCCTTCTTTCCAATGAACGGGGCCGTTGCCTCGCCGGGCTTCGCTTCGATGAGGGGCTGAGGCCCGACTGCATCTTCCTGCCCACGGGCGCCTGGTACGATCCGCAGATCGTCGACGGCGATTTTCTGGAGGTCCACGGCAATCCCAATGCGCTGACCATCGACAAGGGCTGTTCGGGCCTGTCGCAGGGCAATATCGCCCACACCTGCCTCGTTCGTGTCGAAAAATGGGACCGGCCCCTGCCCGCGCCGTCAATCGACCGTCCGCCGGTCGGCTAGGCTTCCGGCCCCGCTTTCGCGGGGCTTTTTTTATATCAGCCGTTGCGCATGTTGCGCTGGGCGACGGCGAGCGCGAGCGCTGCGACAAGGATGATGCCGGACAGCGCATCCTTGGTGTTGAAGTTCAGGCCCATGAGGTTCAGCCCATTGGTCACCACGCCGAGGAACAGCACGCCCGCCACCGTTCCCGGCACGTTCGGCCGCCCGCGCGGATGGAGAGCTGCGCCGATAAAGACGGCGGCGATCGCATCGAGCAGATAGGCAAAACCCGAAAGCGGCGTGAACATCCGGATATTGGCAGCCGCAATCAGCCCGCCAAAGGCGCATGTCGCCGATGCCATCACAAAGCATAGGAACAGAATGCGATTGACCTTGATGCCGGCGACGATGGAGGCAGATCGCTGCATACCCATGGCATGAATGCGCCGCCCCCAGACCGAGCGCTCCAGCACCAGAAAATAGACGACCGCCAGCACGAAGGCGATGATCACTTCCGATGGAATACCGAAGAGATTGCCGAGCGCAAAGCTTCTGAACTCATCCGGCATCTGCCGGTAGGAGATCGGGCCGCCGCCATTGGTGAAGATCCGCTGCACGGAGGAGCCGATGAAGAATGTGCCCAGTGTGGCGAGAAACGGGCTGATCCGCAGCCCGACCACCAGAGCGGCATTCAAAAGCCCGACCAGGGCGCCGCCGGCAATCCCGATACAGGCCGCGCCGTACCACGGAATGCCGAAGTTCTTCATCGCGACAATCGAGAAGGCGGCGCCGAAATCGAGTGCGATGCCAACGGAAAGGTCGATCCCCCCTGTGGCAACGATCATCGTCATGCCAAGCGCGATGATCATCAGGATCGCGGACCCCTCGATGATGTTCATCAGGTTCTGGCCCTGAATGAAAACCGGGTTCCAGGCCGCGAAGAACACGACGAAGAACGCAAAGACGATCAAAAACCCGAACCGGACGATGATATCGCGCCAAAGCTTCATGCCTGCGGTCTCGCTCATCATTACTGCACCCTTTGCGAAATTGCCGACAGCGCCACGACCACAAGGATCAGCGCGCCCTTGACGAGGTCGGTCCAGAAGACGTTGACGCCGATGGTCTTCAACCCGATCGAGATGGCGGCGACCAGGACAGCGCCAAGGACGGCACCCCACATGGTCACCACCCGGCGGGGAGAGAAGGCCGCGCCCAGAAAGTTCGCCAGAACCATTTCCAGCATGAGATTGTTTTCAACACCCGGCGAATAGCCATCGCCGCGGGCGAGCACGAAAAATCCGGTCAGAAAGCCCATGAAGGCGGCCAGAAGATAGGATTGGGCAACCAGCCGATCCACCTGGAGGCCGGAGATTTCGGCGGCATCCCGGCTGCCGCCGACCGCCTGAAGATTGAGCCCCCAGCGGGTGCGGTGCAAGAGGTGATAGGCGACGAGCACAACGACGGCGACAATCACGATGCCGAGCGGAATGCCGAAGATGAAGTCCTCGCGCAGCAGGCCGATATGCTTATCGGTGAGATTGATGCGCCGGCGCGATGTCACCATGTTGTTGATGCCGACCAGCGCCACGAACATGGCAAGCGTGGTCAAAAGCGGCGTCATCCGCAATCGTGTGATCAGCACCGCATTGACCGCGCCTCCAACAAGCGCTGCGGCAAGGGCTGCAAGCGAAGCCACCCATAAGGGCATGCCCGAGCCAAGCAGAACGGCGGTGATACCGGCACACAAAACAGCCGTTGCCGGGATCGAAAGGTCGATACCGCCGGACACCACATCGTCGCCGCCCGCCATCACCACGGCGGAAAGTCCGGTGACCAGCAAAACCACCGGCAGGCTCTGCATCAAGATCAGCTTCAGATTGAAGAACGTCATGAAATTGGGGGCGTTCAGGCCGACATAGGCCAGAAGCGTCAGAAAGATGATCAGCGGCAGAAACCCTACAAGCTCGGCCATCAGCCGATGGCGGGCGATGGATTTACTGAGCATGCACTGTTCCTCCCATGTCGTCAGCGCCAGTGGTCACGGCAACCAGATGGTCCACATGCAGATCCTTGCGATCAATCGTCCGGCTGACAGCACCACGCATCATCACCGCCACACGGTCACAGATGCCCACAAGTTCGACCGGGTCCGATGACGAGATCAAAACCACGGCCCCGGCCTCGGCCAATCGCTCGATAAGCTGGTAGATTTCCGCCTTTGCGCCGACATCGACGCCAACGGTCGGTTCATCGAAAATGAACACCCGCGCATCCTTGGCAAGCCAGCGGGCAAGAACCACTTTCTGCTGGTTTCCACCGCTGAGGAACCGGGTGACGGCGGCGGGGTTTTTCGGACGGATATCAAGTTCGCCGATCAGGCCTTCGGTTGTCTTGCGCGTCTTGCACCTGTCGACGAGGCCGAAGGCGGCATTTTCGTCCAGCGTTGCCAGTGTTGCATTTTCCTCAACCGTCATCGACAGCACCAGGCCGTCATGGCGGCGGTCGCGCGGCACCAGCACAAATCCCTGCTCGACTGCCTTTGCCGCCGTCGTTACCTGCACCTGCCGGCCATCGAGCGAAACCGTCCCGGCGTCAGCGCGGCGCAGTCCGTAGAGCGTATCGACAAGCTCCTCACGGCCCGAACCGATCAGCCCGGCAATACCGAAGATTTCGCCACGCCGGATATCAAGATTGACGCCCTCAAAGGCATGGCCGTCGCCAAGGCCCCTGATGGCAAGAGCCACTTCGCCGGGGACACGGCGATTGTCCGGAAAAAAGGCATCGAGCTCACGACCGATCATCGCGGAGACAAGTTCCGGCGCGATGTCGTCTGTCACGGTCTCGAATACGCCGACATCCCGCCCCTGGCGGAACACCGTTACGCGGTCGCAGATATCGGTGATCTCGTTCAGGTAATGCGAGACATAAAGGATCGCGATCCCCTGCGCCTTGAGCCTGGCAATGGCATGCATCACCTTTTGCACTTCCTCGCTTGCAAGCGGCGCCGTCGGCTCATCAAAGACAACCACTTTCGCATGGCCATCAATCAGCGCGCGGGCAACCTGCACCAGCTTGCGTTCGGCCGGCCCGATATCCCGGATCAACCGGTTCCCGGGCATTTCCACGCCAAGGGTTTCGCGGATGAAGGTTTCCGCCTTCCGGCGCATGGCAGTTTTTGCAAGGCCAAGCGGGCCGGACATTTCCTGTCCCATGAACACGGATTCTGTGACCGTGAAATGCGGCACCAGATGCAGTTCCTGGTGAATGAACCGGACGCCGGCCGCATGCACATTATCGGCTGTGGCCGGCTGAAGTGCCGTGCCGCCAATCTCGATTGTGCCGTCTTCCGGCTGGTAGATGCCCGCCAGAACCTTGATGATCGTCGATTTTCCCGCGCCGTTCTCACCGACAAGGCCGTGCACCTCGCCAGGCAGAACGGAAAGATTGGCGCCATCGAGCGCCTTTACGCCGGGAAATACCTTGACGATGTCCTTGAGCCGAAACGCAGTGTCGGACATATCGCCTCGCATTTGATTGTTATTTTGCCGTTTGAGCCCGGTATTGCGGCGGCCGCCGGCATAAGACGGCCGCCCCGGTCGAAACGCAATCTAGTTCAGGGTGCCATATCCCAGGGACTCATAGGCCTGACGTGCCTGCTCCGGGCCATACACCGGAACCACATCCACATAGGTCTGCGGCAGAAGTTCCTCACCGGCGAAATAACGCGCAACATTCTTCGCTGCGGTGGAGCCTATCAAATAGGGCTGCTGGGCGACATTGGCGACAAAGGGGCTTCCTTCCTCGGCCATGATTTCCAGCGTTTCCGGCCCACCATCAAGTGCGGTCACCTTGATCTCTGTCCGGCCGGTTTCCTCCAGCGCCTGAACGACGCCAATTGCGGGCTGATCCCAGCAACCGACATGGATCGCGTCGATCGTGCCTTCAGGATACTGGCTCAGAAGATCGAGCGTCTGGCGACGGGCATCTTCCGGCGCATTGGCGAATTCCTCGGCCAGTTCCGGCTGGATAATTTCGATTTCCGGATAGTCCTGCAGCACATATTTCCACAACCCCGTGCGGATGCCGCAGATCCTGAGCGATTCCTCGAAGGCGTTGAAGACAGCGACCTTGCCTTTGCCGCCGATTGCATCAGCCATATAGCGGCCGATCGTCGTGCCCATCGAATAATTGTCCGATGTGGTGTTGTTGGTGGAATAGGGCGAGGGATGATCGACAGTGAAGACCGGAATACCGGCATTCGTCAACGCCTCGAATTTCGGTTCCACCGATCCGTCACCGAGGATCGAGATCACGGCATCGACACCGCGATTCAAGAGCACATCGTGGTTATCGGCATGGACCTGATTGTCACGGCCGCCATCGACAGGCACAACCGTGCCGCCGAGTTCCTCGACCGTGGTGGTGGCGCCATTGAAAGCCTCGCGATCCCAGAAATGCTGGGTGCCGACCACGGCAACGCCGATGGTCTTGCCTTCAAGGGACAGACCCTCTTCCTGCGCTGTGGCCGGAATCGCGTACAGCCCTGCAGCAGCGGCCATGAGGGCCGCAGCGACGATTTTCTTCATGTTCTCCTCCCTTAGAACTTTCAGACACGTCAGTGTCACGTGAACAAAAACAATTGGCTTTACAAAAGTCAAGAAATATTTCAATTGTAGAAATCTATGGAGGAGCTTTCGTGACTGAACTGAGAATTGGATTGGATGTCGGTACGACCGCAATCAAGGTCGCCGCCTACACCCCGCAGGGGCGGTGCGTCGCCACGTCTGCCCGCATCAACAAGGTCTTGCGCCCCGCGCCGGGCCATGCCGAACAGGATATGGAAACGATCTGGACGTTGACGGCCGATTGCCTTCGCGAACTGTCGGAGAGATGCGAAGGCGCTTCGTTTTCCGCGCTGGGTGTTTGCGCGCAGGGCGACGGCCTGTGGCTGATGGATGAAGACGGCACGCCTTGCACCAACGCCATGCTGTGGAGCGATACCCGCGCATCCGCCGATCTCGAGACGCTCATGGAAAAAGGGGCAACCGGCGCCGTCGGTCTTGGTTGCCATACCGATCTTTGGCCCGGCACCTCGGCGATGCTGTGGCGCTGGCTGCGCAGGGACCGGCCGGACATCGCCGCGCGCGCAAGAGCCGCGTTTACCTGCGCCGACTGGATCGGCTACCGGCTCACAGGCGAAGTCGCGACGGATTTCTCCAACGCCTCGATCCCCCTTATCGATTTCGACAAGCGCGGATATGGCGACCGCCAGATTGATCTGCTTGAGTGCAGCGATCTCGGCGACATTCTTGCGCACCCCAAACAGGCCTCGACAAAGCTTGGCACAATATCGCCGGAAGCCGCGCTGAAGACCGGCCTTCCCGAAGGATTGCCGGTTTCGGTGGGCACTCTCGACCTCGCCGCCATGATTGTCGGCATGGGGCTCGATCAGCCGGGGCAGACCATGATGATCCTTGGCACGACGGCGGTGGTCAACATTCTGACCGATCATGTGACACCCACCGAAAGGCCTGTCGGGGCATCCGCTTTGCATCCGACCAGCCAGGCGATCATTCGCATTCTCGCACCCTCGACGGGCGCGGCCGCATTCGACTGGTTCACCGCGCTTCACCCGAAGAGCCTTGGCGGCGAGTCAACCGAGGAGATCGCGGGAAAACTCAATGCCCTGGTCGAAAGCGTCCCGGCAGGCGCCAATGGCGTAACATTCCTGCCCTATCTGAACGGCGAACGCGCGCCCTTCGTCTCACCCGACATTCGCGCTCAATTCCATGGCCTGAAGGCCGATACGACCAAGGCCGAAATGGGCCGTGCTGTGATGGAAGGCACGGCCATGAGCCTGCGCCATTGTTTTGCGGCAGAAGACGGCCTTCCTGAAACCCCGGTCCAATTGACCGGCGGCGGATCGAAAAACCCGGTCTGGTGCCAGATCATCGCCGATGTGATCGGACAGGACATCGTGGTTTCCGCTGCCTCCGATCAGGGCCTTTGGGGGGCTGCCTGCCTCGGTGCGGCGGCGGCCGGCCTTGGCGATGCCATTGCCCTTTCGAAGCGCGAGGAAGCCACCGTCACCTATCGCACCGACCCTGAAACCCATGAGAAATACTCCGCGGTCTATCGTCGTTACGCACTGATCTCGTCAGCCATGCGCACCCTTCAGACCGCGCTCAATACACTGAAGGAGGAGAACGAATGAACGCAATGATGAGAGCGGCCGTCTACCACGCGCTCGACGATATCCGGCTGGAAGACAGGCCTGTTCCCGAAATCGGCCCCGGCGAAGTTCTCCTGAAGACGCTGGCCTGCGGCCTGTGCGGCGGCGAAACCATGGCCTGGTACAAAAAGGCCCAGCCGAAGGTTCTCGGCCATGAGCCGGTCGGCGAAGTGGTGAAGGTGGGCGATGGCGTCACCGACTACAAACCCGGCGACAGGTTGTTCGTCAACCACCATGTCGGCCGCGTCAATTCGCACTGGTCGCTGCGCGGTCACTTTACCCGCGACCCCTTCTATTCGACGATGAAGCTCGATCCGGGCGGCGTTTGCGAATATTACCGCGTGACGGCGCAGCATTTGGCCATGGACGCCCACAAGCTGCCCGACAGCATTTCCACCGAAGCAGCGACCACCATCGAGCCCTGGTCCTGCGTGCTGTCCGGCCTGAAGGTCTGCAATATTCAGCCGGGTGACACCGTGGCGGTCGTCGGCGCCGGCTTCATGGGACAGGGGTTCGTGCATCTGGCCCCGCTCTTTGGCGCCGGAAAGGTCGTTTCGCTCGATTTTTCCGAATGGCGGCTGGAAAAGGCGCGGTTTTTCGGCGCGACGCATACCATCAATCCGAAGACCGCCGATGCCGTGGCCGAAATGCGGGCCCTCAACAATGGCAGGCTTGCCGACACGGTCATCGTCATTGCGCCCTTCCCGGCGGCCTGGCAGCAGGCGATGGCGCTGGTCGAGCCGGGCGGCTGCCTGCATCTCGGCGCGCCGCTGCCACCGGAAACAGACTGGGTGCAGGACGGACACAAGGCCTATTTCGACCAGATTACCGTCACCTCACGCTACTCGTCGGACCATCGCGACACCTACAGCTACATCCGGCTTCTGGAGGCCGGGCGGATCAAGGCGGACGATGCCATCTCGCACCGCTTCGACATCGCTGACAGCGCCGAGGCCTTCCGCATGCTGGTCGAGGCGGAGAAGTCGCTGAAGATCGTCGTCTATCCCCATGGAATACCCAACAAGGAGACACCCTGATGCTGGAAGACCTCAAGGCGCTTGTCTGCGAGCAGAACCATGAGCTGCCTGCTGCCGGTCTGGTGGTGGGCTCTGGCGGCAATGTTTCGGCGCGTGACCCGCAGACCGGCCTCGTCGTAATCAAACCATCGGGCGTCAAGTTCGCCAAGCTGACGCCGGAAACCATGGTGGTGGTCGATCTCGACGGCCATATTGTCGAGGGCGACATGAAGCCCTCGGTCGACACAGGCGTTCACCTTTATATCTACCGCCATCGTGACGATGTCTTCGGCATTGCCCACACGCATTCGCCCTACGCGACAAGCTTTGCTGCACGTGGCGAGAGGATACCCGCCGTGCTGACGCCGATCACGCACATGATCGGCCGTGACGTACCCTGCTCGCGCTATGCGACGCCCGGCGAGGTCGACACCGGCCGCGCGGTCATCGAGGCGGCGGATGGCGGTTGGGCCGCCCTCGTCAAGGCCCACGGCGTTTTCACCATGGGCACCTCTGCAAAAGAGGCAACCTCGATAGCGATCTATCTGGAAGAAGCGGCAAAGACGACGCATTTTGCGATGCTGCGCGGCGGCGTTGAAGAATTGTCTGCCGAAGAACAGGCACGCTGCTATAACTGGTTTCGAGAGAACTACGGACAATCAGGAAACAAGGACGTCAGTAGCTGAACGATGAAACATGCGCAGCGCCACACTTCGGCAGGCGGAGAGAAGGATGCGCTTCTTTCCAATGTCGCTCTCCTCTACTATGGGGAGGGGCTGACCCAGGGCGAAATCGCCCGGCGGTTCAAGATCTCGCGGGCAACCGTCGTCAATATGCTGCGCGAATGCCGGGAAAAGGGAATCGTCGAAATCCAGGTCGATGGCGCGCTTCTGGCGGGCTCTTCGCTTTCCCGCGACCTCTGCGCCCGCTTCGGCCTTGAGGATGTCTATGTGGCAAGCATCGAGGCGCCGCCGGCCAAGAATGGCAGAAAAGAAAACCTGCCGCTTGTGGCCCGGGTCGCAGCCATGGCGGCCCTCGATATCGTTGAGCCGGGTGACCGGATCGGCGTTGCCTGGGGCGAGACGATTGCAGCCATGGCGAAAGCCATGCCGCGCGCACCGATGAGCGACATCGAAGTGTGTCAGTTGATCGGGTCAAAGGATTCAGACCGCGTTCCGGCCTCGGAGATCTGTGCAATCGAGGTTGCGAACAAGCTCGGCGCAAACTGCTTCACGCTGCATGCGCCGGGGATCGTCTCGTCCGTTGAACTTGCCGAGGCCTTTCGCAGCGAACCCACGATCAAGACCCAGCTTGCCCGCCTGGCCGATCTCGACCTCACGATCGCCTCCGTCGGCAATGTCGCCGACGATACCCATCTGGCAACGGCCGGCATGGCAACGCCCGAAGCCTTGCGCGCTGCACGACAGGCGGGCAGCGTCGGTATCTATTGTTGCCGCTACATCGACGAAAACGGCAACGACATGCCGCTCGAACCTCAGAACCGGATCATCGCGGCGAGCATCGAAAACCTGAAAGCGGCGCGCAAACGTCTCCTCGTTGTCTGCGGCGCGGACCGCCTGCAAGCAACCCATGCGGCGATCAAGGGCGGGCTGGTAACCCATCTCGTCGTCGACCAGACACTGGCTGCCGCACTTCTCGCTCTGGCGTGACAGCGGGAAAGGTCACGATGGTCGGCCTGTGAGGGCCTTTCAATCGACTGCCGCAGCCCCGTTCAACAACCCCATCAGCCTGTCCGTGTCTGTCGCATGGCAGACGCCGCCGGCAGGCCGGGCGGACGGAGGATTTCCTCACTCGTGCCGCCGAGATGCAGTGGGCGCTGATGATCTGTGTTCCCGCGCTGTTGAACCTGAAAACCCCGATCACGAGGGACAGGGCGTTCTTCTGATCGCCTATCTCGTGATCATGGTTCAACTGAGCGATGTTCTTCAATATGTCTGTGGCAAGCTGATCGGACGGTAAAGGATGCCTCCAACCTTTCTGCCTCCAAAACGGTGGAAGGGTTCATTGACGATATCTTGCCGGCAAAGCCCAAGCGGGACAAAGCAGGCCTAGGAAAACAGCGTCCAGATCGCCACAATCACCAAGATCGCCCCGAATATCAGATTGAGTTTTCGGGCGCTGTCCGGCGATCTGAAGAAACTCGCGACGGTGTCGGCAAGCAATATCCAAATCAAGAAGGCGAGAAGGTTGTTCAAGGTGAACACGGACGCGATCAGCAAGACAGAGGCCAACATGCCCGCGTTCGATAGCCCCAGGAACTGGGTGAACATGAGGGTGATGATTATATAGGCTTTCGGGTTGAGAAGGAGCAGAAGCACGCCATCGATGAATGTTGCGGGTTCCGCATCCTGTGCTCCGTTCAACGCTCCTGCTTTCATCATTTTACCCGCGATCCAAAGGACATATAACGCGCCAACGACCTTCAGGAGGGCAAAGAGATGAGGAAACCTCTCGCCCGCGGCGAGGAAGCCGTAGCCGATCGCGACAGTGACGATCCAGGTCGCGACGTGATACCCCGCATTGGCCGGTATCGTCGCCCGGAAGCCGAACCGCGCACCATTCGCTGCGAAAAACATGTTTCCGGGGCCCGGGCTGTAGGCGAGAGGAAACAGGAACAAAATGAGTGCGAATATCGTCTGAAGCAATTCGATGATCCAATGAAAGTTGAAACATTGGACCACGCGCTGAAAGTCCCAAGCCACCCGATTCTTGCCTGGTTAACCAAATCGAACTTCGGCAGGCTTGGAGAACACTTCAGGACCGACCATGGAACATAATATCGATCGGCAGACGCATATGGGCCCAAGAGTTCTGATCAATGACGGTTAGTGTTGAGCCTTTTCCCTGTGGGCGAGATGCAGATACGACACGAACGCGTCCACAATACGGGCGGCTGTCACTGGTCTTGATGCGGGGGAAGCGAACGTCGCAGCCAGGTGGCGACTGCGGATCAAAACCGCCTGATCACCAAGTGAGTTAGCGGTCCAGCGCACTGTCTCTCATATTCAGCGCGGTCGCGACCACATTTGCGGCTACTCCGCTGTGATGAGCCGCAGTCCCGATCCCTGCACCTTCCAAATGCCCAGCCATAGACGTCCTTCGCCTGAGCACGATCACACATTTGAGCGGGGCGGCACCAATAGCCGCATGATCGCTCAAAAGCATCCGGATTTTCAATTGATCCGATGAACCTGACATCACCTGCCAGGCGTCTGCGACCTCGCGGAGCACGATATGCTTTTCGGTCGCAATCACTTTCATGGCCTCACCAGGCCACCGTGCGACCGTCCCGATCCTGATAACGCAGGCCCGGTCCGCTCTCTTGCGCCAAAACCAGATCCACGAGCTTTGGCGCCGATTCTTCAAGCGTGTAGCGGGCTCCTGCGCCGCCGAGTTCGGTCTGGATCCAACCGGGCGCGATCAGCAGCATCGGGCGCGTTTCGCCCTCGCGGATCGCATAGCTGCGCATATACTGGTTCAGAGCGGCCTTGGACCCGCGATAGACTTCGTGGCCGCCCTTGAGGTTTTCCGCGATGCTGCCCTGTCCGGACGACATGACCGCGATCGTCCCCTCGGCCGTCACCAGATCGCTCAGGGTTTCGACCACCCGCATCGGGCTCAGCGCATTGGTCACCATGACGCGCGTGAATTCTTCCGTGGTCGTCTCCGCGATCGTCTCGCTCTGGTCGGTATTCGCCGTACCGGCGTTCACCAGCAGGATGTCAAAGCTCTGCCCCTTCAGGTGTTGGCGCAACGCCGTGATCTGGTCACGGTCTGTGATGTCGACCGAGGCGATATTGATGGCGGCCGGCTTCGTCGCGCGCAACGCGTGAAGATCAGTCTTGGCCGTGCCGCGAACCGTGCCGGTCACATGCCAGCCACGGGCGGCGAATTCGCCTGCCATGGCAAGACCGATGCCGCGAGAGGCGCCGATGATCAGAATACGTCGCATTGGATGTTCTCCGTTCTCTACTCTTCCACTGTCGCCACTGAAGATAGGAGGCGATCCCTTGTTTCTCCAGACGCATGCAATTCAATAAACCCTTGCATATGACGCAACATGGCGACACTATTTCGGACATGAGTGCAACCGATCTGAACCTGTTGCGCGCGCTCGACGCGCTTCTCAAGACCGGCAGCGTTACGCAGGCAGCCGAGCGCCTCGGTCTGAGTGTCTCTGCAATGAGCCGAAACCTGTCGCGACTGAGGAAGGTTACGGGGGACCCGCTGTTCGTACGCGCCGGAACGACTCTGGTGCCCACGCCCCATGCCGTGGCACTCGGCAACAAGGTGCCGGGCCTTCTTGCCGACGTTCGCGCTGTTCTCGCACCTGCCTCTGGCGAGGTCGATCCCGCGGCGTTGAACCGGAGCTTCTCGCTTCGTGCCAATGAGGGGTTTATCCATCGATTTGCGGCGGCGCTGATCGTCAACATGCTGGCTGCGGCGCCCCTGGCCCGGCTTCATCTGGCGCCGAAACCGACGAAGGATGCGACGCCGCTTCGCGACGGGAGCGTTGATCTCGAAATCGGTGTGCTGGGTGCGTTCGCTCCGGAAGTCAGAACCCGGGCGCTGTTCCACGACCACTTCATTGCTGCCGTCCGTCCCGGCCATCCGTTGCTCAAGGGCCCCGTCACGCCGGAGCGCTTCGCCGATTGCCTGCATGTGGTCGCGTCACGCCGTGGCCAGTGGGCGGGGCCTGTGGATCAGGCTCTGGCAGAACGCGGCCTCTCCCGCAAAATTGCGGCAGTCCTGCCCGGCTTTCCGGACGCGATGGATGTCGCGCGCCACTCGGATCTGGTGGCACAGATCCCGGCGTCTGTTTTGAGCGATGATCTGGTCGCGGTTCCACTACCGGTGCACGTGCCCGGCATCACGATCTCCGCAATGTGGCACCCAAGATTGGACGCTGACCCGCAACAGCGCTGGTTTCGCGCGCTGGTTTTTTCAACCGTGCAGTCCACGGAAGCAGGGCGAGTTTAGGCCGCGAGGATACGGTTGATCGCTTGGCGTACGGGCCGGCGTCCCGGCGGAGATGGGGCTTTTATGCGGGAGCGCCCTTAGGCTTTGTCAGCCTGTTTTCGACCCCGCGTGCTCCGACAGCATTTTCCTGGCGATCTCCACGCCCTCCTCGCGGGACGTGGCGATCTTCATCGGGAAGCCCCAGAATTTGGAAAAGGCCACGCCGAAAGTCTTGAATGCCAGACGCCTTGCGGCGCTCGGCTCAATCACGATCATGGCCAGCACGAGTGTCCGCAGTTCGCTCCTGTGCTTTTTCATCCACAGCGCGGTGCGCTTCTTTTCTTCCTGGGTGTGGTCTTCATCCTCGGTCGGCGCGTTATCGGTCAGGATCACGAAGGGTGCGCCGTGCGAAAAGCTCACCTCCAGCGCCTCGAAGTCCTCGTCGTGGTCGTGATCGGGCGCTTCGTCATAGCTCATCCAGACGAACGGGAAATTTCGAGTGTCCAAAGGCATGGTTTACCTCCTGGTAGCAATGGATGGTTTCAATGCGCACGGATGTGCCGCCACGACATGATCACCGCGACCACGCCCGGAAGGGTGACGGTCAACAGCTCCAGGGCAACCAGATGACCGCCGTCACGCACGCCATCGAAGACGCCGGTGAGCGTGCTCATGGTGCAAAGGAGACCGCCGAGGATGAGCATGGCCCAGTCGGTCGTGCGCCTTGCGGCAAACGCCAGCAATGGCGGGCAGACCCAGGCGCCGTAGAAAATGGACACGCCCCATAAGGCGTCGGCATCGAACGTCATGGCCTCCATCGTTCCGCCGCTACCAACATAGGCGTTCAGATAAGAGAAGCACTGGATCGTGACGAAGGTGACGGCGCCAACGGCCGGAACGAGCCATGCAAGTGCAAGCTTAACTGGGGTATTTTCGATCACGTTCCCACTCCTGTTTGAATTTGCGCGATAGGTCTGCGTCTCTTCTGCCTGAAAGGAATAGGCCCGACGGCAAATGGCGTCATTGCGCAATCCTGCCATTATATGTTTTAATCCGGCCTTAGGCCGAAAACACCGAGGCCCTTCATGTATCTCGACACCCGCAGCGATTGGCTTTCCTATATTGATGAGATTCCGCGTGCGCTCGTCGCGACCAATGCCGTCGCCAGTCTCGAGACCCTTGAGCAATCGCCGCGGCACAAGCATCAGAAGGCGCAACTGCTTTTCACGGTCCGAGGCGTCATCAACTGCGAAGTTGACGACGCTGTCTGGATCGTGCCGCCGCAATGCGCCGTTTGGATTCCCGGCGGGCTGCCCCATACCGTTTTCGGCTCTGGCGAGGTGGAGTGCATTTCCCTCTTCATCGAACCGCCCGAGGCGCCGCATCTGCCGAGCGAATGCTGCACGATCACGGTGTCGGCTTTCTTCCGTCATCTGCTGATGCGGGCCAATGCACTGCCCGAACTCTATGACGTTGACGGCCCGGACGGCCGGATCGTGTCCGTTATCTTCGATGAGCTGGCTGCGGCGCCGGTGGAAGACCTGCGCCTGCCGATCCCCGGCGATCCGCGCCTGAAGAAGCTCACCGACCTGTTGATCGCGGCGCCCGCGGATCATGCGACCGTTGCGGAGTGGGCCTCCCGCGTCGCGCTCAGCGAGCGCAGCCTGAGCCGTCTGCTGGCCGAACAGGTGGGCATGAGTTTCGGGCGCTGGCGCCGACAATTGCATATTGTGCTGGCCCTGCGGCAACTGAGCGCCGGCCAGTCGGTCCAGGCCGTCGCGATGGATCTCGGCTATGAAAGCGCCTCGAGTTTCGTGACCATGTTCCGCAAGATGGTCGGCAAGCCGCCAAGCCGCTATCTGCTCGAGCGGCTCAAGCTTGCGCCGATCGATGATGGCGAGCGATAGGACCTGCCGGGTTTCATCCGCGATCGCCGCATGGTGAAGGCTTCGGCAAGTCGCCATTTCGGCACGCGGCGTGTTCACGATCAGAAGCTCTTGGTGATTCCGAAGCCCGACGACGCGGCCCGGTCCGACTGCCACGGTTTCCTGGCCCAGATAGAGCACGCCGTAGGTTTCGGCGCGTTCGTCGAGGAGATTGCGGCCGAAAGCTCAGAACTCCAGGTCGTTCGCATCGTTCGTCCACCCGATCCGGGCGTACAGATTGTGGTAAGGCTCCAGATCAAACGAGTTCTCGACATCGGCGGGACGGCTCCCGGTAAACTGATACTGCACACCAAAGGATAACCAGCCTGGCAGATTCAAAACTTCGGCTGAGGTGTCGTATTGCAGCCCTGTCGTGGCGGTCCATTGCGGCGTGTTCGACACCCCGTTCCCCGCGACGGTGTTGACGGCGGCGCCATTGGCGCCCAGCTCGCTATAAGTGTAGCCGAGGCCGCCTGTCAGGGTCAGCCCATCCGTGATGAGCATACGGCCCTGAAACTCGAAACCGCTGGTCTTGTAGTCCTGATTGGTCGTGCGGAACGTTCCGAACGCAGGATCGACATAGGTCAGGACGCCATTGTCGATGTCGTTGTAATAGACGCTGGCATCGAGCTCGAGACGGTCGTCGAAAAGGCCGAGATTGGTGCTGTTGAGTTCGGTGTCCATTTTAATGGTGTTGAAATACGGGGCAGGTGCGCATTGTGCGCTGACGCATGTACGCCGGCCCTCGGTGTGCGCAACGCTGGCGCCCACGACCCAGCGGATCGGATCGCCTTCAAGCGAATTCAGCCGGAACTCCTGGCTGACGATGTTCTCTCTGTCGTCGAGGTGGCCGCGCGCGCTGAATGCCGGAAACCCGAGCTGGTCGTAGAGCAGCTTGTCGGCGTTATCGGTCTCACTGCCCAGTTCATTGTGCTGATAGGCACTGACGGAGGTGAACCTGAAAGCATCAAATTCGTGTTCCACGGTCAGCGTGGCACCGCCCTGGGTCGCCTTCGACTTCGGCTCGGTCAAGGTTCCGCTGACCGGAAAACCTGGCGTATTGCGCAGCAGGTAGAAAGGTGAATTACCCTCATCCTTCAGGTAGTTGCCAGTCAGCGTGATCTTCGTATCGTCGATCCCGGTGTAGCGCAGCCCGCCACGAAATGCCCCGATATCGCGCTCGCCGAGGTCATCAGTGAACAGGCTGTCAATGTCACCGTCCTGGTGACCGAAACGTATGGCCATGCGTCCATCAAGCGTATCCGGGATGATATTGCCGCCCTCAACCATCTCACCCATGCGATAGCCCTCTGTGCCTATCTCCCCGGCCAAACTGCAAGTTCTCAGTCGTGTCGCTACGAAACGGAAAGACCTCAGACATACCGCTGACGGGCGATGTCAGGGTCATCGGAGCAAGGGCGAATCCGGGAGGCGCTGGGCGCTGGAGGTGGGCGTCCATGGCTGGGCATCTGGAAGGCGCTGGGTGAAGAGAGTTTGAGCCACTAAAAAGACACTGACGAAACGCTGCATCACGCGCTCCTGTCTTCGTAGCGCTGGACGTGGTTTTCGGCATGTTTGTTCAGGCCCTTTTGCGACCGCCGCTCGACCGCAAGCATTGTTTGGCGCGGTGCTGGGCCCTTAGGATCAAAGCTTGTCGGTGACGATACGCTTCTTCGGCAGGGCCCCCTGCTTGTTCATCAGCCGGGCAGAATCGTTTGGCAGCCGCAGGTCCCGGCACCACCGGCATAGAACCCGCCATAGCCGTCATGGCGCCTCAATAATCGAGGCGCCAGACGCAAACACCCTCGCGGTAGCGGTCAAATGCTTCCGGTCAGGCCTTCACGCCGTGGATGGCGGCGGCGCGGTCGGGGGTGATCAGACCGTTCTTGATATCGGCGCGAACCTTTTCGGGATCGCGTTTGCGCGGATCGCCATAGCCACCGCCTGCGCCCGTAATGATCCGGATCACATCATCGGTATCGACGGTGATCCCGGAACCGAATGCATAGCGTTCGCTGCTGCCGTCGGGGCGTATCACCAGGGCATAATTGTTGGAGCCCTCATTGCCGCCATCAAGCGCCCAGGGCCTGATGCGCGAGCGCGTGTAGCCCAGAGTGAGGAAGGAGTTGTCGCGCCGGATGCGATAGTCGAGCATGATGCCACGCCCGCCGCTCCACTCGCCCTCGCCCCCCTCTTCAAGGTTCAGCGCCATGCGGTCGACGATCAGGCCGTTGCGCGCCTCGGAGATTTCGGCCGGGCAATTGAACGTCTCACCATGAACAGCCGAGAAGATGGCACTGTTGCCATCCCGCCCCTGCGATGCGCCCCAGCCGCCGATCTGCGGTTCGATGATCGTATACTGACGCCCGGTATCGGGATGAATGCCGCCGATAAACGTACCGGCGATGGAGGCGAAATGGCCGGCCGGCACCCGCCCGCCCATATGTGGTGCGAGGCACCGGCAGATCAGGTCGTAAACCCTGATGCCAACTTCATAATAAAAACCCACCGCAGCCGGTTCCCGTGCATGGAAAATAGTGCCTTCGCGGGTCAGGAGCTTGACCGGCCGGAATGTGCCCTCATTGGCCGTCAGGGCCGGATCGGTCAGCGATTTGAAGGCAACCTGCGTCGAGACCAGGACATCGTCGTAGCTCGCGTTGAACGGTCCGTCGCTCTGTTCGGGATTGTCGCGAAGGTCGACCACGAATTCGGTGTCGGTGATCGTCAGCTTGACGTTGAAAACACGGCCGTCATCCTGTTCTTCGGCAAGCTCGAACGTGCCGTTCGGCAGCTTGGCGATCTCGGAAATGGAGATCTGCTCGCCGACATCGATGAAATCCTGCACGGCAGATTCGAATGTCTCGACGCCATACTTCTCCGCCAGTTCGGCAAGCCGCCGCGCACCGATACGCACGGAGGCAATGGCCGCCCATAGGTCGCCCTCCAGAAAGTCCGGCATGCGTGAATTTACGGTTATGATGTCGAAGACCGGCCGGATCGGCTCCCCCTTCGAGATCAACTTGACGGCGGGCAGCCTGAGCCCTTCCTGAAAAATCTCCCGTGCATCCGCCGACATCGAACCGGGCGCCATGCCGCCGACATCGGAATTGTGGGCAATGTTCGCCGTCCAGGCGATCAGCCGGCCCTCGACGAAGACCGGCATCGCGACGATCAGGTCGTTCAGATGGGTGACGCCGCCATGATAGGGATCGTTGGTGATGAACACATCGCCCGGTTCAATCTCACCGGGTTTTGCGAACTTGGACACCAGCACCTTCACGGATTTGTCGAGAACGCCGACGAAGCCCGGAATGCCGGCGCCGGAACTGGCGAGCTGTCCGCTGGCGTCAAGAACCCCGGTGCCCATGTCCAGCACTTCATAGATAATCGAACTCATCGCCGTCTTGCGCATCGCCGCAAACATCTCGTCGGCAGTAGCCTGCAACGAGTTCTGGATGATTTCTAGCGTGATCGGATCTTTGGTCGCAGTCATCGTCGCCTCCTTAAGCCGTAAGCGTGACGTGGATGTTGCCATAGCCGTCGATATCGACGGCGTTGCCGGGATGGATCACCACCGTGGTGCCGGGGTCTTCAATGACGGCCGGCCCCTTGAAGGTCATGCCGGGTTCGAGCTTCTCGCCGTCATAAATGTCGGCCTCGAAGATGCCGTCCAGCGCATAGTCGACCGGTCGCCTTGCCTTGATCGCGGCGGAGGCAGGGGTATCGGTCTTCGGCTTTTCCTGCATTTCTAGCTTGCCAACTTCGGCAGCTGCAACCAGATGGATGCCGACCAGCTCCACCGGAGCATCAAGCCGGTAGGTGTACTCCTGTTCGTAGGCCGCATGGAAGGCGTCGACGATCGCAGCGATTTTCGCGTCGGAAATCTCGCCGTTGATCTCCACTTCCGTGGTGTGTTCCTGGTTCTGGTAGCGGAACTTGCCAAACCGCTTGAACGTCACCCGCGCGGCATCGACCCCCTCGGCCGCAAACTGCGCCGCCGCCCGCTTTTCCGTTTCTGCAAAGAGCGTGTCGATTTCGCGCGCCGTTGCGCCTTCGACGTCGAGGAGCCGCGTCACGAAATAGTCGCGCCTGAGATCGGACATCATCATGCCCCAGGCGGAAAAGACCGCAGCGCCAGCAGGCACGACCACCTTCTTCACCCCGAGTTCGGCGCCGAGAGCGGCCGCATGCATCGCACCGCCGCCGCCAAAGGCCACGAGCGTGAAATCACGCGGATCGTGACCACGGTTCAAGGAAACGAGTTTCAGCGCATTCACCATATTGTTGTTGGCGATGCGGACGATGCCGCGAGCGGCCTCTTCGGTGCTGACACCGAGGCGTTCACCAACGGCGGCAAGGGCTTTTTCGACCGCAGCCATGTCGGCGTCCACCGCACCGCCACAGAAATAGTCCCGGTTGATACGGCCGAGCCAGAGATTGGCGTCTGTGGTGGTGGCAGAGGTGCCGCCCCGCCCGTAGGCCGCAGGACCGGGCACGGCGCCGGCAGATTGCGGGCCGACATGGAGCTTGGAAAAGTCATCGACCCAGGCGATCGAACCGCCGCCATTGCCGATTTCCACCAGGTCCACCACCGGCACCATGATCGGGTAGCCGGCCGAGCTCTGGTCGCGTTCGATCCAGTAATCGGTCATGATGTGGACATTGCCGTTTTCGATCAGCGCGCATTTGGCGGTGGTGCCGCCGATGTCGAGGGCAAGGACATTGGGCTCGCCGATCAGACGGCCAAGCTCGGCCGCACCCCAGAAACCGGAGGCCGGACCGGATTCCACCATGGTGATCGGGATCTTGGAAACCGATTCCAGCGTATCGACGCCGCAGTTCGACTGCATGATGTAGAGGCTGCCGTCAAAACCCTGATCCTTCAGCCCGCCCGAAAGGCGGTTGAGATAGCGCTCTGCCGCCGGCTGAACATAGGCGGAAAGAACAGCGGTATTGGTGCGTTCGTATTCGCGCCATTCGCGGGTGATCTGGTGCGAGGATACGACGGTTGCCTCCGGCCAGAGCCGCTTCACTTCCGCCATGGCCGCCTGTTCATGCGCAGGGTTGGCGTAGGCGTGGAGAAACGAAATGGCGACGGCTTCCACGCCCTCCGCCTTGAACCCTTCGAGAATTTCGGGAAGGCCCGACAGATCGAGCGGCTTGATTTCATTGCCGTGATAATCCATCCGCCCCTCCACTTCCCGGCGCAGATAGCGGGGCACGAATGGCGCTGGCTTCACATAGTGGAGGTTGAAGAAGTCGGGACGGTTGCCGCGTGCGATTTCCAGCGTGTCGCGAAAGCCAGCCGTGGTGACGAGACCGACGCACACACCCTTGCGCTCCGTCAACGCATTGATGACGACCGTGGTGCCGTGGGCGAGGAAATCGACGCTTTGCGGATCGACGCCGCCCTTCTTCAAAACATTCAGCACGCCCTCCTCGAAGTTCGGCGGCGTGGTGTCGGACTTGGCGGTGGTGATTGTCTGCTCGCCGGTGACGAGGTCGGTTTCGAAACATACGAGGTCGGTAAACGTCCCGCCGACATCGGTTGCGACGCGGATGGTTTTGTCGGTCATGTCCGGTCTCCTATCTGGGTCTGGCAAAGCAGTATGCAGACGCTGCCTGGCAGTTTCAGCGCCTCGGCGGCCTTCACGCGGTCTTCGGTATAGAACCCGGCCTCATGCAGGCAGTTGATGGTTCCGACAACGCGTCCGCCGATTTCCACCGGCACGTTGATGACCGACTGGCAACCGAGCGTGTTGATCAGCGCGTGGTCCGGAAAAACGTCGGCAATTTCGGCAATCGAATTGGCCACGAAGGTCTCGCGCCGTTCCAGCGTGATCTCCGACCAGTATGTATCGTTGTAGGGCTTGGTGCCGGATGCGGGATAGGCATCGGGCATATTGGTGTAGAGGCGTCGCGAAACGCGGGCCTCGGTATCGGCCATCATGATGGTAAAGAGCTTCACGCCCACAACATCGTGCGCAAGCTGTTCGAGGGCGGCGCAGGCGGCAGCCGGCTGGCCGTCCGCGCTGGCGACGGCTTTCGTAAACGCGCTGTAGTCAGGTATTTTCATCTCGGTTCTCCATAATGCGCCTGCGCAATGCCATTTCGTCGTCGCCGATCACCGGCACGGCCGAAATCAGCCGGCGCGTATAGTCATGGCCGGGGTTGGCGAAGATCGTCCCGGTCTTTTCGATTTCGATCAGCCGCCCCTTCTCGAACACGGCGACGCGATCGGCGATGTTGCGGGCAACCGCAAGGTCGTGGGTGATGAAAATGTAGGTGAGATCGCGTTTTTCCCTGAGGGCCGAAAGCAGCCGAAGCACGCGCGCCTGCACCAGAACGTCAAGCGCCGAAGTCGGCTCGTCAAGCACCAGCAGGTCCGGCTCACAGGCGAGCGCCCTTGCCACGGCCACGCGCTGACGCTGGCCACCCGAGAGACTTGCGGGCGAGCGCCTGGCGAAATCCGCCGGCAGGCCGACCTCCTCCAGAAGTTCGCCGACGCGCTTCTCCCGCCCGGCCTTCGGGCCGATGTCATGAATATCAAGTGCAAGCTTCAACGATGCGCCGATGCTGCGGCGGGGATTGAGGGCGGAAAGTGGATTCTGCTGAACGAGCTGAATGGCCCGGCGGAGCGGTTTGGTGCGGATGTCGGGCAGTTCCCGGCCGCGAAACATCACGCCGCCATCGCTCACATCATGAATGCCGAGAATAATGTTGGCGACCGTGCTCTTGCCGGAGCCGCTCTCGCCAACCACAGCGAGGCACTCGCCCTGTTCCACATCGAAGCTCACCCGGTCGAGGGCACGCACCTTGTGGCCGTTAACGTTGAAATCCTTGGAGACGTTGAAAAGAGACAGGAGCTTCATGCCAGCAGCGCCTCCTCGCTGAAACCGTCATGCGCGATCAGCGGCGCGCGAAAACCTGCGCTGTCTTCCGCGATATCGGGAATGCCGCCCCCGGTAATGCGCGGCACGGCGGCAAGCAGCGCCCTTGTGTAGGGATGGCGCGGATCGGAAAACAGCGCCGCCGTAGGCCCCTGTTCCACGATATTGCCCTTGTAGATGACATAGACCCTGTCGGCGAATTCCCGTACCACGCCCAGATTGTGGGAGATGAACAGGACGGCGGTGTGATGCTTCTCCACCAGGTTCGACATCAGCTTCAGCGTCTGCGCCTGCACGGTGACGTCCAGCGCGGTGCCCGGCTCGTCGGCCAGCAGCAGCGATGGATTGTTGGCAAGCGCCATGGCGATCATCACCCGCTGGTTCATGCCGCCGGAAAGCTGGAAGGCGTAACTGTCAAGCACCCGCTCCGGCTCATGGATCGCGACATCCCTGAGCGCTGCCAGCATGGCCTGTCGCATGCTCTTGCTGTCCGCTTTCGGATCCGCCCGCAGCAGGACATCCTGAAACTGCTGACCGATCGGATAAACCGGGTTGAGCGAAGAGGTCGGATCCTGAAAGATCATCGATATCCGCCGGCCCCGCAGCGCCTGGCGCTTTCTTGGCGCCATCGCGTTCAGATCCTCACCCTCGAAGGCAACAGTTCCGGAAATCCGAGTGTTGTTCAGCTCCTGAAGCAGTCCGAGCACTATGCGCGCGGTGACAGACTTGCCGGAGCCACTTTCCCCCACCAGCGCCACGCGTTCCCCTTTTCGGATGTGCAGCGCGATACCGTGCAGGACTTCGTTTACGCCGGACCAAGACCGGAAACCAAGCTTCAGGTCCCTGATCGCGAGTGTCAGATCGCTCATTCATCCACTCCCAGAATTTCTCGCAGCGCATCGCCGATGAGATTGAAGCCGAACACGACGAACAGGATCGCAAGCCCCGGAAATACCGTCAGCCACCAGCTGTCCGGCAGGTAGCGCGCGCCCTCCGCCACCATCGAGCCGAGATCCGGCGTCGGCGGCTGTACGCCAAGCCCGAGGAAGGACAGTGACGAGGCGATCAGGATGACGAAGCCGAAATCGAGCGTCATCTTGGTCAGGATCGAAGGCACGCAATTGGGCAGGATCTCGCGGAACATGATGTGGACTTTTGAAGCGCCGAGCACTTCCGCCGCCAGCACATAACCTTCCTGCCGTTCCGAACGGGTGATGTTGTAGACAAGGCGCGTGTACCACGGCCACCACATCACGGTGACCGCGATCATGCCGTTGAACAGCGTCGGCTTCAGCAGTCCCATCACCGACATGGCGAGCACCAGAGGCGGGATCGACAGGAATACGTCGGTGATGCGCATCAGCACGAATTCCACCCTGCGTCCAAGATAGCCGGCCATCAGCCCCATCGATACGCCGACGGGAACCGCGATCGCCAGCACCACCACACCGAGCATCAGCGACACCCGGTAGGCATAGATGATGCGCGTGAACAGATCGCGGCCGACGAGATCCGTCCCGAACCAGTGTTCGGCGGACGGCGGCTTGTTGAAGTTCACGAAATCGACCACTGCGCCGCGATGATCGGGAAACGGCGTGATGTAGTCGGCGAAAATGGCAGACAGCACCACAAGGCCGACGAAGATCAGGCCTGCAAGCGACATCGGATTGCCGGTGAGAATGGCGACGGTTTTTCTCATGAGCGCGCCTCGGAAAGCCGGATACGGGGATTGATCACGGAGACCAGAAGATCAACAAGAACGTTGACGATGAGGAACATCGCAGCAATCACCAGCACCGTTCCAATGATGCCATTCAGATCCTTGCGCAGGATGACTGCGACGCCGTAGCGCGAAAGCCCCGGCCAGGCATAGACCGTCTCGATCAGGAAGGCGTTGCCGAGCAGAGAGGCGAAATCGAGCCCGATCACCGTCAGCGACGGGATCATCGAAGGGCGAAGCGCATATTTGCGCGCGATCCGGCGCTGCGGAAAGCCATAGGCCTCGGCCATTTCGATATAGGGTTTGCCGTAGGTCTCCACCATATTCGCCCGCACCAGACGGGCGGTCTGGCCGATCCCGGCGAGCGCCAGCGCGAAGGCGGGCAGGATGAGATGCCAGAGCGCATTGCCGAACGCGGCGACGTTTCCGGCAATCAACGTATCGATGAGAAGAAAACCGGTGACATCGGGAATGCGATAGCTGTCGGAGATCTGTCCGGCGATCGGAAAGACCGGCAGGAAATAGGCAAACACCAGCATCAGCACGACGGCCCACACAAAGCCCGGCGCCGAAACCGTCAACAATGCGACGACACGCGTGATGTGATCGCCCGTCCGTCCGCGATATCGCGCCGCCAGAATGCCCAGCGGCAGGCCGATGCCGACCATCATCAGGCCTGCGATCAGCACGAGTTCCAGCGTTGCCGGCAGGAACTGCGCGATGTCGGCCGTGACGGGACGGTTGGTGTAAAGCGAGATGCCGAGATCGCCATGCATGAGGTCCGAAAGGAAATAACCATATTGCGTCAGGAAGCCGTCATTGAGGTGGAGCTGGTTGCGCAGCGCCTCGACCGCTTCCGGCGTGGCATTGGGCCCGAGCGCGATACGCGCCGGATCACCCGGGATCACACGGGCGATCGCGAAAATCAGGAAGGAGACGCCTATCAGGACGACAAATGAAATCCCGATCCGCTTGATCAGCAGGCGGACGATCGGTGTCATGGCTCGGATTCTCCGTGAACGCAGCGAAATGTGGAATTGCGGAGCCGCCGCCCGGCAAGGGGCGCACGGCATCCCGGGAGCAGCCGGACTTTCCGGCCCGGCAGGCGGTATCAGGTGCGGCGCCTATTCGGCGTCTTTCATTTCCATCATCCGGAAATTGAAGCCGAAGCCCGCCAGCGCGTAGGCCTTTTGCGGATCGGTGAGCGCGGGAACCGAAACCTTGTCGCTTGCGGCAAACACCGCCGTTTGGTCCTGCGCATAAATGGAGGGCGCGATGGAGACCAGATAGGTGTTCAGATCGGTGTAGATCTCAGCCCGCTTCTGCGGATCGCTTTCCTTGCGGCCCGCCTCCAGCAGTGCGTCCACCTTGGGATCGCTCAGGTGTTCAGGCGACATCCAGGTGCCCGTATCCGCGGAGTGATACATGGGATAAAGCAGTGTATCCGGATCGCCGGTGATCGTATTAACGAAGACCTGCGAGATGTTCGGCGTGTTTTCGGGCTTGGTCACCTGTTCGGTAAACAGCGCCCATGGCACCTTGCGAATGGTGGAGGCTACGCCGATCTGCTGCAGGTTGGCTTGCATCAGGAGCGCGAACCGCTCTTCGAGTGGCACTTCGCCGATCCACGAGATCTCGACGTTCATGTCGGAAGCGGGATATTTGCAGTTGGCGAGGTGTTCCTTCGCCTTTTCGAGATCCTGCTTCATCGCACCGGCTTCCGGCAGGGCCCCCATCATACCGACGGGAAGCGCACCTGTTGCCGGGCTGCCCTGAGAGACATCGTCGGTGATTGCCACCATCTTGATGCCGGTGTCGTAGTCAAAGGCATAGCGCATGGCGAGGCGGCATTCCGGATCATCGAACGGTGGCTTGGCGGTGTTCAGCTTGATGTAGAACTCCGTCGTGCCCTTTTCTGTCAGGAGCTGGGCACCGTTGTTCGCGAGCGACTTCAGCACTTCCGGGGGCAGCCACTGCGAGGAGATATCGTGCTCACCCTGGGCGATCAGGGTGCGCACGGTCGCGGGTTCCAGCCCGTAGCGGAAACGGACACGGTCCGGTGCTGCCGCCGGCACGCCGAGAAAGTAATCCGCGTTCTTCACCATATCGGTTTCGGACTGCGGATTGTGGGATTCAATCGCGTAGGCACCGCTTCCCGCCGTGTGTTGCGAGAGGAACGCCTGCCCCCAGTCGCCCATTTCGCCATCACCGTCGCCGAGATTGTCCATCACCAGCGTCTTGTCGATGATCGGCAGGCGCACCAGCGCCGAAATGAACGGGGCATTGGGTTCGCTCAGTGTGAAGACCACGGTGTGCGGGTCACTCGCCTCGACGTTCTCGACCTTTTCGAAGAGATAGGACAGGCCCTGTCCGATCGTCTTCATGCGCACAAGGGAAAACACAACGTCGTCGGCGGTCAGGGCATTGCCGCTCTGGAATTTCACATCGTCACGAAGCTTGATTGTATAGGTCAGCCCGTCCGCGCTTACGTCCCAGCCGGTGGCCAGAAAGGGCTGGAAACCCGGCTTGCCCTCGTTCGGAATGACAAGCGTGTCATAGAGATTGAACATCAGGACGGAGTCGGCATAGTCCGACGCCTTGGCCGGATCGATCTCGCCGACCGGCGATTCATCGAGCCGCAGCACGGTTTCGGCAAAGGCCGGCGTGGCGATGGCGGTCGCGGCGGCAAGGCCGGCCGCCAGGAATGCGGTTTTCATGTTCATGTCTTCGTTCCCGTTGTTTTTTTGCGTTTCAGACTGATATTCTGCGGGCGTTCTGCAGCCCGGGTGATGAGAGGGCCATTGTCGCCTGCCACAGCACTGTCTCCGTCGCCAAAGACATCCATGGTGCAGGTATGAAACACCACCGTCGTTTCGGTGGTGTGATTCCAGGTCACATGGACGCGCGTCGAAGAGAAATGCGCCGTATCGCCGGCCTGAAGCGCCGTGCTCTCACCGTCGATTTCGATCGTCAGCGCGCCACTGACCACATAAAAAATTTCCTCGCCCTCATGGACCATGGCCTCGCTGCTGCGATGGCCGGGCGGAAAATGCATGATCGTGCTTCTGAGCACATTGCCGGCAAAGGTGGCCGACGCGCGCTCGTAAAGAATTCGACCATCACTCTTTCCGTCGAGCGCGAACAGCGTCCTTTCGGATTGCCGGGTGACGAGCGCATCGGATTTCTGCGGGGTAAGGAAATGGCCGACATCGACCTTCAGCACCCGGCACACGGAAACCAGCGATGTGAGGGAAGGCGCGGTAATGCCGCGCTCGATCTGGGAAATGAAACCAACCGAAAAGCCAGCCGCATCGGCAACCTGCTGGAGCGTCAGCCCGAGTTCCTTTCGCCGCGCGCGCAAACGCTCGCCAAACGGCTCATGGCCCGGTTTCCCGGTGCTGCTTTCACTGACACGCATTGCTGTTCCTTTTTTAGTATTACTACAAAGGAAAAGCGAAACCGAACGACTGTCAATGATTTTTTAGTGATACTAAAATCCGGTTCGCTTCGTACGGGGGCTATTCAGGCGGCCGAAAAAAATAGAAGTCCCAAAAAATCGGGTGTTTATTCAGGGCTGCTCCTTCGGGAGTGGCCCTTTTTCGTGCGTATTTTCGGGCCGGAGGAATAGCGGTTCAATTCAGGACGGATTTCAGATGTCAGAAGACGGAGTTCGGGTGTCGGATTCAAAAAGCCGACTTGTCGCGAGGCGATGTAAGTAATTGATCTTATTGACCCTGAAAATCGGATAGAACGGCGTTTCCATGCCGGACGTCAGTCTTTCATTTCAGCACCTTACTGTTATTTTTGGCGAACCTTGACTGAAGGTTCACCACAGTTTGTTCTCGGTTCGGTCGAGAAATCAGCTTCTCGAAGGCCGTGTCTGCCAAGCCTCGCGTATCGCGGCATCAATATACCGTTGCACTTCGGCTGGCGGTTTGTTTCCGGTGATGGACATGATTTCCTGGGGGCTTGCTCCGGCTTCCGCGGAAAGCCTGCTTTGACCAGACTTGTTGATCGTGTCCCATGACGTGGTGTAGCTTAGACGACCACGGCTCATCCCAGAGGGGCGGATGAGTGTCAGCTTGCGGCTGGCAGGCTGATGAGCGGATCATCGCTCATTGTGGCGATGGTTTCCAGTGTCATGTAGCGGGATCGTTGGACGGCCCATTCATCGTTCTGTTCGAGCAGGAGCGCGCCGACGAGACGAACGATGGCGTCATCGTTGGGGAAGATGCCGACAACCTCGGTGCGCCGCTTGATCTCGCCGTTCAGACGTTCGATCGGGTTTGTGCTGTGAAGCTTTGCCCAGTGCTGCCTTGGAAAGGTCATGTATGCGAGCACATCCTGTTCGGCACTATCCATCAGCGTGGCGAGTTTCGGCACCTTCGGCCTGATCTGGTCGGCGACATTGCGCCACTGGGTGCTCGCCGCCTCCGGCGTGTCCTGGGCAAAAGCCGTGGCGATGAAGGCGGAGACGACGCGCCGCCCGCTCTTTCCTGCATGGGCAAGCGCATTGCGCATGAAGTGGACCCTGCAGCGCTGCCAGGTGGCGCAAAGCACCTTCGACACAGCGGCCTTGATCCCCTCATGGGCATCGGAGACGACGAGCTTGACGCCCCGCAGCCCACGCCTGGTCAGCTTGCGCAGGAACTCCGTCCAGATCGCCTCTGCCTCGGATGTGCCGATTTCCATGCCGAGCACTTCGCGTCGGCCGTCGGTGTTCACGCCCACTGCGATGATGACGGCGACAGAGACGATGCGCCCGCCGCGTCGGACCTTCAGATAGGTGGCATCGATCCAGAGGTATGGCCATTCGCCTTCGATGGGCCTGTCGAGGAAGGCCTTCACCTTGTCGTCTATTTCCTCGCAAAGTCGCGAGACCTGGCTCTTGGAGATGCCCGACATGCCCATGGCTTTGACGAGATCATCGACGGACCGGGTCGAAACGCCCTGGATATAGGCTTCCTGGATGACCGCCGTCAGAGCCTTCTCCGCCATCCGGCGTGGTTCGAGAAAGCTCGGAAAATAGCTGCCGGTGCGAAGCTTGGGGATGCGCAGCTCAACGGTGCCCGCTCGCGTTTCCCAGTCTCGATCGCGGTAGCCGTTGCGCTGGGCAAGCCGGAACGTGGTCTTCTCGCCGTATCCAGCGCCTGTCTTCGCGCTCACCTCCAGCGCCATCAGTTTCTCGGCTGCAAAGCCGATCATCTCACGCAGCAAATCGGCATCAGCGCTCTTCTCAACAGCCAAGCGCAGGTTCATCATGTCGTCGGTCATCGGTGGTGTCCTTAAGGTTGGTTCTAAGCAACCCGACCCTACCGGAAATCACCGATGGCTATGAAATCCAGCTACACCACGCGCTGGGACACGATCGACTTGTTTTGCGCGACGCCGTGGCGCCGACAGCTCACGCACCGTCACCAACGCGTGAAAACGCTTGCGACGAAACGACTGATTAAGGTTTCTTTTCTATCACATGGACTGTGTGACAGTTCTCAGATTGGTCTTCATCAGCATGCCTATTTCGCCTTATCCCAGCCTTCAATCGAAACGCGCAGATTTGAAAAAGGCGGAAACCGCCGAGGCAGATTCCGACCAGACCGCCGAGGCTTCGCCTCGCAATCCGGAAGCGGCGATCCTTGATCCCGAACGCCTGCCGAGCTGGCAGCGCCCTTTCGTGCTGGGACCCAATGTGCGGTTCACCCGCACCCCACACAAGAAACACCCCGAGCCGGAAATGCCGGCAGCCGCGCAAAAGCAACAGGCGGCTTTCGGGCCGCAGCTTCCCTCGCCGGCGACCGTGCTCCAGGAACGGATTGCCGAAGAACTGCCGGCTGAACGCACCGTCTCATCCGCCGAGGAAGCCACGACCGCGGCGGACGAACAGAAGCTGCCCGCCGGCGAGATGGAGGAAGACACGGCTCCTTCGATCCCCTGGTACCTTTCGCGCGAGATCGACGCCATTCTGCCTGCCCCCGAGGAGACCGGCCGCGCAATCGCAGCCGAAAACGAGACGCCTGACATGCCGGACGAGACAGCGCACGCGGAAGATAACTGCTTTTCCTATCTGCCGGATGCGCTGGCCTTCGAGATGATGGCTCTGGCCGGTCTTGAACACCGCCCGGCGGACAACCGCACGCGCGCCCCGGTTGAAAGCCCCATACAGGCCGAAGAGCCGACCGCGCCGCTCGAACAGGAAGCGCCACGCACGAAAGCCAATATCGAAACCGCGCCCGCAGAAGCCTTCACCGAAACGGCGCAAGACGACATGATGATCACGTCGTGGACGGCGACCTCGGATGCCGTGGAAACCGTGTGCGAGGAACCGGAAGACCGCGCCGAAGAAGCCCCCTCTCCGGTTTTGCTCTACCGGCAGGTACTGGCCTACAGCCCAACGCGGACTGCGGAAAGCAGGATCCCCGAGACGCCGTCCGTTCCGTCGACCGTTGACGAAGACGATGAGGACGACGAGGACATAGAGGAAATTGCGGCCGTCGAGGAGCCGGTGGAAGAAGCCGTTGCACCCTTCGAAAAGGATGATCTCGATACCGCGGAAGCCCCCCTCGCGGCCGCGCCGGAACTGAAGACGCGACCTGAGCCCCTCAATGTTCTGGCAAGACACGAGGAAACCGACTTCGTTTTCCCGTCGATCGACCTGTTGCAAATGCCGGGCTCTGATGAAGCCAGCGAATTCAGCCAGGAGGCGCTGGAACAGAGCGCCGGCCTCTTGGAAAGCATTCTGGAAGATTTCGGCGTCAAGGGCGAGATCATCGACGTGCGTCCGGGCCCTGTCGTCACGCTGTATGAATTCGAGCCGGCGCCCGGCGTCAAGTCTTCGCGGGTGATCAACCTGTCGGATGACATCGCCCGTTCGATGTCGGCGCTTTCCGCCCGTGTTGCCGTCATTCCCGGCCGCAATGTGATCGGCATCGAGCTGCCGAACGAAGAGCGTGAGACCGTCTATCTGCGAGAGCTTTTCGAAAGCCGCCATTACATGACCACGGATTTCCGCCTGCCGCTTTGCCTCGGCAAGAATATCGGTGGCGAACCTGTGGTCGCTGAACTCGCGAAGATGCCGCATCTGCTGGTGGCCGGCACCACGGGCTCCGGCAAGTCGGTGGCGATCAACACCATGATCCTGTCGCTGCTCTATCACCTGCGCCCGGAAGAATGCCGGTTGATCATGGTCGACCCGAAAATGCTGGAGCTTTCCGTCTATGACGGCATTCCCCACCTTCTGACCCCGGTGGTGACCGACCCGAAGAAGGCGGTCCTGGCGCTGAAATGGGCCGTGCGCGAAATGGAAGACCGTTATCGCAAGATGTCGCGGCTTGGCGTGCGTAATATCGACGGCTTCAACAAGCGCGTTGCCGAAGCCCGCGCAAGCGGCGAGACCATCATGGTATCCGTGCCCACCGGTTTCGACCGCACGACCGGCGAGCAGACCTTCGAGGATCAGGAGCTCGATCTTTCCGCGCTCCCCTACATTGTCGTCATCGTTGACGAGATGGCGGATCTGATGATGGTCGCCGGCAAGGAGATCGAAGGCACGATCCAGCGTCTGGCGCAGATGGCGCGCGCGGCCGGCATTCACCTGATCATGGCGACGCAACGCCCGTCCGTGGACGTGATCACCGGCACGATCAAGGCCAATTTCCCGACGCGCATCTCCTTCCAGGTCACCTCCAGGATCGACAGCCGCACCATTCTGGGCGAGCAGGGCGCGGAATATCTGCTGGGCCAGGGCGATATGCTGCATATGAAGGGCGGCGGCCGGATCGCCCGCGTCCACGGTCCTTTCGTTTCCGACTACGAGGTCGAAAAGGTCGTCGACCATCTGAAAACGCAAGGGACGCCCACCTATCTCGGCAGCGTCGTCGTTGACGAGGAAGACGAGGGCGAAGAAGACACCGCCGTTTTCGATGCGACCGATATGGCAACCGAAGGCGACGATGCCGACGAACTCTTCGCCAAGGCCGTCAAGATTGTCCAGCGCGACAAGAAATGCTCGACGTCCTACATCCAGCGCCGCCTGTCGATCGGCTACAACCGCGCCGCCTCGCTGGTCGAACGCATGGAGAAGGATGGCCTGGTCGGCCCCGCCAACCACGTCGGCAAACGTGAAATCCTCGATGCCGGCTCGGGTGGCTAAGCTGGCGCGGGTTCTGCATCCTTCTCCAACCACACCCTGACTTCCGCGTCAGGTCATCTGCTTTCAATCCCGCCGCGCGGGGCCGACCCATCATTCGATCGAATGACATGGGCTGGCGGCGCGCTTGAGGCAGGACACGGAAAATGATCGCGCATATCCCGTCGATTGATCAGGGCGCGACCAACACGAAAGGGCTCCTAAAGGCGCATCGCAGTCAGATCGAAAATCTGACTGCGAAAATGCTCCAAGACAAAGGGGGCGTGCCGTGCCTTGAGCCCTGTAACGGTTGATCAGGCGTCTGCCGAACGTGCAGTGTGCCCGTTTGTTGGATCGCCGGATTTTAGATTTTCCGGCTCTGATCACGATGGCGGGCTGGCGACGCCATCGTGATGTTACATCCGAACGCCGAATGCGGTCAGTCTCGCACTGACACCTCAGGCCGGACGCGCCTGCCGCGCGATCCGGGCCCATTCGGGGATCCAGTCGTCATGGGCGATCAGCAGATCGTCGACCAACGACCAGATCTGGTCGAGATCGAGCTCGGCTGCCGTGTGCGGGTCCATCATCGCGGCGTGATAGAGATGCTCGCGGTTTTCGTTGACCAGAGCTGCCACCGTCAGTTCCTGCACGTTGATATTGGTGCGGATGAGCGCCGTCAGTTGCGGCGGCAGGTCGCCGATATAGGTCGGCTGAATGCCCGACGCATCGACAAGGCAGGGCACTTCCGCCGCGCAATTATCCGGCAGCGAGGTGATGCAGCCATTGTTGCGGACATTGCCGTAGATCACGGAAGGCTCGCCGGTCCACACCGAGTTCATGATCGACGAGGCGTATTCCTTGCTCTGCTCGACCTTGATCTCGTCGGCCTTCCTGTATTCCTCCGCCTGATCCTTCCATTTGGCGATCTGCTCGACGCAGCGCACCGGGTATTCATCCAGTGGAATGCCGAATGTCTCGATCAGGTCCTCGCGGCCTTCCTTGATGAAATAGGGCGTGTATTCGGCAAAATGCTCCGAGCTCTCGGTGACGAAATAGCCGAGCCTCGTGAGCATTTCGTAACGCACCTTGTTGGGGCAGCGCGGGTTCCAGCTTGACGGTTTCGGGAACCGGCCCTCGCGGTAGCCGCGCACAAGATCGGGATAGAGATCGCGGTAGCTGCCGTCTTTCTGGCGATGCTCGAACTTCAGGAAAAACGCCATGTGGTTGATGCCGGCAGAGCGGTAGCGGATTTCCTCATAGGGAATGTCAAGGTCGCGCGCCAGTTCGCCGGCCGTGCCCTGCACCGAATGACAGAGGCCGACCTGTTTGATCTGCGGATATTTCTCCGCAATCGCCCAGGTGTTGATCGCCATCGGGTTCACATATTGCAGCATGATGGCATCGGGGCAGATTTGCGTCATGTCCTCGCAGATCGACCAGAGATGCGGCACGGTTCTGAGGCCCCGCATGATGCCGCCGACGCCGAGCGTATCGGCGATTGTCTGGCGCAGGCCGTATTTCTTCGGCACCTCGAAATCGGTCACGGTGGCCGGTTCATAGCCGCCGATCTGGAAGGCGACGACAACGAAATCCGCACCCTCCAGCGCCTCGCGCTGATTGGTGTGGGTGGTGATCGCGGCCTTGGAGCCGAGCGTGCGCGCGAGTTTGCCGGCCACGATCTCGCTTTCGGCAAGCCGCTCCGGATTGAGGTCCATCAGGGCGATGGATGCGTCCTTCAGGGCCGGACGCTGCAGGGCGTCGCCGATGATGTTTTTCATGAAAACCGTGGAACCGGCGCCGATGAAGGTAATCTTGGGTTGTCGTGCCATGGTAAAATTCCTCAAATTCAGGCGGCAACTTCGAAGGCGGCCTTGACCAGCCGCTTCGTGTAGTCTGTCTGCGGGTTTTCCAGCACATCGCGCACCGGACCCTGTTCAACGATTTTGCCGTGCTGCATGACGCAGACACGGTGGCAGAGCGCCCGCACGACCTTCAGGTCATGCGAGATGAAGAGGTAACTGAGGCCCCGCTCGCTCTGCAGCTTGCGCAGGAGTTCGATGATCTGCGCCTGCACCGAGAGGTCGAGCGCCGAGGTCGGTTCATCGAGCAGGATGAATTCCGGCTCCAGCGCCACGGCACGGGCAATGGCGATGCGCTGGCGCTGGCCGCCGGAAAACTCGTGCGGAAACCGGTGCGTGATGGAGCCCGGCAGACCGGCATCGACGAGGGCATCGCGCACCCGCTCGTTGCGGTCCTTGCCGGACGAGCCGATATTGTTGACGATCAGCCCTTCCTCGATGATCTGGCCGACGGTCATGCGCGGATTGAGTGAGGAAAACGGGTCCTGAAACACCACCTGCATGCGTGAGCGCAATGGCCTGAGCTGTTCGCGGGAGAGCCCCTCGATGTGCTTGTCGTCGAAAAGCACCGTGCCGCCGTCAGAATGGATCAGACGCAGCAATGCCTGGCCGAAGGTGGTTTTTCCCGATCCGCTTTCGCCCACCAGCCCCAGCGTTTCGTGCTTTTTGAGCGTGATCGACAGATCGTTGACCGCGACAAGCTGGCTGTAGCTGGATTTGAAGAAGGTGCCGGTCTTCAGCGTGAAGGCGACCCGAACGTCCCGGCCCTCCAGGATGGTCTGCGATCCTTCCGGCAGCGGATTGGCCTCGCCGGAGGGTTCGGAGCCGAGAAGCTTTTTCGTATAGGGGTGCCGCGGGTCGGCGAAAAGCGCCCTGGTCGTATTGTGCTCGCGCACGAGGCCTTCGCTCATCACATAGACATAGTCCGAGAAATGCTGGACCACGGTCAGGTCGTGGGTGATCAGGATGACGGCCATGCCGAGTTCCAGTTGCAAGTCCCGGATCAGGCCGAGGATCTGCGCCTGAACCGTCACGTCGAGCGCCGTGGTCGGCTCGTCGGCGATCAGCACGTCCGGCTTGTTGGCGAGCGCCATGGCGATCATCACGCGCTGGCGCTGGCCGCCGGAAAGCTGGTGCGGATACTGCTTGAGCCGGGCCTCCGGCTCGGGGATCTGCACCTGCCGCAGGAGCTCGATGGTTTCCGCTTCCGCCTTTTTCTTGCTCACGCGGCGATGGGTCTGGATCGCTTCGATGATCTGCGAGCCGATCGTGTAGATTGGGTTCAGCGAACTCATCGGTTCCTGAAAGATCATCGAAATCCGCGAGCCGCGCATGTCCCGACGCCGGCGTTCAGAAAATTTGAGAACGTCCTCTCCGTTATAATTTATCGTGGCTCCCTTGCCGACGCTTGCGCGCTTCGGAAGAAGCCCCATCACCGTGCGGGCGGTGACGGATTTGCCGGAGCCGCTCTCGCCGACGATGGCGATGGTCTCGCCGCGATAGAGCTGGAACGAGACATCGCGCACGGCATTCACCGTGCCGTCCTCGACCGCGATATCGACGGCGACATTGCGGGCGTCGATAATCGGCTCGCCCTGCTGTGCGCCATGGTCGCGCCGGGTTGAAGGCGCCGTGTCATGTCTGAGATCGTCAGTCATTGAAAGCGTCTCCTCATCAATAGGGGTCGATGGCATCGCGCAGACCATCGCCGAACGCGTTGAAGGCGAAGACGGTCAGAAGCACGAAGGCGACGGGCGACAGCAGCCAGGGATAGGCGCCGATCACCGCATAATTGGAGGTATCGCGCAGCATCAGCCCCCAGGAAATCATCGGCGGCTTCACAGCAAAGCCGAGGAAGCCAAGGAAAGCCTCGAGCAGCACCACGGTGGGGATCGCGAGCGTGACCGCGACGATGACATGGCTCATCACGTTGGGCAGGATATGGCGGAAGATGATGCGCTTGTCGGTGGCGCCGACGGCGATCGCCGCGCGCACATAATCCATGCGCACCAGCCCCATCGTCTTGCCGCGCACCTCGCGCGACATCTGCGCCCAGCCGAGCGCCGACATCACCGCGATGACGAAGCCGAGAAACACCTTGGTCGGCGCGGTCACGGGAATGAGCGAGGCCAGCGCCAGATAGAAGGGCAGTTGCGGAAAGGCGAGCACCAGTTCGACGAAGCGCTGGATCCACGCATCCACCGGGCCGCCGAAATATCCCGACGTCATGCCGACGGATGTTCCGACGATGGTGACGACGGTGACCACGGTGAGCGCGATCAGAAGCGAAATCCGTGAGCCGTAGAGAATGCGCGACAGCACGTCCCGGCCGAGCTTGTCGGTGCCGAGAAAATGGATCACCGAGCCATCGGTCGCGCCGATGAAATGACGGTCGGCGGGAATGAAGCCGAAGAGCTTGTAGGGCGCGCCCTTCACGAACAGACCGATGATCTGCGGGTTGTCGTAATCCTTGCCGACAAGCGGCTGGAAGGTGATCGGGTCCAGTTCGCCGGTATCGCCGAGCGGGTAGACACGCGGCGGAAACACGAATTCGCCGTCCTTGCCAAACACGGTGACCATCTGCGGCGGCTGGTAGGAATCGCCGGTCACGCGCGGATCGGCCGGCGACAGGAAATCGGCGAACACGGCGACGAACAGCAGGAAGACCACCAGGATCAGGCCCATCATGCCGGAAAACGACCGCTTCAGTCTGCGCCAGACCAGCGCCAGATAGGTTTCGTTCTTGTTGGCTTCCGGTTCTTTGACCGTGTCGACGGTTTGAAGGATGTTGTCGGTCATGCCGCGGCCCTCCCGGTCTGTCTGACGCGCGGATCGAGGGCCACGAGCAGAAGGTCGGCGATGATGTTACCGATCAGCAGCATGGCCGAGAGCAGCAGCATGAAGGTCGCCGTGACATAGACGTCACCCACCTGCATGGAGCCGACGATGGCCGGGCCGACGGTCGGCAGCGCGAAGATGATGGCGACCTCGATCTCGCCGGTCAGCATATAGGGCAGGACAACGCCCTGATACATGACGAGGGGATGCAGCGCATTGGGCACGGCATGGCGCATGATCACCTTGCGCTCCGAAAGCCCCTTGGCGCGCGCGGTCTCGACATATTGCATATTCAGCGTGTCGAGCAGGTTGCCGCGCATCACCCGCATATTGTAGGCGAGCCCGCCGAAGGTGGCGATGGCGACGACCGGCCATATGTGCTGCACGAGATTGACGAACTTGCCCCAGGACCAGGGCGCGCCGCCATATTGCGGCGAGAAGAAACTGCCCACCTCGTTGACGTCGAAATGGAAGACGAGGACATAGACGATGATCAGCGCCATCAGGAAGCGCGGCACCGTCATGCCGAGAAAGGCGACCCCCGACAGCGCCGTGTCGATCCAGCTATATTGGCGCGTGGCCGCGACGATGCCGAAGCCGATGCCGAGAATGGAAGCCAGGATGTGGCAGGTCAGCGCCAACGCCAGCGTGCGCGGCAGCCGCTGGGCAACGACGTCTGAAACCGGCTTGTTGTAGTAAAGGCTCTGGCCGAAATCGCCGTGGAACACGATCCCCTTGATCCAATTCAGATATTGCACGGGAAGCGGATCGTCGAGGCCGTGGGTCTCGCGATAGGCCTGGGCCTGCCGATCGGCCTGTTCGAAGGTTGCGCCGCCCTGATTGATCGCCTGCGAGCGAATGTAATCGCTGTAATCGCCCGGCGGGGCCTGGATGATGACGAAGGTCACGATGCTGAGCACGAACAGCAGCATCAGCCCCGACATGATCCGGTTGAAGAGAAATCGCGCCATTTTATCCTTGCGTCCCTTGTCTGTGCGGACCGGCAACTGGAGGAGAACAGGGTTGCCGGTCCGTGAGGTTGGCGGCGGCGCTTTCGCAAGAGCCGCCGCGACGCTTTCAGTTGTCAGCCGCTGACCGGGCCGTCACCGCCCAGCTTGCCGGGCAGTGTTTCCGGAAACAGCTGATAGTCCTGCTGCTCGTCCGCCGGAACAAACATGCGCTCGCGGATAATGGCGTCTTCCGCCCAGTTGAACATGAAGATCGGCGCACCGGCGGCGACATTGTCGAGGCGCTTGTTGACGATCAGCGCGCCCGGATATTCCGTCAGCCCGACCATATCGACATTCTGCGTCACCACCGTCTGATACTGTTTCATCAGTTCGGCCCGCTCGGCATTGTCGTCGGTGGCGATGAACTGGTCGATGATATCGACCATCTGTTCCTCATAAGGCATCAGGTCGACCGTGCCGTCCGGCCCGGCGCGGTGATGTTCGCTGGTGCGCGGCCCGACCGGCGCAAGGCCGGTCGTGCCCTGCACCACGGATGCCAGAGCCGGCGGATTGCGCAGGATCATCCAGTCGAACTTTCCGGCCCGCCGCTGGTTGTCGAACTGGTTGTTCTCGATGGCGTTCTGCACCACTCTGAGGCCCACCTGCTGCAACTGGCCGATCAGGCCCTCGGCAAGGCTGAGATCGGTCGTGTAGTTGGAACTCAGCGAGACCACGATATCGACATCCTGCCCGCCAAGCGTGCCTTCCGGCCAGTTGACGAAACCGTTGCCGTCCGTGTCCTCAAGACCGATCGAGGCCAGCAGTTCTTTCGCCCCTTCGGGATCATAGGGGTAGTAATAGGTCGATTCCCGGTCATAGAAGCTGGTGCCGGAGTTAAGACCGCCGGGATAGATGGCGGTGAAGGGACCGCGGACCAGTGAATCGCCCAGCGCCTGCCGGTCGATCGCCATCGTCACGGCCTTGCGGAAGTCCGGGTTGCGGTTGAGTTCGCGTACGGCCTCTTCGCGTTCGTCCGGATCTCCCCAGCCATTGCCGGAAAGGTTCATGCGCATATTGTAACCGATGAGGCGCGGACCGAAGGCCAGCCTTGCCGGTGCATCCGCCTCTGCCGCACGGCGCAGCGCCACGACAAAGTTTTCCGGCTGTTCGAGATTGGAAAGGTCGGCGGAGCCCGCAATCGTCTGGATGTCGCGGTCGGCCCAGGTCGACAGCTTGTACTGCAACTCGTCGATATAGGGCAGCTGGTGGCCGTCCTCATCGACTTTCCAGTAATAGGGGTTGCGGCGCAGAACGATGATATCGTCGGGCCGGTATTCGACCGGCGCCCAGGCGCCCATGACCGGCCAGTTCATCATTTCCGGCGGAAACCCGTTGCGATACTCGTCATAGGTCGTATCGGCATATTTCGGGTGCTTGGTCTTCAGGATATGCGCCGGGCCGGGGCAGAAATCGCCATAGGCCATGTTGAACAGATACTGGCGCGGGAAGGCTTCCGCAAAGGTCCATTCGACCGTGTAGTCGTCCACGGCCTTCAGCGTCGTGTCGGAGCCGAAGGTTTCGCGCGATGCGCCGTTGAGCGGCGATACATTGGGGTCGACAATATTGTCTTCCCACATGAAGATCACGTCTTCGGAAGTAAAGGGCTCGCCATCGGACCATTTCGCGCCCTCGATCAGGTGCATGGTCAGCCTGTGCCCGTCTTCCGACCATTCCCAGCTCTTCGCAAGGTTCGGCAGCGGTTCCATGTCGCTCGCCTCGACCTGATAGAGCGGCGCGGTGCGGGTCAAGCATTCATACATGCCGATATCGATGCCGCCCCAACCCTGGGACTGGCCGGCCTGATAGTTCCAGCCTTCCGGACGGCCGCCGATCACATGGCGCAGCGTGCCGCCGTAAACGCCCATACCGTCCGGCATGTTGCCGGTCTTGAAGACCAGCGGCTCTTTCGGCAGCCGTTCCTCGACCGGCGGCAGCGCGCCGGTCTCGACAAATTGCTCCGTCACCCATTCCGGCTCGGAATAGGACGGCAGCGCTCTGAATTCCTCGATCGCGTTGCGCGGTACATAGGTGATCTTGGCCTGGGCCGGGAAATCCGGCTGCGGCGGCACCACGGTCATTTCCGAAGCAAGCGCCCCGGAGACGAATGCGAGGCTTGAAATCCCGGCGGCCAGGACACTGGCCAGATGCCGGGCAGAAAGGTGAGATGTCATCGTGTCGTCCTCCCGTTTTGACACTGAATGCGAAGGCTCATGGCCTTTCGTCGGTTGTTCCGTCGGCACGGCTCCTACCCACGAGGCCGCCGGAACGGGAAAGACCGGACCGGCATGCCGCCGGACCGGTTGAGATGAAGATCGTCAGGCGTTGGCCGCCGCGCGCTCGGCTTCCTTCTCCTCGCGCATTTCATCGACCGAGCGGATGTGACGGCGGGCCGCCCCTTCCCATTCGCGCGTCGTGACCGTCGCCTTCGAAAGCCGCTCTTTCGCACCGACGATGGCATGGGCATATTGCGGCAACCATTCGGCCTGGGCGACGACCATCTCGTCCACCATCTGCCAGACCTCCTCCGGCGTGCAGACGGCGCCGACCAGCGGATCATGCAGGACGGCCAGCTTCAGAAGATCGAGGTCGCCGGTCACGGCCGCATGAACCGACAGGCGCTGCACGTTGATGGAGGCCATGCAGGTTGCAGCACAGGCTTCCGGCAGCGTGATGCCGGCGACCATGTTGAGGCCGAAGCGGTCAACGAAGCCGGGCGATTCAATGATGCAGTCATCCGGCAGATTGGTAATCACGCCGTTGTTCTTGCGGTTGAAATGGCCGCGATAGACACGACCGGTCTCCAGCCCTTCGAGGATATAGCTGGCATGCTCGCTCGAGCGCTTCTTCGGGTCGATCGGCTTTGCCGCATCTTCAAGAAATCCGTCAAATTCGGTCTCGAACCAGTTGCGGTTTTCCGCCGTGTAGCGCAGATAGCCGCCGGTCTCGCCATGGATCCAGTCGGACATGTCGATCCAGCGGGTGATTTCCTCCGGGCGCTTGCGGTACCAGGGCAGGTATTCGGACAGGTGGCCGTTGCTTTCGGTCGAGTAGACGCCGAAGCGCTTCAGCACGTCGATGCGGACCTTCTCCTGTTTCGAGATCACCGGATGCGCCTCGAAGGCGGCGATCAGCTCGTCTTTACCGATTTTGCGGCCGTTAACGCGCAGATCGGTGAACCAGGTCTGATGGTTGATGCCGGAGCAGATATAGTCGAGTTCGTTCTGTTCAACGCCAAGCACTTCCGCGATCTGTTCCGCGCCGTGCTGGACACCATGGCACAGGCCGATCGTATCGACCTTGCCGTATTCATTCGCCGCCCAGGTGTTCATCGCCATCGGATTGGCATAGTTGAGGAAGCGGGCGCCGGGCTCGGCCACCTCGCGGATGTCCTTGCAGAAATCCAGGATGACCGGGATGTTGCGCTGGCCGTAAAGAATGCCGCCGGCGCAGATCGTATCGCCGACGCACTGGTCGACGCCATATTTCAGCGGAATGCGAATATCGTCGGCATAGGCCTCAAGCCCGCCGACGCGCACGCAGGATATCACATAACGCGCGCCCTCGATCGCCTTGCGGCGATCCGTGGTCGCGGTGATGGTGGTCGGCAGGCCATTGGCCTCGACGATCTTCTCGAGGATGGTTTTCACCATCGTCAGATTTTTCTCGCTGATATCCGTCAGCGCCACTTCGATATCCGCAAATTCCGGAACGCACAGGATATCCTTGAACAGCGTCTTGGTGAAACCGACGCTGCCGGCGCCGATAATGGCTATTTTGAAAGCGCTCATAGCCGCCTCCCTGGATCAAGAACCAACAAACAGGGTAAAATCAAATGCAACAGACAACATCGACCTCACCGGCAAGGCGTCCCGAAAGACGTCCCTCCGACTGTTGCGCTATGCCTGTATCACTTGTGTTTCAAACTCCCGGTCCGCATTATGCAGCAGTCAGGAGGACATCACAGAGAGGGATTGTGCTTTCATGGGTAATTCTGTGCTACAGGAGCTGCGAGAAAAAGCGCCGATCGGGCGGCTGATTTCCCTGCCGCGCGGACATCAGGACCTGCATGCCATGCCAGTCAGCGCCGGCTATGAAATCCGCACACGGCCCGACTACAGGTGGGACGGGAGGCGGCGCGGCCAGAGCCCTTTCTCGGTGATCCAGTACACGATTGCCGGCGCTGGAAACCTGCGTTTTGAGAACCAGACCTTCCGGATCAGGCCGGGCGAAACCATGCTTACCCTGATCCCGCACAATCACAGCTATTGGGTGGAGCAGGACGGTTACTGGGAATTCTTCTGGATCTCGCTCAATGGCGAGGAGGCAATGCGCATTCAACGGGCCGTTCTGGCGACCACCGGCCCCGTGCTCAAACTGAAGGAAACGACTGTCGACCAACTCGCCGGCTGCCTGGGGCGATTGCTTTCATCGGAAACCGACACGCCAGCGAGGGCCTCCGCCGTTGCCTATGAGGTAACGATGCTGCTCTATGACGATGTCTTCGGGGCCCATACCATGCCGGCGGTGGAAAGCCGGGCCATGCAGCGCGTCGTGCATTACATAGACTCCAACCTGGAAAAGCCGCTGCCGGTTGACCGCCTGGCAGAAATATCGGGGTTCAGCCGCTCGCATTTCTCACGGCTATTCGCCCAGTCGGAGGGCATGCCGCCAGCCGAATACGTCCTCCTGCGCCGCCTGAAACAAGCGACCCGGCTTCTGGCAAGCAGCGACCATACCGTCAAGGAAGTTGCCGGCATGACGGGCTTTTCCGATCCGAACTATTTCGCGAAGGTCTTCCGCCGCTACTTCCGCGTGAGCCCTACGGAGTTCAAAAAGATCGGCCTTGCCGCCAGCATCATGACCATGAATACGGAAAGCAAGCCCCTGATATTGCAAAAGGAGCCGGTAGAGTATCCGGAAACGGATGCAAACCGGCAGTAACTCAGGATGTTCCGGCGTTGGCCGGCGGTCATCGCCACGGCACTTGCTTCGACGGCGAGATCACCGAGGAGAGCTTATAACGATGCCGTTGCGGAAGGGGTCCTTGGCATTGAACACCAGTTCGGCCACAGACATGACATAGGCCTGGCCCGTGATCGAAGGGATCACGCCACCGTGTTTGCCCGCCATATAGGATAATCGATAGGTGGAGCCGATGATGCTCTCCTGCAGTATTTCCTGCCCTTCGGCCAGCTGTCCGGAGGCCGCAAGGCATGCGAGCCGTGCTGAGCTACCTGTCCCGCAGGGAGAACGGTCATAGGCATCGTCAGGGCAGAGCACGAAGTTTCGACTGTGCGCCGCCTCGTCTTCGGCCGGACCGTAGAAGATGATATGGTCCACCGGCTCCCCGTTCTCGCCGCCGATCTTACGCGCGTTGAGCGTGGTTCGCGTGGCGACCGCCAGATCGGTCAGGGCGCGGATATTGTCCGGGGTCACCGGGAGGGGGGCCGGATCGACGAGAAAGAACCAGTTGCCGCCATAGGCAATGTCACCGGTTATCGTGCCAAAGCCCGGCACCTCCACCGCCACGCCCGCAGCCACCCGCCGGCTTTCGATATTGGTGACGGTGACTGTGCTTTCGTCCTGCACATCGACGGTGACGACGCCGGCGGGCGTTTCGATACGGTGCAAACCCGTGCCGATACGACCCATGTGGTAAAGCGTGACGGCCAGACCAATCGTGCCGTGGCCGCACATGCCAAGGACAGCCCCGACATCGAAATAGATGACCCCGGTGACGCAGGACGGGTCGACCGGCGGCACCAGAAGCGCTCCGACCATGGCAACCTGACCGCGCGGCTCAAGCACCACGGCGCGATAGTCGTCGTAGAAACGGGTCGCAAGGCGCTCAGCGCGCTCGGAAAGCGGGCCGGAGCCGAGATCGGGAAAACCATCGAGGATGACTCGCGTCGGCTCGCCTGCGGTATGGCTGTCGATTACATGCATTCGCTGCTCCCCGCCCCGGTTTCGCGCTTCAGGCCGCCCAGTTCGCGTACCAGGCCTTGAACTGCTTGTACTGATCTTCGGCAAAAGCCTTTTGCGACGCCGTCAGGGCGTCGGTTTCGTTGAAATGCAGGCTATATTCCGCGTCACCATTCAGCACCATAAGATATTTGTAGAACAGCACGAGATCGGCGCCCTCATCGAATTTCGAAAGCACCATCAGCGCCTCCTCGAGTTCGCGCGCCTTGACGCGGGCTTCACTGTCGCCATCAGCAGCGGCCTTGCAGAGCGAGACGAGGTGCAGGACTTCCTTGGGAAGTGCGTTGCCGATGCCGGTAATCGCGCCGGTGGCGCCGCATTTCACGAAACCATGGAAGACCTGGGTATCGACGCCAACCATCAGTGTCAGGTCATCATCGCCTGAGGTGATATTCTCGGCGGCATAGGACAGATCGGCCGCGCCACCAAACTCCTTGAAGCCGATCAGGTTGGGATGGTCGGCACGCAGATCGAAGAACAGGTCCGCACGGGTTGCAAAGCCGTAATAGGGGCTGTTGTAGATCACTGCGGGCAGGCCGTTGGCGGCTTCGAGAATGGCAGAGAAATGCGCCTTCTGGGCCGAGACCGAGTTGCCGCGCGAGAGAACACGCGGAATGACCATCAGACCCGCCGCGCCGGTTCGGGCGGCATGGGCCGTGATCGCCACAGCCGATTTCGTATTGATCGCGCCGGTTCCAACGATCACCGGAACGCCTGCCTCGACCAGCGCCTCGACGCCCTTCATCCGTTCCTCGTCGGTCAGAAGCGGCCAGTCGCCCATCGACCCGCAATAGACAACGGCGGACATGCCCGCATCGACGAGCTCCCGGCCCTTCCGCGCAAGCGCTACGAAATCCGGCTTCCGGTCATCCGTGCAGGGTGTCATCAAAGCCGGAATACAGCCGGTGAAAATCGTATCGCTCATCTGGGGTCCTTTCCTGGGCACACGGAATGAGTATCCGTGTGAAATTATGCGTATCGGGGCTCAAGCCCCTACCGATCAATCTGCACCCTCCCTATCATCAGTTATACAGTTTGTCGACAGATAAAGTGGTTCCTGTTGATCCCCGTCTCTCGGCATGGCGCTCCAGAAGTCCGGTTCGAAGCGAAATCCAGACACGGCAGCGCGCAGGCCGGGCACACTGCCCAATACGGTCATTACACTGGCGACGTATCCGCGCTCGCACGAGAGATGACGCTTTCCCGCCGAACAAGCGAGCACGGCAGGCGTATGACGCCTCTCTCGACGGGCTCTCCGCGGGTGAGCTGCAGCATGGCGAGCCCGGCGCGGTGGCCGATTTCCTTCAGTTCCATGTCGATAGTGGTCAGCGGCGGGCGGGTCTGGCGGGAGACGACCTCCCAGTTGTCGAAGCCGATCACCGAAACATCGGCGGGCACGGAAACGCCGTGATCGCGCAGCCCATCGAGGACACCGCGGGCGATTTCGTCGCTGCCGCAAAAAATGCCGTCGGGAAGTTTCTTGCGCGCGGACAGCACGCGGCCGATCGCCTCATGTCCCCATTCTTCCGACCATGCGCCAAACATGACCGGGGACGATGGACCGCAATGGTTGCGGTAGATATCCGCTCGGTTTCTGGCGGCCAGCCAGCTTTCAGGCCCGGTGATGTGAAGAATGTCCCGGCAGCCGGCTTCCTGAAGATGCGCTATCGCAAGCATTGCGCCATGCGCGTCGTCGGGGACGAAGCTGGTGCTCAGGAACGGACCCGCCGCAAAGGCGTAGACAACAGGAACGTTCAGCGCGGTGAGGTCGATGGGCGGTTGAACATCGAGGCGCGTCGCGGTGAAGATGATGCCGTCAACCTGCTTGTCGAGCAGCGCCTGCAGATGCAGCTCGGCGAGACGCTTGTCTCCGCTGGTGGCGCAGAGGAACGCCGAGACGCCGTGGTCGACCAGCACCTCTGAGACGCCGGAGCTGATCGGAAGCGTCAGCCGGCCATACGTGTCATCGGTAATGATGCCGATGGTGAGGCTTCTGCGGCTCAGCAGGCTGCGGGCAAGCGCATTCGGCCGGAAGCCGATTTCCCGCGCGATCCGCAGAACGCGTTCGCGGGTTTCGACGTTGACGCGGCCGACGCCGTTCAACGCGTTTGAGGCTGTCGAAAGGCTCACCTCGGCGGCCTTGGCGACGTCCCTGAGTGTGCACCTGCGGTGCTGTATCGGCTTGATCAATACTGTTTCCTACTCTTTGATAAAACCTTTTATCAAATGAAAACAATGCTGCAAAAAGGTTTTTGCAGCCATATGAACACAAATTGTCGACAATATTTTTCTTCTGCCATACCGTTATCAAACGTCAAGTCAAATGACCAAACGGAGAAGGGGAATGACATGCTGAAGAACAAACTCATGCTTGCTGCATTGACGCTGGCAGCATCCACCTCGATGGCTCAGGCCGAGGACGTGAACCTGTGGGTGCGGAGTTCGTCGGCAGCCGTGCTTCAGGCGCTGGCCGAGAAGTACAACGCCGCCCATGAAGACACCGTCAACGTCACCGCCGTCGTCGCCGAGCAGATGGTGCCGAAGCTTGGCGCGGCCATTGCCGGCGGCGCGCCGCCCGAAGGCGCGGTTCTGGATCTGATCTACCTTCCGACATTCGCCGCCAATGACACGCTGGAAGACATCACCGGTTTTGTCGACGGCCTGCCCTATGCCGATGCGCTGAGTCCGTCGCATATCCGTCTCGCCACCTATGACGGCAAGATCTACGGCGTTCCCGCCCTGCCCGACGCTTCGATCATCGCCTACAATACAGACCTGTTCGAAGAGGCCGGTCTCGATCCCGACACAGCGCCCGCATCGCTGGACGAGATCGTGGCCGACGCAGAGAAAATCAGCGCGCTCGGCGATGACATCTATGGCTTTTATTTCGTCGCCAATTCCGGCAGCTGGCTGATCTATGATTTCCTGCCGCATATCTGGGCGGCCAATGCCGATATCCTGACCAATGACGGCCGCGAAGCCACGATCGACACGCCGGCCATGCGCGAAACGCTCGAGGATTACCGCACCATGTGGCAGGCGGGCGCCATTCACCCGACATCGCGTTCCGGCAATGGTAACAATGCCGTGGAGGCCTTCGCTTCAGGCAAGGTCGGCGTGCTGATGACCGGTTCCTACATCGTCAATCTGCTGACCAGCACCTACCCGGATGTCAATTTCGCGGTGGCTCCGATCCCCGGCCCCACGGGCGGCCAGTCGAGCTTTGCCGGTGGCGACACGCTTGCGATGATCAAGGGCATTGCCCCTGAGAAGAAGGCCGTGATCGAGGACTTCGTGAAGTTCTACATGGAGCCCGAACAGCAGGTCTTCATCACGCAGGAATCCGGCATGCCGTCGCGCACCGACCTGGCTGAAGAGGCCTATGCCAATTTCGATCCGCGCAATCTCATCGCCTATGACATCCTGTCGAAGGCGCGCACGCCCTACACCTATGCCTCGGATGAGTTGTTCGTCAGCCGCACCGGCCCGTTCCTCAACCTGATCCAGAGCGCGGTTTTCGGCGATGACGTGGATGGCGCGATCGAGACCGCGCAGGAGGATTTCACCAAGATCCTCGACCGCACCAATCCGTGACGCCCGGCTGCGGGCGGCCCGCGCCGCCCGCGTCCTCTCCTCTCAAGGGATAGCAGAGCCTCGGGAAAGCCGCCGCGCGGCCCCGCAGACATCACCAAACCCAGGGAATTCACGTCTTGTTTCTCAAGCGCGCGTTACAGAAACGCCGGCAGTCGGGCAGCGATGAGCCCCATGGCTGGCTGGGCCTCGCCTTCATCGCGCCGAGCATGGTGTTCATCATCGGCCTGTTCATCATACCGCTGGTCATGACGGTGTGGATGAGCTTTTTCCGCTGGCCGCTGCTCGGCCGCCGCAAGTTCATCGGCATCGACAATTATGCCGAACTTTTGGGCGATACCCAACTCTGGCAATCCTTCGGCTTCACCCTGCTTTATACCGTGCTCGTCACCACCGCGATCATGGCCGTCGCCCTGCCGCTGGCGCTTCTGGTCGACCGGCCGCTGCGCAGCGTCGGCTTCTTCCGCACGGTGTTCTTCATGCCGGTCGTCATCGGCTTCGGTGCGGCCTCGACGCTGTGGCTCTGGCTGCTGAACCCCGACAGCGGTGTGTTCGCGCGCCTTCTGACCGGGCTCGGCCTCGTCGATCACGCGCCGCGGCCGCTCGAAAGCTTCTGGCCGGCGCTCGCCGTCATCATTCTCATGGTGGTCTGGAAAACAGCGGGCTTCACCATGGTCATCCTGCTCACCGGCCTGCAGAGCATCCCGAACGACGTGATCGAGGCCGCCCGGATCGATGGCGCGAGCCCCTTCAGCCGCTTCCGCCGCATCACCCTGCCGCTGATGCGCAACTCGGTGCTGCTGGCGCTGATCCTCAACGTGACCTCGTCCATGCTCGCCTTCGACCAGTTCTTCATCATCACCCAGGGTGGTCCGAACAACAGCACGATCTCGGCGGTGTTCACAATCTATCTCGCCTCGTTCTCCTCCTACCGGCTCGGCTATGGCTCCGCCCTTTCCTTCGCGCTTCTGGTCGTGCTCGTCGCCATCAGCTCGATCCAGCTTTCCTTCATGCGCCAGCGGCCGGAGGACGGACGATGAGAGTCAAAGACCTGTTCATGGAATCCGATGAAGGCTACGACGCGGTTGCCGGCCGTCTCCTCATGCTGCTGGCGATGATCATTCTGGCGGCATTCTTCCTGATGCCGATCATCTGGTCGTTCGCCAATTCCTTCAAACCGGCGGCAGAGGCGCTGGCCCATCCGGTGGCGCTGTTTTCCAAGGCGTTCTCGCTGGAGAACTACCGCCGCCTCGAAAATGTCGGCGCCGGCTGGTATGTCTACGCCACCAACTCGGTGCTGATCGCGCTCGGCACGATTGCCTTCACCGTCGCCGTCGCGGTGCCAGCAGGCTACGGCTTTTCCAAATTCCGCTTCCCGGGCCAGACGCTGATCTTCGTTCTCGTCATGGCGACAATGATGATCCCGTTCCAGTCGATCCTGACGCCGCTGTTCCTGATCCTGAAATTCCTGCATCTGCAGAACAGCCTTCTCGGCCTCGTGCTGATCTACACCACCTTCCAGCTGCCGTTCTCGATCTTCATGATGCGCAATGCCTTCGACGCGATCCCGAAGGCGCTGGTGGAGGCGGCGCGCATCGACGGCGCGTCGCAATGGACGCTGGTGCGCCGCATCCTGATGCCGCTGGCGCTGCCCGGTGTCGCCACCGTCGTGATGTTCGCCTTCCTCAATTCCTGGAACGAGTTTCTGGCGGCGCTGATCTTCCTGTCGGACCAGAACAAGTTCACCCTGCCGATCATGCTGGTGAACGTCTCCTCCGGCATTTACGGCATCATCGACTGGGGCGCGCTCCAGGCCGGCATTTCGCTCACCATGATCCCCTGCATCGTGATGTTCCTGGCGCTGCAGCGCTATTATGTGCGCGGGCTGACCGCCGGGGCCGTCAAATGAATACCATGTCCCAAGGAGTTTCCATGTCATCGTCCGCGTCGGAAAAGACGTCTCCCGCGTCTGCGCGCAGTTTCGAACGTTATGTGCCTGTCGATCACACCCGCGTCGCCTTCGATGGCGGGTTCTGGAAAAGCTGGCAGGAAACGGTGCGTGACGTCACCATTCCCACCCAGCACAAGCGGCTGGAGGAAGAAGGCTTTCTCGAGGTCCTGGATTTCGACAACCCGCCCGGCCCGCTGGCGCGACCGATCCAGCCGAGCGGCCTGTCGATGCAGCATTTCTTCGATTCCGATTTCGGCAAGTGGATCGAGGCGGCGAGCTACACTTTGAAGAACCATCCGAACCCGGATATCGAGGCAAAGATCGACGCCATCATCGAGAAGCTCGAGCACGGCCAGATGCCGGACGGCTATCTCAACAGCTGGTTCATTCGCCGCGAGCCGGAAAAGCGCTGGACCAATCTGCGCGATCTCCACGAAATGTATTCGATGGGCCATCTCCTTGAGGGAGCCGTCGCCTATTACGAGGCCACCGGCAAGCGCCGCTTTCTCGACGTGATGATCCGCGCCGTCGACCACATCATCGACACCTTTGGCCCCGAGCCGGGCAAGCTCCGCGGCTATGATGCGCATGAGGAGATCGAGCTGGCGCTGGTCAAGCTCTACCGGGTGACCGGCGATCCGCGCCATCTGAAGCTTGCCACCTGGCTGGTCGATGAACGGGGACAGATGCCCTCCTATTTCGACGACGAGGCCCGCCGGCGCGGCGAGGACCCGGCGGATTACGTTTATGAAACCTACGCCTATAGCCAGGCGCATAAACCGGTGCGCGAGCAGACCGAGGTCGTCGGCCATGCGGTGCGCGCGATGTATCTGCTTTCGGCGATGACCGATCTGGCCTTTGAAAACGACGATCCGACGCTGAAGGATGCCGCCGACCGGCTGTTCGCCGACCTCACAGGCCGCCAGCTTTATGTCACCGGCGGACTTGGGCCATCGGGCGCGAACGAAGGTTTCACCCGCGCCTTCGACCTGCCCAACGAGACCGCCTATGCCGAAACCTGCGCGGCGGTTGCGCTCGGCTTCTGGTGTTCACGCATGGCCGAGATCGATCTCGACGGCAAATATACCGATCAGCTCGAAACCGTGCTGTTCAACGGCGCGCTCTCCGGCATAGCCCGCGACGGCGAGCATTACTTCTACGAGAACGTGCTGGAAAGCCACGGCCAGAACCGGCGCTGGAAATGGCACTACTGCCCCTGCTGCCCGACCAATATCGCCCGTTTCATCACCTCGCTCGGAAAATATTTCTACACCACCAAAGGGAATGACATCGCGGTGCATCTCTACGGCGCCAATGTCGCGGAGTTCGATCTCGACGGCACCTTCGTGCGTCTCAGGCAGGAGACGACCTATCCCTGGGACGGCGATATCCGCATCGCGCTCGGACTATTCCAGCCGGCCGACCTCACGCTGAAACTGCGCATTCCCGGCTGGTGCCGGGCTGCGCGGGCGACGCTCAACGGACGCGACATCCCGCTTGCTCCGGTCAAGGGCTATGCCGAGGTCAGCGGCACCTTCAAGGACGGCGACGAACTGCGGCTCAGCTTCGACATGCCGGTGGAGCGGCTCTACGCCCATCCGGCCGTCGGCGAGGACGCCGGGCGGGTGGCGCTGCGTCGCGGGCCGGTGGTCTATTGCGTCGAGGAAGCCGATATCGGCACCGAGCCGCAGCGCCTGCGCCTCGCGCCCGATGCCCGGCTTCAGCCGCGCTATGACGCCGATCTTCTCGGCGGCGCGGTGGTGCTGGAGGGCGAAGGCTATGAGGCGGCAGTGGACGGCTTCGACGGCGGGCTTTACCGGACCGCGCCCCCTGCCCTCAAGCCGAAGCCGTTTCGCGCCATTCCCTACCACCTCTGGGCCAATCGGGAAGCGGGCGCCATGCAGGTCTGGCTGGCGGAAAAATAGGAGACGGACATGGCAAGGCTGACACTGAAGAATGTGGTCAAGTCCTACGGCATTTACGAGGCCGTCCGGGGCATCAATCTCGATATCGAGGACAAGGAATTCGTGGTCTTCGTCGGGCCGTCGGGCTGCGGCAAGTCGACGACGCTCCGGATGATCGCCGGGCTGGAGCATATCTCCGGCGGAGAAATCCTCATCGGCGACGATGTCGTCAATCGCCTGGCTCCCGGCAAGCGCGATATCGCCATGGTGTTCCAGAACTACGCGCTCTATCCGCATATGAGCGTGCGCGAAAACATCGCCTTCTGCCTCGAACAGCAGCGTCTGCCGAAGGCCGAAATCGAAAAGCGCATCACCGAGGCGACCAATACGCTGAGAATTTCGGAACTGCTGGAGCGCCGCCCCGGCGAACTCTCCGGCGGCCAGCGCCAGCGCGTGGCCATGGGGCGGGCTATCGTGCGCGATCCGAAAGTCTTCCTGTTCGACGAGCCCTTGTCGAACCTCGACGCCAAGCTTCGTGTCAGCATGCGCACGGAGATCAAGCGGCTGCACCAGTTACTGCCGACCACGACCGTCTACGTCACCCACGATCAGGTGGAAGCCATGACCATGGCCGACCGCGTGGTGGTGATGAACCAGGGACTGGTCGAGCAGATGGGGGCGCCGCAGGAACTCTATTCGCGGCCGGTCAGCAAGTTCGTCGCCGGCTTCATCGGCTCACCGTCGATGAATTTTCTGCCGGTGAGGCTCGAAGAGGAAAGCGGCACGCTTTTCGTCGTCTTCGAGGAAGGCACCCGCATGGCGATACCCGAAGCAAGGGCCGCCGGGTTTCGCTCCCATGCCGGTCGCGGAGCCACCTTCGGCATCCGCCCGGAAGCGATCACGCTTCGGCAGGAACGCAGCGGCTTTATCCCCTTCGATGCCGAAATCGATCTGGTCGAACCGCTCGGCGCGACCACCATGGCCTATTTCAGCATCGCGGGTCAGGAGATCTGCGCCAGTGTCGAGCCGGAGGAGAGCCTGCGCGCCGGCACCACCGTGCCGCTCTCCTTCGACCTCAACCGCATGCACCTCTTCGACCTCGAAACCGAACAGGCGCTCGCCATTCACTGAACCGGGCCGACGCGCCACCTTGGCGCGCAGCCCGGCCTTTCGGATCAGTCCCGGTCGCGCAAAGCGCCGGGCAGCAGGTCTGCGGGCATGTCCTGATAGGATACCGGGCGCAGGAATCGGTCGATCGCCAGCGTGCCGACCGAGGTCGAGCGCACATCCGAGGTCGCCGGATAGGGCCCGCCATGGACCATGGCCGGAGACACTTCCACACCGGTGCCAAACCCGTTGACGAGCAGGCGACCGGCCAGCATTTCGAGTTGCGGCATCAGTTTCGCGGCCGCCTTGTGGTCGCCCTCGTCGATGTGAAGCGCGACGGTCAACTGGCCTTCGAGACCGTTGACCACGGTTTCGAGTTCCGCCATGTCGCGGCATCTGACGATCAGGCCCGCACCGCCGAAGACTTCGTCATGCAAGCTTTTGTCCTTGAGGAACGAGGCGGCCGTCGTTTCGAAAAGGGCGGCCTGACCGTGACGTTCATCGCCCTCCTGCCCTTCCGCCAGTTGCGTCACGTCACTGTGGCCGACCAGTTTTGCCACGCCATCGCGATAGGCCTTGCAGATACCGGCTGTCAGCATGGTCTGGGCCGGCATTGCTTTCAGCGCCTCCACGGCGCTCGCTCTGAAGGCATCGAGACCTTCGCTTTCGACGGCGAGGATCAGCCCGGGATTGGTGCAGAACTGGCCGGCGCCGAGCGTCAGCGATGCCGCAAACGCCGCGCCGATCTTGCCGCCGCGCGCCTTCAGCGCTTCGGGGAACAGGAGGACCGGGTTGATCGCGCTCATCTCGGCATAGACCGGGATTGGCATGGCGCGTTTTGCGGCGATCTCCACCAGCGCCAGACCGCCTCGACGCGAGCCGGTGAAGCCGACGGCGCGGATCAGCGGATGGGCCACAAGTGCCGCTCCGATTTCATAGCCGGTATCGTGCAGCATCGAGAACGTGCCCTCCGGCATATCGCAGTCGATCACGGCCTGCTGCACCGCGCGGGCGACCAGTTCCGAAGTGCCGGGATGGGCCGGATGGGCCTTGACCACGACCGGGCAGCCAGCGGCCAGCGCCGATGCCGTATCGCCGCCGGCAACCGAAAACGCCAGCGGGAAGTTCGACGCGCCGAAAACGGCGACCGGCCCGAGGCCGACCTTGCGCAGCCGGAGATCGGGCTTGGGCGGCGTACGCGCCGCATCGGCGGGATCAAAACGCAGATCCTGAAACGCGCCTTCGCGCACCACGCCGGCGAAGAGACGCAACTGGTTGACGGTGCGCATACGCTCGCCCTCAAGCCGCGCGCGCGGCAGGCCGCTTTCGGCCATGGCGCGCTCGATCAGCGGTTCGCCGATCGCGAGGATATTTGCGGCGGCTTTTTCCAGAAACGCGGCCCGGTCTTCCAGCGCCGTCTCGCGATAGGCGGAGAAAGCCTGCCAGGCAAGTTGCGCCGCCGCATCGAGATCGGCAACGCTTGCGCCGCCGAACGCGCCGGAAAGCGGCTTTCCGGTGGCCGCCTCCACAGCCGTCAGCGTTCCGTTTTCTCCCATGCGGGTCTGGTTGCCGATCAGCAATTCGCCGGTGATCTTCATTGGTACGTCCTTAATCTGGTGTTCAGTGCGGTTGTGTTTCAAGCGCAACAGGGCATGCCTGCCGTCTTTGGTGATGTCGCAGGATGCCGGTCTCTCGGCGGTACGCGCGAAAGCGTCACGCAAACGGTTCAGTCGGGCTTTTGCCGGGCTGCGTGAACCAGATCGGACCACTCTTGTCCATGTGAATGATGTCTTCGAGACGAACGCCGAAGGCATCAGGCACCACAATCATCGGCTCATTGGAAAAGCACATGCCAGGGACGAGCGGCATGGTGTTGCCGCGCACGATAAATGGCGCTTCGTGTATATCCATGCCGAGCCCGTGGCCTGCCCTGTGCGGCAGACCCGGCAACTGATAGTCGGGTCCAAGGCCGTGGCCGGCGATTACGCGGCGGGCGGCATCGTCGAGGGTTTCCGCCGCAACGCCCGGTTTCGCGGCATCGAAAACGGCCTGCTGCGCTTCCCGTTCGATCGCCCATATCCGCGCGAATTCGGCCGAAGGCTCCGCCTTCACATAGGTGCGCGTCATGTCCGACTGATAGCCGCCGACAATCGTGCCGGTATCCACCAGAATGATATCGCCCTCGGCATAGGCCTGGTCATGGTCGACACCATGCGGCAGCGACGTTGCCGCGCCGAAGGAGCAGATCGCAAACGTGCTGCCCGAACCACAGAGCGCACGATGGGTCTCGTCGATAAAGCGCACGACCTCCGAGGCGCGGATCCCCGGCTCGATCAGCGCATGGACCCGGCGATGCACCTCCAGCGTCGCATCCATCGCATATTGCATCAGTGCGATCTCGGCCGGCGATTTCACCGCCCTGAGCCCCGATATCATCGGCCCGCCGTCGGTGAGCCGCTCCGGCGCAATCTGCCGTGCCAGGGCCGAATAGACGAAAAAAGGCAGCGCATCATCAAGCGCCAGTGTCTGTTCGCGGCCGAGCAGCCTTGCCACGAGTGCTGCGGCATTTTCATGCTCTTCCCACGCAGCGATATCGCCGTCGATCCGCTCGAGCGTTTCGATTTTCGAGACCTCGAAGGCCGGGGCGATATAGGTCAGGCGATCGGCAGTGATCAGGGCGCCGACCAGGCGTTCGCTGGGATGCCAGACGAGCCCGGTAAAATAGGCGAGGCTTGTGGTCGATCCCACAAGCACGGCACCCGTGCCAGCCGCCTCCATGGCCGCGCGAAGACGCGAAATGCGGGCCTCGCGCTCTTCTTTGCTGATCAGAGCGGGACGATTGCTGGCGGATATCACGGCGTTTTCTCCATTTTCATTCGTGCGAGCCGGGATTGCTCATTCATCAAATCGGCCCTACCATATTTGTCGTCAGTTTGTCGACATTATCATTGACAAGCATTGCTCAATCGCAAAAATGGCTTGGGAACCGACGGGCATGACCATGCCGCGACAAAAAGAGAGGGAACTGCCATGACTGCATTCAACGGAAGAAAACTGCTGAGGCTCGCCGTCTCGATACTTGCCGCCTCCACCGCCACGGCGGCACTCGCTGCATCACCTCAGACCGGCGGAACGCTGAAGATTGTCGGAACCGCCGATATCGACCATTTCGATCCGACCTCGGCGGCTCTGGTCACTTCGAACAACTTCCTGCGTGCTGTCAGCCGCCAGTTGATCAGCTACGAGGCTTCGACCGATGACGATCTCAGGCTTCAGCCGAAAGGCGATCTGGTAACGGAGGTGCCCCAGCCGACCAATGACGGTCTGACCTACACTTTCACCCTGCGCGATGGTGTGGCCTGGGATGCCCCGGACGGCCCGCGCCCGATCGTCGCCGCCGATTTCGAACGCGGCATGAAGCGCATGTGCAACCCCTCTCTCGGCTCGGCGGCGCTGACCTATTATGTCGATCTGATCGAGGGCATGCGCAGTTTCTGCGATGGTTTCGCCGAGATCGAACCGACCGCTGCGGCAATGAAGGACTATATCGAAAACAACGATATTACCGGCATCGAAACGCCGGATGACTACACCATCGTCATCAACCTCACCGAAACGGCGGGCGACTTCATCTACATGCTGTCATTGCCGACCTCGGCGCCGGCACCGGTCGAAGTGCTCGACTATATGCCCGATGGCCCGGACTACCGCGACAACTTCATTGCCTCCGGCCCCTATACCGTCGAAAGCTATGTGCCCGACAGCACGATCAAACTGGTGCGCAACCCGGCGTGGACTGCTGAATCCGACCCGTTGCGCGGCGGCTATGTCGATAATATCGATATAACCTTCGGCATTCAGCCGGATGCCGCCATCCAGCAGCTTCAGGCGGGCGATGCCGACATGACCTACGACATCATCATTCCGCCGGCGATTTTGCAGATGCTGACCGCGACAGGTGATGACAAGCTCCTCACCATGTCGGTTGGTCGTACATCCTTCCTCTGGTTCAACACGATGACGGACAATAATGACGGCGCTCTGCGCGACCTGCGTATTCGCCAAGCGGTGCAATATGCCCTCGACAAGGCCGCTATCGTGCAGCAGATGGGCGGGCCGATGGTCGCCGCCCCGCAAAACGGCATTTTCGGTCCCGGTGTTCTCGGCTTCCATGAATTCGATCTCTATCCCAGCGAGGGGTCTGCCGGCGATCCCGAGAAGGCCAGGGCGCTGCTTGCCGAAGCTGGATATCCCGATGGCATCACGCTGAAAATGCCGTTCCGCAACCAGAATGCCGAACCGGCTATTGCACAGACCATTCAGGCCAGCCTGAAAAAGGCCGGCATCGAGTTGGAACTGACGCCGGTTGCGCCGTCGGATTATTATTCGAAGTTCATGACCAACCAGGAAAACACCAAGGCGGGGCTGTGGGATATAGCGCCGGTGGGCTGGTCGCCGGATTGGGTTGGCGGAGCCGCCCGCTCCGTGTTCCAGCCGCAGTTTACCTATAATGGCACGCATCAGACCTATAATTATGTCGATTACAACAATCCGGAGGCCAACGCGATCGCCCAGCAGGCCATCAACGCCACAACGCCGGAGCAGGCCGCCGAGCTTTGGGGCCAGGTCGACGAACTGGTGATGCAGGATTCGCCGGTTGCCCCCTACACCACCGAAAACGTGATCCTCTACCATGGTGCGGCAGTCGAGAATTTCCTGCCCTATGCGCTTGGCGCCCAGGGTGACTGGACCAATGTCTGGCTGAGCCGCTGATGATCGCAGCGGCTGCCCATTGCAGCTGCCACATGCAGACCAAAGCGGGCGGGGTCTCCCCGCCTGCTACCGTTCTGTCCTGGAGGCAATTTTGACACCCATTCTCGACATACGTGACCTGACTGTCGAAATTCCGACCGAGGACGGCATCGTCCATGCGGTCAACAAGGTTTCCTTCCGTGTCGAAAAGGGAACGCTTTTCGGGATCGCAGGCGAATCCGGCTCCGGCAAAAGCGTCCTGACGCAGGCCATCATGGGTTTTCTGCCCAACGCCGCGATCTCGGGGCAGGCCGTGTTCGAAGGCGAGAACCTGCTTGCCGTGTCGCACCGGCGCCTGCGGGCCTTGCGGGGCTCTCGCATCGGCATGATCTTTCAGGACCCGCTCTCAAGCCTGCATCCCTACTACACGATCGGCGCCCAGATCGCCGAAATGGTCCACGCCCATGAGCGGGTTTCCCGCAAGGCGGCCAGGGCACGGGTGCTCGACATACTGTCGCGCGTCGGCATTCGTGATGCGGAACAGCGCTTCGATGATTATCCCCATCAGTTTTCCGGCGGCATGCGCCAGCGCGTGATGATCGCCATGGCGCTGATCCTCAATCCGCCGCTCATCATCGCCGACGAACCCACGACCGCACTTGATGTGACTGTTCAGGCACAGATCATTGCGCTTCTGGACGAGATGCGCCGTGAGCGCGGCACGACCGTGATCATGATCACCCACGACCTCTCGCTGCTTTCCTCCATCGCCGACAAGGTCATGGTCATGTATGCGGGAAACCGTATGGAGATCGGGCCTTCGGCAACCCTTTTTTCTGCACCGGTGCATCCCTATACCGCCGGCCTTTTGAACTCCTCGCCGGCGAAATACACGCCCGGCTCCATGATCGAGCCGATCACCGGCCGCCCGCCAAGCCTCCTGTCACCGCCAAAGGGCTGCGTGTTCCGCCAGCGCTGTGCCAAGGCTATGGACATCTGCACGCGCGTGCCGCCGCTCAGGCTGTTCGATGACGGGACAGAAGCTCTATGCTGGAAAGAAGGGGAGGATCGCACCGATACCGCAGCACCCACCGCACCCCACGAAACCACAGCGGCCTCCATTGCCCGCGACCGCACAAAGATGATCGAAGCCGTCAATGTGCATTTGAGCTATGAGACCGGTGGCGGGATGCGCGGCGTGGCCAAGACGCTTGATGTTCTCAAAGGGATCGACCTGACGCTCTTCAAGGGCGAGACGCTTGGCCTTGTCGGTGAATCGGGTTGCGGGAAATCCACGCTAGCGCGGGTTCTGGCAGGGCTGGTTCCCGCCAGTTCCGGCGACGTTGTCGTCGAGGGGCAGATGCTCGATAGCCTGACGCATGACGACTGGCGGGCCATGCGAAAACGCATCCAGCTTGTATTCCAGGACCCCTTCGGCTCGCTCAATCCGCGCCGACGGGTCAGCTCTATCGTCGGCGACCCGTTCCGCATTCACAAGGTCTGTTCCGGCGCCGAACGCAAACACCGCGTTCAGGCGCTGATGGAACGCGTCGGCCTGAACCCGGAACATTACAACCGCTACCCTTCCGAGTTCTCCGGCGGCCAGCGACAGCGCATCGGCATTGCCCGCGCGCTCGCGCTTCATCCCGATATCATCATCTTCGACGAGCCGGTTTCCGCGCTTGATGTCTCGATCCAGGCGCAGATCCTCAATCTGATGCGCCGCCTGCAGCAGGAAATGGACCTGACCTTCCTGTTCATCTCGCATGACCTGTCCGTGGTCCGCCATGTCTGCGACAGGATTGCCGTCATGAACAAGGGGCGCATTGTCGAACTTGGCGCAACCGAAGACATCTATGCCGCACCGCGCGACCCCTATACTCGCGAACTGATGGCCGCTTCCCTGCATGAGATTTCAGCCGAGACATTGCCCGCGCGCAGGCTCATCGACAGCACAGGAGGAGAAGTCGTATGAGCGCTGTCTCGCATCACGACACCGAAGACGACAACAGCGACAGCGTCGTGCAGCGCGGCCCGCTGGAGCTGACACTCCGGCGGCTTGCCCGCGACCGCGCCAGCCTTGTCGCCGCTTGCTTCATCGTGCTTCTGATCGCCTTTGCGCTGGCCGCCCCTCTGGTGGCCGACATCACCGGCCATACGGCCATCGAGCAATACCGCAAGATCGGCATGAGCCCGATGGGGCTTCCCGTCGGGCCGAACCATGATTTCTGGCTGGGCGCAGACCACCTTGGACGCGACGTCCTGGTGCGCCTCGCTTACGGGGCGCGCATTTCGCTGATTGTCGGCGTCGTTGCCTCGCTGGCTGCCGCGCTGATCGGCATTACGATCGGCACGACAGCCGGTTTTGCCGGGGGCAAGGTGGACATGGTCTTGAGCCGGATCATGGATCTGGTGATGAGCGTGCCGTTTCTGCTGTGCGCGCTGGCGCTGGTTTCGGTCTTCGGCCCCAGCCTGTCGCTCAGCATCGGCGTGATTGTGTTCTTCTCATGGACCACCATGGGCCGCGTGATCCGCGCCGAAGTTTCGTCGCTGCGCCGCCGGGAATTCGTCGCAGCGAGCCGTTCATTGGGAGCCGGGCCCGTCTCGATCGTGCTGCGCGATATTCTGCCCAATCTTTCCGTGCCGATCATCGTCTACACCACCATGATGATCCCGACGGCCATCGTGTTCGAGGCGACGCTTTCCTTTCTCGGGCTCGGCATCGTACCGCCGACGCCGAGCTGGGGCGGCATGCTGGCCGATGCCTCGGCCAACTCGATCTATCTGGTGGCGTGGTGGCTGGTGGTCTTTCCGGGCCTGGCGCTGCTTTTGACCACGCTTGCCTTCAACATTCTGGGTGATGGCCTGCGCGATGCGCTTGATCCGAAAGCCCGACCGGTCCGCAAATCGCTTCTGAAGCGGCTGAAGAAGGAGGCGCGTTCATGAGCCGCTATCTCGTCCAGCGCATCGGCTTTGCCGTTCTCATTCTGTTTTCGCTCAGTATTTTCGTTTTCGTCCTGTTCTTCGTCGCGCCGGGCGATCCCGCCCGTATGATTGCCGGCGACAAGGCAACCGAAACCCAGCTGGAACAGATCCGTTCCAATCTCGGCCTTGATCAGCCGATCTACGTTCAATATGGCCGGTTCATCACCAAGGCGGCGACCGGCGACCTTGGCTTTTCCTACCGCAACCAGCAGCCGGTGACCGAACTGATCGTGCGCCGCCTGCCCGCCACGATTTCGCTGGTCTTCGGCGGCGTCGTCTTCTGGCTGGCGCTCGGCATTCCCATCGGCATCATGTCAGCACGGTTTCCCGGAGGGGTGCGCGACCGGCTCGGGCAGGGCTTCATTCTGCTTGGCCTGTCGTTTCCGACCTTCGTGCTCGGCATGCTGTCGCTTTATCTCTTCTATTTCCTGCCGCGCAAGGCCGGCTTCACGCTGTTTCCGCCCGGTGGTTACAAGCCGTTTCTGGCCGATCCGGTGGACTGGGCCTGGCATCTTTTCCTGCCGTGGACGACGCTGGCGCTGGTCACCGCCGCCATTTACGCCCGCCTGACCCGCGGCAAGCTGATCGAGGTGCTCGGCGAAGACTATATCCGCACCGCCCGGGCAAAGGGTATCTCGGAAGCCAGGGTGATCTACAAGCACGGCCTGCGCGCGACGCTGACACCACTGATCACCCAGCTCGGCGCCGATATCGCGCTTCTTCTGGGCGGGGTCATCGTCATCGAACAGATTTACGGGCTTCAGGGCGTCGGCGCGCTTGCCGTGCAGTCTGTCCGCAATCTCGATCGGCCGGTGATCATCGGCATCGTCTTGATGGGCGGTTTCTTCATCGTGATCACCAATATTATCGTCGACCTGCTTTATGCCGCCCTCGATCCACGCGTACGCGGAGCCTGACGGCCAGGAAAATATCATGACAGCCACCCCTGAAATCGCCAAGCGCCTCGCTGCACTCCGCTGTTCCTTGAAATCCGAGGGGCTGGACGGGCTGATCGTGCCGCGCGCAGACGCCCATCAAAGCGAGGTCGCAGCCCCGCATGACGACCGGCTGGCCTTCATCACCGGCTTTACCGGCTCCGCCGGGCTGGCACTGGTTCTCGAGGAGAGCGCCCTGATCTTCGTTGACGGGCGCTATGAAATCCAGGTGCGCCACGAGGTCAGTTCCGCGCTTTACGCGGTCCACCATCTCCACAATGATCCGATCGACGGCTGGCTTGCTGCCCATGGCCGGAAGGGCTGGCGGATCGGCTTCAACCCGATGCTGATCGACGCAGCACTTTACGACCGGCTTGCGGTTGCGGCAAAACGGGCCGGCTTCACGCTCGTGCCTGTTTCGAAAGACCCCTTCGACGCGATCTGGCCCAACCGGCCCGAAAAACCGCTCGGCCTTGTTCGCCCCATGCCCCCTGCCCTTTCCGGCGAAACCGTTGCGGCGAAGAGGGCGCGCATCGGCAGGACGATTGCCGAGGCAGGAGCCGACATGATGGCGGAGACGCTGCCGGACAACATCGCCTGGCTGCTCAATCTGCGCGGAAGCGATATCGCCATGAACCCGGTGCCCCAGTCGTTCATGATCCTGCAGGCAAATGGCGCGGTCGACTGGTTCGTCGACAGCCGCAAACTGCCCAACGACCTCTCCGTATTCGAACTTGAGGGCATTCGCCTCAAGCCCGCCGAAGATTTCATAGCTTGCGTGGCGGCGTTATCCAAAGACAAGAGGGTGCTGATCGACCAGTCCTTTGCGCCGGTTGCCCTTCGTCTCGCGGTGGAGAACGCCGGCGGCATGGTTCGCGTCACCGATAACCCGCTGACCATCGCCAAGGCACGCAAGACGCCGGCGGAACTTACCGGATATCGCGACTGCCATGTTGAGGACGGCATAGCGCTCACCGAGTTTCTCGCATGGCTGGAGCGCGAAGCCCCATCGCGCGCGTCTGCCGGCAATCCGATCCGAGAGATCGAGGCGGAAGAGAAGCTTCTGTCCTTGCGCGCGCGCCGGACGGGCTTTCTGGAGGCAAGTTTCCGGTCGATTTCAGCGTCCGGCGCCCATGCAGCGATGTGCCACTATAATGCCGCGCCGCAAAGTGACGCTCCCATCACGCCCGACGGCCTCTATTTGATCGATTCCGGCGGCCAGTATGAAAATGGCACCACGGATGTCACAAGAACCCTGTTCCTGTCAGTGCCAGACGAAACTGTACGCAGGACCTATACGGCCGTTCTGAAAGGCTTTATCGCGCTGATTTCAGCAACGTTTCCCGAAGGCACATGCGGCCACCAGCTCGATGCGCTTGCCCGCCTGCCGCTCTGGCGGATGGGCCTCGATTACGATCACGGCACGGGCCACGGTGTGGGGCATAATCTTCTGGTGCATGAATACCCGCATCGCTTCGCCAAGAAGGCCAACAATTACGGGCTCGAGCACGGCAACATCATGACCATCGAACCGGGATATTATGAAGCAGGCGCCTACGGCTTGCGGATCGAAAACCAGGTGGAAGTGATCGCGACGCTGCCCGGCTTCTGCCGGTTCCGCTCACTCACGCTTACACCGATCGACCTCAAGCCGGTGGACGTCGCCGCTCTATCCGCGGAGGAAATCGCGTTCATCAATGACTATCATGACAGAGTGCGCAGGGCGCTTGCAGGCCGGATCAGCGAAGACGCCCGCGACTTTCTGATGCGATCGACAGAAGCGCTCGAGCCATAAAATCGTCACAACGCCGCAAACCGGTCGAAGCGCAGGTTCTCAAGATTGGCAGACGGTTTCTTCTGCATGGCCAGTTCCGCGATCAGCCGCCCCGTGGCAGCTGACTGGGTCAATCCCAGATGCCCGTGGCCGAAGGCATAGAGCACGTTGGGGGCCGCTTTCGAAAGGTCGATCACCGGCAGGCTGTCGGGCATGGAGGGGCGAAACCCCATCCACGGCTCGCCGCCACGCGTCTCCAGTGCGGGCAGGAACCGTTTTGCGAGTTTCATCAACATGTCGGAGCGTTTGAAATTGGCAGGCAGATCCAGGCCGCCGAATTCCACCGCACCGCCGACGCGGATCCCGTCTTTCAGTGGCGTCACGACAAAGGAATGATCATTGAAGTAAAGCTGGCGCTTCAGTGGGAAGGCGGTCGACGGCAGGGTGGTGTTGTAGCCGCGCTCGGTGTCGAGCGGGATCGCCTCGCCGAGGCTTTTTGCCAGCCGTTTGGACCATGCGCCGCAGGCAACCACGACGGTGCGGGCCTCAACCACCTCGCCATTGGAAAGATGTAGGCGCGCGCCGGTCTCGATCGGCTCCAGCCCTGAAACATCCGCGATGTTGATTGTGGCTCCGTCCTGCTGCAGACTTTCGCCAAGGGTGCGCGTAAAAGCGGCGGGATCGGAGATCTGCAGACCATCATCGCTATAGATCGCGTGTTCGAACTGGGGCGCAAGGCCGGGCTGAAGCATTTCGATTTCGCTGCGCCCGACGCGATGAAAATCAAAGCCCGCTTCGCGCTTCCTGTCCCAATCGGGCGCGGCGGCGCGAAAGCTTTGCTCGCTGTCATAAAGGTCGAGCGTGCCGGTGTTGACGACAAAGGGCGCCAGACGCTCATCTTTGCGAATATGTTCGAATTCCCGGGCCGCCAGCTGCATCAGTTCGGACTGGACCTTTAGCCCGCGTTCGAAATTGGCCTTGAAGCTAGCGCGCCAGAAGTGCCAGAACCACGGAACAAGCCGCGCGGCATAGGCAGGACGGATGGTCAACGGCCCCAGCGGATCAAGCAGCCATACAGGCGCTTTCCACGTTATTCCCGGCGACGGGATCGGCACGATCTCGGGGAAGGCAAGAATTCCGGCATTGCCCGCACTGCTTCCTGCGGCAATTTCACGACGTTCCAGTATCGTGACCCTGCGGCCAGCTTCCAGCAGATAACGTGCGACCATGCACCCGATAATGCCGCCGCCAATGACCACGGCATCTGCGCCAGTTTCGTCTTTCATCGCGTTCCCCGTTTTTGAAAGGGCTGACCGCAACATGTCCCCAAGACATGGTCGTGGCAGCCTGCCTGCCCTTTCGTGGGCCGGCAAAACCTTCCGGCTTGGAAACAGCAGATCCTTGTTTTGGTTGGTATAACTCTTCCTGCCTGGGCCGCAGCCTGTCGTTTACTCCAGTGACAGCGCCCGCGCCTGCACGGCTTCCCGGGCCAGGTATTCCTGGATCTGGCGCACGATCTGCCCGGCATGGTCGATTGCCAGGCGGTCGGCCTGTTCGCGATCGCCAGCCTCGATCGCTGCGATGATATCCTCGTGTTCATTGACATATTGACGCGGAAGACGGTCTTCGAAGGTCGAATAATAGAGCCTGAGAATGCGGCGTCCTTCATCCAGCAATCGCGAAAAGAAACCGGTGTAATAGGGATTACCCGCCAGGTCGGCGATGGCGACGTGAAATTCGCGATTGGCCTCGATCATGGCAAAGGCGTCCTGGGCTTCCACCGCTGCCACGAACTCGCCCTGGCGCGCGCGAATGCTTGTCATCATCTCCGGCGCATGCGGCCCGCGCGCCGCCGCTCCCCTGGTGGTGATCCGGTACATCAGCGTCAACGCTTCGAAATAATGCGGCATATCCGCAAAGTTGATGGCTGAAACAATGGTGTTGCGGTTGGGCAGCGTGGTCACCAGCGTGTCGCTGGCAAGCCTGAGCAAAGCCTCACGCACCGGGGTGCGCGACATGCCGAAACGGTCCGACAGTCTGACTTCATCCAGCGGGCTGCCCGGCGTCAGCTCCATCGCCAGAATTTCCCGGCGCAGCGTCTCGTAGACCTTCTGCGTTCCCGATCCGCGCGTCTTTGCCTTTGTCGTCTCTTCCGCTGCTGCCATTGCTGCCTCTTTCATGGTTGCTGTGCTTGCGCATATGCGAGGGCGTTATACCCTTCAATCGTCCCGACCGAGCGGAGCATAACAGCAACCTGTCGATCTTGAGCATATGTCGCCGCGCACGTATTGTCGACACTTTGTGTTCAAAAATCCGGCGCTATAAGGCTCGTGACCTGTGACCAGACTTCCCTCCATTTTTCGGGAGAGTCTTGGGTTGTCAATCTGGCCCCATGCGGCCTGTTATTCCATAGCCATTTTCATTGCGAACTCGCTGGGCGTGATATTGCCCAGCGACGAGTGTCGGTCGAGCATCACGTGGATACGGCGGTAACCGAAGCGGCAGCGCTCTGACGCCACCTTCTTCATCGCCTCGCGAATAGGCGCATCGTCAGGCCGAACGCTGCGATATCGCATGCTCGACCGATCCACCGACAGAACCTCGCACGCCCGACGCAGGCTCCGCCCGTGCTGCTCACGGATTTGAGCCCCCGCATCCCGCTTCACATCGGGCGTCACGATTTTCTTGAAGCGACATCCTTCAGGATCGCATTGTCGAGCATGGCCTCGGCGAGCTGCTTCACCGGCCGGGCATTCTCGTCCTCAAGCGCCTTGAGCTTGCGGGCATCGGACACCGCCATAACTTCGCGTTGCATTTGTCGAAGGTCGCGTCCGAGATGCCGTGCGTGCGGCAGACATCGACCGTCTTCGTGCCCACCTCCTGCTCCTTCAATATCCCGATGATCTGCTCTTCCGTGAACCGTGAATGCTCCATTCGTCCGTCTCCTGATCGTGACAGACTCTAACAAATTTTGGAGGACGTTCAGGGGTTCAGGTCATCGGTCTTCAAAATACAAAAGCCCCGCCGGTTTTCACCGGGCGGGGCTTTTGCATATCGGATAAGTCAGTCTTGGTTGCGGGGGCAGGATTTGAACCTGCGGCCTTCAGGTTATGAGCCTGACGAGCTACCGGGCTGCTCCACCCCGCGTTATGTTTTGAGCGTTTCCGGGTTAGGCGTCTGACGGTTGGGTCGTGCCTTGCCGGTTTTTTTGTTTTGCCGGTCTTCAAAGGCTTGGCCTTCTGCGATCCGGCGGGGGCTGCTCTTGCCCTGGATATCGTATTGAGGCAACAAAAAAGCCGCCTTTTACGGCGGCTTGATATCGGCAGTCGCCGGTTATTTTGATTGAGAAGATATACATGTTGCATTTGGCAGACCTGGCAGCGACTTACTCTCCCGTGCCTTAAGACAAAGTACCATCAGCGCTGGGGCATTTCACGGCCGTGTTCGGAATGGGAACGGGTGTTAAGGACCCCGCCATAGCCACCAGGTCAGCCAAGTGCAGCATGTTTTTCGAGAAGCTGGTTGTTGAAGCGCTTGCGTTACGCACATTGGCGTTGGCTATCGAGGGACTACCCTCAGCAGCTTGCCTGCGTCGCGTCAGCGCGCCTTCCGCAGCGTAGTGGCCAAAGGCCACGACAGCGTGAGGACAAAAGATCGTGTTCATCGGCATTTCCTGTGCGTGCGGCCGCCCTGGGCCAACCCCGCACGGGGCGATGAACATGAACAATGAGAACGATCAAGCCAATCGAGCGATTAGTACCGGTAAGCTTCACACATTGCTGCGCTTCCACACCCGGCCTATCAACGTTGTCGTCTACAACGGCTCTGATAGGGAACACTCGTTTTCAGGTTGGTTTCCCGCTTAGATGCCTTCAGCGGTTATCCATTCCGTATATAGCTACCCTGCTATGCGGCTGGCGCCACAACAGGTCCACCAGAGATACGTCCATCCCGGTCCTCTCGTACTAGGGACAGATCCTGTCAATATTCCTACACCCACGGCAGATAGGGACCGAACTGTCTCACGACGTTCTGAACCCAGCTCACGTACCGCTTTAATTGGCGAACAGCCAAACCCTTGGGACCTGCTCCAGCCCCAGGATGCGATGAGCCGACATCGAGGTGCCAAACAACCCCGTCGATATGGACTCTTGGGGGTCATCAGCCTGTTATCCCCGGCGTACCTTTTATCCGTTGAGCGATGGCCCTTCCACGCGGGACCACCGGATCACTATGACCGACTTTCGTCTCTGCTCGACTTGTCAGTCTCGCAGTCAGGCGGGCTTATGCCATTGCACTCGACGACCGATTTCCGACCGGTCTGAGCCCACCATCGCGCGCCTCCGTTACTCTTTAGGAGGCGACCGCCCCAGTCAAACTACCCACCATACACTGTCCCGGAACCGGATAACGGATCGCGGTTAGACATCCACAAAGATAAGGGTGGTATTTCAAGGATGGCTCCACGCAAACTGGCGTCCGCGCTTCAAAGCCTACCACCTATCCTACACATGTCTTGGTAAATGCCAGTGTAAAGCTATAGTAAAGGTGCACGGGGTCTTTCCGTCTGACCGCAGGAACCCCGCATCTTCACGGGGAATTCAATTTCACTGAGTCTGCGTTGGAGACAGCGGGGAAGTCGTTACGCCATTCGTGCAGGTCGGAACTTACCCGACAAGGAATTTCGCTACCTTAGGACCGTTATAGTTACGGCCGCCGTTTACTGGGGCTTCAATTCAATGCTTGCACATCTCCTTTTAACCTTCCAGCACCGGGCAGGCGTCAGACCCTATACGTCGTCTTAAAGACTTCGCAGAGCCCTGTGTTTTTGATAAACAGTCGCTACCCCCTGGTCTGTGCCACCTCTCAATACTTGCGTATAAAGAGGTCACGCTTCTTCCGAAGTTACGCGTGCAATTTGCCGAGTTCCTTCAACGCAGTTCTCTCAAGCGCCTTGGTATACTCTACCTGACCACCTGTGTCGGTTTCGGGTACGGTCTCATGGCGGGGCTATTTCCTGGAACCGCTTCACCGCACAATCAATCCAATAAGATCATACGATTTACGCAATCCGTCACCACCGCCTGGCCCACGAATATTAACGTGGTTCCCATCGACTACGCGTTTCCGCCTCGTCTTAGGGGCCGGCTAACCCTGCTCAGATTAACTTTAAGCAGGAACCCTTGGTCTTTCGGCGAGAGGGTCTCTCACCCTCTTTATCGTTACTCATGTCAACATTCGCACTTCCGATACCTCCAGGACCCCTCACGGGTATCCCTTCATCAGCCTACGGAACGCTCCGCTACCACGTGGATAAATCCACATCCTCAGCTTCGGTGCATGGCTTGAGCCCCGGTACATTTTCGGCGCAAAGACCCTTATTTAGACCAGTGAGCTGTTACGCTTTCTTTAAATGATGGCTGCTTCTAAGCCAACATCCTGGTTGTTTTGGGATCCTCACATCCTTTCCCACTTAGCCATGACTTGGGGACCTTAGCTGGAGGTCAGGGTTGTTGCCCTTTTCACGACGGACGTTAGCACCCGCCGTGTGTCTGCTGAACAGTACTCTTCGGTATTCGCAGTTTGGTTAGGATC
>CAXXRG010000004.1:0-82500 GCA_963676545.2 uncultured Martelella sp. | reverse complement strand
CGAGATCGAAGAGACCATTCTCGCCAACGAGACCATGCTGCAGAACAGCGTCGGCGACCTCTCGATGCTCAGCTATGTGGACCCTGACCGCTTCGAACCCGAACAGATCATGCTGCCGCTCAAGCCATCGATGGCGGCGCAGATCGTCGACGAGAATGTCTCCGTAAGCGCGCTCCAGTCTGTCTTCACCCAGGATTTCAACGACGACATCCTGCCGGTTCGCCAGAAGGTCGATGTCGAGGCCTTTCTGGTCGCCGCCGGTTATCCCGCTCCGCTTGCCGCCGAGCTTGATCGCCTGATCGAGGAAGGCTCGGGAAGCCCGATGCTGAAGGCCAGCGATATTCTGCGTATCGGACTCATGCGCATGGGCCGCAACATGCGCGTCGTCAGGCTCAGCCTCTATCGCGACGGCGAGCATGTGATGACCATGGCGCTTAACGACAAGGGACGTTTCGTCGAGGGCGTCGAGCCGCCGATGAGCGAGGCGGTTGCCAATGCGTCGGCCGACGAGACGGACCTCCTGCTCGGCACAACGCAGAAACCGGTGCGGGTCTATGACGGCATTTTCCGCGCCATGCTGACCTACGGGCTGACAAAGGACATGGCCGGCCAACTCATCAATCTTCTGGCGAGCAAGGTCGATCTGCAGTCCATGGCTTCGCCGGACGACCAGCTTGAGCTGTTCTTTTCCGATGCCGACCAGAACGGCAAGGCAACAGCGACCTCAGAACTCTTCTATATCGACGCAAAGATCGGCGACGAGTCCATCAGGCTTTACCGCTTCGCCGACCCAAAGACCGGCGCCGTCGACTTTTACGACGAAAACGGCCGCAGTATCCGCCGCTTCCTTCTGCGCAACCCCGTTCCAAACGGCAAGTTTACCTCCGGTTTCGGCATGCGACGCCACCCGGTACTGAAATATGCCCGCATGCACTCCGGCGTGGACTGGGCGGCGCGGACCGGCACGCCGATCATCGCGGCCGGCGACGGCATCGTCGAAAAGGCCGGCTGGTCGTCGTCCGGATATGGCAACCAGACCATCATCCGTCACGCCAACGGCTACGAGACCTCCTACAATCACCAGAGCAAGATCGCTTCGGGCGTAAAGGAGGGTGCACGCGTCAAGCAGGGGCAGGTCATCGGCTATGTCGGCGCCACCGGCCTCGTCACCGGGCCACACCTGCATTACGAAGTCATGGTCAACGGCACAAAGGTCGATCCGATGAAGATCCGTTTCCCGAATTCGGACGCGCTGTCGGGCGACAATCTCGCGCGTTTTGAATCCGAACGTAAGCGGATCGACGCCCTGCTTGGCAACGAGAACGCAACGCAGGTCGCTGCGAACAGGCGCAACTGATAAGCCGGGCCTTCTCAACCCGCTCGGGCAGGCGCCGGCGGGAGATGTCCCACCGAAGCACGGGATCTCGTGCCTGGAGAATTTCGCTTCCAGATGGACACATCTGACGTCAAGCGAAAATGCGACAGGACAAACCGGTCGAGCGCGTCCCTGTATTTCATGAAAGGCGGGAACGCTCCCCCCCCCTTGCCGGCACGCCTCAACCGCCTGGCAATCATCTAAAAATCGACATGCCTGGCATCGTCATTGGCGGTTGCCTGATCTTCAGTCGAAAGAGGCTTGCGGCAAGCTTGGAGTCGAAGATATAGCCGGACATCGTATCGCGTCGGTTCTCAGAACTGGCGTATCCAGCCGCTCAACGCGGAAAAGCCTTCGGGGTTGATGGCATAGAACCGCTTCGTGCCCACTGGCGTAACGCGCACCAGCTTACTTTCCAGCAGGGCCTTGAGGTGCTGAGAGACGGCCGGACGGCTGATCGGTAACCCTTCCGAAAGCTCGGTCACCGTTTTCGGCTCGCGCCGCAAGGCCATCAGAAGATGGCGACGATTGGGGTCTGCAATAGCGACAAAAGGGTCAGATGTGCTCATGCCGCCATATTACGTTAAAGTTATCCGCGCGACAAGTAGTTGGTTCATTCATCAGTAGACACTAAAATCTTTCCTGATCAAAATAATCAACAATCGACCTTTGATCGGATTTACTGCTGTTCTTACTTACAAGACTTGCGGACTGATAACCATTGGCCGAACGGTTACTATCAGCGCCCACCTCACCGGCTGAACCGGCGTCCGTTGGCAGGATCGACCCTGGACGCGCGCCCTTCATCGGCTGATCGGGTGCAGTAGAGTTGATTCGCGCAAGCGTCGGACGGAACAGGACGCGGAAATCATTGTCCTCACTATAGGCAAGTTCGGTCGTATCGCCCATCGCCGCAAGCTTGCGGGCCAGCTCGCCTTGCGCGGCCTTGCGCGGGCTCTCTGTCGGCTCCGGAATGGCGGCCATGGCGCGGCCCGCAGCCTGCAGCTGATCGGGCGTGATCGACGCGCCCTGGTCAAGCCCGGCGTAACTCATGCGTGGGCTCGGCACTGGAACTTCGCCATTCATGAAGCCGAAGCGATCCTTCTCGAAGGAAGCGTCGCCGCCGAGGGAGGCAACCTCAACCGGGGCTGGTTCGACGGGTGAAGCGGCTTCCGCAACAAGCACGTCGGAGACAGACATGCCCTCGGCATCGCCGAGCGAGGAGGGTCGCGACTGCGGCACCGGAATATTCGCGGCGATCGCCAGCGCCGGTTCCGCCTCGGGCGGGTTGGGGTCGACCAGCGCCGTGGCGAGCGGTGTGCCGAGATCCGCGTTGTCGGCGCCTGGACGGGAAAGCGGCAGCGGAATATCGAGATTGTCGAAGCTGACGGCCGCCGTCAGGATATCGACGGGACGCTGCTGCGGCGCGGACTGCTGAGGCGCGCTCTGACGCGAAGGCGTTGCCGTGCGCTGCTGCTGGCTGCTTCCCGCATTATCGTCTTTGCCGGAATTGCCACGGTTGAACAGCATCGAAAGCAGGTTCGGACGTTCATCCTCGTCGCCATCATCATTGCTGGCGACCCGCACGGGCTCAGACCCGGAGACGCTGCCCTTGGCCTTATATTCAGCCAGCGCGTCCTGATAGCCGGGAAGCGGCTTGCCGTCGGAGGGCAGATGCAGCGTATGACCTTCGGGAAAGAGCGCCACAAGCTGGCTTCGGCTCATGCGCGGCCAGGCGCGCACACTTGCCACATCGAGATGGACGAAAGGCGAGCCGGAGGTCGGATAATAGCCGACGCCTCCGCGCTGCATCTTCATCGCCGTCGCCCGCAGCTTGGCAAGCGGCACGCCGGGAATGAAGAAGTCCATCGCATTGCCGAGCATGTGCTGCGATTTCTTGGCCACGCCGGAGGAGTTCTTGCGCAGCATGGCGTTGGTTTCCGGCGAACGATAGGCGGAAACGACGTTGATGTAATCGGTCGCGCCGACCTGCTGGTAGACCTCCCAGACTAGGTCGAACAGTTTCGGGTTCATATTGGTCGGTTCCTTGCGCCGCCAGTCGCGCAGGAACCAGTTGAGCTGCTCGAGTCCCTTCTTGTCATAGCGCCCGTTGCGCTTGAAGGTGATCTCGGCCTTCTCGCCGGTATGGATGAAGTAGATTTTCAGAGTCCGGGTTTCGGCCTTCGCCTCCGACACGCCAAAGACGCAGAACATGGCCGCAAGCAATGCCAGAACGGCGATTGTCCGTTGCAGGAATATGCTCGATGGACGGTCACTCAAACCGGACTCTCCCTGGGTATTCTGAATGTCGTGATCGGGGCCCCCGCACCGTCAGCTGCCTCAAGGGCGGCGGACGATGACCTTCTTGAAGGTCCAATGCGGCGCAAACGAGGCATTTTTCCCGCCTGACGTTCAGCTTGCCATTTTATAGGCAACATTTGGTTAAATTCCTAGAGCCATCAATAACCGCTTAGTCTTTCCCAAGCGTTAAGTCTTTGCCGCAAATCAACCAGGGGCAGGCCGGAATACCGGGCGCTGGACCGGCATATTTTGTTTTCTGCCGATTGCGGGCTGGGCAGGCGACACATATGTTGAGGCCCCGCGCCCATGAGGCGGCGACCGAATAAAAACAGGAAAGGCAGACCCATGTTCAACGCTTCATTTCCGCGCAATCCGGCCGGCAACCCGGCTCAGGCGACGAAAGCCGGCGACGAGGCCCTGGGCCGCCTGCCCGAATGGGATCTCACCCATCTTTATCCCGGCGCCTCCTCGCCCGAGTTCAACAATGGCTTTGATGAAGCGGCCAAGAAGGCACGGTCGTTTTCGACCCGCTGGAAAGGCAAGCTCGAGGAAGCCGCCGGACGAACCGGGGATGACGGCCTCGGCGCTGCCATCGAAACCTATGAAGCGCTTGGCGACACGCTCGGGCGGCTCGGCTCGTTTGCCGGCCTTTCCTATTATGCCAATGCCGCCGATCCGGCGCTGCGCAAGCTCTACGGCGACACCTCGGCGCGGATCACCGAAATCTACGCCGACCTCCTGTTCTTCGAACTGGAACTGAACCGGCTGGATGAGGAAACGATCAAAAAGGCGCTCGCGGCTGATGCCCGCTTTGCCCATTACCGTCCCTGGGTGCTCGATCTGAGGCTGGAAAAGCCGCATCAGCTGGATGACCGGATCGAACAATTGTTCATGGAGAAGTCGACCACCGGCGGCCAGGCCTTCAACCGGCTTTTCGACCAGACCATGGATCGCATGCGTTTTTCCGTCGACGGTGAGGAGCTGCCGCTGGAAAAGACGCTCAATCTCTTGAGCGACGTCAAGGAAGCGGTCCGCCGCAAGGCCGCGGAAGCGCTGGCCGCGACCTTCAAGGACAATCTGCCAACCTTCTCGCTGATCATGAACACGGTGGCCAAGGACACCGAGATCAACAGCCGCTGGCATGCCTTCGAGGATATCGCCGACAGCCGCCATCTTTCCAACCGGGTGGAGCGCGAGGTTGTCGATGCGCTGACCGAGGCGGTGCGCGAGGCCTACCCCCGCCTGTCCCATCGCTATTACGCGATGAAGGCAAAGTGGCTCGGCATGGAGCAGATGAACTATTGGGACCGCAACGCGCCCCTGCCCGATGCGGCCGAACGCGTGATCCCCTGGGACGAGGCGCGCGACACCGTGCTTTCCGCCTATGGAGCCTTCTCGCCGGACATGGCCGACATTGCACGGCGCTTTTTCGACGAGCAGTGGATCGACGCTCCCATCCGACCGGGAAAACGCACCGGCGCCTTTGCGCATCCGACCGTGCCCTCAGCCCACCCTTACGTTCTGGTCAATTATCTCGGCAAGCCGCGCGACGTGATGACGCTTGCCCATGAGCTGGGCCATGGCGTGCATCAGGTTCTGGCGGCCAAACAGGGCGCGCTGATGTGCTCGACGCCTCTGACGCTTGCCGAAACCGCGTCCGTCTTCGGCGAGATGCTGACCTTCCGCGCACTGCTCGCCCAGACCACCGACAAGGCAAAGCGCAAGGCGATGCTCGCCCAGAAGGTCGAGGACATGATCAATACGGTCGTACGCCAGATCGCCTTCTACCAGTTTGAGCGCAAGGTCCACACGGCCCGCCGCGAGGGCGAACTGACGGAAGACCAGATCAACGCGATGTGGATGTCGGTGCAGGCCGAAAGCCTCGGACCGGCGATCAAGCTCGCCGATGGCTACGAGACCTATTGGAGCTATGTGCCCCACTTCATCCATTCGCCGTTCTACGTCTATGCCTATGCCTTTGGCGATTGCCTGGTGAACTCGCTCTATGCGGTCTACCAGAATGCGGAAAGCGGCTTTCAGGACAAGTATTTCGAGATGCTGAAGGCCGGCGGCACGAAGCACCATTCCGAACTGCTGAAGCCCTTTGGTCTCGATGCGTCCGACCCCGCCTTCTGGAGCAAGGGCCTTTCGATGATCGAGGGCCTGATCGACGAACTCGAAGCGCTCGACAAGGAATAGCATGCCGCGCGCCGTCTTCCGGGACGACCTCGCCGGTCGCATGCTGACATTCTCCGATCCGCATGCGTTGATCGTGGCGGAACGCCCGGACGAAGTGCCGGCGGCTTTCGAGCGCATGGAAGAAGCGCGCGCATCCGGCCACTGGCTCGCCGGCTATGTGGCCTATGAGGCGGGATATCTGTTGGATCCCGCCTTTTCAAACCTTCCGTCCTGTGAGCCCGAAACGCCCTATATCTGCTTCGGCGTTTTCGACCGACCGCAAGAGACCGGCCTGCCGGAGATGGGTTTCGAGAAGCCGTTTCTGTCCGGCTTCGAACCCGCCTGGGATTTTGCCGCCTACCGGAAACGTTTCGAGCCGCTGCATGCCCACCTGATGGCCGGCGACTGCTATCAGGGCAATCTCACCTTTCCCATCAACGCCCGCTGGCAGGGTGATCCGCTGGCCGCCTTTCACGCCTATGCCGGGCGTCAGCCGGTGCGCTATGGCGCCTATATCGACCTTCACGGGCCGCGCATTCTCTCACGCTCTCCGGAACTCTTTTTCAAGATCGGCAGTGACGGCTTCATCGAAACTCATCCCATGAAGGGCACGGCCCCGCGTGGAAAAACGGAAGCGGAAGACGCGACCATCATTGCGGCGATGCTGGACGATGAAAAGACGCTTGCCGAAAACTGCATGATCGTCGACCTGTTGCGCAACGACATCTCCCGCATCGCAGAACCCGGCAGCGTTCACGTGCCGAAGCTCTTCGACATCGAAACCTATCCGACGCTGCACCAGATGGTGAGCCATGTCCGCGCCAGGCTGAACGCCGATGCCGACATCCGCTCGATCTTCACCGCGCTGTTTCCCTGCGGCTCGGTCACCGGCGCACCCAAAATTGCGGCCATGAAGCTCCTGCATGCGCTGGAAAACGGGCCGCGCGGGGCCTATTGCGGGGCAATCGGCCATATCGCGCCCGACGGCGGCATGCGCTTCAACGTCGCCATCCGCACGATCACGCTTTTCGATGACGGACGCGCCGTCTTCAATGTCGGCGGCGGCATTGTGCTTGATTCGACCGCACGCGCCGAATATGAAGAAGCTCTGCTGAAAGCCCGTTTTGCCGCCGACCTTTCCGCCCTGCCGGCCGGTTGAGGAGACCGCCTTGATCCTGATATCGCTGACCTATATTGCGCCGATGGAAGCCGTCGAACAGCATTTCGAAGGCCATCTCGCCTGGCTGAACAGGCACTATGCCGATGGCGTTTTCGTTGCCTCCGGGCGCAAAGTGCCGCGCACCGGCGGCGTGATCATCGCAAGTGGCAGCCTCGATGAAGTGCGCGCCATCTGCGAGACAGATCCTTTCGTCAGCGAAGGCGTCGCGCAATATGAGCTGACGGAAGTGGATTTCTCGAAGACGGTCGACAGCGTTTCGGGGCTGAAACAGGCATGACCGACAGCGCAACCGCTGACCGCCCGCTCCGGCTCATGCCCTATGGCCGGGCCTACAGGCCCTTCTCCATTGGCCTGTCCCAGATTGCGACAACGGACTGGCTGGAAGCGGAACCCGATCTCGGTCGCTATCTCGCCGAGAAGCAGCATCTTCTCGAAACCAAGCGTGACGCCATCTTCCGGGCGACAGAAGACAGCCTTGACGCCCAGAACGAAGCCCTCGGGATGATCACCCGCCATCTCGCGGAATGTCACGCCGACGTCTATCGCCTTTCCGGCGATACGATGACCATGGCCGGCCGCAGCGTCGACCTTGCCGACGAGACCATGCCGCCGCTGATGCGCGCCGGTCTGATGATTGCCGACGACCTTGCCATCCTCGTCAAACATGACGGCCACTGGCATCTTGCGGCAGGCTTCATCGCCTTTCCTTCCTCCTGGTCGCTGACCGAAAAGGCCGGCCGGCCGATGGACGAGGTCCATGCCGACGTACCTGGCTTTCAGGGCGGGACGCGCAACGCCGCCATGGTCACCCGCATTTTCGACAATCTGAAGCCGGACTTGCCGGCAGAGCGGTTCAACTGGTCGTTCAAGGGGTCGGATGCGCTGGCCATGCCGGTCTCCAAGCATCGCGCCGAAGATCCCTTCCGGCCCGTGCGCCCGATCGGCGAGAACTTCCTGCGCGTCGAACGCCAGACGCTGCGTCGCCTGCCGGAGACCGGCGCCATCATCTTCACGGTGAAGATCTACGCCGATCCCCTGACGGTGATTGCGCGCCATCCGGAAGCCCGCGCAATCGCCTCGGCCATGCTGAAACAGCTTGAAGGGCTGACCGTGGAAGAACGCGCCTACAAGGGCATGAAAGACGCCGATATCGACGCGCTTTCGGCTTATCTGCAGGAAGTTTTGAACTGACTTCTGGAACGGCGGCGACAAATCCGCTTTACTGTTGCCTGCGGCTGTGGTCACGCTTTTTGCGCGATCGACAGGCCACGGAACAAAATAGCCGTGTCACAATTTGTCCTTACGTTCGCGGCGATCGCTTCGCGCGCAGGTTCTAACCGAGAAGGAAACGGAAATGCTTCAGGAATACCCGATCCACGCCGAGATCACCGGACCCATTGTCATGATCGGTTTCGGGTCCATCGGGAGAGGCGCGCTGCCGCTGATCGAACGGCATTTCAATTTCGACAAGTCGCGCATGGTCATCATCGATCCGAATGACGCGCATGCCAATATCGCCGCCAATCACGGCGTCCGTTTTATCCACGCGGCGGTGACCAAGGACAATTACGAGGAATTGCTGGAGCCGCTTCTGACCGAGGGCGATGGCCAGGGTTTCTGCGTCAACCTTTCCGTCGACACCTCCTCACTCGACCTGATGAAGCTCTGCCGCTCGCTCGGCGTGCTCTATATCGACACCGTGATCGAGCCCTGGCTCGGCTTCTATTTCGACAAGGACGCCGACAATGCGTCGCGCACCAATTACGCCCTGCGTGAAACCGTGCGCAAGGAAAAGCGCAAGAACCCCGGCGGCACCACCGCCGTTTCCTGCTGCGGCGCCAATCCCGGCATGGTCTCCTGGTTCGTCAAGCAGGCGCTCGTCAACCTTGCCCGCGATACATCCATGAATTTCGTCGAGCCGATGGCAGACGACCGCGAGGGCTGGGCACAGTTGATGATGGATGCCGGCGTCAAGGGCATCCACATCGCCGAGCGCGACACCCAGCGTTCGAAGTTCCTGCGTCCGCAGAACACGTTCTGGAACACCTGGTCCGTCGAGGGCTTTGTCGCCGAGGGCATGCAGCCGGCAGAACTCGGCTGGGGCACCCACGAGAAATGGATGCCGAAGAACGCCAGGAAGCACAAGAAGGGGTGCAAGGCCTCGATCTATATCGAACAGCCCGGCGCCAACACCCGTGTGAGAAGCTGGTGCCCGACACCCGGCCCCCAATATGGCTTCCTTGTCACCCACAATGAATCGGTCTCGATCGCCGATTACTTCACGGTGACCAACGAGAAGGACAAGGTCACCTATCGCCCGACCTGCCATTATGCCTATCACCCGGCAGATGTCGCGGTTCTGTCTCTGGACGAGATGTTCGGCAATGGCGGCAATCCGCAGCCGGAAAGCCTGGTGCTCGAAGAGGCCGATATCCTGACCGGGATCGACGAACTCGGCGTGCTGCTCTACGGCCACGACAAGAACGCCTACTGGTTCGGCTCGCGGCTTTCGATCGAGGAAACGCGCGACCTCGTGCCCTACCAGAACGCGACTGCCCTTCAGGTGACCTCCGCCGTTCTCGCCGGCATGGTCTGGGCGCTGGAAAACCCGGAAGCCGGCATCGTCGAGGCCGACGAGATGGACTACCGCCGCTGCCTGGAAATCCAGATGCCCTATCTCGGCCCGGTCGAAGGCCACTACACCGACTGGACGCCGCTCACCGACCGCCAGACCTTCTTCGAGGAACGCAAGGACGAGAAGGATCCCTGGCAGTTCAAGAATATTCTGGTGCAGTTTTAAGGCAAGGGGACGGCTGTCCGTCCCTCACACTGCTGACAAAGGCGGCTGCAGAATACGAAGAGCTGGCTCTCCACTCTCCGTCACCCCGGCCTTGAGCCGGGGTCCAGGGCTCCCCCCCTTCGTCACAGAACCTCAAGTGCGATGTCCTTGCTCTTTGGCCCTGGATACCGGCTCAAGGCCGGTATGACGCATGAGTGTGAGGGCTACATCCCTCAAAAGCCCAACCTCACCCCACCCGAAAATGCTTCGACAGCTTCAGCCCCTGTGCCTGATAGTTCGAGCCGAGGCCTGAGCCGTAGAGCGATGTCGGCGGGTCCATCATATGCTCGTAGACGAGGCGGCCGACGATCTGGCCGTGTTCGAGGATGAAGGGCACTTCGTGGCTTCTGACCTCCAGCACGGCGCGCGCGCCCTTGCCGCCGGCCTCCGCATGACCGAAGCCGGGATCGAAGAAGCCCGCATAATGAACGCGGAATTCGCCGACCAGCGGGTCGAAGGGCGTCATCTCGGCGGCATAGAGCGGCGGCACATGCACGGCCTCGCGCGAGACGAGGATGTAGAACTCGTCCGGATCGAGGATCAGTTCGCCCTTGCCGCGTCCATGGATCGGCTCCCAGTAGTCAAGAATGTCGTAGCCGGCCTTTCGGTCGACATCGATGACGCCGGTGTGATGCTTGCCGCGATAGCCGACCAGCCCCTCGCCTTCCAGATCGATCGACAGCGCGATGCCGCCATCGGAAATGTTGGCCATGTCGCTGGCAACAAGCGTTTCGGCGCGGTGAAGCACCATCAGCGCGTCCTCGGCCAGCACCGCATGGCCGGAGCGGAAACGGATCTGCGATAGCCGGGAGCCCTGGCGCACGATCACCGGAAAGGTGCGCGGCGAGATCTCCAGATAGAGCGGCCCCTCATAGCCCGACGGGATGATGTCGAATTCCTGCGCAAAATCCGGGATCACGCGGGTGAAGATATCCAGCCTGCCGGTCGAGCTTTTCGGGTTGGTCGAGGCTGAGAGATGTTCCGGCAGGGCAAGCCCCTCCATCAACTCGACGATATAGACGCAGCCGGTCTCGAGCACCGCGCCCTGGGACAGGTCGATCTCGTGCATGGACAGCCGCGAAAGCTTGTCGGCAACGCTGTGGCGCGGTCCCGGCAGGAAGCTGGCGCGCACGCGATAGGCCTTCGCGCCGAGCCTCAGATCGAGGCTTGCGGGCTGGATCTGGTCGTGATCCAGCGGCTTGATCGTGGTCATGTTTTTCTGCTCGAGCAGGGCGGCAATGGCGTGATCGGGCAGAATTCCGGGCTTCTTGGACATGTTTTGCTCCTGTTGGCCGACAAAACCAATCTTTCAGAATTGACGCAAGCGCTTATAGGGATTATGCCGCCTTATCCCTGTGGTGATTTGGCCGGTCGGCTTGCAGCCACGTTAAACAAGTAGCTAAAAGGCCGGGTAACCGGTCCCTTCGCGACCGGTTTTTTTGTTTGGAGACATGACATGAAGAAGTCCCTGCATCCGCAAACCAAACTCGTTCACGCAGGCAGCCTGCGTTCGCAGTATGGTGAGATGTCCGAGGGCATCTTCATGACGCAGGGTTTCCTCTACGAAACGTCGGCCGCCGCCGAGGCCCGCTTCAAGGGCGAGGATGAGGGCTTCATCTACGCCCGTTACGGCAGCCCGACAAATGCCATGTTCGAACAACGCATGTGCGCGCTGGAAGGCGCAGAAGATGCCCGCGCCACAGCATCCGGCATGGCCGCCGTCTCCGCCGCCATCCTCTGCCAGCTGAAGGCCGGAGACCATATCGTCGCCGCGCGCGCCCTGTTCGGCTCCTGCCGCTGGGTGGTGGAAACGCTGGCGCCGAAATACGGCATTGACTGCACGCTGGTCGACGGACGCGATATCGCCGCCTGGGAGGCCGCCATCCGCCCCAATACCAGGCTGTTCTTCCTCGAAAGCCCGACCAACCCGACGCTCGAAGTCATCGACCTCAAGGCGGTGGCCGATCTCGCCCATCAGGCCGGGGCACGGCTGGTGGTCGACAATGTGTTCGCCACCGCGCTCTACCAGAAGCCGCTGGAACTCGGCGCCGATGTCGTTGTCTATTCGGCGACCAAGCATATCGACGGCCAGGGCCGCTGCCTCGGCGGCGTGGTCCTGTCTTCGAAGAAGTGGATCGAGGAAGAACTGCAGGACTATTTCCGCCACACCGGCCCTGCCCTTTCACCCTTCAATGCCTGGCTTCTGCTCAAGGGGCTTGAGACCTTCCCCTTGCGTGTGCGACAGCAGACGGAAAGCGCCGGAAGGATTGCCGATTTCCTCGCCGATCAGAAACAGGTCGCACGGGTCATCTATCCCGGCCGCGCCGATCACCCCCAGGCCGACATCATCAAAAAGCAGATGACGGCGGGCTCATCGCTGATCGCCTTCGAGCTGAAGGGCGGCAAGGAGGCGGCCTTCGCGCTGCAGGACGCGCTCGATATCGTCTCGATCTCCAACAATCTCGGCGACGCCAAGAGCCTGATCACCCATCCGGCGACGACAACGCACAAGAACCTTTCCGATGAGGCCCGTGCCGAACTCGGCATTACCGGCGGCACGATCCGCTTTTCCGCCGGCATTGAAGACACGGTCGATCTGCTCGACGATTTCGCCCAGGCCCTTGCTAAACTGCCGGCATAAGCGGCACAATTGCAGACCGGCGGGAGGCAAAGCGTTCCTGCAGGCAAGCTATTGCGGAGCCAGAGGGTGCCTAGCAAAACGACGGACGAAATCGAGGTCAGGGTGGAAACCCGCTTTCTGGACGAACATTCCGCTCCGGGCGAGAACCAGTTTGTCTGGGCCTATGACATCGAGATCGTCAACCATGGCGCCGTTGATATCCAGATCGTCGCCCGCCACTGGACCATAACCAATGCCGATGGAGTCGTCGAAATCATCAACGGGCCCGGCGTAGCCGGCAAGCAGCCGGTGCTGGCCAGCGGCGAGCGGTTTTCCTACCAGTCGGCCGCGCCACTTGATACGGCCTCCGGAATCATGGTCGGCCATTATGTGGCGCGCACCGGCGACAACCGCCTGCTGCAGGTGGATATCCCGCCCTTCTCGCTCGACTCCCCCTACGAGGCCCGTTCTCTCCATTGACGGGTGAAATTGAAAAACCGCCCCGCCAATCGGTCGGCAAGGCGGTCTTTCGATGATCCTGCGATGATGGCGCGTTACCCGCGCGTCATGACATTCTCGACATCGTCGCCGCCATATTCCTGCTGCTCGATATCATGCTGTTCGCGACGGAAACGATCGAAAACCTCCTGCGAGATCCGCCCCCTGACCGCCATCATGAAGACAGCGAGCGACAACAGCGCCGCAATGGTCGAATCAACCGGATGCGGGATAAGGCCAAGCCCGCCGCCATAACCGCCGAAATAGGAAATGAGGGCGATGCCGACCATATAGACACCGAACCAGACGGCGCTCATCGGTTCGAGGTCTTCCCGCCCGATCATCGCCAGACGCAGGAAGAACAGAACGGCGCCGACGACCAGCAGCACCAGCAGAACCCAGATCGTGCTCCAGCCCGACCAGTAGATCATCAGCGTCGCGATCATGAAGGCAAGCGCGCCGACCACGCCGGCCGCCGGCACCACGAAGGGGCGGCGGGCATTCGGCGCGAGATAACGGAAGGCCACCATGGACACCGGACCGGCGATGAAGGACAGCACCACCGCCGCGCTGTTGAGCGCCAGGATCTCCTGGAAGGGCATGATGATCAGCATGAAAAGCGCGACGACGTAGTTGAGGATCAGCCCCCAGAGTGGCACGCCGTATTCGTTCAGCTTGGCGAAGAGGCGCGGAAACACGCCGTTGTTCGACATGGCAAGCGCCAGACGGGCATTCGAGCTGACCGAGACGAGACCGCTGCCGGCCGGCGAGATCACTGCGGCGACATTCAGCATGCTCAGCAGCCACAAGACCCCGATCGAGGTGGCGAGCGCGCCGAGCGGACCGAGCTCATGGGTCGATTCAATCGTGTGCCAGCCGCCGGACAGGTCGGCCGGATTTATCGCGCCGACAAAGGCGATCTGCAGGCCGACATAGATCGCAAGGCAGATCAGCACCGAGAGGATCAGCGCCAGCGGAATCACCCTCTGCGCGTTCTTCACCTCGCCGGCAAGGTCGATGGCATGGCGAAAGCCGATGAAGGCGAAGACCACGCCGCCGGTCGAGACAGCCGCGAAAATGCCGTGAACGCCGTAGGGCGCAAAGCCGCCGGCCGAGCTGAAGTTCGACGGCTCGAACCGCGATGCGACAACCACGACGATGAAGATCACCGGGACGATGAGCTTGAACCAGGTCATCGTCGTGTTGATGCGCGCAAACCAGGCAACGCCGAAAACATTCACCACGGTCAGCACGGCAAGGAAAATCGCGGCCACGATGTAGCCGGAGACGGTCAGGCCGCCGGTGGCGTCGGTCAGCCACGGGAGATAGGAGGAGGCATAGCCGAGCGAGGCCTTCACCTCGATCGGCGCCGTCGTGCAGTAGCCGACCCACGCGCTCCAGCCCATGGCCAGCGCCAGAAGCCTGCCATGGGAGAATTGCGGAATTCGGGCAATGCCGCCCGCGATCGGAAAGAGGGTGGAATTCTCTGCATAGGTCAGGGCAATCAGCAGCATCGCCACCGCCCCGATCAACCAAGAGATAACCGAGGCCGGTCCCGCCAGTTGCGCCGTATCGAGCGGGGCAAAAAGCCACCCCGATCCCAGAACGCCGCCCACGGCGACAAATGTCAGGCCGACAAGGCCGATTTCGCGTCGCATTGCCATTTTTGAGTTCCCCTAGCTTAACGCGCTTCACTGAATGCAGCCGGCCACCCCTGCTGGCTCACCGCAGCGACTGTATAAACCAACAACCATAAGTATTCATGCGCACGCCAATTCAAGTCAATCGCTTTACGTCCCGTTCCGTCAGATTCTGGCGCTGACGTGAAGGCGTCGATCAGCCTGAATAAAAAAGAGAACCTTGCTATCACATTGCGATAAAAGAAAGACGGATATTCTAGCCGTTATTTGCCCGGATGCGAACAAGATCCTCGACCGGGCGGAAACTGTCGGAACTGGCAGCCCGCCACCAGTCGGCATAAATCGTGGAGCCCGGATCCGACAGCAAAATGCCTTCGGCGAGGAAGGGGTGAAGCTTGTCGAGCGGCACGGAATCATGCGAGCCGACGCGATGCATGATGTGGTGCGGCTGCAGGTCCTGGGGATGGGCGAAGCCGCAGGCGGCAACGATATCGGCCAGGGCCTCAAGCGTCTTCTTGTGGAAGCGGGCGGCATGGCGGCCCTGTTCCTCTGGCACAAGCGCGCGCTGGCGCCACTTGTCCTGGGTGGTTACCCCGGTGGGACAGGTGCCGGTATGGCAGCGCTGCGCCTGGATGCAGCCGACCGACATCATGAAGGCGCGCGCGGCATTGCACCAGTCCGCGCCGAGGGCGAGGTTATGGGCAAGCCCCATGCCGGAGAACACCTTGCCGCTGGCGGCAAGCCGCACATGTTTCTTCACGCCGGCGCCGACGAGGGCGTTGCGCATCAGCACCAGCCCGTCCCACAGCGGCATGCCGACCCAGTCGGCAAGCTCCAGAGGCGCGGCGCCGGTCCCGCCTTCGGCACCGTCGATGACGATGAAATCGGGATAGATGCCGGTCGTCAGCATCGCCTTGACCAGCGCGAAGGGCTCGTGCGGCTGGCCGACGCAGAACTTGATGCCGACCGGCTTGCCGCCTGAAAGCTCGCGCATCGTGGCGGCGAAATGGAGCATCTGCGCCGGTGTCGAAAAGGCAGAATGACCACGCGGCGAAAGACAGTTCTGATAGGTCGGAACGCCGCGCACCTCGGCAATCTCGGGCGTCACCTTGGAGCCGAGAAGCATGCCGCCATGGCCGGGCTTTGCGCCCTGGCTCACCTTGATTTCCGTCATCTTCACGGCGTCGTTGGCGGCCTTGTCGCGGAACCTCTCCGGATCGAATCGGCCATCCTTGTCGCGCGCGCCGAAATAGCCGGAACCGATCTCCCACACGAGATCACCGCCATGTTCCAGATGATGGCGGCTAAGGCCGCCCTCGCCCGTATCCTGATAGAAGCCGCCGTCGCGCGCGCCGATGTTCATGGCTTTCACGGCATTGGCCGACAGCGCCCCGAAACTCATTGCCGAGATGTTGAGGATCGATGCCGAATAGGGCTTCGACGTCTGCTCATTGCCGACCATGATGCGCGGAGAAAGGTCCGGATTGGCCTCCGGCGCCATCGAATGCGAAATCCAGTGATGCGGATCCTCGTAGAGTTCGAGTTCCGTACCGAACGGGATCGTGTCGGGCTCCCCGTGCGAACGGGTCTTGATCAATTGCCGCGCGGCGTAGGAATAGGGCGTTCCGTGGGTATCGTCCTCGACCGCATAGGCGCGGATGAAGGGACGCAGAGAAAGAGCGAGCCAGCGAAAACGACCCAGCACGGGATAATTGCGGGTGATCGTCCAGGAGGACTGAAACCAGTCATAGGCGGCAACCGCCAGAGCGGGAATGGTAAACAGCAGGATCCAGAACCATCCCGCCGCGATCGCCACAATTGTGAAGAAAGCGGCCGCGATCGGCACGATGCCCCGCAAAAGCATATCAACCATCGAGACCTCCCCTTTTATTCCCTTCATGCGCTAGCAGAACGCGCGCCTTCTGGCTAGCTGGCCTCTGCAATTTCAGGTGTTATTTCCGCAGGCTTGGCAAGCCCGAAATGGTGCATTAGCGCTCCCAGGGTTTCTTGCGGCGCGGTGCAAGAGGCTTCATCGGATGGTTCGCATAAAGGGTCGGCTTGCCGAGCGCCTGCGCCACAATGCGATAGGCGCGCCGGTAGTTCAGAATGCCGCCGATGAAGAAAAGGCCGCTCCCGACGAGATATTGCCAGGCGAGAAAACCGTCGATCTTGACTGCGTCGGCGGGGCTTGCAACCTCCCAGAGATAGGGAATGGAGGCTACGGCAAAAAGCGTCGACCCGACTACGAAGGTCACTGCGGTCAGGTTCATCATCTGCAGGGTCACAAGGTCATCGGCCTGCACGATCTGGATGACATTGATGACCGCGCCGACGACGAACAGCACGCTGCCGATGATGAAGCACCAGGCGCCGGCCGTCTCCCAGCCGACGGACGACAGGAAGAAGATGCTGCCGGCGACGAACAACAGCGTACCGGCCACATAGGACCAGGCGGCCCAGAATTCGAGACGGTCCCACACCGTCGCCGCGTCCTTGCGTTCACGGGCATGGATAAAAACCTCGACGAGGTCGTGACCGGTGACGAGCAGATAGAGCAGCGAGCCGAAGAAGAAGGTCCAGGCGCCAATATCCGCAAGGATGGAAAGTGCCGGGAAGAAGCAGATGCTGCCGAAGATGAACACCACCCCGCCCAGCTGATAGGCGGCGGCATTGATGGTTTCCCAGCGGAAGTTCTTTCTGTTGTCCGGGTCGTCAGCGACAAAATCATGAATACGCGGTCGGTTGACGAACATATGCGGCATGGCGGATCGAGCTCCCTCTGTCGCCGCCAATAATGGCCTCCGGGAACCGCATGAAACAACCCCCGGAAGGCCAAAACCCCGAAGAAGGGGCATTCCGGGGTGCGGCCGCCAGAAGAAACGGCGCTTCTCCGCTGCCATTTCGGTGAAGCTGCCCCTCTCTGGCGACACGTCCTTCCCTCTGTTACCGTCGGCGGACAAGATCAGGGAGACATTCGATGCGCCACATTGTTCTGCTGACAGGCCTTGCTGCGGCTCTTGCCGCCTGCACACAATCGACGCCGACGCCGACGCCGACAGGCCTCGCCAATCCGGCATCCGAATATTGCGCGAGCCTTGGCGGGCGCACCGAGATCCGCGACGAGACCGGCGGTCAGGTGGGCTACTGCCGCCTCCCCGACGGCAGCGTCACCGAGGAATGGGCGCTCTACCGGGCGCGCGTCAGCCAGCCGTAGAGCGCCGACGCGGAGCGGCCGACGCCCTGCCCGCAGCCTTTGTCGAGCGGGCCAACAGCCGTTTCCCTCAATCGCGCGGACGCCTACTTTCCCGCCGTGAAATCGAACCGCATCAGGTGGCGGTAGGTTTCGCCGGGTCGCAGCACCACGGAGGGGAAATTCTCATGGTGCGGGCTATCGGGGTAGTGCTGGGTCTCCAAAGCGAAGCCGGCAAATTCCCGGTAAAGCGCGCCGCCTTTCCCTTCGGTGGGCTGCGCCTGGTAATGGCCGGCGGTATAGAATTGTACGCCGGGCTGGTTTGAGGAAAGCGTGAACCCGCGCCCGCTTGCCGGATCTTCGGCCTCGGCAACCAGCCGCATCGATCCGTCGTAACCGGCGACGCAGAGATTGTGGTCGTAGCCGACACCCGGCCAGGTCTCGGATATCCTGTCACCGATCGGATGCATATCGGTGAAATCATAGGGCGTACCGGCAACCGCGACGATCTCGCCACTCGGGATCTTGTCCTCGCTGACCATCGTGTAGCTGTCGCACAGCAAACGCAGGCGCTGGTTTTCCACACTGCCGCTGGCATGGCCGGCAAGGTTCCAGTAGCCGTGGTAGATGATGTTGAGGATGGTGGCGCGGTCCGTGACCGCTTCCATTTCGATCGCCAGGGCACCATCGTCACCAAGGCGATAGGTGACCGTGGCATCGAGCGCGCCGGGATAACCCTGATCGCCATCCGGGCTTTCCATGCGGAAGGTGACGGCGTTGTTTTCCGGGTCGGGCTCGGCCTTCCAGAAACGCTTGCCGAAGCCGGGCAGCCCGCCATGCAGATGATGCGGCCCGGAATTGGTCGGAAGCTGATAATCCACCCCATCGAGCATGAACCTGCCAAGCGCGAGCCGGTTTGAAAGCCTGCCGCATATGGCCCCGGCATTGCCGGGTTTCGTCACATAGTCGGCCGGATCGTCATAGCCGATGACGATGTCCTCGACCTTGCCATTACGGTCCGGGCGCATGACCCGGCGCAGGATCGCACCATAGGTCATCACCTCGATTTCCGTGTCGCCGCCTTTCAGGCGATAGGCATCGACCGCCTGTCCGTCGATTTCGCCGATGACGGCATGTTCAATTGTGTGACCGGCCAAGGCGGCATCCTCCCGAGGATGTTTGAAAAGGGCATCGGCCCTTCAGCTTGTGGACAATCCTCCTGCCTCCGTCATGCCGGCCTTGAGCCGGCATCCAGGGCGAAGGATTAAAGTCCATCTAGTTTAACACACTGACACATAATATTTTTTGGCCCTGGACCCCTGATCAAGTCCGGGGTGACGGACAGTGAGTAGGCGAGATCCTGCTGTCTGCAACAGACGTCGTCAACAAACTGAAGAGCGTCCGTCTTCCATTAGGCGCGAAGACGCTCGCTTTCCTTGTTGTTCGGCAATTTGACAAATGCATTGCCGGCGGACATCTCCGGCATGCAGATTTTCAGGGGCAAGCGCCGCCCCATCCCATACCGGAGGGGCGACGCTCTACGATGACAGGCCCTCGCGACTAGCCGATCACCGATTTGACGGTCCTGGCGACGCCTTCGGCGGTGATGCCGAAGAGCTCGAACAGGACCGGCGGGGGAGCGGATTCGCCGAAGGTGTCGATGCCGACGCAACCGCCTTCAAGGCCAACATATTTGCGCCAGTATTCGGTTCCGGCCGCTTCCACGGAAACGCGCGGGATACCGGCCGGCAGAACCTCGGCCTTGTAGGCCTTGTCCTGCTGATCGAAGACGAATGTCGAGGGCATCGAAACGACGCGCACCTGAATGCCGTCCTTGGCCAGCGCGTCCCTGGCATCGAGCGCCTGGCGGGTTTCGGCGCCTGTAGCGATGATGACGGCGGCAGGCGTGCCTTCGGCTTCCGCCAGAACATAGCCGCCCCGGCGGATGGCTTCGGCCTGCGAGGCGGAGCGTTGGAGCGGCGGCAGAACCTGGCGGCTGAGCGACATCAGCGTCGGCGTGTCCGCATGTTTCAGCGCCGTTTCCCAGGCAATCGCGGCTTCCACGGCATCGGCAGGACGCCAGACATCGAGATTCGGCATCAGGCGCAGCGAACCCAGATGCTCGATCGGCTGGTGGGTCGGGCCGTCTTCACCAACGGCAATCGAGTCATGCGACAGCGCATAGACGACGCCGAGCTTCATCAGGGCCGCCATGCGGATGGCATTGCGCTGGTAATCGGAGAAGACCACATAGCCGCCGCCGAAGGGCCGGAAGCCGCCATGCAGGAAGATACCGTTCATCATCGCGCCGAGGCCGAATTCGCGCACGCCGCAATAGATGTAGTTACCGCCCGTTTCCGCCGTCACCGGCTCGATCTTGTCCCAGATCGAAAGGCACGAGCCGGCAAGGTCAGCGGACAGGCCGACCAGTTCCGGCAATTCGTCGCCCAGCATCTGCAGCACGTTCTGGCTCGCCTTGCGCATCGGGATCGTGTCGGTCAGCCCTTCGGCGGAGGCGATGAAAGCGCCCATTTCAGCATCGAAATTGGCCGGCAGTTCACCGCGCATGCGGCGCTTGAACTCGGAAGCCTCGGCCGGATAGGCCTTTTCATAGGCCGCAAAGGCCTCGTCCCAGGCGCTTTCGGCGGCCTTGCCGGCTTCTTCGGCATTGAAGGTCTCGTAGACATTTGCCGGCACTTCGAAGGGCGGCAGCGTCCAGCCGAGCGCTTCGCGCACGCGGGCGATTTCCGCATCGCCCAGAACATTGCCATGGCAATGGGCGTCCCCGGCATAAGAGGGCGAGCCCTTGCCGATCGTGGTCTTGCAGCAGATCAGCGTCGGCTGTTTCGTGTTCTTCTTGGCTTCCGCGATCGCCGCATCGACAGCTTCGACATCATGACCATCGACATTGCGGATCACCTGCCAGCCATAGGCCTCGAAGCGCTTCGGCGTATCGTCGGTGAACCAACCGCTGACATGACCGTCAATGGAAATGCCATTGTCGTCGTAAAGCGCGATCAGCTTGCCGAGACCGAGCGTGCCGGCAAGCGAGCAGGCCTCATGGCTAACGCCTTCCATCAGGCAACCGTCACCAAGAAAGGCGAAGGTGTTGTGGTCGACGATCTTGTGACCGGGCTTGTTGAAGCTGGCTGCCAGCATCTTTTCGGCAACCGCCATGCCGACGGCATTGGCAATGCCCTGGCCGAGCGGACCGGTCGTGGTTTCAACGCCGGGCGTCACGTCATGTTCGGGGTGGCCGGGCGTCTTGGAGTGCAGTTGCCGGAAGTTGCGGATATCGTCCATCGACAGGTCGTACCCGGTGAGGTGCAGCAGACTGTAGAGCAGCATCGAGCCGTGGCCGTTCGACAGCACGAAGCGGTCGCGGTCAAGCCAGTCAGGGTTCTTCGGGTTGTGTTTAAGATGGCGGGTCCACAGCGCAACAGCAATTTCGGCCATACCCATCGGCATGCCGGGATGGCCGGAAACAGCCTTCTGCACGGCATCCATGGACAGAACGCGAATGGTGTTTGCAAGCTCGGTGGACGAGGCGGTGGCGGGAGATTTGTTCAGCATTTTCTTGTCTCGAAAGGCTGGGGAAGCCTGCGCCGGCGCTTTGGAGCGCGGGCTGCAAGGCTTCCCGGATCATTACTTGTAAGCGATGAGCGTAACTTCGATCAGCACGCCCGGGCCAAGGTCGCCGGGGCAGATGGTGGCGCGCGCCGGCAGGCTTTCGGCGGGGATCCACTCGGCCCAGACATCGCTCATGCCGGGTTTCAGGCTGAGATCGGAGAGATAGATCGTCGCGAACAGCAGTTTGGACTTGTCCGAGCCCGCAGCCTCAAGATAGGTTTCGAGCTTCGCGATGGTCTGGCGTGTCTGTCCGGCAATATCGAGACTTGTGTCGTCGCATGCGGTGCCACCGACAAAGACCAATCCGTCTTTTTCGACGACACGGTGCAGGACAGGGGTTGGAAGATATCTGTTTGTCACGGTGTTTCCTTTCCTTGTGAGGGGCTTGCCGCAATGCTTGTGGAAGGGCGCGGCAAGCCCCAATTTCGTCTTCCGGCAAAAGCGCGGATTGCGCGCATCCCGTCGGCATGTTTCTCCTCAGTCCGTCATTTCCGGCGTCTCCTGAGATCATCGTCGATAAGGGCCGTCATGCGTTCAAGCGACGCCATGGCGCTCACTCCATCGGTGATATCGGGGGCGGTGTTGTCCTCGCCCCGGAAGGCTTTGGCCGCATCGGCCATCAGGGCGGCATAGCCCTTGTGGTCCTCATTGGCGGCGGCTGTGAAATTCGGTGTCCAGCTCAGCGTATCGGCACCGCCTGCGAGGCTTGCTGCCGGGTCCTCCGCCTTGAACGGCGGATCGCGGAAATAGCGGATATTGATGACATTCTCGATCTCGATGCGACGGTGGTCGCCCATGATCGTGATGTCTTCCGTCGGCGTGCCGCGCGACTGGATCGTGCCCATGACGATGGTGCCGATCGCGCCATTTTCGCAGGTGAAATTGAGGTGGAGCAGCAGATGGCCGGGCGTGGTCTCGATTGTGCGCACCGCCATGTCATCGAAGGCAGAGCCGGCAAACCACGGGATCAGGTCCATATAGTGGACGCAGTGATGCAGGTAGAAGCTGGAATAGTCCGCAACGCCAGCGAAATAGGCGGGGCCGGACATATAGGAGCCGGTGACGCCGAGCACCTTGCCAAAGCTATCTCCGCGCAGGATATTGCCGGCAATCCGGTTGCCTGTCGAATAGCGCTTCATGAAGCCGACAATGACCGGCTTGCCCGCCTTTTCGGCCGCAGCGGCAATTTCTCGGGCGCCGGCGGCGTCGCGCGCCGGTGGCTTTTCGAGAAACACCGGCAGCCCCTTTTCAAGCGCTGCGATGGCCGCGACGCGGTGCAGGTCCGGTCCGACGGCCATGCAGATGGCATCAAGCCCCCTGTGCGCGATCAGTTCCGAATAGTCGCTGTAGACGGCTTCGGCGCCATATTGCCAGGCGGCAGAGGCAGCAGCATCACGGTTGAGGTCGCAGACGGCGGCGATGCGCATGTCGTTGCGGCCAAGCTGCGGCATCAGCATATGGGTTGCGTGACGGCCGCAGCCGATCCAGCCGATATTGAGCGTCATGACCGACCTCCCGTCTTCGCGAGAAGGTCGCGAATGAAGGCGATGGCCGCTGTCAGCTTCTCGCTTTCATCCTCGTGCGGAGGCCGCCACTGGGCAATCGGCAGGCCGATGCGTTCATCATCGTCACGGCGAAACGGCTCCAGCGTCAGCGGGCCCTTGTAGCCGACATCGGCAAGCGCCTGCATGGTGCCACGCCAGTCGATATGACCGGTGCCCGGATAGCCGCGATTGTTTTCATTCGCCTGGAAATAGACGATGCGCTCACCGGCAAGCCGGATCGCATCGGGAATCGATTTTTCCTCGATATTGGCGTGGAAGGTATCGAAGAGCACGCCGAGCGCGGGATGGTTGACCGCATCGACGATTGTGACGGCCTGCGAGACCAGCGAGATGACGTCGGTCTCGTAGCGGTTGAGCGGCTCAAGCGCGAGCTTTGTTCCGGCCGCCTGGGCTTCGGGCGCCAGAACGCCGAGCCCTTCGATGACCCGCCCACCGCGGGCCTTCATTTCCTCGTCGCCAACAGGGGTCGGCGCGCGTCCGGCAAAGACCATGGGCGCGCCGTAGAGCGGGCCGCCAAGGCTTGTTGCGCCGAGCGCGTGGGCCACCTCAAGGCAATAGCGGAGATAACCCATGCCCCCTTCGCGGATGCCCCGGTCGGCATCGGATATCGAGCGCTGCAGATTGACGCGGGCGGCCAGCGCCACGCCAAGTCCGGCCTCATCCAGCGCTGCCTTTAGCGCCTTGAGGTCAAGACCATCCTCGGGCTCGGGGACGAGCAGTTCGACAAGGTCGAAGCCGAGCGTCCTCATGTGCTCGAAGAGGTGCATGTGCTCCCGGCCGAAGGGCCGGGCAAACTGCATCGATATGATACCGATCGGGTTGGTCACGTTATGCTTTCTTTCTCTTTACTGGTTTCGGTTGATGCTCATCAGCCCTTGACCGCGCCCTGGGTCATGCCGCTGATGAGACGTTTCTGGACGATCAGGAACAGCACGGTCGCCGGCAGCGCGCCGACAATGCCGCCCGCCGTCAGCAGGCCCCACTGCACCTCGTATTCGCCAATCAGCGTCTGGATGGCGACCGTGATGGTGCGCACATGCTGACCGCCGAGTGTGAGGGCATAGAGATACTCGTTCCACGAGGTGATGAAGATATAGATGCCCGTTGCCACGATGCCGGGCGTGCACAAGGGCAGGACGACGCGGCGCAGCGCCCCCATCCGGGTGCAGCCATCGGTCATGGCGGCTTCGTCCAGCGATTTCGGGATGCCGTTTATATAGCTCGTCATCATCCAGGTGGAGAAGGGAATGGCGACCGTCGAATTGGCAATGATCAGCGCCAGATGCGTATCCAGCAGACCGAGCACGCGCATCAGGACGAAGAGCGGCAGGATCAGAAGAACGATCGGGAACATGTTGATGATCAGGAACTGGATCATCAGATATTTCTTGCCGCGGAAAGAGAACCGCGAGAAGGCATAGGCGGCGGTAACGCTGAGCGACAGTCCGACGATCACCGTGCCGACGGCAACGATCAGCGAGGCGATCATGTTGTTGAGAAAGCCGACCGTCTTGAACAGACGGACATAGTTTTCAAACGTGGCGCCGATAATGCTCGGCCCCTCGGTAAACAGCCTGTCTTCGGATGTGAGCGAGGTCAGCAGCATCCACAGATACGGACCCAGCGTGAACAGCAGGATCAGCACCATCGGCAGTTCGACGAACAGCAGGGTTTTGGTTCTGGACTTCTTTCCGGCGATCATTTGTTGTCACTCCCGACCTTGCGCAGATAGACGATGACAAGACCCAGAAGCATGATCGTGAAGAGTACGGCGAGTGCGGAGCCGTAGCCGAAATCGAGATTGGTGCGGGCCTTGATGAAGGCATAGAGCGGCAGCGTGTAGGTGGAATATCCGGGACCGCCGCCGGTCATGACGTAGATGACGTCGATCGAGTTCGCGACCCAGATGGTTCGAAGCAGCACGGCGGTAACGAGCACGCCGGAAATGCCGGGAAGCGTGATGTGCCAGAACTGACGGAACTTGCTGGCGCCGTCGATGGAAGCCGCCTCGTAATAGCTCTTGGGGATCGACTGCAGGCCGGCGAGGATCATCACCGCAAAGAAGGGGAAGCCCTGCCATGTCAGCGTCAGGATAATGGCGTAAAGCGCGGTATCGGGATCGGCAAGCCACGGGATCGACTGCTTGATGATGTCGGCTCTGAGCAGGAAGTCATTCAGCACGCCGTAATTGCTGTCGTAGATCCACACCCACATAAGGCCGATAACGACGCTGGGCAGCGCCCAGGGAATGATGATCAGCGCGCGTGCCAGGGGCCGCCAGAAGAACTCCTGGTTCAAGAGCATGGCGGTTGCCAGGCCGAGCAGCATCTGGGCGGGGATGGTGATGCCAATCCAGATCACCGTGTGCTTCAGCGAGATCCAGAAGACCTCGTCCTGAAAGGCCGCAATGAAGTTCTTCAGGCCGACAAAGGTGATCGCGTTGGGTTTCCACAGCACGTAATCGTGCAGGCTCATCCAGGCAGCCTGGATCATCGGGAAGAAAACGATCGCCAGCGTCACCAGTACGGCGGGTGACAGCAGGGCATAGGGCAAGACGCGCTTGGCTAGCGCCACGCGCCCCGCCGGCATATCGGGGGCAGTCATGGTCATGGTCCGTTTTCGCCGGTTGATCCGGCGTCCTTATCGCTCCAACACCTCGGGGGCCGGCAAGAAGGGGCAGTCTCGAAGGTGATACGGATGGGAGGAGCCCGGCCCGGGCGTTGCGGGCCGGACGGTGTTTTGCTCGGCTCTTACGGGTTGAAGAGCTCTTCGATGTTCTTGTTCATCTTCTCGGCCGTGATTTCGCCGGTCAGCGCCCGCTGCATGTTGACGGGCCAGACCGTGTTCACGAAGTCCGAGGTCTCCGGCGTGTTCGGCAGCGTCACCGCGAAGGGCAGCGAGGCGACCGTTGCATCGACGAAGCGCTTGGGATGCAGGGTCCAGTTGGCCGAATCCGACTTGGTGACGGGCAGCTGGCCGGTCGCCTCGTTGAATTCCTTGTTGTTGCCGGTCGACGACAGGAAGGAGATCCACTTCCAGGCGGCATCCTTGTTTTCCGCGCTGGAGAAGATCGCCGTCGATTCATCGCCGAAGGTCGTCCAGTGGCCGCCGCCGCATTCCGGCACCGTGGTCGCGGAAATCTTGTCGCCAAGCGCGGCATCCATGTCATTGGCCGAGCCGATGTGATGGATGGTCATGGCGGTCTTGCCAGCCTTCAGAGCGCCGGTCACTTCCTTGAACCCATCATTGGGGGCGGACGGCGGGAAGACGTGATCCTTCTGGAAAAGGTCGACAACCCATTGGGTGCCCTCGATCGCCGTCGGATTGGTGAGGCCACCCTTTTCATCAAGGCTGACGCCGTCGCGCGAAAGCACGAGCGAGCCCCAGTGCTCCTGGCCGCCCTTGGCGCCGCGGAAGCCGAAACCGTAAATATCGGGATTGCCGTCGCCATCGGTATCCTGGGTGAGCGCCTTGGCCGCTTCGCGGAATTCCTCGCAGGTCTTCGGCACCTCCATGCCAAGTTCTGCCAGCATATCCGCACGGTAGTAGAGATAGAGCACCACATACTGGATCGGCAGATAATACTGGTTGCCGTCAGGACCCTTGGTCAGGTCGAGCAGGTTGTCCTGCAGATCCGCCGTGCCTTCCCAGCTGGAAATATAATCGTCAATCGGCACCAGCGCGCCCATTTCGACCAGGCGCGGCTGCGCGTAGAGCTTGACCATGGCCGCGTCCGGCGCATTGCCGGCGATGATCGAGGTGTAGAGATTGTCGTAATAGCTGTTCCACGGCACGTTCTCGGCTTCGATCTTGATGCCGGGGTTCTGCTCCTCGAATTTGGCGATCAGATCGGACATCGGATTGTCCGCATTGTCGAAATGATACCAGAAGCGCACGGTATCGTCGGCATTCGCCGCCGCACCATACGCGATGACCGACGCTGAAAGCGCCGCAATCGTCAGTAATTTCCTCATTTGCTCCTCCGCTTTGTGCCGCTTTTCGAGCGGTCAAGTGGTTTTCATTTTGCCCGCAACTTCCAAGAAGGCGCTCGCCGCCTCCTCTGCCGCCGTCCGGGCTTCGGCGAGAACGGGGTTCATCTGCATGAAGCCATGCACAACTCCGGGATAGAGCCTGTAGGTGTCCCGCCGCCCGAGCGCGGAAAGCCGGCGGGCAAGGTTTGCAGTGTCAGAACGCAAGGGATCGATCGCCGCCGCATTCAGATAGAGCGGTGGCAGCTTCATGAGCGCCGCGTCATCAGCCTTGAGCGGCGAGACGAAAGGACTTGTGCGAACGGATGTGTCGGGCGTGTAGAAATCCCAGTAGCGCATCATCTTCGCGCGCGTCAGACCGGGCCCCTCGGCGCTGTCGACATAGGAGCGCGAGGCGAAATCGTCGTCATAGACACCGTAGAAAAGAAGGCCCGCATCCGGCAGCGCCCCGCCCTCATCAATCTGGCGCAGCATCAGGGCAAGGGCGAGATTGGCGCCGGCGCTGTCGCCCGAAAGCGCGCGCGGCCCGCCGAGGCCTGCCAACGGCCCCTGCCCTTCAAGCACGGCGCTCCAGACCTCCGCGCAATCGTCCAGCCCGGCCGGATAAGGATGTTCCGGCGCGAGCCGGTAGTCGAAGGTGAGGACATGGGCATTTGCCGCGATCGCAAGACGGCGGGCGGCATGTTCATGCGTTGCCATGCTGCAGAAGGCCCAGCCGCCGCCATGCACGAAGACGATCAGGCCATCGGCATCGGCCGAGGGCGTCATGAGGCGACAAGCGATGGCATTGCCGGCCGGCCCGTCGATCGCGAAGTCGCTCGCGGCAAAAAGCGCTGGCATATCGCGGTTCCAGCGCCGGTTCACCGCTTCGGCCTGGGCACGCCCGTCCCGAGGCTTCATCAACGTCGGATCGCCGAGGGCTGCATCTTCCTCGGCAAGACGCGCCAGAACGGCTTCCATCTCCGGCGACAGCAGACGATCCCTCGCGCGCGCCTCGAAGCGATCGCCGCAGTCACACCCCTGCCCGCGCCCTCCCGTCATTGCCTCATCTCCCTTCGGGCGCGTCTTCCGGCAGAATGCTGGGACCGAACTCGACGATCGTGGTGATGTGGTGCGAGAGCGTCGCGACCGCGGCGTTCACATCGCCGCTGTTCAGCGCCTCGACGATCGCCTCATGCCGCTCGGCCGTCTCGACCAGATCCCGCCGGTCTTTCGAATTCAGGATCTTGAAGCGGTGATTATGAATGAGGCAGCGCCTGAGAATCGGCTGGACGGACGGCAGATTGGCCGCCTCGTAGAGCTTCAGATGAAATTCGCGGTCAAGCTGGGAGAGCAGGTAGGCATCTTCGGCGCGCGCGGCGCGCACCATGGACATGATGATTTCGAGCAGGCTGTTGCGCAGCAGCGAACCGTAGCGCTGCATGATGCGCGGCACGCCGCGGCATTCGATCTCGCGCCGGACCATGATCAGCTCCCGGGCATCCTCCGCCCTGGAATCGGCGACGAACGTGCCGCGATGTGGCAAGCGGTCGACCAGGCCGTCATGATCAAGCGCGATCAGCGCCTCGCGCGCCGTGCTCTGGCTGCAGCCGAAACGCTCGGCGATATCAAGCTCGAGGATGGCGGCAAGCGGCGGAATGTCGCCGAGCATGATGTCGCGCTGCAGATCGCCATAGACCGTCAGACTGCGCCGCCCGGCGCGCCGGGCGGTCGGAGCAGAAGATCCGGAGGCAGGACCGCCCTGCGGTTTTCCGAAATTTTCGATCGCCATCATTCAATCCATTGCTTGCATATCGATAACGTTATCGATACTGTAGCGATACCAACGGAGCTTGGCAAGACGAATTTTTCGTCGGGTTCGCCACCAGACACCGCAAGCCTGATGACCGGTGACGACCAATCAAGACTATGAAATAAATAGCAATTCCGGGTAAACAGCATAGGGCCCGGTCATCCGGGAGGCACTGATGGCAAGCATCGAACTCGAAAAACTGGTTAAGGATTATGGCGCGTTCCGCGCGATCAAGGGTATCGACTTATCGATTGAGGATGGGTCTTTTGTGACCTTTGTCGGCCCATCCGGCTGCGGCAAATCCACGCTTTTACGCATGGTCGCCGGCCTGGAAGAAATTTCCGGCGGCAGGCTGAAGATCGATGGGAAGGTCGTCAATGACCTCGAGCCGCGCGAACGCGACATCGCCATGGTGTTTCAGGACTATGCGCTCTACCCGCACATGTCGATTGCCGAGAACATCGGTTTCGGGCTGAAGATGCGCGGCGTCGCCAAGGCCGAGATCGAAAAGCAGGTGCAGGAAGCCGCCGACATCCTGCAGATCACCCAGTTGCTTGAACGCAAGCCTGGCCAGCTTTCCGGCGGCCAGCGCCAGCGCGTGGCCATGGGCCGTGCGATCGTCCGCCGTCCGCAGGTCTATCTGTTCGATGAACCGCTTTCCAATCTCGATGCCAAGCTGCGCGTTGACATGCGAACGCAGATCAAGCGCCTGCACACGCTGCTGAAGACCACGACCATCTATGTCACCCACGACCAGGTGGAGGCGATGACGCTGGCCGATCACATCGTCATCCTGAAAGACGGCGTGATCATGCAGCAAGGCAAGCCGGTCAGCGTCTACGAACGCCCGGTCAGCCGCTTTGTCGGCGAATTCATCGGTTCGCCAAAGATGAACATCATCGAAGCCCGCCTGGCATCAGAGGGTGGAGCCGCCGAGCTGCGCTTCTACGACTTCACCCTGCCGGTTGCAGGCGGAGAGGAAAACGGCCAGGCGGTCGACATCGGCATCCGGCCGGAACACCTCATTCCCTGCGCCCCGGAGGACGCACTGTTTTCGGCGAGGATCGACGTTCTTGAGCCGCTCGGCTCCGACACGCATGCCATCTGCCTGCTCGGCGATACGGAAATCACCGCGCGCCTGGCGCCCGATCCCTCCTACCAGCCCGGACAGATCCTGCACTTCACCGCGGACGCGGACAAGATCCACTTCTTCGACACGAAGACCGGCGCCCGCCTCGAAATGTCAGCCATGCCGCTTGCCGCCACGGCCTGAGCGAGAAAGCCACCCGACTTCCCGCCCGAACGGCGGGAAGTCGCCAGCCTCCTGCGAAAAGCCGAAACACTCATCAAGCCGAATTCCGCATAACCTGACGTGGTCAGCATCCCCTCATCGTAGCGGACGCCGGCAGAGTACCCCACACCCATGCCCAGAGCACCGACGCCCAAACTGCTTTCAACCGTCGCATAGGTATTCCCGGAGAAAGTGGGAAGGAGCCAGTTTCCGTCTTCTCCGAACGTGAGCGTAATTTCCGCTCCCAGTATCGCGCTGAAGTCGAGGTTAATTTCAAAGGCATTTTTGGTGGTAAATGTAGCGGCCAGTCCTGCCCCAAAACCCAGGGCCTTGATGTCCAGGGCAGCTAACTCAACATCTGTCCTCCGAAAATTGCTGGTCTCGCCGGCACCAGCAACAAGAACTGGAACAGTCAATATGGGAGCAAAATTCACGGATATATTCGTGTCCTCACTCCGATAAAGGTCAGAAGAGGCACCGCCAACTTTGCCATTAACCTGTATCTCGCCTGAGCTAGGATAGCTCGAAGTGATGTGAGCCCTACTTTTCATTCAGACGATCCTTCCTTCAAACCCACCAATCTTGCGATCTCGTCGCGCAAGTAATGTTTAGGCCGTTTCCTAAGGTGATATAGACCAAACAAATTTTGCCAATCTTCGTTGGCCATAGCGGCAGCGGCCCAGAAAATTGAGAGAAAAGGGAATGAAATAACAGCCTCCACCCCAATGCCAATATAAATGTAAAAATCAGAAGATATAAATCTACTAAGAACCCATATAGGCACTAGATATAGATATGAAATAAATATAATTGAGATTATAGCCATTAGAATACTTGATATAATCCCCAATTTCTCATTTACTTGCAAAATTTTCACAATAATGAATCTTGTTATAGATAAAAAAAACCAGTTTTCTAAAAAGGTAATTGCCCATCCCAATCAACCGATCATGCCGCTTTTATGCAATTTGAATTATCAAATGTTCGACCAAGTTCGAACAGACCGGCCGTCTCGGCGGAATAGACGATCCGCTCGGCCACGACGTCCCTCAGCCGGCCATCGGCAAGCACCGCCGTCGCCCGGCCGCCCGCCGCCATATCACCGATCTGTTCGAATGTGCCATGCGCCGTCAGGAACCGGTGCCCCGACGTCACGACAAGTTCGCGCGCCGCACCACCCTCCTCCCACGAAAGCCGCACCCATTCCGTTGTCTCGTTCCGGTAAAGCCGGGTAACCCGCTTTGGAACCAGCGCGCCACGCCCCAAATCCGCAGCCCCGTCAAAGGCAAGAATGAGGTCACCCGCACGAACCGCGCAGATCGCCCGCATCTCGCCCGAGGCAAGCAGGATCGGGGTGTTGGAAGGGAAGCATTTGGGGCCAAATGCGCCGGAAAAATCTGTAAAGAAATTACCAGGCGCTTTGTCGGTGCCAGGGTATCCAGGATCGTGTCCCAGCGCGTGGTGTAGCTGGATTTCATAGCCATCGGTGATTTCCGGTAGGGTCGGGTTGCTTAGAACCAACCTTAAGGACACCACCGATGACCGACGACATGATGAACCTGCGCTTGGCTGTTGAGAAGAGCGCTGATGCCGATTTGCTGCGTGAGATGATCGGCTTTGCAGCCGAGAAACTGATGGCGCTGGAGGTGAGCGCGAAGACAGGCGCTGGATACGGCGAGAAGACCACGTTCCGGCTTGCCCAGCGCAACGGCTACCGCGATCGAGACTGGGAAACGCGAGCGGGCACCGTTGAGCTGCGCATCCCCAAGCTTCGCACCGGCAGCTATTTTCCGAGCTTTCTCGAACCACGCCGGATGGCGGAGAAGGCTCTGACGGCGGTCATCCAGGAAGCCTATATCCAGGGCGTTTCGACCCGGTCCGTCGATGATCTCGTCAAAGCCATGGGCATGTCGGGCATCTCCAAGAGCCAGGTCTCGCGACTTTGCGAGGAAATAGACGACAAGGTGAAGGCCTTCCTCGACAGGCCCATCGAAGGCGAATGGCCATACCTCTGGATCGATGCCACCTATCTGAAGGTCCGACGCGGCGGGCGCATCGTCTCTGTCGCCGTCATCATCGCAGTGGGCGTGAACACCGACGGCCGACGCGAAGTGCTCGGCATGGAAATCGGCACATCCGAGGCAGAGGCGATCTGGACGGAGTTCCTGCGCAAGCTGACCAGGCGTGGGCTGCGGGGCGTCAAGCTCGTCGTCTCCGATGCCCATGAGGGGATCAAGGCCGCTGTGTCGAAGGTGCTTTGCGCCACCTGGCAGCGCTGCAGGGTCCACTTCATGCGCAATGCGCTTGCCCATGCAGGAAAGAGCGGGCGGCGCGTCGTCTCCGCCTTCATCGCCACGGCTTTTGCCCAGGACACGCCGGAGGCGGCGAGCACCCAGTGGCGCAATGTCGCCGACCAGATCAGGCCGAAGGTGCCGAAACTCGCCACGCTGATGGATAGTGCCGAACAGGATGTGCTCGCATACATGACCTTTCCAAGGCAGCACTGGGCAAAGCTTCACAGCACAAACCCGATCGAACGTCTGAACGGCGAGATCAAGCGGCGCACCGAGGTTGTCGGCATCTTCCCCAACGATGACGCCATCGTTCGTCTCGTCGGCGCGCTCCTGCTCGAACAGAACGATGAATGGGCCGTCCAACGATCCCGCTACATGACACTGGAAACCATCGCCACAATGAGCGATGATCCGCTCATCAGCCTGCCAGCCGCAAGCTGACACTCATCCGCCCCTCTGGGATGAGCCGTGGTCGTCTAAGCTACACCACGTCATGGGACACGATCGTATCCAGAATAATCTAAGGTTTGTCCTGTGGTCTCCACGGCCCACTTCGGAGCAAGTATTAAATATCCTCCAGCCTCCAAAAAATCGGTTACACCAGCCCCTACCTGAATCGTGACCGTGTTATCGTCTATACTATAAAAAACACCCCCAGTAATGATTGAGGGCTCTCCCGACGGAACTGCTATCCCTGCAGATGCATCCAAATCGTAGCTGCCATCCTGCGAACTCGAAACCGAGCCAGATAAGGCAAAACCCGTCGGACTCGACGCCTTGCACAAATCCACTGGTCCCCCAACCAGAATCATCACCCTTCCCAAAGGTAGTTCCGATTCCCGCGAGCTGCGTATACACACCAGATTCGATAACTGTGTAGCCATCGAACGAAATATTTCTCGTTTTAGACGTCAAAACTCAGCCTCCCCTTAGCGTCCATTTTTGTTTTCTTCTATCTCACACCAAACTTCACGCCAGATTAGCCATCGCATCAGCCACATTGATCGGTCTTCTTTATTTATGTTCCGAAATTTTGGGTCGTCTGACAAAACAGAATATTTAAAATATAACGATATAAAAATCGATGATATAAGAAAAAAAGAGGGTAAACTATACATTCTGTAATAATAAACTCATATACGTATATATTTATATAAAGTAATATTAAAAATATAAAAATAAGCGAAAAATTTAAATATTTTGGCAATTCAATTCACCATATCTAATTGGAATATAATCATTTTTTATTTCTAATTTCTCCATAATATTTTTATATTCAACTTTTATTCCCCCTTGTTATGGTAGATTTTGAAGCGCGTTAGCATTTTCGGTTTTTCGAATTCAATTATCGCATGAGCCTTTAAAATTCCCGCCCATCGCCTCATACCCCATTTTCCGCATCAGCCTGTCCGTCCGCGCCGTCTCCACGCCGGACGTCACATGAAACAGCACGTCGCGCGCGCCCTTGGCCCGAGACCAGGCCTCGGCCCGTTTCATCAGCCCAAGCATCACCCGGCCGCCGGCGAGCGTGGCCCGCAGGGATTTTTGGACGTTGAGATTGTGGATGGTCGCAAGAAGGATGTCGCTGCCGATGTGGTATTCGCCGACCGAGCACCACAGCATACCGGCGAGATCATCGCCGCGCGCGGCCAGAATGCAGGCCGAACGCGAAGGACTGGCGACAATCCGCGCAATCAGCGCTTCGACTTTTTCTGAACTGAAGGGAATATACCCGAACCGGCTTTCCGCATGCGCCGCGCGCGCCAGCTCGATCACCGGGGCGACATCCGTTCCCGGCCCGAGCAACGAAAACACAAACCGTCCCGCAGCCTGCCGCTCCTGCTCTCCTGACTGCACATCCACGCCCCGCCGGACCGGCGCATGCCGCAACGGCACACCGACAACCATAAGCACGCCCCCCGCCGGCGCAGCATTTCATTCCAACCTGACTATCAACCCGACACCAACGAAGGTCAACAATAGATACTCGTTTTTCGTGTAGCGCTTTGTCTCGCGGGAGACGGAACTCTCCCTCCAGCGAACCCATACGATTGCACTTTGCTGGAGCGAGCTCTACCCTCGCCCGGAAATTTCCCGGAGCGGTTACAGCAATCGAAATAAATAAGAAAAAATGGTGATCCCGACGCGATTCGAACGCGTGACCCTCAGATTAGGAAGAAAACTCATATTATTGATTTCATTTAAAAAAGAGCGCTTTTGTTGCGCTCATGCTGCGATAGACTTACCTTTCAGAAGCCGCTCTATCGGATCGTAGTCCACGGTTCCGTCACCCGTCCACCCTCCGAGAATTGTCTGAAGCGTCCCGAAAAAGCTCTTCATATCCTCGGTCCCTCGCTGAACCTTTGACATGTCGTGAAGACGGAGGACTAGCCCCCTTAGCCGCAGGAAGCTTTCGTCATCTAGCTCAGTTTTATCCAGCACAAAATCAAGCTCTAGCCGAAAGCGTTCCATGGCTCGGATAATTGCTTCGAAGCAGAACGACTCGCCATAATCGAGCTCATTAAGTGCTTTGTACCAAAGTTCACGTTGGTTCGCATAAAAGTGCTCTCTGAAAGCCGCAGGGGCCTCCAGCTCGCTCCAGAGATCAGAGTTGACTGACGGCATCCCAGAAGCGAACAAAAGCTGTATTACGCATTCCCTTTTCATATCATGGTATCGCAACAATATGTGGCGACGGAGCGCACTCACCCTCCGAGAGAAAGGGATATGGACCAAGAGCCAGTAAAAGAAGAGGCTGATCAATCCTCCGACGCCAATATCGTACGCAAATGAAAACCAGCTCCAATCAGGGGCAGCGGCCCAGTAAAGCGCTATCAGCAGAAGGCTTATGCCCGCCACTAGAAGCAAGATTGATCTGCGAAGATATCTCCCTATCCCAGTCACGCCAGCAGCGCTCTCTCAGCCGCCGCAAGCTCGTCAGCATCGTCACCGCGCGGGAACAGGTGGCCGTATCGGTCCATGGTCATTGCGATGGTAGAATGCCCCATTCGCTCCTGGACCACTTTCGCCGGCAGTGCGAGGCCACCGTCTTCCTGCCGATTGATACACCATGAAGCGTAGAAGTGCCTCAGAGCATGCATGCCTGGATATTTAGCGGCGAGGATCGCTTTCCCCTCCCCGTCAACCTCGCCAGTATCTATCGTGATCCCGGCCGCGATCTGGGTCGGCTGAAGGCCGCGCCGAACGATATTGTTCAAGCCCTCGACATTACCTGCACCATTTGGAAACACGAGCTCTTGTTCCAGAACGCGGTTGCCATTGTGATCGAATTCACCTGTGTCGCGTTTCGGGCAGATTAACTTCCATTCTCGCAGCGCATTGACGACCATGGGCGGTGTTGGAACCGATCGCTCGCTTGTTCCAGATTTCGGCGGACCGATCTCGTTGAACCGGTCGGCGCGCTGCCGGACATGAATTTCGCGGCGATCAAGATCGACGTCCTGCCAGCGAAGGCCGCGCAGCTCGGATGCACGCAGACCGGTGAAAATCGCGGTCAGCAGCAGCGGCCTCCATCGGCCGTGCAAGGCTGCAATAAGCGCTTTGACTTCCTCGCGAGAGGGAATGTCTTCGCCGACCTTGAGCCTGCCTTTCTGACGGACTGTCTGACGTTTCTCATTGGTCCGGCGACGGCCTTTGAGATCACGCACAACATTGCGGCCAACGAGTCCCCTCTCCTGAGCATCTGCCAGCAGCGAACCGAGACTCACAAGTACCTTGCGCACCATTTGTGGCGAACGGTCAGCCGCGCGGAGTTCATCTTCAAATGCACGGATGGTTGGCACATTGAGCCCAGAGAGCTTTAGCTCGCCTATAAAGGGGGTGATATGCCGATCAAGATGACATCGGTAGTTGGCAACCGTAGTTCGCTCAAGGCCAGCGGCTTCCGCGCTAGCTATCCAGAACCTTCCAGCCTGGCTAACCGTTGCACTGGCACTATCCGCAACATGAATCCCGTCACGCACCTCAGTTGAGGCTCTAAGCGCAAATTGATCGGCTTGCTTCTTGAGCCGGAATGTCTTTTGGCGACGCTTGCCTTGGTTATCAACATAGTCAACAACCCAAGACGATCTCTCTTCTTTCTTGCTATTATTCCATGTGCGCTTTCGAACAGACATAAAACATCTCTACAAGGCTATTTTTACGTTATCCATATCGGAGTCAGTGAACCTAACCAAGAAAACAACTTGGCCCTTATGTTCTTCTTCGACCACTCGGAAGTTGGCACCAGACGCAGCAGCAGCTTTGTTCGCTTCCGCAATGACTTCCCTGCGACCTGAATCGTCGTCTTGCGCAGCAAATTTTGGAACCCATGCTTCAAAGAATTCGCCGATTGTCATGTGATCAGGATAGTAGTCCTCAAGCGTAGCGACGATCTCCCCGTTCATGGAACGTTCATTCCTCGCCGAGGCCGCTGCAATTCGGTCTCGCAGGGATTCCGGCAGCCGCAACGTGATCCGAACTTCATTTTCATCAGCCATTCAGCGCACCTTTCTACTCAATGTGGATAATCAATAGCACTATTTTGACACCATGTCTTGACACCAATTTGGTGCGACACTAATTTGGTGTCGTTAATTCTAATGGAGTGTTAAGCGATGCAAAGCGGATCAAACGCAGCCATGGACCTGATTTGGGGAGCCAGCAAGATCGCAAAGATAATTGGCCGATCACCGCAGCAAACATTTTTCATGCTTCAAAAGGGAGAATTACCAGCAAAAAAAGTTGGTAACCGCTGGGTGGCTCGTCGCAGCGACCTTGAGCACTTCTTCAGTGAAGCTGCTGCGTGACCGGCTCAAAACGGCTCGGAAGAGGCGGCAACCTCTCCGAGCCATGGTTCAAATTTCCCGCTAGGAAGTAAATATGAACGGAAACACCGATAGCATGGCTTCGGGTGGAGAGACAATTGCCTCAACACCCGGCGTTTCAACCTCGGCACGGAGCGCAGGTGGTAGCACAAAGGCCTTTACGCGTGACGACTACATCAATCTGAATGACGAACTCTGCTCCGTCCGCGATCTCATGAGGGTCATTGAGCTTGCTGCTGGAATGGTGAGCGACATTCAGGCGGGCTCGATCAGTCGGGTGGCTGATATTGCCATTGAGCGCCTTGATCAGGCTTTGGACAGGCTTGAGAAATTTGAGCCGGTGCCCAACGTCATCAGGAAGGAAATGGCCTGATGACGTCATCAGCAAAGACACATTCTGGAGCCGCTTCTGCGGCTCCATTCATTTTGTGTGTCATCTCAGCGCTCGGACAGTCGATTTCACAGCACTATCGCAATGTTGGAGAAGGCTATGAGCGGCGATGACTACACGCGCCTGCGCATGGCCTGGCTTGATCAGGTCTTTAGCGATGAAGCATTGAGCAAGAGCGTTGCGACGAATGTCGCCTTCTTCATCTCGCAGCACTTCAACCGCAAGCGTTTTGGTGACAGCGGGGTTCTCAACGCGTGGCCAAGCTATGCGACGTTGGCGGGCCGTGTCGGATGCTCTGAAAAAAGCGTTCAGCGAGCGGTCAGCCTTTTGCGGAACCGTGGGCACATCAAGACAAGGCATTATGGCGGCGGTCACGTTTCACTGCAGTACTTCGCGGTTATATCATCGCGCAGCAGAAAAAATACAAGAGATACAATGATCTATGGAGAGGGTGGACAAAAGAGTCCACCCTGTTCAGAGATCGACGGTTTGAGAGCTTCTGGGGTGGACACTGGTGTCCATCAGGGAGGACATGAGCGTCCTTCTGGGGTGGACGTGTGTGTCCCCCAAACCTCTTTGAATAAATCTTTGAATGAAATCTCTGATATAGGCACTCAGACGGAAAACGAACCGACACCGCAAACGCTGCACCCAGCCGACCGGCAGAAGGCTCGGGAGGAAGGGAGTGAGCTGGACGTTCAGCGCATCACACCTGCGGCAGCGGCCGTTGCGGTGCTGTCTGTCCTAATCAAGGGACCGGGACCGTTGCCACCACCACCGCCAATCGTTCGCAGAGATCCACGACCGGAATGGCTGATGGATCATCAGGCACAGCATGGTTGGCCGAACGTCTACGAGAACTTCGGCAACCCCGAACGCTGGGCAGATGCTTTCGATGATCTGGCTTATGAGATGGAGCCTGTTGCGGCATCGGAAGACAACCGCCTATGGCGTCAATGGTCGGCGGTTTATCGCAATAAAGGTTGGCCGCTGCCGCCTGCGCAAGGTCAACTGGTTCACTTCCCCGATTGCGGCCCGAAAGGCTTTGACCGCTTTCTTGCGCGCCTCAAGGCTGCGTTGAACGAACAGGCTATCGGTGAAGCGAGCAACGTGCTCAGAATAACGTCGAGGTAACCGGCGGCAGTGAAGCCTTGAGAGCTTGCTTGATGCTGCGACCAACGACTGGAGCGAGCGAATTTGCGGGCAGGTTTTCGAAGATGCTGGACGCTGGCGAGACCGCGCCGAGACCGGCCGCTGAGGGCCGGGGGGTGGTCTTAAACTTTCGGCCGTTTTGCGGGACCGGCGCGGGTAGGTTTGCGCGTGATTTTTCCTAATTAGAGAGAAAATATGTTTTAAAACAAAGAGTTGATATGATTGAGGCTACTTTGTTGCGATGTTTCATCCTAATTCTCGATTTTTTTCATGCAACACGTGGGCATCGGTGACATTCGTTTGTATGGGTTTGCAGCAGCTGGAAATATATTTAAGCTATTGAAAATAAACGATATATTTAAAATATTGCGCGTTTATTTTATTCTCCCGGCCTATGAAGATATGGCCATTTTCCAAAACCGAACAGAAATCCCTTGCCGAACCGACTGAGGCGGAGCTTGCGCTGTTTACCGGCAGCACGGGCGCTGGTTCTGGCGTTTCGCTTGTGGTGGCGTTGACGGTTCCAGCCGTTCAAAGCGCCATTCGCCTGATTTCCGAAGCCTGCGCAACGCTCGATATCCGGGTGGAACGGCGCGAGGGCACGACATGGACGCCGGATGCCACGCACCCGGTCTCGAAACTTCTGGCCGACCGGCCGAATGACTGGACTTCCACCTTCGAGCTGATCCGCGATCTTGTCGCAACGGCGCTGACCCATGACCGGGGCGCGGTGGCCTGGATCAATCGTGTCGGCGGCGAGGTGCGGGAAATCATCCGTTACGAGCCGTCGCATGTGACGGTGGATTTCTCCACCGATGGCCGGAGCGAACCGCGCTTTCGCATCAACAACCGCCCCGAAGATGCTGGCAACGTGATCTACCTGCGCGGCCCGTTCGGCCGGTCGTGCCTGTCTCTGGCAGCCGACGCCATCGGCACGGCGAAGGACATGGAAACCCACGCCCGCAAGCTGTTCAGGAATGGCGCCCGCCCGTCCGGTGTCATCGAAATGGCGAAGGGGCTGGGCGACGAAGGCCTCAAGAAGATGTCCGTCGCATGGCGCAAGGCGCATGAGGGCACGGACAATTCCGGCCGCACAGCGATCCTTTGGGATGGCGCGACCTTCCGCCCGATCACCTTCAATTCCACCGATGCGCAATTTCTGGAAAACCGCAAGTTCCAGATCCTCGAAATCGCCCGTGGTTTTCGTGTGCCGCCGTCGATGATCTACGACCTTGAGCGGGCCACATGGTCAAACTCCGAACAGATGGGCAAGGAGTTTCTGTCCTATACGCTGGAGCCTTGGCTGCGCGCCCTTGAGGGCGCTTTCCGCGTGGCGCTGTTCACGCCTGAAGAACGCGCCGACTATCGCCTTGTCTTCGACCGTGACGACCTGACCCGCGCTGACCTCACCCACCGGGCCACGGCGATTTCCTCGCTGATTGCTTCGCGTGTTCTGAACGCCAATGAAGGCCGCCACTGGCTGGACCTGCCGCCCTACGAGGGCGGCGAAGCCTTTTCCAACCCGCATATCAACACCGATGCCAACGCTGAGGCTGCCAAGCCTGACGCGGCCGGCAAGGGAGAGGTCTGAACCATGGAACGCTTCTTCATCGAAACCAAACTGGCTGTTCCCGACGACAGCGGCGCAATCGAGGGGCTGGCATGGCCCTTCGGTGCGCCTGATCGCGTGGGCGACGTGATCGAGAAAGGTGCGTTTGCTGGCATCTCCCTGCCGCTGCCGATGCTGTTTGCCCATGACCACGGCGACCCGGTCGGCACATGGACGGACGCTTTCGAAGAGGCCGACGGCCTGAAGGTCAAGGGTTCGCTTCTGGTGAACGACCTCACCCGCGCCCGCGAGGTCCATGCACTGGTGAAGGCCGGGGCTGTACGCGGGCTTTCGGTTGGCTTTGTCACCCGCAAGGCAGCACCCCGCAAGGGCGGCGGCCGCACCATTACCGCGCTTGAGCTGATCGAAGTCAGCCTTGTGACGGTTCCCATGCATCCCGGCGCGCATGTCGCAAGCGCCAAACATGCCATCCGGGCTTTGTCTCTGGCTGAAGCCCTCAACCGCGCCACGGCGCATCTCAAAAAGGTAAGCAAATGAAACACCTTCAAAAGCAGGCGCTGGCAGGATCGGCGCAGATCATCACCAAGACCGGCGGTGAAGACGACCCGGCCGGTATCGTCAACAAGGCACTGGAAGACCTCACCCGCACGGTGGACGAACGCCTGAAGGCCGTCGAGGAAAAGGCCGGTTCCGACAGGCTGGAAGAGCGTCTGAAGGCGCTTGAGACGAAAGCCAACCGCCCCGATGGCGGCTTTGGCGGTTCCGGTCATGACGATATCACCGAAGAGCGCAAGGCCTTTGCCGCCTATCTCACCCGTGGCGATGCCATGCCTTCGGAAGAACGCAAGGCGCTCACGGTCTCCTCCGATCCCGGCGGTGGCTATCTGGCACCGGCCGAAATGGCCAATGAGTTCATTCGCGATCTCTACGAGTTCTCGCCGGTTCGCTCTGTGGCAACCGTGTCTTCGACCGGCGGGGCGTCGGTGATCTATCCAAAGCGCACCGGCATCACCAACGCCACATGGGGCGGCGAAACGCAGGAACAGCAGGAATCACAGCCGGGCTTCGGACAGGCGGAAATCCCGGTCAAGGAACTGAAGACCTATGTCGATGTCTCCAACCAGCTTCTGGCTGACAGCGCCGGACAGGCTGAGGCGGAAGTCAATCTGGCCTTGTCTGAAGACTTTGGCGTCAAGGAAGGGGCGGCATTCGTCAACGGCAATGGCGTGCTGCAGCCGGAAGGCTTCATGACCAATGCCGATATCCGGCCTCTTGCCAATGGCCATGCCGCCAATATCGATCCGGCCGCGCTGATCGCGCTTCTCTATTCGCTGCCTGCGACCTATCGCAACCGGGGCGCATGGGCGATGAACGGCACCACGCTTGGCCGTTTGCGCACGCTGAAGGATGGCGACGGCCGTTTTCTCTGGCAGCCCAGCTATCAGGAAGGCCAGCCGGAAACGCTGCTCGGCCGTCCCGTGGTCGAAATGACCGACATGCCCGGCATCGCGGAAAACGCCTTTCCGATCATCTATGGCGACTTCTCGGCCTATCGCATTGTGGACCGCATCGGCTTGTCCGTCCTCGTCAATCCCTACCTGCTGGCAACCTCCGGCCTGACCCGCGTTCATGCCACAAGGCGCGTGGGCGGCAAGGTTCTGCAGGCGGCCCGCTTCCGCAAGCTGAAGATGGCCGCGAAGTAAGCCAGGCACCAAACACCGAAAGGAACATTCCCATGCGTGATCTCGCAAACAACATTGCCGTTCGCACGGCCCTGACACCCGGCATTGCAACCGCCACGGCCGACGGCCCGGTCATCGACCTTCAGGGCTTTGACAGTGCGGCCGTGATCATTGGCACTGGCGGCATTGCCGGTGATGGCGATTTTACCGCCACGCTGGAAGAGAGCGACGACGGCGAAGACTTCAGCGCCGTTGACGCTGACCAGCTCGACAACCGGGCTCCGAAGAGCCTTGCCGCCGATAGCATGACCAGCATCGGCTATCGCGGCTACAAGCGCTTCCTGCGGCTTCATCTGACGAAGAACAGCGGCACTTCGATTGCCGTTGCCGCCATTCTGCTTCTCGGCAGCGCGAACACGCGGCCGGTTCACTAACGGGGGGTTCTTTGACGGTGACGCGGCCCGCCGAACAGCGAAAAGTCACCTGCCACCCCCGGCGCTCGTTTCCTGGCGTTTACGCACGGTTCAAGGTGACACGGCCGCACTTCATTCAATCCTCACCCGGAGAGACAGACATGCCGAAGAAAGGCGCGCGCGTTTGCGGCTATTGCGGAAAGCTTCATGAAAGCGGCATGCGCTGCGAGCGCGTGGCCAAGCAGAACCGGGAGCGCAAGGCCCGGTTCGATGCCAAGCGGCCATCTGCCAGACAACGCGGCTATACCGCCGAATGGCAGCGGGAAAGCAAGGCCTATCTGGCAGCACACCCCGTCTGCATGCGCTGCGGTTCACCGGCTGCCCTTGTCGATCATATCCGTCCCCACAAGGGCAATCACGATCTCTTCTGGGACAAGGCCAACTGGCAGCCGCTTTGTACGCCCTGCCACAACAGCGCCAAGCAGGCGGAAGAACGGCGGCGATGGTCTTAATCGTAGAGGTGAAGGAATTGGTCCGAAAGTTCTATGCGAGCAATCTTTTTGCTTCGTCTCTCTTTCCGAGCCGTTGGAAACCAGCACGCAGAGCCTGTGATCTCGCAAATCTCTCGTCGAATCAGGTAGCTGTCGTCGTCGGTATATTCGCGGTAAAACCAGTCCCTCCGGGCCTCCGACGGTTTTGCTTGGCTTCTTCTGTTCGCGCCTCGGATCTCTGCTTTCGCTATTGGGATCCTTACATCCGACAGATTGTTATACAGTTCGTGCAACTTCGGACCCAACGGTTCATCTGCATTTGGCTTTCGGTTCTTAGCAACACGAACGATTTCATAACTCCGCAACACCCAAGATTCGGCCAGAAGGAACATCAAGTCATCGTTCAACTGCACCGCGTTTTGCGCGGCGCTGCTTGCTGCCTCTGTCCGCTCAGCTTCAAGTTTTCTCAGCAACAAGTCCAACCTGTAGGTCGATGCAAATGGAACAATGTGAGCCGTTCCGGCATCAGCGCGAATGCGATGCATCACACCGACCCATTTTTTCTCAAGCTGCGGAAAGCTTCTGCTTCCCATGAAATAAGCCTGCTGCACCAAATCAGTAGCACGCATGGTTGTGCTTAATCCTTCCGAATCTCCGAACAACTTCACCAGTTCTAATGTTCCGCGATCAATATATGAAAGTGCCCGAAGATGATAATCACGCTTGAACAGGCAAAGCTTCACCTGCGTGTAGATTTTGACGATGACGACGCGCTGATCGAAAACCAGCTCATTGCAGCCCAGAACCATATCGAACGGCTTCTGGGCTTTCGCATTGAAAAGACCTTTGGACGGGAAGATGAGGGCCAAGACCCGATCCCGGCATCCCTGCAGCAGGCCGTGTTGATGCTGACCGGCCATTGGTACGCCAACCGCGATGCCGTGCTGATCGATGCCAGCCCGCGCTATGTGCCGCTTGGCGTGCGGGAGATCGTCAACGAATACCGCAACTGGAGTTTTTGACCATGGGGACGACACGCGGGCCGAAGGCGGCACCCCATGCGCTGGAGGACGCCTTCACCGAAGCCCCGCCGATGCCCGACAGCCTGCCGGAGGCGATGACGGGTGAATGGGATACGGTGGTTGCCGATCTCACCGAACGGGAAATCCTGAACGAAGCCATGCTGGGCACGGTCGAAACCTATATCCGCGCCAAGTGGAACGAGCGGCAGGCACAGAAGGCCATAGACGAGCATGGGGCGGTGGTGCGGGCATCGGACGGCAGTTTGAAGCAAAACCCCGCCAGCAGCCTTCTCGGCAAGTCTCAGGCCGTGATTGTCCGGCTATCGGCCGAACTTGGCCTGACACCGGCCTCCCGCGCCCGCTCTGGCATGAAACAGGACAAGGATGAAGACAGTGACCAGTTCGGCCTCTTCAGTTTCTGACGCTTACCCTGACTGGATCTATGACGGCTCCGAGATCCCCGATCCGTTCGGCTATGGCGAAAGGGCCGTTCAGTTCCTGCGCATGCTCCGCCACCCGAAATCCCGGCTTCCCGGCCATGCCTTCGATCTGACCGAATGGCAGGAGCGGATTGTCCGGCGCATCTATGGCCCCTGCGATGCCAACGGCCGCCGGACGGTGCGCAATGTCGCGATGCTTCTGCCGCGCGGCAATCGCAAGACCTCGCTGGGGGCGGCTCTTGGCCTTCTCCATACTATCGGCCCGGAAGCTGTGCCCGGTGGCGAGGCGATCTTTGCCGCATCCGACCGCAAGCAGGCGCGTATCGCCTATGATGAAGCCATCGGCATTGTTCGGGCCATTCCGAAGGCCGAAAGCCGCCTCAAACTCACCGACAGCAAGAACCGGCTGACAGCGCCGCGCAGCAATGCCTTCCTTGAAGCGATCTCGGCCGATGCAGGCACACAGCACGGCCGCACACCGATGTTTGCCCTCGTGGACGAGCTGCATGCGTGGAAGAAACGCGAGTTATGGGACGTGGTGCGCACCGGCCTAACGAAAGTGCCAGGATCGCTTTTGATGGTGATATCGACGGCCGGACGGGGCAGCGAGAATCTTGCGGCCGACTTTTACGACTATGCCCGCAAGGTGGCCCGTGGCGAGATCGATGATCCCGGCACGCTTCCGATCCTGTTTGAAACCCCGCGTGATGCCGACTGGCGCGATGAAGCACACTGGTATCGGGCCAATCCCGGCCTTGCCGATGGCTTTCCCGATATTGACGGCCTGCGTCAGCTTGCCCGCGAGGCACAGGAACGCCCCGGCGAACGCGAAGCCTTCCGCCAGCTTCATCTGAATGTCTGGCTGGATCATTCCGCCGATCCGTTTGTCGATATGCTGATCTATGACGAGGGCAGCTTCCCCGTCGATCCCGACGAGATGGAAGACCAGCCGTGCTGGATCGGCGTTGACCTCTCAGCCGTCAGCGATCTGACCGCCGTGGTGGCCGCGTGGCGCAATGGCGATGGTTATATCGTCCATCCATGGTTCTTCTGCCCGGAAGACAATCTGCGCGGTCGTGCCGACCGTGACGGCGTTCCCTATCCTGAATGGGCCGAACAGGGCCATATCATCCCGACACCGGGCGAGGTGATCGATTACCGCATTGTCGAGGATCACATTCGCGAGCTTTGCGCCCGCTTCGATGTGCACGAGATCGCCTTTGACCCGCACATGGCCCGCAATATGCTGAACAACCTTCAGGAAGACGGCTTCCCGGCCGTGGAAATGCGCCAAGGCTGGGTGACGATGGCCCCGGCGATCAAGGAACTCGAACGCGCCATTCTCGGCCGTCGCCTGATCCATGGCGGACATCCGGTGCTACGCTGGAATTTTGAAAACATCGCCATTCACACCGACGCAGCGGGCAACAAGGCCTTCCACAAGGGCAAGAGCAAGGATCGCATTGACGGCGCGGTTGCTGCCGCTATGGCCATCAGCCGCGCCGCTGCCGGGGAAAGCAGCCTGTCCGTTTATGACAGCGAGGAGTGGTCCGAGGAGATGGCGTATTTTTGAGAGGTGTTTCAGAGTGACCAAACCTGTAGCTAGTCTCAGTTGGATCAATAAGCAGCCCCTCCGATATGAGAAACTGAAGACGAAAGAGAAAGTTGCAATAAGCCCCGTCGCTACTGGCGAGCACCTTCTCACCCAAAATGGCAGCGAATCAAAAGCGGCAGAAAAAACAAAATGCCAACAGTCGCTCCGATCTGAGACGCAGAGCGAAATACTCTATCCTCGCGAAACATCAGATGCCTTCATGAAATTCCAGAAGATTGAAACGAAAAACTACTGACAATATAGCAAACAATTCAGCAGGAGCGGCTTCGTTTGGATAGTGAGCGCGATTTGGGCAAACACGGTAGCGGTCAGCTCCCGACACCGACGCCTCCGAGAATATGCGAGAAAACCTCATTGGTGGTATGTTGGGCCTCAATATCGAAAATGTCTTTAGAATCGAGACATATAGAGAATCGAGACATATAGAAGCACACCAGTGAGGACTGTATGAAAATATCAGGCTTGGACTTCTCTGAAAGTGGCGAAGAAACGGTCGCTTGGCTAGCCCAATTTGGAGCAGACGAACCCTTGGCATACAAACTCCTTAGCTTGATTCGTCGTGTTTCAGCAGATGAGTTCGAGAGTGCAATGTTATCTCTGATCAAAAAACGAATCGGCTCAGGTGAAACACCTGTTGGACTTTACAGTGAAAGAGCTATTCGCACTTGGAAGGGAGCTCCCAATAGGCTTTTCAACGAAAATAAGAAGCCAAGAAGATCTGTCGGCTTGGGCCCACAACCGATTATTTCAGAGAATAAAAAATATCCGGAAGTCGGAAGTGAAGGAAAAACAGCAAATCTGATAACGCAATCGGTTCGGGACTTTCCAGGATATGCGTTTAGCCACCCTGGCCCCGACGTTATCAGAGACAAAAAATCAGGCGCTTCATTATTGTCACCGACTTTATCGGAAGCGGCAACAGAGTATCGAAATACCTGCAGTCCGCCTGGAGGCTTGCTAGCGTTAAAAGCTGGAACTCAGGAAAATTGTTTGAATTCGAGGTGATTGCCTTCTCGGGAATTGAGCCGTCGATCAACAAAATCAAAACAAGAAAACCAAATCCCAATGTATACTTACATGAGGCTTGTCAAACTATAGAAAATATCGATGGAGATTTAAATCACCTCTTAAATAATCTATGTAAAAAATATGGACCAAAGGATTACGAGTCTGCAATTCCGCGCCTAGGATACGGCGGATACGGCGCCTTAATTTCATTCAGTCATGGTATACCGAATAATGCTCCCAGGCTCCTTTTTTCAAAGGGAAAGAAGTGGATGCCGTTATACAGAGGAAGGTCGGTGAACCCGCGAGATTTTGGAAGCATAAAATTACAGCACGAGCGGAACATGGAAATTTTAAGAAACAGGTACAAAGATAAATTATCTTCCATTTCGGATGACCTCAGAATGGGTCATGAGAAAATGATTTTTTTTCTTGTCATATCAGCATTGAGGAAGAAGCCCCGCACACTCGAAACAGTTTCCTCTCGGAGCGGCTTGACCATTTCAGAGTGCGGAATGGCACTAGATCAATTCCTAAAGGCCGGGTGGATAGATGCGCAGTTTAGGCCAACTGAACAGGCAAGACGCGAGCTGTCCTACTTGTCCTACTTGATCAAGCCCAAAAGGAAGCAAATTAAGCTGTCCTCGATGGAGGATTTGCATTACTCTCCGACTCAGTTGAGGATGCCTAAGTGAGAATTTAGAACTTTGCGACATCATCTTCCGATGTTGCACTGTAGATGCCCGCAGGGGCATCTCTATGCCGGGTGAAGGATTACCGTAAGCTCGCGATGGAGCACGCTACAGAGACACCAATGAGAAAGAACTTGCTTAACGTGCGTGGCCTTCTACAAGCTCTTTCTCTTTGGAGCCCTAAGGGCTCGAAGTAAATGAATCGCTGGGCTCCTCAACATTTTGAAATTTTGGCCGAGAAGCGCCAAATTGATCCCCAGACAATCAGCAACGCTTTAGAAATAGCTCAGCGGATTCGCGTAAATTCGCCAGGAGCGCAACCTATTTTCAGCTTAAAGCATTTAGCACTCTGTTCTGGTGGTAGCTATAATTTTTTACGCGAAGTAATTGAGAGAAAAGAACCGGAAAAATACAGAGTATTTCAGATTAGAAAAAAAACACGAAGTAAAGAAGGTAAAATACAAAAAAGAAATATTTGCGTACCAAGCAATGAGCTAATGATGACCCAACGCTGGATTAATGCGAATATATGCAAATATGGATCCACCAGCAAGTATAGTTTTGCCTTCAAGCCAGGGGATAGCGTCTATAAAGCGGCAGAAATACACTGCAATTCTCGATGGATTCTGAAAATTGATATATCGAACTTCTTTGAGTCAATTGACGAGAGAAAAATTTACAAAGTCTTTCGTCGCATGGGATACCAGCCTTTGGTCTCCTTTGAAATGTCAAGGCTGTGCACAAAGAAAACAATTTCGACCGAGTATAACTCGATTTCAACAAAAAAGTGGACCTACAACGTCGAGAAGTATAATTCAATAAGAGCCTACAAGACGCAAAACGAAGTAGGACACCTACCTCAGGGCGCTCCAACGAGTCCGATGCTTTCTAACCTCGTTATGCTCCCTTGTGATAATGAAATCGCTGACTGCGCAAAGCAATACGGCCTAAATTTTAGTCGTTATGCTGACGATATGACTTTCTCCACGTCATCAAAAGGTTTCACTCGGATGCAAGCCGAGGAAGCAATCAGCCGCTTTTTTTCAATATTGAAGCGGTACGGTTTTGTCCCGAATGAATTAAAGACTCAGGTCGTTCCGCCAGGAGCCCGGAAGGTTGTTTTGGGCCTGTTGGTAGACGGACCGACTCCCCGATTGACCAAGGAATTTCGAAATCGGCTTAGGATGCATATTCATCAAATCGGGCCGCACGGGATAGGCCCTGCTAGGTATGCAAAAAAATTGCAAGCTCGCAGCGTGTTCGCATTGATGGAACACATCAATGGCTTGATCGCCTTCGCGAAGGGAATTGATCCAGTTTATGCAAGCTGGGCGCAGACCCAGATGAAACGAGTTATCTGGAAGTAAAATACAATTATATAAAATTTAAATATATAATTAAAATATAGATGACGCCGGTGACATAGCGCTCCTATCTAAAAGCGCATCAGTATTTTTCGAGAACTCTGAATATTAATCATTCAATAGTCCTCGACAAGCGGGGGGGGGGGTTGCAAATGAAAGTTAGCGCGCGATTTGATCAGAAATGTGCGCGCACCCGACTTTTCCTGCCAAATAGTCCTGACCGCGATCCCTTTGGGATGACGTTCGCCAATCTCAAGGCACACCTCAAAACGGCGGGCGAGTACCCCGTGAAAACCACCGAGAGACGATTAGGAGAGTCCATAGCAGCTTTATTGCCGCAAGGGCGCTCGAGCTACATCAGGCGGTATCGCTATGGTTCAAAATAGACTTAGCGGTTCAAGAGCGTTCCCGCTGAATGTAAGAATGCCGGAGATGCTCTACCGATTTGTTTTGGCGCATTTTCGTGGAACTTCGCGATTTTGACGCCACTGCAAATGCTTAGGCGAAGGATTCGTCACGAATAGAAGAACAGAACAGGAATAAGTAAGCCGCGTTATGCTGCACCTGTGTCGCGTCAATTTGCCAACTGTCCACAAAAACCATTGAAAATAAACGACAATTGGTCGCAATAGCCGTAACGACACAATAGCCAAAAAAATAACCTAAGGTGTTGATTTTATTGGTGATCCCGACGCGATTCGAACGCGTGACCCTCAGATTAGGAATCTGATGCTCTATCCTGCTGAGCTACGGGACCACTTGCCTCTCAATACAAAAGCAGGGGCGATGTGAAAAGCCCTGAATTGCATGAATGCGGCGTCGTCTCTTAGCCGGCCAGGCGCGTTTCGGCAAGCCGGACCCAATAGGAGATGCCGTAGGAGAGCGCTTCGTCGTTGAAATCATATTCGGCGTTGTGCAGTTCGGCCGTATCGCCGTTGCCGATGAGGATGAAGGCGCCGGGGCGCGCCTCGAGCATATAGGAAAAATCCTCAGCTGCCGTCCACGGGGCAAAATCGTCGGACACATTGCTCTCGCCCGCGACGCTGCTCGCGGCGGCAAGCGCGTAAACCGTTTCTTCCGGATGGTTGACCGTCGGCGGGTAGTTGCGGGTGTAACGCACCTCCGCGACGCCGCCGTGGGCGCGGGCCGTCATCTCCGCGATCTCCGTGATCCGACGCTCGGCAAGATCGCGGTTTTCCGGCGAAAAGGAGCGGACGGTTCCGCCGAGTTCGGCCTCGCCGGGAATGATGTTATGGGCAAAGCCCGCATGAAACTCCGTCACCGAAACGACAAGCGGGCTCACCGGATCGGCGCTGCGTGAAACCACCGTCTGCAGCGCATTGACAATCTGGCTGCCGATGATGATCGGGTCGACCGATTTCTGCGGCTGGGCCGCATGGCCGCCATCGCCCCTGATGATGATCCTGAACTCGTCCGTCGCCGCCATGATGGGGCCGACGCGGGAGGCAAACTGACCGACGGGCATGCCCGGATAATTGTGCATGCCGTAGACTTCCGCGATCGCGAACCGCTCCATCAGCCCGTCATCGATCATCGCCTTGCCGCCGCCGCCGCCCTCTTCGGCCGGCTGGAAGATCAGCGCGACGCGACCGGCGAAATTGCGGGTTTCGGCAAGCAACTTGGCAGCCCCCAGAAGCATGGCCATATGGCCGTCATGGCCGCAGGCATGCATCTTGCCGTCAACCCTGGACGCCCATTCCTTGCCGCTCCTCTCGCCGATCGGCAGCGCGTCCATATCGGCCCTGAGCCCGATCGTGCGCTCGCCTTCGCGGTTGCCGCGAATGATGCCGACGACGCCCGTCCGGCCGATCCCATCGACAACCTCGTCAACGCCGAAGGATCGCAATTGCGCGGCAATGAAGGCGGCCGTATTTTCGACATCATAGAGGAGTTCGGGATGCTGATGAAGAAACCGCCGCCATGTCGTGGCCTCGTCATGGATCTCGGCGGCACTGTTCAACACCGGCATTAAGCATACCCCTGCAATTTTCTAAAATTCGTTGTAAAAGACGGTAATACATGTGGGACCGCAGAGGACCGCACACAAGGATTTCATCCTTCAAGGCCTATATCGATACCGCCCATCAGGCAAGTGGAGACAGTTTCGTGTTGCAGACGACAAGACCCGCACATCGCCGGTTCAAAGCCCTGATGGCCCCGTGGCTGGTAGCGTTGGCACTTGTCCTTGCGGCTGCGGCAAGCCCGGCGCTTGCCAGCCCCTATATCGTCGTCGATGCGAATACGAATCGCGTGCTGGCCGCAGAGGAGCCGTTCAAGCGCTGGTACCCGGCTTCGCTTGCAAAGCTGATGACGGCCTATCTGGTGTTCGAGGACATGAAGGCCGGCCGGCTTGATCCGCAGGCCGCCATCACCTTTTCCGCCGCCGCGGCGGGCGAGCCCGCCTCGAAGATGTATTTCGCGCCGGGCACGCGGGTGACCGTCGACACCGCGCTGAAGATGATGCTCGTGCATTCGGCCAATGATGCCGCCCGCGCCGTTGCCGAACATGCGATCGGCGGGCGCGAGGCCTTCGTCAAGCGGATGAACGAAACGGCCAGGGCGCTCGGCATGACGGATACGCATTTCGTCAACGCCAACGGCATGAACTCGATGAGCAACCCGCAGCCCGGCCAATACACGACCGCGCGCGACATGGCGGTGCTCGCCATCGCCATCGAGAAGAGCTTTCCGGAATATCTCTATTATTTCACCATTCCGGGCATCGCCAGCGACAGCGGCAAATACCGCAACACCAATCTCCTGATCGGCAATTTCGACGGCGCGATCGGCATGAAGACCGGCTTCGTCTGCGCCTCCGGCTACAACCAGGTCTCGTTTGCAAAACGCAATGGCCGTGAGGTGGTCGCCGTTGCCTTCGGCGCGCCGAGCGTACCGGCCCGGGCCGAAAAGGCTGCCGAACTGCTGGAGACCGGACTGACGACAAGCGACCGCGACGGACCACGGCTTGACACCTACCTGCCGCCGGCCGCTCCCGACCGTCCGGTCGCCGATGTCACCAGCCAGATCTGCAGCGCCGAAGCGGCCGAGAACCGCGTGGTGCTGCGCGACGACGACGGCAATCTGATGTTTTCCTCGCCCTATCTGAGGCCGCTTGAGAAGGACTATCCGACGGTCGATGCCTACCGCCTTCCCAATGATACGGAAATGGCCGCGTCGACCCTCGACAACCTGACCTCCGTTCCCCTGCCCTATGCCCGTCCCGTCCAGTAGCCCCATCCATGTATAATCCGCCTGCCCCCATCCCCGTCTCGATCGTTACCGGCTTTCTCGGCGCCGGCAAGTCCACGCTGCTGAACCGGCTGCTGAAGGATCCGGTGCTCAACGATGCCGCCGTCATCATCAACGAGTTCGGCGAGGTCGGCATCGACCATCTCCTTGTGCAGTCTTCCGGCGATTCGATCATCGAACTCTCCAACGGATGCCTGTGCTGCACCGTGCGCGGCGAACTGATCGACACGCTTGCGGACCTGCTGGACCGGATCCAGATGGAGAAGGTAAAGCCGGTGAGTCGGGTGATCATCGAGACCACAGGCCTTGCGGACCCTGTGCCGGTGCTGCTCGCCATCATGGCCCATCCGGCAATCGCCGCCTCTTTCCGTATCGACGGCGTAGTCACTCTGGTTGATGCCCTGACAGGCGTCGAGACGCTTTCCCGCCATGAGGAGGCCGCGCGCCAGGCAGCTGTCGCCGACCGCCTGGTCATCACCAAGACAGACCTGGCAAAGCCCGAAGCGCGCGATGAACTGCTGGCAAGCCTCAAGGGACTGAACCCGCTGGCCGAAATCGTCGATGTCGCCGATCCGGCCGCGTCCTCGCCCGCGCTGCTCGTCACCGGGCTTTTCGATGCCGCCCGCAAGAACGCGTCGGTCGGCGAATGGCTCACTGCGGAACAACATGCCGGCGGCCATCATCATCACCACCACGACGTCAATCGCCACGACGCGCATATCCGCGCCTTTGCGCTCACGGCCGGTCGGCTGGCGTCACCCGCGATCATCCAGGCTTTCCAGCTCCGGCTTGCCGCGGAATACGGCGACAGCCTGCTGCGGCTGAAGGGCGTGGTGGCGCTCGCCGGCGATGACCGGCCGCTTGTGGTCCACGGCGTGCGCGACACGGTCTATCCGGCAACCCGGCTTGAGGCATGGGAGGGGGAGCCGGCAACGCGTCTTGTCGTGATCACCAGCGACCTCGCGGAAAGGGTGGTCCGGGACCTGTTCGAAACCTATCTCGACCGCCCCGGCATCGACCGGCCCGACCGGGCAGCGCTCGACGACAACCCGCTGTCGGCCTTCGGCTTCAAATATTAGGATCTTCGCTGCGCGCGATGACGAAACGGTGGCCAGCCTTGGTCTTTTCGGACGCGACCAGACGATGGCCTTTCTCGTTGCACAGATGCGGAATATCGATCACGGCCAGCGGATCGCTGGTCTCAACCGTCAGAACCGCTCCGGGCGGAAGTTGCGACAGACGCTTTTCCGCCTTCAGCGCTGGCAGCGGGCACTTCAGCCCCCGAAGATCGTAGTGATCGGTCGCCTGCCCGTCCTGCGTCACCAGAACTTCCAGAAGGGCTTGTCCTTCTTCGCCGGTTCCTCGGCATAGGCGGCCATCGGGCTTCGCTGCGGGATCGGCACATCGGAGACCGCCGGCATGTCGGCGGGGATATCCGGAATGGCAGCCGTCTGGGTTACAGTGTCGACCTCCGGCGTTTCCAGCGGTCCGTATTTCGTCAGGCGATACTGTTCGATCGTGACATAGCGCCCCGCCTCGAGCGAAGAGCCCGTCGGCTGGTAAAGCGGATCGGTCGGATCCTTGCGCAAATCGGCAACAAGCGCCTTGCGCTCCGCCTCGCTCGGATCGACCCAGACCTTGTCGCCGTTCTTCGCCAGCGCCTTTTCGAAGGCATCCTGATAGTCGCTCCGGTGCTCGGCGAGCGCCATCATGTATTGCGAGGGAATGTTGGAGGCAAGCGCCGGGCAGGACTGGTCCGAGGCAAGCGCCCCGCCCTGGGCCGGATCCTTGTTGAAGACGTATTTGCCGCCGCAGACATCGACATCGGGCACCTGCTTGGTGACCTCGAAATAATCATAGCCCTCCTTCAGCATCTGCCAGAAGGGATAGTTCTCGTTATAGCGGTGGCGCACCATGTTTTCCGCTGTCATGCGGAAGGGATAGGCCTGCAGCATGATGGCCTGCTGGCCGCCGGAAAAGGCATCGCGGGCAAAGGCGAAAATTTCCAGGATCTGCTCGTCGGTCATCGAATAGCAGCCGCGCGAGGAGCAGGCGCCGTGGATCATCAGATCGGAGCCCGTCAGCCTGTTGGCGCGGTCATAGCGGTTCGGATAACCGGTATTGATGGCGAGGAAATACTGCGAATAGGGGTTCAGCAGCCCCTTGGACAGCGGATAGAAGCCCTCCGGCGCCTGTCGGTCGCCTTCCTTCTTCTTCGGGCCAAGCTTGCCGGACCAGGCGCAGATCTCGTAGGTCTCGAGCTCGCCATAGGTGCCGTCTCGCTTCTGCTTCCAGATTTCCAGGATGCCTTCTTCCTTGAAGATCCGGATGGTGATCGGCGCGAGCTTGTCCATGTCCTGGGCGCGCATCTTTGCGACCATGGAAGACGGCAACGAGTAGTTCATCTTCTCCTGCACAGTGGAGAAGTCGGTACTGTCGAAAAAGCTGTTGCAGCCCGTCAGCGCCAGTGTGGCGAAAACCATGGGGGCCAGGACGTTCAAACGCATGGATGGAACCTGCCGGATTTTGCCTCAAAACGCAACGTCTCGGCCGTTGCGCCATCAATGATCACAGCGATCATAATGCACAGCCAAACTTCAAGAAAGCGTTAACCGTTTCTCTGGTACCGCGCAAGCGGGCATCCCGCACCTTTCCGGCATCACCGGCGCGCACCAGAACGCCGTGCATCCACTCAGACGCACGAAGGATGCTCCGGTCTATCGAAGCTGCATAGCGTGATTTGCGAAAATCGTCTCCGGTTTTCGGGCCGGCGCGCTAGAGATTGCGCCCGATCGCGAGGTATTTCTGCCGCCGCTCGTTGCGAACCTCATCGGCCGACATGCCGTCGAACTGGGCAAGTCCCTCGGCGATCTGGTCGCCCGACGCATCGATCACATGTTCGGCATTGCGGTGTGCGCCGCCGACCGGCTCGGCAATGATCTCGTCGACCACGCCGAATTCTTTCAGGTCATGGGCGGTGATCTTCATGTTTGTCGCTGCTTCCTTGGCGCGGGCGGAATCGCGCCACAGGATCGAGGCGGCCCCTTCCGGCGAAATCACCGAATAGATCGCATGTTCCAGCATGTAGACGCGGTTTGCCGCGGCAATCGCGATCGCGCCGCCGGACATGCCCTCGCCGATGACGAGCGTCACCATCGGCACGCCGATCCTCAGACACATCTGCGTCGAACGGGCAATCGCCTCGGCTTGGCCGCGCTCTTCCGCGCCGACGCCGGGATAGGCGCCCTGGGTGTCGACCACGGAGATCACCGGGAGGTTGAACCGGTCGGCAAGCTCCATCAGCCGGATCGCCTTGCGATAGCCTTCCGGGCGCGGCATGCCGAAATTGTGTTTCAGCCGGCTCTTCGTGTCATGGCCCTTCTCCTCGCCGATGACGGCGACGGGGCGGCCGCGAAAGCGCGCGAGGCCGGCCTGGATAGCGGCATCCTCGCCGAAATTCCGGTCACCGGCCAGCGTGGTGAAATCGGTAAACAGGCGCTTGGCGTAATCGACGAAATGCGGGCGCTGCGGGTGGCGGGCAACCTGCGCCTTCTGCCAGGGCGACAACTTGGCGTAGATATCGTTCATCGCCTCGCTGACGCGGGTCTCCAGACGCGCGATCTCCTCGGAGGTGTCGATGCTTTCCTCGCCCTCGGAGGCAAGTTTCTTCAACTCGATAATCTTGGCTTCCAGATCGGAAATCGGCCTTTCGAAATCGAGATAGCTGTACATTTTCGAACTTTCCGTGGGTTAACTGACGCGCCCGGGCAAGAGCCCAGAAGGCTTCCTCTTTCAATTTAGTGCCGCTTATTCCCGTTTTTTAGCCTGTTTTGCAAGGGGGTGATGCATTTCCACCAGTTCTCGCAACCGTTCTTCCAGCACATGGGTGTAAATCTGCGTGGTCGAAATGTCGGAATGACCAAGCATTTCCTGCACCGCGCGCAGGTCCGCGCCGTTCTGCAGAAGATGGCTGGCGAAGGCGTGGCGCAGCACATGCGGCGAAATTGCCGTGGTCTTCAGACCTGCCCTTGCCGCAAGCCCCTTGAGGTCGCGGGCAAAGACCTGACGCGGCAGGTGGCCGCTCGCGCTCCTGGAGGCGAAAAGATGGGGATTGTCATCGCCCGCCCCGTCCGCGCGCGCCTTGCGCTCGGCATCAAAGGCCATCAACGCCGCATGCGCGCGCACCGAGAGCGGCACCGCGCGCTCCTTGTTGCCCTTGCCGCGAATGGTCAGGAACCGCTGGTTGGGCTTGAGCGCGCCGGCCGGCAGCGTCACCAGTTCGGAGACCCGCATGCCGCTGGCATAGAGCGTTTCCAGAAGCGCGGCCATGCGCATGCGCTCGAACTGGCCCGGCCCCGGCGCGCCGGCCTCGCGCTGAGCCTGTTCCAGAAGCCTGTCGACATCGGCAACCGAAAGCGTTTTTGGCAGGGGCTGCGCCTTTTTCGGCGCGTCGATCACGCCGGTCGGGTCATCCTCGCGCAGACCTTCACCGTAAAGAAACTGGTAGAACTGGCGAAGTGCGGAAAGCCTGCGCGACTGGGAACTGGCGGCAAAGCCGCGTTTGCCGAGGGCCGAGAGATAGGCGGCGATGTCGGCGCTCGCGGCAAGGTCGACGGCAACGCCGCGATCAATCAGAAAATCGCGGAAATCGTCGAGATCGCGCTGATAGGCGGCAAGCGTGTTGTTGGCCGCGCCGCGCTCGGCACTCAGCATTTCGATGAAGGCTTCGATATGGGCGCCCGAAAGATCCAATGATGATATCCGTTTTGAAACCCTAATTCTTCGACGCGCGGCTTGACGCCCTTATGGCATTTGCCGATACGTGGCTGAAAAGAATGGGCGCAATATGAACGCAAAGCAAGATACGGGCAAAACCGGACTGAGGGAAAAGGCGCTTGCCGGGCTTTCCGGCCGCAACCTGATCCTCGTCGGCCTGATGGGCGCGGGCAAGAGTGCAATCGGCAAGCTTGTCGCCAATGCGCTCGACCTGCCCTATGTCGATACCGATCACGAGATCGAGGACGCCGCGCGGATGACGATTTCCGATCTCTTCGCCCAATATGGCGAGCCGGAATTCCGCGCGCTGGAAACCAGGGTGATCGAACGCATCCTGACGGAAGGCCCGGCAATCGTCTCGACCGGCGGCGGCGCCTTCATCAATCCGGCCAACCGGGAGCTGATTTCCCGTTCCGGCCTTTCCATGTGGCTGAAGGCGGACCTCGACACGCTGTGGGACAGGGTCCGCCGCCGCCAGACGAGACCGCTTCTGAAGACCGAAAACCCGAAACAGACGCTGAAGGACCTGATGGACAAGCGCTATCCGGTCTATGCGCAAGCGGATGTCACCGTTCTTTCGCGCAATGTCCGCAAGGAGACGGTGATGCGCGACGTGCTGAAGGCCCTTGCGGCCCTTGACGGAGGAAATACGCGTGAAGAGTAAAAAGACAGCCGACAAGCGGATCGTCCGTGTCGATCTCGGCGATCGCTCCTATGATATCCTGATCGGTTCCGGCCTGCTGCAAAGCGCCGGCGGCGAGACCCTCGCCCGGCTCGACTGCCGCAAGGCGGCGATCATCACCGACACCCATGTCGCGCCGCTCTATCTCGACATGCTGACCGAGAGCCTGCAGACCGACGGCATCGAGACCTTCTCTCTGACGCTGGCGGCAGGCGAGAAGACCAAGAGCTTCGAAAATCTCCACACCGCCGTCGATTTCATTCTCGATGCCCGTATCGAGCGCTCCGATGCCGTGATCGCGCTCGGCGGCGGCGTGATCGGCGATCTGGCGGGCTTTGCCGCAGCGATCGTGCGCCGGGGCGTGCACTTCATCCAGGTCCCGACCTCGCTGCTCGCCCAGGTGGATTCCTCCGTCGGCGGCAAGACCGGCATCAACACCCGTCAGGGCAAGAACCTCGTCGGCGCCTTTCACCAGCCGCATCTGGTGCTCGCCGATACCGACGCGCTCGACACGCTTACCCCGCGCGAATTTGCCGCCGGTTACGCCGAGGTGGTGAAATACGGCCTGATCGACCAGCCCGATTTCTTCCATTGGCTTGAGAAGAACCGCAAGGCCGTCTTTTCCGGCGGCGCGGAGCGGGTGGAGGCAATCGCGCGGTCCTGCGCGGCGAAAGCCGCCGTCGTTGCCGCCGACGAGCACGAGAACGGCGTACGTGCGCTGCTGAACCTCGGCCACACCTTCGGCCATGCGCTCGAGCGGGCAACCGGCTATGACAGCGCCCGCCTCGTTCACGGAGAAGGCGTTGCGATCGGCATGGTGCTGGCGCATGAGTTTTCCGCGCGCATGAACCTCGCAAGCCCCGATGATGCCAAGCGGGTGGTCGCGCATTTGAAGGACGCAGGCTTGCCAACCAAGCTCGGTGATATTGACGGCGACCTGCCGCCGCCCGATATATTGATGGATGCAATCGGGCAGGACAAGAAAGTAAAGGGCGGGAAGCTCACCTTCATTCTGACGCGCGGTATCGGCGAGGCCTTCATCGCCGATGATGTCCCGCCGTCTGAGGTGCTGGCTTTCCTGACGGAAAAACAATCGCAATGACGCTGAGCGATCTATCGCACTTCTTCGCCGAACACTGGATGCTGATGGCCACAATCGCGGGCCTGATCGTCGTTTCGGCATTCTTCTCGGGCTCGGAAACGGCGCTGACGGCCGTCTCCCGCGCTCGCATGCACACGCTGGAGCAGCAGGGCGACAAGCGCGCCGGCTTCGTCAATGTGATGATCAGCCGCCGTGACCGGCTGATCGGCGCGCTTCTGATCGGCAACAACCTGGTCAACATCCTCGCCTCTTCGCTGACGACAACGCTGTTTCTGAGCATTTTTGGCGCCAATGGCGTGGCCTATGCGACGGTGATCATGACGGCGCTTCTGGTGATTTTCGCCGAAGTCCTGCCGAAGAGCTGGGCAATCTCGGCGACCGACCGGTTCGCGCTCGCCGTCGCGCCTCTGGTGCGCGTGCTGTTTTTCGTCATCGGTCCGCTCTCAAGTCTCGTCAACATGATCGTCCGCTTCATACTGGGCCTCTTCGGCGTGACGCTGACCAAGGGCGGCGAAATGCTGACGGCCCATGACGAGATCCGCGGCGCCGTCGACCTGCTCCATCGCGAGGGCTCGGTGATCAAGGCCGATCGCGACCGTCTCGGCGGCGTGCTCGATCTCGGCGAGCTCGAGGTCTCCGACGTGATGATCCACCGCACGGCCATGCGCGCCGTCAATGCCGACGACCCGCCGGAAGCCGCCGTCAGGACCGTGCTGGAAAGCCCCTATACGCGCCTTCCCGTCTGGCGCGGCTCGATCGATAACATCATTGGCGTGGTCCACTCCAAGGACCTGTCACGCGCGCTGGCCGAACCGCATGCGGCCCCCTCGACGATCGACATCGTCAAGGTGGCGCAGAAGCCGTGGTTCGTGCCCGACAGCACCAACCTGAAGGACCAGCTCAACGCCTTCCTGCGCCGCAAAGTGCATATCGCCGTCGTCGTCGACGAATATGGCGAGGTGCAGGGCATCGTCACGCTGGAAGACATTCTGGAAGAAATCGTCGGCGATATTTCCGACGAGCATGACCTGGAAATCTCCGGCGTGCAGCAGGAGGCTGACGGCTCGATCGTGGTCGACGGCACGGTTCCCATCCGCGACCTCAACCGCGCGCTCGACTGGACGCTGCCGGACGAGGAGGCGACCACCATTGCCGGCCTTGTCATCCATGAAAGCCAGACGATCCCGGAAGAGCGCCAGTCCTTCACCTTCTACGGCAAGCGCTTCATCGTGATGAAGCGCGAGAAGAACCGCATCACCAAGCTCCGGATCCGCCCGCTCGGCGGCGCCGCCGCGGCAACGCCGCCTGCGGAGTGAAGGCTGGGGCGTGCGGCAAGCTGCCTCGCCTGTCGAAAAATCCATCCCAACACCCTGCGTCATCCTCGGCCTTGTGCCGAGGATCTAATCCACCTTCCGGACGAGCGGTGTCAGCGTTTCGCAATGGATTGCATTGAATTGCGTTTATCACCGGGAGGCTTGTCGCGTTGATCCGTGCTTAGATGCTCGGGACAGGCCCGAGCATGACGGCAGAGGATGGGGCAAGCTTTGCCGGCCCTCACGGACTGCAAAACCGTCCCATCACCACCGCGTCTTTTCGCCCGGCGCCGCCGCCTCGATGGCGAGCGCATGCAATCCGTTCTCGATTTCACCGGCAAGCGCCTCATTGACGGCACGATGACGTGCAACACGATTCATCCCCTGAAACTTGTCGGAGACGATCCGAATCCTTAAATGGGTGATTTCGGGGGCGTCCGGCTCATCATAGTGCCCGGCATGCTGGGCACTTTCATCCATCAGCACCAGCCGTTCGGGGTTGAAGAGGCTTTTCAGCCTGTTTTCGATTTCGGCGGTTGACGACACTGTCTGCTCCTGATTTGTCCCTGCTTCGCGTTCTCACGCGTTAACGGTTCAGGAAGCCAGTAAGAAATCCCGTTGTCAATTCTTGTTGTGACGGGACCACAAGGTCATAATCGAGCGCCATGAATCTTGACTCCAAATATTTCGATCGTCTGCGAACCAAGCGCAAACGCCCGGCATCGGCCAAGGCCGAGTCTGAAGCCGCTGCCGCCGTCTGCCAATGGGACGGCTGCAACAAGCCCGCAAAACACCGCGCACCCGTCGGCCGCAATGCCGAGGGGCAGTTCTTCATGTTCTGCTTCGAGCATGTGAAGGCCTATAACAAGGGCTACAATTATTTCGACGGCCTGTCTGACGGCGAAATCGCCCGCTACCAGAAGGAAGCGCTGACCGGCCATCGTCCCACCTGGACCGTCGGCGTCAACGGCGCGGCCCGCAAGACGCCGCTCAACGGCTCGAAAAAGGCCGGCAGCACCGCGTCATTTTCGCGCATGCGCGATCCCTTCGGCTTTGTCGATGACGGCAAGGAGGGCGCCACCAGACGACCGCGCCACCAGCGCAAGTTGAAAACCCTGGAATCCAAGGCCTTCGACACGCTGGGCCTGACGGCAGAGGCGACGCCCGACGATATCAAGAAGCAGTACAAGGCTCTGGTCAAGAAGCACCATCCCGATGCCAATGGTGGCGACAGGGGATCCGAGGAAACTTTTCGCGCCGTGGTGCAGGCATACCAATTGTTAAAGCAGTCCGGCTTCTGCTAGACCGCTATTGACCGAAAAGCAGCAGAGACGTTTGAGCGGCTCTTTATTCTCCCAAAGGCCGCGCTGGAGACATGATGAGCAAGATTGAACTGGACTATTCCAACACACCGGATACGACGGTTTCGGTTCGCGAAACATTCGGGATCGATGTCGACCTTCAGGTTCCCGCCTATTCGACCGACGATCCCTACGTTCCGGATATCGACCCCGACTACCTGTTCGATCGCGATACCACGCTCGCCATTCTCGCGGGCTTTGCCCATAATCGCCGCGTGATGGTGTCCGGCTATCACGGCACCGGCAAGTCCACCCATATCGAACAGGTCGCCGCGCGCCTGAAATGGCCCTGCGTGCGCGTCAATCTCGACAGCCATGTCAGCCGTATCGACCTCGTCGGCAAGGACGCCATCGTCGTGCGCGACGGCCTGCAGGTCACCGAATTCAAGGATGGCATCCTGCCCTGGGCCTATCAGCACAATGTCGCGCTCGTCTTCGACGAATATGACGCCGGACGCCCGGATGTGATGTTCGTGATCCAGCGCGTGCTGGAAGCCTCCGGCCGTCTGACGCTGCTCGACCAGAGCCGCGTCATCAGCCCCCACCCGGCCTTCCGTCTGTTTGCCACCGCCAACACGGTGGGTCTCGGCGACACAACCGGGCTTTACCACGGCACGCAGCAGATCAACCAGGCGCAGATGGACCGCTGGTCGCTGGTGACCACGCTCAACTATCTGCCGCATGAGCAGGAAGTCGCGATCATCCTCGCCAAGGTGAAGAGCTTTGCCAAAACCGAGGAAGGCCGCGAAACGATCTCCAACATGGTGCGCGTCGCCGATCTCACCCGTTCGGCCTTCGTCAATGGCGACCTTTCCACCGTCATGAGCCCGCGTACCGTGATCAACTGGGCGGAAAACGCGGAAATCTTCGGCGATGTCGGCTTTGCCTTCCGCGTCACCTTCCTCAACAAGTGCGACGAGCTGGAGCGCACGCTGGTGGCTGAGCAGTATCAGCGCGCCTTCGGCGAGGAACTGAAGGAAAGCGCCGCCAACGTCGTCATCAGCGCCTGAGGATAGACCCATGGCCGGCCCCGGCGACAATCGAAAGACCAATCCGCACGCGCCCGTGGACCTGGAGCCGCTGCACCGCGCCGTGTCCGGCTGCGTGCGCGCCGTCTCCGGCGACAAGGAGGCGGAAGTCGTCTTCTCGCGCGACCGGCCGGGCATGAGCGGCAGCCAGATCCGCCTGCCGGAATTCTCCAAGCGCCCGACGGCGAGTGAGCTTGCCGTGGTGCGCGGCCTTGGCGATTCCATGGCGCTCAGAATGGCCTGTCACAACCCGGTCACCCACGCCCAGATGTCGCCGAGCGGCGCCGATGCGCAGGCGATCTTCGACGCGGTCGAACAGGCGCGCGTCGATTCCATCGGTGCGAAACGCATGCCCGGCATGGCGAAGAACCTCGCCGCCATGCATGCGGAAAAATACGACAAGGCCAATTTCGCCGCAATCGATCGCAAGGAGGACGCGCCGGTTTCCGAAGCCGTCGCCATGCTGGTGCGCGAGAAGCTTTCCGGCGAAAGGCCGCCGGAATCGGCCGGTCATGTGCTTGATTTCTGGCGTGATTTCATCGAGCAGAAGGCTTCCGTCGATCTCGACCGGCTGGCCGAGAGCATTGATGACCAGCACGCCTTTGCCCGCACGATACGCTCCATCCTCTCCTCCATGGAACTCGCCGATGACTATTCTGACGAGGACATGGAAAGCGAGAGCGAAGAGGAAAACATCTCCGACGAGGAGCAGCCGCGTTCCGAGCGCCAGAATGACGAGCAGTTCGACGAGGACGCCGGCAATGATTCAGCGCCCGCCGACGAAAGCGACGACAGCGACGAGGAGATGGACCAGGGCGAGCTTGACGGCGCGGAAGTGGCCGACACCGAGCTTGACGAGGATGCCGATCCCGACAGCGAGGTCGCCGGCGAGACCAAACGCCCCAATACGCCGTTCGACGACCTGAACGAGAAGGTCGATTACAAGGTTTTTACCGAGGAATTCGACGAAGAGATCCGGGCCGAGGAGCTCTGCGACCAGGAGGAGCTGCAGCGCCTGCGCAGCTATCTCGACAAGCAGCTCGCCCATCTCCAGGGGGCGGTCGGCAGGCTCGCCAACCGCATGCAGCGCCGGCTGATGGCCAAGCAGAACCGCTCCTGGGATTTCGATCTCGAGGAAGGCTATCTCGATACCGCCCGCCTGCCGCGCATGGTCATCGACCCGATGCAGCCGCTCTCCTTCAAGATGGAGCGCGACACCCAGTTCCGCGATACCGTGGTTTCGCTGCTGATCGACAATTCCGGCTCGATGCGCGGCCGCCCGATCACCGTTGCCGCCACCTGCGGCGATATTCTTGCGCGCACGCTGGAGCGCTGCGGCGTGAAGGTGGAAATCCTCGGCTTCACCACCAAGGCCTGGAAGGGCGGACAGAGCCGCGAGAAATGGCTGGAGGAGGGCAAGCCGGCAACGCCCGGCCGCCTCAACGACCTGCGCCACATCATCTACAAATCCGCCGACACCCCCTGGCGCCGCTCACGCGCCAATCTCGGCCTGATGATGCGCGAGGGCCTGCTCAAGGAAAACATCGACGGCGAAGCGCTGATCTGGGCCCACGACCGGCTGATGGCGCGGCCCGAACAGCGGCGCATTCTGATGATGATCTCCGACGGCGCGCCGGTCGATGATTCGACGCTGTCCGTCAATCCGGGCAATTTCCTCGAAAAGCATCTGCGCGCGGTGATCGAGCATATCGAGACCCGGTCGCCGGTCGAGCTTCTGGCGATCGGCATCGGCCATGACGTGACGCGCTACTATCGCCGCGCCGTCACCATTGTCGATGCAGATGAGCTGGCAGGCGCGATGACCGACCAGCTGGCCGCGCTCTTCGAGGATCAGGCCGCCGGCATTTCCAAGAGCCGGAAACGACGGACCAGATGAGGGCGGCTTTTGCTTTTCTGGCGCTGGCGCTTGTCGCAGCGCCAGCAGCCGCTGCCGTTGCCCCGGTTGACGCCGTCCCGATCGAAAAGCTCGCGCCCGAAAAGGACACGGATCGTTTCGGCCGTCTTGAATTCATCGGCGGTCTGACGCTCACATCGCCCAATTCCGATTTCCAGTCCCTTTCCGCGATTCGCTTCCTGCCCGACGGCCAGCGCTTCATCGCCGTCGCCGATACCGGCCAATGGGTCGATGGGCGGGTGACGCGCGATGCATCCGGCCGGCTTTCCGGGCTTGAAGATGTCACCGTCACGCCGATGAAGAATGCGAGAGGCGTGCATGCAGGCAAGAGCGGCATGGATGCCGAGAGCCTCGCCATTGTTGGTGGCCGCGTTTATGTGGGCTTTGAAGGCCGGCATCGCATTGATGTCTATCCGCTGTCCGGACATGACGGCGCCAATGCCTCTGCCGGGCCGGATTTCCTGATCCCGACCTATGAACTCCGGCGCAATGGCAGTTTCGAGGCGCTTGCGGCCGACGATGCCGGGCGCATGGTGGTTATTGCCGAAAAGAGCATCGACAAGGACGGCAATCTCTTCGCCGCCATCATTGGCGGGCCGCAAAAGGGCATTTTCAAGGTCGTGAAACGCGAAGGCTATGACGTCACCGACGCGGCCTTTCTGCCAGGCGGAGACCTGCTGGTGCTGGAGCGGCGTTTTTCGCTGCTTTCCGGCGTCGCCATGCGCATCCGCCGCCTTTCCGGCAGCGCCATCCGTCCCGGTGCGGTGGTTGACGGACCGGTGATCATGCAGGCCTATGGCGGCACCCACCGGATCGACAATATGGAAGGTATGGACGTCATCCGCCCCGGTGACGGCTCCCTCCATGTCATCCTCGTCTCCGACGACAACAATTCGCCGCTGCAGAACACGCTGATGCTGGAGTTCAGACTGGTCGAGTGACGTCCGGCGCGACCATGGCCTGGAGCATGGCAAGGCCCTGAGCATTGATCCGCTGCGCTTCCCGCGGGTCGAGATCTTCCCAGTTTTCCGAAAACCAGCGGTCCAGAGCCCGGGCGGCGGCTAAAACCATGTCGATGATTAGCCCCTGCGGCATGTCGGTACGTATGGCGCCAAGCCTCTGGCCGTGCGCGACAAGGATGGCAGCACCTGTCCTGAGGCGTCCGAGCGCCGGTTCCAGAGCCCTTTCAGTCTCCTGACCCTCATAGATGGTTCGCCCGAGCGCGGCCGTTTCGGGCTCGACGATGAGAAGCGCGCCCAATTGCTCGAAGGCAGCGTTGAGCGCGTTCCAGAAACCGGCCCGATCCCCAGCCTCGACGACGCGCGCAAAATCAAGCTGACCGGCAAGACGGGCGAGCGCGCGCTCGATCACCGCGCAATAGAGGTCGGCCTTGTCATGGATATAGTAATAGGCCTGCCCCTTGCTCATGTCCGAGGCCTTCAGGATGGCATTCAGCGAGGCACCGGTGAACCCGCGTTCGGCAAACGCCTCCGTCGCTGCCGCAAGCAGGTTCTCGCGGCGTTCAGGCGTCAGCGTCTTCAGCCGCTCCAACGCTGATTTTCCCTCTGCCATCGGCTTCCCGGTTTTGCTCGATGCCATTTTCATACTTCCATTGACGCAATTAGACCACTGGTCTAATGGACACTGTAACTATTTTCAGCGGGCCTTCCACCGCTGAAGCGAGAAAAAGGAGATGACCGATGCGCTGGCGCGGTGTCAATCATGTGGAATTCTCGGTGATCGATTACGAAAACTCGGTCGCCTTCTACGACAAGATGTTCGGCTGGCTCGGCTACAAGAGCTTCTGGACCATGGATATCGGCTATCGCTCGACCTATTACATGGCGCGCTTTCCGTTCCCCCACAGCTATATCGGCGTTCAGCCGGCAAAGACCGGCGGCAAGCTTGATCATGAAGCGCGGGCAACAGGCATCCATCATATCGCGCTCTGGGCGAAAAGCCGGGGCGAGGTCGACCGGTTCCACAGGGAATTTCTGGTCTGGAATTCGGTTCCCGTCACCGAGACGCCGGCCGAATATCCGGTCTATGCGCCGGGCTATTACGGCGTCTTCTTCGATGACCCGATCAACGGCATCCACTGGGAGCTTGCGCATATTCCGAAGATCGCCTCGCCTGGCGCCTATCTGCGCAGCAGGCGCGCCTGGAAAGACGCGGAAATGCAGCATCCCCAGTGGCACGGCTCGCCCGCAAGGAAGGCTTTCCGCACACTGCCGCGCGGGTGATGCCTAAAGACTGTCCTCGCGCACCCAGACGCTGACGCTGCCGGCATTGACGGGGAAGGATGCCCGGCCTTGGTCATCGGCGTCCACCGCGTCTTCCCGGTGACCGAGGAAATCGCGGAAACGCGCAGTGGCGTGCGCTTCGCCAAGCTCCACGTCCTTTGCCGTTTCCTCGCCATTGGTCAGCACCGTCACGGAACCGGGTGCCTCGCCGGTTCCTTCGCGGACAACCGCCAGACAGTTCGGGTCGTCGAAGAGAATGGTCTCTGCGCCATTGGCGAAGCGCTTCCGCGCCTCGATCAGTTTCGGCAGGCATTCGATCCTCGGCATGTCGATATCATATTCCTCTCCGTCCGAGCCCTTGTCACGATATTGAGCGCCATAGAGATCGGCATAGAAGACGCTCGGCACGCCCTGTTCGCGCATCAGGATCAGCGCATAGGCAAGCGGTTTGAACCACGGCTCGACGGCAGCCTCGAGCGATTGCAGCGGCTGGGTGTCGTGGTTTTCGACCAGCGTGACGGCATGGTCCGGCACTTCGGCAACCAGCGTGCCGTCAAAGATGGTGCGCATGTCATAGTCGCCGCCGGCAGCCGAGGCATCGTGGAAACGGTAGTGCAGCCCGACATCGAAGAGCATCAACTGCCGGTCAACCAGATCAAGATAGGCCTTCAGCGCATCGATCTCGGGATGCCAGTATTCGGCGACGACGAACACGTCCTCCTTCACGCTCTCGCGCATATGGGCGATCCAGTCGCGGAAGAACCAGGCCGGAATGTGCTTGGCGGCATCCAGCCTGAAGCCGGCAACCGGCACCTGCTCCGAAAACCAGCGGCCCCAGTATTTCAGCTCTTCCGCCACGGCGCGATTGCGGAATTCGACGTCGGCGCCAATCAGATAGTCGTAATTGCCGAGTTCCTGATCAACCTCGTCATGCCACTCGCCCTCGCCATATTCGTTGACCAGGCGGAAGACGCCCGTCTCGTCCGGGTCCTCGATATAGTCGACCCCGGTGAAGCATTTGTGCGTCCAGACGAATTCGGAATAGGTTCCGTTGCGGCCCGGAAAGGTGAAGCGGGTATAGGCCAACGCCTCGAAGGCCTCGTCCTCGATCTCTGTGCGATCCTCCGGGTCGGCACGGCGCACCTTCACGCGCTCCTTCTCGTCCGCGCCGAGCTTGTGGTTGAAGACAACATCGTGGATAGCGCCAATGCCGTGGCCGGCAAGTGTGTGGCAGGCATTTTCAAGAGCGCCGCGGTCGCCATATTTGGTGGCAACCGTTCCCTTCTGGTCAAACTCGCCGAGGTCGAAGAGATCATAAGCGTCGTAGCCGACCGAATATCCGCCCGCTGCCCCCTTGGAGGCCGGCGGCAGCCAGACATCGGTAATACCCATGGCGGCCAGTTCCTCCGCCTTGTCCGCCACCGCGTCCCAGAGCGTCCCGCCCGCCGGATAATACCAGTGAAAAAACTGAAGCAGCACGCGTCCGGCCATGTTCATCCTCGCATGTTTCAAGAGACCCGCCCGTAAACGGTCGGGCTTGCCAATAGTTCCCCCACGCAAGGGGCTTGCTGCGGCCGCACCCTTTGCGCCGGGCCAAGAATTATGCAAACAAGACTTGACGGCTGTCACCCGCCGCGCCGATATCCGCCCATGACGGCGACCAGAAGGAACACCCCATGCAAGAGACCATCATCCGCGCCAATCCGGAATTTGCCAAGGACGAGCTTCGCCCGCGCATCTTGCATATCGGCTTCGGCGGCTTCGCCCGCGCCCATCCGATGGTCTACCTGCAGGAGGGCATGAACAAGGCCGGCGGCGATTTCGGCGTCGTCGCCGTGCGCCTGAATTCGGGCATGGAGGAACTGACCGCGCTGGACGAGGCCGGCCATGATTACCTGATCGCCGAGATGGATGCCGAAACGGTGACCGCCCGCAGGATCGGCGTGGTGGTGGGCACCTGTCACCCCAAGCGCGACGGCATCGACACGCTTCTCGACCTGATCGCCTCCGAACCGATGGCCGTTATCAGCCTGACCATCACCGAGAAGGGCTATTGCGTCAGGAACGGCCATCTGGATCTCGATAACAAGGGCATCATTGCCGATCTCGCCAATCCGGAAGACCCCGGCACGGCCATCGGCGTCATCGTCGAAGGTCTGAACCGCCGCCGGAACGCAGGCCGCGACGGGCTGACCGTGCTGTCCTGCGACAACCAGCCGGACAATGGCAAGCTCGCCCGCGCCGCCGTGCTCTCCTACGCCCACCAGCGTGACGGAAAGCTGGCCGACTGGATCGACGCCAACGTCTCCTTCCCCTCCACCATGGTCGACCGCGTGGTCCCCGCGCTGGACGATTACGGTCGCGGCGTGCTGCGCTCGCTCAATGACGGCAAGGATGACGAAAACGGCATTGTCTGCGAGCCCTTCCGCCAGTGGGTGATCGAGGATGATTTCGCCACCGCCCGCCCGCCCTTTGCCGAAGGCGGGGCGATGATGACCGATGACGTGCGCCCCTTCGAGATGATGAAGCTCAGGATGCTGAACGGCGCGCACACATTCCTGGCCATGCTCGGCAGCCTTTCCGGTCTTGAGACCGTCTCCGCCTGCATGGAGGACGATGTCTTCCGCAAGGCGGCGCGACAGATGATGATGGATGAGCAGCGCCCGACGCTGCCGGAGATCGAAGGCGTCAGTTTCGAAGACTATGCCGATGCGCTGATCCACCGCTTCGCCAATCCGAAGCTGAAGCACCGGACCGCGCAGATTGCCTGGGACACCAGCCAGAAACTGCCGCAGCGCCTTCTCCACGGCATCGAGATCAACATCCAGAACAACCACCCCTGGCCGCTTCTGGCGCTCGCCGTTGCCGGCTGGATCAGGTTCGTCAAGGTGACGGCGGAGAATGGCGGCAAGCTGACGGACCCGCTCTCGGCAGAACTCCTGGCGGAAGCCAAGGCCTATGACGGCGACCAGCTTGTCGACCGCATTCTCTCAAACGAATCGATCTTCGAGGAAGAGCTGCGCCGCGAGCCGGCATTCCGCTCGGCCATTACCGGCGCCTACCGCTATATCGTGGAAAAGGGCCCGCGCGAGGCGGTCGAGGCGGTGCTGAAGGCGTAAAAAGGCGGGAGATTTTCCCGTCTTGGCATCGTGAGCCCTCGTCCCAAGCGCTTGTTTACTCCGTCATGCCGGCCTTGATCTGGCACCCAGGGCGGCTCTCGCAAACTTATCCGTTCACACCACGCCGAAAGGCCAGTCATATGGCCCTGGATCCCGGCCCAAGGCCACTGGTGCCCGGTTTAAAATCACGAGAACGTTGAAAAGCGTTGAAATCGCTGAATATTGTATCTCACCCGGATTTCACGACATCACTTTTCTCACCGAGGTGTTGGTTGAACAAGCCCCCTCCCTACCCATACCGGGTCATCCTCGGGCTTGACCCGAGGATCCAGGCCGCACGACAAACAGCTGCAAAAACGATCCTGGATTCAATGACCTGAATCGCCTGGATGCTCGGGTCAAGCCCGAGCATGACACAGCTGGAGCGGTGGAAACCGAAAAGAAAACCCGACTGATGGCTAACCGGGCCCCAATGGCTCAAGGCCGGGATGACGGCAGAGTGTGCCGCAGCCCATGTAGCAAGACGCGCGAACGTAGAACCGAAGCCCTTACGCATTCACCGGCCGCATCGGCCGCAGCCAGGTCATCAGCGCGCCATAGGGCAGCAGCATGACGAGGCTGAAGATCAGCTTGACCGAAAGGTCGCCGAGCGCCCAGGAAACCCAGCGCGGCACCTCCATGAACGAGAAAACGCCGAAGAGCGGGGCAACGCCGAGAGCGAAGGCGTCATTGGCGCCGATGAAGGCGAAGATGGCGGCAAAGCTGATCGAGAAGAACAGCACCGTATCGAGGATCGAGCCGAACAGCGAACCGACAAGCGGCGCTTTCCACCAGCTCTGGCGGCGCAGGCGATTGAACAGCGTGATGTCGAGGAACTGGCCCACCAGAAACGCCGTGCCGGACGCGACCGCGATTCGCGGCACCGAGGCATAGAAGGAAAAGGCAACGCCGACGACAAAGCCGGCGATGACCACCTTGCGCGCGGCCGTGGGGCCGAACTGACGGTTGGTCAGGTCGTTGACGAGAAAGGCAAGCGGATAGGTGAACGCGCCCCAGGTCAGAAGGTCGGCAAGCGAAATGCCGTAGACCGTGCCCTGAACGGGATACTGGACCAGAATGTTTGAGGCGAGAACGACGCCTGCCATCAGCAGGCTGTAGATAATGACGGATTGCGACTGTCGCATTTTTTTATCCTGGGTGATGCCACCAGTTGGAGGACAAATAAAGAAAGCCTTACTGCAGGGCAGCAAGGCTCTCCAGTTTCAGAAACTGCCTGACGATCAGGCGGCGGCCTGTTCAGCCGTCTTCTTGATGATTTCCTTGCGGATCAGGCGGGCGCGCGGCGACAGTTCGCCCTCGCCGGACTTGATCAGGAATGCGTCGAGGCCGCCACGATGTTCAACCGAGCGAAGCGCTGCAGCGGAAACGCGCAGGCGATAGCTCTGGCCGGTGGCTTCGGACATCAGCGTCACGCGGCACAGGTTCGGCAGGAACTTGCGGCGGGTCTTGTTGTTGGCGTGGCTGACGTTGTTGCCGGACAGCACGCCCTTACCAGTCAATTCACACGTGCGGGACATGATTTCACCTATACTCGTCTTCAGCCAACGGCTTACAACGGGACGGCCTAGTCCCGCGATCCAATTGGCGGCTAATTGGAAAGTTGCGGTTCTATAATCGGGCGACACGCAAAGGTCAAGGCAGGAAGCCGGTTTTTCACGGGGACGCGAAAATTTACCGCTGTTTTTTTGCGCCCGCCTGAGACATAAACGGGTGAGCAGGAACGACCGGATCAAGGGTACGAGAGAGCGATATGAGAAAAACCGCCATATATCAGACTGTAATTGCTTTGGTTTTTCTTGCCGGAACCACTGTAGCTAAAGCCGAGGACGTCAAGCAGCAGACCGTTTATACCATCGCGTTTTCCGGCATCAAGATTGCAGACGCTGTCTTCAACACGACGGTCAATGACGGCGACTACCAGATTAAGGCCGATATCGAAGCGGCGGGAATCGGCAATCTCTTCACCTCCATTGCCGTCAAGGTCGACGCACAGGGCGACTGGAAGGACGGCCGTCCCGAGACGAAGGCGTTTCAACTGAGTTACCGCGACGGTGACTATGCCCGTGACTATGGCGCGGAATTTTCCCGCAAGCGCGTTGTCTCTTCGACAATCGAGCCCGATCCCGGCCCGCGCGGCGATGACTGGGTTGACGTCACGGCAAAGCATCTTCGCGGCGTGATCGATCCGATCACAGCCCTGCTCCTGCCGCCGTCAAACAACCCCTGCCAAGGCAAGATCGCGATCTTCGACGGAGAGACCAGGCTCAATCTGGAACTGGCCCCGGCAGGCAGCAAACCGTTTTCCACAAAGGGCTTTTCCGGGCGCGCCGTCGGCTGCGCCATCCGCTTCCGTCCGATCGCCGGCTATGAGCGCAAGGACGACGATATCCAGTATCTCGCCAACACGCGCGAGCTGGTCGTCTGGTTTGCCTTCAACAAAGAACTCAACGTCTACGCTCCGGTCACCGCGCAAATCCCGCTGAAGATCGGCAGGCTGACGATCTACGCATCGAAATTCGGCGTCTGATACGCAAGGCAAGTCCCATCATGCGCGCTACCCTGATCGGCTTCTCGGCCGTCATCATGTGGTCGTTTCTGGCCCTGTTTACGGCGGCTTCCGGCAATGTGCCGCCCTTTCAGCTTTCGGCCATCGCCTTTGCCATCGCCAGCCTTCCCGGCATTGCGGTGCTGGTCGCGCGGCCCGAGCGCCGTCATTCGCTGCGCCAGCCGGCAAAGGTGTGGATCGCGGGCATTGCCGGCCTGTTCGGCTATCACTTTCTCTACTTTACCGCCTTGCGAAATGCGCCCGCCGTCGATGCCGGGCTGATCGCCTATCTCTGGCCGCTCCTGATCGTCGTCGGCTCGGCGCTTTTGCCGGGCGAAAAGCTGAAGGCCCATCATATCGCGGGCGCGATTGCCGGTTTTGCCGGAACGGCGCTGTTGATCACGCGCGGCGGCGGGCTGACGATCAGCGGCGAATACACGCTGGGCTATATCGCCGCCTTTCTCTGCGCCTTCACATGGTCGGGCTACTCGCTGATCTCGCGATCCTTCTCCAAGGTCTCGACCGATGTCGTGACCGGCTTCTGCCTCGCAACCTCGGTGCTCTCGCTTGTCTGCCACCTCTTGCTTGAAGCGACCGTCTGGCCGCAGACGGCAAGCCAGTGGCTGGCGGTTGTCGGCCTTGGCCTGTTTCCTGTCGGCATCGCCTTTTATGCCTGGGACTACGGGGTGAAAAAGGGCAATATCCAGGTGCTGGGGGCAGCAAGCTATGCCGCACCGCTGCTATCGACCATCGTGCTCCTCGTCGCCCGCTTCGGCGAACCGGGCTGGCGCGTGATCGTCGCCTGCCTGCTGATCACCGGCGGCGCTGTTCTCGCCGCGCGCGATATGATCGTGAGGAAGAGGCGCTGACGTCTCAACCGGACGGTGCCCAATCCGGGGCAGCAAGTTCGAAATCATCGAAGATAAAGCCGGGCGCAACCGTGCAGCCCACCAGCGTGAAGTCGCCCGTGCTTTCCGCCGCCTGCCACTGCCCTGCGGGAATGACGCCCTGCGGACGTTCGCCGGCGATAATGTCCGGGCCGAGCGTCATCGTCTCGATTGCCCTCCCGTCGGGCGAGACCATCAGCTTCAGCGGCGCGCCGACGTAATAATGCCAGACCTCGACGGACGTCAGCAGCCGGTGCCAGTGCGAGCGTTCGCCCGCCTTCAGCAGGAAATAGATCAGCGTCGACGCGCCGCGTCCCGGTTCGCCGGCCGCATCGCGGAAGGTTTCCGCATACCAGCCGCCTTCCGGATGCCGCAGCATGCCCAGCGCATCGATGATCGCCTCGGCTGTCTGCGCCCCGGCCATCAGAAATTGTCCTTCAGGCGGCGGACCTCACCCAGAACCTCGGCATCGGTCGCATTTTCCATACCGAGCTTCGCCCGGATCGCCGGATCGTTAACCCGCAGGAAGGGGTTGGTCTTCTTTTCAAGTCCGATCGTCGTCGGAATGGTGAAGTCACCGGCATCGCGCAGCGTGGCCACTGCCTCGGCGCGCTCCTTCAGCACCTGATTGTCCGGATCGACCGAGAGCGCGAACCTGGCGTTGGCCAGCGTATATTCATGGCCGAAATAGACTTCCGTCTCATCCGGCAGCGCCAGCAGCTTTTCAAGCGACGGCCACATGTCGGAGGCCGGGCGCTCGAACAGGCGGCCGCACCCCATGGCAAACAGCGTGTCGGCGGAAAACAGCAGGCCGTCATCGACGAAGTGGTAGCAGACATGGCCTGCCGTATGGCCGGGGGTTTCGATGACATCCACCTTGTGGCCGGCAAAATCCAGTTCATCGCCCTCGCCCACCGCGAGATCGAGACCGGGGATCACCACCGCCTCCTCGACCGGCCCGACGATGCGGCAATCGTAACGCTCCTTCAGAAGAAGATTGCCCTCGACATGATCCTTGTGATGATGGGTGGTGAAGACGTCGGTAATCACCCAGCCGCGCTTTTCGGCTTCCGCGATCACCTTCTCGCCATCGGGCGCGTCAATGCTGACTGTCCTTTTCGTCTCCGGGTCATGGACCAGCACCCCGTAATTGTCGGATCGGCACATGAACACGGCGATTTCCAGTGAAGTCATCTCAAGCCTCGCAATTGCTTACCCAGTCGGTTTCAATGTAGTACTGTGCGGTCTCAAGTCCAACCGGGGCAGAATGAACTTCGCTCATGAACGCCGATATCGTTGACCTTCGCGCCTTCTATCACACACGGCTTGGACGGCTCGCCGCCCACTCGATCGCCATGGCGCTCGTTCCCGTCTGGCCGAAACTGCCGGACGAGCGCCTGGTGGGGCTCGGCTACTGCCTGCCCTATCTCGACCGGTTCCGATCCGATGCGGAACGGGTGATGGCCTTCATGCCGGCCTCACAGGGCGCGATCAACTGGCCGGCGCATGCGGCATCTGCCACCGCGCTGGTGATGGATGACGAACTGCCGTTGCCCGATGCCTCGATCGACCGGGTACTGATGGTGCACGCCCTGGAATTTTCCGAAAGCCCGCGCGAGACCATGCGCGAGCTCTGGCGCATCCTTGCGCCCGGCGGCCGCCTCGTCATCGTCGCGCCCAACCGGCGCGGCGTCTGGGCGCGGCTGGAACACACGCCCTTCGGCAATGGCCGCCCCTATTCGAAGAGCCAGATCACCGAACTGCTGCGCGAAACCAATTTCACCCCCGGCGCCTTTGCCGAGGCGCTGTTCTTCCCGCCATCGAAGAGCCAGGCGGTGCTGAAGTTCCGGTCCAGCTTCGAACGCTCCGGCCGCACGCTCTGGCCGGCCTTTTCCGGGGTCAATATCGTCGAAGCGCAAAAACGGCTCTATCAGGGTCTTCCGGTTGCCGCGCGCGCCGCGCGCAAGGTTCTGGTGCCTGCCCTCGCGCCCCAGGGCGTGCCGACGACGCGCGACCGGTTCTGAGAGCCTTGCCGCCAGGGGCCGCGCGCCCTCGACAAAGCGTCCAATCCTGATTATTCCTTCTCCGTTCAAAAACGGCCACAAGGCCAGCTATTGCATTCGAGGTTTCCTATGCCTGATCAGTCGATGAAGCCGACACCCCGCCCCGGTGTCATGGATATTGCCGCCTATGTCCCCGGCAAGGACCATGTTGAGGGCGTTGCAAAGGTGCACAAGCTTTCGTCGAACGAGACCCCGCTGGGTCCGAGCCCGAAGGCGATCGAGGCAATGCGGAACCTGAGCCAGACGCTCGCGCTCTATCCCGATGGCCAGGCGACCGCTCTGCGCGAAGCGATTGCCGCCAAATTCGGCCTCAACACAAAGAACATCATCTGTGGCAATGGTTCAGACGAACTGCTCGGATTGCTGGCCCATGTCTATCTCGGCGAGGGCGACGAGGCGATCATCACCGAGCACGGCTTCCTCGTCTACAAGATCCAGATCATGGCGAATGGCGCGACGCCGGTCACGGTCAAGGAAAAGAACGCGACCGTCGATGTCGATGCCATTCTGTCTGCCGTCACCGACAAGACTCGCGTCGTCTTCGTTGCCAATCCGGGCAATCCGACCGGCACCTACGTGCCCTTTTCCGAGATCCGCCGCCTGCATGCCGGCCTGCCGAAGAATGTCATCCTGGTGCTGGACGCCGCCTATGCCGAATATGTCCGCCGCAATGATTACGAGGCAGGCCTCGAACTGGTCGCCGAAAACGCCAATGTGGTGATGACCCGGACATTCTCGAAGATCTACGGGCTGGCGGCGCTGCGCGTCGGCTGGCTTTATGGCCCGCTCGAGATCGTTGGCGCGATGGACCGCGTGCGCGGCCCCTTCAACCTCAATGCGCCGGCAATCGCCGCGGCGACGGCGGCGATCAAGGATGATAGCTTCACCCAGCACGCCGTCGCGTTCAACGCCGAATGGATCGAGACGCTGACGCGGGAGCTGACCGCGCTCGGCCTGACGGTGACGCCGTCGGTCACCAATTTCATCCTGATCCACTTCCCCGACGAGGATGGACTGCGCGCACCGGATGCCGATCGCTTCCTCTCCTCGCGCGGTTATGTGCTGCGCATGGTCGCCGGCTACGGCTTTCCGAACGCGCTTCGCATGAGCGTCGGCACGGAAGAGGCCAATCGCGGCGTCATCGCGGCGCTGAAGGAATTCATGGCCAACAAAGCCAAAACGGATGCGGCATGAGCAGCTTTATGTTTGAACGGATCGCCCTGATCGGCATCGGCCTGATCGGCTCCTCGCTCGCCCGCGATATCCGCGCCAAGGGCCTTGCCGGCGAGATCGTGGTCTCCACGCGTTCGCCGGAAACCCTGAGACGCGCGGAAGAGCTTGGCCTGGGTGACCGTTATACGGCCGCAGCCGAAGATGCCGTCCGGGGCGCCGATCTGGTGATCGTCTCCGTTCCCGTCGGCGCCTCCGGCGCGGTGGCGGAAAAGATCGCGCCCAATCTGAAAAAAGGCGCGATCCTCACCGATGTCGGTTCCACCAAGGCCTCGGTCATCGCCCAGATGTCGCCCTTCGTGCCGGAAGGCGTGCACTTCATTCCCGGCCACCCGATTGCGGGCACGGAACATTCAGGTCCCGACGCGGGCTTCGAGGGCCTTTTCGCAGGGCGCTGGTGCATCCTGACGCCGCCGGAAGGCGTCGACGAGGAAGCGCTTCGGAAACTGACCGCCTTCTGGCAGGCGCTCGGCTCGACGGTGGACCGGATGGTGCCGGAGCACCATGACAAGGTGCTGGCGATCGTCTCCCACCTGCCGCACATCATCGCCTACAACATCGTCGGCACGGCTGACGACATGGAGACGGTGACGCAATCGGAAGTCATCCAGTATTCGGCATCGGGTTTTCGTGACTTTACCCGTCTTGCCGCCTCCGATCCGACCATGTGGCGCGATGTCTGCCTGCACAATAGAGACGCGATCCTGGAGATGCTGGCGCGGTTCTCCGAGGATCTGGCCTATCTGCAGCGGGCAATCCGCTGGGGAGAGGGCGACAAGCTGTTCGAACTCTTCTCGCGCACCCGCGATGTCCGCCGCTCGATTGTCGAGGCAGGCCAGGATGTTGACGTCCCGGACTTCGGCCGCCACTCGCTCGACAAGAAGGGTTGAAGCCCGAAAGTGATCCCGTCAGATCGGCGGGATCCGGCCAAGTGGGATGAAGCCCAACATCGCGCGCCCTTGGTTTACCCGCACGTCAAGCGACATGGTGCGCTGGCCGCCGGTGAAGGACTTGATCAGCCCGGTGACCGTATCGACCGGCTGCGCGACCTGCGGAAACGCCAGCTGCAGGACTTGCGAGATTCCATCGATCCCGGTCAATTCGACGCTGAACCGCCCGTCCAGATAGCCTTCATTGTCGAAAGCAAAACGGCCCGAAACGGCGATATGCGAGGCGCGCTCGCCGATCGCCAGCGTTGCCTGATTGAGGATGCCGCTCTTGCCGCGAAGCCTGTTGGAGCGAATCTGCTTGCTCGCCAGAAGCTCGCCCCCGTCATCGACAGTCGCCAGCAGGTTGACGGAGACGGCCGGCAACGCCTCGGCATTGTTCTGCGGGCGCAGGACGCCGTTGGTCACCGTGAGCGCAAGATCGAGATCGCCATCGTCATTGCGCACCAGGCCTTGCGCATATTCAGCCGTCAGTGTCCCCTGCTGGCCCGCGGGAACGGCAAAGCGCGCCGTCAGACCTTCAACATCGAAGGAGATCAGCCTCGGGGCCGCGCGACCATAGATCAGCTTGCCGCCGAGATGCTCCCATTCGGAGCGCAGGATCATGCCGGCATCATTGTCGAGGGTCGCCGGACCAGTGACCGTTGCCATCACCGACCAGGGCGAATAAACGGGCGCCTCGGCGAGAAGCTGCGGCGTGTCGAAGACGGCATCGGTTTTGCGGTCCCGCACATGCAGGCTGTCGCAGAAAAAACCGAAGCTCGCCGGAAAACCCTGATAGCCGATGTCCTCGCAGCTGACGACCGTCCCGTTGCCATCCTGACCTTCCAGAAGCTCGAAGATGCGGGCCTTGACCGTGCGGGCGATGAAGAACCAGCCGAGCGCATAAATGACGAGGATGAGGACCAGCACGATCAGCAACCATTTGAGATATTTGCGCGCGCGGGTTGAACCTGCCATGGTGGCTTCCATCCTGTCCTACGTTTCAATCGGAGTCTGGCATAGCATATGGACGAATTCTGGGTCTTTGGCTACGGCTCGTTGATGTGGAACCCGGGTTTCCCGAGCCACAAACGCGCCCACGCCCGCCTTTCGGGCTATCACCGCAGCCTGTGCGTCTATTCATACGTCCATCGCGGCACGGCGGAAACCCCCGGCCTCGTTCTCGGCCTCGACAGGGGCGGCTTTTGCGAAGGCGTCGCCTTCGCCGCAAAGAGCGATGACGAGGAAGCGGTGATGGCCTATCTGCGCGCCCGCGAACTGGTGACAAGGGTCTATCGCGAACTTGTCCTGCCCATCCGGCTCGACAATGGCAATACCGTTCCCGCCGTCACCTATGTGGTCGATCATTCCCACAAGCAATATGCGGGCAAGGTGGATATCGACAGGGCGGCCGAAATCGTGCGGCGCGGCCACGGCCAGTCGGGGCCGAACCGCGACTATGTGCTGAACACCGTAGACCACCTGAAGCAGATGCGCATCGGCGATGCGGCGCTGGAATCGGTCGCCAAGCTTCTGGCCAACGAGCAACCACGTCCCAGGCACGGCTGAGCGGCCTCAAAGCCCTTCGGCCGCCTTCAGTTCCGCGATGCGCTTTCGCGTCACCTCGGGAAGCTCGAGATGCGGGTTTTCGGCGACGGTTTCGAGCAGCAGGCGGTCGCTTTCCCGCTCCATGGTCTCGACCAGTTCGGCAAAGAAGGCCTTCGGCGGCTTGCCCGGCGCAATCGCCGGCAGGATCTTCACCTTGAAATGGCCTTTCTGGCGTCGGAAATTGCCGCGCGGCCAGAACAGGCCCGGATGCATGACCACCGGCACGACAGGCACGGCAAGCCCGCTGTAAATCAACTGGATGCCACGCTTGTAGTCCGGCTCCGCGCCAGGCGGGCGTCGCGTTCCTTCGGGAAAGATGATCAGCTGCCGGCCGGTTTCAACCTCCGCCTTCGTGCGTTTGATCGCATCCGCCATTGCCCGGCCGCTTGCCGCCCGGTCGACGGCGATCTGCCTTTGCTTCTTCAGGTACCAGCCGAAGAGCGGCATCTGGATCAGTTCGCGCTTCAGCATGAACACGGAATCCGGGATCCACGGCAGCAGCATGATCGTGTCCCAGGCCGACTGGTGCTTGGGCGTGATGATGCAGGGGCCGTCCGGGATATTCTCCAGCCCCTCGATCTCGAATGTCGTGCCGACCCAGAAACGCATCTGCCGGTTGACGAAACGCCCCCAGCCCTGGACCACCACGCGATAGGCATTCTCGCGCGAGGCCGAGAAATAATAGGGAGCCTGGACGATCATCCTCAGCGCCGTGCCGACGTAAAAGGCCGTATTGAAGGCGAAGGAACGGAGAACACCCATGGTTTTCACGTTTCCTGCTCTGCCGGGCGCAGCACCCGAAGACCGGTCACCGCGCGCACATGCGCGCCCAGGAATTTAACATATTCCGAGCCCAGCACCTTCACATAGCGCAGATTGTCATACCAGGGGCCAGCCCCCTCGCCCAGCGGCACCGGATAGCCGACGAACACCGTATCGGGATCGATATGGCGCAGCTCGAACAGACCGCGCGGCAGGTGATAGGCGCTGGTGACGACCAGAACGCGCCGGTAACCGTGCTCCTCGATCCATTTGCGGGTTTCCACCGCATTCCCATAGGTGTCGAGCGCCTCGTAGTCGACATCGACGCAGCATGCGAACAACTGGCTGTCGCCGCCCGTGGTCTTGCGAATGCCTTCCGGGGTTGTCGAGGGATTGACCCCGGAAATCAGAAGTCGCTCCCCTGCGCCCTCGGCCAGCAGCAGAAGCGCCTCATCGATACGGCGCGCGCCACCGGTGAGCACCACGATCGCATCGGTCTCGTAGATCGGCGGCGCCCTTTCGGTGAGAACCCGGACGGTAAACCAGGCGAAGCCGCCGCCGAAAGCCATCAGCGCGGCAAGGGCTGCGATCAGAACGGCGCGCAGCACAAAACCGCGACGCGTGACGCTCCGTCCGCGCGCACCATCCCCGTTGCCGCTCTTTTCCGGCGGCTTGCCGAGTTCGTTTTCCATCGTCCTTCCATTCCGGATCGCTGTCGGCCGCAAGCTTCGCGCACTCCGAATCAGCGGCCGGCCGAATCATTCCGCCGCCCTTCATACAGTACAGACGATATAGCTGAAATTCGGGCCGGGCGACGACGTCGGATAAATTGAAAATCCGGAGGGCCTAAAGCGTATCGATGCGTGCCGGATCCGAGCGGATGCGATCGATCTCCCTGATCGTGCGCATCACCGTCAGCCGGGCGGTCAGCGTGGTGAGCGCCGCGATGATAGTGATCGTCAGAAGGATCCCCCCATAGGCGCCCCAGCCAATCGAAATCTTGCCGAACAGCGCGGTCGCCTGATCCGACCCTGGAGTCGCAAGAAAGCGCGCCTGCCAGAAACGCGCGATCACGAAGAACAGACAGGCTAGCCCGCCGCCCAGAAACGCGCCCCTGAGCGCCACGTTGAGGAAATGGTTCTGGAACTGGCGGGCGACAAAACCGCCCTCCGCCCCGACGAAATGCAGCACCTCGACAATATCGCGACTGCCGGAAAGCGCGCCGCGCGTGGCAAATACCACCGTCAGCACCATGGCCGAGAAAACCAGCGCCATGATCGAGACGCCGATCGTCGTCGTTGCGTCAGCCATGGCCGAAAGCCGGTTCACCCAGGCGCGGTGATCATCGAGATAGGCGCCCGGCACGGCCCGCTGCAGGGCAGCGGCCATCGCCGCGAAATCCGGAGGATTGTTCTCATCGATGGTCACGATTACCAGGCGCGGCACCGGCAATTCATCGAAATCCAACCCGGTCCCGAGCCAGGGTTCGAGCAACCGCTCGGTTGCCGCCTCATCGACCACCTGACCGTCAATCGTGCCGACGAATTGCAACGCCACGTCCCGCGCGTTCAGGAGCGCCTGGTTCATGTCGCGCCCTTCGGCGGGCTTGATCTGGATGGTAACCTCGCGGGAGATGCCGCCCTGCCAGCTTGCCGCCGTAGCCCGCACCATGGAGACGCCGCCCAGCGTCAGGCAGGCGAGAAAGGCCATGATCGCGATCACCGCCATCAGCGCCCGTGACTGGACATTGGCAGGCGGAACGATCGGCGTTGGCTTGCCGCGTTTGTGGCTGGCCGCAGGGAGCTTTCGCGCAACGCGATCCTTTGTCGTGCCGCCCTGTTCCGCCCTGCGGGCCGGCTGCGGCCCGGCATCGGCGCGCGGCGCAGGGCGCTCGGGCGTCGGGGTCGCACGGCTTCCGGCCTGCGGCAGCGGCGGGCGGTCGTCTCCGGCAGGCGTTTGTTGCGAGCGCGGCGGGCGTTCTCCTTCGCCGCGCTTTGGAGCAGCCCTCTCCCGTTCGGCCTGCGCCTGCGCCAGCCTCTGTCGTTCGGCCTCTTCCTGCTCGCTGCGCCGGAGTTCAGCCTCGCGCGCCGCGGCCTCCTGCTGCATCTGTCGCTTGCGCGCGGCCTCCGCCTCATGGACGCGGATCTCCTCGCGACGGCGCTCCTCAAGGATCCGCTCCTCGAGCAGACGCTCCTCGCGCTCGCGGCGAAGACGTTCCTCCTCCAGGCGGGGATCGCGGATCGAACGGGGCGGCCTAGTCATAGATATCGAGCCTTCCTTCCGACAGGATCATCCGCCTGGCGTCATAGCGGTCCATCAGCGCGATATCGTGGGTGGCGATCACCACCGCGGTTCCCATCCGGTTCAGTTCGACAAGCAGGCTCAGGATCCGTCGCGCCATCGGCGGGTCGACATTGCCGGTCGGCTCGTCGGCGAGCAGCACTTCCGGCTGGTCGATCAGGGCGCGGGCGATTGCCGCGCGCTGCTTTTCCCCGCCGGAAAGCACTGGCGGGCGTACGTGCAACCGTTCGCCAAGCCCGACCCATTTCAGCAATTCGATCA
>CAXXRG010000003.1:685000-1297536 GCA_963676545.2 uncultured Martelella sp. | reverse complement strand
GGCAGCGCCATGAGGGTGTTTTTTTGCGTTCCGGAAAAGCGATCAGGCAGCGCGACGCAGCGGTTTGACGCGGGCCGAAGGCGCTTTTGCGCCGCTGGCCACCAGAACACCGACCGCCCCGGAAAGCCAGCCATCCCTCAGCTCCAGCCCAAGGAAGCGACGGCGCTCGAACGGGCCGGGCATAACGAGATGCTCCGCCTTTTCGGCGGCAAAGCCGAAACGCTGGTAGTATTCCGGATCGCCGACAAGCAGGATCGCGCCATGGCCGCGGGCCTCGGCCGCGTCAATCGCCGCGCGCATCAGGGCCGAACCGACGCCCTTGCCGTTCGCAGAGGGATCGACGGCGAGCGGGCCGAGCAGCAGCGCGGGCACGGCGCGCCCGGCAGCATCGACGCCGGCATCGACATGCCAGAGCCGGACCGTGCCGATCAGAACGCCGTTTTCATCGCGCGCGACGAGCGCCAGACCTTCGGCCGGCAGCCGGTTGCGACGCAGCTTTTCCGAGGATTTCTTCTTGCGCATCGGGCCCATGGCCCGATCGAGAAGGTTTTCGCGCGCGACGACATCGAAGGCGACTTCCTCGCCAATGGTGAAGGCCGGCGCGTCAATGACGAGAACAGTGTCCTGAAAGAAAGGGGCCATCAGACCAATCCCCCAAAAAATCAGCCTCAAAAGACCGGCAGCGATTGCCGCGCCGGCGTGCTACCGAGACTGCGGCCGCAGGGAGGGCCGCAGTCTCACTTCACACCCGTCACCCGAAGAGGTCTTCAGATGACGTAGGACTTGAGCGGTTCGAAGCCGTTGAAGGCGACGGAGGCATAGGTCGTCGTATAGGCGCCGGTGCCCTCGATCAGAACCTCGTCGCCGATCGTCAGCGTGATCGGCAGCGGATACATGTTCTTCTCGTACATCACGTCGGCGCTGTCGCAGGTCGGACCGGCCAGGACGCAAGGCTCCATCTCGTCGCCGTCGCGTTCGGTGCGGATCGGATAGCGGATGGCTTCGTCCATGGTTTCGGCGAGACCGCCGAACTTGCCGATGTCGAGGAACACCCAGCGATGCTTGTCATCGTCGGACTTCTTCGAGATCAGAACGACTTCCGACTTGATCACGCCGGCATTGCCGACCATGCCGCGGCCCGGTTCGATGATCGTCTTCGGCAACTGGTTGCCGAAGTGACGCGAAAGGGCTGCGAAGATCGCCTGGCCATAGGCTTCCGCCGTCGGCACGTCGCGCAGATATTTGGTCGGGAAACCGCCGCCCATGTTGACCATCTGCAGGTAGATGCCCTGCTTGGCCAGCTGTGCGAACACGCGCTTTGCGTCTGCAAGCGCCGCATCCCAGGCCTCAAGCTTGGTCATCTGCGAGCCGACATGGAAGGAAACGCCGTAGCTTTCCAGGCCGAGCTGATGGGCATAGACAAGCACGTCGACAGCCATTGGCGGCACGCAGCCGAACTTGCGCGACAGCGGCCATTCGGCGCCTTCGCCATCGGTCAGGACGCGGCAGAACACACGGGCGCCGGGGGCGGCGCGTGCGATCTTCTCGACTTCCTCATGGCAATCGACGGCAAAGAGGTTGACGCCGAGCGCATGGGCGCGGGCGATGTCGCGCTCCTTCTTGATGGTGTTGCCAAAGGAAATACGGTCGGCGCCGGCGCCTGCCTCAAGGGCCATTTCGATTTCGGCCACGGAGGCGCAATCGAAGTTGGAGCCGAGGCTGGCGAGGAGCTCGAGGATTTGCGGCGCGGGGTTGGCCTTGACCGCGTAATAGATGGCGCTGTCGGGCAGCGCGCGGCGGAAGGCGGTATAGTTGTCGCGCACGACTTCGCGATCGACGACCAGGCAGGGGCCTTCGGGACGGCGGGTCTTGAAGAATTCTGCGATACGTTCGGTGGTCATGGTAACCCCCTTCTTTCGAAGCAATGACCCTGAAGCTAGGGTCGACAAAGGGCGTATCGATCCGCGCACGAACCCGGCCGGTGGAGACCCCGGGGACCGTTTGCGGCGACCGCTCAAGATTGAACAAGCCTTGCGGCTCATCCGGCTTTGTCTGCCTTGGATTGGAGGGATATCCCAACCGCACTTCCGGCAATGATGGTATGTGCCTCTTTAGTACCCCGGCTGTTGGAAAGCCGGGAGACACCAGAAAGGCCCGCACCGTCGTTGCTTCAAGATGTCCTCGCTTGACCGGTTGGCCGGAGAAGCGACTGGAGGGGTTAATTCCAGGTACCTTACCGAGTTCCTCACCATTCGAGGGTTCGGCGGACACCCACAGGCACGCGCGACTTTGGGCAAGCGGAGAGATATTAAAATCGCTCTTGAAAATCAAGTGGGTGAACCCCAAAATCCTCTTATGCAAGATCGCATTCGTGCTATCTGTTTGACAAAGCTCAAACAAATTTCCCTGCCAGCCAACAGGAGCGGCCATGGACACCCTGACGCGGATGCGTGCCTTTATCGATGTGGTCGAAGCCGAGGGGTTTTCCGCCGCCGCCCGCAAGACCGGACGTTCCAAGGCGCTACTTTCCAAATATGTGCGCGAACTCGAGGACGACCTCGGCGCATTACTGCTCAACCGCACCACGCGGCAGTTCTCGCTGACGGAAGCGGGCCATATCTATTTCCGCCGCGCCGCCGAGATCATCCAGGAGGTCGACAACCTCTCCGATGCGGTGCGCGCCAACAATACCGACCTGCGCGGCAGGCTGAGGATTTCGGTTCCGCGCACCTTTGTCGATGCGCCCGCCGGCCAGTCGCTGATCGACTTCGCCAGGGCGCATACCGAACTGACGCTCGAGATCGTCGCCGAGGACCGTTTCGTCGATCTGGTCGAGGAGGGCTATGACGTCGCCATCAGGATTACCCGGCTTGAGGATTCGACGATGATCGCCCGAAAGCTCGCCGATTCGATCAACCGGATCTGCGCCTCGCCCGCCTATATGGCCAGTCTGGAAAAGCCGCTCGACAAGCCCGCGGACCTCGCCCACCACCCGGTGATCATCGACACCAATCCGAAGTCTTTCAACACGCTGCGCTTCGTGAACCCGGAAGACGGCAGCGGCTTCAGCGTGCCGATCCACGGACCGATCGAGGTGAACTCGCCGATGGTGACCATGCGCGGCGCGCTGTCCGGCCTTGGCATTGCGCTCCTGCCGGATTTCGTCGCGCGCAGGGCGATCGATTCCGGCGAACTTGTGTCGCTGTTCGATGAATACTTGCCGCAGCAGGCCGGCATTTACGCCGTCTTTCCGCACCGGCGCTATCTGCCCGTCAAGGTCCGTTCCTTTGTCGATTTCCTGTCGAAGTGGTTCCGGGAAAACGACTGCGAAAAACACTGAACCGGCACGTTTCTGACTCAATTCTGGTCCATGAGACCACAATCCGGCCAGATCGCCGCCATCGGGGGATGATGACTTGAAAATCAAAGCTGCGCTTTTGGGCCTGCTCTGCGCCGCCGGGGCTTCCGCACCGGCATTCGCGCACCCGCATGTCTTCGTCGACGCGCGCCTCGAAGTGGTCGCAGATGCGAACGGCAACGTCGCGGCGCTGCAGAATGTCTGGCGTTTCGACGAGTTCTTTTCCTCCTCCGTCATTCTCGACTACGACACCAACATGGACAACCAGTTGACGGGCGACGAACTGACGGAGATCGGCGAGACCGTGCGCCAGTCGCTCGCCGAATATAATTACTACACGCAGATCACCGACAATGGCGAGGACGTGACGCTTGCCATGCCGGATGTCATCCATGCCGACATGGTGGACGGTCAGTTGCTGCTGTTCTTCGCGGCAAAGCCGAATAAGCCTCTGCCGCTGTCCGGCCACCTGACCTTCGGCGTCTACGATCCGACGATGTATACGGCGATCGATTTTCGTAACGACACCGACCTGGTGACCGAGGGCGCGGCGTTCGACAAGTGCCAGACGAACGTGCTGCGGCCCGATGCCGATCAGATCCTGTCGGAAAACGCCGACAGTCTCACCGCCGCCTTTTTCAACGACCCAACCGATATGAGCAAGCTGTTCGCCACCAAGCTGGATATCACATGCGACTAGCCCGTCCCCTTCTCGCCGTTTTCCTGATGGTCCTCGCCTTTGTCGCCGGCGCGAAATTCGCCGCCGCCCAGTCGCCGCTCGGCATTGGTGCATCGGAGCCGTCCTTTTCCTCCTCCTTCGGCCCGTTTCAGGGGTTCCTGATCACCATCAACCACTACCAGCAGCAATTCTACCGGGCGCTCACCGGCGCGCTGAAGGCCATGCAGGACGACCCGGTCAAGGTGCTCGGCCTCGTCGGGCTCTCCTTCGCCTACGGCGTCTTTCACGCAGCCGGCCCCGGTCACGGCAAGGCAGTCATCTCGTCCTACATGATTGCCAACGAGACCGAACTGAAGCGCGGCATCCTGATCTCGCTTCTGTCATCGCTGGCACAGGGACTGACGGCCGTGCTGCTGGTGGGCACAGCCTATCTCTTGCTGCGCGGGACTGCCGTTTCCATGGGCGACGCGACGTTGTTCATGGAACGGGCGAGCTTTCTTCTGATCGCCGGCTTCGGCGCCTGGCTTGTCTTCACCAAGTCTCGCCCGCTGTTTTCTGGACATGGCGCAGAGACGGCGGCCCTTGCCGGAGCAGGCGGCGATCATCACGGACACCATCACGGGCACGCAGACCACCATCATCATGACGAACACCATCATGCTGCCCATGATCACCATGATCATGTCCACGGCCCGGATTGCGGCTGCGGCCACGCCCACATGCCCGAGCCGTCGACGCTGGGCGGCAAGGACTTCGATTGGAAGGGCGCAGGCGCCGCAATCCTCGCCATCGGCATGCGTCCCTGCTCGGGCGCGCTGATCGTGCTGACCTTCGCCCTGCTGAACGGCCTGATCCTCGGCGGCGTTGCCTCGGTCTTCGCCATGGCGATCGGCACGGCAATCACGGTGTCGGCGCTCGCCATCATAGCCGTTTCCGCCAAGGGGCTCGCCATCAGGATGGCAGGCCCCGGCTCGGGACGCGCAACCGCCATCGGCCGCGTGATCGAGATCGGCGGCGCACTTCTGGTGATGCTGATGGGCTTCACCCTGTTCGCCGCCTCGATGGCCGGCTGAGCCGGCTCAGGCGTCCGTTACAGAAGCCACCAAAGCCGCCCCTTCCCGACCGTAGAGAAATCCGTTGGAGAGCGGAATGTCGGGATAGATTGCTCTCAACCGCGCCTTTGCCTCTTGTGCATCCAGCGTGCCGTCAAGTACCGCGCGATAGACCTCGGCCACTGCAACCATGTCGCAATCCTGCGGCGAAAGGCGGAAGCGGGTAATGCCCGCGCGCCTCAATGCGTCAAGCTCGCCGATGAGCGACTGGCAGGTGTGTGACATGGTCTGAACGCCGTTGAGGCTCAGGAACGGCTGGCGATCAAGCGTACGCACGTCAAGCCCGTCCGGCTCTTCGCCGCAAACGAACAGGCAATTATCCTTGACCTTGCCCTTTGAGCGCGCATGGGCGCACCGGGCCGAAATAGCCAGCGGTACCCGTCCAAAGGCGAAGACCTCAAGCTCGACGCCCGGATCGCCAGCCGCGATCGCGGCAACAGATGTCATCGGCAGTTCGGGCGGCAGGCAGAGCGCGGTCGCGCCCCGCGTCTTCAAGAGCCTTGCGGTTGCAGCGTTATAGACATTGACGAGCGGACCGACCGTATGCGGCCGGCTGTCCAGATACATGAAGGCGGAGAGATCGTTCACCTCGATCAGCCGCTCGCTTTCGGCCGCGATTGCGCGCAATTTTTTCGTCTCGCGCATCAGCGTCACCAGCGCATAGGTGGAGATCACCACCTCCTTGCCAGCGGCCTCCAGCCGTTCGATGACCTCGTCCATATGCGGATCGATGAAATGCTGGCGCTTGGAACAGACCGTCTCGCCGACGATGACGCGCGAAACCGGCGCTTCATCGGCAATGCGGAAATAGAAATCGCGCCATTTCGGACCGTCCCACAGATAATAGACCGGACCGAGCGTGAGTTGCGTGCTGGTCATGCGATCTCCTCCTTATCGCCATTTCTTTTCATAGGCGCCAGACGTTGTCTTCTGCCCTTCCGACAGGCCGCGCAGCCCGGCGAGCAGCGAGGCCCGGCGTTCCGGCTCCGCATCAAGCGCGGCCTTGAGCGTCGAGACGACCTCGGCGACATAGGCCTTGCCGCGCTGACGCCCCTCGATCTTGAGCGCCGAAACGCCTGCGGCTCTCAGCGCGTCGATCTCGCTCATCACATCGAGCGATACCGGATCCTCGAAGGCATAACCGCAGGCTTCGCCGATATCGAACCGACCCTTGCAGAGCGTGGGATAACCGGCGGGCTCGCCCTGGCCAAAGCGATTGATTGTGTAGCCGCCAAGCTCGGAAACCATCTCATTGCCTTCCCGGCGGTAGCGTACATGGCTTGCCGGCGAACACACGCCGTTCATGTTCGGCGATTTGCCTGTGGCATAGGAGGAAAGCGCGCAGCGCCCCTCGGCCATCACGCAAAGTCCGCCAAAGACGAAGACCTCGATTTCGCAGTTCACGGCCTTGGAGATCTTGGCGATGTCGTCAATGGTCAACGTGCGCGGCAAAACCACGCGCTTCGCGCCGAAGGCGTCAACCAGAAAACTGATGGCATCCGCATTGGAAGCCGACGCCTGCACCGAGACATGCAGACGCTGCTCCGGCAGGTTTTCCGCCACATAGGCCATCAGCCCCATATCCGCCAGAATCAGCGCATCGGCGCCCAGACGCGACGCATCGCGCGCGCCTTCATACCAGACCTCTTCAGCGCCGGCGCGCATGAAGGTGTTGAGCGCGACGAGAACCTTGGCGCCGTGCCGGTGGGCATAGGCGATTGCCTCGCCCAGTTCCTCACGCGAAAAATTCAGGCCTGGAAAATTGCGGGCATTGGTCTCGTCGCGGAAACCGCAATAGACGGCGTCCGCGCCGGCATCGACGGCGGCGCGAAAGGCGGATGGGGTACCGGCGGGGCAGATCAGCTCCATGAACGCGGCTCCTCGAACAGAACCTTGCCGCGAATGCGCGCCGCCGTACGGGCAACAACCGGAGCAAAGGGACCGGCAAGCGTTGAAAGATCGGTCGGCAGGTCGATGTCGCAATCATCAAGCGCGTTTCTCAGCGCCAGCATGGCTTCCATGTCACCCGAGATCGCCAGATCGCGCGAGAAGAACAGCGCATCGCCATCCAGCCGCCCTTCCATCAACGCCAGCAGCATGAAGAACGGGCCTTCGACGGACGCATCGGCGCCATCCGCCGCATCACCGCGCAGCACGGTTACCTCTTCGTCCGCCGGCGAAACGACAAAGACAAAAGGCAGATCGATCGGGCGAAACGCGTAGCGTTTGGACCTGTGTTCATCCAGACGTTCAAACAGGCCGGGGTGCCGGCGGACCAAACGCTGCAGCAGCATGTTGGCGGTGCGCTCGGCAATCGGAACCGGCACAAGATCAAAGGGTATCGCGAGTGCTGGCGGAAGTCTCATCAGTTCTGCCTTTTGTTAAGCCGTGTTGGCTGCAAACTATCGGCAGTGCGACCGCTCCGATTTGAGCTAGCGCAAAGACCCGAGCTTTTGCGAACGTCAATGAAACAACATGAAAAAAGACACGCCGCCGCACCGTTATGACGGGCTCCAGGACTTCCTTGATACGCTCGAACGCCGGGGCCGGCTGAAGCGGATTGCAAGGCCGGTCGCGCTGAAACACGAAATCACGGAGATCCACAGACGGGTGCTTGCCAAGGGCGGGCCGGCGCTGATGTTTGAGAACCCGATAGACGATGACGGCAGAATCAGCGCGACCCCGCTCGTCACCAATCTCTTCGGAACGCGCGAGCGGATCGAATGGGGTTTCGGTCTGGCGGAAGGCGGCATCGGTAAACTGGCCGCGCTTCTCAGCGAATTGAAATCGCCCCATCCGCCGGCAAGCCTGAAGGATGCCATGGGCAGCCTTCCGCTTCTGCGCTCGGCGCTTTCGCTTGGCGTGAAGGAAGAAGGTCGCCCGCCCTGCCAGGAGGTTGTCTGGCGCGGCGATGATATCGATCTTGGCCGCCTGCCGATCCAGTGGTGCTGGCCCGGCGAACCGGCGCCGCTTGTCACCTGGCCGCTGGTGATCACCCGCGAATACGGCGCCTCCGGCCCCGCCAATGTCGGCGTCTACCGCATGCAGGTGATTGGAAAGAACCGGCTGATCATGCGCTGGCTCGAACAGCGCGGCGGCGCGAAACATTTCCGCTCGTGGAAAATGGCCGGCAAGGACATGCCCGTGGCGATCGCCATCGGCGCCGATCCGGCGACAATCCTGTCCGCCGTCATGCCTCTGCCCGAAGACATGGGCGAGATGGATTTCGCCGGCGTTCTCAGAGGCCGAAAGACGCGCATCGCCCCTGCCCTCACCCAGAAACTTGCCGTGCCCGCCAATGCGGAAATCGTTCTGGAGGGCACGGTTTCGGCATCCGAAGAGGCCGATGAGGGCCCCTACGGCGACCACACCGGCTATTTCAACGCCGTCGAGCGATTCCCGGTCGTCACGCTGACGGCAATCACCATGCGCAAGAAGCCGGTCTATCTTTCCACCTATACCGGACGACCGCCGGACGAACCTTCCATTCTGGGGGAGGCCATGACGGAGCTTTTCATCCCGCTGGTCAAACAGCAATTTCCCGAGATCACCGACATCTACCTGCCGCCGGAGGCCTGCTCCTACCGCGCCATCGTCGCGTCTATCGACAAGCGCTATCCCGGACAGGCGCGACGGGTGATGATGGGGCTTTGGTCGATGCTGTCGCAGTTCAACATGACCAAGCTGATCATCATCGTCGATCCGGATATCAATGTCAGAAGCTGGGACGATGTGATGTGGGCGCTCGCCACCCGCTTCGATGCCTCGCGCGACGCGCTTATTCTGGAGAACACGCCAGTCGACTATCTCGACTTCGCCTCGCCGAAACCGGGGCTCGGGGGCAAGCTCGGCCTTGATGCGACCAACAAGATCGGACCGGAGACCGAGCGCGAGTGGGGCGAGGTGCTGACCATGTCAGACGAGGTCAGGCAAAGCGTCGACCGGATGTGGCACGAACTCGGGCTTTGAGGGGAACCTGAAGCCGGTCAGATGCCGGCGCCCTGGTTCTCGTAGTTCGCCATGCCTTCCAGAAACTCCGAGACGAAGGGGCTTGCCGGCTTGCGCAGGAGCTCATCCGCCGTGCCGAACTGCTCGATCCGGCCTTCCGACATGACGGCGATGCGGTCGGCGATCTCGAAGGCTTCTTCCTGATCGTGTGTCACTAGAATGGCGGAGATGCCGACGCGGCGCTGCAGGTCGCGCAGCGCCGAGCGCAGGCCCTTGCGGATCTTGGTATCAAGCGCTGAAAACGGCTCGTCCAGCAAAAGCATGCGCGGCTCGATGGCAAGCGCGCGCGCCAGCGCCACGCGCTGGCGCTGGCCGCCGGAAAGCTGCGAGGGATAGCGATCCGAAAGATGGCCGATCTCGGCCATGTCGAGCAGCGTCTTCACCCGCTCGCCGATCTCGGAGCGCGAAGGCCGCATCCCGCGTGGGCGCATTTTCAGCCCGAAGGCGGTGTTGTCGGCAACGCTCATATGCTCAAACAGCGCATAGCTCTGGAAAACCATGCCGAAACGGCGCAGCCGCGCCTCAAGCCCGGTAATGTCCTCGCCCTCCATCACCAGCCGGCCGCTGTCGGCAAACTGCAAGCCGGCGATGATCCGTAAAAGCGTGGTCTTGCCGGAGCCGGACGGGCCCAATAGCGCAACGAATTCGCCCGGCGCTACGTCCAGATTGACGGCATCCAGCACCAGATTGCTGCCATAGGATTTCGATACGTTTTCGATCTCAAGACCCATGATCGGTCTCCCGGTTGAACTCAGTGCACATTCGGATGCCGCGCCTCGATCACCGATCGCAGGATCAGCGTGAGAACGGCGATCGCGGCGAGAATGGTGGCGGCGGCGAAGGCGCCGGTCACGTTGTAATCATCATAGAGAAGCTGAACCTGCAGCGGCAGCGTCATCGTCTCGCCGCGAATATTGCCGGAAACGACGCTGACGGCGCCGAACTCGCCGATGACGCGGGCGTTCGCCAGGATCGCGCCATAAAGCAGCGCCCAGCGAATATTCGGCAGCGTCACGTAAAAGAAGGTCTGCCAGCCATTGGCGCCGAGCGTCAGCGCCGCCTCTTCCTGATCGCGACCGGCAATCTCCAACAGCGGGATCAGCTCACGGGCGACAAACGGGCAGGTGACGAACAGCGAGACGAGGACGATGCCTGTCAGATTGAACATCAGCTGGATGTTCCACTGGTCGAGAAAACCGCCGACAAGACCGGTCGAGCCATAGACGAGCAGGTAGCAGAGGCCGGCAACGATCGGCGAGATCGAAAACGGCAGTTCGATAATGGTGACAAGCGCCCGGCGGCCCGGAAAGCGGAACCGCGTAACCGCCCACGCCGCACAGATGCCGAAGACGATATTGACCGGCAGCGCGATCAGCGCGGTGATCACCGTCAGCGAGATCGCGTGCAGCGTTTCCGGCTCGTTGATGCTGGCCACATAGGCGCCGATACCGGCAGAAAAGGCGCGCACGAAAATCGCAAGGCTCGGCAACCCCATCACCAGAGCGGCGAAGGCCAGGGCGACGATGACGAGCGCGAAACGGCGCGCGCGTCGGCGGCGCATCAGGGCACGGACTTGCGGATGCATGGTCTCAGTCGCCATCACTCAACCTCCCCTCTTCAGGTGGCGTCCGTCGCGACCGGTCGCGATATTGGCGGCAATCAGCACGGCGAGCGCCAGCAGCAGCAGCGTTCCGGCAATGGCGCTTGCGGCAGGGAAGTCATATTCATCGAGGCGGATCATGATCAGAAGCGAGGCGATCTCGGTCTTGTAGGGCATGTTGCCAGCAATGAAGATCACCGCGCCAAACTCACCCAGCGAGCGGGCAAAGGCCAGCGACGCGCCCATGATGAAGCTTGGCCAGAGCTGCGGAAAGATGATGTGACGAAACACCTGGATGTCGCGCGCGCCCAGCGTCTGCGCTGCTTCCTCGAGATCCATCCGGAGGCTCTCCATGACCGGCTGCACGGTTCTGACCCCGAAAGGTACGGAGGTGAACGTCATGGCGATGGCGATGCCCCACCAGGTATAGGCGACCTTGATGTTCATCTCGGCGAGCAACATGCCCATCCAGCCATTGCGGTCGTAAAGCGCCACCAGCGCGATGCCGGCAACCGCCGTCGGCAGCGCGAACGGCAGGTCGATCAGCGCATCGAGCAGGCGCTTGCCGGGAAACTTGTAGCGCACGATCACCCAGGCGAGCAGCAGGCCGAAACAGGCATTGAACACCGTCGCCATCAGTGCGGCCGAAATCGTCACGCGGAAGGCAGCGAGCGTGCGGTCCGACGAGATGATCCGCCAGTAATCCCCAAAACCAAGCTGGCCGAGCTGGAAGAACAGGGCGCTGAGCGGCAGCAGAATGATCAGGCAGGTAAACAGCAGCGTGACGCCGAGCGTTAGGCCGAAACCGGGGATAACCCGGCGGGCGGTCCGTCGCGAACGGCTGGCTTGTGGAACGGAAATCGACATTTTGGCCCCGATTGATGCGATTATGCGACGCACCACATCGATAAAGGAATAGCAAGAGGCCCGCGCGAAAAGCGCGAGCCCCGGAGTATCATGCGCGAAGGCTTAGTTGCCGGCCTGGATCTGGTCCAGAACGCCGCCATCGCTGAAGTGGGTTTCATTGGCCGCTTCCCAACCGCCGAACACGTCTTCCACCGTCACCAGCTTCACCTCGGGGAACTTGTCGGCATATTCAGCCTTCACTTCCGGGTTGTGGACGCGGTTGTTGAACGAGGCGACGATTTCCTGCCCCTCCTTGGTATAGAGGAATTCAAGATAGGCCTTGGAAACATCAAGCGTGCCGCGCTCTTCGGCAACCTTCTCGACGACGGCGACCGGGAATTCGGCCAGGAGCGAGATCGACGGCACGACGCGCTGGTATTCGTCTTCGCCATACTGGGCGCGGATGTTTTCGACTTCGGCCTCGAAGGTGATCAGCACATCGCCAATGCCACGCTCGACGAACGTCGTCGTTGCGCCGCGGCCGCCGGTGTCGAAGACAGCGACATTACCGAGAACCTTGCCGACGAATTCGCGCGCCCTGGCATCGTCGCCGCCGAACTTTTCCAGCGCATAGGCATAGGCTGCCAGATAGGTGTAGCGGGCGTTGCCGGAGGTCTTCGGGTTGGGGAAGACGAGCTGGACATCGTCACGAGCGAGATCGTCCCAGTCCTTGATATCCTTCGGATTGCCCTCGCGCACCAGGAAGGCGGGCAGCGAGTAATAGGGCGAAGCGTTGTTCGGCAGGGCCTGCTGCCAGTCCTCGGCAACGAAGCCGTTATCGGCCAGGACCTGAACATCGAGCACCTGGTTGAAGGTGACGAGATCGGCCTTCAGCCCCTGCAGAATGGCGCGGGCCTGCTTGGAGGAACCGGCATGGGACTGCTTGATGGTCACATCCTGCCCGGTTTCGTTCTGCCAGTATTCGGCAAAGGCGGGGTTGATCGTGGCGTAAAGCTCACGCGCGATGTCATAGGACACGTTGAGGATTTCCACCTGTTCGTCGGCCTTTGCAGGCGCACCGGCGGAAAGAATGAGAGCGGCGCCGAGCGCGGCGAAGAGTGTCTTTTTCATTGGGAAACCATGTCTTCGTGTTTCGAACTGTGGCGAAATCTAGAAAACTCGATCACCCAATCCAAGAAAACGGTTCGCCCGAAAGCACCTTCGATAGAAAATTGATTTCAATCTCTTAGCAATTTGCGTCGGTTGTTTCCGCAGCGCGCAAAACAGCCCCCCTGCCTGGAGAAAAAACGCCTTTCAATCACGGCTACGGCCGGCCAGGGCCATAACAGGCTTCCTTCAAGGGCCTTGATTTTATCTTTATCAAGTTTTATGTAGCCTGCTATCAATTAGCCCAGTAAATAATAGATCGCTATCATTATGTCTCCTGTCAGCACCCAGCAATATGCCGCGTTTGTCGAGGCGCTTTCGGTCGCGAGCCGCAAGATGCGCACGAATTACGACGCCCAGGTCGCCCGCTACGGGTTAACTTTCGCGCGGGCGCGGGTCATTCAGCTCCTGTCAAAGCATTCCGCAATGAACCAGAGCATGCTCGCCTGCGAGTTGGAACTGGAAAAGCCGACCCTCGTGCGCATTCTTGACCGCATGGAGGCGCATGATCTGATCGAGCGTCACCCCGATCCGGCAGACCGCCGCGCCAACCTCATCGTGCTTTCAGAGCACGGCAGGGCAATGGCCGGCGAGCTTACCGCTCTGCGTGGCGAGATAGCCCTGACAATTTTTGCGGGCATGGATCCCGCCCACATCGATATCGCCACCAATGTGTTCAAGGCGATCATCGCGCGGCTCGACACGCTTTCGGAGGTGGCGGAAGATGAGTGAAGCCGCCCAGGAGAGTGCAGCGGCGGCAGCACCGGCGCCCCGCCCGCTTTACCCCGGCGCTGCACCGCCGCAGCCGCCAAAACCGCTCCCGCAGCTTCTGGCCTACATGTTTGCGGCAGCGGTCATCGGGGTGACCCAGGGCCTCGGCATGTCTTTCATTTCGGTTACAATCCAGCAGATCGCCGGACCGCTTAAGGCAACCACGGCCGAAGCGAGCTGGCTCATGGCCGCCTATCTTGCACCCAATGCCTCCCTGACGCTGATACTGTTCAAGATGCGTCAACAGTTCGGCATTCGCCGTTTCGCCGAAGTCTCGATCGTGCTTTTCGTGCTGACCAATTTCGCACATCTGTGGGTCGACGGCTTCCAGACGGCGCTGATCGTCCGCTTCTTCGCCGGCATTGCCGCGGCCCCGATGTCGTCGATTTCCATCCTCTACATGCTGGAGGGACTGTCGCGCGAACGAAAGATGAATATCGGTCTCGGCGGCGCCATGACCGTGATGCTGATATCAACGCCGCTTGCCGGTATGATTGCGCCCTATCTTTTCAATCACGGGGGTTTCAAGTCCCTCTATATCTTCGAAATCGGCATGGCGATGCTATCGCTTGCCCTGATTTTCCGCCTCCCCCTGGTTTCGGGCGAGCGCGTCAAGGTTATCAACCGACATGACCTGATTTCCTTTGGTTTTCTTGCCTTTGGCATGGGGGCGATAACCGTCGTGCTCTCGCTCGGACGCATTTATTGGTGGACGGAAGTGAACTGGACCGGCGCGCTGCTCATTGCCGGCGTGGCATCGCTGACGGTGATGGCGATCATCGAGCTCAACCGGGACGATCCGCTGCTCGACATCCGCTGGCTAACCTCAGCGGAGATCATACATTTTACCGGCGCCCTGATGATCTTCCGGCTCATCCTCTCCGAGCAATCCACCGGCGTCAGGTCCTTCTTCATCATGCTCGGGCTTTCCAACGAGCAGTTCGTCGGGCTCTACGGCGTTATCCTGATTGCGACAGTTGCGGCAGGCATGACCTGCGCCGTGGTGCTGAAGCCCGGACGCGTGGCCTATATGCATGGCGCGGCGCTGGTCCTTCTGGTCATCGGCAGCTGGCTTGACAGCCAGGCAACGGCCCTGACGCGCCCGCGCGACATGTTCCTGAGCCAGACGTTGATCGCCTTTGCCTCCGGCCTGTTCATGCCGCCGGCGATGATGATCGGCTTCATCGCGGCATTGAGGCGCGGACCAAACTATATCCTGAGCTTCATCATTGTATTTCTGACCACGCAACGGCTTGGCGCCATTCTGGGCTCTGCCCTGTTTGGAAGCTTTGTCACCTGGCGCGAACAGGTTCACTCCGCAGCTCTGGTGCAATCATTGCCTTCCGGCAGCCCGCTGGTTTCGGAAAGGATCGGCCAGCTTGCCGCAGCCTATGCACCAACGATCTCCGACAGCGTGATCCGCTCCGCGGAAGGCGCCGCGCTGCTTGCCCAGCAAGTCACGCAACAGGCCTATGTGCTCGCCTATAATGATGCCTTTCGTTTCACATCGCTTCTGGCACTGCTCGCACTCGTTATCCTTGTTCTCGATGTCCTGTTCGAGAAGTGGGAGAGTGCACGACTGCGCGCCAAGGCAGAAGGCCTTCCGGCCTGATCAATTCAAGGAACAGACAAAATGACGCGTGCCATTCGTTCACTCGCGACCTATGTCGTCTTTGCCATCGGCATTCTGGGCATCCTCGCCCTTTTGTTTGCATGGAATTTTCCGCCCTTCAATTTCGCCGATGCACGCACCGACGATGCCTATGTGCGCGGACAGGTCACCCGCCTTTCGCCTCAGCTTTCCGGCATCGTAGCGGATGTGCCGGTAAAGGACTTCCAGCCGGTGAAGAAGGGCGATCTTCTCGTTCAGATCGATGACCGGATCTATGCGCGCGAGCTTGCCAAGGCCGAGGCAGCGCTGAGCGTGGCCCGCAATGCGCTGGCGGGCAATACGCAGGCACAGGAAACGGCCAAGGCCCAGATCGAAGCCGCAAGCGCGGATGTTGCCAGCGCCGAAGCCGTGCTCGCCAACGCCACCTCGCAATGGGAGCGTATCCGCAAACTCAACGAAAAGCAGGTGGCCACCGAAAGCAGCCTCGAGACGGCAAAAGCAACCCTCGATCAGGCCAGGGCATCCGTTGCCCGGGCCAATGCGGCGCTTGACGTCGCCAGCCAATCGCTGAAGTCAACGGTCATTGAGCGTGAGACGCTGAAAGCACGGCTCTCTTCTGCCGAAGCGGCACGGGCACTCGCCGAAATCAACCTTGAAAACACCAGGGTCACGGCGCCGCGCGACGGAACGCTCGGCCAGATTCAGGTGCGGGCAGGACAATATGTCTCCGCCGGCTCACAGCTTGTTTCGCTTGTGCCGAAGGATGTCTGGGTTGTCGCCAATTTCAAGGAGACACAGCTTCCCGGCATGAAAGTCGGCCAGAAGGTCGGCTTCACCGTGGACGCGTTGAACGGCCAGCGTTTTACGGGGCATATCGAACGCTTCTCCCCGGCGGCTGGTTCGGAATTCGCTGTCATCAAGGCTGACAATGCCACCGGCAACTTCACCAAGGTCGCACAGCGCGTCCCCGTCCGCATCACCATCGACCCCGGTCAGGAAAATGTCGAACGGCTGGTCCCCGGCCTTTCCGTGGTGGCAAAGGTCGAGACAGGAAACGGCGGAATGGACCGGCGGCAGGCAGAGTAGGTTCCGGCCATCGGATTTCATTCTGCAATGGACGCGCGAGGCACAGAGGAACTACACCGTCGGATCATATCTGAAGGTGCTTCGATTGCCTGCCTGAGCATCCCTGTCGATGCCCGCCCGCATCTCCCGCGCATGGATGCCGAGCATCATCAGGGCCGGCCAGAGAAGGTAGGCCTCGATCTCGATATTCTCGCCGAAGCTGAGCACGATCATGACGAAAACGATCGACAGCGGCAGGCGGCCGCGCGGATGGCGCACGCAATCGACCAGCACGATGAACGTCTGCGCCAGCAGCGGCACCAGCAAGGCCAGAAAGCCGGTCAGACCTTTGACGAACAGCAGGCCGTACCAGGTGTGATGCGAGCCGATGGGCATATATTCCACCAGATGCGGACCGGGCTGGACGGTGCCATGGCCGAACCAGTAGGCCTCCGACCAGCGCTCATAAGCGATGCGTTGCAGCGCTTCGCGCACCCGCGTGCTGTCGGCGCGGGCATTCTTGAAGGCGTAGATGCCGCCCTGGATCATGGTGAAGACAGCGCCGCCGAAGATCGCCATCAACGTCGCGAAGGCGGCGGCCATGCGCCAGGCATAGACCTTGGCGACCGACGGCAGCATGCGCGGCCCGACGGTGCAGACGACAACGCCGACAAGGCTCATGCGCGATTTGGTCAGCACAATCATGGTAAGGCCGGCGACAATGCCGCAGGTCTTCCAGAAGGGCTGTTTTTCTTCAAGCGAGAAAGCAACCATGACGATGCCGAGCAGGCCGGCAAAGGGCGACCATGGCGCATAGAACTGCCAGCGCGGCGTCCAGCTGGACGGATCGAGCGTATAGAAATAGACTGAGAAATACTCCGGTCCCGGTCCGCCGACAGCCTTCAGCGGCGATACGAAAATGCGTTCCGGCAGGCCGATATAGGGGGCCGCGAACATCATCGGCAACAGGATCAGCGTCCACAGGCCGATGACGCACTGCCCGCGCACGATCACCTCGCGGCGCACCTGCAGCACAGCGCCGGCGAGCGGAAACAGCGCCAGCAATGCCCAGCCCTTGGCCCAGCCGATGCTCGACTTGATGGTCTGCTTCAGGCCGAGGCCCCACTGCAGATGCCCGCCCCAGAGCGCCACCAGCATGACCAGCATGCCGGCGATCCAGAGCCAGACGATCAGGGGCACCGGCCCTGCCGGTCTCAACGAAGGTCTGAGGGCCGGACCGAAATAGAGCGCGATCACAGCGAGCGCGAACAGCGACCAGCCCAGAACCGGCCCGACCACGTAAAGCGCGCCGAAGGCGTAGAACAGCCAGGTGAAGACCAGCGTCTTGTAGACGATGGTCTCCGGGATATTTTGCGGCCGGAACGACAGGTTCATCTCACTTGCCTTCGGTGAAGAGCCGGACAGCACGCCCGAGGATCGGCTGACGGATCCAGGCGAGCAGCAGGCTGAAGACCGCGAATGCGCTGCCGGCAATACCGCCGGCAATGGCGATCTTGATGTTCGGCGAGGTCGGGGCATAGTCAATCGACGGCGCGCTGACGACCTGAACCATCGGATAGGAGGCGAAAATGTCCGACTTTGCCGTGTTGATGCGGGCAAGCGCCGAGGCGAAGACGGCCTCCGCCACCTTGTATTCGCGCTTCAGCGCATCGAGTCTGGCGGCGGCATCCGAAAGGTTGCGCACGCGCGCTTCGCCCGCCTCAAGCGTTGCCTGCTTGGTCGCGATTTCGACAGCAAGCCCGCGGGCTTCGGCGGCAAAGGTCACCAGGTTGGACAACAACCCTGCCCGCTGGCCATCGGCCAGTGCATCGACCTCGCCGGCCAGCTCCAGCGTATCGAAACCGGCCAGGATGACGCCACGGCTCGAAAGCCGATCGCGCAGCCCGCTGACGCGATTGTTTGCGCCCACGATCTTGGGATGCTTCGGGCCGAAATTGACCGCAAGCTTGGCAAGGTCAGCATTATCACGCGCCAGATTGTCGGCGAGCGTGACATATTGCGGGTCGGCGCGCAGCTTGAGGATGATGGCCGCGATCTCCGGCGTGGTTTCCAGCGTCCGGCTGAGGGTTGCGATCCGCTCATCGAGTTCGTCCAGCCTTGCCTGGCTGGCGGCGATCTCCAGCTGCAAATCCTCATTGTCGGCGATGATCGCATCATACTGTTCGTTGGACTTCAGGCCGCTGTCCCGCTGCAGGTCGGCAATGGCCTTGCGGGCATCGTCGACCTTTGCTTGATAGGCATCGATGGCAGTGACGACAGAGCTTTCGCGACGAACAATCTCGTCATTGCGCAGTTTGTCGAGCTCGAATAGAAAGGCATCCAGCAGCGCCTTGTTGCGGTCGCGCGCCTCTTCCGGCGATGGCCCCTTGAGGGCGATCTGAATGAAACTCGTCTGGTCGAGAAGCTTGATGCGCGGCTTGCCGAAGGCAGAGGCTTCCTGCCCAAGCGCCTCGGCGGCGCGCTCGAGCACCTGCGGCGAGGACAACAGGCTCTGATAGGTTACCGTCGGGCTCAGCGTCGAGCTGGAATAGGCCGAATTCGCCGAGGACGACGCCTGACCGATGTCGGAAAGATTGATGGAGGTCGAGGCGCCCGCGCCGGGCAGGATCAGCGCCATATCCGACGAAAAGGTGAGCGGCGCATAGCGGACATAGGAGATCACCGGCGTCCAGATGGCGGCCAGCATGATGGCGCCCAGCAGAATGTAGCGCGGCAGACGGCCGGCATCGCCCGGTTTGCCGCCGGAGGCGACGCGCCACAGGCTGACCCTGCCGCCACGGCTGAGATGCAGGAAACGCGGGAGATAGAAGAAGGCGCGGACAACCGCTTTCACGCCCTGCCCTATCCAGAGAACGGGCTTCGACAGGCGCGACATAAGGCGTGGCTCGTGCTGCTTGTCTTCGAATTCGCTGGTCTTCATCAAACGGTCCCCCGGTTCGAGTTCGCGCTTCTTATAAAGACCGCCGTTCCTTTTCAGGCCGGCACGGAGGCACTAGCGGCGCGCCCTTTCGCGACCGCCGCTAGCCTTTCGGATAGTTTTCAGAACAGACCGGCATTCTTGGCGATCATCGCCGCCATGGTGCGGTTGCGGGCATCGAGCTTGCGGCACAGCGTCTTGACGTGCAGCTTGACCGTCACTTCCTGCAGGTCGAGCGTGCGCGCGATCTCCTTGTTGGAGTGGCCTTCGACGAGGCCTCTCAGCACCTCCATCTCGCGTTTTGTAAGCTTCTCCTCCAGCGGATGCGTGGTCTTCTCTTCCTTCTCGGTCATAAACTGGACCGGCGCATATTGTTCGCCAGCCGCCATGAACCGCACCGCATGGATCAGAGATTTGGCCGGAAGGCTCTTCGGCAGAAAACCGGCCGCACCGGTGGCAAGCGCTTCCTCCGCCACGTCACGCGAGGCCGTGCCGGACAGAATGGCGACGGGGCTGCCGAAATTGAGTTCTCTCGCCTTGGCAAGTCCATCCAACCCGTTCATGCCCGGCATGGAGTAATCGAGCAGGACCAGATCGAAGGGGCCTTCCTTGTTCATCAGTTCGGCCGCGCCGTCAAAATCCGCAGCCACGGAAATCCGCAATCCCGGTTCGTTCGCCAGGAAGGCGCAAATGGTGTCGCGCACCAGTTCGTGATCGTCCGCTATCAGTATCTTCATGAGCTTCCTCTTCTCATGATCCTCGCCGCGAAGTTCATCCATAACTTAAAAAGCGCGGTCCGGAAACCGCCGCCAGGCGTCGTTCGAACCTGGCGCATCGGCCCGAAATTCGGAATCGTTTTTCGCAGAGCACGATGCGTAGATTTAGCAGGTTAGCGCGCGCCGGGACCTGCCTTTGGGGCAGGGCCGCTATCCGAAAGTGCAGAACAGCATTTCGACGACGCGAGACCCTATGCTTCCAGAAGCCCCTCCTCGCCTTCCTCGATAAGGCGCGGCGCCATCCCGCCCGGCATCTTCTCCCCAACAGCAACACACATGATGGAGAGGCAGATGGCCGCTTTCAGAACAGTTTCACTTTTCGGACTTCCGGTCGTCAGCGCTTCTCAGACGGAAGCGGTAAAGGGTATGCTCGAGGCGCCGCGGGAAAAACGTACAGCCGCTTTCCTCAACGCCCATTGCATGAACACCCACAAGGACGACGCGTCCTATCGCTGGGCCGTGAGCAAGGCGGACTATCTCCTGCCCGACGGCTCCGGCATGAAACTGGCCGCCAGGCTGCAGAACAAGAGCTTCGAGGCCAATCTCAACGGTACCGATCTGTTTGTGCCCCTCTGCCAGGAAGCCGCCCGGCGCGACCGTTCGATCTTCTTCTTTGGCAGCCAGGAAGGCGTGGCGGATGCCGCGGCCAACCGCGCCATGGAACTCGCGCCCGGCCTGAAGGTCGCCGGCACGCGCCACGGCTTTTTCACCAGGGACGACGAGGCCGGCATCATCGACGCGATCAACCGCTCGGGCGCCGATATCGTTCTGGTCGCGCTCGGCGTGCCCTTGCAGGATGTCTGGATTGCCCGCAATCGCCACAAGCTGAATGCCGGACTTGTCATGGGCGTCGGAGCGCAGTTCGATTTCTTTTCCGGACGCGTGGCCCGCGCGCCTGTCATCTTCCGCAAGGCCGGCTGCGAATGGGTCTGGCGGCTGATGATGGAACCGCGCCGGATGGCCAGGCGCTATCTCCTCGGCAATGTCCGTTTCGTCTTCAATGCCTGGCGCGAGGCCCGCGCCGCGCGTGCCGGGGCGACGGCGGCGACGGCCGTGCGCGGAAAGCGCCTGCTCGATATCGCGGTCGCCTCTTCGGCGCTGCTCATGCTTTCGCCGCTGATGGCGAGCACGGCGCTTGCGGTCGCCGCAACCTCGCGCGGGCCGGTTTTCTTCCGCCAGACGCGCATCGGCGAGAACGGCAGACCGTTCACGATGCTGAAGTTCCGCTCGATGTATCGCGACGCGGAAGCCCGGCGCGCCGCCCTGCTTGAGACCAGCGACCGCGAGGGCATCTGCTTCAAGTCGCGCAAGGACCCGCGCGTCACCCCTGTGGGTCGGATCATGCGCAAGCTCTCGATCGACGAACTGCCGCAGATCCTCAACGTGCTGCAGGGCGACATGTCGATCGTCGGTCCGCGCCCGGCGTTGCCGCAGGAAGTCGCGGCCTATGCTCCGGAGGCCATGTCGCGGCTTGCCGCCAAGCCGGGCATCACCGGCCTCTGGCAGGTCTCGGGGCGCGCCGAGATCGGATTCGAACGCATGTTGCAGATGGACAATGCCTATATCCGCTCGCGCAGCATCGTGCTCGACCTGACGATCATTGCGCTGACGGTACGGGCGGTCTTCTCGGGACGCGGCGCGTATTGAAACCCATTACGCGGGGTCCGGCGGCGACCATGCTTGCCCGCCGCCGGCCAAACCTATCCTATCGTATAGCGCAACAACCCATGTTTGCTCATGCCGCCCGTGTTCTTTCGGGTAGGATCGTGCAAACGCCCAGAGCTTGTTGAGAAGGTTGATGACCATGAACCGCCTTATTCTTGTGACTGCATTCGCTTCATGTGCGTGGATGGCGACGGCATCCGCCGAGAGCCTTCCCGCCCCGGAGGGCAACGTCATTCTGACGGTGACCGGAAAAATCGGTGTGACCAATACCGCGGAAGCCACGGCCGCCTTCGATCTCGCCATGCTTGACGCCCTGCCACAGACACGCTTCGAGACCGAGACAATCTGGACCGAAGGCGTTGCCGAATATTCCGGCGTCGAACTTTCGGCCTTGCTCGACGCGGTTGAGGCCGATGGCGCGCAATTGCTGATGACCGCACTCAATGACTACGCAATCGAAGTGCCGGCCGATGATGCCGTCTCCGGCGGGCCGATCCTGGCAACGCGGGTCGATGGCAGGCCACTCTCCGTCAGAGACAAGGGGCCGATCTGGGTGATCTACCCGTTCGATGACAATCCGGCCTACAAGACAGAGGTCGTCTATTCGCGTAGCATATGGCAGCTGAAGTCGATCAAGGTGGAAGACTGACAGGATGCAAGGAAAGGCGGGCATAGGGGCCGATACGCGACAGTCGCGCGACTGGAAGGCCGTCTATGTCGCCGCCGGCCTTTTCCTGCTGGCGGTGATGCTGGTCCTGAGCCTGCTTGCCGCACAGCTGATCCAGGAGTTGTCGCGGCTCAGATCCGCATCGTCCGATAATGTCCAGTGGTCGATGGCGCAGACCCAGGTCGAGCTGCTCGTGCTCAAGACGGCCATAAACGATGCCATCGACAAAGAAAAACCCGAAACCCTGAACGAGGTACGCCAGCGCTTCGATATCTTCTACAGCCGCATCGACACGCTGCGGCATGGCTCGGTTTTCAGCAATGTGACCCAGGAAGCGGAGACGCGGCAGGTGCTGAGCCGGATCGCGGACACGCTCAATCGGGCTATCCCCCTGATTGACGGCCCCGACAACGCGCTTGCCGCCGCACTGCCGGCGCTTGAAAACTCTCTTGACGCAATGCGTGGTGATGTCCGCGCAATCACCCTTGCCGGCGTACGCCTTCTGGCTGAACAGTCCGATCAGGACCGCCAGGCCTTTTCCAGCCTGCTGTTGCGCACCGGCCTGGTAACGGCCGGGGTCATGGCCGCGATGTTTTTCGCGCTCTTCCTCGCCGTGTGGCAGTTCAAAATCGCACGCGCCAGAACGGAAGACCTGCAAACCCAGAACCTCCTCTACGAAAGCGCCATCAACGCCTCGCTGGAAGCGATCATCGTCTCCGATGAAAACGGTCGCATCCTCGATTTCAATCCGGCGGCGGAGCACTTGTTCGGCTACAAGCGTGAGCATGCCATAGGCGTCAACGCGGAGAAGCTTATCATTCCGAAAGAGGACCTGCAGCTTCACCGCGAAAGGCGCATGCAGCTTCTCGAACAGTTTCGCGGCGGCGAAACCAACCTTTCCGGCCGGCTGGAAATCAACGCCATGCGTGCCAATGGCGAGGTTTTCCCGGCGGAGGTCTCGATTGGTGTCACAAGTCGCGGCGACGGCCGCTTCATTGTCACTTACATGCGCGACATCTCCGAACGCAAACGGGCGCAGCAAAACCTGACGCAAGCGCGCGACGACGCGGTGGCGACGGCGAAGGCCAAATCCGATTTTCTCGCTGTGATGAGCCACGAGATGCGGACCCCGCTCAACGGCGTGATGGGCCTGCTCGATATGCTGAGCGAAACCCGGCTGACCCGCAAGCAGCGCGACTATGTCGAGACCGCCATCTCCTCCGGAGAAATCCTGCAAAGCCATATCGACGACGTTCTCAACATTACCCGCATCGAGGCCGGCGTAACGCGGCTCAACCCAACCCGCTTCGAGATAGCCCCGCTTCTGATCGAACTGAAAAAAATGAACGATCCGGCGGCGCAGAGGCGCGGAAACACCATTGTGACGAACATCGCCGAAGGGGCGGCTTTCTGCGATCAGGACCGTCATGGTCTGCGTCAGGTGCTGATCAACCTTGTCGGCAATGCCGTGAAGTTCACCGAAAACGGGACGATCAAGCTTGAAGCCGCGCCCTGGGGCCAAGACGGCTGGATCGAATTTTCCGTCAGTGACACCGGCATCGGGATCGGGCAGGAAGACGCCAGCCGGATTTTCGAGGATTTCGTGATGCTCGACCCCTCCTACAAGCGCACCGCGCCCGGTTCGGGTCTCGGGCTTGGGATTTCGCGCCGGCTCGTCGACCTGATGGGCGGCGAGATCGGGGTTGAAAGCGAACCCGGCAGGGGAAGTCGCTTTTATCTTCGCCTGCCGCCACTGGAAGTGCCGGAGCAGAAGCCGGCGGAAGCCGAGCGCGTCGAAGTGGCCGCCCCGGAGGTTGCACAGGCGGACCTTTCCGTCCTCCTCGTCGAGGACAACGAGACCAACCGTTTCGTCGCCCGCGAAATGCTCAGGAAACACGGTTGCCGGATTACCGAGGCCCATGACGGTATTGAGGGCGTGGAGAAGGCCGCTGCCGAGCGCTTCGATGTGATCTTCATGGATGTGAGCATGCCGCGCCTCGACGGGATCGGGGCGACGCGGGCGATCCGTGAGGGCGACGGCCTTTGCCGCGACACGCCGATCATCGGCCTGACGGCCCATGCTTTGCCCGACGAGCGACGCAGGCTCGAAGAAGCCGGCATGGCGGAGTGTATCGTCAAGCCGCTCAGGAGCGCGAAGGTGCGCGAAGTCATTGCCGGGTTGATGGCCCAGAGATCAGCTGCGGAGGACCATTCGTCCGAAGAAGAAGCGGATGATGACGGCTCAGGTCTCATCGATCACGAAACCCTGGCCGAACTGACCGAGGCGTTGCCGCCCGAGCTGTTCGAACGCCAGCTTGCGCGGTTCAAGGCAGAACTTGCTGAATCTCAGACCCGTTTCTGCGGCGGCGCCGATCAGCCCATCGATCTTGATGAGCTTGCAGCCTGCGCCCACAAGATGGCGGGCTCCGCTGCCGTGTTCGGCGCTGTTGCGCTGCGCGCTGTGCTTCTGGATGTCGAGTCTGCCGCAAAACATGGCGCAAGCGAAGAGGTCGCTCCGCTCTGCGCGAGAGCGAGTGAAACCGCTCAAAGAACGCTGAAGGCGCTTTCGGACCTCACCGCCTGAACGCCCGCGATCAGATGATCACGCCGAGCGCGCCGATAATGCCGAGCTTGGTGGCGAGATCGGTGATGTTGATCACCGAGGAATCGTAACAGGCCAGCGCATCGCCGGGCATCAGATAGGGATCGAAATCGTCGCGGTCGCCGCGCCGCAGAAGTTCCTCCAGATTGCGTTCGATGACGATCGACTGGCCGGTAATGGGATTGCGGGTGAACAGCACCGCCGAGCGGTTGGAATTCGTCAGTCGCGCGCCGCCCACGCAATTCAGGCTGAAGACCGCCTGCAGGAAGCGCGTTCCGTAGCGCAATTCGACCGTATCCTTGGAAATCGCCGCCTGTGCGTTGGATGATGCCGGAACGGCCAGATTGGACATGAACACCTTGACGCCGGGCGGGGCAACGGCGGAGGGGGCCATCAGTTCTTCCTGGAAGCAATGCCGGCTCGGGATCTCGACCTGGTCGCCCTCCAGCAGAACCGGATCGGGATAGGCATGCCCGGTGACGACCGGTCGCATGTCGTAAGTCTTCTTGTGTCCGCCACGCCAGACTGTGACGCGCGAGAGGTCCGCATCCGGGCGCACGCCGCCGGCCGATTGCAGGGCGCGGGCCAGACGCCGCTCGCTGGTGCGCCCGCCAAGGGTCTCCTGCCGAAGCCGGTCGAGCGAGGTCGCCCCGACCGAGCCGACAGTGACCGAGCCCGGCTCGAATACCGCGCCGGCGACAAACACGCGCGCCGGGGCGAAATCCATCACGCGGATGGAGACCAGCGGCACGGTGTTGTAAAGCCCCTCATCGATCAGGGCCCTGCGCACGCTTTCCTCGATGGAGTCGACCGAACGACCCTTGGCGCTCACCGGCGGCACATACATCAGCCTCAGCATGCCATCCTGCGAGACCTCGTACTTGCCGGAGATGTCGTCGTCATCGGAAATCGAGACCTCGATCAGATCGCCCGGCGACAGGATATCGATATCGGCGGGCACCATGCGGCTGCCGGGCGGGCCGAGCGTCTGGTCGGGCGCACAGCGCTGGGCGTTCATCAGCACCGAGGATTTTCGCTGACGCTCCGCCTCGTCATCGGACGTTGCCCGATACTGGGCCTGATAGCTTTCACCGTCTCTGACGTTTTCGCTGTTCTCGATCGGCTCCAGCGAAGCGCAACCCTGCGCGAACGCAAGAAGCGATACGAGCGCGATCCGGCCAGAGGCTGATTTCACACGATTTTTCAAACGCTTTTGACCCATACAGCAACGCGGCCTTGTTGATCGGCCGCTGATACGCCCAGTAATCACATGGCCTTCAGCCTGTCGCCTATACCAAAGGATAGAAGACAGAGCCGAATGGGCGTTCCCATGACCTTCGGAACCCCCAAAGACCAGCCTCCTCTCATCTATAAACCTAACACAACGAAACCCGACGTCCACCGCTTGCAACCCAAGGCCGGATATCAAGATGCACATGCTCAGACACAAAATTGCTGATGCCGCCTCTTCGCCGCTCATCCGCGGCGCCTCGGCCTATCTCGCGTCGGAGGCCGCTGCGAAGGTCTCCCGGCTCGCGGTCGTCGTCGCGATGGCCCGCTTCCTCTCCCCCCTGGAAATCGGCATCGCGGCGGCGGCCATGGCGGGGTCGGACATCCTGAAGTCGCTCGCCGAAAACGGCGTCGGCCAGCGGATCATCATCGCCAATGACGACGAACTCGACGCGGTCACCAAGCGCGCCCACCGGATTTTCTGGGTCTGGTGCTCGGGCCTGACGCTTCTGCAGATCGCCGTGGGCGCCGGCGTCTGGCTTGCCGGCGGCAGCATCATGACCTTTGCCCTGATGGCGCTTCTCGGCCTGGAATATCTGTTCATGCCCGGCGGTCTGGTGCAGTGCGCCCTTGCCATGCGCAAGGGCATGCTGGCCCGCACGGCCGCCGTTTCCGGCGCGCAGAATGTCAGCGCCAATCTGCTGACGGTCGTTCTCGTTGCGCTCTTCCCGAGCCCGCTTTCGGTTGTCCTGCCCAAGCTGATATCGGCGCCTGTCTGGCTTGTCGGCATGCGGCGGCTGGTTCACTGGCGCCCCGCGCCGAACATCGCGCCGGCCCCGCTTTCCGCCTTCACCCGTTTCGGCGCGTCCGTGCTCGGCATCGAATTCGTGAAAGCGCTGCGGGCGCAGGCCGACAAGCTGATCGTCGGCGCCGTTCTCGGTACCGAGGCGCTCGGCGTCTATTTCTTCGCCTTCAATGCCGGAGTGGGCATTTCCACCTCGCTGGCGACCGCTTTGTCGACGGTGCTGTTTCCGTATCTTTCGACCAGCGGCGACCGGGTTCTGGCGCTCAAGCGCGGCCTGACGCTGGCCATGACGGCGATCACCGCAGTCGCACTTGCCCAGAGCATGGCGGCATCCTCCTATGTCTCGCTGGTCTTCGGCGACAAATGGGCATCGGTCGCGCCTCTGGTCGCCATTCTCTGCCTGACGGCGATCCCGAACATGCTGTGGTCGGTCACCGCCCAGTGGCTTCGCTCCGGCGGCCGAGCCGAGCGCGAGCTGGCTCTTTCGCTGATCGCCGGCTTCACCATCACCGCGACCGCCTTTGTCGCCGCGCCTTACGGACTAACGGCCCTGGCATGGGCAACGCTGGTTGCCGCGACCATCGCACAGGGCGCGATTTCGCTGCCCGTCCTTCTGCAAGCCCTTGGTGCCCGCAAGGCGCCTCATTGCAACCCTTCTTTCCAGGGAGCCTGACCATGCCACGTTTCTCTGTCGTCATTCCTTGCTACAACGCCGCCTGCACCATCGCGGCAACGCTGCACTCGGCGCTTGACCAAACCTTCTTCGATTTCGAGATCATCATCGTCGATGACGGCTCCACGGATGAGACCCTGTCCATCGCCGAATGGTTTGCCGAGCGCAGCCGCCGCATCCGGATCGTAAGGCAGGAGACCGAAGGCCCGAGCATCGCCCGCAATCGCGGCGTCTTCAATTACGCCGAAGGAGAGTTGATCGCCTTCCTCGATGCCGATGACATCTGGCCCGCTGACCGCCTGAACAGGCTCGACAAACGCTTCGCCGAGCCTGACGCTCCGACGATTGCCTATGGACGCGTTGCGTTCTTCAGCGAGAGCGCGACACGCATCGAGACCCATTCCACCGTCTCCGACAAGCCGCTGACGGTCGCGGATCTGATCGCGGAAAACGAGACCTGCACGATGTCGAATATCGTCGTCACACGCGAAGCCTTCGTGTCCTCGGGCGGTTTCGACACACATATTGTTCATGGCGAAGACGTGGAATGGCTGGTGCGAATGGCGGCTGGGGGCGCACGGATCGAAGGCATCGACACCGTCCTGACCTGCTACCGCACAAGCCGGAATGGCCTTTCGTCCGATCTTTCGGCCATGCGCTTTTCCTGGGAGACGGCCATGATGACCGCCCGTCGTCTTAACGTGGCGCTGTCGAAGGGTGACATCGACGCAGCCGAAGCAGCGCATCTGCGCTATCTCGCCCGCCGTGCACTGCGTCTTGAAAGCGCCCGCGGCACAGCGCTCAGGCTGGCCCTGCAGGCGCTGCAGCGCAGCCCGCGCGCCTTTTTCAAACAACCGCGCCGCGGCGTCCTCACGCTCTGCGCCGCGATCCTTGAAGCCATATGCCCCGACGCCTGCCGGCGTTGCCTGCGCAGCCACTGACCCTGAACCGGAGGACCTTGCCATGAAAAACCTGTCTCCCGTCGCCAGCATCGTCGTTCCTGCCTACAACGCAGCAACGACCATTCGCGAGACACTTGATTCGCTCATCGACCAGACCTTTCCCGATTTCGAGATCATCGTCGTTGACGACGGCTCGAGCGACAGCACGGTTGCCATCGTCAAGGGCTATGCCGATCCGCGCATCCGCCTGATCTCGCAGGCCAATCGTGGCCTTGCCGGCGCCCACAACACCGGGATCGCCGCTGCCAGAGGGGCCTATATCGGATTTTGCGATGCTGATGATTTGTGGCTGCCCGAAAAGCTCGAATTGCACATCCGCCATCTTCAGGAAAAGCCGGATGTCGGGATCAGCTTCGCCGGTTCCAGCATGATCGATCGCGATGGCAAGCCGGTCGGCATCAACCAGTCGCCGAAGCTCACGAACATCACCGCCGCCGATGTGTTCTGCCGCAATCCGATCGGCAACGGCTCTGCCGCCGTCATCCGCTCCGAAGCGCTTGAAGGCTTCGGCTACCGCCCGGCCGGAGAAACGGAACGCGACTGGTGGTTCGACGAGAATTTCCGTCAGTCCGACGATATCGAGGGCTGGCTGCGTTTCATCGTGACCCAGGACTGGAAGATCGAAGGAATTCCGGGGCATCTGACGCTCTACCGCATCCATATCGGCGGCCTTTCGGCGAATGTCGAGAAGCAGTTTGCGACCTGGCTTGCCATGCGCGATAAGCTCGCCCGGATCGCCCCAAATCTGATCGCGCGTCACGGCGACCGCGCCGCCGCCTATCAACTGCGCTATCTGGCGCGCCGTTGCGTTTCCATGCGCCAGGGCCGCACAGCGCTCGGCTTTGCGCTGCGGTCGCTCAAGGCCTCGCGCCGCCCGTTCATCGAAGAACCGGTGAAATCCACCGTAACGCTCGCGGCCGCAACATTCATCGCGCTCGCCGGAGACGGCATTTACAGCCAGATCGAAACCCGCCTTCTCGGCGCCGGCAACGCTTGATTTCAGGAGACTTGACCATGACCATCTATCATCTCGTCGACGATGCCGGATTTGGCGGCGTCAACCGCATGCTCGACCATCTCACCCGCGCGCTCGCGCGAACGACCGGGAAGCACGAAATCATTCGCATCAAGCGCGGCCAGCTCTCGCCGCCACGCCTGACCAATGCGAGCCACATCGTCTCGCACCTGTCGGTCTGCTGGAAGAACATGCCGCTGATGACCGCGCTGCGCGCCCGCTATGCCGAAACGCCGCTCATCCATGTGGAGCACAGCTATTCGGAGCGCTTCGTCACGGCCCGGGTGGAAAACCGCGATCGTTTCGAAACGCTTCTCGCCGCCGCCTACGCGCTGTTCGACAGGATCGTCGCCGTCAGCGCCCAGCAGGGCAACTGGCTCGGTCGCAAATTCGTGGGCTCCGGCCGTCTGGCGGTCATCGAACCCTGCGTCGAACTCGATGACTTCCATGCCGTTCCGGACCGCATTGCCGGCTCCAGGACCGTGATCGGCGCCATCGGCCGGTTCGACACCCAGAAAGGCTTCGACATCCTGATCGAAGGCCTGCGCAAGTCTGCCCGTCAGGACATCGAAGTCCACTTTTACGGCAAGGGCGACGAAGAAAAGCGGCTTAGAAAGCTTGCCGGAGGCGACCCGCGGATCGTCTTCCAGGGCTATGCCGAGAGCCCGGCGACAGCCATGGCGTCGTGCGATGTCATCGCCATGCCCTCGCGCTACGAACCCTATGGCCTTGTCGCCCTCGAGGCGATGGCAGCGGGCCGGCCGGTGATAGCGTCCGGCGCGGACGGACTGGCCGGACATATTGCCAATGGCGCGGTCGGCGTCGGCGACAATACGCCCGACGGCTGGGCCAGGGCGCTCAATGAACTTGACATCAACGACTTTCGACGGGGCGCCGTATCCCCGAGAAAGCAGGCGAAGGAGGCAGAGCAGAGTTTCGCAGATCGCTGGCTGCGACTGCTCGGCGACCTGAGGGAACAACCCCACCCGTTCCAGATGGCTGCATAGAACCATCCACGCCTGTCATGGGAGCCCGCCGGTTTTCGCCGGCGGGCTCTTTCGATTCCCCGGGGATCGGCGTCGTCGGGATTGCCTCGACCGCGCGCGGATCCGCCCGATCAGCCCGTGACACTCTAACCATTTGTTATAGAATCATAATCCTGTCGATCCTCGCTTCGCTCCGGTCGGATTATGCGCTCCGTGCGAAACGTCGTTATCAAGGTCGATCTGTTCAGTCATCGGATGTTGCGAAAGCAGCCGATGTCCCGATTGCCCGATGAGGCGCTTCTCTGGGCGGGACCGTCAGCCGGCGCAATCTTCTCGCGCCATTCCCCTCGGAAATTCAGGGCATGCTGGCGATCGCGCGCATCGCAACACTGATCTCCAGCCGCTGCGCGGCACGAAAATCTACAATTTTCGATTAAAAACAGACACTTGCTGGAAAATAACGGTGAGAAAAATGGTGCCCCTTGCCGGATTGATAGCACCCATAGCATCATTGTTTTTATTTTATTTTTTCCAACTGACGCATTTAGTGATACACATAATGTTACCCATTTTGCGCCCCATAAACAATCAGGCGAACGGCTGTGAGCCCCGTCGAGATTTTGTAGAAACCGACCGAGAGCTCTCATGACCGCTCAGCGCTAGCGCTGCGCCCCGGCCGTGAAGTCCGAACAACGGAATACCATTTGAGAGAAATGGGCATCTCCAAAACGGCGATCAGACAGCCATTTCTTTGACGCGGCGCCCGTCGGCATCGAACAGATGAAGGCAGTCTTCTTCTGCGCCGAGAAAGACGAAGTCTCCGCGCTTGATGTTTGGTTCACCAGGAAGTTTAACCACAAAGGGCGTTTCCTCCCGACCGACGTCAACATAGGCAAGCGTGACCTCCCCCAAAGGTTCTGTCATCATCACCTTGCCGGCAAACAATGCGCCTTCTCTCGCCACCAGTGTCGTGTCTTCAGGTCTTAATCCAATATACCCCGGACCACCTGCCCCCGGCAGAGGTCGCGAAATGTGTATACGTTCGCCCGCCTCCAACGCGATCGCGAAGCCATTGTCCTCCGGAGAAAAAACGCCGGGAACAATGTTCATGGATGGCGAGCCGATGAACTTGGCAACAAACAGGTTTGCCGGATTGCGATAAAGCTCCATCGGTGTTCCGAACTGTTCGATCATGCCCTGATTGAGGACCACGATACGGTCGGCCAGCGTCATCGCCTCGACCTGATCATGGGTCACATAAACCATTGTCGTATCGCTCATGCGCTCGGCAAGACGGGCAATTTCGAGGCGCGTCGCTACTCTCAAGGCCGCATCGAGGTTACTCAATGGTTCGTCGAAGAGAAAAACCCTCGGGTCACGGGTAATGGCGCGTCCGATGGCAACGCGCTGGCGCTGGCCGCCCGACAGTTCCTTGGGCTTTCTGTCGAGGTAGGGAGTGATCTGCAGGATTTCGGCAGCCTCCCGAACACGCCGATCGATCTCGCTCTTGGGCGTGTTGCGTCCCAAAGACAGACCGAAGGCCATGTTTTCGTAAACGCTCATATGCGGATAGAGAGCATAGGACTGGAAAACCATGGCGATGCCGCGTTCTTTCGGCGTCAGGGAATTCACTACGCGCCCGTCAATTTCCAGCGTGCCGGCGGTAATCTCCTCCAGGCCCGCAATCATGCGCAGAAGCGTGGATTTTCCACAGCCGGACGGTCCTACGAAAACGACGAATTCGCCAGGCTGGATATCGAGGTCAATGCCGTGAAGCACCTCGACCGAGCCGTAGCTCTTTTTGACACCGGACAGGGTTACACCGGACATGGATCATTTCCTCTCGATTTTTCCGAAGAATGCGCTGGTGCCTTCCAATGAGATGACGCCATCTGACACGCTGTTCCTGAAACTTGGCACGTCAAGTGCACTGAACGTGCTCACATCGAAGGGCGGCTTATATTGCGCCGGCAAGCGCCCCAGATTGAATATACAGAGGACCTCCTCATCCGCGTGCACGCGGCGGAAAGCCAGGATCGCCTCGCCGCCAACGCTGGCCGGGAGCAGTTCGATATCCCCTTTGATCATCGCCGGATGAGCACGCCGGAAAGCGAGAAAAGCCCTGTAATGCGACAAGACGGAGGTCGGATCGGTTTCCTGACGGTTCACAGCCAGCGGCAGATGGTTGCTATCGACCGGCAACCAGGGGCGGGCTGGCGAAAAACCGGCATGATCCGCTTTGCTGTCCCAGGGCATTGGGGTACGGCAACCGTCACGACCCTTGAACTCGGGCCACAGCCGAATGCCGTAGGGATCGACGAGATCCTCGTAGGCCAGTTCGGCCTCGGTCAGCCCGAGCTCTTCACCTTCATAACAACAGACCGATCCGCGAAGCGAAAGCAGGAGCGAACCCATAAGCTTGGCAAGCTGGCCGATATCATCGGCATGTTCATGCCACCGGCTGACGTGTCGCGACACATCGTGATTGGAAAAGGCCCAGCATGGCCAACTGCCGGCTGCCTTTTCCTCAAAGCGGGCAATCCGCTTTCGGAAAATGTCAGCATCGTACTCGTCACCGAGAAAGTCGAAGGTGTACGCCATGTTAAGCTTGTCGTTGTTTGACGTGTATTCCGCCATCAGGTCAAGAGACTGAGGACCATAGCCGATCTCACCGACGCTCGCAGAGCCCGGATATTCGTTCAGCAAAGCCCGGAAACGGCGCAAGAAATCCACTGTTTCGGGGCGATTCTTGTCAAACAGATGGTTCTGGTAGTGATACGGCTCGATCTCTTTGGACTTCTCGACAAAGTCTGCCGGCGGATTGGAACGAAGGCGTGCGTCGTGACAGTAAAAGTTCGTCGTATCGAGCCGGAAACCATCGACGCCGCGTTCCAGCCAGAAGCGTACCGTATCCAGAATAGCGTCCTGCGCTTCCGGATTGAGCAAATTCACATCCGGTTGTTCAGCCAGGAAGTTATGAAGGTAGTATTGTCGACGCGTGCTGTCCCATTGCCAGGATGAACCGCCAAAGACCGAAAGCCAGTTATTCGGAGGTGAGCCGTCAGGCTGCATGTCAGCCCAGACGAACCAGTCCGCCTTTGGGTTGGTTCGGCTTGACCGGCTTTCGATGAACCACGGATGCTGGCTCGAAGCGTGGCTTAGAACCTGGTCAATCATGACCCGAAGACCGAGACGATGCGCCTCGGCAATCAAGGCATCAAAATCGTCAAGAGAGCCAAACATCGGGTCGACATCGCAATAATCCGAAATGTCATATCCGAAGTCCTTTTGTGGCGAGGCGAAAAAGGGCGAAAGCCAGATCGCGTCAACGCCAAGCGCCGCAACATAGCCCAGCCGGGCGGTTATTCCGGCGAGGTCCCCAATGCCGTCGCCATTGCTATCCTGAAAAGACCGGGGATAGATCTGATAGATGACGGCGCCGCGCCACCAGTCTTCATCGCTGGAGATAGAGGCGAAGCCATTCTTCATATCTTTGGAAGGCATAATAAAAGTCATCCTTTGACACCTCCGGCAGTCAGACCAGAGATGATCTTTCGTTGGAAAATGAGAACCAGCGCGATCAGCGGAACCGTGACAATCACCGAGGCGGCCATGATGTTGCCCCACGGAACCTCGAACTCGGTGGCGCCGGACAGGAGCGCGATTGCCACCGGAACGGTTCTGAGGTCATCGTTGGAAATAAAGGTGAGCGCGAACAGGAACTCGTTCCACGCGTGAATGAAGGCAAGCAGCCCGGTCGTGACCAGTGCCGGCCACATCAGCGGCAGGAACACTCGCGTCACGATCGTCCACGGAGAAGCGCCGTCAACGATCGCCGCTTCCTCGATTTCGACGGGCAGGTCGCGCATGAATGTGGTCAGGACCCAAACCGTAAACGGCAGAGTAAAGATCATATAGGCAAGGACGAGCGACCAGAGCGAATTATAAAGGCCGATCGCGCGAATGACTTCAAACAGCCCCGCCAGCACTGCGATTTGCGGGAACATCGATACCGACAGGATCGTCAGAAGCAGCAATCCGCGGCCCCGGAACTGAATACGGGCCAACGCATATGCCGCAGTGACTGCCAAAAGAAGCGAAATCAGAACGACGACCGTGGCTACGAAGACGGAATTCAGGATGTTTCTCGGAAAGGTCCCGTTGCCTAGAACAGCCATGTAATTGGAGAGATTGAAATCAACCGGCAGATAGTTCACCCGGAACAGAGCCGTGCCGGACTTCATCGATGTCAGGGCGGCGTAGTAAAAAGGGAAAACCGACTGCAGCACAATGAATGCGACCAGAGCATAGAATGCAACTTGCTTGATCAGGCGCGGCATATCAGGCTCCTTTCCCGATATTGATCCGTCCGATACGGATGTAAGCGATGGTAATCAGCGCAACGACGAGAAACAGCAGTGTCGATGCGGCCGAGCCGTAGGCGAACTTGTCGAAAGCGAACAGGTTCTGCTGGGCAAACACCGACATGGTTTGCGTCTGCTCGTTGTTCGGCGTGAGGATGTAGATCAGATCGAAAATACGAAGCGCATCGAGCAGACGGAAAATGACGGCGACCATCAATGCGGGCCGGACCAGCGGCAGCGTGATGCGCCAGAAAACCTTGAGCGGCGAAACGCCATCAATATAGGCGGCTTCATAAATGTCGCCCGGAATCATCTGCAATCCGGCCAGAACAAGCAGAGCCATGAAAGGCGTTGTTTTCCAGATATCAACGATCAGCACCGCAATCATGGCCGTGTCGGGAGAGGCCGTCCAGGCGATGGGCGTCGATATAAGGTGAAGGTTGAGCAGTACATCATTGATGATGCCGAACTGGTCGTTTAGCATCCAGCCCCACATCTTGGCTGAAACCACCGTGGGGATTGCCCAGGGGATAAGCACCGCCGCACGCACCACGCCCCGCCCGGCAAATTTGCGGTTCAGGACAAGCGCGATAACAGTCCCGAAAACGGTTTCGAATGCGACGGACACGAAAGCAAAGCGCAGCGTGTTCCAGACCGCTTGCCACCACGCAGCATCGGCCAACAATCCGAAGGTAAGCGTTCGTCCGTTGGGCAGCGTTATGGATGAAAGATAGTTTGAAAAACCGACAAACTCTGCGGCAGCGAGGTTGCTGAGCGAAGCGTCCGTAAAGCTGTAGTAGATGGTCAGGAGAAGGGGCCACCCTGCCACGAATGCCAGGATGATCAACATCGGGGTCACAAAAAGTATCGCCCAGCGTCTTCGGCTGGCTGAGAGCTGCAGCTTCTGATTCATGGCACGCCGCCAATCCCGTCTGATTTTTTCAATGTATATGGAGAAGGAGGGCGCGGCGGTGGCTTGACCGCCGCGCTGATGGCCGATTACCAGCCGTTGCCGCGAAGCTGATAGAGCTTCAGTTCAAGCTCTTCCAGATTGTCCTGAGCAGAACCATTGCCTGAAAGCGTATTGTAGGCGGCAGTCCAGAACAGCGACGAAACTTCGTTGTATTTCGACTTTGTCACGTTCGATGGTCTGGAAACGGCGGTCTCAAGCGAATCTTCCCAACGCAAAGCGAAGGGTTGTTTGGCCTGCACTTCCGGGTCCTCATACAATGCGACGGCGGTCGGCGCGTTCGAGTTATACATCACGCGATATTTCTGCGCTTCGGGAGAAGTCAGGTATTTCACCAGTTCAACCGCCGCGTCCGGGTGCTCAGAATATTTGGAAACCGCGAGGTTGAAGCCGCCAAGGGTCGCGGCGGACTCGCCGTTTTCGCCGGCGGGAAGCGGCGCAACATCAAATTTGCCCTTAATGGCCGAATCGTCCTGCTCACCCAGAGCGTAGGCATATGGCCAGTTGCGCATGAAGACAGCATTTCCAAGTTGCCAGATGCCGCGCGTATCCTCCTCCTTGTAGGAAAGAGTTCCTGGCGGAGAGATAGTGCCGATCCATGATTTCGCGCGCTCGAGCGCTGCTGCGGCATTTGGGTTGTTGACGCTGATTTCCCCATCAGCCTCGACGATATTGCCGCCGCCGCTGGAGACAAGCCATTCCAGCCCGTCGCATGTCAGTCCTTCATAGGGCGCCCCCTGAAACAGAAAGCCCCACATGCTGGCGTTGCCGTCCGCTCTTTCAGCGTCCATGATTTCCCGAGCAGTCGTGGTCATTTCATCCCAGGTCTTTGGGACATCTTTGCCGTATCTCTCGAGCAGGTCCGTCCTGTAATAAAGTCCGGGGATAGTTGCATACCAGGGCAAGGCGACGAGCTTGCCATCGACGGTCTGGGAGCGGATGGTCGACGGGAAATACTCATCGATGACATCTTCGGTATAGGGCGTCAGATCAATGAACTGATCGGCAAGTTGCGGCGCCCAAACCACATCGGTGCGATAGACGTCGATGTCGGGATTCCCAGCCGCAAGCCAAAGCCGGTACTGAGAGAATTGATCGCTTGAGGAGGGCGGCAGAGAAACCACCTTGACCGTATGTCCGGTCTTGTCCTCGAAAGATTTCAATTGCTCCTGAAGAAGCCCGAGATCGTTCCCGACAAGCCCGGTCACAATCGATATTTCATCGGCACGGGCTGCGGTCGAGGCGAGCAGCGACAAGGCGAGTGCCGCACCGCTTATGGTGCAACCGGCCAATAGAGATTTCATGGTTTTCGTCCTCCCAAGGTTCTAGATCCTGCTTCCTCAAACACGGGAGATTGCAGCGACGGCGAAGCCCGACTGCAGCCTACAGGACCCAAATTGACTATCCAATTCGTATTGGACGAGTCGTAACCTAGTCCCTATTCATCAGTTGTCAAACACATTTTTTTGACGTTTTAATTGGAAATATGACCCTTTTTGCTATATATTTGATATAATTATGTTTCCAAATCGAATTGGAATTTAACCAGCTCGCCATTGTCGCGAGCCTCTACACCAAGTGCCTTTTGACATGAACCAGAAAGAACTCGCGACATTTCTCAATCTCTCCCAGACCACTGTTAGCCGCGCGCTTGCCGGCTATGCCGACGTGAGCGAAGAAACGAAGCGGCTCGTTCTTAAGACGGCCCTGGAACATGGTTATCGCCCGAATTCGTCAGCACGCCGGCTTGTCACCGGAAAGGCGGGCTCTATCGGCGTGGTCTTTCCGATGGAGAGAAATTTGATCGTCGATCCGCACTTTCTCGAGGTGCTCGCGGGATTGAGCGAAGCGCTGGGTGAAGTGGGAACCGACATTCTGCTGACGCCCACAATTGCGGCTCGCGAAATCGACACCTATGACCGTCTGGCTCGTGAAGGCGCCGTCGACGGCATCATCATCGTCGGCACAAAGGTCGAAGACGAGCGGGTCGAACACCTTGCCAAGCTTGACTTCCCGTTTGTCACCCATGGGCGAACGAAGCGCGGAAGCGAGCACGCTTATCTTGATATAGACAATGAAGGCGGATTTCGGCGGGCAACAGAACTTCTGCTTGACCTTGGCCATCAGAAGGTCGGGCTGATCAACGGACAGCCCGACCGAAATTATGCAGATGACCGACTTATTGGCTACCGGAAGGCCTTGGAGGGCCGCCATTTGAATTTCGAGCCATCTCTTGTGGTTGCTGCGCCGATGACGGTGGAAAAAGGATATCAGGCTGCGCGTGCGTTTTTGACGCAAACCGTGAAACCCACGGCAATTGTCTGTGGCTCAACCGTTGTTGCCATAGGGGTCATGCAGGCTTTGCGGGAGAACGGACTCGATATCGGAAAAGATATCTCGATCGTTGCACATGATGATGGCCTATCCACCGTTCGCGCGGATCTGTCGAGCCTTCCGCTGACGACGACTTTCTCTCCTGTTCAAGCCGCCGGCAAGCGCATCGCCCAAATGCTGCTTGAACGCATTGGAGGTGAGGCCGTGACGGCACTTCAGGAAATATGGCCCGTCGACCTGATTGTCAGAACATCCACCGGTAAGGTTTGACGATCTTAGATCCCCACTATACCCGCAAGCCCTTCACCCAGAAATCCGGGTATCATCAGGACGCCAGAGCGTAAAATGAGTCCTTAGTCGCCTCCAAGCAGGCTTCCCAATTATACACGATGGAGGCGAACAGTTTCTTTTCATGGGCCACCGGCGAATGATCCGCGAGTGATGCCGAGGCCGCGTGAGTTGTTCGATCCATACCGGCATGCCGATTACTGCGCACAGGCACTCGACAGCAGCACGCGTTGGTTCCTTGCGGTTTCCACTTCGCCATCGCACCGCTTTTCGAACGCTTTGAAAAGGTCGTACCGTACTGTAGGAGAGACCTCCCGTCAGCCAAACACAATAGACGCTTCGCGTTCAAGCTGACCAAAATCCATCCACGCCGCCCAGCACGTTCGGACGGTTGATCCTGGAAAACGCCATACCTCCGTCATTGAAGAGGTGCAAAGCGTCCGGCTGAAAGGTAACAGGGTATGCGCTCCCGCGGCTCCAGAATGTATCTCCGCTTGCCTTCACCATCAGCGACTGGCCGCCCGTCCCCTGCAACTGCAGCATGGCATGATCGCCGATGTTTTCGGCAACCTCGATCGTGCAGGCGAAACCGCCGGCATCTCCGGCGGGGTCGATATGTTCCGGGCGGATGCCGATCGTCACCGCGTCGCCGGCGCTCGTATCGCGAGCAGGGCGAACCGGCACGGAAACCCGGGCAAAGCCGGGAACCTCCACGATAATCGAGTCGGTTTCGACAGCGGCGATGGTCCCCTCCAGAAAGTTCATCTTCGGCGAACCGATGAAACCGGCGACAAACAGATTTTGCGGCAGATGATAGAGTTCGAGCGGCGTTCCGACCTGCTGCACATCGCCATGGTCAAGCACCACGATCCGGTCGGCAAGCGTCATCGCCTCGATCTGGTCGTGGGTCACATAGGCCATGGTGGTGCCAAGGTCGTCATGCAGTTTCGACAGCTCGAGCCGCATGTGGACGCGCAGCGCCGCGTCAAGGTTCGACAGCGGCTCGTCGAACAGAAACACCTGCGGGTCGCGGACGATCGCCCGGCCGATGGCAACGCGCTGGCGCTGACCGCCCGAGAGTTGACTGGGGCGCCGCTCCAGCAGATGCTCGATGTGCAGAATGCCGGCCGCCGCGCGCACCTTGCGGTCGATCTCTTCCTTCGGACGTTTGGCGAGCTTGAGGCCGAACGACATGTTTTCATAAACGGTCTTGTGCGGATAGAGCGCATAGGACTGGAAGACCATGGCAATACCGCGCGCCTTGGCCGGAATATCATTGCAGCGCTTCTTCCCGATCAACAGATCGCCGCCGCTGACCTCCTCCAGCCCGGCAATCATGCGCAGCAGCGTGGATTTACCGCAGCCGGAAGGGCCGACAAAAACGATGAACTCGCCGTCGCGCACCTCAAGGTCAATGCCCTTGATGACTTCCAGCGCACCGTAGGACTTGCTCAGATTTTTCAGGGTAAAGCCGGCCATTGGTTTCCTCCTCGGCTGTTTCGCGTCTGTCAGGGCCGCGCGTCGAAGACAACGCCATTGCCGGTGATGAACTGGTTTGAATAGGGGTAGAGATGCTTCTCGAAAGGCATGCGCGGGGTGGCGGCATAGCGCACGGCAAACTCCTCCGGCCTGAAGAAGGCCTCGGTCGCGGCCCGCAAATCCGCCTTCAGCGCCGCCTCTCCCGGCGCCTGAGAGAGATCGTTCCACTCGTCGGGATCATCGGCGAGGTCGTAGAGCTCCTCGCAGCCGTCCAGGTAGAGGCAGTATTTCCAGTCGCCGCGGCGCAGCATGCAACCGGCATATTCCGGCTGCTTCAACACGGCACTTTCGCAGAAGAGGTCACGGTCCGGCGCCTCACCTTCGGTAATGACCGGCGCGAGGTCACATCCTTCCAAACCGTCGGGCGGAGTAATTCCCGCTGCGGCGCAAAGGGTCGGGTAAAGGTCGATCAGTCCGGCAAGCGCATTCGTCCGGCACCCGGCCTCTGCCACGCCGGGCCAGCGGATGATCAGCGGAACACGCGCGGAATCCTCATAGAAGACGGTCTTCTGCCAGAGCCCCCGCCGCGCCGCCATCTCACCGTGATCGGAGGCGTAGATGACGATCGTATCCTCGAAGAGACCGAGATAGTCGATCACATCCAGAAGCCGGCCGACGGCATCGTCGACCCATTCGACACAGCCGTAATAGGCAGCCAGCGCCCGGGCATTCACCGCATCATCGCCCCGGTGATGCGCCGTGCCGCTTGCCGCTGCCGCTTTCTGCACAAAGGCGGGCGCATGGGAAAGCCAGTCGGGGTCATAGTCCGGCAGTTCCACCCTGCCCGCGAAGCGCTCGAAGAAGCGACGCGGCGGGTTGATGGGAAAATGCGGTTTGTCGAAATGGACGGCCAGAAAGAACGGCGCATCTCCCGGTCGGCCCGCATGACCCTGCAGCCATTTGGCCGCCTCACTGACGCAGATTTCCGTCTGCGTCATGGCAAGGGGAATGCCTGAAGGGCCGGCATCGCCCAGGATATCGCCAAGACCGGATTCGTTGGCGTGGCGCGCGGGATCCGGCTGGTGGGCCTGGCCGTAGAGATCGCCATAGGGGCGTTCCTGAAAGCCCTGGAACTGCTCGCCGTTGAAATGCGTCTTGCCCACAAGCGCGGTGCGGTATCCGGCGTCGCCGAGCGCGCGCGCCAGCGTTGGGCCGTTGGCGGGGAGGATGTGGCGATTGTCGTAAATGCCGGTGGTGCGGCAGTATTTTCCAGTCAGAAGGCTCGCCCGGCTCGGCACGCAGAGCGGGTTCTGGCAATAGGCGTTGTCGAAACGCATGCCGCCTGCGGCCAGGCGGTCGAGCGACGGTGTTTTCACCGGCGTGTCCGCACAATCACCCATCGCACGCGCGCTGTGCTGGTCGGAAAACAGGAACAGAATATTGGGCTTCTTTTTCATGATCTCTTCCTCAGGCCTTGACCGCGCCGCCAAGCCGGAGACCACCCTTCTGCAGCGGCTTCTGGATCAGGAAATAGACAAGCAGCGTGGGCGCCGTGTACAGCAGCGCGAAGGCGGCAAGCTGGCCATACATGGCCTCGCCATATTCTCCGAAAAAGCTGTAGAGCGAGACGGCCATCGGATAATTGTCGCGGCTTTGCAGCAGGATGAAGGGTACGAAGAAATTGCCCCAGTTCTCGATGAAGGACAGAATGAAGATGGTCGCGATCCCCGGCGCCAGGAGCGGCACGACGATATAGGCAACGCCTTCCATGCGGGATGCCCCTTCCGTCCACGCCGCCTCTTCCAGATCGGTCGGAATGGCATCCATGAAGCCCTTCATCAGCCAGACCGCAAAGGGAAGCTCTGCGGCCGTGCGGAAGACGATGACGCCCGCAAGCGTATCGACGAGGCCGATATGGACGAACATCACATAGATCGGCACCATGATGGCGGTGATCGGCAGCGCGCTGGCAAAGACGATGGTGTAGATATACTGCTTTCCGTAGCGCAGCCTGTAGCGCGACAATGGATAGCCGGCAAAGAGCGCGAGGATGACCACCAGGCACGACGTCCCGGCCGAAATGATGACGCTGTTCATGAAGGGGCGGATCGCGACATCCTCCGTCAGGATCGCGCCGAAATTCGTCAGGCTCCAGTGGGCCGGCAGTTGAATGGCAAGCGTCGCCTCGGCATCGAAAGCGGCAAGCACCATCCACACCATCGGCACGACGAAGGCGATGGCAACGAAGGTTAGCGCGATATCGGCGGCCAGCCGGTCGCGGGTCTTGGCCTTGGCAAGATTAGCCATTGCGCGCTTCTCCCACTTTGAACAGACGGACATAGATGAGGGAGGCGATGACGCCGAAGCCAAGCAGCAGGACGGCGATTGACGAGCCGTAGCCGATAAGGCCGAAATCATAGGCCTGATTGTACATCAGGAGCGGCAGCGTTTCCGAGCGCGTGCCGGGCCCGCCCGCCGTGGTGATCCAGATGATACCGAACACACCGAGCGTGTTGAGCGTGGTCAGCACCACATTGATGGCGATCACCGGGCGGATGATCGGCAGGATGACGCCGAAGATCGATTGCATGCGCCCTGCCCCGTCAATCTCGGCGGCTTCAAGCACTTCGCTTGAGACATCCTGAAGAGCTGCGGAATAGACGAGCATGGAGAAGGCACAGCCGCGCCAGATGTTGATGACGATCACCGCGGCAAGCGGCGCTGTCAGAAGCCATTGCTGGTGGGCAAAGCCGAAAATATCGAAAATCTGGTTCATGCCGGATTCGTCGCCGCGCAGGAATGTGTACCAGAGAAAGCCCGCAACGACTTCCGGCACCACCCAGGCGGTGATGACGATGACCGAGGCCAAACTCTGGATGGCAGGCGTCGCCATCTGCCGCACATAGGCAATGCAAAAGCCGACAATGTTCTGCCCGGCAACGGAGAGGCCGACGAACACCGCCGTCCGTCCGAGCGCCGCCCATGTGCGCGGATCGGTGAAGAGATAGTAGTAGTTCTCAAAGCCGATGAAGGCCGGATTGCGTGCTGCGTAGCCCGACAATCCGAGATTGGTCATGGATGTGTAGATGGCCCAGATGATCGGCACCAGAAAGAAGGCGACGATCATCAGGGTGGCCGGGGCAAGCGGCACAATGCGCATCAGCACTGCTGCCGGCCCTTGGCCCGTTCCGCTTGCCCCTTGCGCCATGTCAGTTCGCTTTTTCGACGTTCGACGAGCCGGCAAGACGGGTGAGCTGGCGGTCGAAGCGGCCGGCGGCGTCTTCGACGCTGTCTCCGCCGACCGTTACGGCCTCCATCGTCTCCTGGATGAGGGAGGAGACCTGCGGATAGATTTCCAGCGCCGGGCGGAAGTTGGTCACCTCAACCAGTGAGGAGAAGAAACCGGCGGTCGGATTGGTCTCGAGATAGGTCTCGTCCGCGATGACGTCCTTGCGCACGCCGATCGATCCGGCGCGAATGGCATAGGTCAGGCTGTTTTCGAAATTGGCGACCGTGGTCATGAAATCAAAGGCGAGATCCTTGTCCTCCGTCTTCGGGCTCATGGCGATGGTCCAGCCGCCGGACATGGAGGTGAAGCCGTTGCCCTGGCCATTCTGCGTCGGGATCTTGGCCATGCCGAGCGTCTCGTTCCACGCCGCCCAGGGCGCGGTGCCGCCCTCGATCCAGCGCGCCCAGATCCAGTTGCCGTCGATGAACATGGCAACCTTGCCCTCGGGCACGCGCTGTTCGACCAGAACGTTCTGGAAGCTCGAATCCTGAAGATCGGTATCGGACACGAGATAACCGTTGTCATAGGCGGTTTTCAGGAAGGCCAGCGCATCGCGGAAGCCCTTGGATCCGACGATCCATTTCTGCGTTTCCGGATCGAAAAGCGTTGCCGAGAGCCCGCCCGGCGTGCCGGAGATCAGGTTCATGAGACCCCGCATCGTGCTCGCCTCGTTGCCGGCCTTCGTCACATAGATATTGATCGGATCGACGCCGGGGAGGTTTTCCTTCACCTTGGCCGCGGCATCGAGAATGTCCTGCCAGGTCTTCGGCTGCCAGTCAGCCCCCACTCCGGCCTTCTCGAGAAGGTCCTTGTTGTACCAGATGGCCTGGGTGTCGGTGCCGAGCGGAATGCCGTAAACCTTTCCGTCGACGAAAGACTTGCCGTTCTGGACCGCGATCTGGGAGAACTGATCCCACTCGTCCCAGCCGGAGAGCCGCTCGTCCAGCGGCTCGAGATAGCCCGCGGCGGCATCCGCGGTGATCTGGAAACCATCCTCATAGATGATGTCAGGCGCCGTCGATGCCGACTGATTCATCAGAGAAACCTTGGTGTAGTAGTCGCGCGCCGACGAACTGATCGCGTTGAGCTCGATCGTGTCGCCGGGATGTTCGGCTTCGAATTCGGCCTTGGCCGCCTCCATGACCGCCGACACATAGGGCGAGTCGCGATAGACAACGGACAATTCCTCCGCCTGCGCCAGGGCAGGTAGCCCACAGGCAAAGCCCGCGGCCAGCAGCGTTGAGAGCTTCAATTGAGCACGCAAATTCATGTTGTTTCCTCCCTAAAAGACCTGCAAACGATATCACATATTTTTCGCTGGTCAACAAAGCCTCACACCAAATTTCACGCTCTATCCGCGATTTCTGCCTTAAAATTAGCCTTCTTCGGGACTTTTCTTTGGTGTATTGACTAAATTTGAGGCGCATGCCAATGATGTGGACATGCAATCGTTACCAGATAAGTGATATGGCAGAACAAAGAGACACTATGACGCCCGTCGTCCTGGCGGTGGATATCGGGGCCACCAAGATCGCCGTCGGCCTCGTGCATGCCGATGGCGCAATCGCCTTTCAGTCTCGCGAGCGCTCGCCCGTCAGGGCGGGGCCGAGTCTGGCGCTGATCGAGCGGCTCGGCAGGGCAGCCGAGGTCCACGCCAGAAAGAACGGGCTCACCATAGAGGGAACGGGCATTGCCTGCGGCGGACCGCTCGACCTCGAAAAAGGCCTGGTCCTGTCTCCGCCCAACCTGCCGGACTGGGATCGCATACCGCTGACAAGGCAGATGGAAACCAGCTTCGGCGCGAAGGCCTATCTGCAGAATGACGCGGCGGCGGGCGCAATCGCCACGGCGCTCTGGGACAATCCCGACGCGGTGAGGGACGTGACCTATATCACCGTCTCTTCGGGGATTGGCTGCGGCGTCATCACCGATGGCTTTCTTTATACCGGCCATACCGGCAACGGGTCGGAGCTCGGCCACATCCCGCTGATTTACGATGGCCGCTCCTGTAACTGCGGCCTGACGGGATGTTTTGAAGCCTATGTCTCGGGAACATCGATCGGCAAGCGCTACACCGAGGCCAAGACCACGTGCATGGCGACGCCGCGGTCCTATTCCGCGCGCGACGTCGCCGATGCGGCGCTTGCCGGCGACGAGGAGGCCCTTGCCTTCTGGCACAGTTCGATGGGCATGCTTGCCCGTGCGGTGCGCGCGGCCGCCGATCTGTTCGATCCCGCACTGCTGGTGATCGGCGGCGGCGTGACCGAGGCCGATGGAGAGCTCTTCGCGCCCGCGATGGCGCTCGTCGGAAGCAGCATGGCCGCCGGCGTCGGTCAACGCCTGACGGTGCGCAAGACGGGCTTCGGCCGCAATTCGGGCGTCGCCTCTGCGGCCTCCGTCGCATGGAACGAAATCGGCAGCGCCACGGGCGTCAAGGTGAGGATCAGAGAATGACGGCAAGCCTGGAAGAAGAGATGGCGGCCCATTTTGCCATGAACGCTGAAATGCGGGCTCGCCTTCCCGATATCATCGCCATCGCGGACGCGATCTGGCAGAGCGTCTGTGCGGGCGGTTGCGTCTATGTGTTCGGCAATGGCGGTTCGGCCGCGGAAGCGTTGCATTTCAGTGGCGAGCTGATCGGCCGATATAAATCCAACCGGCGCCCCCTGCCCGCGACCTGTCTCTCCGCCGATGTCTCGGCGCTCACCTGCATCGGCAACGACTTCTCCTTCAATGCCGTTTTCGCCCGTCAGGTCACGGCCCTTGCCGGACCGCGGGATATCGTCATTGCCTTTTCCACAAGCGGACAGTCGGAGAATATCCGCTCGGGAATTGCCTCCGCCTGGGCAAAAGGCGCCAAAACCGTTCTCTTCACCGGCCAGAACGGCGCCGAAATCGCGAAGGATTGCAGCCTCGCCTTCATTTCACCCCATACGATGACCGCCCGCATTCAGGAAATGCACCAGCTTGCCATGCACCTGATCTGCGCCCGTCTGGAAACACTCGTCGCGGAGAGCGAAAATGTCTGAGCAGAAATCGCGTTTTGCCACCATTCACATGGTCGGCCATGCCCATCTCGATCCCGTCTGGCTGTGGCGCTGGACGGAAGGCTATCAGGAGGCCCGCGCGACGCTTGCCGCAGCCGTCGCCCTACTTGAGGAATTCGAGGATTACGTCTTCACCTTCGAGCAGGTCGCCGTCGTCGACTGGATCCGCGAGAGCGACCCGCAGCTTTTTTCTCGGCTTCGCGACCTCATCGTTTCCGGGCGCATCGCCATGGTTGGCGGCTGGTGGGTCGAGCCGGACTGCAATCTGCCGAACCTCGAATCCTTTGTGCGCCAGGGCCTGATCGGCCAGCGCTATCTGCTGGAGCATTTCGGCGGCATCGCCAATGTCGGCCTCAACGCCGACCCCTTCGGCCACTCCGCGGCCCTGCCGCAGGTGCTTGCCGGCCACCGGATCGCCTCATACTGCTTCCTGCGCCCCGGCCCGCACGAAATCGACATGCCGCATACGCTGTTTGAATGGCAAGGGCTGGGCGGCGCCTCCGTTGCCGCCTACCGGATCCCGCATGAATACTGCACGACCGCAGAAGACGTCGACCGGCATATGGAATCCGCCGTCAGCAAGATCGGCGCGGCGCTTGAGGACGAGGCCATGGTCTTCTATGGCGTCGGCAATCATGGCGGCGGCCCGACCCGGCGAAACCTGAAGAGCATCGAGGCGCTTGATGCAGATGGCCGGTTCGGCAGATTGATCATGTCCGGCCCCGACCGCTATTTCGAGGCGCGCCGGAAGAACGGCAAGCCCATGCCGGTTCACGAGGGCGAGCTTCAGCGCCACGCCGCCGGGTGCTACGCGGCCTTTGCGAAGATCAAGCAGATGAATCTGAAGGCAGAAGCAGCCCTACTGGAGGCGGAGCGCTATGCCACGCTTTCCGCGGCCACACAGGGGGTCCCGTACCCCCGCGAAAAGCTCGACGAGGCATGGAAGACGCTGCTCTTCAACCAGTTCCATGACATCCTGCCAGGAAGCTCGATCCTTCCCGCCTGCGAAGACGCGGTCCATGCTCTTGGCGGCGTGATTGCGACGGCAGACAGGGTCACCAACCGCGCCCTGCAGATCGCCGCCGGCGACGTCGCCATACCGGCGGACGAGGAAACACAGCCGGTCATTGTCTTCAACCCGCATCCGTTCGAAACCGAGATCACGGCCGAGCTGGAGCTCTCCTTCCTGCCGGGAAACTGGATCGTCAGCGCCGAGGATGGCGAGGAGACGCCCTGGCAGAAGATCAGGGCCGATGCGACGATCCGCGAGGAAGACATCTTCCGCGACCGCTATCGCGCCCGCATTGCCTTTCCCGCCAAGGTGCCGGCCTTCGGCCACAGGCTCTATCGCGTGCGTAGGACCGATACGCCGCAAGCCACACCGCAGTTCCAGGCACGCGCTGACGGCACCACCATCGAGAACGCGCATCTGCGGGTGACGATCAACCCGCAGACCGGCTGGCTTGACGAATTCGTCACTCTTGCCGACGGGCAGGATCTTGCCCCTGCCAAAGGCGCCATCCATACCGTCGTATCGGCCGATGGTTCCGACACCTGGGGCCACCGGGTGGAGACCTATGTGGGCCAGGGCCGCCAGTTCGAAGTCGAGAGCATCCACATCGAGGATGCCGGCCCCGTTCGCGCCGCCATCCGCGTCAATGCCCGCCTCGGACGCTCTCGCCTCAGCGAACTCTTTGTGCTCGACAGCGCCGCCCGCTCGCTCGAAATCCGCACCGAAATCGACTGGCATGAAGAACTGCACCTTCTGAAACTGCGCTATCCGACGGCGATATCGGCCAGTACGGCGCGCTACCAGATGCAGTATGGCTATGTGGAGCGGCCCGCAGACGGGCTCGAATATCCCGGCCAGCGCTGGGTCAGCGTCGCCGGTTCGGATGGCAAGCGGATCAGTGTGATCAACAACGCCAAATACGCCTATGACTGCGTCGACGGCGATATCGGCATCACCGCCGCGAGAAGCCCTGTCTTTGCCTGGCATGATCCCCGCGAGCTGCGCGACAGCGAACATTATCACTATCAGGATCAGGGCCTGCAGCGCTTCAGCGTGCGGCTTTTGCCCCAGACGGGTGACGATATGGCAGAGGCAAACCGGCTGGCCGAAATGATGGTCATGCCGCCCCGGGTGATGATGGAAAGCTTCCATCCTGGCGAGATGCCCGCGGCGCGCAGGCTGATTTCCGGCCTTGAGGAAACGCCCGGCCTTCGGCTGACGGCGCTCAAACCCTGGGAAGACGATCCTGCGGCAACCGTGATGCGTTTCGTCAATGACACGTCCGGCCCGATTGCGGCCCGGCTTGGGCTTGACTTTGCCGGCGGCCATCTGCTTTCGCTCGACCTCGAACCTTTCGAAATCCGTACGCTCGCCGTCACGCCTTCCGGCAAGATCGTCACCCTCGATCTTCTCGAGTTCGAGCCCGACCGCCAACTTAACCTCCTGTCCGAAGGTATCTGACCATGGCCCGCCAACCCGAAATCTGGCCGCCCCTCCTCACGCCGTTTCTGGAAAACGGGGAGATCGATTTTGATGCCATTCAGGGTCTTGTCGACTTCTATCTCGCGCGCGGCGTTTCCGGCCTGCTTGTCACTGGTCTCTCCGCCGAGCCGCTTTCGATGAACGATACCGAGCGCGCCGAGATCGTCGCTGCTTCGGTCCGCGCCGTGGCGGGGCGCGTCCCCATCGCCGCTTCGGTGTTTTGCAAGGAAGGCGAAGCCTGGCCTGAGGCAATTGCGCGCGTAAGGGCAATCGGCGGCGTCGATTGCGCCGTGCTTTTGACCGGACACCTCGTCGAAGAGGGTGAAAACGACGACGCTCTTCTCGCATGCCTTGAGACGATCATCGCCGATAGTAGCGGCGATCTCGGTCTCTACGAGGCGCCCCGCCCCTATAAGCGCCTGATCTCGGACAAAGCTCTTGCCTGTGCGGCCGAGAGCGGACGCTTCACCTTTTTGAAGGATACCTGCTGCGATCTTGCGCGAATCAAGCGCCGGATCGACATTGTCAGCGGCAGCCGGCTGAAGCTTATGAACGCCGAGGTGGCAACATTTCGGGCCTCGTTCAAGGCCGGTGCGGACGGATTCTGCGGTCTCATGGCCAATGTCTTTCCGGACATGCTTGAGCGGGCGGCGACCGAGGAGACCGATGCGCTCTCACTGCTGCTGACCGCCGGGGATATGGCGCTGGAGCAGAGCTATCCCGGATCTGCCAAGGCACTGCTCAGCGAAAATTATGGGGTCGGCCTGACCAGTTTCTCACGCGTTTTGGGGCGGCTGACGACGCGCAGCGACTGCACCGGTCTTTTCGCTCTTGATGAATACTTCAACAGATACCAGAAAACGCGCTAAAAGAGCATTTTTGATGAGGCACGTACTCCATGGCAGATAAGCGCGTCACGATCGGCGATATTGCGGAGGCGGTCGGTCTTTCGACCTCTACCGTCTCGCGCGCACTCAGCGGCAAGGGTTATGTCGCGGCAGACGTCAAGGCGCGCGTCGTCGCAGCGGCGCAGAAGATCGGCTATGTGCCCGACCTCAATGCCCGCAATCTCAGGCAGGGCTCCAGCACACAGATCGGCCTCGTGGTCTCAAGCATTCTGGACCCCTTCTATGCAGAGCTTGCCACCGGTTTTCAGGAGGTTGCGCGAGCAGAGGGCTATGAGGTCATCCTGATCATCGACCGGGCCGATCCGAAGGAGCAGAGGGCGGCAGTGAAGTCGCTGATCGCCATGGGTGTTTCGGCAATCGCGATCACGCCGGTCTCCGCAGAAGCAGTGGCAAGCGTGCGCGATTTCGGCCGACCGGTCCTGCAGGTCGACCGCTCCGTCAGCGACGACAACGCCCTTGTCGCAGGCGACAACCGAGCCGGCGGCAAGATGGCGACCGAACATCTGATCGGCTTCGGTCATGAACGGATCGCCCTCCTCATCGATCACGACCAGTGGACGACAGGACGGGCGCGCATCGAGGGCTGGCGCGAAGCCTTCACGGAGCGCGGACTTGCCGTGCCGGAAGACCTCATTTTCAAGCTCGGATCCTCCGACGCGGAAATCGCCTCCGGTCTTGACCGTTTTGTTGGCGCGCTGAAATCAAGGTCGATCACCGCGATCTTCTCGGCCAACAGCGTCGTCTCGCAGCGCTTTTACGTGGCGCTTGGCAAGCACGGTGTGCGCGTTCCAGAAGATGTCTCGGTGGTAGCCTATGACGATGCGCTCTGGATGACGATGGTGACCCCGACCATCAGCGCCGTCAGCCAGCATGTCGAAGAGATGGGCCGCCATGCTGCGGAATTGCTCATCCGTCAGATCGGCGCGGGCCGTAAAGGCCCTTGGCCCGTTCGCACCTTTGTTCAACCGAGCCTGATAGCGCGCTCCAGCGTGCTCGCTCTGCATAACGGGTGATGATCGAGCCCCAGGCTCTGACACGGCAAAGACCGTGAGCGTCGATGCCGGCAAGCCGCAGGCGCCGAAGCACCGGCCGGCCGCTCAGTCGTGCCAACCAAGGCGCTGGGAGATCACGCGCGCTTGGTAGACGACGATCTTGGCCAGATCCGGGATTTCGTTTTCGGGAATCTGCCAGGCCGGGCCGTTGACGCTGATGCCGGCGAATACGCGGCCGTTCTGATCGTGGATCGGAGCGCCGAGACATCGCAGTCCTGGCTGATGCTCCTCATTGTCCACGGCATAGCCCTTCTCGCGAATTTCGGCCAGAGCCCTTCGCAGATCATCGGGATCGGTCATTGTCTGGTCGGTGTAGCGCGACAGGCCCGCCGCAATCACACGCTCGACGGCGTCTTCCGTCTGAAAAGCGAGGATCGCCTTGCCGATGCTCGTGCAATGCACCGGCGCGTTCTCGATCATGCCCGCTTTGGTATGGCTTTCGTTTCCGGTCCCCACACGATGGATGACAACGGCCTGCATCCCGTCGAAAACAGCCAGATGAACGGTCTGGCCGGTCATGTGCTGAAGAGATTCCATCATCGGCCGGGCTTCCCGGCGCACATCGAGATTGGCGAGCACAATATCGCCGAACTCGAACAGCCGGAGTCCCAGGCGATAACTGTCGCGCTCCCTGTCCTGATCCAGAAACCCGACCTCCCGCATGGAAGCCACCAGCCTGTGCGTCGTGCTCTTGGGAAACCCAGTCCGCTGGCATATCGTCGCAAGCGACAATGCACGGTCGTTGACTGAAAAGCACTCCAGGATGCGCACCACCTTCGACAGCGACTTCAACCCCTCGTCGCCTCTGCCTTTCCCCCGTGCTGTCTGATCGTCTTTCATTATTACCCCCAAAAGCGTTCCGTGAACCCGCTTGCCATAATAAGGAATTCAATCCTGATATACGGAACATCTAAATCGTTTCAGTCTCAAGATAGATTTTGAAACGAGTTTATCGAGAGACACCATAACCGATCTTCGCCGTGCCGTAAATCCCACTATTCGGAACGCTATTCTTTTTTTTGGGATTCAGGTTGACAGATTCAGTCTCTGGTGAGAGCATCATTTCGCGGTACAGCGTTCCATTATGCGGTATTGCTACAGGGAGGTTTGATCTGACGCTCAACGCCATTGCGATGCGGCGGGGCCGTTTCTGACCACAAAGGACATCGGCTTTCCTGCCCGCGTCAAACAAAGGGGGATTCTGGACCGCAGGGCCTTGTCGGCTCTTTTCGGAACCCAAAAGGAAGATTGGGAGGAGAATTCAATGAATATTCTGAAGACGCTTCTGGCGACGACCGTGATCGTCGTCGGCGGTATCTCGGCAGCGTGCGCCGAATACCCGGAACGGCCGATCACGCTGATCGTGCCCTGGGGCGCAGGCGGCGGAACGGATGCCACCGGACGAATCCTGGCAACGCTGATGGAAGAAGAGCTGGGTCAACCGATCAATGTCGTCAACCGCACCGGCGGCGGCAGCGTCATCGGCCACAAGGCAATCGCCGACGCCGATCCCGATGGTTACACGCTGGGCATCATCACCACGGAACTGTCGATGTTCCATTGGCTCGGCACATCCGAGCTGACCTACAAGGATTTCACGCCGCTCGGCCTTTATAATGCCGACCCGTCCGCCGTGGTCGTCAGAACGGACGGCCCGTTCAACAGCATGGACGCGCTTACCGCCGCGATCGAGGAAAATGCGGCGGCGATCCGGGCCGGCGGCGCCAATCAGGGCGGCGTCAATCACCTGGCCTATGTCACGCTGGTGAACGAGCTTGACGGCAACAGGGCATTCTGGGTGCCGACCGAAGGCGCAGCTCCTGCCCTGCAATTGCTGGCATCCGGAGCGATCGATGTCGGCGTCGTCCAGCTTCCCGAGGCTCAGGGATTGATCGATGCCGGCGAACTCAAGGCGCTGTCGATCCTCGGCACCGAGCGCGATCCGGCACATCCGGACCTGCCGACCATCAAGGAAAGCACCGGTATCGACTTTCCGATCAATGGCTGGCGTGGCCTCGGCGGGCCAAGCGACCTCCCCGACAACGTCAGCGCGACGCTGATTGAGGTCATGGCCGATGTCGTCAGCAGCCCCGCATTCGCCGACCTGATGGCCAAGCGCTCCTACGGCGTCGTGTGGGAAGGCGGCGACGCCTTCGTCGACTACCTCGCCCAGCGTGACGAGGCCTTCGGCAAGGCCATGAACGCCGCCGGTCTCGTCAAGGACTGACAGACCGGACCGCGCCGCCGAAGGCACTCCATTCAACATCTGAAACTCGGTTCTTTTCGGCCGTATCCCGGCCGGAGTGCCTTCGGCCGTCTGCTCGCGACACCAACGGAAAGGAGTGAGGCCATGAGTGACACCTCACCAGAAGACGACAATGCAGATCGCGTCGCCATCGGCGTTCCGGACACCGTCCTCGGATTGCTTTTCGTGATCGGCGGCGTGGTTCTGGCTGTCATCGGAACGCGGATGGAAGGGCTCGGCGGCATGACGATCGGCGGGGGAACCCTGCCCATCATCATCGGCTGCGCCTTCGTTCTGGCAGGCGGCATCCTGGCGTTTCAGGGACGCGCGGAAATCGCGATGCTGCGCCGCAATGCAGCCGTGCTGTTCAAACGCGAGGATTTCACCTGGTTTCCGGTCACAGTGCTGGTGAGCCTTGGCCTCTACATCCTGCTTCTGGAATCCGTCGGCTTCCTGCCGCTTACCTTCCTGTTCATCCTGCTGATGATCCGCATCGGCGGCGGCGGCCTGGTACGCGGCGGCCTCTATGCAGCATTTCTAACGGTGTTCATCTACTTCCTCTTCGTCAACGGACTTCGCGTTCCGTTGCCGGTCGGCATTCTCGGGTGAGGAGAAACGGCCATGCATGTCTTTCTCGAAGCAATCGAACTTGTCATCACGCCCTATACATTGCTGGTGATCTGCGCCGCAGCGACTTTCGGCCTTTTCGTCGGGGCCATTCCCGGCCTCACCGCCACGATGGCGACGGCGCTGCTTGTGCCTTTCTCCTTCTACATGGATCCGGTTCCCGCCATCGCAGCAATCGTGGCCTGCACCACGATGGCCATCATTGCGGGCGACATCCCCGGAGCGCTGATGCGCATTCCCGGCACCCCGGCCTCCGCGGCCTATGTCGACGAGGCCTATGCCATGACCAAGGCCGGGCGGCCGGCGAAGGCGCTGGGCATTTCCATCTGCTCGTCATCGGTCGGCGGCATGATCGGCTTTGTCGCCCTGCTCTTCATCGCGCCGGCCCTCGGCAAGATCGCACTGCAGTTCTCGAGTTTCGAATATTTCTGGCTGGCCATGCTGGGGCTGTCATGCGCGGCGCTGATCAGTTCTGGAAGCAAGGTCAAGGGAACGCTTTCGCTGCTTCTCGGCCTGTTCATCGCGACCGTCGGCCTCGACCCGCTGACGGCCACGCCCCGCTTTTCCTTCGGCTGGACGGAACTGATGGGCGGCATCAGCTTCATACCGGCCATGATCGGCATGTTCGCCCTGTCCGAAATCCTCCGGCACAAGGCCGGCGAGCCCGGCAAACGCGAACCGGTCATGAAGATCGGCAACCCTCTTGCCGGTATGGTGGGCACGCTTTGGCGTCATAAGTTCAATGTGCTTCGCGGCAGCGCGTTCGGCACGGTGATCGGCGCTCTGCCCGGCGCCGGCGGCGATCTCGGCGCCTGGATTTCCTATGCCATCTCGAAGAAATTCTCGAAAACGCCGGAAAAATTCGGGACCGGACATTCCGAAGGACTGGTGGAGGCCTCCGCGACCAACAATGCCGCGCTGAGTTCGGCGTGGATCCCGGCCATGGTCTTCGGCATTCCCGGCGATGCTGTCACGGCCATTGCCGTGGGTGTTCTGGTGATGAAGGGCATGAATCCGGGCCCGACAATCTTCATTAACAATCCCCAGAACTTCTACGCGGTCATGATCGTCTTTGCGCTGGCGAACCTGCTGATCATCCTGCTCGGATGGCTTGCCGTACGCTTTTCGCGCTCGATCTTCCGCCTGTCGCGCACCTATCTCAACGCCTCCATTCTCGCCTTCTGCATCGTAGGCTCCTACGCGGTCAACAACTCGGTCTTCGGTGTCGGCGTGATGCTGGCCATGGGCGTGATCGCCTTCATTCTCGAGAGCAAGGGGTTTCCGATCGCTCCGATCATCCTGGGCATCGTGATCGGCCCGCTCGTCGAGAAAAACTTCCTCACATCAATGATCATCGCCGACGGGAACTTTCTGGGCTTCTTCGAACGCCCGATCGCCGCCGGACTGGGCCTCTTCACGATCGCCATCTGGGTGCTGCCCCTGATCGTCAGAGGCGTCAGCCAAACCCGCAAGCTTGCCGGCGCGACCGGCGGGATCGCCAATACCGACCGGGGCTCGCAGTAAGGCGCGAGGGACCGGCAGCACGAAAAGAAAGGAGATGGCGGAAAAGCAATACCGACGACACACCCGTACCGGGACAACCATCGTTTGGAAAACTCCAGAAAGAGACTGAAATGTATAACAAGGACACTTACGGCCGCGTTCTCATCCCGCTCGTCACCCCTTACGGCGAAGACCAGAGCGTCGATCACGGCAAACTCGCGGCACTCGCAACCCATCTGGTCGACAACGGCTTTGCCGACTCGCTCATCCTGTCAGGCACGACCGGCGAGTTTCACACACAGACATTCGCCGAACGGGTCGCCATTCTCGAAACGGTCAAGAAGGCGGTCGGCGGCCGCGTTCCGCTGATCGCCGGCGTCGGGTGCACCTCGACGATCGAAACGATCGCGCTCGGCAAGGAAGCAGAGAAGCTGGGCTTCGACACGGTCATGGTCGTAGCGCCCTACTACACCAAGCCGGCACAGCAGGAGATCCACAACCACTTCGTCAAGGTCGCCGAAGCGCTTTCGGACCTCAACATCATGCTCTACAACATTCCGATCTTCACCGGCGTCAACATTGACCCCGATACGGTCGGCAAGCTTGCGGCGCTCAACAATATCGTGGCAATCAAGGAGGAGGCAGAACTCAATCCCAAGCAAATGACCGCTTTCCTCAACGCCACTCCGGAAGACTTCATCGTCTACAATGGCGACGACACCATGGTTCTCGAAGCCTTCACGCAAGGCGGCGAAAAGCGGATCGGCGGTGTCGTATCCGGCGCTTCCCACGTAGTCGGCGACTATATCCGTAAGATGATCGACACTTTTTTGGCAGGCAATATTGCCGAGGCCGCGGCGATGCAGCGCAAGCTCTATCCTTTGCTGAAGGTCATGGGAATCAACGGTCGCACAAACCCGGTATGCCTCTGGAAAGATGCCATCCGCCTGACCGGCGGGGATGCAGGCCTGCCTCGCCTGCCCCTGACCCCGGGCACGCCAGAAGAAGTCGAAGCTGTTCGAAAAGCCCTTTCCGACTTCGGCATCCTCTGACGCAACCACCGGGAGAGGACGCTGGCGGGCGTCCTCTTCTGGAGCCCCGAACCGATTTGACACAGCCAGCTGCAAGGCCACAGGACAACAGATAATGAAAAAAGGTACATCATTCCACGGGATCATTCCACCCGTCGTCTCGACCTTCACCAAAGACGAGGAGATCGATACGGCACTCTATCGCCGCGAGGTTCGCTACCTGCTGGATGCAGGCGTCCATGGCATTTCGCCCGGCGGAAGCACCGGCGAGGGCGCGGCGCTCACGAATGCCGAGCTGGTGCAGATGATCGAGATCATCAAATCGGAAAACCGTGCGGGCGTTCCCATCGTCGCCGGTGTCGCCCGCTGCTCCACCGCTGCGGCGATCGAAACCGCGATGGCGGCCAAGAAGGCCGGCGCGGATGCGCTTATGGTCACACCGACATTCTACAATGTCCTGGTGCCGGATGCGGCCGGCAACAAGCGCTTTTACGGCGCAATTTCCGAGGCGGTCGGCCTGCCCATCATCATCTACAACGTCGTGCCGCAAAACGAGATCTCGTCCGAACTCTTTTCCGAGCTGCTCGACATCGAACATGTCATCGGCGTCAAGCAGAGCGTCGGCGGCATCATGGCCATGTACGACATGCGGATCGCCTGCGGCGACCGCGGCATGGTTTATGCCGCAACCGACGAAATGCTCCATTCCTGTTTCGCGCTCGGCGCCGATGGCGCGATCTCTGCCATTCTGGCTCTTTTCCCCCGGCTTTCGGTTCGCATGTGGGACCTGACGCGGGCCGGAAAATACGACGAGGCGCTCAAGATCCAAAATCGCCTCTACCCCCTTTGGAAGATCGTGCGCGGACCGCAATTCCCCGCCCGCATGAAGGCGGCAGCCGGGCTTCTCGGGCGCGATTGCGGCTTCTCGAAAAGCCCGATGTCCGATGTGCCGGAAGAACTGGTCGACCGGATGTCGGCAATTCTGAAAGGCGTGAAAGACGAATAGATGCAGGAGATACTACATGAAGTGGTGATGACAGGGGGAACCGCAAATCAACCGACGACTCTGTGACAGCGAGAAATTTGATTTGGAGGCGGCGGCGCGAGCGAGGTGACTGGCGTGCCGCCCTTTATCTGCAGCTGCGCAGGCTCGCAGGTTGTGCACGCCGCATCAGGTCAGACCCAAAACCACCGACCGGCCTTTCTCTGCTATTGCCACCTCCTTTTCTCATTTTGGGCAGGTAAATGTCTTCAACTTGTAGGCCGATTCAGGATCACTTTACGGCCCCTTTTGAGCCTGTCCGGAAGGCGCTTCCAATACGGTCGGCCAGGCAGACTGTGGGATTTCCCCAAAGCAGCCGCTGGGCCTGTATCGGTTCAATGTCCCGCTTGGGGTGTTTGCTGCCTGCCTGTTTTTAGCTATGACAGGCCGAGAATGTACGAACGAAAAGGCTTAAAGGTTTGCTGGTGTGAAAGAGATCTTCGTGGTGACACACACTGAGGCGACCCATCACCTGCAGAATAAGGTTGGAGGGTGGCACGACAGCGATTTGAACCGCCCCGGGTTTGCCGGAGACCCCAACTCGTGAGAAGTAGGGTCTATGACAAGCAAGACGACGAACAAATTTTCTCCTGGAGTCCGCGCCCGCGCTGTTCGAATGGTGGTCGAGCATGAAGCGGAGCATCCTTCGCGATGGGCGGCTGTGTCTTCCATCGCCGCCAAGATAGGCTGCTCGGCGCATACGCTCAACGAATGGGTGAAGAAGGCCGAGGTGGACAGCGGCAAGCGTGCAGGTTTACCGAGTGACGTTGCCGATAAGATGAAGGCTCTGGAGCGGGAGAACCGCGAGCTTCGTCAGGCGAATGAGATTCTACGCAAAGCCTCGGCGTATTTTGCCCAGGCGGAGCTCGACCGCCCACTGAAGCGATGATTGCTTTCATCGACGAACACCGCTCGGTGCTCGGGGTCGAGCCGATCTGCAGACTGCTGCCGATTGCCCCGTCCACCTATTATGAGGTCATCGCCAAGCGAGCGGACGTGGATCGCTTGTCGGCCCGCGCCCGGAGCGACATGGCCATGAAGATCGAGATACGCCGGGTGTTCAACGAGAACTTCCAGGTCTATGGCGTGCGGAAAGTCTGGCGGCAGTTGCAGCGAGAAGGCTTCGATGTCGCTCGCTGCACCGTCGCACGGCTCATGAGAATGATGGGACTTCAAGGCATCATTCGCGGCAAGCCAGTCAAAACCACCGTGCCGGACAAGTCCGCTCCATGCCCACTCGACCGGGTGAACCGACAGTTCTTCGCACCCGCGCCGAACATGCTTTGGCTTTCCGATTTCACATATGTGGCGACCTGGCAGGGTTTCGTCTACGTGGCTTTTGTGATCGACGCCTTCGCTCGCCGCATTGTCGGCTGGCGGGCAAGCCGGACCGCTCATGCGGGCTTTGTGCTCGATGCTCTCGACCAGGCACTGCATGATCGGCGGCCCGTTCACCGCGGCGGGCTGGTTCACCATTCCGACCGCGGCTCGCAATATGTGTCCATTCGCTATTCCGAGCGGTTGGCGGAAGCAGGCATCGAGCCTTCCGTCGGAAGTGTTGGCGACAGTTATGACAACGCTCTCGCCGAAACGATCAACGGTCTTTACAAGGCCGAGGTCATCCACAGGCGAGGACCATGGCGCAACTTCGAGGCCGTGGAGTTCGCCACGCTCGAATGGGTCGATTGGTTCAACAACCGCCGCCTTCTCGAGCCAATCGGAAACATGCCCCCCGTCGAGGCGGAAGAACGATATTATGCCATGCTGGACGCACCAGCATTGGCCGCATAAATTAAACCAAACGGTCTCCGGCAAACCCGGGGCGGTTCAAATAGAGCATCAGCCGTAGCGAACGACCTCTTCTTCACTTCGCTTGCGCTCAGCCACGATGGTCTTCCGCAACCAGCTTAGAACATCTGGGACCCAGGCGCGAACGCTTGCCTTGGGATGGCTGGCCCATGCTTCCACCAGTGGCACAATCGGCTCAAGATAGGGGGCCAGTCCGCCGGAGTATGAGTTCGGGCTGAGCCGTCCACCTAGCTCCTGAAGCACTTCTGGAATGTCGCAGAACTCATCAACGAATGCGCTTAGTTCGGGATGCCAAACAAGCGGACCTTTTTCAGGACGATCTGCGATTGGTAACCAAGCCAAAGCCTTCGGCGCACGCTCTTTCGGCTTCTCCCGTACCCAAGCCATGTAGATGGCTGGAGGCACGGGAACAGCCAGCGCGCGCGCGAGGTGATCGTCTCGATGATGCGATTCAAGGAGGTTCTCTGCATAGAATCGGTCATGCCAAGTTTTGCTGCTCAGCTTCCTCGCAATCGCCGCCCAGGTCACATCCGGATAAATCTCCAGCAGGTAACCGAGCGCCTTGCGAACAGGATCATCCAGTTTATAAAAAAAACTATCTGTTCCGCGCCTGCAGATGCTCATCAGCTGCTTGGCTAACTTTGCCGCGAACGCTTTATCAATTGCGCCTAATTTGATCAGACGGTGAACCAGCTGCTCCATATGGTAGCCATCCATGTTGTTGCGAGTGCCCTCGAACAACTTCGGTGCTAGTAACACTCGCTTCGTCAGCGTCTTCAATTCTTTGCTCGGGAGGTTGCTGCCGCCATGCAGGAACATAGCCACGATGTCTACGACGGTCCAAAGGCCATCATTGCCATGCTTTTCCAACTCCTGCAAAACGGGGATGAACAGCGCCTCCGGTGAACGCCACAGACCGAGATTCTGGACCTGCCACGGTTTGATGTCGCCGCTCGCGACCAGAGAAACGATAAGATCGACGTCTTCATCATTGAGCGTTCCGGAACCGATTAGCGCGATCGTCTCACCTTTGAGTTTTGTTGACTGAAGAGCCAGTCTTACAAGCACTCGCGCAATCTTTGGATCGCGCTCGTCGGCACCTGAGATAAGTCCTCCATAAAAACCGCGATTTGGCAATTCGTCGCTGCGCTCGGCGACATTGATAGCCTCAGAAAACAGAGCTTCGGGGTCTTTAGCGGCTTTCATGAGCGCCTTGGCAAACGGAAAAGTTCCGTTCCCGCTTCCGCAGGCTATGCGATTGAGCGCGCCGGTGATGAGCTTATCCGTCTTGACGATCTCATCCGCGATGGCAACCGCACGCTCTTCTGCGTAATCGAAGTTGTCGCGCGACCTCGGGTTGGGGTCGTAAGATGAATCCGGATCATGCAGGTCGAGCTTCCATCCGTCGGTATACAACGCGGCGAGATCGACCGGGTCGCTTGGCAGAAGGTCGTCATAAAGCTGGCGGACTTCCTTGGCGATCTTGCTCCGTTTCTCCTTAGCGCAGTCATAGAAGAGGAAGTGCGAAATCCCCATCAGAGCGTCGGGCCAGAACCCTCCGTGCGCCTGAACCGTTAGGATCATGTCTCTGATTTCCGAAACAGGGAGGTGTGCGAGGAGCGATCGGATGTGGCTCGATAGGTGCTTCTTCGCCACAACGGCAAGCTCACCGTTGCTAATGGCGATTGGCACAAGCCTGGCAATAGCCGCTCGATAGAAATCCCAGATCTCACCATACGTCTTGGGACGCCAGTCCTCTAGCGCGTCGCTGCTCCCAATCTGCTCGGCCCCGCCCCCGCGTGAATAATGGCCGCTGGGAAGCATATGACCAAGTGCTTCAACGCAAATCGCCCGCTGTTTCGGATCGGTTGATGCCAGTCCTTCGTCCAGTACCCGGACACGCAGGGAGGGCTCTGCCTCGGTGCCGCCGAGATAGAGTTGATAGAGCTGCTTGAACTGACCGCTTGCGTTGTTGCTGTTGTTTTCGTTCTCGGCAGCCGCCAGCCGTAGGAGCAGGCGCGCGGAACGTTCAAAGGTCTGTCGTCTGAACACAAGTTTTTCAAGGGCCCAGACCAAGTAGCGTCGGCCATCACGGGCAGCGGTAAGTTCCGCCTGTGAGAGCCCTCCGAAAACGCGTTCCATTGTGTCAGAGACAATATCCGGGGTGAGGTGCACGAGAAGGTCGAGCATCTTGGAGCCGGTGTCGGTGTTGAGCGCGGCGAAATTTCCGATCATGTCGGAGTGGAGCATTCGCTCCGCGAAGGATCGGACGACATCCGAGGTGTCGAGCCACTTAAGTCGCTTGAGCATGCTGAATTGCAGCGTGTCCGGCGCCTTCTGGAAGAACTGGAACAGCTGCTCGGGAGTCATGACTTCGAGACGCGCGATGCCGAGCCTTGCAGCGAGTGGCACCGGCCCAACCTGTATGAAATCACCTCGCTGCGTGATGATGCCGCGCGATTTGAACGACAAGACGTGCTCGACGAAGATTGGCAGGGATAGGCTGGCAAGCTCGGCAGCGACGAACGCAGCCTCGCCATCCACTCGGCCCAGAAGGCCAAACCACTCGAATAGGCAAGCCACCTCCAGCGCTCGTTGCGCTTCGGGAACACGCTGCTTTCCGCTCCAGATGATGCGCGCGAGTATCTGTTCGACGGATAGGAAGGTCTGCCTGCCGTCAGCATCCTGCTGTGCAGCGAGCACCGCCATTCGTGGAAATCCTTCGGCGAGATCAGCGATAAAGTTCTTATCGCGGTCACTTAGGTCAGGTGCGACGGCGACCGCGATATCCTTGATGAGTTTCTCGTCCGCTTTCTCGACGCGCAGCGACAGCGTATCGGCGGCCTGCAAGACCTTTGTCTCGATATCCATCGTGATAAGGCGAAGGTTTGATCCCGTTCGTCGTGCGATATTAGCGAGTTTGTTGTGGAGGTCGTCAGGACACTCATCAACGACCACGATCGCCGCAAGCCCGGCATCCGCGAGTTCAAGCATAAGCCTCGCAGCTTCGTCGCCAGAAATAGACCCGTCGCAGAAAATTACTGAGGAGCGGTCCACTTCGTCCGCGATGCTGCGCTTTCTCTTCAAGACTTCGAAGATGAAACGCGACTTCCCGAAGCCTGAAGGGCCGAACAACCGAACAATCGACTTCTCATCACTCAGAACCTTCAGAAGCTCGTCAGCAGCCTGATCGAATGTCCACGCACTGCGCCGCTCGTCTTTGCGATCCTCAAGGGCGACAGCGCGGTTCACAGGGGCAAAGCGCGGCTCGTCGCTCGCCTGCCACGTTGTCAGAAACTCCGGATCACGCCCCCAGCCATCGTGTGTCTGGAAGCCTGCGAGATTGCGACCATGCTTCAGCGAGGCAAGCCAGAGTGCAACAGACGGATGCGTATTGACCCAATCGGCGATAATGTTGGCGTCGTAGATGTCAATGGCCGCTGCGGCCTTCGGATTGCCCCCTCCCGCAGTGATAGCTTCCTTGATCGCCTTGATCAGGTTCTTGCGTTTCTTCGTCACCATCCGCTCACGACAAAAGATGACGTAGGCACCTCCGGAGGAGAGAACCTCAGCGACTGTAGGATTTAGCTTGAGTGGGCCTTTCTTTGGCTTCTTGAGTACTTCGGCTTTGACGCGACTCTCAGACAGGTTTTGCGCCTTGGACTGAAAAGCAGTGTATCTAGCGGGAAGATACGCGGATGATGAAACGCCGCCATCCCACTCAACGCGACCATCCTCGCCATCGTCCGCTATCGTGATCTGCAAAGGAATGGATGCGCTGCGCAGAGGAATGCCAAGCCGCCGGCTTTCGGACAACGCCAAGCGTCTTAGCAGCTTCACAAGGGATGTGCTGTCAAGCGCGGCTATCTGGTCAGGATCAGCGTCAAAAAGCATGCAACCAACATAGCACGAACAATTCGGAAGTTCGCTACTGGCAGCGCGGTAATCCCCAAGGGCGCACAACAACCTGACCACTGGCCTGTCTGTGTTATGCGGAAATTGGTTTTGGCTTTCCAGGAGCCCAGCAACGTCCGCTTTTCGAGTGCTTTCGCCAAAAGCAGACTGCCAGTTACCGGCCCCATATCTGCCATTCAGACAGCTCATTGTTTATGTCTGGCAAGTCCCGACCATTCCCTCTATTTGCCTGTACGCGACCCGCTACTTTACCCCTACCCTAAACTTTAGCCCCGACTTTAGGCTTTGAATTTAGCCTCAGACTGGGCAGACCGCGCGGTGCCAAATACCCGCAGGGCAAGGGGCTGTAGGAAGGACCCGCGGGTTGTTTGCCCCTGCCCTGACGACAAAGAACGGGCCACCGAAGCAGCCCGCTCTCATGTCGCCAAAGCCTTGGTGTTTAGCTTCAGACTGTGACGTTCACACCTTGCCGATCACGGCAAGCGGCACGACCATCGGCGTCAGCCGGCCGAACAGGTCAACCTCGACCACGACATCACCCTTGCCCTTGCTGTTGGCCGTGACCACCGTGCCGATCTGTCCCTCGAAGATCCCGTCGCCGATCATCACCCGGTCGCCGGCTGCGACCATTACGTCGCTGTGGCGCTCATAGTCGAAGTCGCCATTGTCGGCCTTGCGCATGATCTGAGCCACCTTGTCGTCGGATACAGGGTAAGGCGTCTCCCATCCCCCGAGAATGGCGATGACATGATCAAGCCTCAGCAGGCCCCTGAGCGCCCGCGCCGTGCTGACAAAGCGGACAAGCACATAGCCGGTCATCAGCACCTCGTCCCTCACCGGCAGCATCCGTCCGCGCCTTCGCCTCTGCTTGCCCTTGCGCATCGGCACGAGCGCCTCGGCGCCGATGTCCTTCAGCACCGTTTCCACCTGTTGCTCATGGCCCGGATGAACCGCTGCCACATACCATGTCGCCTGATCATGGGCTTCCGTCAGGGCATGCTGCTCATCGAGCCGCATGCGTCTGAGGGCTGCATCCCGTTCCAGACGCCGAAGGCTGTCCTTGCCGAGTTCCGCCTCAAGGCTCGTCATATCCCGTGTCATTGTGCTGCTGCTCCGCTTGTCCGTCCGATCCGTTCCAGCCTGTCGAAGAAGGCAGCAAGCGCCGCCTTCGGTCCGTCCTCATCTGGGGCAGGCGGGAAGTAGACCCATTCCACCCGTCCCGTATCGGGAAGCCATGGATAGCCATGGGCATGATGTTCCGCTTCCCATGCCCGCCAGAGATTGCCTTCCACCCTCACCTGCTCGAAGTCTGCCGAAAGCAGCACGGTTTGCGGGGAGACCCGGACACCGCGTCCGGGATAGCGCACCGCCTGTTCATGCATGGCATTGACGGCAGGCCAGCCCATCTTCTGCATGCGCTCGCGCCAGAGTGCCTTGCGGTCTGCCCTGCCATCGGCAATCTGGCTTTCCTGGAAGCGGGTCAGCGGTGGAAGACGGGCGCAGGGGTCTGCAAGCCGGATGAAGCGTTCGGCCATCCATGCCTTGCCGAAGGTCGCGGCTATGGAAGGGCCTGTTGCTGCCTCCATGCCCTCCGGCACCTCCTGCCAGCGCCGTTCCTTCAGATAGGTGCTGGCGGCAAACTTCACCGTCTGCCCCTTCATCGCCGCGAAGCTGAGAAAGGCCGGCAGCAGGGAGGCAGCGGCTTCACGCTCTGCATGGTGGAGAGCCTGCCATTCGGCAAAGGCTCGTTCATCACTGTCATCGCCAAAGGTCGGCCATTGCCGGTAGAATTTGAGGAAGGCCTTTCTGACGGTCTTCCGGCCCGGTGCATCGCTCTCAGTGCTCATCGGCTTCCTCCTTCACCGTGCGGGCTGCTGCAGCATTGGCCAGCATCGCCCTGACGGCTGCTGCCTTCTTCCGGCGCCGTTCGCGTTCCTCCTCGCTTATCTGTCTGGTGAGACGCCTGCGCTCTTCCATGGCCTTCTGTCGTTCCCGCTCCAGCACCAGCATCTCCCGGTCATGCCGGGCGGCCTCGTCGATCATGGCGGAAAGCTCTGCCGGTTTGGGCAGGAAGGAGCGATAGCGCTCATAGCGTCCAAGCCTGAGGTTCTCGAACACACGGCGCATGGCGGCGATCGGCTTGCCGCACAGCACTTCGGCATAAAGCTCCGGTGCCATATCCGGATCGATGCTGTCTGGAACCACGAAGCCGCGTTCGATCAGCTTGGTCAGCATCAGGTCTGACTGGTGGCTTGCAGCCGGTTCAAGCGCTGCCTTCAACCGTCCAGTCTGATCTGTCGATATCGATGATGTCTGCAGTTGCGTTGCCATTGTCCTGCCTCATGCGCTTGTGGAGGGCTTCGCTGACCCGCCTGTTGTGGTCCCGGATCTGTTCGGAGCGTGATTGCCTGCCGGAGGGTGATGGCGGCGCTCTGGCTGGTGCTGCTGCCGGCCTGTCGGTCCAGCGGTCCTGATTGAGCCATGTCGAGAGATTGCACCACGGCCTGTCATCGCGTTTGGCGACGTAGCGCTTCAGCCCGTCCATGATCGTGTCGAAGTCGGCACGCTGGCGTGCAGAGGCCCAGGCCTTTGCCGCTGTCTTGCGGGCGACCTTCTGCGGGTAGAGCGGCCAGACATGGGTGTCGAACTCGGCTGTCAGGCCGGTGATGTCACCGCCATGACGGCGCGAGCGGCGTTTGCGGTCTGTGCCTGCCGATGCCGAGGATGATCTGGTGTGTTGGTTGGCATCGATTGCCTCGGCTGCATCGGCTGCTTCGGAAACTTCTGCCCTCCCTGCCCCTTCCGGCTTGGCGCTGAGATCGGCCTCGGCTTCTGCCTTGAACAGACCCTTGTCCGCCGGTTCGGGGGGAACTTTCTTTTGGGCCCCTTTAGGGGCCTTTTCTTTAAGGGGGGAATTTTTCTCTTGGGGGGTGTGGGGGGTGTTCTCTTTTTGCCGGTCACCGTAACGCGTTACGTCACCCGTAACGCAGCGTAACGCCGCGTTACGGTCAAAAGCCTCTCCATCGGTCGCCTTGTCGCCGCTATCGCTAGCAATTCCGGGGCCTGTGGCTCCATCGTCTGTTTCTGCTGCACCGTAACGCGAAGCGTAACGCGTTACGCCTGCGTTATGCCCTGCATCGCCCCCTGCCGCACGTCGTGCCCGATAGCGCGCCTGCCGGATGGCCGCCGCCGAACGACCGTCATGGCCTTCTGCAGACACACCAGCAGCATCGCCGGCCTGCACAAACACAGGCTCGCGCTCGGCCAGTGCCTGAGCCGTGCGGCCGATCAGATCGGCATCGACCCCGGCACGCACCATATCGGCAATGAGTGCGGCAACCTCAGACATCAGCCGAGTTCCCGTTCGACCCGCTTGCCGAGACGATTGATCTCGTCGGCCTTCTTCGAGATGTCCATCGCCATCTTCACCAGCTGATCATGCGCCTCGCAATGGCGCTTGCGGGCGGCCATGAAGCCGGCATGAAGGCGCTCGAATTCTTCCCTTTCCTGCCCATAGCGATCAAGCAGCGGATTGCTGCCCTCAGGTCCGAAGAAGGCTTCACGCACCTCGCTCACCCATGCCCGGGGAACATTGAGGTCGCGGGCCACCGTCGTATCCGTCCATGAGCCGCCATAGGCATTGTCACCATAGACATCATCCAGCTTCTCCATGATGATCCGACGATCGTCCCGGCCCATCTGCGGCGGGAGCTCTGCCTGGAGAGCCTGTGCCTCGGTCGGGGTTGACGAAGCAGTGATGGCTGACGTCTTTGCCGCGCCCTTTGCCGTTGATGCCTTTGCCGTTGACTTGCGCGGTCCTGCCGCCATGTTGCCGGCTCCTTTCGTCGTCTGTTTCCTGTCTGAAGATGATCTGCGGCTACAGGCCGGGCAGCGGTCCTCGGCCGGTGTCGCACCGACCTGCCAGCCATGGGCGCCAAAGGCCGCAATCGCCGCCGCCGGCTCCCCCTGCCGCAGCGCGGCCGTGGCCGGCACATAGCCCGCCGCTTCACAGCAGCCGCAGACAATGCGCAGCGCCGATACCCGGGTGCTGCCGCTGGCAATGCCGGTGCGTTCGAAGTGGCGGATGTGTCGGGTGTCGACCTTGAGAGGTGCTTGTGCTGTTTGTGCTGACAGGCGGCTCATGCGGAGACCTCCTGCATGGCTTTGCCGGCATGCCTGCCCCATTGCTCTGCCATGGCATCGGCAATGCCCGGATAGGTCCTCGAGCGCAGACGCCAGCGGTCCGTTCCGGGTGGTGCGCGGTGCACGATCGACCAGCGCCTGTGATCATCCGTTCCCGGTTTCGGCGGTGTCAGCCTGTTTGTCGGCATCAGCTTCGGCAGGCCGCGCAGATAGAGCGAGGTGGCCTTGAAGGCCCTGTCGCCGAACCACCAGGGCTGAACCGTCTGGGCCGGCGGCGCATAGCCGGCAATACGGGCTTTGGCATGCCGGTGCATCACCGGGTTCTCGACGGCAACCCGTTCGATCCTCGCATTCCAGCAGGCCGCAAAGAGATCGGCCCCTTCATCCAGGAGCCGCCACATGATGGCGCGGCGCTCTTCCGTCGAAAGGACCGGCCATGCCTGCCGTTCTTCTGCCGTTGCCTCGCTTGGCGGATTGGTCGGCGGTCCGGAAAGCCAGCGCACGCCGCTGTTGCAAAGGCGCGTACAGGGCGGATGCATGACCGCCAGAAGGTCCCAGCCATCATCAAGGATGTCCCGGATGTCGCAAACGATATGCCGGTTGCTGCCGTCTTCGGCCGGAAGAAGGTCGCAGGACCAGACATCATGGCCGCGTGCGGCAAAGGCACGACGCACAACGCCGGAGGTCTCGCAGCCGATCAGGATCCGCATCGGATGATCTGCCGCGATCACGGCAGTCGTTGCACTGGCGCTGTCAGTCCTCACCATCCCGTTCATGCCGCCCTCCCCGGTGTCCGGTACATCAGCTTCAAATGCTGCGGGCAGTAGGCAGAGCCCTCTGCCACGGGTCTGCCGCAACATGGAGCATCGGGACCAAGCGCATCCTCGCCAGCGGTGATGATCACACGGCACTGGAATTCGCCGCAGTCGATGAAGGGAACCGTCTCCGATCCGGCAAGCTGCATGTGCCGGGTGTCATAGGCACGGATGGCTGCCCGCCGGCGTTCCTCGATCCGGCGCGCGGCCGCCAGTTCCTCTTCTTCTGCCGTCGGGTATGCAGCCTGCTGATGCGTGGGCGCTTTGCCCCGCCCTCGCCCTGGTTTCCCGCTCTTTGCGGTCTTTGCTGCCTTTGCCCTCTCGCTTGCCGGCTTCTTCGGCGGGCCCGGCTTGCGGGGAACCGCCCCCTTGGGAAAGCGTTCGGGATTGCGCGAGACAAGACCGGCAATCACACCGCGCGAGACATCAAAGGCGGCAGCAATCACCGCAAGCGTCTCGCCTCCGCGATACATCTTCGCCATCCGATCAAGCGCTTCAGGGTTCCAGCGTGTCATCCAGCCTCTCCGTTCCGTTCGGGATGCCCGCCCCTTTGCCAAAACAAGCGGCGGGACACCCGAGCGGAACGATCAGCTGAACCGTGGCCTTCGCCGCCAGTCGACCGCCGCCTCGACAGCCTCCATGCACAGCGCATCCATATCGTCTTCGCTCAGTTGTTCGGGATCGATGGTCTGAATGATCCGGATGGTCTGAGGATCACGGACTGGCTGCCAGGCATCCGGCCGCGGTCTGATCTCGCCTGGCATCACCCGGTGTTTGGGCGCTTCGGCAAAGGGAAAGGCGCCTTTCATCGTGCCGCCCTCCCCTTGAGGACATCCAGACCGCCGCCGGCAATCGCATCGATCAGGCAGCGCTTCAGCCGGTCATGGCTGATCTCCTTGTCGGAAAGCTTCTCAAGGCAAAGCCGGGCTTCCGTCGGCGTCACATGGCCATCCGACAGCGCTTCCAGAATGGTGCCGGTCAGATCGCTTTCACTGGCCTGATCGCCGGCTAGGCACTGGATCAGCGAAAGCGCGCGTTCACGCCGCTCTCCAGAACCGGAAAGCCTGCGCCCGGTCACAGACGCCATTGCCGCTGTCACCAGCGGCGCATCGGTATCCTCTTCCAGGATCCGCACCACCGGGATCGGCATGATGTCGGTCTCGCGCTTGCCGTTCCAGCGGCCAACGGCACTGGTTGAGCGGCTGGTAATCAGAGCCACGCGCTCAATCCCGCCGGCCCGGCGGATCAGATCACGCTGGGCGCAGCGGATGGCGAGGATGAACGGATCGATTGCAGGTTCTTCGGCCATGTCTCTCCCTTTCGAAGACACAAAAAGACAGTCGCGCCGGGAAAGGCCCGGCGTCGTTTCCCGTGGCGGGACGGTGGATCGCGGTTTAGGGTCGGATCAATCGAACAGAGCCGCTAGGGCGGGCGCAGTCGGGAAGGACACGATGAAAGAAGGGCCGCAGCCTGCGAGCGAAGCTCACCGCAGCGCCGGAGCAGGCTCCCACAAGCCCTGCCCCGGCGCACCCGGCACAAGCCAGCCAAAAGACTGGCCGTGCGTCGCGCGCGGCAAAGGCCCACGGGAGGTGTGGCTCGGCGCGCGCGAAGTGGGATGTCAGGAAAAGAAAAAGGCCGTGCCTGACGCAAGGACACTGGCACGGCTTCACCGGAACGAAACCGGCAAGGTGTCCGCGCGGCACTTTGGGCACACGCGGATCGGGGGGATGGGGAGAGAGGCGTCGGGGCAACCGACAGACCGCACCCTAGACCTGAATATTTGACGTACGGATCCAGCTTCATGTGCGCAATGTGTCATATGGCGCCATTTTGTCAATAGGCACATTGCCATTTGGCGGTTGAAACTTGTTCCAATTGGCAAAATACCTAACCCATGGCAAACAGAGTTCGCGAACTCCGCAAATCCAAATCTGTAACTTTAGAGGAGCTGTCCGAACGGACAGGCATCTCCCATACCCATCTTTCCCGCATGGAAAGCGGAAAGCGTGGACTTACACTAGAAAATGTAATCAAGATCGCGAGAGGTCTTGAGGTCGAACCAATCGAACTGACAGACGAGTTTGATCATGAAGCCCTGTCTCTCGCTGGCGATATGCCGTCTCTTCTAAAGCCCGCCCGAAAGACGGGAGATGTTGAAAATCTCAACATCGTGTCAGGAGCCGGCGGAGGTGGTCTTTTGAGCGTCGAATACACCGATGACGGGGAATTGCTCGACCCGTCAATGTCTGATGGCTTCTGGTCATTTCCTGAAACAATTAAGGCTGGATGGCCCAATCTCAACCGTATTAAGGCGGTGCCCGTAATCGGTGACAGCATGGAGCCCACTGTTAAAAAAGGCTCCACCGTCTTTGTCGATACAGATCATGTCTTTCCTAGTCCGGAAGACATATATGCCTGCGATTATGGGGACGGTCTCGTCATCAAGCGCTTGAAGCTTGTTCCTAGAACCGACGACATACTCGTCATCTCGGATAACAAGGAGCGGTATGGCGAACCCGACCGCCTCTCTCGCCGGGATGTTCGCGTTTATGGGCGCATTGTGGCCTGGTTCCAATGGCGCGGATAACGGCACTTGCCGAAAGCCGCGGTATGAACTGCGGTCTCAGCCCCTGAGAAATTCGTTTTCAGCATAATTCAAGAAGCCTGCTCCAGCGGGCTTTTTTTGTGTCGACAGCGCAATTATGCCATTTGGCACATTACCTCTTGCCAACAATATTGTCATATGGCACATTTTTCATGCTAAACAATCTGCCCGAGGATGCAGCGCCGATTATGACGCTCACCTCAGGCACGACGCATGGAGAATGTGATGAGTGTCTATCTGGTCCGGGCCGCAGAAACCAAAATGCTGCATGGCATCGTCTGGGGTAATCTCGATCAGATATGGGACGCTCTAGACGAGATGGACCAACCGGAGTTCTTCGAATACGCAAAACTTAAGCCAGGTGGCCTGCTTTCGCCCTCAGGGATAGCGCCAGCGAAAACGAACGAAACCGACCGCACTACCCAAACGCCCCTCGCGAACGGCGGATTCCTTCCCGCAGATATGGAGCCATCCGAGCGAACCTTCGACGCGCTGTTCGACCCAGATAGTCTGCGCTGGAGGCGCTTCGATGATACGCTCGGCAAGCATGGCATGGTTTCGCGGATCTTTGCGGACATGAATGCCAAAAAAGGCGCTGAAGTATGAACACGCGCCAGACAGCTCACCGTCACCCCCTTACGCAAGATGACTGCGACCTGCTACGCCGTATCGCACTTCCAGCGGTCGTCATCGGCAGCGCGCTTCTTCTCATTTTCACAGTGCGGGCAATCATCGTCTTCGAAAGCGCCCTCGCTGCGGTCTCTGGAGTCTGACACCATGACAGGAGCGCGTGACGCCACGAGCCCAATGGAAGCCAACTCCCCCGCGGCGCCTGGGTTGCCTCGGTGCGAGGTGCACCATGCATGACAGATTGCCCGCAAGGGAGCGTTTGGAAAATTATCGCGCGCTCATCACGAGCGCCGTACCGCTTTCCGACGTCATGGCCGACACGGAGGGCATGCATCTGGAGGTATCGGGACCGGGCGAACCGGAGATCATCTGCTCGCTTCCGGTCTCCTGCCCGGCAGACAACCGCGAACTGATCCGAAGGCATATCGAGATTCCGGCAGACCTGATCGGCATGCTGGATGCAGCAGCGCGCCGTGATGCCGAACGACGACGCGAGATCGAACAACTGCGGCGAGCGCTCGAAGCCAAGGGCGGAAGACCAGCGAAGGACTATTCTGCCGAATGCGCCATGAAATGCGCCGAGCCGTCATTCATGCGGTTTCTCATCGAACGGCACGACCTTCCGCAACCGGCGACAGAAAAGACGGCTGCAACACGGGTACGGTCTGTTCTCGCGATCGCAAGCCGCAGCGAGTTGAACATCGACCCTGCGACAGCAGCCCGCTGGCGGGAAATGGTGAGAGAATTTGAGGCTTGGAGGCGAAGAGTTTGACGGCTCAGCCCTCAGATATATCCGAGAAATGGAGCATCGAACAGATCGAACAGGCACTCAGTCGTCTGGCAGAAGAGATCATAGCACGCGGCGAAAAAGGACAGGTCCTGCTGCCAATGTATTCTTGGCTAGAAGGTCAATTGGAGAAGCGGGAACAAAACCGAGCTGTGATGGCATCAGTGCGCGCCCGGGCTGAAAAAAGAGCACATCAATAAAGCAGCTGGCCCAGAAAATTCGCCAAGTCATGCAAACATGCTCGCTGCCCCCCATTCAGAGACAGCTTTCATCGAAGCTGAGCGTGATCCTCTCAAGCTCCTGACGCCTCCATTCCAGCGACCCACCAGAACCATACTTCGGCCTGTCAATCGCATGCCCCATGACCATCATACGTAGCTCTGTATCCAGCCCCGCTTCCTTCATACGATCCTCAAACGCATGGCGGATTGAATAGATCTTGTGCTTTGATGACGGAAACAGGGAACGGGCTCGAAAATACTTGTTCAGCGTCTGGGAGAGTGTTTCCTCGCGGTTCTTGTACCTGGGAAAGCCGTCCGGATGAAATCGCATGGCTGCCAGTGCGACACCCGTAAGCGGCACAAGCCGGATCGACGAGGTCGTTTTGATTTCTCGCGGATCGGCCCGATCAGCCCGGGGCGCTATCGCTATGTGGGGAACTTCGTGATCAAGGTGAATCTGTTCACTCACCAGATTACAGATCTCAGACGGCCTAGCGCCCGTTTCGATCAGAATCTGTACGATATGACGTGCTTCTTCGTTCAAGCCTGATAGCGCGCCCGGTGCCAATACACACCTCTCAAGCCATTCAGCAGAGAATGGAGGCCGCTGGGCGCTGTTCTTGTCGCGGAATGATAGGTTAGCAAACGGATTATTGTCCGACGATACACCCTGATAGCGTTGATAGGATCGCCAGATGTTGCGAAGGCAGCCGATATCCTTATTGCCGGACGAAGCGCTTCTTTGGGCGGGGCCGTCAGCCGGTGCAATCTTCTCCCGCCAGTATCGGTAGAGTTTCAGAGCATCCTGGCGATCGATTTCATCGAAATACTTATCTCCGGCAACCGCAATGAAATTTGAAACGGCCCGGCGCCGCACCTTAGTCCAGTTGCGCCTCTGTGTAGCGCTCTTGCCTGCAACTTCCGGTGCAGCAATTTCTGTCAGATATAGCTCGAAGGCTTCGGACAATCGAACGCGCGGCCGAGGTTCAAGCCCCAAAACCGCCGTGGCGTCCATGCTCTTTGGCGGTGAAGTCGACAATACATCCAGTCGCAACATGATCTGATCGCCGGTCTCACTTGCCATCACATCGGCTGCCGGACGATAGGTGAAATCCAGAGCACGCGCTCGCGCCACGGCTGCGCGGTAGCGCGCGTCCGCATTACTGCGATCATCCCCCCCTAAATATGCGCCCCACAATGCGTTGTCAGCCTCTTCGTAGGCGTCACGTTTAATCCGAGCCATCGCAAGATCACGAGTCCCGAGCGAAATTCGAATAGCCGGCGCTCGGGGATCAAGGTCTATCGCAAGCTTCGGCACCCGCCGAACGTACATGTAAATACCTTGTCGCGTGGTCAGAAAGCGGTCAGGATTCTTTCCTTTGGACGTGGTTCGCATAGCGCTCGTTACCCAATTTGCTGCACACTTTGTTGCACGCAAAAGGCATTGAGCGCAATATCCAAGGAAGGGATTTCATAATTTTCGATTGAAAAACAAAAGCTTAATGAAGGGCAACGGTGAGAAATTTGGTGCCCCTTGCCGGAATCGAACCAGCACTCCTTTCGGAACCTGATTTTGAGTCAGGCGCGTCTACCAGTTCCGCCAAAGGGGCCCGCCGGTCGGCTGGCGACCGGGTTGGGGCGAAATATACGGGGTAAAGCCGTTGCGTCAACCGGGATTTTGATCCCGATCATGCGAAAAGCGGGCATCACGCCCTAGTGAAGAATGGACAAGCGGCGCGGGATTTACCATCCTCCGGCAATATTCTAAATCCTTGTCGCCAATTATTTCCGGAACATTCCATGCTGCGCCGCCTCTATAACTGGACACTCTCCCTTGCCGCGACGCGCCATGCCGAACGCGCGCTGTTTACCGTTTCCTTTGCCGAAAGCTCGTTCTTTCCCATCCCGCCGGATGTGCTGATGATCCCGATGGTGATCGCCAAGCCGCTGAAATGGGTGCGCATCGCTCTAATCTGCACGCTGGCCTCGATCCTCGGCGCCATCGGCGGTTACCTGATCGGCATGTTCCTGTTCGAGGCCGTCGGCCAGCCGATCCTCGCCTTTTACGGCAAGGAACACTCCTTCGAGCAGATCGCCGAATGGTACAACACCTGGGGCGGCTGGGGCGTTCTCTTCGCCGCCATCACGCCCTTCCCCTACAAGGTGCTGACGATCTTCTCCGGCGCGACGGGTCTCAACTTCGGCATCTTCCTGCTGGTCAGCGTCATCGGCCGCTCGTTCCGCTTCTTCCTGATCGCCTTTCTGCTCAACCGCTACGGCGTGCCGATCCGCGATTTCATCGAAAAATATCTCGGCATTCTCTTCACCGTTTTCGTCGTCTTGCTGTTCGGCGGATTCTACCTCGTCAAATACGTCTTCTAGGTTCAACCCATGCTTCCCCGCTTCATCACAGACAATCGCCTCGTCATCAGCCTTGTTCTGGTGACGCTCGGCATGGCCGTTTCGGTGCTTTCTGCACTCGGCTTCGAGCATATCGGCGGCTACATCCCCTGCCATCTCTGCCTTCTGGAGCGCAAACCCTATTATATCGGCGTGCCGGTCGGCATTGTCGGCCTGCTCGCCATCCGCTTCGGCTTTCTGCCGCGCCTTGTCGGCAGGCTGGCGCTCCTCGTCATCGCCGGGTTGATGATCTGGGGCATGATCATGGGCATCTACCATTCCGGCGTCGAATGGCACTGGTGGGCGGGACCGACGGATTGCTCCGGCTCCCTTTCCGGCATGACGACGGATGCCAGTTCGCTTCTGGCCGACCTCAACCGGGTCACCGGCCCGAAATGCGACGAGGCGGCGCTGCGCGTTCTCGGCCTGTCCTTCGCCGGCTGGAATGTCGTCGTCAGCATCATCATCGCGGCCATCGCGCTCTGGGGCGTCGGCAAGCCGAAGACGTAAGTTCAAGGCGGAGCGCCGGGCGCATTTTTCGCGCCCGGGCCTCTTGATCCTCACCCCGCTATAGCTTCTACATTCCTCTGCATATCGAACGCGGAGGCGAAACATGTCGGGGCATCATCACGATCACAGCCATGGCGGCCACGGGCACGGCGGCCACGGGCATTCCCACGCGCCGAAGAGCTTCGGCCGCGCCTTTGCCATCGGCATTTCCCTCAACATCATCTATGTGGCGCTGGAGGCGGTTTTCGGCGTTATCACCGGCTCGCTGGCGCTTCTGGCCGATGCCGGGCACAACCTCTCGGACGTTCTGGGCCTCGTGCTTGCCTGGGGCGCGATCTGGCTTGCGGCAAAACCGCCGGGCGGCATCCGCACCTATGGCTTCAAGCGGGCGCCGATCCTGGCCTCTCTCGCCAATGCCATCATCCTGATTGTCGCCGTCGGCGCGATCAGCTGGGAGGCGATCGGCCGGTTCTTCACGCCCGAGCCGATTGAAACCGGCACGGTGATCTGGGTCGCGGCTGCCGGCGTGCTGGTCAACGGCTTCACCGCCTTTCTGTTTGCCTCCGGCAGTAAATCGGACCTCAACATTCGCGGGGCCTATCTTCACATGGCCGCCGATGCCGGCGTGACCGTCGGCGTCATCATCGCGGCCATCGTCATCGGCTTCACCGGCTGGGACTGGATCGACCCGGCCGTCAGCCTGGTCATCGGCATTGTCATTCTTGTCGGGACATGGGGCCTGCTGCGCGATTCCACCCGCCTTGCCATGGACGCGGTTCCAGCCGGTATCGATGTTGACAAAGTCCGCGCGCATCTGGAAGCCGCCGAAGGCGTCGACGAGGTTCACGACCTCCATATATGGGCGCTCAGCACCACAGAAACGGCGCTGACGGCCCATATCGTCTGCGCCGAGGGCTATCACCGCCCCCTGCTCGCCTCGCTGCCCGACGAGTTGCACGCGCATTTCGAGATCGGCCATGCCACGCTGCAGATCGAAACCGCAGAAACCGCCGAAAAATGCAGGCTGCGCCCCTCGGACGTGGTTTGAGGCACGGGGCGCGCCGCAACGGGCATCGCTCCAGATCCCGCGCTCGCCGGCCTGCGCGACCGCAGGCGCAAGCGACCGTGCGTCGAGAAACTGATGGCCGTCGCCGCGCATGATTTCGGGGCGCTGACCGAAAAGCTCGCCAAACATGGCGTCGGCTTCACCGAGATCCTCTCCGCCGGCAGGGTACTGGATGCACCGCAGGCCATGGCGGGCGACAAGCTGTCGGAACTTCGGCTTCGGCGACTATGACTTTACCACACCCGATTTCCCGATCCCGTCGCTTCTCGGCGAGAACACGCCCGAAATCCTCAAATCCCTCGGCTATGAAAACAAGGCAATCGAAACCATGATCGGGGCCGGCGTCGCTGTGCCCCCCGCTGTCGACACAATACTCTGGTCCAAACCGAGCAGGGTGGAGCGCCAATCCGGAGAATGAAGCCACACGATCGGTGTTGTGCACAGATCCGGTTGAGCAGCGGTTCGGCTTGGCAAGCTCTTCATCAGTACGATCAGCACCGACCGGTCGGAAGTCAAGATCGGCATGGTCAGCATCGCCTGCAGTACGGTCCGCTATGTCGTTCCCGAAGAAAACGCGCGCGCCTTTTAAACGACGCTTCAGCATATCTGAAAATAAACTTTATCAACAGGCCCAGTTCATAAAGCTTGACATCCACCCACTGTATAAACCATCAGTTCCTCCAACCTCCTCCAAAATGCCCGGTTGTCTCGAATATGAAGCTCTCGACTGCAGTCGTCATCCCGCTCTACAAGCAGAGCCAATACGTGTGTGACGCCATCGAATCCGCTTTAAGAGACCCCGAAAGCTATGTCATAGTCGTTGCCGACGGTTGCCCAGAACCAGCAACGCGGGAGATGCTACGCGTTATATCGGCTTGTCAAAATGACCGTCTAACCGTGATTGATCAACCAAACCGTGGCCTTTCCGGCGCTCGCAATGCTGGCATAAAATTAGCCTGCGAAGTGCTCGGCGAAAGCCTCAGATACGTTTTCCCACTCGACGCAGACAACATTCTGTCGGATGGTTGCATCGAGGAACTTCGCTTCAAGTTGGAACAAAACCCGGATGCCGACTGGGCCTACCCCTGTATGCACCAGTTTTCAGCAAACCGGGTCGTCTGGCATCTGCCTGAGTTCTCCCGCATACGCCAACTCTACCGGAATCAATGTGACGCCGGATCGCTTCTGAGAAGACGCGTATTCGATGACGGCTTCTGGTTTGATGAGACGATGAGGCGTGGATATGAAGACTTCGAGCTGTTTCAGCGGCTGACAATGCATGGGCGTGTGGGTATCTACGCACGGGACGCTGTGTTCATGTACCGCGTCAAGCCGGTATCTATGCTCGTCGGCGCCGAGAAAGAGCATCAAACCCTTCTCAAGGACATCCACGAGCGAAATCTCCATGCCTTCGTTACAGACCAGATCATTGATCTCGAAAATCAGGACAGGCCGCGATATACCTTTCTTGAAAAAGGATCCAAGCGGCTGTTGCTCGGCACGGATCTTGCCAGGTTTCCAAACCATATGCGGGAGACGCAATCCATCGAGCCGGCCGGCTATCAGGTTTTCTGCGCGCCGGGCGTTCTTGAACTCCTCAACACCCTGAAGTTGCTTCCAGGCCTGATGTTTCTTCTGGAACAAGAGGCAAGGCACCTCAAGGATGCAAGCATCAGGATCATTCCATCGGACATCCCCGATCAGATGCTCATAACGACGGCAAATTCTTTTCGGTCTACCGCTTCCTCTTCGTTGACGATGCTGTATCAGCGTCAGGGAAAACGGGGGCATTCGCTGCAGCCTCCCGGTTCAGCCGACACATTCTTTAGTTTTTCGATTGGAGTGGACCACCTTGCTGCTGCCGGCTTGTCTGCCGAAGACGTAAGACAAATGACGCTGGGGGAGGACTTTTCGATGAATTTGCCCGACCCTCATCATGAGCATCACGCCGATAAACTCGGAGACCTCTCTCCCTTTAACCATAGGTTCCCATGGACTCGAGATGAGCGGGCATGCAAAGGCGGTTCGCCGGCCAGGCTATCGATCGCCATTGCCGTGCCGTGGCTCGGGTTTGGCGGCGTCGATGCCTGCGTGCTTCAACTGGCGAAACAACTCGCCCGGATGGACTGCTTTGTCCACCTCGTGGTGACGGAGCAAAAACGGATCAATCTTCCTTCACACCTGTTGACGCCATTCGAAACAATCAGTTTTGTTGACGCCTTTGACGAAAATGCCCTCGTGCTCCAACGTTTCGCAGCTGCGGTCTCGCATGCGGATGTTGTCATCAATGCGCATTCGAAGCTTTGCTATGAAGCCTATCAGAATGGTCCGCAGATCAATGCTCCCCAGATGGCTTATCTGCATGTGGTTGATACGACCAAAGACGGGCGGCTTGTGGGTTTCCCGATCGTGGCGGGAAAGTATTCTCCCTCCATCACCCATTTTGTCTCCATCTCCCGGCAGATGAACGACATTCTCGAAGCACTTGAAGTGCCCAGCAGCAAGATTTCCATAATCGAAAACGCTCCGATCTTGGGGACTCGGCTCTCTGACATCCGCCCCCGCTCACCCGAAAACGAGCCACTGAAAATCCTTTATGCAGGCCGGCTGGACCCCCAGAAGGGTGTTGAACGACTGGAAATGGTCCTAAACGGGCTATCTCCCGAGATCGCGACAGTTCGCGTTCTGGGAGATTTCGTAATGGAACAACAGCGCGCTTCGGCTCAGCTCCCTGCGGTTTCAAAAATACGCGAAACCCCCATACATGATCGTGACGCTCTCGCTGAAGCTTTTCGGGAGGCAGATATCGTTCTGTTGCCGAGCCGCTGGGAAGGCGTACCATTGGTCATGTTGGATGCGATGGCCTCCGGTTGCCTGTTTATTGGCACGGATGTGGGGGCGGTGGCAGAAGTCATCAGACACGGCGAAAATGGCATACTTGTCGAAAATTCGGATGACGAAATTGTTGCAAAGACGATCCTGGAAAAGATCCGATATTTCTACGATCACCAGGACGCGCTGCTCGCGATCAGAACGCAGGCTCTTGCCGACTCCAAGAAATACAGCTGGACTAGATCAGCGGAAAAGCTAAAGGAAATTATACAGAATGTCGTTGTACATTGATCCGAAATCAGCTTCCGTTCTTGCCAGTGCCAGACATCTCGTTTTTCTGATCGGAAGCTTTGATGGAAACCACAATGCAGGCGATGTGCTGCAGCTCATTGGCGTTTTGAATCATCTCCGCCACTTTCGGAAGCTGGTCACGCCCGTGATTTTGTATGAAGCGGCATACAGCGATTTGCTGCCTTCGGTCATCTCCGCCCATGAAGAAGCCTTCAAAGACGTTGTTTTCCTCGGGCGCAAGCGGGAAGACGATGAAAGCGAAGCCGTAAAAGGTCTCTCACCGCTTCCCCATCTGGCGGCAGCAGAGCCGCTCGCACTCTATTTTTACGGTGGCGGATACGCAGATGAATGGCGTGGAGACAGCAAAGCCTCGCTCGCTGATGAGATTGTGTCCTGGCTGCAAGAGACGGGCAAAAATACGAACGAGCTTCCCGTTCTGGTAACCGGCGTAGAGGCCCATTCATCTGCTTTCCTTGAAACGAGTTCCCTGCGCCCGTGGTTCGAACGCGCTTCGCTCCTTCGTTTCAGAAACAGAGAGAGCGCCGAACTCGCGTCCTCTTTCGAACATAGCGCCTATGGCTGCGATGATGCCATGGACACGATCGTGCAGAGCATTGGGCTCGCCAATGTCGCACGGACAAAGGCTGAGACCTATCGGCTGGGCATTCACTTGAATATCCGTTATTGCTCCGATCAGTCGCTGCCGGAATACCTCGCCATTATAGATCAAGCCGCCGCTGCGATTGCAAAGAATACAGGCTCTTCCGTTTCGATTGTACCGATCCTGGCCTATGAGGGGAAAGCCGTATACGAAAGTGAGCACATCCCGGCGATATCTGAAACGGTTGCGGTACGAGGCATGCAGCTCGAACCGGCATTGGATATTTCGAAGGGCGGCAATCTCGATCAGCTTGTCGGGCTGAATGGAATAATCACGACCTCCTACCATCTCAGCATGATGGGTTCTATCGCCCGCATTCCAACCATTCTTTGCATTTCTAGCCCGTATTATCAGCAAGAATTGCGCGGTCTTCGCGAGTGGTTCGCTGAAGATATTCTACGGCATATTGATTTGAGCGAACCGCAGGCTGTCGAACCAATCGCTGATTTCCTCACCGGAGACGGCGGGGAGCCCCTGAGCAAAAGCAACGCAGCGCTTGCCGCGCAAAGCCAATCCGAAGCCGAGATCGTTGGCCGAGAAATTGCCTCGCTTCTTTTCGGAAGGTTGACGGAGCAAAATCAGTTTCTGGCGCGTTACAGCATGGAGACAAAGGCCGAGGTTTCTCGGTTGCGGGTCACCATGGCTCACCTGTTGAATGGTGATAAGTCGGAAAGTCATGTTGCGCCGACAGGCAATTTTATTATGCCAATCAATCCGAGGTTTAGAAAAATCTATAAGTCTCCTCTGACGCTGCTCAAGAGCATGATTTACTATCACATTGTGAAATTCAGCTCGCGCTTGTCCCCCCCTTTGCCACGCCGGACAGCTCTTAAGCTGAGAAGATCTGCCGAAAAACGCAATCCGTACCTTCTTTCCGAATAGGGTACATGATTCTCTTATGATGTTTTGATATCTGGCTGCATTACTTGGGGGTATTGTGGGAAGCTCTGAAGAAAATAAAGTTATCCCGGTATTCGAGCTTTTCCTGGCTTCGATCGCTGTATTTACGTTGATCTATTGCCATAGCCTTTCGATGAGTACTGACGATGTTGGAATCGCTGCCGCAGATGCCGGTACGCGTGACTCTTGGCTGACCAACCTTCAGAGCTATCGGTACATCGTTGTTCTCCTCCTGCTTCCTCTACAATATTTCTCCATTCCATATCACGACTTTATGGTTGTATGGTGCGCTTTATATGCTCTGGGAATTCTTTGCTTTAGTATCGGTTTTTTGTTATATTGCAAAATAAACATACGGTACGCTCCGGCATTTATGCTGCTTTTTTCTTTTAATGGATATTTTATTAATAGCTATAATTTTAAACTTGCTTTCTTGATGTTTGGCATTGGTTGGCTCTTTGTTGGTCTGGCGCTCTGTTTTTTGAGTCGGCCCTCTGGAAAGAATCTTCTCTTGGCAACTTTGATGACCGTGCTGGCAGTAATGTCCTACCAGCCAGTAGCCATTGGCCTTCTTTACGCGAGCGCAGGAGCCTATCTGAGCCGCTGGCTTCAAGACCCGGAGACCGATGTGAGGCGACTGCTGTCGTATGCTCTGACTCCAGTACCGGTCTTTCTCGTTTCATCTATTGCTTTTCTTATTGCAAAATCGGTATTGGGGCCGGATGGCGGACGGCCTGTTTCATTTGAAAACATAATTTCCAATATTGGTCAATATTTCGAGAGCATTGTAGAGTTGCCGCTTGGGAGGCAGGGATACTGGATTATATCTCCTGTGTTCGAAAGGCTTACGTATGGGGCTGCGCTGATAGGCGTCGCAGTTCTTATAGCTCGCCGGTTCGCGGTGCGCAGAATTGCGGGCTCGCTTTTGGCTATCATTTCGCTTGTGGCTGCGATCCTTCTTTTCCCCGGGCCGCTTAACTTATTGGGTGACGTGTTTTGGCCTTCTCCTCGTAGCTTGAATGCAAGCGTTGCCTTTTCAGTTCTTTGTTTGCTTCTTCTCTTCCGGGAAGTCCCCGACCGCTCCAAGTCTTGGCTGCGGTATATCCTGGTCGCATTTCTATGCTTGTCTGCTCTCAATCAGATTTCGGCTTTGGTTGGCAATGCCAGACAGAACGCTGTCGATGATTTTGTGGCGCATGAAATTGTCGAGGCGCTGGAGCAAAAAGGCGACCTGGACGGCATGAAAGTTGCAATCGTCAGCAATTATTATTCGGTCCCGGCAGTGAACAACTACGCCCTTTTTGACGCCGGTATTTCGCATTTCAGTCAGCCCTGGAGCCAATGGAATGCGCTGTATCTGGCGAGCGACAAGAGGATTCGACATCTAGGCGCCGGAGAACGCGCCTGTGCTTTTCGCAGCGACAAACTCTTTTACCTTGTCGAGGCGGAAGGCGGGTATGTTGTCTGCATGAATACCGGTGACTAACACGACTTTGCAGAAGTTCGTGAGGCGGTTTGAAAGTGCATCCGCAGTGAGGGCAACGGTCCGGTGGTGAGCGAGACAGACGGCCAGGGATTGCTTGGTGTGCAACAGGCAACGTCGGCTTACGGTGCGGAGCCGTTGCGGCTGCGCGGCGGCGCGTTACAGCGCGGGTCGATGGTCTGGGCGAACGCGGCAGGCGTCAGCTACCCGAGACCAGAATCTTGTTTGCGATCGCCATAATCGCTACGCCAGTTTGAAAGTGCTCCGGATCGGCTTGCCCGGCGCGTTGCAGTGGCACTTGCAGCATCCGGCTTTCGGCAAACGGGTCGTCGAGATGCTATCCGTCGCTCCGCCGCTTCAGGCCCAGATCGCCGTCGGATACAGGACGTGGAGAATAGGAGACGCCTCCACGGCTGTAGCCGAGAAGCTTCGCCTGACGGGCGACCGACTGTTTGTGTGAGCGACGATCATTTCTTGTCCCCCTCAAACAATCCAGCCTTGCCGAGCGTTGCGGCTCTCGAAGCAGAGATCCGTGGCTCTGCGGAGCATCGCTCTCCAGCGGCCTGCTCGCCTCGGATGACCGCGAACGCCACCTTCGCCCTGAGAGCCGGGCTATGGTCCCGGTGCGGTCGCCTCGTCATGGAATTTCCTGTTCCCGGCAGCTGAGCCGAAGTCAGGCAGAGACTCCACTTACAGCCGTGACGCAGTTTCCCGCGCCTCTTCAACAATCATGCGCAACACCGCAGAGCTGGCGCGCATCGAACAGATTGAACTGTTTTTTTATTTCAATGACTTGAAGATGGATTTGGCTGGGGAACCTGGATTCGAACCAGGACTAACGGAGTCAGAGTCCGTGGGTCTACCGTTAACCTATTCCCCAACAAGCGGCGAAGAGCGCCGTCGGTGTGGGGCGCTTATAAACAGAATTTTCCCGCCTTGCCAAGGGGGTCTGCGGAAAAATTCCGTTGTTTTCTTGTGTCGCGCCCCTTCCGCATGACAATGCCCGGCGCTGGTTGGGAGATCCAGCCAAGACGCGCTGCTCCGACGTGCCGCCGATTGGCAAAAGAAAAGGCATTGGCCTTGCGTTCGGCCGCTGCTATGATGACGGCAACTGAAAATCGATTGAGCGCCATGTTGCGAGCGGCCCCTGCGGCGACGGCTTGCGCGGCGCGATGGAACTGAAAAAGTGGAAGACCCCCAAAACAGCGGCAGGCTGTCTGATGGTGGGGCACGCTTGACAAAAGGCAGCGAGGGCAAGCGTGCCCGTCGTCGCCGTTCCCGGAAGGGCAGCAGCAATGCCGCCGCCGGAGTGCCCGCACTGAAGAGCGGCGCCAAAGCGCCGACAAAGCCGGCCCAGCCCCAGGCTGAAGCCGCCCCCCGCAAACGCAAGCGCCGTCGCGGCAAACGACGCGGTGGCGGTGATGGCGTGCAAATTGCCGGGGATGCCCGGCAGGGCGGCGAAATCGCCGTGGCTGATGCGGACCGTCAAGGCGGGCCGGCGAAAGGCGATGCCGTTGACGCAAGCCCAAAGGACGCCGGCGCAGGCCACAAGAGGCGCAGACGCCGGCGCAAGGCCCATACGCGCGGCCCCCTCGGCTCTGACGGCTGCAAGCATCAGCACGCCGCGCCCCAGCCCGCTGACAGGCCGGAAGGCGGGGCGCAGTCGGCAGTGGCCGCCTCGCAAGGCCCTGTGAGCAAACCCGTTGCGCCCAATGGCTCGCCACCGCCGCCGGCTTCGCAGAACAATGCCCGTCCGACGCAGCGCGGCCCAAGGCCCGGCGGCGGACAGCACCATGCCGGCAACACGCTTTACGCCGCGCTCGACCTCGGCACCAATAATTGCCGGCTTCTGATCGCCCAGCCAACGCGCCATCACCAGTTTCGTGTCGTCGACGGCTTTTCGCGCATCGTCCGGCTTGGAGAGGGGCTGGCGGCGACGGGCAGCCTTTCGCCCGAGGCCATGGACCGCGCGGTCGAGGCACTGTCGCTCTGCGCGGCCAAGCTGAAGGGCCGTTCGGTGCGCCGCATGCGGCTGATCGCGACCGAGGCCTGCCGCGCGGCGGACAATGGCGACGCCTTCCTCAAGCGGGTGCGGCATGAAACCGGGCTGGAACTCGAGATCATCAACCGCGAGACCGAGGCGCGCCTTGCCGTTTCCAGCTGCGCCTCGCTCATCGGCCGGGAAACGCGCTCGGCCGTGCTCTTCGATATCGGCGGCGGCTCGTCGGAAATCGCCGTCATCAAGCTTGGCGAGAACCGCTCGCAGCGCATCGCCAACCATATCTCGCACTGGACGTCGCTGCCTGTCGGCGTCGTTACCCTTTCGGAACGCTATGGCGGGCACCACGTCACGCCGGCGATCTTCGAGGACATGGTGGCGGAAGTCACCGCGCTGCTCGGCGATTTCCATTGTCCGGAGGTCGAAGGCGGGACCGATGATGACGGCTTCCACCTGATCGGCACCTCGGGCACGGTAACGACGCTTGCCGGCGTCCACCTTGACCTGCCCCGCTATGACCGGCGAAAGGTCGACGGCATCTGGCTGTCCAATGACGAGGTTTCGGCCATGCAGGACAAGCTGCTCTCCTGGGATTTTGCCGGGCGGGCGGCCAATCCATGTATCGGGCCGGACAGGGCAGATCTTGTGCTCGCGGGCTGCGCCATTCTGGAGGCGATCCGCCGCCGCTGGCCGGCCGAGCGCATGCGGGTTGCCGACCGGGGCCTGCGCGAGGGCATTCTGACCGACATGATGATGCGCGACGGCGTGTGGCGCTCGAAGAGGCGCCGGGGCGGTTTCAACCGTCCGCCCCGCCACGACAACAGGGATTGATCAATGGCCAAACCAACCCAGAAACCGGTCCGCACGGGCCGCAAGATTGGCCAGAAGGTCAAGAAGACCAAGCTGAAGGCCTCGTCGCGGCGCTGGATCGAACGACACATCAATGACCCCTATGTGCAGCGAGCGAAGACCGAAGGCTTCCGCGCGCGCGCGGCCTACAAACTGCTTGAAATCGACGAGAAGCACCAGATTCTCAAGGGCGCGCGCCGGATCATCGATCTTGGCGCAGCACCCGGAAGCTGGTCGCAGATCGCCGCCAAAGTGACCGATTCGACCGATACCAATGTGCGCGTCGCCGCGATCGATTTTCTCGAGATGGCGCCCGTCCCCGGCGTCAAATTCTTCGAGATGGACTTTCTTGACGACGAGGCGCCGCGGCTTCTGCGCGAGGCGCTTGACGGCCCGCCGGATCTGGTGATCTCCGACATGGCCGCGCCGACCACAGGGCACAAGCGCACCGACCATCTGCGTACCATGTATCTGTGCGAGGTGGCGGCCCATTTCGCCATCGAAACGCTGGCCGAGGGCGGGCATTTCCTGGCCAAGACCTTTCAGGGCGGCGCGGAACATGACCTGTTGACCATGCTGAAGCAGAATTTCAGGCAGGTGGTGCACGTCAAGCCAGCGGCATCGCGCTCCGAATCGGTCGAGATGTTCTTGCTCGCCAAACACTTCAAGGGACGCGCGCAGGACGACTGAGCGCCGTTTCTTTTATCCTCGGACTTCGGCCGTCATCGTCTCAAGGGGCAAGGCCCGCGCATTGGGCGGTGTTGCGGATATGCGCCTGCATGGCCGCGCCCGCTGCCTCGCTGTCGCCCGCACGCAGGGCAGCGACGATGGTTCGGTGCTCGCCCACAGAGGCCTTCATCCGTTCAGGATCGGTGCGCGGGATCGGCTGGCGCTGGGTTTCCGTCAGCTTGTCGCGCACGGCGTCATAAAGGTCGCGCAGCATGGCGTTCGAACAAGCCGAGACGATGATACCGTGGAATTCGAGATCGGCTTCGACATTGGCAATCAGATCCTGGCGCGCCCAGCTGTCCTCCATCGCCGCCGTTGCCTGTTCCATCAGGTCGAACTGGTAGTGGGTGAGCCTGCCCGCCGCAAGGCGCGCAATCTCGCCCTCCAGCATCACCCGCGTCTGAAACACGTCGAACACGGAATAGCTGTCGGCATAGCGCCAGTTGCCGGCGTCACGCGCCTGCGGGCTGCCGCCCTTTGTCACAAACGTGCCGCGGCCGGGCTCGGTTTTGACCAGTCCCAGCGTCTCGAGCGTCAGCAGCGCTTCTCTCAGCGACGGGCGGCTGATGCCGAATTTCAGCGAGAGCTCGCGTTGGGACGGGATCTTCTCGCCATCCCGCAACTCTCCGGACTGGATCATGGTCTGTAACTGGCGCGCGACCGATTGCGGCAGAAGTGTCTTGTTGAGCATGCGGTCCCCGCCTCCCCGATTGATCCGGCCAGTCTATTTTTTCGGGCCCCGTCTTGCAAAGCGGAAAAAGCCGTGCATGATTGGCCAAACTGGTCAGACCGGTTTAACCAGTTAGGCCAATTTAAGCGAAGACCAAACCAAAGCACAAGGGGAACCACAATGAAACGCACGTTGAAAATCACGCTTCTTTCCGCCGTCGCAGCGCTGGCTGCCGCCGGCGCAAACGCCGCCGACTGGACCGTCGGCGCCAATATCGGCAATGTTCCTTGGGAATTCGAGGATGCCAGCGGCAAGGCCGTCGGCTTCGAGGTCGACCTCGTCGAAGAGATCGCGGACCGGATGGGCAAGACCGTTGAATTCGTCAACACGCCGTTCAACGGCCTGTTTCCGGCCGTGCAGTCGGGCCGCATCGACATGGCCGTCTCCTCGATCACGATTACCGACAAGCGCCTCGAATCGGTCTCCTTTGCCCAGCCCTATTACGACAGCGACCAGTCGCTTTCGACCAGCGCCTCGTCCGGCGTGTCCGGCCTCGCGGACATGGACGGCAAGATCGTCGGCGTCGACACAGGCTCGACCGGCGACATCTGGGCGGAAGCCCACAAGGACGAATACGGTTTTTCCGACATCCGCCGCTATGAGGGCCTGGCGCCCGCCATGCTCGACATGACGGCCGGCCGCATCGACGGCTATATCTCCGACATTCCCGCCGTCCTCTATTACGTCAAGGACAAGCCGGAGCTGACGGTGGTCGAGCGCATTCCAACCGGCGAGAAATACTCGATCATGTTCGCCAAGGACGCCCCGCTTGCCGGGGAAGTCAACGCCGTGATCACCGAGCTCAAGGAAGACGGCACGCTGGCGGAAATCTATGAGACCTGGTTTGGCGCAGAGCCCGAGGCCGGCACCTCCACCGTGGAAGTTCTCGACATGCCGACGGCTGGCTAACCGCCTTCCATTCGCATCCGGGCCGGCCAGCGTCACTCAAGACCCTGGCCGGTCCAAGCCGGAGCCTTCTTCCGCCTATGGACCTGATCAATACATTCCTGAATGTCGGCGTCTTCGTCGATAGCCTGCCGCAGCTGATGCGCGGCCTGCTGGTGACGCTCGAGATCGGCATTTTGAGCATTCTCGTCGGCCTTGCCGGTGGCCTTCTGCTCGCGGTCACGCGGCTTTATGCCCCGAAATTCATTGCCATTCTCATCCGCTTTTATATCGACATCTTCCGCTCGATCCCGCTGCTGGTGCTGCTGATCGTCGTCTATTACGCCCTGCCCTTTGTCGGCATAAGGCTTTCGGCCTTCCTCTCCGCCGTCACAGCCCTGTCTCTGGTGTCCGCCGCCTATACCGCCGAAATCTTTCGTGCCGGTATCGAAGCCATTCCGCGCGGCCAGTTCGAGGCATCCGCCGCATTGGGGCTTTCCGAACGCCACACCATGGTCGATGTCGTGCTGCCGCAGGCGATCCGTATCGTCATTCCGCCGCTCACCAATAATTGCATCAACGTGCTGAAGGATACGGCGCTTGCCTCGGTCGTCGCCATGCCGGACCTTCTCAAACAGGCAACCCAGGCGCAGGCGCTCGCCGCCAATCCGACGCCTTTGATCGGCGCGGCTCTGATCTACATCATCCTTCTCTGGCCGATGGTCGCCATCGTCACGCGGCTCGAGCAGCATTTCAGCAAGGGGAGGCGCTGATGTCGGAGAAAGCGCGCACGCAGATATCCATCCGGAACCTGAAGAAGGCCTATGGCGATTTCACCGTCCTGCACGGCATCGATCTCGACATTGCCGAGGGCGAGGTCGTCTGCGTCGTCGGCCCGTCCGGCTCGGGAAAATCAACGCTGATCCGTTGCATCAACCGGCTTGAGGGCTTTTCGGAAGAAAGCAGTATCGAGATTGACGGTCTTGTCGTCAAACGTGGACCGGAACTGGCGCAGGTGCGCGCCGAAGTCGGCATGGTTTTCCAGAACTTCAACCTGTTTCCGCATATGAGCGTGGTGCGCAATGTCATGCTGGCGCCAATGCGGGTGCGCGGCGCCTCGGCCGATAAGGCGCGCAAACAGGCTCTGGCGCTGCTGAAACGCGTCGGCATCGGCGAGCAGGCGGAAAAATACCCCGGCCAACTTTCCGGCGGCCAGCAGCAGCGCGTCGCCATCGCCCGGGCGCTGGCGATGGAACCGCGCGTCATGCTGTTTGACGAACCGACCTCCGCGCTCGACCCGGAAATGGTCGGCGAGGTTCTCGATGTGATGCGCGATCTCGCCGGCACCGGGGTCACCATGATCATCGTCACCCATGAAATGGGCTTTGCCCGCCAGGTCGCCGATCGCGTCATCTTCATGGATGGCGGACGCGTGGTCGAGGCGGGCACGCCGGCGGATATTTTCGATACGCCGCGCGAGGACCGCACCCGCGATTTTCTCCGCGCCGTGCTCAATCACTAGACAAGAAGAAGAGGTAAACCCCGTGTCCGGATCATCCACACTCGACCTTGATTTCGTCCGCAGCCAGTTTCCGGGCCTGAAACAGGATTGGGCCTTTTTCGACAATGCCGGCGGTTCGCAGATCCTGAAGGGCGCTGTCGAGCGCATCAACACATTCCTTTATGAGAAGAACGTTCAGATCGGCGGCTCCTATGAGGTCTCGCAAAAGGCGGCTTCCGCCCTTTACGAGGCCCGCACCGCCGCCATGCATCTGGTCAATGCCGCCCGCCCCGAGGAGATCGTCTTCGGCCCCTCCTCTACCGTGCTCCTGCAAAACCTCGCGCGCGCCATGCAGAGCCAGTTTGCACCGGGCGACGAGATCATCGTTACCGTCGCCGATCACGAATCCAATATCGGCCCGTGGGACCGTCTCCAGGCCATGGGCGTAAAGGTCAAGTTCTGGCCGCTCGACAAGACGACGATGAGCCTGAAACTCGACGCTCTCGCGCCGCTGATGAGCGAGCGGACGAAGCTCGTCTGCTTCACCCACGTCTCCAACATCCTGGGGTCGGTCAACGATGTGCGCGCGATTGCCGATTTCGTGCATGAGCGCGGCGCGCTGATCTGCGTCGACGCCGTCGCCTATGCGCCCCACCGCGCCGTCGATGTGCAGGCCTTCGACGCCGATTTCTACGTCTTCAGCCTCTACAAGGTGTTCGGCCCGCATTACGCGCTGATGTATGGCAAATACGCCCTGCTCGCCGAACTCGACACGCTCTACCACTATTTCTACGGCAAGGATAAAATTCCGGGCAAGCTGGAACCCGGCAACCCGAATTACGAACTCGCCTATGCCACCTGCGGCATTGTCGACTACCTTTGCGAACTCGGAGAAAAGACCGGTGAAACCGGCACGGCGCGCGCGAAGATTGAGGCGGGCTATGAGGCGATCACCGCACAGGAGATTGCGCTTTCCGAACGGCTGCTCGCCTATCTGCGCGCCCGCAACGACTGCGCGATTATCGGCGATCCCTCCGGTTCAAATCCGATGCGCGTGCCGACGATCGCCTTCCGCTTGGACAACCGCGATTCCACCGAGGTCTGCAGCGCCATTGACGAACACCGCATCGCCATACGCCATGGCGATTTCCACTCCCGTCGCCTTGCCGAATATCTCGGACAGACCGGCGCTGGCGGCATGCTGCGCGTCTCCATGGTGCATTACAACACCATCGAGGAGGTTGACCGGCTGACCGCTGCGCTCGACGCGCTTTGACACGAGAGGGCATGCCGCGCGGTTCACGAACCGCCGGCCCGCCCTGTCACGGTGACGATGTGGGAAACGACCGGCCTCCCCGGCGCGACGATATGCATGGCGTATTGCGCCGGATCGTCCGAAAAGGCGAAGGGCGCATCGTCTCGAAGATCGAAGGCGAGTTGATGCGAGGCAGAGGGCGCAATGAAGACCGGCACGCCGCCAAGGCTGCCGGTGATCGCCCGGTGCATGTGCCCGCACAGGATTGCCTTGACCTTGCCGTGACCCCGCACGAGGTCTTCAAACCGCTCACGACCCTGTTGAAGGATGATTGCATCCATATTGCGCTGGCCCGTTGCCAGCGGCGGGTGGTGCATGAAGATCAGCACCTCGGTCTTGGCGTGGCGCTCCAGCGCATCCTCAAGCCATTGAAGCCGCGCTCCGCACAAGGCCCCGTGCGGCGCGCCGTCCACCAGCGTATCCAGACCGATAACCGGCACGGGATACCGCGTTTCCGCGATGCAGAGATGCCCGGAGCCGGTCTCCCCCACCATGCCCTCAAGCCCTTTCAGCATCGGCGCGCGGGCATCGTGGTTGCCCGGAACCGCCAGAACCGGAATGCCGAGCGAACGAAGCGCCTGGCCGATATGAAGGCACTCCGCCTCTCCGGCGTCCTCGCAGAGATCGCCGGAAAACAGGATCAGATCGGGCCGGACCGGTTGCCCGGCGAGGCTCTGCATCAGGCGGTCGAACGATGTCGCAGTATCGAACCGCCCGGCAAGCTTTCGCCCGCCGAGAACAAGATGCGTATCGGTGATCTGCGCAATCAGCATCGCGGCTTTCCTTTCCGGCGCCAGACCTGACCCATTGTCCTATTTCAGTCGCTTGATCAGGCTCGACGTGTCCCAGCGGCCGCCGCCGTCCTTCTGGATATCGGCATAGAACTGGTCGACAAGGGCCGTCACCGGCAGTGACGCACCGTTGCGACGCGCTTCCGTCAGGCAGATATCGAGATCCTTGCGCATCAGGTCGACGGCAAAACCGAAGTCGAACTTGCCCTCATTCATCGTCGCGCCGCGATTTTCCATCTGCCAGGAGCCGGCAGCGCCCTTGGTGATGATGTCCAGCACGATTCCGACATCGATCCCGGCCTTCTGGGCAAAGTGAATGCCTTCCGACAACGCCTGCACCAGCCCGCCGATGCAGATCTGGTTGACCATCTTGGCAAGCTGGCCGCTGCCAGCCTCCCCGACGCGGCGCACTGACCGGCCATAGCTTTCCATCACCGGACGCGCCCGCTCGAATTCGGCCTCGTCACCGCCGCACATGACGGTGAGCACGCCATTGACCGCGCCCGATTCGCCGCCGGAGACCGGAGCGTCGACAAAGGCGATGCCTTTTTCTTTCGCAGCCGCGTAAAGCTCGCGCGCGACTTCGGCCGAGGCTGTCGTGTGGTCGACGAAGACCGATCCCGGCTTCATCGTCGAAAGCGCGCCGTTCTCGCCGAGAACGACTTCGCGAAGATCATCGTCATTGCCGACGCAGCAGAAAACGATCTCCTTGCCGGAGGAGGCGGCCGCGGGCGTATCAGCCGCGCGTCCCTCGTAATCGCCGGTCCACTTATGAGCCTTCGCGACCGTGCGGTTATAGACCGTAACTGTGTGTCCGTTTTTGACCAGATGGCCGGCCATCGGATAGCCCATCACGCCCAGACCGAGAAATGCAACATCTGCCATTGCGCCTGCCTTTCGTCTTTTCAGAATGCTGCCGACACCATCGCAATTTGCCGGCATTTCGCAAGGCCCGCAGGTCCGAGAAGGCAAAAAAGCGCCGGTCGCCCGGCGCTCCTTGCGCGATTCTCTGCCTGCCGGTCCGGCTTAGTAAGTGGCGTTGGCCTCGTCAGCGGTTTCAAGCATCAGGTCGAGCATGGCGATGCCTTCCTCGCCGTATTTTTCCTCGATCAGGGCGCGCACGGCCGGCTGCGAGGCTTCGGCGAACTTCTCGAGTTCTTCCGGAGCGACGACATTGACTTCCATGGATTCAGAAAGCGTCGGCAGGCCCTTGTCGGAGGCTTCGATCACGCGGCTCATCGAGCGGCCGGCATCGGTCGCGACATCGGCGGCCCAGGCAATCAGATACTGGTTTTCAGGACTGAGGTTGTCGAAGAACTCCTGGTTCATCGTCCAGATATAGGGCGTGATCAGGTGGTTGGTGATCGACAGATATTTCTGCACTTCCTGGAACTTGGCGAAGGCGATGATCGGGATCGGGTTCATCTCGCCATCGGCGACGCCGGTCTGCAGCGCGGTATAGACTTCCGCCCAGGGCAGCGCCGTCGGCTGACCGCCAAGGGAGGAAATCAGCGCCTCGTGAGTCGGCAGCGTCATGGTGCGGATCTTCAGCCCGTCCATATCCTCGACGGTTGCAATCGGCCGCTCGGAATTGGTGAATTCGAAGAATCCGCCGGAATCGAGCAGGCCCAGAACCTTCAGCCCTGTCTTGCCTTCAAGATCTTCGGAAAAGGCCTGACCGAAGGCGCTGTCCTTGTCGATCACCTGGCTGGCGACGCCGATATTGGGGAAAGCGAAGGGAATATCGAAAACGCCGACCAGCGGATAGTGTTCGGCCATACCGCCGGCAGAGGAGATTACGCTCTCGACCAGACCGGAACGCACCTGATCGATAACCTCCGAATCCTTGCCAAGCTGGCCATTGGGGAAGAGCTGCACCTCGATCTCGCCATTGGAATTGCTTTCCACCAGCGATTTGAACACGGCGGCCATGGCGCCGGAATGGCTTTCGAAGGGGTCTTCGGGGTTGAGATGCGCCAGGCGGATGGTGATGTCGGCGGCAAAGGCCTGGCCGGCAAGGCAGGCGGCTGCAACGCCGAGTGTCAGTGTCTTGATAAGCTTCACGTTATTGCTCCTGTTTCAGTTCCACTCTTTTGGTTGATTTTAGCTAGAGCCCCAGAAGATGAGGCACGAACAACGTCATTTTCTCCCAATAGGCCACGCCGAGAAGGACGATCACTTCGGCCAGGATGAAGGGCCAGAGTTCGCGCGCAATCGCCTCGACCTTCTCCCCCGTGACCGAGGCGAGGACAAAGAGACAGGCTCCCACCGGCGGCGTCATCAGCGAGATATTGAGGGCGAGGATGATCATGATGCCGGCATGGACCGGCTCCATGCCGAGCTTGGCCATCAGCGGCGCCAGCACCGGCGCCAGAATGATCAGCGTGGCATTGATATCCATCACCAGACCGATCATCAGCAACAGCGCGACGATCAGGCCGATGACAATGTAGCGGTTTTCGGAGACCGCCAGCAGCGTCTCGGCAATCGCCTGCGGCACGCGGTTATAGGTCATCCACCAGCCGAGGATTGTCGCCGAGGCGATGATGAGAAAGATGACGCCGGTGATGCGCGCCGTACGCACGCCGATTTGATAAAGATCGGCCCATGTGAGCGAGCGGTAGATCACCCCGCCGACAAAGAGCGCATAGGCAACGGCAACGGCGGCCGCTTCCGTCGGCGTGGCAAAGCCGCCAAGGATCGAGCCCAGGATGAAGACCGGCAGAAGGGCGGCGAGAAAGCCTTCGCGGAAGGCGCCGATGACAGCCCTGAATGAGGGGCCGCCCTCGCCTTTCGGCAGGTTCTTGCGCCGCGCCGTCAGCGCAATCACGCCCATGCAGACCACACAGATGAGCAGTCCGGGCAGGATGCCGGCGGCAAACAGCCCGGCAATCGACACGCCCATGATCGACCCGTAAATAATGGCAAGCGTCGAGGGCGGGATCGTCGGCCCGATGATCGAACCGGCGGCCGTCACCGCGCAGGCATAGGGCCGCGAATAGCCGCCCTTGACCATGGCCGGCACCAGCGTATTGCCAAAGGCTGCCGCATCGGCGGTCGCAGACCCGGTGATGCCGGCAAACATGACGGAGGCGACCATGTTGGAATGCGCCATGCCGCCGCGCATCCAGCCGACCAGCGCATCGGCGAGCCTGACCAGACCGTGGGTGATGCCGGAGCGGTTCATGATCTCTCCGGCGAGGATGAAGAAGGGCATGGCCAGAAACGGAAACAGGTCGAGACCGGCAAACATGCGGTCCGGCGCCATCGCCAGAAAGCGCGGGCCGATATCGAACATGCCGATAAGGCCGGCAACGCCGATGGTAATACCAACAGGAAGGCCGAGCGCCAGCAGCCCGAAAAACGCGACGGGAACAAGGATCATCGCCATCAGTCAAGCTCCCCGCCAACGCTCATCGCGCCTGTCGATTGCGGCGCGCGCGCGGCGAGCGCATCGCTGACGCCGTTCAATGCAATCTGGATTGCGGCGACGGCAGCGGCTGCCGGCACAGCCGCGAACGCATAGCCCTTCGGCATGGCGTAGATCATCGTCACTCGTGAAAAGCCCTTTTCGGCAAAGCCGAGCCCGTACCAGAACAGGATGAAGAAGAAGACGAAGCTCAAGACGTCGAAGGCGACCGCCAGAAAGCGACGCATTCCCGCCGGCATGCGCACAAACAGGAACTCCACACCGATATGCTCGCGGTGGACAATGCCGCAGGAAATGGCCAGAAGCGCCATCCAGATCATCAGATAGCGCGCCAGTTCCTCGGTGAAGGTCAGCGGCAGCGGAATGAGATAGCGCGAGACAATGCCGAGCCAGACATCGAAGACCAGCAGTACCAGCAGCACGACGCAGGCGAACTCGACGACGCGATTGAGCCTGTGACTGGCGCGCTTGGCTTTGATTGCAAATTCGCTCATCAATTGGGTCCTGTGAAAGGAAATTCGGCGGCGATAGAGATATGAAAACTCAATTGCATTTTAATTGCAATGACGAAAATATGTTTTCATAAATGTTTTCGACGCCCGGGAGAGATCGAGAGACGAATGACAGCTGAAAACAAGAACCCGCCGCTGACGGAACGCCTGCATGCGCTCTATGCCGACCTGCCGGCGCGCGAACGCCAGATCGCCGATTTCATTCTCGAAAGCCCGGGCGAACTGGCGCTGATCAACGCCAATGAACTGGCAGATCGCACCGGCGTTTCCAATGCCACGGTGACGCGGCTTTTCCAGCGGCTCGGCTATCAGAGTTTTGACGAAGCCCGCCGGGCGGTGCGCGAACTGCGCGCGCAGGGATCGCCTTTCTACCTGGCGGAAAAGGAGGCCGGCCCACGCGGCCAGGGCATTTCGCAAACCCTTGCCGGCGAAATCCAGCGGCTTGAGGCCTCACTTGCCATGCAGTCGCCCCTCACCGTCAGCGCGGCCTGCGAAGCCATCGCCAAGGCCCGCACGGTGCGGATCGCGGGCTTTCGCAACAGCTATTTTCCGGCGGCCTATTTCTGCACGACGTTGTCCGCCATGCGCCCGGATGCGTCCATGCTCAACAGCGCCGGCCAGACGCTTGCCGAAACGGCGGCCGGCCTTTGCAAGGACGATGTGGTCGTTTTGGTCGCCCTGCGCCGCCGGCCCGCCGGCTTTCTCAATTTGGTCAAGACGCTTGCCGCCTCCGGCTGTCGCATCGTGCTGATTGCCGACCGCAGCATTCGCGAGGCCCCGGCTTTTGCGAGCTGGACGCTTTATTGCGCGGTAGAAACCCCGCAACTGCTCGATTCCTATTCGGGCGCCATGGCCGTGCTTCGGCTGCTGGCGCTGGAGACCATGCGCAAGCTCGGCCCCGACGCCCGCCGAAGACTGGCGGACATCGAGCAATTGCACGACACGCTGAACGATCTTGAAGGCTAGCGCATCGGCCCGAAAATCGGAATCGGTTTTCGGATAGCACGATGCGCAGATTCAATAGGTTAGAGCGTCCTTTGTGCGTCCGAATGGACGCACAAAGGACGCTCTAGATGTGAGCTTTCAGGAGGTTGTCCATTCGGAGCGGATTTAGGAGACTGGAGTTACCACACCTCAGTTTTCCCGGAGCGCTCCGAATGAACATCCACAAGAATGCCCGATTGACACCTCTTCGTCGAGAGGAGATGGCGGTTGCCGTTCTCTCCGGCGCGCTCACGAAGGCGCAAGCGGCCTGCGTCTATGCCGTTTCCCGCAAGGTCGTGTCGCGCTGGGTTGAACGCTTCAGAGAGGGGGGACGCGCTGCCATGGCTGACCGTTCGTCGCGGCCCAAAAGCAGTCCCTGGCAGACCGCTGCCCATGTGTGCGAACGCATCGCCGCACTTCGCCGCCAGCGTCTGACCGGCAAACACATCGCCATGGAAGCCGGCGTGTCACCGGCCACTGTCAGCCGTGTTCTCAGGCGAGCCGGGCTGTCGCGGATCAAGGACATTGCGCCAGCCGAACCGGTTGTGCGTTATGAATACAAGGAGCCTGGCGGCCTGATCCATCTCGATATCAAGCGCCTTGGCCGTTTCAATCGCGTCGGTCACCGCATCACAGGCAACCGAACCGGCCAGAGCAATTCCCGCGGCATCGGTTGGGAATATGTCCATGTCTCAATTGACGATGCCTCCCGGATTGCCTTCACCGACATCTTCGCAAATGAGAAGGCCGAGAGCGCCATCGCGTTCCTCAAGGCGGCGGTTGCCTATTACGAAAGCCTCGGCATCACGGTGAAACGGGTCATGACCGACAATGGCTCCTGCTACAAGGCAAAGGACTTTGCCAAAGCCTGCAAGGCACTCGGCCTCAAGCATATCCGCACCAAACCCTATACGCCGAAGACAAACGGCAAGGCCGAGCGCTTCATCCAGACGGCATTGCGGGAATGGGCCTATGCGCGGGCCTATCCAACATCAGAAAATCGCAAGGCACATCTTCCGGAGTGGACCCACATGTATAATTGGCATCGTCCGCATGGCGGCATAAAGTCAAAAACACCGATCAGTCGCCTCGGCCTAAACCGGGACAACCTATTGAGGCTCCACATCTAGAGTATTTCGCAGTCAGATGGAAACATCTGACGTCCGCGAAAATGCGTCAAAACAAGGAGATAGAGCGGTTTCGCGTTTCCATGAAAGGCGGAACCGCTCTTGGCCCTATTTCGCCGCATAGGGCGAAATTTCGCGCGGCAGGAATTCGCCGTCGCCGAGCGTGCCGGTGATCTTGCCGTCTTCGCACACGGTCTTGCCGCGCAGAATGGTCATCACCGGCCAGCCCTTCACCTTCAGGCCCTCATAAGGCGTGTAGTCGGAACCGTGATGCATGCCGCCCTGGGTGATGACCTCCTCGCGGTTGGCATCCCAGAGAACGAGATCTGCGTCGAAGCCGGGCGCAATCGAACCCTTCTTCGGGTAAAGGCCATACATCTTCGCGTGATTGGTCGAGGTCAGCGCAACGAACTCGTTCAATGAAATCCGGCCTTCGCTGACGCCCTTGGAGAAGAACACCTGCATGCGGTTTTCAACGCCGGGAATGCCGTTCGGCACCCAGCGGAACGAGGTCTTGCCCTTGCCCGACATCTTGCCGTCCGGCCCGTCGAAGAAAAAGGGGCAGTGATCGGAGGAAAAGGTCGAGAACACGCCGCCGCGAATGCCTTCCCAGATGGCATCCCAGCTGTCACGGTCACGCGGCGGCGGCGAGCAGACATATTTGCCGCCGGTTTCATCCATGTTGAAACCCTTCATGTCGTCGGCCGTCAGCGCGATATACTGGGTGCAGGTCTCGCCGTAAATCTTCAGGCCCTTCTGCTGCGCCCAGCGGATCTGTTCCATGGTCTCGCGACCGGAAACGTGAACGATCATGATCGGCACATCGACAAGCTGGGCATGGCTGATGGCGCGGTGGGCGGCTTCACGTTCCACCACTTCAGGCCGCGAAACGCCGTGATAATAGGGCGCGGTCTTGCCGGCCTTTTCCAGCTTCTCGGTCATGAAGCGGATGGCGTCATAGCCCTCGCAATGCACCATGACGAGGGCCTTGCAATCGCGCGCGCAGTCGAAGACCTCCAGAAGCTCGCGGTCGTTCAGCACCATGTCGTCATAGGTCATAAACACCTTGAAGGAGGTGTAGCCGCTTTCCACCAGCCCCGGCAGATCCTGGCCGAGCGCCTGCGGCGTCGGGTCGGTGATGATCAGGTGAAAGCCGTAATCGCAATAGGACTGGCCGCGCGCCTTCTCGTGATAGGCGGCAACCGCCTCGCGCAGGTTTTCGCCGCGCGACTGAAGCGCGAAGGGAATAACGGTCGTGGTGCCACCGGCAATGGCTGAGCGCGTGCCGGTTTCAAACCCATCGGCCATTTGCGGGCTGCCGGGGGCCGATGGCTGGGCAATATGCACATGGCTGTCGATGCCGCCGGGCATCACCAGCAGGCCCGATGCGTCGATCTCCCTGTCCGCCGTGCCGAGATTATTGCCCGTGGCAACAATCTTGCCGCCCTTGACCGCGATATCGGCATTGAAGGTATCCGCCGCGGTCACACAGGTGCCGTTGCGGATGAGAAGATCAAAATCAGCCATGAAAAGCTCCTTGGTACTCAAATCATTTCTGCGATCTGAGCCGGATGAATTCGCCAAGCCCGATGAGAGCGATATTGGCAACAACCAGCATCAGCGCGATCGCATCCAGTGCGGGGGAAATATTGAAGCGGAAGTCCGAAGCCACCAGGATGGATAGCGGCTGCGCCCGCCCGCTTAGGAAGGATGTGAGCACATATTCTGCCGATGACAGCACAAATGCAATAAACCACGAGGCCATCAGGCCATTTTTCATCAGCGGCAGCGTGACCCGGCGAAAGGCCGAAAAATGGCTGGCGCCGAGATCGAAGGCCGCCTCTTCCAGACGGCTGTCGATGCGCATCAGCACCGAGGCATTCACCAGCGTGGTAAACGGCAGGATGATCACCGTCTGCCCGGCAATGATGGTCCAGATCGAGCGGTCAATGCCAAGGTCAGACAGCAGGATGAGCTGCGCAACCGCCAGAATGAGCTTCGGAATGAGGAAGGGCAGCAGGATGACCACCAGAAGCAGCATGCGCCGTTTGATGGGAAACCGCGTGAGCGCCAGCGCGGCCATGGCTCCCAGAACGGTAGAGAAAAGCGCAGTCGGTATCGCCACCAGAAAGGTGAGTTTCAGCCCGCCGAGAAGCCGCAGATCCGTGAAAGTCTCGTTATACCACTGGAACGTAAAGCCCTGCAGCGGGAAGGCGATGATCTCCGAATTATTGAAGGAGAAGATCGCGATCATCGCCACCGGCAGATACATGAAGATGTAGACAAGCCAGACCCAGGCGGTCGCGATGTTGGTTGCACGGCTTTTCATCAGGCTTCTCCCCCGACCATGGCCCTGCCAAGCGACGACTTGGAAATGGCGACAACGGCTGCGGCAAAGAAGCAGAACAGGATGGCCAGCATGGTCCAGGCAATGGCGGAGCCGAGCGGCCAGTCAAACGCCGTGCCGAAAAGATCGTTGATCGCCGAGATGATGGTGACGCCGGACGCGCCGCCGACAAGCTGCGGTGTCAGATAGTCTCCGACCACCATGACGAACACCATCAGCCCGCCGGCAATCAGGCCGGGCGCGGTCAGCGGCAAGGTCACGCGGCGAAAGGCCGACCATGTGCCGGCGCCAAGATCGCTCGCCGCCTCGACCAGCCGGTCGTCCAGCGCCTCGAAGGCCAGCCACAGGCCGATGACCATGAAGGGCAGGTAGTTATAGGTGAGCACGATATGGGTGGCGAGCGGCGAAAACAGCAGGCTGTCGAGAGGGCGGGATATGGCGCCCGTCCACATCAAGAGCGCGTTCAGCACGCCTTCGGCACCGAGCAGCACCCGCCAGGCGAAAATGCGCACCATATCGCCGGTATAAAGCGGCACCAGCAGCAGCGTCAGCAGGGCCGACTTGTAATGCACCACCCGCTTGGCGATGAACCAGGCTACAGGATAGCCGATAACGGCTGTCAGCGCCGTAACCGCAAGACCGGACAGAAAGGCCTTGGCAATCAGCCAGCGATAGGTGCCACTTGCGGCGATTCGCGCATAGTTCTTCAATGTCGGATCGGTGACGATGGCGACGAAATCGACCTGAAAGAAGGAATAGGCAAACAGGATGGCCAGTGGCGCGATGCAGAGGGCCAGAACCGCGACAAAGACCGGAGCGGCCAACCATCCGCCGATACGGGCTTTTTCCATCGGCCTACCCCCCGTTTCCTGAAGCCGCAATCCAGCCGCGCCCGGCTGCAAAGGAAAGGCCGACCGTTGCGCCGACTTCGGGCGGTCCCTCATCGCGGGCAATCAGCGAAATCTCGGTTCCATCCTCAAGCCTGGTTTCAACCAGCCATTCCGAGCCCCTGAACACGGTGTGGGTGACCTTTGCCGGGATGCCGGAGGATGCAGACAATTCAATCTGTTCGGCGCGCAGCGTCAGCACCGCCTCGTCGCCTGCAGCAAGACCGTTGACGGCCGGGCACGCAAACTCACCCGCCGCCGTGGCGATCGTGGCCGTGCCATCGCCAGCGGCAACAATCCGCCCGGCAATCAGATTGGCGCCGCCGATGAAATCCGCCACATAGGCCGTTGCCGGCTTGCGATAGATATCCGCCGGCGCGCCCTGCTGCTCGATGCGCCCGTCATTCATCACGATGATGCGATCTGACAGGGCAAAGGCCTCTTCCTGGTCGTGGGTCACATGCAGAAAGGTCATGCCGAGGCGGCGCTGCAGGTCCTTCAGCTCAATCTGCATATCCTTGCGCATGCGCCGGTCGAGCGCCGACAGCGGCTCATCGAGCAGAAGAATACGCGGCTCGTTGATGATGGCGCGCGCCAGCGCCACGCGCTGCTGCTGGCCGCCGGAAAGCTGGCGCGGCCGCCGCTCGGCCATCGCCTCCATCTGCACCATGGAAAGCGCCGCATCGACCTTTTCATTAATCGCCGTCTTTGAAAGGTCGCGATAGGCAAGGCCGAAAGCAACATTTTCCCGCACGCTCAAATGCGGGAAAAGCGCGTAGTTCTGAAACACGGTATTCACCGGCCGCTTCGCCGCGCCCATGCCGGCAAGCGAGCGGCCGTCCAGCTCGATCAGGCCCGAGGAGATGTCCTCGAACCCGCCGATCATTCTGAGAAGAGATGTTTTGCCGCACCCCGACGGGCCCAGAAGCGTGACATAGGAATTGGCCTCGATGGCGAAATCAATGCCGCGCACGGCGTGCACCTTGCCATATTCCTTGTGGACGGCAACGCCTCTCAGGAGGGGCGCGGCGGGCTTTGCGGCCGCGACCGGTTTCGTCGGGGATGCGGGTGTCATGCTTAGCTGGCCTTCACTTCGTTCCAGATGGCGACCCAGTCATTGTAACGCGGCGGGTTCTGCTTCCAGACAAAGCTGTCCATCACCGACAGATCACCGATGAAGATCTTCTCTTTCTGCTCGGCGGGGATCAGATCGCGCGCGGCAGAGGTCGACTGGGCGTAGGGGCCGCCGAAAGCCAGCTTTTCGCCATAGGCCGGGCCGAGCAGATAGTTGACGAGGCTGAAGACCGCATCAAGCTTTTCACCTTCGACACCGGCGGGAACGGCAAGCGTATCGCACCAGCCGATAACGCCCTGTTTCGGCTTGGCCATGCCCATGTCGAGACCGCGTTCCTTCAGGTCGTAATAGGGCGGCACCCAGGAAAAGGCGCAAACGACTTCGCCGGAGGCAAAGAGGTTGGTGAGGTCGCCGATCGAGTTCCAGTAGGTGCGCAAAAGCTTCTTCTGCGCCATCAGCGCCTTCTTGACCTCGGCGAGCTGCCTGTCGTCCATGACGAACATTTCATCGCGCGGAATGCCGAGATACATGGCGGCGATCATGATGCCTTCCAGCGCATAATCACGCATGGCAAGCTTGCCGGCATATTTGTCGCCCTCGAAGAAGACCGACCAGTCCGGCTCGGCGTCCATCAGATCGGCGCGGTAGACGATCGGGTTGATGCCCCAGTAGAAGGGAATGCCGTAGGTCTGGCCGTCCTTCTTGCCGAGATGCGTGTTCTTGAAGGTGTCGTAAAGCAGGTCGCCATTGGTGACCTTCGAAAAATCGATCGGCTGCAGCAGGTCGGAGGCGACGTAATATTCCACCTTGTCGAGGCCGGGCGTGATCAGGTCGACGGCGGAAGCGCCGCCGGCGCGCAGCTTGGCAAACTGCTCGTCATCGGTGCCGATGAAGGTCTTGGTGATGTCGATGCCCGGATTTTCGCTCAGGAAAGCGGCGAGATAGTCGGGCTTGGCCAGGTTTTCCCAGGTCATCCAGGCGATATCGGTAGCGGCGAAGGCGCGGCTGAGCGGCGAGAATGCGGTGAGCGCTGCACCGGCGGCAGCTGTTTTCAGAAGTCCGCGGCGATTGATGTCAAAAGTCATTGCTCGATCCCTTTTGCAGGTTCCCCATTGTCATTCGAGGTGATGGCCGACGGTTTTCGCACGACCCGGATCAAGTAAAAACCTTTTTCATAAAATCATCAACATGAAAAATGTGTTTCATTTTTTGGCAATTGACTAAGCCTTGGGCAATTTCCGCGTCACAAGCGGCGCGCCAAGCTGATCGAGCGCCGCATGCAGCTCTTCGATTTCCGCCAGACGATCGACCGCCTCATCGCCCAGAACCTGGCTGGTCGTCGAGCAGAGGTAGTTGATCAGGCTCATCGGCGCGACATAGCTGTCGAACAGGGCATGGCCGCGATTGTGACAACGCAGCGTCAGCGTCGCCAGTTGCGCCGTGCGCGCCGCCGTCATGTCGGCAATCAGCAGGATCGGCGCACCGGCCTTCTGCACGGCGGCCATGATGTCGCGCAGCTGCGCCGGTCGGCGGCGAAAGCCGAACACCAGAAACAGATCCTCCGGCCCCATGCCGGCAAGCTCCTCGCCCATGGACATGCCGGCGGCCGGAATCAGCCGCACATCCGGTTTCAGATTGACCAGCAGCGCCCGCGCATAGGTGGCAAGCGCCATGGAATTGCGGAAACCGAGGATCCAGATGCGCTTTGCCCCGGCGAGCATCGCCACGGCGCGTTCGATCTCGTTTTCGCCCAGCATCTCGGCCGTCCGCGTCAGGTTCTGCAGGTCCTGGGCGATGTGCAGGCCGAAATCGCCGGCTGACAGCCGCTTTCCCCCGGTCCCGGTCAACTCGTAAAGCGGCGAGCCCCAGTCCTCGCTCTGGCGCGCCATCACCCGCGCCTCGTTGTAGCTGGCATAGCCGAGCCGCTTGAAGAAGCGCGCCGCCGTAGCGTTGGAAATGCCGGCCTTGGCTGCCAGCTCGCCGGCGGTGAAGCTTGCCAGATTGTTCTGCGATTCCATCACCACAGCGGCAAGGCGACGCTCCGAGGCGGTGAGATCGTCATAGATCTCCATAATCCGCACATCGATCGGTCGGCTGTCATCCTGCTCACTCATGGCCCGCTCTTTTCATTATACTAAATTTACGAAAAATTATTTTCATTTTTTGTTGACTGATCAATCGGCGCAGCTATCCTTCGCATAGTTTCGTGATTTTTGGAATGTTTCCGCAATGACCAAAGACTTCTCCGCCTTCCGGGCGCGCCTCGTCTCCGGCCACCCCCATGGCAAGGCCCCCTATCCTGACGCCTTCAAGGAAACGCTGAGCCTTGGCGCCGCCAAGCGGGCATTCGAGACCGTCTCTGCCTGGTCCGGCTATGCCGAGACACCGCTCGTGGCGCTTGAACCGCTTGCCGCGACGGCCGGCGTCGGCGCGATCCATTTCAAGCACGAGGCCGGACGTTTCGGCCTTGGCTCGTTCAAGGCGCTTGGCGGGGCCTATGCGGTCTTCCGGCTGCTGGAGGCAAAGATCACGGAAAAGACGGGCAAGCCCGTTGAAATCGCCGCCCTTCTCAATGGAGATTACGCCGATATCGTTTCCGAAATCACTGTCACCTGCGCCACCGATGGCAATCACGGGCGTTCGGTTGCCTGGGGCGCGAGCCTCTTTGGCTGCAAGGCGGTGATCTTCATTCACGAGACGGTATCGAAGGCGCGCGAGGATGCCATCGCCCATTACGGCGCAGAAGTCGTACGTGCGAAAGGCAATTACGACGACAGCATCCGCGAGGCCGCCCGTCAGGCGGAGGCAAACGGCTGGTTCGTGGTCTCCGACACCTCCTATCCGGGCTATACTGATATCCCCCGCAATGTGATGCAGGGCTACAGCGTGATGGCCGAGGAGGCGATCCGCCAGCTTGGCGGCAAGGCCCCGACCCACATCTTCATTCAGGGCGGCGTTGGCGGACTTGCCGCCGCCGTCACCGCCCATTTCTGGGAGCGTTTTGGCACGGATGCGCCGCGCGTCATCGTTGTCGAGCCGGAAAACGCAGCCTGCCTGCTGGAAAGCGCCGCTGCCGGCAAGCCCACCACCGTCGGCGGTGCGCTCGATACGATCATGGCAGGTCTTGCCTGCGGCGAACCCTCGATCATCGCCTGGCCGATCCTTGATGCCGGCGCTTCGGATTTCATGGAAATCGAGGACGAGGCGGCGGCCGAAACCATGCGGCTTCTCGCCTCCGGTGACGCAGGCCCGCCGCTTGCCAGCGGCGAAAGCGGCGTTGCAGGGCTTTCCGGCTTTCGCTGCGCGGCCTGCCGGCCGGAGTGGAAGGAAAGGCTCGGGCTTGGCCCGGATTCCGTCATCCTCTGTTTCGGCAGCGAAGGCGATACCGATCCGGCTCTCTATGAAGAGATTGTCGGTCGCCCCGCACGCGATGTGGAGCAGGCATCATGATGATCAATGGCCTGCGCATCAATGGTGAGCGCCTTGTCGCCCGCCTCGAAGAACTCGGCAGGATCGGCGCGCTCGAAGGCGGCGGCGTCTCGCGCCTGGCGCTGACGGCGGATGAAAAACGCGGCCGCGACCATCTGGTTAGCGAAATGAAGGTGCTTGGCCTTGCCGTCGCCATCGACCCCATCGGCAATATTTTCGGCACCCGCAAGGGGCGAAGCGATGGCCCGGCGGTGATGCTCGGCTCGCATATCGACACGGTCGCCACCGGCGGGCTTTACGATGGCGCGCTCGGCGTTCTGGCGGGTCTAGAGGTCGTCGCCACGCTGAATGATGCCGGCATCGAGACCGAACACCCGGTCGTGGTCGCCGCCTTTACCAATGAGGAGGGCGCGCGTTTCCAGCCGGACATGCTCGGTAGCGTCGTCTTTGCCGGCGACATGCCTCTGGAAGAGGCGCTCGATATCGAAAGCATCGACGGCAAGCGGCTTGGCGATGAACTTGCCGCCATCGGCTATGCCGGGAACGATGCCGGACCGAAGGATATTGCCGCCTATTTCGAGCTGCATATCGAGCAGGGGCCGGTACTGGAAGATGAAGACCTGCAGATCGGCGTTGTGCGCGGCGTGCAGGGCATTTCCTGGACCGAGATCACGATTCTGGGCCGTTCGGCCCATGCCGGGACCACGCCGATCCGCTTGCGACGCGACGCCGGCCTTGCCGCAGCCCGCATTGCCGCCGGCGTCGGCGATCTGGTGCGCGAGATCGGCGGCGACATGGTCGGCACGGTCGGGGCCATCAAGCTTTCCCCCAATCTCGTCAATGTGGTTGCCGAAAAGGCTGTGATCACCGTCGACCTGCGCCACCCCGATGCCGAAACGCTGGCAGAGGCGCGGGCATCGCTTGCAAGCCTCGTCAGCGATGTGGCGCTGAAGGAAGATGTCGAGATCAGTGCCCGCACGCTTGCCGATTTTCCGCCGACCGATTTTGCGCCGGCGCTTGTCGACAGTGTCGAGCAGGCAGCCGAGGGCCTTGGCCTTTCGACGCGGCGGATGTTTTCGGGCGCCGGCCATGATGCCCAGATCGTCGCCGGCATCGCGCCGGCGGCCATGGTTTTCGTGCCGAGCGTCAATGGCATCAGCCACAACGTCACGGAATTCACTGCCCCGGCAGATCTTGAGAATGGCGCCAATGTTCTGTTGCAGGCAGCGCTTCACAAGGCCATGCCAACCAATGGAGAAAATGCCTGATGGCAAGATGTGTTGTTGTCGGCGCGGCCCAGCTTGGACCGATCGCCCGGTCTGAAACCCGCGCCCAGGTGGTCGAGCGCATGATCGCGCTGATGGAAAAGGCCGCCAGCCGGCAATGCGATGTCATTGCCTTTCCCGAACTGGCGCTGACGACCTTTTTCCCGCGCTGGTTCATGGAAGATCAGGCCGATGTCGATTTCTTCTTCGAAAAATCCATGCCGAATGACGATGTCGCGCCGCTTTTTGCCCGCGCGAAGGAGCTGAAGATCGGCTTTTCGCTCGGCTATGGCGAGTTGACCGAGATCGATGGCGTCACCCATCGCTACAACACCGCGATCATCGTCGAAAAGACCGGCGAGATCGTCCATCGCTATCGCAAGATCCACCTGCCCGGCCACCCCGAACACGAGCCCTGGCGGCCGTTCCAGCATCTGGAAAAGCGCTACTTCGAACCCGGCCCCGCGCCGTTCTCGACGGCGGAAGCCTTTGGCGGTGTCTTCGGACAGGCAATCTGCAACGACCGCCGCTGGCCGGAGACCTATCGCGAACTGGCGCTGCGCGGGGCGGAAATGGTGCTGATCGGCTACAACACGCCGGTGCATTATCCGCTCGCTCCCGAGCATGACCATCTGCAGAATTTCCACAACCATCTGAGCCTGCAGGCCGGCGCCTACCAGAACGGCATGTGGGTCGTCGGCATTGCCAAGGCGGGCAAGGAGGAAGGCTGCGATCTGATCGGCCAGAGCTGCATCGTCGCGCCCACCGGCGAGATCGTCGCCATGGCGGGCTCGCTGTCCGACGAGCTGATCACCTATGATTGCGACCTCGACCGCTGCAGGGAAATCCGCGAAAACATCTTCAATTTCCAGCTGCACCGGCGACCGGAACTTTACACAGCACTGACCAGGACGGACTGAGCAATGAGCCGCTCGCGGCGAAATCAGCCGTCTGGCAGTATCGTGTCCCTGACGCGAAGCGGCGGATCGCTTTCGCCTTCGACCAGTTCCAGCGGCCAGATCTTGCCCTTGGGCACGTCCCTGTAGTTCTCGGCAAAGGCCGGCAGGTTGGAAAGAAGCATCTCGCCGAGCATCCGCCCCAGCGCATCGAGGTCGAGCCGGAAACAGGTCAGTCGCGGCAGCAGGAAGCGGCCCACCGGGCTTTCGCGTTCGGCGATCACGGCAAGGTCGCGGCCGGGCGCAAGTCCCGCCTCGCCGAGGCGGCGATAAAGACCGACTGACATCAGCTCGGCAATCAGCAGGATTGCGGTCGGACGGTCCTCGGTCGCCAGCACCTTTCCGGCGACGTCGTAGCCGCCCTCCTCGCTGGTCTCGGCATGAAAGACGATGTTCTCGTCAAAGGGCAGGCCGCAATCGGCAAGCCCTTGCCGATAGCCCTCCAGGAACAGCGGGCCGAGATTGGCATCCACATTCGGCACGGCAACGGCAATGCGGCGGTGACCCCGCTCGTGAAGGCGCGTCACGGAGCTGCGGGCAATACCCTCGAAATCCAGGTCGATCCAGGATGAATCGCCCAAATTGTCGCTGCGACCGAGGGTGACGAAGGGCATGTTTGCACGCCGGAGAATATCGAAACGTTCGTCGTGCGTGCGGGTGGCGGTGAGGATCACCGCATCAACGATACGTTGCGCCACCATGCGCTGCAGAAAACTGTCGGGATCCTCGTCACGCGCGCACAAGAGCAGCACGAGATCGAGCTTGTGCTTTTTCAGCGCCGCCTGAAGCCCGTGGATCACGCCGAAAAAGAAGTTATCGTTGTTTTCGCCGAGGCTATTGCCTTGTGTCAGGATCAGGCCGACCGTGCTCGTTGTCCCCTTCCTGAGACTGCGGCCCGACTGGTTGGGCACATAGCCAAGCTCCATGGCCGCCTTCAAAACCCGCTCGCGCGTCTGTGCATTCACGTCCGCCTTGCCGTTCAGCGCACGCGACACCGTACCAATCGAAAGTTGCAGGTGATCAGCGAGCTGGCGGATGCCCGTCATGGTCTCTCCAATTTTGAGGTTCGTACCTCTATTGACAGCAGAAGCTGTCCATGTCTATTGTCGTAAACGTTTACGGAGCGTGTTTTAGCGATTTCGGGACTGCAAAGTCAATGATTGAGGTGGGCAAGCTGCTATGAAGGCCCCACGAAAGATCATACCGCGTCGCCCTGAAACAAAGTCCGTCGAGACCGATCGAGGACGGTCGGTAAACCTATACGGGAGGCTAATTATATGAATCGCGCCAAACTCTTGCTGTGTGTTTCCATGGCTGCTTTGAGCCTGGGAACCGCCGCTCCGGCCTTTGCGCAGGAACCGGTTACGCTGAACATCTGGACCGTCGACAAGACCGGCCAGCCGACGCCGGACCTTGCCCGCGAATTTGACGAAAGCGAACCGAACATCGATGTCGTCTATCGCGAGGTCAACTTCGCCGATCTGATGAGCGAGGCGATGCGCGCCTACTCGGTCGGTCGCGCGCCGGACATCTTCGCCGTCGACAATCCCGACACGGCGATGCTCGCCGCCAACGGCGCCCTGCTTGATCTGACGGACATGATCGAGCAGTCCGACATCATCAATGTGGATGACTATTTCGAAGGCCCGATGGCGTCCGCCACCTGGGACGGGCACATCTACGGCGTTCCGAAGGCGACCAATACGATCGCCCTTTTCTACAACAAGGACATGTTCGAGGCAGCCGGCATTGAAGAGCCGCCGACAACCTGGGACGAACTGATCGAGGACGCCCGCGCTCTCAACGACCCGGAAAACGATGTCTATGGCGTCGCTTTCTCGGCCAAGGCCTCGGAAGAAGGCACCTTCCAGTTCCTCCCCTTCGTGCAGATGGCCGGCGGCAGCTACGACAACATCAATGGCGAGGGCGGCGTCGAGGCGCTGACCTTCTTCAAGACGCTGCTGGACGAGGGTCTGGCATCTCCGGATACGGTCTCGCGCACGCAATGGGCATCGACGGCAACGTTCAATGCCGGCAATGCGGCAATGGCGATTTCCGGTCCCTGGGAAATCAACCGCATGGCGGATGAGGCCGACTTCAACTGGGGCGTCACGCTTCTGCCGACGCCGGCCGAAGGCTCCCCGCGTTCGTCTGCCATGGGCGACTATAACTGGGTGATCTTCTCCTCCACCAAGCACCCGGAAGAAGCCTTCAAGGCGCTGGAATTCTTCGCCCAGCAGGACAAGGACCTTTTCGAACGTTTCGGCCAGATCCCGGCCCGCAACGATATCGAGATCCCGCCGACCGGCAATGAGGCCAAGGACGAGGCACTGCAGGTCTTCCTCGACCAGATGCAGTATTCCCAGCCGCGCGGCCCGCATCCGGAATGGCCGAAGATTTCCAAGGCCATCCAGACGGCCCTTCAGTCGGCGCTCGCCGGTTCCCAGACGCCGCAGCAGGCGCTTGACCAGGCCCAGGCCCAGATCGACAAGATCACCGGAAAGTAACCTGCTTTTCCTGAGATCCGGGATATCCCGCCACGCTCCGCAATGGGGCGTGGACAGGGAAGGCTTGCCTGATATCCCGGGTTTCGCCCGTTTTAACGCCCAAGGGAGCTTCAACAATGCGCAAGGCGCTCTCAACGTTCTGGGACGGCCGTGGTTTCGATCTGTTGCTGGTGGGCATCCCGCTTGTCTTCCTGATCGCCATTTCCGGTTCGGCTCTGGTCTACAACGTGATCATGAGCTTTCAGGAAGTCGACATCTTCAGCCTCGGCACCTTTTTCCGTCCCTTTGTCGGCCTCGACAATTATGTCGCGGTCCTGACCGATCCGCAGGCCTGGCCGATCTTCGGCAATACGCTGATCTTCGTTCTCTGCTCGCTGGGCGGCCAGTTCCTCTTCGGGTTTTTCCTGGCGCTGTTCTTCAACATGCAGTTCCCCGGCTCGACCTATCTGCGCGGCCTGTTTCTTGTGTCCTGGGTCATGCCCGGCCTTGTGACCGGCGCGATCTGGAACTGGCTTCTGGCCGGCGATTTCGGCGTGATCAACTTCTTCCTGCAGTCAATCGGCGTCATTGACGAGCCGATCTTCTGGCGGTCATCGCCGGACTTTGCGCTGTGGAGCGTGATCATCACCAATATCTGGTTCGGCACGGCCTTCAACATGATCCTGCTTTCGGTCGGCCTCGCCGCCATTCCGAAGGATCTTTACGAAGCCGCAAGCCTTGACGGCGCCAACGCATTCCGCCGCTTCTACACGATCACGCTGCCGATGATGCGTCCGACAATCGGCGCGCTCTTGTCGCTCGGCCTGATCTTCACCCTCCAGCAGTTCGATCTGTTTGCCGCAATTACCGATGGCGGACCCAACAATTCATCGAACGTTGCCCAGTACTGGGCCTGGCAGCTTTCCTTCCGTGAATACGATTTCGCACGCGGCGCCACCGTTTCGGTGCTGATGATCACACTCGTCATCATCGCGGCCGTCTTCTATGTGCGCTCGACCCGCCATGAGGTGCGCGGATGACCCCGACAACACGAAACACCCTGCTGATCGCCTGCGGTCTGGTATTGGCAGCCATTTACCTCTTCCCGCTCTACTGGATGTATGTGACCGCGCTGAAAACCAGCACGGCGATGTTTGCCGCACCGCCGAGCTTCGTGCCGCCGAACCCGCAATGGGACGTCTTTGCCGGCGTCTGGGTGGAGCGCCACATGGCGACCTATCTGAAGAACTCGCTGATCATCGCCAGCTGCGCCGTGCTGTTCATCGCAACGCTCGGCTCGGGCTGCGCCTATGTTCTGGCCCGCTACCGCAGCGTATGGGTCGATGTCGGCCTGTTCCTGGTGCTGATGCTGCAGGTTCTACCGGCATCTCTGATGGTCACCCCGATCTTTGTCGGTTTCTCGCAGATCGGCCTGCTCGATTATCCGCGCATTGCCGTGATCGTGGCGATCACCGCCAAGGCCATGCCGTTCTTCGTCGTTTTGGTGCGCGCCACCTTCATGAACGTGCCGGCGGAGCTGGAAGAGGCAGCGCTTGTTGACGGCAATTCCCGCTTCGGCGCCTTCATCCACATCGTGCTGCCGCTTGCCAGAAACGGCATCCTCGTCAGCGCGCTGTTGATCTTCATGCAGGCCTTCGGCGAGTTCGTCTATTCCAAGTCGCTGATCCAGGATGTCGAGCTGCAGCCGGCCAGCGTCGGTCTTTCCACCTTCATGGGCCCGAACTCGGTCGATTGGAACAGGATCATGGCCTACGCCTCGATCTACGTAACCCCCATCCTTGCTGCCTTTGTTCTTCTGCAGCGCAAGATCGTCTCCGGCCTGACCTCGGGAGCTTTGAAATGACAACCCAGATCGAATTCAACGCGGTCGAGAAATATTACGGCCGCTACCACGCCCTCAAGAACGTCAATCTCACGATCGAAAAGGGCGAGTTCGTCGCGCTCGTCGGCCCGTCCGGTTGCGGCAAATCCACGCTGTTGCGCACGCTGGCCGGTCTGGAAAAGATCACCGGCGGCGAGGTGAAGATTGCCGGCGATCTGATGAACGACATGCCGCCGCGCCGGCGTGACATCGCCATGGTGTTCCAGTCCTATGCGCTCTATCCGCATATGACGGTCGAGGAAAACCTGACCTACAGCCTGCGCACCCACGGCATGAAGAAGAAGGATGCCCAGGTGAAGGCGCGCGAAGTGGCCGAAACCACAGGACTTTCCAACCTGCTGGAACGCTATCCGCGCGAACTCTCCGGCGGGCAGCGTCAGCGCGTCGCCATGAGCCGCGCCATCATCCGCGACCCGAAGGCCTTCCTCTTCGACGAGCCGCTGTCGAACCTCGATGCGGCGTTGCGCGTTCACATGCGCAAGGAAATCCGCACCCTGCACGACCGCCTTGGCGCGACCTCGGTCTATGTCACCCATGACCAGATCGAGGCCATGACCATGGCCGACCGCGTCGTCCTGATGAAGGAAGGCCGGATCGAGCAGCAAGGCGCGCCGCTGGAACTCTATGACAGCCCGGCCAACCAGTTCGTCGCCGGCTTCATCGGCTCTCCGGCCATGAACTTCCTGCCGGCAACCGTGGCCGAGGACGGCCACAGCCTGAAGCTCGAACTCGGCGATGGCGATACCCTGCCCTATGCAGGCAAGCTCGAAGCCGGGCGCAAGGTGACCGTGGGCCTACGACCCGAACACCTTGAACTGGTCTCGGCTGAGGAAGCCCAGTTCAGCCTGCCGCTCAGGATTGCCGAGGCGACGGGGGCGACGACCTTCCTGTTCACCGCCAGCGACCCGGAAATCGCCGTCGTCATCAACGACCGCGCCGCCGTGACGCCCGGCGAACCGCTGAACATGCGGATCGCTCCGGAACTCATCCACATCTTCGACCGCGAGACCGGCGTCCGGCTCTGACCGGCTGATCTTGCGGTGAGCGATGGCGCCTCTCCCCGCCATCGCTCCCAGAATTCAAAGGAATACACACATGAAAATCATGGACGGCAACTGGCATGTGCGCCAGAATTTCGATCTCAACCAACCTCTCGAGGTCTTCGACGCCCGCGTGAAGGATGGCAATCTGGTCATCCGCGCCGCCACATGGCCGATGAACGACCGCGCCAATCAGATCAATGCGCGATTGATCATCCTCACCTTCTCCGCGCCGATGGAAGGCATGATCGGGGTGAAGAGCGAGCACTTCCGCGGCGTTCTCGACAAGGGCCCGCATTTCGACCTCTACCCGGATGAAGGCTTTGCGCCGGAAATCGAGATCACGGAAGACTTCGCCACGCTGAAAAGCGGCAACCTCACCGCCCGCATCGCCATGACCGGCCGCTGGAACCTCGAATTCCTCCGCGACGGCAAGCTGATCACCGGCTCCGACTACAAGGCCGGCGGCCACGCCATCGACCATGATGACAATGACCGCACCCATATGTTCGAGCGCCTGAGCCTCGGCGTCGGCACCAAGGTCTACGGTCTTGGCGAGCGCTTCACCGAGTTTGTGAAAAACGGCCAGATGGTCGACATCTGGAACCGTGACGGCGGCGCCAACACCGACCAGGCTTACAAGAACATCCCCTTCTTCCTCACCAATCGCGGCTGGGGCGTATTCGTCAACAATCCCGGACATGTGGAGTTCGAAGTCGGCTCGGAGAAGGTTCACAAGGCGCTGTTCTCGGTGCCTGGCGAAAGCCTCGAATATTACGTCATCGACGGACCGGACCCGAAGGGCGTCATCGATCGCTATACCAAGCTCACCGGTCGCCCGGCGCTTCCCGCACGCTGGTCCTTCGGCCTGTGGCTGACCACCTCGTTCACCACCGAATATGACGAAGCCACCGTCACCGGCTTCCTCGACGGCATGGCCGAGCGCGACATTCCGCTTCACGTCTTCCATTTCGACTGCTTCTGGATGCGCGGCCTGCACTGGTGCGACTTCGAATGGGATCCGGAAACCTTCCCGGAACCGGAAGCCATGCTGAAGCGCTACAAGGAGCGCGGGCTTAATATCTGCGTCTGGATCAATCCCTATATCGCCCAGGAATCCAAGCTCTTCGACGAGGGCAAGGAAAACGGCTACCTGATCAAGCGCGAGGATGGCTCCGTCTGGCAGTGGGACCGCTGGCAGCCCGGCCAGGCCGTGGTCGACTTTACCAACCCGGACGCGTGCGACTGGTATGCCGGCTATCTGAAGGCTCTGGTGGCCCAGGGCGTCGATTGCTTCAAGACCGATTTCGGCGAGCGCATCCCGGTCGACGTTGCCTATCACGACGGCTCCGACGCCGAGACCATGCACAATTACTACACCTTCCTCTACAACAAGGTCGTCTACGAGGCCCTGCAGGAGACGAAGGGCGAGGACGAGGCAGTGCTGTTTGCCCGCTCCGCCACCACAGGCGGCCAGCAATTCCCGGTTCACTGGGGCGGCGACTGCTATTCGGATTATGAATCCATGGCAGAATCCCTGCGCGGCGGCCTCTCGCTCGGCCTTTCCGGCTTCGGTTTCTGGAGCCACGACATTGGCGGCTTCGAGGCGACGGCGGAAGCCGATGTCTACAAGCGCTGGTGCGCTTTCGGGCTTCTCTCCAGCCATTCGCGCCTGCACGGTTCCAAATCCTACCGCGTGCCTTGGCTCTATGATGAAGAGGCCGTCGACGTTCTGCGCTTCTTCACCAAGCTGAAGATGAAGCTGATGCCGACGATCTACGAGGTCGCCTGCGAAGCGCCCAAGACCGGCCTGCCGGTGATGCGCGCCATGATGCTGGAATTTCCCGAAGACCGGACCTGCGACGTGCTCGACCGCCAGTACATGCTCGGCGAGAAGCTTCTGGTTGCTCCCGTTCTCGATGCCGCGGGCAATGCCGAGATCTACCTGCCGAAAGGCCGCTGGACCCATCTTCTGACCGGGGAAGAGGTCGAGGGCGGCAGCTGGCGCGTTGAAAACCACGACTTCATGAGCCTGCCGCTTTACGTTCGCCCCTCAAGTCTCATCGTCTGGGGCGCGGTCGACGACAAGCCGGACTATGACTATGCAGAGGGCGCCCTCTTTGCCCTGTACGCGCTGGAAGACGGCAAGACGGCGAAAGCCACGATCTTCGCCGACAAGGGCGTGAAAGCGCAGGAACTGGCCGTTTCCCGCAAGGGCGACACGCTGACGATCACGGCGGAAGACGCAAGCCGCCCGTGGCGCCTGCGTTTGCAGAACGTCACCTCGATCACCGGGGCCGAAGGGACCGGCATCGACGAGACTGCCGAAGGCGTGATCCTCGAAGGCAAGGGCAATGTCACTGTGAAGCTCTGAGCCCGGGAACGCTGATGGGATGTCGCGATTGCGGCGATTCCAGGCGGACTTGCATTGCGAGATCGGTATTTCGCCATTTCAGACGCCCCGGAGAAATCAAAAACGGGGCGTTTTTGTTTGCTGGACGAACAATTCCAGGAGGAATTTCTGCATGCTGCTTGAACGAAAAAAAGCAGCTTCTTTAGTCCAGTATTTGCATGACGCTGTCGCGAATGCGATGCATCCCCGGTCGTCTTGCCGTGAAGCCCCTGCCGGAAGGCCTTCCGTCGTCAGTTGACGGGCGGAGCGGCCGAGACGGCTGCGGAGAACCCCTTCATCGACAGAGGAAGCGCGATTTCCTGACCGTTCATGATCCTGAAGGAAACCGACGCGGCCTTGGCGGCCTTGAGTTCCTTCATCTCATCGGCCGTCAGCTCCATGTCGGCAGCGCAGAGCTGGCCGCAAGTCACATAGGTCATCGTCATGTCCTTGCCCGCCGCCCCCTGGCCAACCGCGCCGCCCTTGACCGGCTGACCTGCCGGCTCGCCGCCGATGGTGAAGGTCACGCCGGAGCGCAGATCGACGTTGGAGGGCGTCTGCACCACGAGACGCGGCGCATCCATGCCCGGCAGAGCGCCGACGGCGACCGTCAGGATGCGTTGAACCTGCCCGCCTTCCTGCTGCTGCACGTTGAGCGTCTGGGTTGCCTCGCAGACGCGCTGCGGCGGGCCGGGCTCCTTCTCGTCGGCCTTCTGGATCTGCACAAGCATGCAGTGCTGCGACCAGTCGCCGTAGGAAACGGTCGTATCGGAGGCCGCGACCGGCTCCGATTGCTGAGCCCCGGCAGCGCCTGCGAAGAGCATGGCGCACGCGAAGGCGGCGCCGAAACCTTTCCTGGTGATGATAGTCATATCTTTCCCCTTGATGTTCAGGATCATTCGAATGCGATGGCCGAGCGGCCCCGGCCGTTCAGGCCGCCTCGGCGGGCGAAGCCTTTTCGTTGAGTTCGAGCAGCGTCTGCCAGTTCTGGGTCGAGGCGAGATGCAGCACGACCGCGTCGTTGAAGCCATTCCTGTGCCAGTCGATCAGCACATCCTGCGGCAGGTTGCGGAACCGGTCCTCGTCAACGACCAGCAGGCCGTCGAGCCGGTAGTGGCTCTTGTTGGCAAAGGACATATTGACCTGTTTGTCGATGAGAAGGTTCTGCTCCTTGAGGGCTTTGGCGAAGTCATTGCCACGCAGGCTCGCCTGGTGAAAACTGTTGCAGAACTCCATCATCGGCGCCGTCGCCTCGCCCGCCTTGCCGTCTTCTGCGAAAAGAGCAGCGCCGCCCTCGACCTCGCTGGAGGGTTTGATGCGGTCGCACCCCTCATCGAACCCAAGAACGGTCTGGCTCTTGTCTTCCGACTGGATGAGAATGAAGGGATAACGGCGGACATAGGCAGGAATATAAGCCCCTTCCTTCCATTTGCCGTCGGTGCTGACGAAGAGGTTCTGCCCTTCCCTGAGGCCGGTCACCGCAACGGCGGTGGGCAGAGGATCGCCCTTGACGAAGACGATCGGGTAATGGCGCGAGGCCGGGACGAATTCGGCGGGCGACAGCGGCACCGCATTGGCCTTCGCGGCAAAGGAAAAATCCTGCTTGCGTTCGATCACGAGATCCTTGTGATCCTCGAAACGCAGGACCTGCGGCGCACTGTAAAAGAGCGGGAGTCCGTTATTTTTCATTGTCACCCTTCCTCCTGGGCTGAGCTTGCTGTTAAAACGGCTGCAAGATGCAACCTATGCGACACTATATTCAACTTACACGCATAACAATACTACATGTAGGAAAGTTTTGCGTGCAGCCCGCGCCGGAGGCCGATCGGCCTTTTGAAGGCGTAATTCGCTCAGCCACAGCGCCGCAGATTGATCGTGAGCGCCTTCTGCGGCGGAATGACAGCGGGAGGTGTAGCTTTTGGCGGAGCGCCCCGGGCTTGCCACCCGGCGCCTGGGCCAGGCCCAATGCGAAGCGCTACCCATCCAGTATATACTTGTATAAATTTCGAGTAATATTGATAGAAATACCGATATCGTAAACAGCGCAGGTTTGCCTACCGCATTACGACTTTCTGTTATTCAACCAAACCCTGCGCCTGCAATAAATGCCATGGGCGTGCAGCGTCAGCGCCGCATGCGGCGAGCGTGACGACGACGGCCCGGATGTTGATGGAAAGCCGGGACGCGCTGGCGCCAGGGAAAAGAGCAGTCGCGCAACGCCGGTCGTTCGCCAGCCGCACGCTAATGCTCACCATACGAACAAAATTCGTCATGTGAACTTTCAAACTGACTTTCGCTGACCTTGCCCCTAGAGTCCGGGACGTCGGTAGGAGGTCGACATCATGGACAAGACAATTTCCTCACTGGAAGCGGCCGTTCGGCCCATCTTTGACGGCGCGACCGTCATGATCGGCGGTTTCGGCGGATCGGGGGCGCCGATCGAGCTCATTCACGCGCTGATCGACCAGGGCGCAAGGGACCTTACGGTCATCAACAACAATGCCGGCAACGGCCATGTCGGGCTTGCGGCCCTGATCGAGCAGGACCGCGTGCGGCGGATGATCTGCTCGTTTCCGCGTTCATCAAACGCGACGGTGTTCAACGAGCGCTATCTCGCAGGCAAGATTGCGCTGGAACTGGTGCCGCAGGGCACGCTCGCCGAGCGGGTCCGCGCCGGCGGCGCGGGCATTCCCGCCTTCTACACGCCGACCGGTTACGGCACAGCGCTTGCCGACGGCAAGCCGGTCGCCGAATTCGACGGACGGCCCTACGTGCAGGAGCGCTGGCTGAAGGCGGATTTCGCCCTGATCAAGGCGGAGACCGCCGATACCCACGGCAACCTCACCTATCGCATGGCCGCGCGCAACTTCAATCCGCTGATGGCGATGGCGGCCGCGACCACCATCGTCCAGGCAAGCCGCGTTGTCGCGCCCGGCGGCATCGACCCCGAACAGGTGATCACGCCCGGCATCTTCGTCTCCTCCGTCGTCGAGGTCGCCGACCCGGCGCAGGAAGAAATCCTCACCCGGCAGGAGGCCGCCTACCCATGATTTCCGTCGATGACATCAAGCTTTCCAATGCCCAGATCGCCTGGCGCGCCGCCCAGGACATCGAAGACAGCGCCTATGTCAATCTCGGCATCGGCTTTCCCGAAATGGTCGCAAAATTCCAGCCGGAGGGCCGCCAGGCAATCTTCCACACCGAAAACGGCGTGCTCGATTTCGGGCCCGCGCCGGAGCCGGGCGAAGAGGACTGGGACCTCATCAACGCCGGCAAGAAGGCGATCACGCTGCGCCCCGGAACGGCCTTCTTCCACCATGCCGACAGCTTCGCCATGGTGCGCGGTGGGCATCTGGATGTCGCCATTCTCGGCGCCTATGAGGTGGCTGAAAACGGCGATCTCGCCAACTGGTCGACCGGCAAGGGCGGCGTTCCCGCCGTCGGCGGGGCGATGGACCTCGTCCATGGCGCAAAACGCGTCGCCGTCGTCACCGACCACGTCACCAAGAAGGGCGAGCCGAAACTGGTGAAACGCTGTTCACTGCCGCTCACGGGCGTGGCTTGCGTTACGCGGGTCTACACCTCGCTTGCCGTCATCGACATCGCCGAGGGTCATTTCGTTCTCCGCGAGAAGCTTGCTGCCCTGTCCTTCGACCAATTGCAGGCGCTGACCGGCGCGCCCCTTCACATCGAAGGCGACGTGGCCCAACTCAGCGTACCGGAAGTGTGATCCATGAAAGACGTCTATATCTGCGACTATATCCGCACCCCGATCGGCCGCTTCGGCGGCGCGCTTTCCGCCGTCAGGACCGATGACCTTGCCGCGATCCCGATCCGCGCGCTCATGCAACGCAGCCCGAAGACCGACTGGTCGGCCGTCGACGAGGTCATCCTCGGCTGCGCCAACCAGGCAGGCGAGGACAACCGCAATGTGGCGCGCATGGCCGCCCTTCTGGCCGGCCTGCCGGTGGAGGTGCCCGGCACGACGATGAACCGGCTCTGCGGTTCCGGCATGGATGCCGTCATCACCGCCGCGCGCGCCATTCGCGCCGAAGAGGCGGCGTTGATCATCGCCGGCGGGGTGGAATCCATGTCCCGCGCGCCCTTCGTCATGCCGAAGGCCGGGACGGCCTTTTCGCGCGACGCGGAAATCTACGACACGACCATTGGCTGGCGCTTCGTCAATCCCGAGATGAAGGCGCGCTACGGCGTCGATTCCATGCCGGAAACCGGCGAGAACGTGGCGGAGGATTTTTCCGTCAGCCGGGAAGACCAGGACGCCTTTGCCTGCGCCTCCCAGCAAAAGGCGGCGCGCGCGCTGGACAACGGCCGGTTGGCGCAGGAGATCATTCCGGTCTCCATTCCACAGCGAAAAGGCGAACCGAAAATCGTGGCACATGACGAGCAGCCGCGCCCGGAGACCACCGTTGAGGTGCTCGCCCGTCTGCCCACGCCCTTCCGCGCCGGGGGTACCGTGACGGCGGGCAATGCTTCTGGCGTCAATGACGGAGCGGCAGGACTCATTCTTGCAAGCGAGGAAGCCGCCGTCCGGCACGGCCTCGACCCGATCGCCCGCGTGCTTGGCGGCGCAACAGCCGGGGTCGCGCCGCGGATCATGGGCTTCGCCCCGGCGATCGCGGCGCGCAGGCTGATGCGCCGGCTCGGGCTTCACACCGGCAGTTTCTCCGTGATCGAGCTCAATGAGGCCTTCGCCTCGCAGGCGCTTGCGACACTGCGCGACCTCGGCATTGCCGATGACGATCCGCGCGTCAATCCGAATGGCGGGGCAATCGCGCTCGGCCACCCCCTCGGCATGTCCGGCGCGCGCATCACCGGAACGGCGATGCTGGAACTGAAGCCGGGCGAGAAGGCGCTGTCCGCCATGTGCATCGGCGTCGGTCAGGGCATTGCCGTGGCGCTGGAGCGGCTTTGACGCTTTGCGCATGACCATTGGCCCGGCGCGCTCAAGAAGCGCCGGGCCGAAAAAAAGATGATGCGCCTCAGTAAGGCAGGCCGATATAGTTTTCGGCCAGATCCCGCCGCGCGGTCTCCGACTGTGACAGATGCAACAGGCTCGCCTTGCGCATCTCTGCGGCGAAGCCGTCCTCACCGTCAAAGCGGTGCAGCAGCATGGTCATCTGCCAGCTGAAGCGCATCGCCTTCCATATGCGCTGCAGCGCCCGGCCGGAATAGGCGTCGATGCCCGCCGAGGAACCGGAACCGAAGCGCTCGACCAACGCATGGAAGAGGTACCAGACATCGGAGGCGGCGAGGTTCAGCCCCTTGGCGCCGGTCGGCGGAACGATGTGGGCCGCATCGCCGACAAGAAAGAGATTGCCCCAGCGGAGCGGCTCCGAGACGAAAGACCTGAGTGGCGCAATGCTTTTTTCGATCGACGGCCCTGTCACCAATCGTGCAGAAACATCCTGCGGCAGGCGACGCTTCAGTTCATCCCAGAAGGCCGCGTCCGACCAGTCCTCGGCCTTGTCGGAAAGCGGCACCTGCAGATAATAGCGGCTCAGCATCCTGTTGCGCATGGAGGCGAGCGCGAAGCCGCGATCGGAATTGGCGTAGATCAGCTCGTCATGCACCGGCGGCGTGCGCGACAGGATCCCAAGCCAGCCGAACGGATAGACGCGCTCGAATTCCCGGCGCTTCCCGGCGGGGATAGTCCGGCGGGAGACGCCGTGAAAGCCGTCGCAGCCGGCGACATAGGAGCAGGCGATCGTCTTGCGCATGCCCTCATGGGTAAAACGCACAGTCGACAGCGGCTGGTCGAGATCATCGATCACGACATCCTCGACGCCATGGAATATCGGGGTTCCCATGGCATCCTGCGCGGCATAGAGGTCGGCGGTCACCTCGGTCTGGCCGTAGACCATGACCTTCTGGCCGGTGAGCCCGGCAAAGTCGATGCGCAACTGGAGATCATTGTCGGACAGCACGCAGCCATCATGGACGATGCCCTCGGCGTCCATGCGCTGGCCGACGCCGGCCTCACGCAAAAGCGCGACCGCGCCCCATTCGAGAATGCCGGCACGGATGCGCGCAAGCACATGCGCGCGGCTGGCCCGCTCCAGAATGATGGTATCGATGCCCTGCCTGTTCAAAAGCTGCGAGAGAAGCAGACCGGAAGGCCCGCCCCCGATAATGGCAACCTGCGTTTTCATGAAAGACCTCCTCCGTCCTTGCCGTCGCACGTTAGCGCCGCGCGCAACATCGGCAAATGCACGAAAACGGCAATGAATGGCACTAATCGTGCATTCCTGTTATTCATCAAAAAAATATAAATTATCGAAACTGTTCATTGACAAAACAATTTAAAGCTGGCTCTACTCACGGTCGGGAGTTGAGGAGTTTGCATGAAAATCAAAGGTGAAGTGGCGCTGGTCACGGGGGCCGCGAGCGGTCTTGGCGAGGCAACGGCGAGGAGGCTTTCCGCCCATGGCGGGAAGGTCGTCGTCCTCGACCTGTCGGCGGACGCAGCCGAGCGGGTGGCGGCTGATATCGGCGGCGTCGGCTATGGCGCAGACGTCTCCGACGCAACGGCTGTCGAGACGATTTTCGCGGGGGTGACGCGTCAACACGGCGCGCCGCGCATCGTGGTTTCCTGCGCGGGGATCGGCACGGCATCCCGCATCCTGCCGCGCGACGGATCGCTGACGATCGGCCTGTTCGAGCGCACGCTCCGGGTCAATCTTCTCGGCACCTACACCGTGATGAACATCGCTGCGCGGGCGATGGCCGCTGCCGAGCCGCTTGACGAGGACGGCGCGCGCGGCGTGATCATTAACACCGCCTCTGTCGCCTGTGAGGACGGCCAGATCGGCCAGGCAGCCTATTCCGCCTCCAAGGGCGGGGTCGCCTCGATGACGCTGCCGGCCGCCCGCGAGCTTGCCCGTTTCGGCATCCGCGTCATGACGATCGCGCCCGGTCTTTTCGAGACAGGCATGAGCGCGGGCCTGCCCGATGATGTTCGCGCCGACATTCTCGCCAATGTGCCCTTTCCGAACCGAATGGGCCTGCCTGATGAATATGCCCGGCTGGTGGAGCAGATCGTCGAGAACCCGATGCTGAACGGATCGGTGATCCGGCTCGACGCGGCGGCGCGCATGCCGCCGAAATAAAGAGCGGCGAGACGAATTCGAGAAAGAGCGGAACGGATGACCAAGACCCATTTTGACAGCGCCGGTATTCTGACCGTCGAGAGCGACGGCCCGGTCGCGATCCTGACCATGAACCGGCCCGAAAAGCGCAACGCCATGTGCGATGCGCTGCTGGATGCGCTGGATGCTTTTTTCAGCAAGCCGCCGAAGGATATCCGCGTCGTCATACTGACCGGCGCGGGCGGGCACTACTGCTCCGGTCTCGACCTTGCAGAACACGTCGCCCGCGACGCGGAAGGCACGATGTACCATTCGCGCAACTGGCACCGGGTGATGGAGCGCATCCAGTTCTCCGGCCTGCCGGTCGTCTCCGCCATGTTCGGCGCGGTGATCGGCGGCGGGCTGGAGCTTGCGTCCGCCACCCATGTGCGCATTGCCGAGCCGTCAACGATCTTCCAGCTGCCGGAGGGCATGCGCGGCATCTTCGTCGGCGGCGGCGCAACCGTCGGCGTCGGCCGCATTCTCGGTCCCGACCGGATGCGCGAGATGATGCTGACGGGCCGCAAATACAACGCCGAGGAAGGTCTACGCCTGGGTCTCACCCATTACAGCGTCGGCGACGGCGAGGCGCTGCCCATGGCCCGCGCGCTGGCGGCCAGGATCGCGAAGAACGCCCAGCTCTCGAATTACATGATGATCCAGGCGATCAGCCGGATCGCAGACATGCCGCGCGCGGACGGGCTTTTCGCCGAGAGCCTGTGCGCGGCCGTATCGCAGACGAGCGCCGATGCCGAAGAAGGCCTCAACGCTTTTCTGCAAAAGCGCGCGCCGGTCTTTCGCTAGGCCGCTCTTTCGCCCGCAAGGAGAGAGGCGGGCGGAAGATCACGCGCATATCGTCCAGTCAGTCTTCAGGGAGGAGAACCGTCATGACTGATACTTTGAAAATGACCCGCCGCACGGCGCTTGCCGCATTGGGCACGGCGCTGGCTGCCCCCGTCTTCCTGCGCCAGGCGCACGCGGCGGAAGTGACGCTGAAGCTGCACCACTTCCTGCCGGCCATGGCGCCGGTGCAGAAAAACGTGTTCGAGCCCTGGGCCAGGGAACTCGCCGAGGCGTCCAACGGGGCGATCGAGGTGCAGATCTATCCCGCCATGCAGCTCGGCGGCAAGGCGCCGCAGCTTGCCGACCAGGCCCGCCAGGGCATTGTCGACATCGCCTGGACATTGCCCGTCTATACGCCCGACCGTTTCCCGGTCGCCGAGACCATGGCGCTGCCTTTCATGGTGACGGACGCCGAGAAGACCTCCGTCGTCATGGACACGCTGATGCGCGAATTCGGCCAGAATGACTACAAGGGCATGAAGCCGCTCGCCTTCCACACCCATGCCGGCGGCAAGCTGCACACCCGCGACAAGGGTATCACCTCAACCGCCGACATGGCCGGCATGCGGCTGCGCGCGCCGAACCAGTCCACGGGCGAAATGCTGACGGAACTCGGCGCGGAAGTCGTGTTCTTCCCGGTCACCGAGATGGTGGTCGGCCTTTCCAACGGCGTGATCGATGGCTGCTGCCTGCCCTTCGAGGTGGTTCCGGCCTACAAGCTTCAGGAACTGACCAGCTACTCCGCCATGCCCGCCCCCGGCGCGCGCGGCATCTACACCAACACCTTCTCGCTGGTGATGAACGAGCGCGCCTATGAGGCCATGCCCGAGGACGCCCGAAAGGTGCTTGACGAGCATTCCGGACCTTCGCTGTCGAAGCGTCTCGGCGCCTCCTTCGATATAGCCGAGGCCAACGGCGAGAAGGTCGTCCGCGAGCACGGCAACGAGATCGTCGAGATCCCGGCCAGCGTCATCGCCGAATGGCGCAAGGTTTCCGAACCGATCGTCACCGGCTGGCAGAAGAAGCTCGATGACAAGGGCTATGACGGCGCGGCCATCATCAAGCGCGCCAACGAACTGCTGGACCAGGGCTGATTGATGGCGGAGCATACTCCATCCAGCCTGGACGGGCGCGGGGCATCGCGCCCCCGCTTCGTCTGGCTCTACCGGCTTTGCCTCGTCTGCGCCGGCGCGGGCGGGCTTGCCGCCTTTGCGGCGGCGCTGATGGTCACGCTTTCGGTGCTGATGCGCATTTTCGGCTTCGGCGGCATTCGCGGCGATTTCGAGGCTGTCGAGCTTGTCTGCGCGGCCTGCGCCTCGCTGTTCCTGCCCTACTGCCAGTTCACCAGGGGGCATGTGATGGTCGACCTGTTCACCAACTGGCTTCCCGCCGCCGGCCAGCGCCGTCTCGACGGGTTCTGGACTGTTCTGTTCGGACTTGGCTGGTCGATCGTCTGCTGGCGGCTTGCCCATGGTCTGGAGACGATCCACGGTTACGGAGACCGCACCATGTTGCTCGGCTTTCCCGTGTGGCTGATCTATGTGCCGGCGGTTGCCGGAACAGGACTTTCCGCCCTCGTCGCCTTCATCACCGGCATTGACGACCTGGTCAATGGCCGCGCGGGCGATCCCGTGACGGAGGGCGCATGATGGAACCGATGGCCATTGCGCTTGGCATGATCGTGATCCTGCTGGCGCTGATCTTCCTCAGAATGCCGATCGCCCTTGCCATGGGCAGCGTCGGCGCCGCCGGCTACATCCTGCTCGGCGGATCGTCCAGCCTGATCTTCTATCTCGATACGGCCTGGGTCGACAAATTCATGTCCTACGAGCTGGCAATCGTGCCGCTCTTCATCCTGATGGGCCACATCGCAACCCGCAGCGGCATTTCCGCGAAACTCTTCGGCGCATCGAACGCCTGGATCGGGCATTTCCGCGGCGGGCTTGCCATGGCCGCCGTTGCCGGCTGCGCCATGTTCGGCTCGATTTCGGGTTCTTCACTCGCCACCGCCTCGACCATGGCCCGGGTAGCCCTGCCGGAAATGCGCAAGCACGGCTATTCCGGCGCGCTGTCTGCCGGCTCGCTTGCCGCCGGCGGCACGCTCGGCATCCTCATTCCACCCTCGGTGGTACTGATCATCTATGCGCTGTTGACCGAGCAGAACATCGTCAAACTGTTCCTGGCGGCAACCATTCCGGCAACGATCGCCGTCATCGGCTTTTTCATCGCCATTGCCGTTTTCGTGCGGCTGTTTCCCGAACAGGGGCCGAACCACGCGCCCATACCCTATCGCGAGCGCTTTCGCGCCGTGCTCGGCATCTGGCACATCGTCGGCATCTTCGTCGTCGTGCTCGGCGGTATCTATGGCGGCTTCTTCACCCCGGCGGAAGGCGCGTCGGTGGGCGTGGTTCTGACGCTTCTGGTCGGGGCGCTGTCGGGCGGCCTCACATTCCGTGACCTGATCGGCTCGCTGATCGACACCGCCGCCGCCTCGGCGATGATCTTCGCCATCGTCTTCGGCGCCGACATCTTCAACGTGGCGCTGGCCTTGAGCCGCATGCCGACGGACATTGCCGCCTGGTTCGGCCAGTCGGGCCTGCCGCCGATGACGGTAATGCTGGCGATCGTGGTCTTCTACCTGATCATGGGCTGCGTCATGGACAGCCTGTCGATGATCCTCTTGACCGTTCCCGTCTTCTTCCCGACCGTGATGGCGCTCGATTTCGGCCTGACGCCCGAGCATACGGCGCTCTGGTTCGGCATCATCACGCTTGTCGTGGTTGAGATGGGCATGATCACGCCGCCGGTTGGCATGAATCTCTTTGTCATATCGTCCATGGCAAAGCATATTCCGCTGAAAACCATCTTCGGCGGGACCATCCCCTTCATCCTGTCGGAACTCCTGCGCATCATCCTGCTGATCGCGTTTCCGGCGCTCAGCTTCTGGCTCGTGGACCTCGTCACGGGCTGAGAGAAAGGTTAGGACATGGCCAGACCCGAAAAAACCGCCCCCGCAGAGGCCGACCGCAATGCGCCCGCCGCAAGCGACGATCTGCTGCGCGAATTCATCGGCTATAACATGAAGCGGAGTTTCCTCGTCGTGCGCGAGGATATGCAGCGCGTGCTGGAACCGCTCGGCCTCAAGGTGGCGACCTTTTCCGCACTGTCGGTCGTCGTCGAAAATCCGGACATCTCACAGTCGCAGCTTGCGCAGGTCTTGAAGCTGGAGCGCTCCGGCATGGTGGTTCTGGTCGACGCGCTGGAGGACGACGATCTGATTTCGCGCAACCGCGTGCCGGGAGACCGCCGCACCTATGCCCTGCGCGCCACGCCGAAGGGTCGCCGGCTGTTTGAGAAAGCGAGCGCGGTGGTGGATGCCCATGAGGACGCGCTTTTCGGCTCCGTCTTGAACGAGGAGGAGCGCGCAACGCTTCTGCACCTGCTCCAGCGGGTAAGCCGCGCGCTTTGAAACCGATGCGCGAAAGGCCGGAGGAGGCTTTCGCGCATCGCCTGATATCTTGAGAGGAGAGGCTTTCGCCCGCCCTGCGCGCGGCAAGCCGGGGAGGAACTACATGGACGTTCGCGAGAAGCCACTGACGCTGGTCGCGCATTCGGTCACTATCGACAGGCGCGCGGACGGCACACTGCTGGCGACATCCAACGTGCCGCTCGATCCCGTCGTCAGCCACACCGGCGAATGGCTGGAAAAATGGGCAAAAGAGGCCCCGGCGCGCACCTTCCTCGCCGAACGGTCCGGCAGCGGCTGGCGCGCGCATGGCTACGGGGAAGTGCTGGAGATTGTCCGCGCCCTTGCCGCAGGCCTTCTGGCGCGCGGGCTCGGGCCTGAACGGCCGATCCTGATCATGTCCGGCAACGGCGTCGATCACGCACTTCTGTCTTTTGCCGCGCAATATGCCGGCATTCCGACAGCCCCGCTTGCCGAACAATATTCGCTGATCGAGGAAGCCCATGGACGGCTCGCCTATGCGATCTCGAAGATCAATCCAGCGCTCGCCTTCGTCGATGACGCCGGCAAGTTCTCGACCGCCCTTTCGCGACAGGAATTCGATGATATCCCGGTCGTCGCGGTGAGGACGGAAGGCGCGCCGCGCCCTGTCATCCCGTTCTCCGAATTGATGAAAGGCGATCAGGGCGTCGACCTTCAGGCTGCCCATGCCAAAGTCGGTCCCGAGACGCTGGCGAAGCTTCTGTTTACCTCCGGCTCGACCTCCAATCCCAAGGCGGTGATGACCACGCAGCGGATGATGTGCGCCAATCAGAGCCAGATGGCCTCGGTCCTGCCCTTCATCAAAGAGCGCCCGCCGGTGATCTGCGACTGGCTGCCATGGAACCACGTCTTCGGCGGCTCGCACAATGTCAACATGATGCTCGCCCATGGCGGCAGCCTCTATATCGACCACGGCAAGCCGACGGCGCGGGACATCGCCACCAGCATCGAAAACATCAAGATGCATCCGGGCAATCTCGCATTCAACGTGCCGGTCGGCTTTTCCATGCTGGTTCACGCCATGGAGAAGGATTTCGCCCTGCGCGACGCCTTCTTCAGCGATCTCGACATGCTGTTTTACGCCGGCGCCTCGTTGCCACAGGATATCTGGACGCGACTTGAGGATATGGCGATAGAGGTGCAGGGCCGCCTGCCGCTGATGATCGCCTCCTGGGGCATGACCGAAACCGCGCCGGCAACCATCATGCTGCACGAGCAGATCGGCCGTTCCGGCGTGGTCGGCGTGCCGCTTCCCGGAACGGAGCTCAAGCTGATCCCGGACGAGGAGATGCGCTGCGAACTGAGGGTCAAGGGCATCAATGTCATGCCCGGCTATTTCGGCGACCCGGAAAAGACCGCCGAAAGTTTTGACGAGGAAGGGTTCCTCATCACCGGCGACGCAATGCGCTTCGTCGACCCCGACGACTACGACCGGGGGCTTTATTTCGACGGCCGGGTTTCGGAAGATTTCAAGCTGATGACGGGCACCTGGGTGCAGGCCGGTCGCCTGCGGCTCGATGCGCTGGAGGCACTGAAGGGCCAGGTGCGCGATGTGGTTGTCTGCGGCCATGACCGCGGCGAGATCGGCCTGTTCATCTTTCCACATCCAGATGCCGTGCATGACGGCAATACGTCCGAGGGCGCGGTCATCGACGCGCATCTGCAGGCGGCCATTCACTGGGAGCTTCGACTTCTGGCGCGCAAGGCCACCGGCTCGGCCCGGCGTATCGCCCGCGCCATCATTCTCGCCGAGCCGCCAAGCCTGAAGAATGGCGAGATCACCGACAAGGGCTCGCTCAACGCCCGCAAGATCATCACCCGCCGCCAAGAGCTTCTGGAACGGCTTTATGACAATCAGGATCCGGCCCTGATCCGGGTTTGAAGGACAAAGACATGGTTGATTTTTCCAAGGTTCGCGCCATCGATTTTCACACCCACGCCGAGGAAAGCTGTGGCTGCCACGCCGATGACGGCTATGACGAGCTGCAGTCGGCGATGGCGAAATATTTCCATGCGCCCTGGTCTCACCCGCCGACGATCTCGCAAACCGCAGCGCATTACCGCGCAATGAATATCGCGGCCGTGATCTTTCCCGTCGATGCCGAGCGAGAGACCGGCTATCGCCGTTACAATAATTACGAGGTGGCCGAGGCCTGCGCCAAGGAAAGCGACATCCTCATTCCCTTCGCCTCCATCGATCCGGCAAAGGGCAAGCTCGGCGCGCGCGAGGCGCGTGATCTCGTTGAAAACCATCGCGTCCAGGGCTTCAAGTTTCATCCCACCATGCAGGGTTTTTATCCCAATGATCGGATGGCCTATCCACTCTATGAGGCGATCGCCGAGACCGGCAAGCCGGCGCTGTTCCACACTGGCCAGACCGGCGTTGGCTCCGGCATGAAGGGCGGAAACGGCATGCGGCTCAAGTATTCCGATCCGATGTTCATCGATGACGTCGCCGTCGATTTTCCCGATATGCCGATCATTCTTGCTCACCCCTCCTTCCCCTGGCAGGAGGAGAGCCTGTCGGTCGCCCAGCACAAGCCGAATGTCTATATTGATCTGTCCGGCTGGAGCCCGAAATACTTCCCGGAAATCCTGGTGCGTTATGCCAATACACTGCTGAAGAACAAGATGCTGTTCGGTTCCGACTGGCCTATGATCGCGCCGGAAAAATGGCTCGACGCCTTCGACCAGGCGGCATTTCGCGACGAGGTGCGACCATTGATCCTGAAGAAAAACGCCATGCGGCTTTTGGGCGTGGAGGCCTGAGATGATCCCCTTTGCAGCTCCCGTTGACGATATCCTGTTCTCGCTGCGCGATGTCGCCCGCGCCGACCGTCTGCCCGATTGGGACGAGGCGCTCGCCTCCGAGATTATCGGCCATTTCGCCGATTTTGCCGAAGGCGTGATCGCCCCGATCAACGCCACGGGCGATGCCGAGGGCTGCCGCCTGGAAGATGGCCGGGTGAAGATGCCTGAAGGCTTCGCCGATGCCTTTCGCCAGTTGGCGGACGGCGGCTGGCAGGGGCTGACCGCGCCGGAGGATTACGGCGGCATGGGCCTTTCGCCGGTTATCTCATCCGCCGTTTCGGAGATTTTCTCCGGCGCCAATCATGCACTGCAGATGATCTCGAGCCTCGTGCCGGCGGCGGTCGAGACGCTGTTGCGTTTCGGCACCGAGAAGCAGCAGCAGGATTGGATCCCGTCGCTGATTTCGGGAGAGACGCTGTCGACCATGTGCCTGAGCGAGCCTGGCGCCGGCTCCGACCTCGGTCGCATCCGCACCACGGGCCGCAGGGACGGAGAAACCTGGCGGCTGAACGGTGAGAAGATCTTCATCTCCGGCGGCGATCAGGACATCTCCGACAACATCCTGCATCTGGTGCTCGCCCGCACAGGCGCGGCCGAGGACGGGGTGAAGGGCCTGTCGCTGTTCCTGTGCGACAGACGAGGCGCCGGTGACGCGATCAAGATCACCCGAATCGAGGAAAAGCTCGGGCTCCACGCCTCACCCACCTGCCAGATGGCATTCGACGATACGCCCGCCGAGCTGATCGGCGTCGAGGGCGAGGGCCTGAAGGCGATGTTCACGGTGATGAACCACGCCCGTATCGACGTTTCGCTGCAAGGCGTTGCCCATGCCGCGCGCGCATCGGCAATTGCGACCGCCTATGCCGGCGAGCGCCAGCAGGGCCGCAAGGCGGACGGCAGCCCGGCCATGCTCTCGGACCATGCCGATGTGCGCCGCATGCTCAACGAACAAAGGGCGCTCGCCCTTGGCAGCCGCGCCATGTGCCATGTGGCGCTGGTGGAAATGGCGCTTGGCGACCGACCGGCGCTCGTCGATTTCCTCACCCCCGTGTGCAAGCTGTTTTCCTCCGAGGCCGGCATTCGCGCCGCCGATCTCGGCATCCAGATCCTCGGCGGCTATGGCTATCTCACAGAATATGGCCTCTCGCAGGTCTGGCGCGACGTCCGCATCACCGCAATCTACGAAGGGGCAAACGGCATTCACGCGCTGACGACGGCAACGCGCGGCCTGCGCTTTGCAGATGGCGCGGGAGCCGATGGCTTTGCCGCGCTAATTGCCGAACTTGCCGGAGACGAAGCTGATGTGACGTCGCTCTTGTCTGCCTGGCAGGACTGGCGCACGCGGCTTGTCGCAGCCGCAGATCCGTCTCAGGAAGCCCATGAATTTGCCATGCTGACCGCGAACCTGTTCTACAGGGCCGTCTGGTGCCGCATCGCGGCCGCCGCTTCCGACGATGCCGCCATGACCGCGTTGAAACGCCATGTCCTGGCAGCGCCCCTGCCCGTCCGGATCTAGCGCGCTTCTGCTTGCGGGCGTGGTGGCGCCGTGCACAATACGGCTGTTGTTCGCATTGTGCACCGAGAAGAGAACATGGACCGGTCGACCGATATCATCGCCTCCTTCGCCAAGGGACTCAAAGTCATCACCTGTTTCGGCGCCGAGACGCCCCGGCTTTCGATTGCCGAGGTTTCGGCGGCAACCGGGCTTGACCGGGCCACCGCGCGGCGCTGCCTGCTGACGCTGCATGCCGAAGGCTATGCCAGCTATGACGGAAAATATTTCGCGCTGACGCCGCAGGCCTTGCGGCTCGGCATGAGCGCGCTCAATGCGCTGCCGCTGCCGCAGCTGGTCCAGCCCTGGCTCGATCAGCTTTCCGAGCGGATCGGCCAGTCCTGCTCGGTTGCCATTCTTGACGGCACTGAGATCGTCTATATCGCCCGCGCGGCGCAGCGGCGGGTGATGTCAATCGGGCTGATGCCGGGCTCCAGACTGCCCGCCCATTGCACCTCCATGGGCCGCGTCCTGCTTTCGGCCCTGCCCGAGGCCGAGGCGCGGACGCGGATCGAAAGCGCGGACCTTTCCCCGCGCACGCCGGCAAGCCTCTCCTCGCCCGACGAGATCATGGAGAGAATCGTCGCCGCGCGGCGCGACGGCTTCGCGCTCATCGACCAGGAGGTGGAGACCGGCCTGCGCTCGATCGCCGTTCCCATCATCAACGGACGCGGCCAGACGCTCGCCGCGCTCAACACCGGCATGGCGGTGACAGCCGAGCCGGCCGAGACGCTGATCGATACCTATCTTCCGCAACTCCTGAAAATGCAGCAGAACCTTCGCCGGATTGTCTGACGCTCAGTCCGCCGTGGTGGAAAACCGCTCGCGGTATTCGCTCGGCGTCACGTCCTTCAGCGCCCTGAACCGGCGCGAGAAATAGGACGGATCGCGATAGCCGAGCCGGTAGCCGATCTCGGCAACGGGCTCGCGGGTGAAGGCGAGCAGGCGGCAGGCCTCGGCAAGGACCGCATTCTCGATATAGTCCGTTGCGCTCTGCCCGACGGTCTCGCGGCAGATGCGGCTCAGATGGCCGGTGGTAATGGAAAGGGCGCGGGCATAGTCCTTCGGCCGCCAGCGGTCGCCGAGATGGTCCGCCATCAACATATCCAGGCGGCGGCGCTGGCGCTCATAGCCGGAGGCGGCCGGATCCGGCGCTTCGGCCTGCCCTGCTGCTATTGCGGCAAGAAAGGCCTGGGTGAGCCCGACCAGCACGGCATTGCGATAGGGCCGGGCAGCGCGGAAACACTCGGTCAGTTCGCCGAGAATGCCGCGCGATGCCGGATCGGCCACGCCGCAGAAGGGACGGGCAAGACGCTCGCCGAGTTCGGCGGAGGACGAGGCAATGCCCGAAAGCACGAAAGCCGGAATGGAGATCACATGGCCGTCGGAGCCGCCGGCGATGGTGAGCGCATGCACCACCTGCGGCGCGACATAGTGAAACCGCCCGTCGCCCAGCAGGCTCGTCTCCTCGTCGATCCGGATCATCGCCTCGCCGCGATGCATGATGAAGACCTGCGCCATCTGCCCGTGACGATGGGCGCCGATATGCCAGTCATGCTGTGGCGCGCGGTCGCGAAAACGCTCGCAATGAACGACATCCGGAAACGGCGTCGTCTCTCCGAACAGGCTGAAAACCGGTATGTCGCGCTTTCTCTCCATGCACGCCTTCTACCAGTTCACAATGCTTCTGTCGCCCTCGCCCTGTTGTCTGGCCATCAGCCAAACGCAGTCGGCATCGGCCATGATTTCGGCAACCGGCGAGCCGATGCCGCCGTCCCTCACATGGTTTTCCAGCGCGATCACGCCGTGGCGCGCAGCGAACATCCGCCCCCTTACCCATCGCACGGCGTTGGACTTGATGAGCCGCGGTCTTGTAGATGGGGACGCATGCGTCACCCACCGCTACCCGCTGGAAGGCTTTAGGGACGCGCTCGAGCGGCGTCCGGACCCGGACGAAGTGCAGATCAAGATCGTTCTCGACCCGCATATGTGAGGAACAAAAGATCGTGTCCCAGCGCGTGGTGTAGCTGGATTTCATAGCCATCGGTGATTTCCGGTAGGGTCGGGTTGCTTAGAACCAACCTTAAGGACACCACCGATGACCGACGACATGATGAACCTGCGCTTGGCTGTTGAGAAGAGCGCTGATGCCGATTTGCTGCGTGAGATGATCGGCTTTGCAGCCGAGAAACTGATGGCGCTGGAGGTGAGCGCGAAGACAGGCGCTGGATACGGCGAGAAGACCACGTTCCGGCTTGCCCAGCGCAACGGCTACCGCGATCGAGACTGGGAAACGCGAGCGGGCACCGTTGAGCTGCGCATCCCCAAGCTTCGCACCGGCAGCTATTTTCCGAGCTTTCTCGAACCACGCCGGATGGCGGAGAAGGCTCTGACGGCGGTCATCCAGGAAGCCTATATCCAGGGCGTTTCGACCCGGTCCGTCGATGATCTCGTCAAAGCCATGGGCATGTCGGGCATCTCCAAGAGCCAGGTCTCGCGACTTTGCGAGGAAATAGACGACAAGGTGAAGGCCTTCCTCGACAGGCCCATCGAAGGCGAATGGCCATACCTCTGGATCGATGCCACCTATCTGAAGGTCCGACGCGGCGGGCGCATCGTCTCTGTCGCCGTCATCATCGCAGTGGGCGTGAACACCGACGGCCGACGCGAAGTGCTCGGCATGGAAATCGGCACATCCGAGGCAGAGGCGATCTGGACGGAGTTCCTGCGCAAGCTGACCAGGCGTGGGCTGCGGGGCGTCAAGCTCGTCGTCTCCGATGCCCATGAGGGGATCAAGGCCGCTGTGTCGAAGGTGCTTTGCGCCACCTGGCAGCGCTGCAGGGTCCACTTCATGCGCAATGCGCTTGCCCATGCAGGAAAGAGCGGGCGGCGCGTCGTCTCCGCCTTCATCGCCACGGCTTTTGCCCAGGACACGCCGGAGGCGGCGAGCACCCAGTGGCGCAATGTCGCCGACCAGATCAGGCCGAAGGTGCCGAAACTCGCCACGCTGATGGATAGTGCCGAACAGGATGTGCTCGCATACATGACCTTTCCAAGGCAGCACTGGGCAAAGCTTCACAGCACAAACCCGATCGAACGTCTGAACGGCGAGATCAAGCGGCGCACCGAGGTTGTCGGCATCTTCCCCAACGATGACGCCATCGTTCGTCTCGTCGGCGCGCTCCTGCTCGAACAGAACGATGAATGGGCCGTCCAACGATCCCGCTACATGACACTGGAAACCATCGCCACAATGAGCGATGATCCGCTCATCAGCCTGCCAGCCGCAAGCTGACACTCATCCGCCCCTCTGGGATGAGCCGTGGTCGTCTAAGCTACACCACGTCATGGGACACGATCGAACCTACTGCCCAGACTTCAGGCAAGGGCACACCACCCCGTCGTTCATCAACCGTAGCGGCATTGATTTTCCAACTTCGGAAAAAAATTACGGTCCGAAATGACCGACTTGGGGCAATGACAGGTCGTGCGTTTTATGGCCCGTGATCAGAGCAAGCCGCCACTCTGCCGGGCCGAACCCAACTGGCGCTGTCCGCGCGACAAAGTCCCCGAATTCTCACCGATTTCTGACAGTTGCCGGAAAATCGCGGAACCTGGGCATCGCAGTTTCTCTTGCGCGGAGTGGTAGAGGCAGCCTATTGTCACCTGAACGTCTGGCCAGCTTATGTCTGGGCCCGTCACGATTTCTGAGCCCTTGGTGCGACGCACTTTTCACAAACAGGGAGACAACCCGCATGAAAAAGAAACTTCTGCTTTCCGCCTGCCTCGCGCTTATCATGGCCGCCCCTGCCCTGGCGGCAAATCCGCAGCCGGACGAAAAGCTGTCCGATAACCAGAACATCAATTACTGGCTGCTCGATGCGATCAAGACCAAGGATCCGCAGCTCAACAGCGCGGTCGAAGGCTCGCATGTGGCCCGCCAGCTTTTCGAGGGTCTCTACAATCAGGACAATGCCGGCAATCTGGTGCCGGGGGTTGCGACCGATTACGAAGTTTCCGAGGATCAGACCGTCTACACCTTTCACCTTCGCCCCGAGGCAAAATGGTCGAACGGAGACCCGGTGACGGCTGACGATTTTGTCTACGCCTGGCAGCGCCTCGCCGATCCGGCGACCGGTTCGACCTATGCCTGGTACGAAGAACTGATGAATGTGAAGAACGCCTCGAAGATCATTGCAGGCGAGGTGGAGCCGTCCGAGCTTGGCGTCAAGGCTGTCGATGACCACACTCTGGAAGTCACGCTTGAAAGCCCCATCCCCTTCTTCGTGAAGATGCTGACCCATACGTCGACCTTCCCGGTCAACAAGGCGGTGGTCGAGGAATATGGCGACCAGTGGACCCTGCCGGAAAACATGGTCAGCAATGGCGCCTACAAGCTTGTTGAAGACAAGCTCGGCCAGGACCTGACGCTGGAACGCAACGAAAACTACTGGGACAACGACAACACCATCATCGACGGCATCCACTTCCAGGCGATCAACGACAAGAACGCGGCGCTGACGCGCTATCTGGCAGGTGAACTGGACTATATCGAGCTGCCGTCCGGCCAGTTTCCGCGCCTGAAGGAAGAATATCCGGACCAGACGCATGCCGTGCCGCGTTCGTGCACCTATGCCTATCTGTTCAACGTTTCCGACAAGGGGCCGGAGGCCTTGAAGGATGTGCGCGTGCGCAAGGCGCTGTCCTATGCGCTCAATCGCGACATCATCGTCAACAATATCACCCGCGGCGGCGAAAAGCCCGCCTATAGCTGGACCTATTACGCCACCGCCGATTTCACGCCGCCGGTGACGGACTATTCGCAGTGGTCGCAGGAAGAGCGTAACGAAAAAGCGGTCGAGCTGCTCAAGGAAGCCGGCTACGACAAGAGCAATCCGCTGGAGCTGACGCTTTCCTACAATACCTCCGACGACCACAAGAAGATCGCCATTGCCGCCCAGCAGTTCTGGAAGGCCATCGGCGTCAACGTCACGCTCAACAATACCGAGTGGAAGGTCTACCTCGACAATCTCAAGAATCACAATTTCGATATCGGCCGCTACGCCTGGTGCGGCGACTATGACGAAGCCTCGACCTATCTCGATTATTTCCGCACCGGCGGCATGAACTATGGTGGCTTCTCCGATCCCGACTACGATGCCGCAATGAAGGCATCGCTGACGGCGGAAGACCCGTCGACCGATTACGACAAGGCGGAGCAGATTCTGGCCGAGGAAATGCCGCTGGCGCCGATCTATTTCTATTCGTTGCCGGTAATGGTCCCCGCTGAGCTTAAGGGGCTGCCCGTCGAGAATGTTTTGCAGAACTGGTACGCGAAAGACCTCTATCGCGTAGCAGACTAAGGTCTGAATCCGGCTTCGGGGGCGGCGGACTTGGCCGCCCGCGAAGCTGAATCCTCCGTTTCATCCGAATCCGCGTGCGCCTTGAGAACAAGATGTCCGCAGCGGTAGACCGGATCAAAAGGCCGAGCCAGACCAATCATGACCGGTTACATCATCAAGCGCCTGTTTGTGGCGATCCCGACAATCCTGCTGTTGATTGTCTTCTCTTTCTTTCTGATGCACGCCGCTCCGGGCGGTCCGTTCTCCTCCGAGCGCGCCCTGCCGCCGCAGGTGCTTGCCAATATCAACGCCAAATATGGTCTCGACCAGCCGCTTTGGCAGCAGCTTGTCGACTATGTCTGGGGCATCGTTTCCCGGTTCGATTTCGGCCCGTCATTCGTCTATCCGGACCAGACGGTGAATTCGATTATCGCGCAGGGTTTTCCCGTAACGCTGACCTATGGGCTGCTGTCGGCGATCGTGGCGGTGCTCGTCGGGGTCACGCTGGGCGTGGTTGCGGCCGTCAGGCACAACACCTGGCTCGACAGCCTGGCCGTCGGCATTTCGGTCGGCGCCCAGGTCCTGCCGAATTTCGTCATGGCGCCGATCCTGGTGCTGATCTTCACCCTGTGGCTGCGCTGGCTGCCGGGCGGCGGCTGGGAAGGTCTCGGTCACCCGGCCTATATGGTGATGCCGGTGATCGCCCTTTCGACATCCTACATGGCATCGCTGGCCCGCATCACCCGGTCATCCATGCTGGAAGTGCTGAACTCCAACCACATTCGCACGGCGAAGGCCAAAGGGCTGCCGATGCGCCGGGTGGTGATGAAGCATGCGCTGAAACCGTCTCTGCTGCCGGTCATTTCCTATCTCGGGCCTGCCTTTGTCGGCATGATCACCGGTTCGGTGGTGATCGACATGTATTTCTCGACCGGCGGCATCGGCAAGTTCTTCGTCGAATCCGCGCTTAACCGCGATTACGCCGTGATGATGGGGATCACCATCCTGCTCGGCGCGCTGACCATCGCCTTCAATCTTTTTGTCGATATCCTTTACGCCTGGATCGACCCGAAAATCAGGTATTGAGCCATGCTGATCGAAAGAGAGAAGATTCAAAGCCTGTCCGAGGCGATGGCCGATGAGGCGGAGAAAGGGCGTTCCCCATGGGCGGATGCCCGTGTGCGGTTCTTCAAGAACCGGCAGGCCGTTATCGGGCTCTGTCTGCTGATCTTCGTGATGGCCTTTGCCGCCTTCGGCCCTTTCATCGCCCGCTGGCCGATCGACGAGATCGACTTCATGGTGATGGGCGACATCGTGCGCGAAGGCGCGCCTTCATTCGCCAACGGGCACTATTTCGGCACGGACGATCTCGGCCGTGATCTTTTTGCCCGAACGGTGCTTGGAACGCAGATCTCCCTGGCTGTCGGCCTTATCGGCGCCTCGATCGCGGTCATTGTCGGCACGACCTACGGCGCGGCCTCGGGATTTCTCGGCGGCCGGATCGACAATGTGATGATGCGCACCGTCGATATCCTGCTCGCCATTCCCTACATGTTCGTGCTGATCCTGCTGCTGGTCATGTTCGGTCGGTCGATCGTGCTGCTGTTTGTCGGCATCGGGCTTTTGTCCTGGCTCGACATGAGCCGCATCGTCCGCGGCCAGACGCTGTCGCTGAAGGGCCGCGAATATGTCGAGGCCGCACGGGCGACGGGCGTTGCCTCCCGCACCATCATCCGCCGCCATATCGTGCCCAATCTTCTGGGCGTCGTCATTGTCTATGCGACATTGCTGGTGCCGGGCATGATCCTGTCGGAGAGTTTCATCTCCTTCCTCGGTCTCGGCGTCCAGGAGCCGCTGACCAGTCTCGGGGCGCTGATCTCTCAAGGTGCCGCGACGATGAATTACGGCACGCTCTGGCAGCTCATCTTCCCGCTCTTCTTCTTCATCGTCACGCTGTTTTCGTTCTTCTTTCTGGGCGACGGCCTGCGCGATGCGCTAGACCCGAAGGATCGCTGACATGGCGCTTCTCGACGTTTCCAATCTGGATATCCGTTTCACGACCAATTCCGGGCCGGTCTTCGCCGTGCGCGGCGTCGACTTCACGCTTGATCGCGGAGAGACGCTGGCCATCGTCGGCGAGAGCGGATCGGGCAAGAGCCAGACCGTGTTTGCGATGATGGGTCTTCTGGCCGCAAACGGCGAGGCCGCCGGCTCGGTAAAATTCGACGGAACCGAAATTCTCAATGCCCCGCCGAAGGTCATAAACCCCATCCGCGCCAACCGCATGGCGATCATCTTCCAGGACCCGATGACCTCGCTGAACCCCTATATGCGGGTTTCAGAGCAGATGGCGGAAGTGCTGCAGCTCCACAAGGGCATGTCGAAACGCGCCGCGATCGCCGAAAGCGAGCGCATGCTGGATGCCGTGCGCATTCCCGATGCGAAATCGCGCGTTAATCTCTTTCCGCACGAGTTTTCCGGCGGCATGCGTCAGCGGGTCATGATTGCCATGGCGCTGCTCTGTCGCCCCGAAGTGCTGATTGCCGACGAGCCGACGACCGCGCTCGACGTCACGGTTCAGGCCCAGATCATGCGGCTGCTTTCCGACCTTCAGCGCGATTTCGGCATGGCGCTGATCCTGATCACCCATGATCTCGGCGTGGTTGCCGGCGCGGCCGAGCGGGCGATGGTGATGTATGGCGGACAGGTCATGGAAAAGGGGCCGGTGGGCGCGCTGTTCAGGAATGCGACCCACCCCTACACGCGCGGGCTTATCGGCTCCATACCGCGCGTTGACCGCAATGACGATGCGCTCCGTTCCATTCCGGGCAACCCGCCCAACATGGCGCGCCTTCAGCAGGGCTGTCCGTTCGCGCCGCGCTGTGATTTTGCCGGAGAGGACTGTCTGGACCATCTCGACCCGCTGACCGAGTTCGCCCCTGGCAGATTGCGCGCCTGCAACAGGCCGATCACCGAGGTGACCGGCGGCGAGATCGAAGGCAAAGGAGATGTCCAATGACGGGTGATGTTCTTCTGAAAGCGGACGATGTCCGCGTCACCTTCGAAATTCACCGCAGGGGCAGCATGCCCTGGCACAAGCCTCTGTCCCTGCACGCCGTCAATGGCGTCAGCTTCGAGCTGCGTCCGGGCGAGACACTGGGCATTGTTGGCGAATCCGGTTGCGGCAAGTCGACGCTGGCGCGCGCCATCATCCGCATGGTGCCGGCAACAGGCAAGGCGCTGTGGAATGACCGGACGAACCTGCTGGACCTGTCTGCGCGCGAAATGCTGAAATATCGCAGCGATATCCAGATGATCTTTCAGGATCCGCTGGCAAGCCTCAACCCACGCATGAAGGTCGGCGATATCATCGCGGAACCGCTCATCACCCACCAGAAGGGCATGGCAAAAAAAGAGGTCCGCGAACGGGTGCAGGAGATGATGAGCCGGGTCGGGCTTCTGCCCAACCAGATCAACCGTTATCCGCATGAGTTTTCCGGCGGTCAGTGCCAGCGTATCGGCATCGCGCGCGCTCTGATCGTCCGTCCGAAGCTGATTATATGCGACGAGCCGGTTTCGGCGCTTGACGTATCGATCCAGGCGCAGGTCATCAACCTGCTGATGGAATTGCAACGTGAACTGGGCCTTGCGCTGATGTTCATTGCCCACGACCTGTCGGTGGTCAAGCACATCTCGACGCGGGTCATGGTGCTTTATCTCGGACGGGTGATGGAAGTGGCGCCGAGTGACGAGCTCTATGCCGCGCCGCAACATCCCTATACGCAGGCCCTGCTTTCCGCCGTGCCGATTCCCGATCCCGAAATCGAACGCAACAAGAAGGCTGTGCCCCTCGAAGGTGACCTGCCAAGCCCGCTCAATCCGCCGTCCGGCTGCGTTTTCCGCACCCGTTGCCCCCGGGCGACCGCCATATGCGCGAAGGAGGTTCCAGCGCTCCGGACGGATCCGGGCGGCCCCCCCCAGCACAGTTTCGCCTGCCACCATCCGGGGCCGGCGACAGAGAACGCGAGCGCCTGATCAGGTTCACCGGAGCCGCTTGACCAGGACCGATACCCTGACTTCCGTTTGTCGTTGGGCATCGACAGGCGGCAGCCTCTTTTGCGGCAGCCTCTCAAGGACCAAGCGTCACGCTAAAACGGGCGACATCGACAGGACTTGAAGATAAAATGGCGGACAGAGAGGGATTCGAACCCTCGATACGGTTGCCCGTATACACGCGTTCCAGGCGTGCGCCTTCGACCACTCGGCCACCTGTCCGTCCCGGCACCGGCCTCGGTGAAACCGAAGGGTGGGACCGGCGCGGTATATACCGATGCCGAGGCGATGATCAACCCGATTCTGACAGATTTTTGAATTGTTTCGAAAGAGCATGGAGCGTCGGGGCAAAGCGCGGCGAAACTGAAGCGCACCGGGCTCGGCGTGAAGCGACGTGAACGGCTGGTCGCAGGCGGTCTACCGCGAAGGCCGTCTTGTTGCGCCGCGCTTCGTTTCCTATCTGATGAGCAGGATCAGTCGCCTGCCGGCCTTCGGTTGCAAACAAGGCAGGGAACCGGGCGCTCTGTCTATTCGTTTTACCGGATCGGCGCGGAAAGCGCGTTTTCGCTGAAATGCCCTTCCGCTCCGTCCTGTCGCTGTTTAGACGCATGTTCGCCAAGGTCGGCAAGGTCCCCTTTCGGCGAAATACACCAAGGAGACCATCATGTTTCTTTCCGCTTTCAACAGGGAGAAAACGGTCATGCCGTCGCCGGATACCGCCCTTCCCGGACGATCTGCCCCCATTCCCACGGCGGAGCGCCATTTCGTCAATGGCCGTTCGCTTGCGCCGCCGTTTCCGGACGGCATGAAAGAGGTGCAGCTTGGCATGGGCTGCTTCTGGGGCGCCGAGCGCCTCCTGTGGCAGACGCCCGGCGTCTACGTAACCGTCGCCGGCTACGCCGGCGGGATAACGCCCAACCCCACCTATGAGGAGACCTGCACCGGGCTGACCGGCCATGCCGAGGTGGTGCGGGTCATCTATGATCCCGCCGAAGTCAGCCTCGAGAGCCTTCTCCGGCTGTTCTTCGAAGCCCACGACCCGACCCAGGGCATGCGCCAGGGCAATGATATCGGAACCACCTATCGTTCGGCGATCTATCTTGAGGACGCGGACGACCTGAAGCTTGCCGAAGCGGTGCGCGACCGTTTTCAACAGGCGCTGAAGAACAATGGCCGCAATGATGTGATCACCACGGAAATTGCCCCTGCCGGCGCGTTCTACATGGCCGAGAATTATCACCAGCAATATCTCGCCAAAAATCCGGCGGGCTATTGCGGCCTGAAAGGCACCGGCGTCTCCTGTCCGATCGGCTGAGTTGCACCAGCCAGACAAGACCGAAGCCGAGGGAGCGCCGCCGCGCTCCCTTTTTCATGCGCCGCCCACGGACTTTCGCGATGTGCACTCCATTTTTGCCCAATGGGTAAATTTTGTGATGAAATTTTGTCGAAGCCGTGCAACGATAAGCTCCAATCCGGCCGGTTGCGGCCGGTCGTGTTCAGGAGGGGGCATCGCGCCTGCCGCCGAACAGGGTCCATGAGCACACTCAAAGGGAACAGAGCAGCGTTATGAAGAAAACTATCCTGAGCCTTATCGCGCTTACCGCCATGTCGACGACCGCACTGGCCGATTTCAAGCCGGCGCTTGTCTACGGAACGGGCGGCAAGTTCGACAAATCCTTCAACGAGTCGGCCTATAACGGCGCGGAGAAATTCAAGGCCGACACCGGCGTCGAATATCGCGACTTCGAGCCGACCGGCGACGCCCAGGGCGAACAGGCGATCCTCAACTTCGCCGCTCAGGGCTTCAATCCCGTCGTGGCTCTTTCCTTTGCCTGGAAATCCGCCGTCGAGAAGATCGCTCCGCAGTTCCCCGATACCGAATTCTACATCGTCGATGACGTGATCGAGGCGCCGAATGTCCAGTCCGTCGTCTTCAAGGAAGAACAGGGTTCCTATCTCGTCGGCCTTCTGGCGGCGATGAAGTCTGAAACCGGCACGGTTGGCTTTGTCGGCGGCATGGATATTCCGCTGATCCACAAATTCGGCTGCGGCTATGCCCAGGGCGCCAAGGCCGCGAACGGCGACGTGGCCATCCTGCGCAATTTTGTCGGCACCACGGGCGCTGCCTGGAACGACCCGGTTACCGCCGGCGAACTGACCAAGAACCAGATGGACCAGGGCGCCGACGTGATCTACGCGGCGGCCGGCGCTTCGGGCCTCGGCGTGCTGCAGGCCGCCGCCGATGCCGAGGAATATTCGATCGGCGTTGACAGCAACCAGAACTATGTCCACCCCGGCTCCGTCCTGACCTCGATGGTCAAGCGCGTCGACAACGCCGTCTATGACGCCTTCAAGGCGAGCCAGGACGGCAAGTTCGAAGCCGGGATCAATTCGCTCGGCGTTGCCGACAACGGTGTTAGCTGGGCCTATGACGAGTACAACAAGCCTCTGATCACCGAAGACATGCTCGCCGCCGTCGAAAAGGCGAAGGAAGGCATCATTTCGGGCGAGATCGAGGTGCACGACTACTCCGTCGACAACACCTGCCCCTACTGATCCGGCTCCAGGTTCGCACGGGTGCGCCTCAACGCGCCCGTGCGCGCCGAAGCCCGTTTCGCCTGCCCTGAGCAGGGCCTCCTGAGCGTCGTCATCGGCGCGCGATCCTCGTTAGGGAGTTTTTAAGCTTTTGAGCACACCGCCCGCAATCGAACTTATCGGTATCGACAAGAGCTTCGGGCCCGTTCACGCCAACAAGAATATCAATCTGAAGGTCGAGAAGGGCTCCATCCACGGCATTATCGGTGAAAACGGGGCCGGGAAATCGACCCTGATGTCGATCCTCTACGGCTTCTATCAGGCCGATCGCGGCGAGATCCGTGTCAACGGCAAGCCGCTTGAAATCGCCGACAGCGATGACGCCATCGCCGCCGGAATCGGCATGGTCCATCAGCATTTCATGCTGGTGGAGGATTTCACCGTGCTGGAGAACGTCATGCTCGGCGCCGAGGGCGGCTCGCTTCTCAACCGGGGAGAAGGCAAGGCCCGCAAGGAGCTGAAGCGGCTGGAAAGCGAGTACGGCCTCGAAGTCGATCCTGACGCGATCATCGAGCAGTTGCCCGTCGGGCTGCAGCAGCGCGTCGAAATTCTCAAGGCCATGTTTCGCGGCGCGGAGATCCTGATCCTCGACGAACCGACGGGCGTGCTGACGCCGGCGGAAGCCGACCACCTGTTCCGCATCCTCGGCATGCTGCGCGACCAGGGCCATACGATCATCCTGATCACCCACAAGCTGCGCGAGATCATGGCGATCACCGACGAGGTTTCGGTCATGCGCCGCGGCGAGATGGTGGCGACGCGCAAGACCGCCGAAACGACGGTGGAGGAACTGGCCGAGCTGATGGTCGGCCGCCGCGTGCTGCTGCGCGTGGAAAAGGGCGAGGCCAGGCCCGGCGACGTTGCCCTTTCGGTGCGCAATCTGACGGTTCACGACAATCGCGGCGTGCCGATGGTCAAGAACGTCTCCTTCGATGTGCGCGCCGGCGAGATCGTCGGCATTGCCGGCGTTGCCGGTAACGGCCAGTCGGAGCTTCTGGAGGCGCTCTCCGGCATCCGCAAGCCGCATTCGGGCGAGATCTACGTGCACGGCAAGAAGATCGTCAACGCCAATCCCGCCACCTACCGGAAGATCGGCGTCGCCCATATTCCCGAAGACCGGCATCATATGGGCCTGATCCTGCCCTTCGAGGAGCGCGAGAACAATATTCTCGGCTATCATCAGCGCGAGGAATATGGCCGCCGCGGCGTGCTGAACCGGCAAGCGATCCTCGATGACGCCCGCGCGAAGATCGAGAAGTACGATATCCGCCCGCCGAACCCGCTCCTGAAGACCGCCAATTTCTCGGGCGGTAACCAGCAGAAGATCGTGGTCGCCCGCGAGATCGAGCGCGATCCCGACATTCTGCTCGTCGGCCAGCCGACGCGCGGCGTGGACATCGGCGCGATCGAATTCATTCACCGGCGCATCATCGACATGCGCGACAGCGGCAAGGCCGTGCTTCTGGTCTCCGTCGAACTCGACGAGATCCGCGCCCTTGCCGACCGCATTCTGGTGATGTTCGCCGGCGAGAATGTTGGCGAGGCAATGCCCGATGCAGGCGAACAGCAACTCGGCCTGATGATGGCCGGCATAGCGTCTTGAGGTCGAAATGAGCGCTGCCAACACGCCCCTGCCCGGCTGGGTCACTTTCTTCCTGATGCCGCTTCTGAACCTTGTCACCGCTCTCGTCATTTCCGGGCTGGTGATCTGGATGATCGGTCAAGATCCCTTCGAAGCGCTGGGCTATCTGCTCAACGGCGCGCTCGGCAACGGCATGGGGATCGGCTTCACCCTTTATTACGCGACCAATTTCATCTTCACCGGACTGTCGGTGGCGATGGCCTACCACGCCGGCCTCTTCAATATCGGCTCGGAGGGCCAGGCCTATGTCGGCGGGCTCGGCTGCGCGCTTGTGGCGCTCGCGCTCGACCAGTATGTGCCGTGGTATGTGACCATGCCCTTTGCCATTCTCGGCGCCGGCATTTTCGGCGCCGCATGGGCCCTCATCCCCGCATGGCTGCAGGCCAAGCGCGGCAGCCACATCGTCATCACCACGATCATGTTCAATTTCATCGGCGCGGCGCTGATGGTCTATCTTCTGGTGCATGTGCTGAAGCCCGCCGGCGCCATGTCGCCGGAAACCCGCGGTTTCGCGCCCGGCGGCCAGCTGCCGGACCTCGACTGGCTGATGGCGATGTTCGGCTCAAGGCTCGGCCCCGCGCCGCTCAATGTTTCCTTCATCATCAGCCTCGTCATGTGCGTTGTCGTCTGGTTCCTGATCTGGCGCACCAAGTTCGGCTATTCGGTGCGCGCCCTGGGCATGAGCAAGTCGGCCGCCACCTATGCCGGTATTCCCTATGCCCGCACGGTGATCATCACCTTGCTGCTGTCCGGCGGGCTTGCCGGCATGATGGCGCTCAATGTGGTGATGGGGTCGGCCGACCGGCTGCAGGTGGAATTCGTCGGCGGCGCTGGCTTCGTGGGCATCGCCGTGTCGCTGATGGGTCGCAATCATCCGCTCGGCATCCTTCTGGCGGCGATCCTGTTCGGCATTCTCTATCAGGGCGGCGCACAGCTTTCCTTCATGATGCCGCAGATCACCCGCGACATGATCGTGATGATCCAGGGTCTCGTCATCCTGTTCGCCGGCGCGCTGGAATTCCTCTACCGGCCGGCGCTTGTCAGGGTGTTTTCAAGACGACAGATGTTGGCGGAGGTCTGATCCATGCATACGGTTGATATCATTGTCGGCATGCTCGGCTCGACCATTCGCCTGTCCATCCCGTTGATCTTCACCGCCCTCGCCGGTCTTTTCTCTGAACGCTCCGGCATCTTCGACATCGGCCTCGAGGGCAAGATGCTGGCGTCGGCCTTCGCATCCGCCGTGGTTGCCTATTATACAGGATCGCCCTGGCTCGGGCTTCTGGGCGGCATCCTCGTCTCCATCGTCTTCAGCCTTGTTCACGGCTATGCCTCGATTACCGCGCGCGGCAACCAGATCGTCTCCGGCGTCGCGCTCAATTTCGTCGCCGCCGGTCTCACTGTCGTGCTCGGCAATGCCTGGTTCCGCCAGGGTGGGCGCACACCGCAGCTTGAAAATACCGCGCGCTTCACCAGCATCGACTTTCCGGGCGCGGAAGCGGCGCGGGAAATGGGCTTTCTCGGCAAATTCTATGCCGATGTGATCTCGGGCCAGAACATTCTGGTCTACCTCGCCTTCATCACCGTGCCGATCGTCTGGTGGGTGGTCTACAAGACCCGTTTCGGCCTGAGATTGCGGGCTGTCGGCGAGAACCCCGGCGCGGTCGACACCGCCGGCATCTCTGTCGTCTGGCTGCGCTACCGTGCCGTCATCATCGCCGGCTTCCTCTGCGGCTTTTCCGGCACCTATCTCGCAATCGCCCAGTCGGCCTCCTTCATCAACAACATGTCGGCCGGCAAGGGCTATATTGCGCTGGCGGCGCTGATCTTCGCCAAGTGGAAGCCAGTCCCGGTGATGTTTGCCTGCCTGCTGTTCGGCTTCCTTGGTGCATTCTCGAACTTCATGCAGGGCAAATCCATGCCGCTGGTCGGCGAGGTTCCGGTTCAGTTCTACCAGGCCCTGCCTTATATCCTCACCTGCGTGCTTCTGGCCGGCTTCATCGGCACGGCGCGCCCGCCGAAGGCCGGCGGCATTCCCTACACCAAGGAGCGGTGAGACCATGACAACGGCTGAACAGCTTTTTGAGACGGCCCGCGCGGCCAGCGCCAAGGCTTATGCGCCCTATTCCAAGTTTCCGGTGGGCGCGGCCCTTCTGACGGATGACGGCCAGGTCTTCGCCGGCGCCAATGTCGAAAACCTCGCCTTTCCCGAAGGCATCTGCGCCGAAGGCGTTGCCATCGGCCATATGGTGATGGGCGGCGCGCTGAAGATCAGGGCGGCAGCGGTTTACGCGCCGCGCCTTGCGCTCTGCCCGCCCTGCGGCGGCTGCCGGCAGAAGCTTGCCGAGTTTTCCGACCCCGACACCAGGGTCTACCTCTGTGACGATGGCGGTGTGCGCGAAACGGTGACCGTGGCCGAACTGCTGCCGCACGCCTTTGCCACCGGTGAAATCGGATGAGCGACGCTGCCCTTCTGCTGCGCGCGGCGCTTGGCGACCTGAAACCCCGCACCGCCATGGTTCTCGGCTCCGGCCTTGGCGGGCTGACCGAGGCGCTTTCCGACAAACAATATTTCGCCTTTTCCGAACTGCCCGGCTTTCCCGTCGGCGCCGTCAGCGGCCACGAAGGCTCGGTCGTGATCGGCAGGCTTGCCGGCACGCCGGTGATCATGCTGTCCGGCCGGGTGCATTACTATGAGCAGGGCGACGCCGCGGCGATGCGCGTTCCGCTCGAGACGCTCGCGGCACTGGGCATCGAGGAACTGCTGCTGACAAACGCCGCCGGATCGCTCAGGCAGGACATGCCGCCGGGCTCGGTGATGCTGATTGCCGACCATATCAACTATTCCGGCATGAACCCGCTGATCGGCGAGAAATCCGACCGACGCTTCACCGGCATGAGCCAAGCTTATGATGCCGGTTTGGCGGACGCGATGCGTCAGGCGTCCCGCGATTTGGATATTCGGCTTGCCGAAGGCGTCTATATGTGGTTTTCAGGTCCGAGTTTCGAAACACCGGCGGAAATCCGCATGGCCCGGACGCTGGGCGCCGACGCTGTCGGCATGTCCACAGTTCCCGAGGTCATTCTCGCACGCTTTCTGGGTCTGAAAGTCATCGCGGCTTCCGTCATCACGAATTTCGGCGCAGGCATGAGCCAGGGTGAACTCGGACATGAGGAAACCAAGGAAATGGCGCCGATCGGCGGCCGCAAGCTGGCCGCCATTGTCAAACGCCTGATTGGCGAGGGGAAGCCATGAAACATCATACCGAACAGGAAGCCGCCTCGGTTTCGCTTTCGCTCCTTGACCTGACGAACCTTTCCGATGATTGCACCGAAAAGGACATCGAGGCGCTGATCGCGCGCGCCTACACGCCCTACGGCACGCCGGCGGCAATCTGCATCTGGCCGCGCTTCGTAAGCCTCGCCCGGCAGATTCTCGGGACCGACCACATGATCAGGATCGCAACCGTGGTCAATTTCCCCTCGGGCGACATGTCGCTCAGCGCGGTGGAGGAAGAGACCGAGCAGGCGATCCGTGACGGGGCGGACGAGATCGATCTCGTGATTCCCTACAAAAAGCTGAAGGCCGGCAATGAATGGGCCGTCAGCGAGATGGTTCGCGCCATCCGCTTTCTCTGCCGCGAACCGGTGACGCTCAAGGTGATCCTCGAGACCGGCGAACTGGCCGATGCCGCCCTGATCCGCAAGGCGGCCACCATCGCCATTGCCGAGGGCGCGGATTTCATCAAGACCTCGACCGGCAAGGTCAAGGTCAATGCCACGCTGGAAGCCGCCGACATCATGCTCGGCGTCATTCGCGAGGCTGGCCGCAGGGTCGGCTTCAAGCCGGCGGGCGGCATCTCCTCGGTGCGCGACGCGCAGCTTTACCTCAGCCTTGCCGAAACGGTGATGGGTGAGGGCTGGGTGATGCCGACAACCTTCCGTTTCGGGGCCTCGGGACTTCTCGACGATATCCAGGGCGTGCTCGCGGGCAAGCAGTCGACCGTGACCGGCGGCGGCTACTAGTCCGCCGATGCTGGCGCAGGAGACGATCCGCAGGAAACGCGACGGCCTTGCGCTTTCGGCCGAAGAAATCACGGAATTCGTCCGCGCGCTCTCGAACGAGACGCTTTCCGAAGCGCAGGCCGCCGCCTTCGCCATGGCCGTCTATTTTCAGGGCATGGACGAGGCGGAGACCGTGGCGCTGACCCTTGCCATGCGTGACAGCGGTACGGTTCTTTCCTGGCCCGGTATTGACCGGCCGGTGGCTGACAAGCATTCGACCGGCGGTATCGGCGACAACGTCTCGCTGATGCTGGCGCCGGTCGCGGCGGCAGCCGGCCTTGCCGTGCCGATGATCTCCGGTCGCGGGCTCGGCTCCACCGGCGGCACGCTCGACAAGCTGGAATCGATACCCGGTTATGATGTCGGCCCCGACGAGGCAGGCCTGCGCCGCACAATTGCGAAGGCAGGCTGCGCGATTGTCGGACAGACGGGCGCGCTGGCCCCTGCCGACAAACGGCTCTACGCGATCCGCGACGTCACGGCGACGGTGGAATCCATGCCGCTGATCGTCTCCTCGATCCTGTCGAAGAAGCTTGCCGCCGGGCTCCAGTCGCTTGTGCTCGACGTCAAGTTCGGCAATGGCGCCTTCATGACGAGCGCCGCCGACGCTGCGGATCTTGCGCGACGCCTGGTCAAGGTCGCCAATGGCGCCGGCCTGCCGACAACGGCGCTGGTGACCGACATGAACGAGCCCCTTGCCGATGCGGTCGGCAATGCCGTCGAGATCGAAAACGCGCTTTCCTTTCTCAAGGGCGAGAAGACGGGCACACGGCTTGAGAAGGTCGTCATGGCGCTTGCCGCCGAGATGATTGTCGGCGCGGGCCTCGCCAACGAGCGGGCATCGGCTGAAGCCATTGCCGCCCATACGCTCTCAAGCGGCCGCGCGATGGAAACGTTCTCGAAGATGGTAGCGGCGCTCGGCGGACCGTCGGATTTCGTCGAGAGGTCCGAAAATTACCTGCCGAAAGCGCCGGTCATCCGCCCCGTTGAGGCGCCGCGATCAGGCTATCTCGCCGCGACAGACGCGCGGGCATTGGGCATCGGCGTGGTTACGCTTGGCGGCGGACGCAGCAAGCCCGGCGAGCGCATCGACCATCGCGTCGGTTTTTCCGAGCTCCTGCCACCCGGCACATTTGTCGAAGCAGGCGCGCCGCTCGGCCTGGTCCACGCGGCAACAGCCGATGATTGCGACGCCGCAATGCAGACGCTGCGCGCCGCCTATGCGATCGCGGACGAAGCGCCCGCCGCCCGCCCGCTGGTAATCGAGCGGATCGGCGAAGCCTGAGCCTTATCAGTGCAGCGTGATCTCGCCGGAGACCTGACGCCATTCATTCGGGCCGATCAGCCGCTTGTGGGCATAGCGAACCGAATGCAGAGGACCGTCGAGGTTCTGCTTCCAGAAATCGAGAAACTTGTGCATTTGCGGAAAATCGGGCGCGAGATCGTAGTCCTGCCAGAGATAGGTTTGCAGGAGGCTGTCGAAATCGGGAAGGCGATAGAGAATATGGGCCGTGGTCAGCCCGTAGCCGGCAAGCTGCATTTCAAGTTCGGAAGCAAATCGCATGTTCCACCTCATTGTCGTTGACAATGTCAAAGGCTGACGTATTTTCGCGACGGCTTCAATCCGAAATTTGATTTTTACGATATTTTTCAATAACTTGGCAGCACATCACGACGAGTGCTGCCAAGCCCGTTCTCGCTCAGTCCCAGTCCGGCGCCCATTCCGGATCGATCAGCCGTTCGCCCTTGTCGAGGGCTCTCAGACGCCCGATCTCGTCCTGCGAGAGTTCGATGTCGGCGGCCGCGAGGTTCGATTTCACCCGTTCCGGCTTGCTCGAGGTCGGAATCACCACATGGCCTTCCGCCATCAGGAAGGCAAGCGCGATTTCGCCCTCGCTTACGCCATGAGCCTCGCCGATTGCCCCGAGTGTCGGATCACCCGCAATCTTGCCCTGCGCCAGCGGCGAGTAGGCGGTAAAGGCGACGCCATGGCTGTCGCAATAATCTGCGACCTGCCGGTTCTGGTGGAAGATATGGCATTCGACCTGATTGGCGGCGATCTTGCGATCGCCGAGCAGCCCGGCGGCCTTGTCCATCAGCGCACACGTGAAATTGGAAACGCCGATCTGACTGGCAAGGCCGGCGTCATGCACGTCGGCCAGCCGGCCGATATAGTCTTCGAATGCCGGCCCGCCGGCGCGCCCCGGCCAATGCAGCAGAAGGAGATCGATCTGCGCGCCGCCGAGCTTGTCGAGGCTTTCCTCGACGCTCCGTCTAAAAGCGTCCTCGCCGTAATTGTCGATCCACACCTTGGTGGTCACGAATATCTCGTCCCGGCTCAGACCGGAATCGGCAAGCGCGCGACCGACCTCGGCCTCATTGCCATAGGCCTGGGCCGTATCGATATGGCGATAGCCCGCCTCAAGCGCGGCAAGCACCGTCCTGTAAGCCTCGTCGCCGCGTCTCTTCCATGTGCCAAAGCCGATCTGGGGGATGCGGTTGATGGTTTTCATGTCTTCGTCTCCAGACTTCTGTGCGTCGCGGCAGCTCAGGGGCGCAGAGGCCCGCTGCCGGCGCCTGTCTTCTCGATCGCGGCGGCAATCGTGTCGAGATCATCATCGTCAAGTTCCAGGCTGGCCGCGGCAATCCAGCCGTCGATCTGCTCGGGCTTGCGCGCGCCGACAATCGCGCCGGTCAAGCCCGGCCAGGCCAGAACCCAGGCAATGGCAATGGCCGCCTGGCTGACGCCGTGGCGCTCTGCTACCGGCTTCAGCGCTTCGGCCAATGCCAGATTGGCTTCAAGCGCCTGGCCGTTGAAATTGCCACTGTTCTTGCGCCAGTCATCATCGGGCAGAGAAGCGGCCCGCTCCTTCGAGAAGCGCCCTGTCAAAAGCCCGGCCTGCATCGGGCTGTAGCAGATCACGCCCGTATCGTTGGCACGCGCCCAGGGCAGCAGCTCGACCGCCGTGTCGCGCCGGATCGCCGAAAAGGGCGGCTGCAGCGTATCGACATGGCCGATTGCCTCGGATTCCTCGAGCTGGTCGATGCCATGGTTGGAAAGACCGATTGCCCGCACCTTGCCTTCAGCCTTCAGGTCGCACATCGCGCCCCAATATTCGGCGAGCGGCACGTCGTTCGATGGCCAGTGAACCTGCATCAGGTCGATGACATCGACGCCGAGCCGCTTCAGCGAGGCTTCCGTCTGCGCTCTCAGGCTTTCCGGGTTGCCGACACGTTGCGGCGTTTCCATCGGATCGTCATCGTTCCAGACCATGCCGCATTTGGTGAAGACAAAGGGCCGTTCCGATGGGTCCATGCCGGCAATCGCCCTGCCGACGACCTCTTCCGAGTGGCCGAGACCGTAAACGGAGGCCGTGTCGATCCAGTTTATCCCTGCATCGACGGCCTTGCGAATGGCGGCAATCGAATCGCTGTCGTCCTGCGCGCCCCATCCGGCCGCCCATCCGCCGCCGCCGATGGCCCAGGCGCCGAAGCCGGCACGGGTAATCATCATATCGGTGGCGCCGAGTTGGCGTTTCGGCAAATCTTTTGGTGCAATTGTCATGATAGCTCCCCCGAGGAAAGAGCGTCCGCGCCGCAGACGCTGTCGCGACCTTCCGGCGTCACTTGCCGGAAGCATCAAAAAGGCGGCCTTGCGCCGCCTTGTCCGGCCAAGGCCGGCGCTATTTCTTCTGAAAGGCCCGCGCCAGTACGAAGGCAAGCCCTGCGACCGCAGTCAGGCCGGAGATCGGCTTCTGCTTCATCATCACCGGAACGACGCCGAGAATACCTTCCAGCATTTCCTCGGTCGCATATTTTGCAGCGCGATAACGCCGCCGCTCCGCCCGGTTCATCAGCATCGCATAGGCAAGCACGAAGATTGCGAGCGTCAGCGAGGAAATGGCCACGGTCAACGCAGCGCCGAGCGGGCCGAAGACTTCCGCCAGATAGATGGCGAGCGCGATTACGCCGCTCACATAGGCGGACATGAACAGAAACAGCAGGATGACGATCAGGACGGCGTTCCGCTTGGCCGAACGCGCGACCATGCGGCCATCAATTGCCATGATGGCCGCCGTCAGAGAGATGAACCGATCCATGCCTTAACGCCGCGTCAGCAGCGCGGCCAGGAAACCGAAACCGGCAGCCATCAGGATGGACTGCAGCGGACGGCTGCGGATGTGATCCTCGATATCCTCTTCGATCGACATCGCTTCCTCGCGCGCCCGATCATAGGCCTCCTGGCCTTTCTTCGTCGCGTCGTCACGGAATTTCTCGGCGCGCGCCCGTGCGTCGGAGGCCTTCTCATTGCCGAGCGTGCCGATCAGTTTCGTCAGGCCGGCAATATCCTCGCGCAATTGGTCGATCTGCGCCTGAATGTCGGCTTCGGTCGTCTTGCCAGCCTGTCCACCGGTGCTTCTGCTTTCTGCCATATCGGATCTCCCAAATTTGAGTTCGGCCACTGCACTCACCAACGCGCAAGCGTCCTGTTTGTTCCGGCAAGCCGACCCCGTTTTTCCGGCGCGGTACCTGAACGAGCGCCGCGTGCCGTCAGACGAAGCTTACGCCCGCCATGAAGCCGGCACAATAGGTATCAAGACGCGGGACGCAAGCCGTGCGACCGGTTAGCCGGCAGCCGCCACCCGCGCATTATCGTCGCCCGACCAACGCGAGAGATGATCCCGGATCGCGGCGCGCAATTCTTCCATGGTGGCATAGAGGCCGCCATCCAGTTCATGCACGTGAAACTTGACGGCGACAAATCTCAGCCGTCCGTTTTCGGGAACGACGATCCCGACCGGCTGACCACCGAATTCAACCATCTGCTTTTTCATGTTCATCAACTCCGGCCTGGAAATGACCGGCCAATTTGTTTCAACCTTGATGTGCGGCCCGAAGGAGCCTCTCACCCGTGCGACAGCATCGGTGCACACCTGTCACGCATCTGGCTTCGTTCATGTTTCTCGTTCTCAGCGCCTGGAAAGACATTGAACGCTCCCGCATTGCGAAAGGTTGGAAAAGACTGCGACGGGACAGGTTTTACCCGAAAAGCCGAATCGAAACCATGCTTATATTTTGTGTATATCGTCGAAATTCTTCAAAAACATGTCAAAACGCTGCCGATGAGAAAAACTTAATGCTCCTGCGTCGGGACCGCGGCAGACAGCCTCCCACTAGATAGAGAGGTCGACGCAACAGACAAGAGGGGCGGCCAGGAAATTTGACCGCCCCTCAAGAATACAACCAGTGAGTGCATACACCGGATCGAAAGGACTGTGGTCAGCCCATACGTTCCGAGGCGTAGGAGCCAGCCGACGGCGGGAAGACAACCGTACGGTTGCCGTTAACGAATACGCGGTGGTGGATATGGGCATGAATGGCCCGCGCCAGGACCAGCGCCTCGACATCGCGGCCCAGCGCAACGTAGTCCTGCGGGCTTTGCGCATGGGTGATGCGCACCGTCTCCTGCTCGATGATCGGGCCTTCATCGAGATCGGCGGTAACATAGTGCGCTGTCGCCCCGATCAGCTTCACGCCCCTCTGATAGGCTTGCTTGTAGGGGTTCGCGCCCTTGAAGCTCGGCAAAAAGGAATGATGGATATTGATCACCTGCCCGGCCATCTTGCGGCACAGATCGTCCGAGAGCACCTGCATGTAGCGCGCCAGCACCACCAGTTCGGCCTCCGTCTGGTCGATGAGTTCGAAGAGCCTCGCCTCGGCTGCGGGTTTCGTCTCCTTCGTCACCGGAATGTGGTAGAAGGGGATATCGTGATTGACGACGAGCTTCTGGTAGTCGAGATGGTTCGACACCACGCCGACGATGTCGATCGGCAGCGCCCCGATGCGCCAGCGGTAGAGAAGGTCATTGAGGCAATGACCGAAGCGCGAGACCATGATCAGCGTCTTCAGCCGGTATTCACCGTCATGGAATTTGTAATCCATGTCGAAGGGAGCGGCGACCGCGGCAAATCCATCCCGCAAGGCCTCAAGCCCGGTCCCGGTTTCGGAGATGAAGCTGATCCTGATGAAGAAGCGACCGGTCTCCAGATCATCGAACTGGGAACTGTCGATGATGTTGCATCCCTCCGCCGCAAGATAGCCGGAAATCGCCGCGACAATGCCGCGCGTTGAAGGGCAGGTTACCGTGAGCACGAAGTCTTTCATTGTCGTTTCCCGTTCAGTGAGCGCCGGCCGTCGCTTATCCACGCAGCCAACCGGTCATAAAGGCTGGCGAATGCGCTTTCAACCGCCCCATGGGCCATCAGACTATGTCATGGCTGTCTGCGCTGTAGCATCCACGACTCAAAGATGCGGATTGCCGCCAAACGCGCCTCTCCGTTTGTTTTCATCTGCCGGACCGCACACTATTGTTACCGGCAGAGAGGGCGGCTTGACTTCAACGGACCCACCCGCGCTATAGTCCGATGATCGCTGCCATGACAGGGGCCGACCGCCCGAGAGCGGAATGGATGATTGGAGTATCAGTATATGCGTCGCTTGAGGGGATCCGCGCCATGTCGGGCTTTTATGACAAAGTTCAAAACACGACTGTCGACCGCCGCGGTCGCTTTCACCGCCTTGTCACTGGCAATGTCATCAACCGCCCTTGCCGGGCAGAACTGTGAAATGACGCTGCACGGGATCAACATTGCCGGCGCCGAGTTCGGCCAGCCCGGCGACCCTTACGGCCAGGGCTATATCTACCCTTCCAAGGATACGATCGACTCGCTTGCCAAGGACAAGTTCAACGCCATCCGCCTGCCCTTTCTCTGGGAAAGGCTCCAGCCCTCTCTGAACGGGATCTTCGACCCGGCGGAAATGGCCCGCATCCAGGCCACGGTCTCCGCCGCCCGCGACAACAATATGGTCGTCATCCTCGATCCGCACAATTACGCGCGCTATCGCGGCCAGGTGATCGGCAGCCCGGATGTTCCGGTCGATGCCTTCGCCGATTTCTGGAAGCGACTCTCGGCCGTGTTCGCGAACGACGATGATGTCATCTTCGGCCTGATGAACGAACCGCACGACATCGAGGCGCCGGAGTGGCTGACCGCCGCGAACGCAGCGATCGCGGCAATCCGCAACATCGGAGCCGGCAACCTGATCCTCGTTCCGGGCACGGCCTGGACCGGCGCCCACAGCTGGGAGCAGACTTTCTACGGCCCCTCCAATGCCTCGGTCATGACCGGCGTCGTCGACCCCCAGGACTTCTTTGCCTTCGAGGTGCATCAATATGCCGACGCCGACTATTCCGGCAAGGCAGATGACTGCAGCCATATCAACGGCGCGGTCGACGCCATCAAGAGCTTTACCGCCTGGCTGAACGCCAATGACTATCAGGGTTTTCTTGGCGAATTTGGCACGTCCGACAACATCGAATGCCTGCGCGGCCTGAAGCAGATCGTGGACATCATCCAGAACGATCAGAAGGCCTGGGTCGGCTGGGCCTATTGGGCAAGCGGCGACTGGTGGCCGAAGAACGCGCCGATGATCATCCAGCCGGATCTTCGAAACGGCGGCAGCGCGCAATTGCGCACGCTGCAGCCCATGCTCGCCGGCAATGATCTGACCCGCCACGCCTGCAACGGCGATGGCAACTGAGGGTCAACCCGCAACGGGCGCCCAGAGCACATCCTCGATCCGGCGCGCGCCGGTTGAAAGCATCACCAGCCGGTCGAAGCCGAGCGCGATGCCGCTTGCCGGAGGCATATGCGCGAGGGCTGCGAGAAAGTCCTCGTCGATCGGGTAGGCCTCGCCGTAGATACGCGCTTTCTCCGCCATATCCGCCTCGAACCGGCGACGCTGCTCGATCGGATCGGTCAGTTCGCCAAAGCCGTTGGCAAGCTCGACGCCGCAGACATAAAGCTCGAAGCGCTCGCTGACGCGCGGATCGTCCGCGCTCTTGCGGGCAAGGGCAGCCTCGGGCGCCGGATAGGCATCAAGCAGCGTGGCGCGGCCATGGCCGAGCTTCGGTTCGATCTTCTCGACAAGCACGCGCGAAAAAAGGTCGGACCAGCTGTCATCATCGCCATATCGAAGCCCCTTGTCGCCCATCTGCCCGGCAAGACCGTCGCGGTCGGTCTCGCCGTCCGCCGCGATCGTCGCCAGAAGGTCGACCCCGGCAAAACGCGCAAAGGCCTCGGCAACGCTCATCCGCTCGATTTCGGCGAAAGGGTCGCAATCGCTTCCCCGCCAGACGAAGCGCCCGGTCGCCGCGGCCCGCGCCGCAAGCGCCAGCAAGGCAGCGCAGTCGGCAAACAGACGCTCATAGGGCGCGTGCGTGCGATACCATTCCACCATGGTGAATTCCGGGTGGTGCAGCGGCCCTCGCTCCCGGTTGCGATAGACATGGGAAAAGGTGACCAGCCGTTCCTCCCCCGCCGCCAGCAGTTTCTTGGCGGTAAATTCCGGCGAGGTGTGCAGGTACATGGTCTTCGCCGCCCCGCCATTGCCGATCATTGCTGTCGAAAACCCGTGGAGATGGGTCTCGTTGCCGGGCGAGACCTGCAGCGCCGGCAGATCGGCCTCGACGAAGTCCTCATCCGCAAACCAGGCCCGCATCGCCGCCATGACCCGGTTGCGCGCAAGAAGCGCCGGCCGGCGGTCAAGATGCCTGTCGGGCAGCCACCAGGGCGATGACGCGGCAGCTTTGTCTTCGTCCGGCATGTTTCCTGAAGCCTTTCCTGCCCGTTCGTTGCAATCCGGCGTTTGGCACTGGAATTCAGGGCGGTTTTGCGTTAGTTCCGCTCTCACGAATTCAAAGGGAATGCGCGGTCTATAGATAGTCCCGGCCGCCAAAGCAAGGAAGTCTCATGGTCAAGGTCATTGCCTCATCGCTGCGCAAGGGCAATGTCGTCGATGTCGACGGCAAGCTCTATGTCGTTCTTACCGCCCAGAATTTTCACCCCGGCAAGGGCACGCCCGTAACCCAGGTGGACATGCGCCGCATTGCCGACGGCACCAAGGTTTCGGAACGCTGGAAGACGACCGAGCAGGTGGAGCGGGCTTTCGTCGAGGATACGGACCACACCTTCCTTTATAACGACGCCGAAGGGTTCCACTTCATGAACCCCGAGACCTACGACCAGCTCACCATGAGTGCCGATGATGTGGGCGATGCCGCCAACTATCTGTCGGAGGGCATGACGGTGATCCTGTCGATCCATGAGGGCGTTGCCATCGCGCTGGAACTGCCGCGCCATGTGACGCTGGAAATCATGGAGACCGAGCCGGTGGTCAAGGGCCAGACGGCGTCCTCCTCCTACAAGCCCGCGATGCTGTCCAACGGCGTACGCACCATGGTGCCGCCGCATATCGACGCCGGCACCCGCGTGGTGATCCTCACCGAGGATGGCTCCTATGTGGAGCGCGCCAAGGACTGACGGCCGCTCCATGCGCGGAATACAGAAAGGCGGGCCGCTGAGCCCGCCTTTTTTGTTGAAACACACCCAAACATCTCACTTCCGTCATACCGGCCTTGAGCCGGTATCCAGGGCCAAATACCGAAGACCATCGAGCTCAATGGCTTGATGGAAAAGGTGTTTCTGCAGCCCTGGCCCCCGGCTCAAGGCCGGGGTGACGGAGCATGGCGCTAGTCCTTCTGTCTGACACAGGCTTTGTCAGCAATCCGAGGCGGCCCAAAGCTTGCCTTTCTTGTTTTCGCTACGCGATACCGCCGAGGCAGATATATTTCAGCTCGGTATAGTCATCGAGGCCGTATTTGGAGCCTTCCCGGCCGAGGCCGGACTGCTTGACGCCGCCAAAGGGCGCGACCTCGGTGGAGATGAGGCCGGTGTTGACGCCGACAATGCCGTATTCCAGCGCTTCGGCAACCCGGAAGATCTTCGCCACATCGCCAGAGAAGAAATAGGAGGCGAGGCCGAATTCGGTGTCGTTCGCCATGCGGATGACATCCTCCTCTGTCTCGAACCTGAACAGTGGCGCGACCGGGCCGAAGGTTTCCTCGCGCGCACATTTCATCTCAGGCGTCACGCCTGTGAGAACCGTCGGCTGGAAGAACAGACCGCCCTTATCATGACGCCCGCCGCCAAGGGTGATTTCAGCGCCTTTGGATACGGCGTCCTGAATATGATCCTGCACCTTCTCGACCGCGTTCTCGTCGATCATCGGGCCGATATCCATGCCTTCCGCCATACCGTCGCCGACCTTGAGGTCCGACACGCGCTTGGCAAGCTTGTCGGCGAAGGCGTCATAGACGCCGGACTGAACGTAAAGGCGGTTGGCGCACACGCAGGTCTGCCCGGCATTGCGGTATTTGGACGCGATCGCGCCGTCGACAGCGGAATCGAGATCGGCATCGTCGAACACAATGAAGGGGGCGTTGCCGCCAAGCTCCAGCCCGAGCTTCTTGATCTGGTCGGCACCCTGCCGCATCAGGATCCGGCCAACATCGGTTGAGCCGGTGAAGGTCACCTTGCGCACCCGGTCGTCCTCGCTGAACGCCTTGCCGACCATTGAGGAGGAAGTGGCCGTAACCACCGAGAACAGGCCTGCGGGCAGTCCCGCCTGCTCGGCAAGATAGGCAAGCGCCAGCGCGGAAAGCGGCGTCAGTTGGGCCGGCTTGGAAATGATCGAGCAGCCAGCGGCCAGCGCCGGCGCCATTTTGCGCGCGAGCATCGCATTCGGAAAATTCCAAGGCGTGATGGCGCCGACGACGCCGACCGGCTGGCGGATGACCATGATGCGCTTGTCGGCCTGGTGGCCCGGAATGATGTCGCCATAGGCGCGCTTGGCCTCCTCGCCGAACCACTCGACATAGGCTGCGCCGTAGAGGATCTCGCCGCGCGCCTCGGCCCAGGGCTTGCCCATCTCGATGGTGAGGATCGTTGCCAGGTCATCAGCATTGGCGACCATCAGGTCGTAGAGCTTGCGCAGCACCGCCGCGCGTTCCTTGCCGGTCTTCTTCGCCCAGCTCTTCTGCGCCTCGTGCGCCGCCGCGATTGCCTTGTCGACGTCTTCCCGGCCGCAATCCGGAAGGGTCGCAATCACCTCCCCGGTTGCCGGATTGGTGACATCGAAGGTCTTGCCGCCGGTCGCGGCCTCCGTCCATTCACCGGCGATGAAAGCGCCGGAACGCGCAAGCGTCCCGTCCTTGAGGCGACTGATAAGCAGTTCCGATATGGCCATGGATAGTCTCCCTTTTGTCTCTTCCCTCAACGCCGTATCCGGCGGTGATTGTTCCGGCTCGTGCAGCAAAAGCTTTCGATTCGGCATTGTAGCCCGAGGTAAATGTCTCAGCCCTGCCCGTTATGCATATGGCTTCTGCCGAATGACATATAACGGAATATGGTATCGTTATGGAGATCTGCGGAACGTGGATCATTTGCGGAGCCTTCGAATTTCCGCTAGATGACATCTGTTTCAACAGCCGCGGTCGCGGCCCAGGCCGCCCGCGCCGGTGCCCCTGTCAGGATAAACCATGCAGACCATTTTCGTGCAGTTCAAATGCCATCCCGGTCAGGCCTATGACGTGGCGGACGTTGTCGTGCGCACGCTCGAGGAGACCTCGGAGATCTACTCGACCTCCGGCCATTACGACCTCCTCGCCAAGTTCTATCTCCCGGCCGAGGTCGATATCGGGCATTTCGTGACCAACCAGCTGCAGACGATCGACGGGGTAAAGGACACCTTCACCCTCGTCACCTTCAAGGCCTTCAACTGAAGGTCAGCGCCTGATCTCTTGCGGCGCCCGGCGCGTCGCTTCAGAAGCGCGGCGCCTCAAGACCTGCCGCGCGATAGGCGGCGATCACGGTATTGGCCATCAGCATGGTGATCGTCATAGGTCCGACGCCGCCGGGAACCGGCGTAATCGCGCCGGCAACCTTTTCGCAGGCGGCAAAGTCGACATCACCGAGGAGGCGGGTCTTGCCCTCGCCGCGCTCGGGCGCCGGCACGCGGGTGATGCCGACATCGATGACCGTCGCGCCGGGCTTCACCCAATCCGCCTTGACCATTTCCGCCCTGCCCGTTGCCGCCACCAGTATATCGGCGCTGCGGCAGACGGCGGCCAGATCGGCGGTGCGCGAATGCGCCATGGTGACCGTGGCGTTCGCCTGCAGCAAAAGCCTTCCCATCGGCTTGCCGAACAGGTTGGAACGGCCGATGACCACGGCGTTGAGGCCCGAGAGGTCATCGCCGTGGATCGAACGGACGAGAATCATCGCGCCGGCTGGCGTGCAGGAGATCAGTCCGGTCTTCAGGTCGCCCACGGCGAGCTTGCCGGCATTGACGACCGAAAGCCCGTCAACATCCTTTTCCGGGCGGATCATCTGGATCACCGGAAACTCGTCAAGATGACCGGGCAGCGGAAGCTGCACGAGAATGCCGTGGATCGCAGGATCGGCGTTGAGCTCGCCGACCACCCTCTCAAGCTCTTCCTGACTGGTATCCGCATCAAGCGTCACCTGCACCGAATGAAAACCGCATTCCTTGGCGCGCTTGCCCTTGGCCGTCACATAGGTATGGCTGGCCGCATCATCGCCGACGATCACGACCGCCAGCCCCGGCACGACGCCCTTGGCGTGGCCAAGCTCGGCCGTCGCTGCCTTGATCTTCTCGATCACCCTCGCGGCAATCGCCTTGCCGTCAATGCGTTCTGCCATTTGATCACTCCCGGATTGTGCAGGCCGCGGCTGTGCCAGCTTGCCGCAAACAAAAACGGCAAGCGCCGAAGCGCTTGCCGATATTCTTCTTCATAAAGGCATATGCGCCCTCAGTTGAGCCGCGTCTTGACCGAGTCGACGGACTTGGAAAACAGCTTCGACTGAACGGCAGGCGTTGCCTTCTTTTCCAGAACGATGCGCGCCGCTTCCACGGCAACATCGACCGCCGCGCCACGCACGGCCTCGATGGCGTCATGCTCGGCCTGGCGGATCTTCTGCTCGGAAAAGGCGGTGCGGCGCTCGACATATTCTTCCGTCTTGCGGCGCGCCTCTTCCTTGATCGACTGGGCCTCGCGTTCGGCCGCAGCGACAATATCCTTGGCTTCTTCCTCAGCCTCACGGCGCTTGCGCTGATAGTCGGCCAGAACGTGCTGGGCCTCCTCGCGCAGACGCTTGGCTTCGGCCAATTCATCGCGAATCTCGTCCGCGCGCGAATCAAGCGAGCGAAGCATGATGCCGGGGACCTTGAAATAGGCCACGACGATGAAGAACAGGATCAGGCCGACAAAGGCATAAAATGTCGCGTCAAGTGCCATGATCAAGCCTCCTTGGCCGATGAGACGGCCGCTTCCACGTCGCCCTTGGCCACGCGCCCGCCAATGAGGTGGGTGACGATCTGGGCGGCGGTGTCTTCGGCAATCGTGCCGACTTCGGCCAGCGCTTCGGAGCGAACCTTCTCGATCCGGGCATTGGCTTCGGAAAGCTTCTTGCCAAGCTCGGCCTCAAGCTCAGCCCGTTCGGCCTCGGCTTCGGCCCGCGCCTTTTCGGCGGCAGCCGCCGAAATCGAACGCGCTTCGTCACGCGCCCGGGCCAGTTCCTTTTCATAAGCGGCAATCGCGGCATCAGCCTCGTTGCGCAGCCTTTCGGCCTCGTCGAGATCCTGGGCGATCCGGTCATGCCGGTCTTCCAGAATGGAGCCGACGCGCGGGACGATCACCCTCTTCATCACCAGATAGAAGATGCCGAACGTAATGGCCAGCCACAGGATCTGCGACGGAAAGGTCGCAAAATCAAATGGCGGGAACACCTGTTCTTCGTGATGCTCGAGTTCGGCCAGCGTCGTCTCGGTATGCGCTTCCGCGCTTTCCGATGTCTGCGCCAGAGCCGGTGTCACAATCATGCTCGCCTCCAGAGGTCTTCGATAACGATGTCACGGCGTTCTAACCAAACGCCGTGACCAAAACGTCAGACCGTTTAGACTTAAACGGCGAAGAGCAGGAGAAGAGCGACGAGCAGCGAGAAGATGCCGAGCGCTTCGGTAACGGCAAAGCCGAAAACCAGGCGGCCGAACTGGCTGTCGGCTGCAGAGGGGTTACGCAGGGCGCCGGTGAGGTAATCACCGAAGATGCGGCCCAGACCCATGGAGGTTGCACCCATGCCGAGGCATGCAATACCGGCACCAATGAACTTTGCTGCTTCCGCTTCCATAAAAGAACTCCTTCGAAAGAATGGGTTGTTGCGGCTTAATAGCGATGCCGGTCCGCGCTGTCCAGCCGAACCGACAGAGTTTATTCCCTAGTGATCGCCTGCGTTGACGGCATCGTTAAGATACATGCAGGTCAGGACTGCAAACACATAGGCCTGCAGGAAGGCCACCAGGAATTCCAGCGCCGTCAGAGCGACGGTCATGGCCAGCGGCAGGATAGCGCCGCCGGTTCCGATCGTGCCGATCGCGCTCAGCGAGACGACGAAGCCGGCAAAAACCTTGAGCGTGATATGGCCGGCCAGCATATTGGCAAAAAGACGAACCGACAGGCTGATGGGACGAGAGAGAAACGAAACGATCTCGATCATCGTCACCAACGGCAAGAGCGCTGCCGGAACGCCGGAAGGCACAAACACCTTGAAGAAGCCGAAGCCGTGCTTGTAGACGCCGTAGCCGACCACCACGCTCATCACCAGAATGGCAAGGGCAAAGGTCACGACGATCTGGCTGGTCACGGAGAAGAAATAGGGGAACATGCCAATCAGATTGGCCGTCAGCAGGAACAGGAAGAGCGTCAACACGAAGGGGAAGAACACCATGCCCTTCGTTCCGGCCCCCTCTCTCAGCATCGAGGCCACGAATTCGTAGAGCAACTCGGCAATCGACTGGGTGCGCGAAGGAATGAGGCCGCGCTTGGACGTCGCCAGATACATGAAGCCGGCGGCCGCAGCCACCGTCACCGCCATGAACAGCGATGCATTGGTGAAGGAAAAGTCCAGTCCGCCGACATTGATCGGTACGATGTTATGGATCTGAAACTGATGGGTCGGATCGTTTGACACCTGTGCTCTCTCTTCTCACCTTGCGCGCGCCCGCTTGGGGCGGTCATGCGCGCAGAACCAAACTCTATTTCCCGCCCTTCTTCAGACGGTCTTCCGGCTCAGCCACATAACCGACGGAGCGCAACACATTCAAGACCCCGGCGCCAAAACCGAGAAGAAGAAAGCCGATCATGCCCCAGGGGCTGGTCCCGGCAAACTTGTCGAGGAGATAACCGAGCATGAAACCGACGAAAATGGCGGCCATGAATTCGCTCGAAAGCTTCAGACCCTTCGACATTTCGCGACGGTCATTGGCGGTTGTTTCCGCCTTCTTCCCGCTTTCTCCATCCTGACCTTTCCGCAGCGCGCCCAGTTCACTGGCCAGCCGCTTGCGGCGTTCATCCAAGTCCTCCTGCCCGTCCTCAGCCATCAAATCCGCTTTCCTGGAAAATCCGCCCTGGCCGAACTGGCCTCGGCGGAGGTTTCAGCAATGCGATAAAGCGTTTGGGACCCCCCGGTCAAGTCGCGCGCACCATAGTTTTCACGGCCATGCTAGTCAAGCTTCGCGGCAACCGCAATCGCGCAACCAGTTTTGTACACCCAAAGCCCTAGAACCAGCCGCGCAAACGCAGCCAGTAGATGGCGAGCACGGCGGTCAAGAGCATGGCCGCAATGGCGCCCGGATAACCGTATGCCCAGTGCAATTCGGGCATACGATCGAAGTTCATGCCATAGATGCCGGCAATCAGCATCGGCGGCGCGAAAACCACGGAAACCACGGAGAAAAACTTCATGATGTTGTTCTGTTCGAGGTTAACGAGACCGAGCGACGAATCAAGCAGGAAGGAAATGTTAGACGAGACGAAACTCGCGTGTTCGGACAAGGACTGGATGTCGTGGGCAACGATGCGGCAGAGATCCTTTGTCGGCTTGTCGTCGCGCACGCGGCCGAGCGCCTGGACATAGGTGGAAAGCCGCGCCAGCGTGATCAGGCTGTCGCGCGTCTTGCTGACAAGCCGGTGATAGGTCGAAATCTCGATCAGCCGCTCCTCGAGCTCGACCGGCGGGCGACGGCGGCCGCGCACCCCCTCGCCGAAGACGGCAATCGAGATATTGTCGATCCTGGCGACCGCCAGTTCCAGAATTTCGGCCGTACGATCGACAATCGTGTCAAGCAGGTGGGCAAGAACCCGCACGCCCTGCCCGGGCCCGATATCGAGACGCTTCAGGTCGGCGGCAAAGAGAAAGAACGGCTTCGGCTCCGCATGGCGGATGGTCACCAGCCGGCCTTCGGCCAGGATGAAGCCGACATCGGTGAGCTGGGCAAGACCGAAGTCCACGTTCATCACGATCGAGGCGGTCATGTAGACCGCGTTGCCCTCGGTATAATAGCGGCTGGAGGGCTCGATATTCTTCAACGTCTCGCGGGTCGGCAGCATCACGCCCAGAAGCTTTTCCATGTGCTGCATGTCGGCCTCGGTGGGATCGAGCATGTCGATCCAGATCACGTCCTCGCCGAGCGGCTCCAACGCGCCCGACGACGGCAAGGCCGTCTTGACACCGCCGACCCTGTAGAGATGGATCATCTGAACCCCGCTTTTTACCCTCGCGCTTGCGTCTACTGGCTACCCAAGCATAAATGGCAGGGCAAGTGTGTTTTTTGCACCGCGCCGCCAGGCAGCATCTTTACCATGGCCGCAAGGAGGAAGACACGCACCGACATGACCAGGACATGCCCCCGATGCAACCTTATGATTTCTGGCAGGAATTCCTGCCCCCGCAGACGCATGATCCGCATGCGCCGCTCTCCAGCGCCTATCCCGCGACCCTTGCCGACGGACGGCAGTTGCTGCTGCCGATCCGCACGGTGAATGACGGCGGTCTCGCCTCGCTGATCATCAACCAGGCGTCGTTTACCGTCCGCGACGCGCTGGCCGAAGACCTTGCCGGACGACTTGAGGCGGCCACGCCCGATATCGTCGTCGGCCTACCGACGCTTGGACTGACGCTCGCCGCCGGGGTTGCAAGAGCGCTAGGCCATGCCCGCTTCGTTCCTCTCGGCAATTCCCGCAAGTTCTGGTACGAAGACGCCCTGTCGATGCCGATGAGCTCGGTAACCACGCCGGATCAGGAAAAGCGCCTGTTCATCGATCCGCGCATGCTGCCGCTCCTGACCGGCAAGCGCGTCGCCCTTGTCGACGATGTGATCTCGTCGGGCCGCTCGATCATCGCAGGCCTTTCGCTTCTGGAAAAATGCGGCATCCGCCCGGTGGCGATCGGCGCGGCGATGCTGCAGACAATGAAACACCGCGCCCTGCTTGAGGACTTCCAGCCCGGCCTTGCCGAAAACATCCATGCCTGTTTTTCAACGCCCTTTCTCCAGCGCGGCGAAGGCGGCAAGTGGCATGAGAAAGCCGGCGTCTGATTGCCCCTTCGACCAAAGAAAAACCCGCGATCCGAAGATCGCGGGCCTTTCCGCAACGAACTGCTTCCGGAGTTATCAGTTCAGAAGAACGGCATCCGGATTTTCATTCATCGCCTGTTCGGAGAATTCCGGCTGGTTTTCCAGCGTCTCGCGGTCATAGCTGGTCTGAACGACATAGTCGTTGCCATCGCTCATGATCCGCGCCGAATCGGCCGAGATGGCGACGGGCTTCTCGCCGATGCCGAGGAAACCGCCGACATCGACAATCAGAATGATCTGACTCTGGTCGCCGTGGGTCATGACGTCGGAGATTTCGCCAACGCTGTCGCCATCGGCGCTCAGCACGGTTGCATCGTCAAGATCATCGAAGGAAATCGACGCCATATCCACTTCCGACATGTTTTCAAGCATCGGATTGTCGGCGTTCATTTCCTCCGCCGCATTCTCGCCCATGTTGTTCACGCCGGCGACCATGTCATTCATCGCATTGCCGGCAGCGTCGCCGGCCTGGTTCAGGGCGTTGCCGGCCGTGTTAGCGAGATCCTGCGTCTCGTTGGCAACATTGTTGGCCGCGTCATTGGTTGCCGTGCGAAGCTGGTCGGCCTCTTCACGCATTGCGGCCGTGCCGTTCTCCAGCAGATTCGGATCGTCATATTCGAAGGACGGCGCGTTCTCCAGCTCCTCGCTGGTGGCATCAATCGTCAGCCAGTTGCCGTTCTCGCCCTGCTGCCAGCCGAGACGGTCAAAGGAAACGGCGACATCCTTTTCGCCGATGCCGAGGAAGCCGCCGACGCCGATCACGGCAGCGGTCACTTCGCCGTTGGAGCCCATCACGATGTCATTAATGTCACCGACCTGTTCGCGGCCCTGATCATCGGCATCCTGGCCATAGACGGGCCAGCCGAGGAGCGAGCTTGCGAGAACCTGCTGGTCGGTCGAACCGAAGAAGCTCTTTGCATCCTCGGACGCAACCTGACGCTCGGGGAAGACCGGCGTCGCGCCCGTTTCCATCCCGGCTTCCATGCCGCTCGTCGCGGCGGGCTTCTTGTCCATCGTATCGGTATTGGCGGCATCCTGCGCGTAAGCTGCGCCGGTGGAAACAACTGCTACCAGTGCCGTAGTCGAAAGAATCTTGCGAAGCATATCAATACTCCTCTATTCTGTGATGTTCCTTTACGAGTGCATTTTATTATTATTTTTTTACTATCGTTTTTCTCACTCGCTGCACACCAACAAAACGTACTGCCAGACACCTTGTTCCTGCGTCGATACGATTTTTTCGCTGTCTGAATAAAAAAAGCCGCCGGGGCATCTGACCCGGCGGGCACCATTCCGCCAGAAGGCGGCAGTGACGAGAAAACTCAGCAGAAGCGCAGCGGCATGCGAATATGAACCCTGAGCCCCGTATCGGCGAAATCGACATCGACCTTGCTGCCGATAACCTTGTCGAGACTGCGCTCGATCAGCACGCTGCCGAAGCCGCGCTGCTCGGGCGGAGCAACCGGCGGGCCGCCAACCTCCACCCAGTCGAGTTCCAGATGGGAGGCGCCGGTATCATCATCCCGGCAGGCGACCGTGATGTCGACAACGCCTGCGCGCGTGGAAAGCGCGCCGAACTTCGCCGCATTGCTTGCCAGTTCGTGAATGACAAGGCCGAGCGCCAGCGCCTCATCTGGATCGAGGAAGACGGCGTTGCCGTGAATATCGATCTGCCGGCTGTTGCTGTCGATGTAAGGCGCCACCTGGGACCTGAGCAGCCGGTCAAGCGCGATCGCGCCCCACTGCTCGTCGGAAAGCAGGGTATGGGCAGCAGACAATGCCTGAAGGCGGCCGGAAAAGGCCATGTTGAACTCGGCAGAAGTGCGCGAGCGCCGCAGCGTCTGTCCGGCGATCGACTGGACAATGGCGAGCGTGTTCTTGACCCGGTGGTTCAGCTCGCGCAGCAGGAGCCGCGTCTTCTGTTCGGATTCCTTGGTGGTCGAGATGTCGACCACAACGCCGAACACAGACCCGTTCTGATCGACCGCGAGAACGCTCTCATAGGCCCCGCCCAGCGACAGAAGCCATTTTCCGGTCCTGGCGGCCTTGAATTCGCATTGATACTCTTCGCCGCGATCGAGCGCTGCCTTGAACCGGCGCATCAGGGGGAAGCGGGTTTCGGGAGAGATCACGGAAAGCAGCCTGCGGCAGGTCACCGGCTCGCCGGACTGCAGGCCAAGCATCTCCCTCATGGCATTGTCGCACTCGACCGTATTGCTCCTGCGGTCCCAACTCCAGGCGGCGATATTGCCGGCGCGCAGTGCCATGGAATGGCGCTTTTGGGCCCGAGACAGAGCAAGGTCGGCGGATGCCTTGCCCCGCGCCGCATCCTTCAGCTCGTAGAGCGAGCCGGCGAGATTGGCGAGGCGACGAAGCGCCGCCGCATCCTCATCTGAAATGTCGCGATGGTTCTTGCCGTCGATGACGCACAGCGAGCCGGCATTGACGCCATGCACCTTGATCGGCGCGCCGGCAAAGAATTTGACAGGCCGTCCTTCATAATTTGGCACCGACGGCGCAATATCGCCCTGCTCGACAGGATCATTGAGGATCAGGGCGGGGTCGCGCTGGAGCGCGATCGGATAGACGAACAGCCCGGACCGGGTCGGCACCGTCTCCGGTTTCATCCCGTGGACGGCTTGCACCCAATTCTCGTCATAGTCAGCGATCAGGATCAGTGCCGCAGGGCATGAAAAGCGAAGCGCTGCCGCTTCGACGATTGCGACGAAATCCTCATCGACCTCGGCGGCACGCATGATTGTCTGCGATAAGGTGTCCAGCCTCTCCCGGTCCTTGATCGCATCGACAATATCGCTCGGCAAATGTTCCACAGGCTAAAAAGCTCTTCATTCTGGAGCGGAAGAAAATGTTTCTCCCGCCAAATTTCGAGTGGTCGTCTCCACGGGCGGAATTTCAATCACGCTCAACAACGCCTGACCAGTACCCAGGTTCCCTGCAAGCGGAAATTAACTCCAGAGACGCACAGAAAAGCCGCACACCCGGGTCGTCATCCCGGGTGAACGGCGATATCCATTCCGCGACCGGATGATCGCGACCTGTTCTCATGCGGGGCGCGAGACAAAGGCGCTGCTGACGACAGCGGCGGAATTCGAATCCGGCCCGAAGTCTATTTCGCCCTGAATATCGAGGAGCTCCTGCAGTTTGCCGCGCGCGCGTGCAATCCGGCTCTTGATCGTGCCGATGGCGCATTCGCAGATCGCGGCCGCCTCTTCATAGGAAAAGCCGGACGCGCCGACCAGAATGATGGCCTCGCGCTGATCATCGGGAAGCTTGTTCAGCGCCTTGCGGAAATCGCGAAGGTCCATCGCGCCGTATTGCGCGGGATGCGTCGACAGCCTTTCGGTGAAAACATTGTCGGAATCCTGTATCTCGCGACCGCTCTTGCGCATCTGGCTGTAGAACTCGTTGCGCAGGATCGTGAACAGCCAGGCCTTGATATTCGTGCCCGCGGCAAAACTGTCCTGCTTGGCCCAGGCTTTCATGATCGTATCCTGGACAAGATCATCCGCAAGGTCCTGATGTCCGCACAGCGAGACGGCAAAGGCGCGCAGGCTCGGCACCGTCTTCAGCATATCGCGCTTGAAGGTCGTATCGTCTTCCCTGACCAAGGCCGTCATCCTTTCGCTTTGCGCGTGGAGGCGCTTTCGGCTGCGTCGAGACGTTCGAGCAGGTCGAGAAACCGGTCCGGAATCTCCTCCTGTTCGACGGCATTATAGAGGGCCTTGAGACGGCGGCTGATCGCTTCTTCCGGGCTTTTCGCCGTTCCGGGCTGCGCCTCTCCTTTCCCCAGACTGCTATTGATTTTCACCAGTTTAATCCCGTTGGTACGCGTTTAAATGTTCAGGTTGAAAACGCCGGGCCTGTTAAAAAGTTCCGTCCATGCCGGAACTTTTTTTTCGCCCACGCATTTAACCCCATTGAAAGTGCTCTTTGAGCCTTCCCACTAGATTTACAGAGGCAGGAGACTATAAAATATGTCGCTTTCAACTCGTATCGCTGCCCATTTGCCGTATCTCAGACGGTACGCTCGTGCCGTGACCGGATCGCAAACCTCCGGCGATGCTTATGTTGCCGCCGTTCTCGAAACGCTGATCGAGGATGTCTCTCTCTTTCCGGAAGACGGGGACGACAAGGTTTCACTCTACAAACTCTTTTCACGCCTGTTCAGTTCCACGACGATCGAGATCGAAGACATCGAATCACCTTATTCCTGGGAAAAGCGCGCCGCCGCGAACCTGATGGCGCTGCCGGCAAAGCCGCGACAGGCCTTTTTGCTGATCTCGCTTGAAAACTTTTCTCACGAGGAAACGGCGGCGATCCTCGAGGTCGAGCCGGATCTGGTTCCTTCCCTCATTGACGAGGCATCGGCGGAAATTGCCCGCCAGGTTGCCACCGACATCATGATCATCGAGGACGAACCGCTGATCGCGATGGATATCGAGCAGATGGTCGAAAGCCTCGGCCACCGGGTCACGGGCATCGCGCGCACCCACAAGGAGGCGGTGGAGCTCTACAACAGATCCAAGCCCGGCATGGTGCTCGCCGATATCCAGCTCGCCGACGGCAGCTCCGGCATCGACGCCGTGAATGATATTCTCGCGCACGACTCTCTTCCGGTGATCTTTATCACCGCCTTCCCCGAACGCCTTCTGACCGGAGAGCGGCCCGAGCCGACCTTCCTCGTCACCAAGCCGTTCAATCCGGATATGGTCAAGGCGCTGATCAGCCAGGCCCTGTTCTTCCAGGAAAAGCAGCAGGAAGCGGCCTGACAAGTCCCGTTTATCATGCGTAAACCGTAAAAGGTGGCTTCGGCCGCCTTTTTGCGTTTCAGGGGAACCGAGCTGGCAACGAGGCGTTTTGCTTTCACGACACAAAGGAGAGTATCATGCTTTACTATGCCGCTGTATTTCTGGTCATTGCCCTTGTTGCCGCTGCACTCGGCTTCGGTGGAATCGCCGGCGCTTCCGCGGGTATTGCCCAGATCCTTTTCTTCCTGTTCCTGCTGTTCTTCGCCGTCGCGGTGGTCGTCAATTTCGCACGCAGCAGGTAGATCTGACTTCGCAACGCAATTTCCAGGCGGGTTCTCTGCGGAGGGCCCGCCTTTTTCATGCCGATCGACGTGAGCTGACGCGCATACGAAAAAAGGCAGCGGTGTCTCCACCACTGCCTTTGTCCTGATCATCGCTTTCGCGATCAGTTCATTCGCGACATCCAGTTGTCGACGTCGCGCTCGGCCTCATCGCGTTCCTTACCGTAACGCTCCTGGATCTTGCCGACGAGTTTTTCGCGCTTGCCGGCGACGACATCCAGATCGTCATTGGTAAGCTTGCCCCACTGGGCCTGGGCTTCGCCCGTGAACTGCTTCCAATTGCCTTCGATACGATCCCAATTCATAAGCCTGCTCCTTTCAGCTTGCTTTGTCGTTCGGGATGTTAAACGCGCGACGGATCGCTGCGGTTCCGTCACGACGGCTGGTTTAGGCGGCCGTTCAAAGGCGGCGCCAGGTTGATTGACAACATCTGAAAAACAGGGAATGTACGTCAAAGCGCTTTGTTTTTCGGTTCGGCAGGCGCTTACCCGCCGCCTTGGCCGGACGTTTGTCATCAAAGCGTTTATTCGGCGAAACATCATTAAAAAGAGAAATTTCACCGTCCGGTCGAAATGAAACGGCAATGGCGTTCAAGCCTTGCAATTTTGGGTCAGTCGCGAAGAGCATGCGAAATATATTCGATAGACTTGCAGCGGGTAGGCTTCCTTCGCTGAACCGTTTTTTGCCGGCTCTGGTGTTTGTCGTCGTGACCGCGATCGGCCTCGGCATGTCGTTTTCGATCTACCGCGCCTCGGAGGTCGAGCGCCGCGCCAAGTTCGAGATCGTTGCCGGCGATGCCGTCGACCGCATCGTCTCGCGCTTCTACCAGCATATGTCGCTGCTGGAGGCAACCAAGGCCTTTTTCGAGGCAAACAAGGGCATGGTCGACCGGGAGGCATTCCGGACCTATGTCGACGGGCTTGATACCGAAGGCCGCTATGACGGCATCCAGGGCATCGGCTTTGCCCGCATGGTTTACAGCGGAAACGAGGCCAAGGCCGAGGATATGATCGCGCGCTTCTACGACGAAGACATCGCGATCTGGCCGGAGACCGATCAGGACTATCGCGCTGCCATCGTTCTGCTCGAGCCGGAGGACGAGCGCAACAGCGCGGCCATCGGCTTCGACATGTACAGCGAGCCGGTGCGCAGGGAGGCGATGGCCGACGCCTTCGCCACGGACACGCCGCGCGCCAGCGGTCCGGTCGAGCTTGTCCAGGAGATCACCACAGAGAAGCAGGCGGGTTTCCTGCTTTACCTGCCCTTCAAGATGGATGAAGGACCGAATTCCGCCGACGGCAATCTGCCGCTTTCCGGCTTCATCTACGCGCCGTTTCGCGCCGGTGATCTCTACAAGGCGGTGATGAGCGATTCGCCGGCTGTGCCGGTCGTTATCGAGGCCCATGACAAGGAAGCGCCCGAAACCCCGCTGTTCAAATCATCGATGTTTGATGCCGTCGCCGAAGGCAGCGCGCTGGAGGTGACCCGCGAAGTCGATATCGCCGGGCGAACCTGGGTGCTGCGTATGGCGCCAAGTCCCGCCTTCGACAAGGCCTCCTTCGACATCACTCCCTTCGTCGTTGGATCCGTCGCCCTGCTGCTGGCGGTCGCCCTGGCCCTTGCCGCCCAGTGGCAGATCAAGGCCCTGGCGGCGGCGAGGGAAGTCCAGCGCGTCACCCAGAAATCGCTGCAGGAACGCGAACTGATGCTTCAGGAGATGAAGCACCGGATCAAGAACTCGATCGCCCGCATGCTCGCCATCGCCCGCCAGACCGCCTATCATGCCGAAAGCCTCGACCAGTTCATGGAGTCTTACGCCGCCCGGCTGCAGGCCATGTCCACGGCGCAGGACGTGTTGACGCGCTCGCGCTGGCAGCGCGCCGACCTGAAGGAACTGCTCTCAAAGGAGCTTGAACAGGTTTTCGGCGACAGCGATGCCCACTACGAGGTTTCCGGCCCGGCCGCCGAACTGGACGAGAAGGCAACCCAGGCCTTCAGCCTGACCTTCCACGAACTGGCGACCAACGCGCTGAAATACGGCGGCATGGCGGGCGACGGCGGCAGCCTCGACGTGTCCTGGTCCTATGAGGGCAGCGGCGTGACGCGCAAGCTGAGACTTTTCTGGAAGGAAAGCGGCGGCGGCCCCGTCGCCAAGCCCGAACGCAAGGGTTTCGGCACCCGTCTGATCGACGCCAACATCATCGGCGAACTGCAGGGCACGATCGAGCGGCACTATCGCGACGACGGGCTGACCGTCGAGATCGCCTTTCCCAACCCGGCCGAGACCACCGGGCGCCGTTCGCGCTGGCGCCGTCGCCGCGCGCGCAAACCCGCCGAGCGATAGACGGCGCGCTTGCGAAACCCGCATTTTTCCTTAAAACCTGTCAAAACGCAGGAGAGGAGAGACCGGTGTCACCGGTCGGGAAAAGGGCGCGTGAAGGGCAATTGGCGAAAGATCTGGGTTGAGCTTGCGGCAGGCCTTGCGGCCATTGCCTGCTTTGCCCTGGTGTTTGTCTATCAACCCGCGGGCGTCGCCCTCGCCCATCCGGCTCCGGTTCTGACCAATGCCGATTTCAGCTTTTGCGGTGGTGCGCCTGACGACGATCAGGGCGCGCACGGCCCCTGCCATGCCTGCCGGCTGAAGGCCGCAATCCTGCCGCCCCCGCCGCAAGAGGCGCTGCCCGTCTATCTGCCGGTCGTCGTGAAGACCTTCGGCCGCGATGACAGTCCTTGCGCGCTCAGGCCGGCGCAAAGCCCCTATCATCCGCGCGGCCCTCCGGCTTTTGTCCTCTGAACCCGACGCGCCCTGAGCGGCGCGCAATCCGATGACAATTATGGAGATAACGATGAGAACCGTTCTGACGCGCCTTGCCATTGCCGGCGCCCTTTCGCTCGCCCTTGCCCCGGCCGCCTTCGCCGAGACCGCTTCAAAGCAGACCGCCCCGATGCACCAGATGAATGACGCGGTGACGGTCGGCGATCTTGTGATCACCGGCGCCTTTGCCCGTGCGACGCTGCCCGGTGCGCCCGTCGGCGGCGCCTTCCTTTCCATCGAGAACCGTGGCGACAGCGATGACCGGCTGGTCTCGGCCAAGGCCGATTTCGCCGGCATGACGCAGTTGCACAACATGCGCATGGAAGGCGAGGTGATGAAGATGTACCAGATGGAGAACGGCATTCCCCTGCCCGCCCATCAGACCGTGCAACTCGCCCCCGGCGGCCTGCATGTGATGTTCATGAAGCTGAAGGCCCCGCTCGTCGAAGGCGACACGGTCAAGGTCGAACTCACCTTCGAAAAGGCCGGCACGGCGACGGTCGAGCTTCCGGTCGAAAGCTTCGCGGCAAAAACGATGGAAAGCATGGGGCACGGCAACTAGAGCCGCGAAAACCATCAGAAATACGACCGGGCGGCCGGAGGCTGCCCGGTCCGGGCATGGCGGCAACATGATCTCGCGGCCCCGTTTCATCCGATAGGCGGCGCTGCGCATTGATCCTGCCTCCGAACCGCTTTAGATCGTAGCCGTGATTTCCCAGTGTGTGACAACGATCCGAAAGGCCTGAACAACGATGACTGCAAAAGATGAAGGCGCAAGGTCGGTTCTTGTCGAGATCATGCAGGATATCGAATACTGGCGGAACCTGCGTCACGATCTTCATGCGCATCCCGAACTTGGCTTCGAAGAAACGCGCACCAGCGAGATCGTGGCAAGGCTCCTCGCCGAAGACGGCATTAAGGTTCATCGCGGTCTGGGCGTTACCGGCGTTGTCGGCACGCTGAAGGCGGGCGACGGCAACAGGGCCATCGGCCTGCGCGCGGATATGGATGCGCTTGCCATGCCGGAGACCGCCGACCGACCCTATAAAAGCCTCGTCGATGGCAAGATGCATGCCTGCGGCCATGACGGGCATACGGTGATGCTTTTGGCTGCGGCCCGTTATCTGGCGCGGACGAAAGACTTTTCCGGCACGGTTCACTTCATCTTCCAGCCCGCCGAAGAGGGGCGCGGCGGCGCGAAGAAGATGGTCGAGGACGGGCTGTTCACACTGTTTCCCTGTGATGCCGTCTACGGACTGCACAACATGCCGGGCCTTGCCGTCGATGAAATGGCCGTTGTCGAAGGCCCGCAGCTTGCCTCCTCCGACAGCTGGCGCGTCACCTTCAGGGGCACCGGCACCCACGGCGCAAAGCCGCATCTCGGCCGCGACCCGGTGACGGCTTCGGGACATTTCATTGCCGCTTTGCAGACGATTGTCGGGCGCGTGGTTGATCCGCTTCAACCCGCCGTGGTCTCGGCCTGCTCGGTTGAGGCCGGCGATCCGAATGCACTCAACGTGATTCCCGATTTCGTGAGGATCGGCGGCACGGCGCGAGCCTATTCGCCTGAAACCCGCGATCAGCTGGAAACGGAAATCGGACGGCTGGCCCATGGCATGGCGGCATCATTCGGCATTGAAGCGGATTATCAGTTCATCCGCCGCATCCCGCCGGTCGTCAATGCCACCGAACCGACGCAAACGGCGCTCAAGGCAGCCGAAACCGTCTTCGGCGACAAGGTCCGCACGAGTTTTCCGCCGTCAACGGCTGGCGACGACTTTGCCTTTTTCGGCCACGAGGTGCCGGGCTGCTATGTCTGGCTTGGCAATGGCCCTGCCGTCGATGGTGCCCTCCACCACAATACGGGCTATGATTTCAACGATGACGCCATCGGTTACGGCGCAGCCTACTGGGTGCGGCTGACCGAGACCGAGCTGCCGGCAAAGGCAGGTTAGGCAATGACCCGCAAGACCGGGCTTTCCAGCACAGTGCCGGTTTCAACGTCGGCGATCCCCATATCGGTTTGATGCGGGCCGGCATTGCAGGCAAGCGTTGCCCCCACCAGCGCCTTGAAGGTGAGATAGGGCGGCTCCCAGTCGACAATCTTGCCGGCGGCATCGCGCACGGACTCGAAATTCCGGGCGACCTCTTCAAGCGGCGCATCGGAGATCAGGCCCAGCAACGGCAGAGGCAGAAGCGCTGTGACCTTGCCATCAGCGACCACGACCATGCCGCCGCCGCTTTCAATCAGCGCATTGGCCGCGATTGCCATGTCTTCCGGGTTCCGGCCGAACACCGTCAGGTTATGGCTGTCGTGCGAAACCGTGGTCGCGAAGGCGCCGCGCCAATTGCCCCAGCCGCGCAGGAAGCCAGTTTTCGGTTTTGCCGCAGCTTTGCCATGACGGTGGACGACGCTGATCAGCGTTGCATCCTCCGGCGCGACGACGAAGCCGTTTTCCACATCCGCCTCCGCCTTGCCCCAGCGGGTAAAACGCGGCTGGTCGATGGTAGCGATCTCAACACGTGCGCCCTCGGCCTTGACCCTGAAATCCTCCGCTGACAGCTCTGGAACCCTCATGGAACCGGTCAGGGCGTTCACGGGATGATCCGAAACGGCAAGATCGAGCCGGCCATTTGCGGCAACAGCATTGCCATCAACAAGCACATGGCGGGCGCTGAACGTCTCCAGATCGTCGAAAATCGCGATATTGGCCCGACGCCCGGCGGCAATCAGTCCCAGATCGTCACGACCCAGCCGCTGCGCCGCATTCAGCGTTGCCGCCTGAAGCGCCTGAACCGGGGGAAGGCCCAAGGCGACGAGCGCGCGGATCAGCGCGTCAAGCCCGCCCTTTTCCAGAAGATCATCCGGGAACACATCATCGGTGCACAGCGTCAAGGTCTGCGGCCAGACGGGCAGGCTTTTCAGCGCCGCGATAAAGCCATCGAACAGGTAAGGGTGCGAGCCGCGCAGTTCGAGCGTCAGCCCCGCGCGCAGTTTCTCAAGCAGGTCCTCGCCGGACGTCAGCTCGTGATCGGATGAGACGCCGGCACTCATGAAGGCGGCAAGCTTGTCGCCCGAAAGCCCGCGTGCATGGCCGAAAACCGGCTTTCCGGCCGCAAGTCCCGCATTGACGATGCCGCTCATGCGCGGGCTTCCGGCGATGACGCCTTCCATGTTCATGACTTCGGCAATGCCGCCGATCTCCGGTCGCGCAAGGAGCCCGGCAATCGTTTCCGGCCCGAAATCCGCGCCCGCGCGCTCAAGCCCGGGGGCGGACGGCACGCAGGATGGGGCGAGAACGATCGCCTCCAGCGGCAGATCACGGACAGCCTCGATGGCCCAGTCAACGGCTGAAACACCGGCAACATTGGCAAGCTCATGCGGATCCCAGACGATGCTCGTCACACCGCGCGGCAGCATGGCCCTGGCATAGGTCGCCGGCGTCACCATTGAGCTTTCGATATGCATGTGCATATCGATGAGGCCCGGTGAAACGAACATGCCGCTGGCGTCGATCCGCTGCGCAGCATCGCTGCGGGCACCAGGCGGCATAACCGAGGCAATCAACGGACCGGAAATGCCGATATCGGCCTTGCGCAACTCGCCGGTCGCCACATCCACCAGCGTTCCGCCGGAAACAAGCAGGTCAAACGGCAGGTCACCGCGGGCAGCGGCTACGGCCCTGGCCCTCACGTCAGGAGCGTCACTGCTTTTCATCGCCGGGCCTCCGCCAAAAGCGCCGACAGGATCACCTCCCGCGCGGCTTCAACCTTCACATCGGTGATGATCGAAGCGTTGAAGGCCTGTTCCGGCGCCAGTTTATGCGCGCGGGCCTCCACGACACTGCGCCCGCGCGTCAACTGCCCGGCCGTCTCGAAAGCCAGGTGAACCGACTGAAGGGTCACGAGTTCCGGGCAGCAGAATGCCACGGCTGCCGCCGGATCGAAGAAGGCCATCTCGGTGCGCCCCCGCGCGACCGCTATGTTGAGGAAGCCTTCCATCAGGTCGGCCAGCAGGACCGCGTTCCCGCCCTTTTCGGCCCGCAATGCGGCCACGTCTTCGGCATGGATCGTGACCTTCCGGCAAAAATCCAGATCGGCCATGACGAAGGGAATGCCGCGTGCAAGCACGATTGCCGCGGCTTCCGGGTCGGCCAGGGCATTGAATTCGGCGGATGCCGTGTGGTTACCGCTGGTCACGCCGCCGCCCATCCAGACGATCCGGGTGATCCTTCCGGCCAGATCCGGACGCGCCAGACAAAGGGCCGCGAGATTGGTCAGAGGCCCGAGCGCCAGAACATGCTTCTCGCCATCGCCCGCTTCCAGCCACCGGCAAAGCGCGACAAAGGCCGGACCGGACGCAGCAAGCTTCGCCTCGGGCAAAGCAAGGCCCGAAGTCGGCATGCCGGCATCGCTCAGGATCGTTGCTGCCGTTTCAACGCCCCCCAAAACCGCGCGGTCGGCGCCGGCATGGATTGGAAAATCCCAGTCAAAAGCCTCGGCGGCCGCAGCGGCATTGCTGCAGACCTTCTCCAGTGTCGTATTGCCGAAGGTCAGCGACAGGCCATCAATCGCCCTGCCGCTTGCCGCAACGGTGAGGATCGCGGCAATGTCGTCAAACCCCATATCCGTGTCGATCCAGACGCCCATGATCAAAGCCTATCGCTTCAGGACAACGGCGTCTTCAACCCGAAGATCAAAGGCGAGTTCCTTGCCAAGACTGTGCGCGGGTTCGCCGGCGTCGACATCGGCCTTGATCTGGCCGATGGGCGTTTCCAGGACGTATTCGCGCATCTGGCCGACAAAGGCGGCGCCGATTACCGTGCCCCTGAACGCGCCATCGCCCAGACGCACGAAGCGCGGACGCCAGGCCATGCCCTTCGCCCCTTCGGGAAGCGGCTCGGGCAGCGCAAAGGCTTCGCCCTTGCCTGTGAGCTTGCCGCCCTCAAGGGTGAAAATGTTCTCAAAGCCGACAAAATCGGCGACAAAAGCGGATTCCGGACGGTTATAGATGTCTTCCGGCGTGCCAAGCTGTTCGATGGCACCATCCTGCATCACCACGATCCTGTCGGCGAGCGACAGGGCTTCGGACTGGTCATGCGTGACGAACACCATGGTCAGATCATTGGCCCTTTGCACGCGCTGAAGCTCGGTGCGCATTTCAAGTCTGAGGCGCGCGTCAAGGTTTGAAAGCGGCTCATCCAGCAGCAGCACTTTCGGATCCATGACCAGCGACCGGGCGAGCGCCACACGCTGCTGCTGACCGCCGGAAAGGTCGGCGGGGCGCCTGTCGGCATAGCCGCCAAGCCCCACGGCACGGAGCCCCTCATTGACGCGGTCGGACAGTGTGGCGCCGCGCACTCCCTTCAGCTTCAGACCGAAGGCGACATTCTCAAAGACCGAGAGATGCGGAAACAGTGCGTAGGACTGGAACATCAGCCCGACCTCGCGCCGGTTCGGCGGAACGCGGGTAATATCGCGGCCATCCAGAACGATTTTCCCGCCGGAGGGCGTCATCAGGCCGGCAATGGCGCGCATGGTCGTGGTCTTGCCGCAGCCCGAAGGCCCGAGAAGCGCGATCAGTTCGCCTCTTGCGATCTCAAGGTTCAACCGGTCAACGACGGTGTTCTTGCCATAGGAGAGCGAAAGGTCGTTCAGGGAAAGCAAAGTGTGTTCAGACATAGCGGGTAAAGCCCAGGAAACGCTCGGCGACAAAGACAATGCCGATCGAGAGGAAAGCAAGAAGCGCGGCGAGCGCGGCAACGGATGGATCGTAGGTGGTTTCCATATAGCCGATCATATCGATGGGCAGCGTGCGAACGCCCGGCCCCGACAGGAACAGGGAGACCGGAACCTGGTTGAAACTCGTCACGAAACCGAGAATGAAGGCGGAAAGCACGCCGCCCCGGATATTGGGCAGCACCACGCGGAAAAACGCCCCTGCCCGGCTGGCGCCCAGCAGGATTGCGGCCTCTTCGATATCGGAGCGCAGATTGTTGAGGCTGGCCGAGACCACCCGCACCGCATAAGGCAGGATCAGCGCTGTATGGGCGACAAACAGCGCCAGCGTGATCGACAGCGACAGCGGCACGACGAAATAGCGCAGGAGCGCCAGACCGACGATGATGCCCGGCACGATGATCGGCGACGACACGATCAGCCGCACGGTTTCCGCGCCCGGCACCTTGTAGCGCGACATGGCATAGGACGCCGGAATGCCGAGGATCAGCGCAGCCAGCGTGCCGAAGATTGCCAGAAACATCGACACGGCAAAGCTGTCGCGGAAGCTTTCGATGGAGAAGACCTTGATCACCCATTTGAGAGACAGGCCCGGCGGCGGAAACGCAAGATTGTTGCCGGAAGAAAGCCCCGCCATGACAATCACGATGAACGGGCCGATGAGAAAGATCAGCGTCAGCGCGAGCGGCAGGAAGACGAAGAATTTGGACTTCATTTGCCACCTCGCGCGGATGCGATTTTCTTGAGCAGGAAGTTGGCGGAAAAGGCCATGGCCATCAGGATGAAGGCAATCACGCTGGCCGAGACCAGATCATTGGCGACGGTCACGCGCTGATAAAGCAGCGTTTCCAGCATCAGCACCTTGGAACCGCCGAGAATGGCCGGCGTGATATAGGCGGTCATGGAGCCGGTGAACACCAGCGTGCCGCCAATGATCAGCCCTTCGCGGGTGAGCGGCAGGATCACCTTCCAGAACACCTGAAACCAGTTGGCGCCGAGAACGCGCGCCGCCGGCACGGCATCGCGCGGCATGTTTTCCAGGGCAGAAATGAGCGCAATGATCATCAGCGGCAGGAAGAGCTGCAACAGCCCGATGGTCACGGCCGTTTCGGTGAAGAGAAAGCGGATCGGCTCGTCCGAAAGTCCGACCGCGACCAGGGCCTTGTTGATGATGCCGGTGCGGCCCAGAAGCACGATCCAGGCATAGGTGCGCGCCACGGGTGAGATCATCAGCGGCAGCACGATCAGCCCGATCATCCGCCCCTTGCTCTTCTCAGGCAGGCTGACGGTGGCGTAAGCCGCGGCATAGCCGACGATGGCGGCAATGACGGTCACCAGTGCGGCCAGCCTCAATGTGCGGAAGAACACCGTGCGATTGAGCGGTTTCGAGAAGAAGTCGGCATAGGCCGAAAGCGTCCACTGGCCATCGATGTGCACGCCCTGAGCTAGCAGCACCACGACCGGAAGCAGGAATACCACCCCGGCAAAGAGGGCGGCTGGCAGAACAAGCGCCATAGCCTCAACGCGGCTTTGAAACATAAGGTAACTTTCTCTTTTAAAGAAAGCACGGCGACGCATACGCCGCCGTGCCGATAGCGACCCGAATACAAACGGGTCTGCCGGTTTCAAACAACCTTACTGCCCGACCTGTTCGTTCCACTGCTCAAGCCACATGTCGCGGTTGTCGAGCAGAACTTCGGAGGGCAGAAGGTGCAGGTTGTCAGCCGTTTCCGCGCCATAGGTCAGGTTATTGGCAACCTCTTCGGAAACCACGACCTCCTTGTTGGCGGGGCTGTCAACCAGCGCCTCTGCCAGCTTCGTCTGGACATCGGTGGAGAGCCAGAAATCCATGAACTGCATGGCCAGATCCTCATTGCCGTTGTCCTTGGTCATGACCATCACGTTCAGACCGCCGGTCTGGCCTTCCTTGGGGGTGGCCCATGCGACGGGAAAGCCCATATCGGCGAAACCGCCCCAGGCAAAACGACCGATCGGCGCAGCCCAGATCTCCTCCTGCTGCATCAGTTGCGCCAGCTGTGAGGAGCGAACGTAAAAGGTGACGAAATCATCGCGATGTTCTGCAATCGCCTCGATAGGCGCTTTCAGATCATAGTCATCATTGCCGATGGCCTTGCCCAGCATATAGAGCGACGGCGGCCCCTGATTGGTGGTGACATTGGCGAAGGCAACGCGGCCCGCCAGTTCCGGGCTCAGGAGATCTCCCCAGCTGTCAATCGAGACCTTGTCGGAACGGTAGGCAATCGAGGTGGCGTAGAAGGTATAGCCGACGCTCTTGCCGTCGCCGTTCGGGTCCTTGGCGATGTCGTAGAGCTTGTCGTAGTTCGAAAGCTTCGAAAAATCGATGTCGGCGATCAGACCGTCGCGGGAGGCCGCCAGCGCGTCGGCCATCGACATGACGGCCATATCGACGACCGGGCTTTGCCTGTTGGCTTCCATCTTGGCCAGGCGTTCGACGCTGTTGCCGGTCTCAACGACAATGTCGCAGCCGCAGATTTCCTCGAAGGGATCGTAGACGATCTCCTTGAAGGCGTCCTGCGCAAAGGCATAGACCGAGATCGTCAGCGTCTTGTCGGCGGCATTGGCCGCGCCGGCGGAAAGCGCCAGGGCCGCGACAGCGGCGGATGTGAGAAAGGTCTTCATAGGTTCAGTTCTCCTTCTGAGGTTCTGGCGAAAGTGGTTTCTCACCTTATTCTTGTTGTGCCGGCCCGGTGGAACGGCGGATCACGAGGGTCATCGGAACGCGGTCCTGTACGGCCTGCACGGTATCCGCGTCGGTTCTGGTTTCGATCGCCTGTTTGAGAGCGCCGATCGCGATGGCGGCAACGGCGGGCATATCCATGCGCACGGTCGTCAGCCCGGGCGTGACGGCACTGGCGAACATCAGATCATCAAAGCCCGAGACGGAGGCCATGGCCGGAACGCTGACGCCGGCGTCCTGCAGATGGGTCAGAACCTTCAACGCCTGGAGGTCGGACACTGTGACAAAGGCCGTGAAGCCTTTTGCATACCACCGGGTGGCATCAAAGCCGGCGCCGCCCGCAAAGGCCGCGCCGTCCAGCCAGACCGTCTCGGTCGTCACGGATGAAAGGGCAGCGCGCACGCCGCCAAGCCGGTCGTTCTGGACGATGGAATCGTGGTTATTGCCGACCAGCAGGACCTTGTGATGACCGAGGGCGGCCAGGTGTTCGCCCAGCAGAAAACCGCCGCCCCAATGATCGGCTGACACCGTATTTCCGGGCGTCGAGGGGGAGTCGATCATCGCGACCGGACAACCGATATTGGCAACCCGCGTGCCGCGGCGCGGCACGACGATCATCCCGTCCACGCCATGGTCTTTCAGATGCCGGATCGCCTCGGTCTGCGCTTTTATACTGCCGCGGGAATCCGCGATCAGTACACCAAGCCCCGCATCCGTGGCAGCGTTTTCGATCGCCTGCGCGATCTGCGGAAACAGCGGATTGCCGATATCGGGCAGAACGCCAAGCCCGATCACGCCCGTAAGGCCGGTACGCAGCGCGCGGGCCGAAAGGCTCGGGACATAGCCTAGTTCATCGGCCACCTGCCGGATGCGTCTTGCCAGATCCGCCGAAACCCGCCCCTTGCCTGAAAGCGCATTTGAAACGGTCGCGGCGGAAATATCCAGCCGTTCGGCGATCTCGGACAATTTGGGCGGGCGCTGCTGCATTCAGGTCATGTTTGCTTAATCGTTTAAGCAAACATGACGAAATCCGGACACGATGTCGAGTCCTCATTGCAGTTTTACCAGGGGTTTCGCGACAAAGCGGGCCCACCGCCCGCCCAGTTCCGGGCAGACGACAGACGGGAGCCGGATAGCCGCAGAATTCTAGCTGACAATGGGCGCTCAAGACGCTAGGTTGTCAGGGCTAATTAAAAGCTATCTTATTTTGTGCCGCTCCAGACGGTTCACGCAAAACATTTTTGAAACTCAATTGGCCGAAAATGGATGCTTTATGACAGATTCCATTCACCTCGACATGCTATTGAGATACATCCTCGTTGAAATATAGTTCTTCATAGATTTTTCACCCATATTAAATAAAGGTTAAAATTTCTTTCAATACAGACACGAAGCATTTCGGGATTTTTTTATGAAAGAGTACACCAACGGGTACAGCCCTAGAGAAACAGTATCTAATTTCACAAAGATACTCCTATTTATAGCAATTCTAGGAATATACACCCAGGCATCTTTCGGTTTCCCTAATTCCATTTTCATCATATCAACCGCACTCCTGTGCATTCCCGTGGTGCTTTCGGACGCCCGCTATTTTTTTCCCGCGGCAGCCTTCTCGTTGATCGGCCTGATGTCAGTACTTCTCGGCATTATCCGTGGCGTCGCAAGTCCTGGGCAGGTTTACTCCCTTGGACTGCTGGTCCTTACCGTTTTTGGCTCAACAGGGTTTGCACAAACGGTTCGACGTCTCGGGCCGGAAAGAGTGTCACGCTGGTTCTGGCGGCTATCGGTCGCACTGATTATCTTGGCAATCCTGGAGGTACTGGGGCCGCTTCGACCAATCAGCGATGCCGTGAGGCACGCAATTTACACCTCCGGCGTATACGGAAACGATGCGCGTGATATCGCCACCCACGGTTTCGTACGGCCCAAGGTTTTTACTTCCGAGCCCTCACATCTCGGAAAATTCCTTGCTGTTTTTCTGATTGTATCGGCGACGAACAGTCGAAAACGGGCAAAACATCTCATAGCGGGTGTTTTAGGCTACCTGGTGGTATCCAGTCCGGCTGTTTTGCTTTCGCTCATGGTCATACCTTTACTTATCATACGCGATCGCGGCTTCAAACGCACCTTCTCTTCGCCGCTTGCCATCGCTCTCCTGGCTTTGATCTCAGTTGGCTTTGTTACGGTTCTGATAAACATCGTCTATACCAGATTTGGGCTTTTCGGCGGAACGATCGACCCAAGCATATATCTTAGAATTATCAGGCCCATTTACATGGTCCTCGATGTAACGGCCAGTAATCCACTTCTGGGTTACGGTCTCGGCGCGGACGATAGCCTGATGCAGGTCGCAATCAACGCAACCGAGGCCGGCCCCCGCGTCGCGTTTGTTGAATCCAATCTCGACAAGTTGGGAGCGCAGTATGGCGTCTCGCAAGTTGGAATGCTCTTGACCCTTGGCTGGTTAGGCAGTTTTCTCTGGGTACTCGCCCTGATCTATCTGAGACGGACCTTCGGGGGAGACAGCCTCGCATTCTGGGCTTTCTGGTTCGGGTACGGCATATTTCAAGGCTCGATCAATACACCCCTCCATTTTGCGCCACTTTTTCTTATGGCCGTCTCCCACGCCCCGGCGCCCAGGCCCTTTGAGGCCACGCGCCGAAGACGTCTGGTTTGGGGAAGGAAGACTTTGCTGTCCTGGTAGCGTCCGCGAAAAGGGTGAGTTTCATCTGACCTCTCATCCCGCCCTTGCTCCACCAGGCCATTGTCACTCACTTCGTCATGATGCTGCCAAACAAGGACCGGTGCAGCAAGCCGACATCCTCAGCCTCCAGCAGCCCGATGCCGGCGCATTCGATCCTTCGCCGCTCGCCTGCTTCCATCGCCAGTGACCTCTTGAAGACCGCAAGGATCTCCTCGCAGTCGTCATCCGCGGCGATGCGGTTGATGTTGATCGTTTCACAACCGAGGCAGGCGTGAACCAGCATCAGGTCGCTGATCCTTTCCCGGCCGTATTTGTCGATGCCGTTCCGCTTCCAGGTGAGACCCGCCGGGGCCATGCGGGCATGGCAGTCGGAGGCGCGGTTGCCGGGCTTGGTGTCGACATGGAGCGAATGGAGGCAGTGCGGGCAGTGGTTGCGGTGGGCCGTGCCCATTTCAGGGCTCGGGAACACCATCTGCCTGCAATTTGAACAGCGGAATTCGCCATCCGCCGCGTGCCATCGATTGTTCTTGTGCTTGTCGCGTTTGTGCGCGGTGCGGAAGGAATTCCGCCCGTCATAATCGTCGTCGTAACGCATTTCGTCTTGCCGTAAATCTTCGGAAAGAAGACAGGGCAGACAGAAATCTCGGATATCTCGTTGAGGGAGATTTCGCTGCCAGCAAGATCGACCGGTGCTGTCAGCGACGTGTTGTCAAACGCGGCTGATCAACGCACAGGACGACCGTTCCGCAAGGGCTCCGTGAGGACGACCGATGCGGCGCTGGCGACAGTTTCCATGCGTTGGCGGTATGACAAAAAACACCTGCAAATAGGTTCGACGGCAGGGTTTTACGCCTCTGGCGCGAACAAGGCAAGCCTGTTCCACCTGCGGCCGGAGAGCCTTTCAGCCGCGACCACATGTCCGGCCATTGGGCGTGGATTCTCGCCACACCGCCATTGCAAAGGCAGCCCAAATGCGGCTGACTTGCGACCTCAAGAACGGAAAAGGAAGCATGATGTCCGGCGACGAGACGACGATTACCTGCGAGGCGGCGACAGAACTTGGAGAAGAGGTGATGCGTCTGGCGGGTTTTGAGCCCGATCACGCGCGCGCGATCACCGCCACGGTGGTGCGCGCCCAGGGCGACGAGTGCCATTCCCATGGGCTCTACCGCCTGCTTTCCTGTGCGGACCTCGCCGAGAAGGGAAAGGTCGACCCGAAGGCGACGCCGGTGGTTGACGACCGGGCGCCGGCGATCGTGCGCGTCGATGCGCGCTGCGGCATCTCGCTGACGGCCTTCGAGGCAGGCCTGCCGCACCTCGTCGAAAAGGCAAAGACGGCGGGGCTTGCGGCGCTGGCGATCAACAACTGTTATCACTTCTCCGCCCTCTGGCCGGAGATTGAAGCAATCACCGACGAGGGGCTTGTGGCGCTTGCCATGACGGTCAGCCATGCCTGGGTGGCGCCCGCCGGCGGCGTGCGTCCGGCCTTCGGCACCAATCCGATCGCCTTCGGCTGGCCGCGACCCGGCAAGCACCCCTTCGTCTTCGATTTCGCCACCTCGGCCATTGCGCGCGGCGATCTTGAACTGCACCGTCGGACCGGCACGGCGCTGCCCGAAGGCGTTGCCGTCGATGCGGAAGGCAAGCCGACCACCGATCCGCTCGAGGCGATCAGCGGCGCGATGCTGACCTTCGGCGGGCACAAGGGCTCTGCCCTTTCAGCCATGATCGAGCTTCTCGCCGGCCCGCTGATCGGCGACATGACAAGCGCGCAGTCGCTTGCCCATGACGACGGCGCAGGCGTCATCCCCATGCATGGCGAACTGATCCTCGCCTTCGACCCCGCCTCCTTCCTCGGCGGTGCGGTTGCCGAGAATGCGGCAAGGGCGGAGGGTCTTTTCGACGCGATAACCGGCGCTGGCGCCCGCCTGCCATCGGCCAGGCGTTATGCCGCCCGCCGCCGCAACGCCGGCAGGGCCATGCCCGTGCGCCGCGCCGTGCTGGAGGATATCGAGGCATTGCGCGAGCGGCTGCGACGGTAGAGCAACAAGAAACGGCGCCGGTTTCCCGACGCCGTTTCGATGTCTTTAAAAAATCCAGACCCCGATCAGGCCGAAGCGCGGGACTTGATCAGGTTGCGCTCGACCAGAAGCTCGGCGATCTGCACGGCGTTGAGTGCGGCGCCCTTGCGCAGATTGTCGGAGACGACCCACATCGCCAGACCGTTTTCGACGGTCGCGTCCTCGCGGATACGGGAAATATAGGTGACATCCTCGCCGGCGCATTCGACCGGAGTAACGTAGCCGCCATCCTCATGCTTGTCGACCACCAGGCAGCCGGGAGCTTCGCGCAGGATCTCGCGGGCTTCGTCGGCCGTGATTTCCTTTTCGAATTCCAGGTTCACCGATTCGCCATGACCGATGAAGACGGGAACGCGAACGGCGGTGCAGGTGACCTTGATCTTCGGGTCCAGCATCTTCTTGGTTTCAGCCAGAACCTTCCATTCCTCCTTCGTGTAGCCGTCTTCCATGAAGACGTCGATATGAGGAATGACGTTGAAGGCAATGCGCTTGGTGAACTTCTTGTTCTCGATCGGATCGGCAACGAAGACAGCGCGTGTCTGGTTGAACAGCTCGTCCATGCCGTCCTTGCCGGCGCCGGAAACCGACTGGTAGGTGGAGACCACCACGCGCTTGATGGTCGCCGCGTCGTGCAGCGGCTTGAGCGCAACGACCAGCTGTGCGGTCGAGCAGTTCGGGTTGGCGATGATGTTGCGCTTGCTGAAACCTTCGACGGCGTCCGGATTGACCTCCGGCACGATCAGCGGCACATCGGCGTCGTAACGCCAGGCCGAGGAGTTGTCGATGACGACGCAGCCCTGCGCGCCAATCTTCGGCGACCACTTCTGCGAAATCGATCCGCCCGCCGACATCAGGCAGATATCGGTGTCGGAAAAATCATAGTTCTCGAGGTTCTTCACCTTCAGCGTCTTGTCGCCGAAGGAGACTTCCTTGCCGACGGAGCGGCTGGAGGCGAGTGCCACAACCTCATCGGCCGGAAAACCGCGCTCTGCGAGAATGGAAAGCATTTCGCGCCCGACATTGCCGGTAGCGCCGGCGACTGCAATCTTGAAACCCATAATGATATAGCTCTCTTTCGTTTCTCTCCTCTTGGGTGGCGGGAGCGGAAGAGCGGCCTTGACGGCGCCTTCCCGTCCCCGGCCAGACCGGGGAGAGAGCGGCGGGGCCAGAGACGTCAGACGGTTTTCGTCGTCGTTTTCTTGGCCGTTTTGGTGAGAATAGCGGACACACGAACCCTGCTGCCGGCGCTTGACGCCAGCGACACATCACCAGATCCGGGATGGATGAGCTGCAGCATGAATTCGTGTCCTTTAACCGCGAAGGTTAATGGCCCTTTTGTGTCCCCAAGTCAAGGTCGGTTTGCTTGGGGTCCGGGCTGTGACGGTGGCGCATGAACTCCGGCTTCAACGCCTTGATGCTGTTTCGCGGCACCGGCCAGCCATTGCCCTCGATACGGAAGACCATACGGTAGCGCGAGAAGAAGATTGCCACCAGATAGGTACACCAGCTGCCGAAAGCGAGACCTGCAATCACGTCGCTTGGATAGTGCGCTCCGACAATTGTCCGGCACATGGCAATCACCACAGCAAGGCTGAAGAACAGCGCCCTGTGGCGCGGGATGAAGAAGGCAGCGCAGGTAAAAATCGCGCCGACCGTGGTCGAATGGCCGGAGGGGAAGCTGGCAAAATCGGCGTCGAATTCAAAAGGATCGAAGGAAAAGGGGCCAAGTTCCTGAAACAGCATATTGGGCCGCGGCCTGCCAATAATGTTCTTGATCAGGGCAACGGCGATGCCGGAAAAGGCAATGGCTGCGAAAACAAAGCTGGATGCCTGCGCAAGGAAAACGCCCTTGGCGCGGGTGCGGCGCTCGCCGGTACCGGCCGCGCCGAGACCGACGATTATGGCGAGAAAGCTGACGATCAAAATCCAGTCTGACTTGCCGAAGTCGGTCAGCAGGGTGCCATATTGGTGCAAGAGCGGATCGAGTTCCCGGCTCATCACCCCGACCGGATAGTCAAGGATCGCGAAGGCGACGAGAACCGTTCCCATCGTCCCGACGAGGAAGCCGCGCCAGTGGTTGCACGGCCACTTTTGGTCTTTCACTTTCCGCCGCTGGCTGAACCAGCGATAAGGAACTGTCATCACATCCCCGCATATCCCCCCGTCCGGACCGGCGCCGGACCCCAAGCGGCAGGAACCTAGCCGAAAAACGCGGCAGACTCAACGCCGCCAGCGATCTCATGAATGCCTTCACGCCGGCAAGCCTGGTCGTTGAAGGCGCATGAGCGAGGCCGTTTGCCACATCGGTCAAGCCGATGAACGGCCTCCGGAATATCGCCCGGCCCCGGATGATCTTCATCCCGTTCTGCACCCACAGTAACGCGCAAACAGGCGCAAGCGCAGCCATCGTCATTGTTTGCGTAACCTATAATTAACCATGTCCTACTAAAAATCATATCGGAAAAGATCAGTATTTCTCTGCCGCGCCGGTTCGGTCGGCAGTTCCGGGGACGATCGTCAGCCAGGCGCTTCTTCAGCGCCGTATGCGGGAGACGATGATCGGGCTGTGTGTTCAAGGAAGTCGTGTCGTGAAAGTGCTCAGCGTGTTCGGAACCAGACCAGAAGCGATCAAGATGGCTCCGGTTGTCAACGCGCTTGCGCGCGACAGTGCTATCACCGGCGTGACCTGCGTCACCGGCCAGCACCGCGCGATGCTGGACCAGGTGCTCGATCTCTTCAGCATCACACCCGATTACGACCTTGCGGTCATGGCGCCGAACCAGACGCTGAACAGCCTCGCCTGCCGGGTTATCTCCGGGCTTGACGACGTTCTCGAAGAGGTCCGGCCGGATTGCGTGCTGGTTCACGGCGACACGACATCGGCGATGGCGGCGAGCCTTGCCGCCTTTCACCGCGGCATCAGGATCGGTCATGTGGAGGCGGGGCTCAGGACTTACGACCTCTCCAGGCCCTGGCCGGAGGAGATGAACCGCCGGGTGATCGACGTGGTGTCCTCGCTCGCCTTCGCGCCGACAGCTTCCAGCGCCGAGAACCTTGAACGCGAGCATCTCGGCGGCCGCATCGTCGTCACCGGCAATACGGTGATCGATGCACTGAAGGAAACGGCCGGCCGCATCGGCAAGGACGCGAGCCTTCGCCAAACGCTCGAAGAGCGGTTCTCCTTCATCAATTCCGCGCGCAGGCTGGTTCTGGTCACGGGGCACCGGCGCGAAAGCTTCGGCGGCGGCTTTGTCAATATCTGCAAGGCGCTGGCGCGGCTTTCAAAGCGCGACGACATCGAAATCGTCTATCCGGTCCACCTCAACCCGAATGTCTCAGGGCCGGTGCATGAACTGCTCGGTACGCTCGACAATGTCCATCTCATCGATCCGCTGGCCTATCTCGATTTCGTCTATCTGATGACGAGGGCCGATATCGTCCTGACGGATTCCGGCGGCGTGCAGGAAGAGGCGCCCTCGCTCGGCAAGCCGGTTCTGGTGATGCGCGACGTGACCGAGCGGCCGGAGGCCGTGGCCGCCGGCGCCGTCATGCTGGTGGGTACGGAGCCGGAGCGGATCGTCAGCGAAACAGAGAGGCTTCTGGACGACGAAACGCACTACCGGAGCTTCGCCCGCGCCATCAATCCCTACGGAGACGGCAAGGCTGCGGGACGCATAGCCGATACGCTTGCAGGACGGTCGGTCTCCCCCTTCGACCCGAAGGCCGCTCGATGATGAAACAATATGCCGAGAGCGCCGATGGGAGCTGACGATATGACAACCGGGAAAATCAGTGCCGGCCGGAAAGCCACATTGTCCCTCTTCATCGGGACCCTCGTGCTGTTTTCAAGCCAGGAGATTGCCGAAGCCGGCGACGTGGCGGATGCGATCCGCGCGCTCGGTGAAAGCGACATCGTCACGCGCAAGGTCTCGTTGACCTATCTCGGGATCACGGAACCGCTCGCCTTCTCCGCCAACAGGGTCAACCGCGAGATCTTCATCCCCGTGCCGGCCGGCGTGCCGCTGATCGAGCCGAACCTTTTCTTTGACGGTACCTATCTGAGAGGCGATGGCGGCAAGACGACCTATATCCTCTCGCTCGACGGCTATGCCGTCGCCGCCCGCTCGCCGGAGGGCGAAAGGGGCAAGACGCAATTCGGCATCGGTGTTGACGGGTCGGCGCGCGACGACGGTTTTGTGCGCCTCGGCATTGCCTGGGAACCCTTGGTCGGGCAGTTCTACTGCTACGGCACCGGTCCGAACGGCAACCGGCTCCTCGTCCACCCCGACACCTATCTCGAATACAGCTACAACGCCGCCGACCTGAAGACCGTCTCCAGCGCCTTTGCCGCATTCAAGCAGACCGTGACGCTGCTGGTCGCCGGCAACGCGCTTGACAGTGAAAGTTACGATGCGGCCTGGCGGCTCGGCGTGGCACTGGAGCGAGCAGGCAAGACCGTGCAACTGAAGTCGCTGCCGACGCGTGGCGATACGGTTGACGCCTCTGCCGTCACCGTGCCCGCGGCGCTTGCGAGCGTCCCTGGCTTTGCCGCGTTTTCGAACGGCGGTCTGGTCGAGATCGATGACCCGGCGCAGATCGGCGCGCTTCTCGTTCTCGGCGCGACCGACATGCAAGCCGACATCGCCATTGCCGGAGCGAGCCTCTCCGAGGAGATCGACGCCGCGCTGAAGGCGATCGGCGAAGAACTCTCGTCTACCGACCCGGACGCGGAAGAGGCATTCGAGGCGCTTGTCGCGGCGCGCGAAACACTGGCCCTTCCCGTCGAGGCGGGCTCCTACAGCGTGCGCCTTGTCGGCGGCGAACCGGTCATGGCCGTTCAGCCGGACGGGGCCAGGGAGGCCGCCGGCCTTTTCAGCACGTGGTGGCGACGCACCGCGACCAGCGGCGACATGATCATCCGCGCGGCGCGGCTGCCGATGGCCGACGGAGACACGATGGCGCTGCTTCCGCCGGGGGATTCGAACAGCAATTTCAGCGTCGTCGGTCTTGGCGAATGGTCGACGACAGCCGATCTCGGCGGCGATATTCCGCCCGGCATGGTGCCCTCAGACATCCATGTCTTCGTTTCCGCCGCGCCGGGCGCAACCGCGACGCGACCGGTGGCATCGATCTTCCTCAACGACATGCTTCTGGGGGCCAGACAGCTTGAGGCCGACGGCAGGCCGGAGGCGATTTCCGTACCCGTTCCCGCCTATGCGCTGCTGCCAAACAATACGATCATTGTCAGGGTCCAGCGCCAGCCGGCGCCCGGCGATTGCCAGGAATTGCCGCAGGGCTACCCGGTCTCGATCTCGCCCGACAGCTATGTCGAGCTCGCGCCCGCGCCCGAAGCGGTCGATTTCTCGAGCGTCTCCGCCCGGCTTGCCGGCGACAGTCTCGTCGTCGTCAACAAGGGCTGGCTTGCGGATGCGCTTGCGACCCTGCCGAATGTCATCGCACTGGCCGATGCCAGCGGCATCGCGCCCGAGCGCGCCGGCTTCCGCGTGGCCGACCGGGCCGCCTATCCTGAACCGGACACGCCCTTCCTGTTCTTCGACGTGGCGGTGGAGGGCGTGCGCAAGCGCGCGAGCGTCGACGGCAATACCGTTCAAATCACGACCGCCAAGGGCACGACGCTGTTCGACGCCACCGGCCTTTCCGACATCGCCCTGTTGCAGGCGGAAACCGGCGGCGACGAGCCGGGCCTCACCTATTCGGCAGACGGCGTCGGGCCGCTCATCGAAAAGCCGCTCCGGCTCAGGCATGGCGATGTCGCCGTCATCGGGTCGGAGGGCGTTCTGGCCGAAGTCCGGACCAGCGGCCGGCCGCTGCCGGGCAATACGGAGGCCGATCGCCTGACCAAAAAGCCGTTCAGCTTCTCCTGGCGTCTGCTAACCGATACCGATTTCTGGTTCCGCCAGCTGCCCGTCCTGATGACGGTGCTCATTCTCGGCGGCTTCGTCCTGCTCATGTTGCTTGCCCGCCTGGCCAAGCGGCGTAAGCGAGACGACAAGAGCTGACCGGGCCGGGAGGAAGCATGGAGCTCTACTGGCCCTATCTGATCGCCGATTATTACCGGGTGCTGGAATATCTGACGGCCGCTGTCGCCGTCATCATTCTCGTTTCCTGCGTCGACGACCTGTTCATAGACGCCGTCTTCTACCTGCGCGCCATCAAGCGGCGGCTGACCGTCGAACGCCGCTACAAGCCGCTGACCCCGGACCAGCTCATGGACCGGCCGGAGCAGCATATCGCCATCATGGTGCCGGCCTGGCTTGAAAGCGACGTGATCGCGGCGATGATCGAAGGCATGGTCGGCACGCTCGACTACCGCCACTACACGGTTTTCGTCGGCACCTACCGCAATGACGCGGCGACCATCAACGAGGTGGAGCGCATGCGGCGGCGCTATCGCCAGCTCGTGCGCGTGGAGGTCCCGCATGACGGTCCGACCTGCAAGGCCGACTGCCTGAACTGGGTCGTGCAGGCGATCTTTGCCCATGAGGAACGGCACAACATCTCCTTCGCCGGCGTCATCCTGCATGACAGCGAGGATGTCCTGCACCCGCTCGAGCTTCGCTTCTTCAACTATCTCCTGCCGCGCATCGACCTCATCCAGATCCCGGTCAACTCGCTGGAGCGGCATTGGTCCGATCTCGTCGCCGGCGTCTACATGGACGAATTCGCCGAGTGGCACGGCAAGGATATCGTCGTGCGCGAGGTGCTCTCCGGCATGGTGCCCTCGGCCGGCGTCGGCACGTGTTTCTCACGCAAGGCGCTGCTGACGCTTGCCGCCGAAGACAGCAACCAGACCTTCAACACCCAGACGCTGACCGAGGACTACGATATCGGCATGCGGCTTGCCGAACACGGCATGCGCTCCATCCTCGCCCGCTTTCCGGTCGACTACCAGGTCAAGCGCAAGACCTGGTTCGGTTTCGGTCCCGAAAAAGACATGACGGTGCGGATGGCGCTATGCGTTCAGGAGTATTTTCCCAATACCTTCCGCACATCATACCGGCAGAAGGCGCGCTGGTCGCTCGGCATCTGCTTTCAGGGCTGGGCCTATTTCGGCTGGCACGGTTCGCTGATTGACCGCTATTTCATGCTGCGCGACCGAAAGGGCATGGTCACCACCTTCGTGACCGTTTTCGCCTATATTCTCGCGCTTCAATATATCCTGTTCCAGCTCGGCTTCTCCTTCGGGCTTCTTCCGGGCGGCTATCCGCCGCTTCTTACCGTCGAAGGCTGGGTCGGCGCCGTCCTGATCCTGAACGCCGTGGCGCTGTTCCTGCGTATCTCGCAGCGCTTCTATTTCACCGCGCGCACATTCGGCTGGGAACACGGCCTGTTGTCCATCCCGCGCATCATCGTCGGCAATTTCGTGAACTTCATGGCGATGGCGCGGGCGTGGAACCAGTATCTCAACCACCTCTTCACCGGCAAACGCCTGGTCTGGGACAAGACCATGCATGATTTCCCGACCGGCGACGGACTGGTGGACCGGACGACGAAACTGGGCGACCTTCTGGTCTCCTGGCACGCCATCAACGCCGCCCAGCTGGAAACATCGCTTGCGGCACAAAAAGCCAGGCGCGTGCCGCTCGGCCGCATTCTTCTGGATGAAGGCTGGCTCGAGGAGGACGTGCTGGCCGAGGCCGTCGCCTTCCAGTCCGGCCTCGATCTGATCACAGTCACGGAAGACGAACTGGTCGCCGCGCGCGACCGGTTCAGGCCGGATTTCCTCTTTGCCTACCGGGTTTTGCCGGTGGTCGACAAGGAAAGTGACAGGCTGGCGCTCGCTACGTCCTTTCCGCTCGCCAAGGATGCGCTGGCCGCGATCGTCAAACGCCTCGGCTACGAGCCACGCTGCTTTGTCGTGCGCGACCGGGTTCTTGCCGGCGGCCTGCGCCTTCTGGCATCCAAAGGCCGCGACAGGGAGCTCTCCAGAGAGGAACGGATCGAGGCCAATATTCCCCTGCTTGGCGAAATCCTGGTCGAAGACGGGGCGATTTCCAACGAGGCGCTGCAGAAGGCGCTTGTCGACTACCAGCCCGAACGTGACGGGCTGATCGGCTCCTATCTCATCGACCGGGACGTCGTTTTCAGGGAGGCGATCGAAAAGGCGCTTGCCGAGCAGCGCGCCCGCATTGCCCGGGCGCGGGAAAGACAGGACGCGAAGCCGGACATGGTCGAGCGCGAAAAGGAGGCCCGGCCATGAAGGCTTTCCGCCCCTTGCCCCTGCTGATCGCCGCGGCGATGGTCGTACAGTCCGTAGCGCCCGTCGCGGCGCAGGAGAGAACGCCAGGCGCCGCTACTGTCAGGATCGAGTATCTCCCGCTCTCCGGCCCGCCGCTTCTTCTCTATCGAAACGCCAGCCAGGCGCTTGCCGATGGCAATGCCGAAAAGGCGATTGCCGATCTCAGGGAAGCGATCCGGCAAAGGCCCGACGCCGGCGAACTCAGGCTGGCGCTTGTGGATGCGCTCCTCGCCGCAGGCCGCAACGACGAAGCGCGTGAGGCCGCGCTGTTTGCCGCCTCCGACCCGGATGTCGACGCCGAGACCCGGCGACAGCTTGCCGCCGAGGCAGATGCTATCGAAGTCGAGCCCGTTGCCGCAACGCCGGACCCCGCTTTCGAGGCCTATCAGGCCGACAACGCGGCTGCAGCCTCCGAGGCGACCATCGATCCCGGGCTTGACGACGATGCCATCCGCCTTCTCGCCGAACGGGCCGCAGCCATAAGGGAAGGCCGCGCGCAACAGGAAGCGGACGATACCGCCGGTGAGATAGCCGCAGAGAACGCGCCCCTTTCCACCGACGACCCCGCCTACAAGGCCGCCGACACCGCCTACCGCGCCTTCGAGCGCGGCGAGTATGCCCAGGCCGTTGCCGCCGCCGAAGAGGCGGTCAGGCTGGCGCCGCAGATTGGCGATTACCGAACCCTGCTCGACAATGCGAGAACCGCCCTTGCCGAGGAGCGGGCACAACAGGCAGCCGCCGCCGAAGAAGCCAGAGCGGCTGAAGCCGCGCCAACGGAACCGACCGCCGAACCGGGCCTCGATGCCGAGGCCATTCGCCGCCTTTCCGAGCGCGCTGCCGGCATCAGGCAGGAGCGGAACGGACAGACGGAGCAGGCGGCGGAAAGCCCTGTCGCGGCAGCGCCTGAAGAGCTGTCTGAAACACCCCTCCCCACAACCGAGGACCCGGCCTACAAGGCTGCGGACGCCGCCTACCGCGCCTATGAAGCCGGCGAATACCGCAAGGCCGTGATCAATGCCGGAGAGGCCGTCCGGCTTGCGCCCGACAATGACGACTATCGCGCGCTTCTCGACAATGCCGAAAAAGCCCTGGCGGCGATGAAGGCGAGAACGGCCGCCGCCTCGCCGGCGACTAGAGCCGCCGAACAGGCCTATGCGGCGCTGCGCCGCAACGATCCGCAAGCAGCGCTTGGGCCCGCATGGCAGGCGGCGCGCCATGCGCCCGACAATCGCGCCTATCAGGCGCTTCTGGTCGATGTCCTCAATCGCAACGGCGACCGGGAGGACGCGCTGCGCGTCGTCGATGCGGCAATCGCCCACTTCGGTCCGGACCGCACCCTTCTCAGCCAGCGCGGCGTGATACGGCAGGCGCTCGGAGACCAGGCCGGTGCGCTCGCCGATTTCCAACAGGCGCTCGCTTTGCCGGGCGAGACCGCAGACGAGACCGGTCTCCGGCTCAACCTTGCCGCAGCGGCCATGGCAACGGATGCGCCCGAAACCGCCTACGAAGCGCTCATGCCCCTCGGCGACAGCCCGGATGCCGCCGTCTGGCTTGCGCGGGCAAAGGCGCTGACCGCGATGAAAGCCTTCACCGCCGCCGCGACCGCGCTTGAACAGGCGGAAATGCTGGCAAAGGGCGAAAGACAGCAGGCGGATATCGCCATTGCCGGGCTCGACCTGCTGTTGGCCGAAGGCGAAAGCCGACGTGCCCGCGCGGGTCTGCGCGCCGCCGCAGAGGATGGCGTTCTCGCGTCAATCAGCCCGACGGAAACCGCCTATCTCGCCGCCCGCCTCGGCGACCGCACGCTGGCCTATGACGCCTTCAGCGAGGCCTATCAGGCAGGCGACCTTGACGGCAGCCAGCTGATTGACGCGGCCTATGCCGCAAGGCGGGACTACCACAACGAGGATGCGGTCTCCTGGCTGAAACAGGCCATCGACGAGGTCGATGCCGGCAGGCTCTCCCTGTCGCCGGAAGGGCTTTTCAGCCTCCGGCGCGAGGTTTCGGATATCTCCCGACGCTGGGGCGCCAATATCGGCCTGTTCTACGGCAGCACCGGCATTTCCGACGGCTACATCACGCCGCCGGCCTCTGCCGGACGCAGCATGCAGATCGGTTCAGAAGTGTTCTGGCGGCCTCCGGTCATCGGCTACCGGGACGGACGCACGGTCGATCTCTTTGTCCGCCAGTTCACCACGGTTTACGATTCGCTTGGCGGCGCCGTCGGGCTATCGACCATGCAAGGGGCGGCGGGCTTGCGCGTCAAGCCGTTTACCAATCTCAACCTGGCGCTGGAGGCCGCGCGTTACTTCAAGATCGGCCGTTACAGTCGCGACGACACGCTGGTGCGGGCCGCCATCTCGGACGGGTTCAACACCGACCTGATGCCAGGCGCGGATGCCTGGTGGACGGGCTGGTATTATGGCGAGGCGGGCCGCTATTTCGACAGCGACGAGGATTTCGCGCTCGCGAATGCAAGCCTTGGTCGCAGCTTCTCGCTCAACGACGACGGGACCCTGATCGTCACGCCCTATATCGGCATCGCGGCGGACTACAATAACACCTATGCGACGGAGTTCGCGCTCGGCGCGGGACCGGGGATCAACCTGCGCTACTGGTTCCGCCAGACGAAATACGAAGCGCCGATGTCGCACATCGATATCAACGGCCAGTACCGGGCAAGGCTCGGCGGCGATGACAGGGCGCGCGGATGGTTCGCTTCCCTCAATCTCATGATATGACCCGCCGCCTGCTCAGGGTTCTGCCCGCCATGCTTCTTTTGGGCGGCGCCTTTCTTCTGGGGCGCTTTCTCATCCTGTCGCCCGGCAACCGCGAGGCAGGTCTCGACGGACCGGTCGCCGGCATCGTCTGGCAGGTCGGCGATGCGACAGCAAAGCCCGACGGCGAATGGCAGCGTCTCGGCGCGGATCATCTTCTCATTCAGTGGATTGTCGTCGATGACATCGGCTTTGCCCGCGGTACCGGCAAGAAGGCGCCCACGCAGATGCCGGACTGGCGACGCATCGCCAAGGAGCCCTGGGCCCGGCACGTCACGCTCGGCCTTGCCGGCGATTTCGACGAGAGGAAAGCGCGAAAGAACGTACTGCAACTGGCGAAGACCTCCGCCGCCATCGCTGGCAGGAAGCCGCCGCTTGAGATCGAGGGCTATTACTTTCCGGTCGAGGTGGACCCGACCTGGAGGGAAGCGGCAGAGGTGATGCCGAAGGCGCTTGCGCTTCTGCCACGCCCGCTCTGGATCAGCGTCTACGACAACAGCGACATGGGCGGCGCAGCCCTTGCCGACTGGCTTTCGACCTGGCTGCCGGCGGATGTCGGCGTCTTCTTCCAGGACGGCGCCGGCGTCACCGCACGTTCTGCGCAGGGCGCGCGCGACTATGCCGACGCGCTTGCTGCAAGCCTCGGCAAGGATCGTCTGCGCATCATCACCGAAGCCTTCCGCCCTCTGCCCAACGGCGGATTCCGGCCGGCGACGGTCGAGGAACTCATCCCCCAGATCACCCTCATGCAGGGCTACGAAATCTACCTCTTCGACGGCCCGCATTATCTCGACGACGAGCTCGTTGATGCGGTCGTGAAGGGTTTTGACGCGCATGAATGAGCCGAAAGAGCGTCTGATTGAAAGCGCGGACCGGATCAAACTTGCCGGAAAAGGCGCCGGCTGAAACGCCGAGCTTGCTGGGCACCAGTGTGCCATGCCACCGCCGCCCAGCAAGCTCGGCCTGCCGCTCGACGACAGGGCGGGCAGCTTTTTTTTCTGTGTTCTGTAGAGGTGGCTCGGGAAATCTGCACAGCTAGGATAAGTGGAATTTCTGCCTGACTTCGGCTTAGATGCCGTTAACAGGAGATACCATGACGAGACGACCGCGCCGGAACCATAGCCCGGCTTTCAAGGCCAAGGTGGCGCTTGCCGCCATCCGAGGTGAGCAGACGCTGGTGGAATTGTCCCAGCAGTTCGACGTTCACGCCAACCAGATCAAACAGTGGAAAGACCAGCTCCTTGAGGGGGCGACAGGCGTTTTCGGCGATGACGCAAAGGCGGAGCCGGCGGGTCCAACCATCGATGTCAAAACGCTGCACGCCAAGATCGGGGAACTGACGCTGGAGAACGATTTTTTAGCCGGAGCGCTCGGCAAGGCGGGATTGCTGGGCGGAAAGAAATGATCGACCGCGAGCACAAGCTGTCGGTCGTGAGGCAGGCCAGGCTGCTCGGCTTCAGCCGTAGCAGCATCTACTATTCGCCGCGTCCGGTATCCGATGGCGATCTTGCCCTGATGCGCCGGATCGACGAACTGCATCTCGAATATCCGTTCGCGGGAAGTCGGATGTTGCAAGGGCTTTTGAGAGGCGAAGGACTGGAAACCGGGCGGCTTCATGTCGCCACGCTGATGAAGAAAATGGGCATCGAAGCGATCTATCGTCGCCCGAACACGTCGAAACCGGCGCCTGGGCACAAAATCTACCCCTACCTCCTGCGCAAGCTGGCGGTCACCCGACCCAACCAGGTGTGGGCAATGGACCTGACCTACATCCCCATGGCGCGGGGCTTTGTCTATCTCTGCGCCGTCGTCGATTGGTTCAGTCGCCGCGTGCTCTCATGGCGGCTGTCGATCACGATGGAAGCGGCCTTCTGTATCGAAGCAGTCGAGGAGGCTCTGGCCCGTTATGGCAAACCCGACATCTTCAATACGGACCAGGGATCGCAGTTTACCTCTGTCGACTTCACGGCGGTGCTGAAGAAGGCGGAAATCGCCATCTCGATGGATGGCAAGGGTGCGTGGCGGGACAATGTCTTCGTCGAGCGGCTTTGGCGGTCTATCAAATACGAGGAAGTCTACCTCCACGCTTACAAGACCGTGTCCGAGGCCCGCGCTGGCATCGGCCTCTATCTGACATTTTACAACACCCGGCGCCCACATTCATCCCTTGACCGGCAGACGCCGGATCAGGCCTACTTCAACGCGCTGACGCCGATGATGGTGGCGGCATAATCGAGGCGGAAATCCACTTAACGAAACGCCCCAAACTGTGCAGATAAACCGAGCCACCTCTACCTTCGCCTCTTCCTCTCGTGGCATCGTCAGAGCGGTGATGGAAATGACCTCTAGCGTCCTGTTCCGACACGCTTTTCCTCAAGGTCGGGAAAGCGTGTCAGCGCATTCTGGGTTCAAATTAACGGGCATGGGTTCCCGAATGTCAGGTGCTGTCACTCGATGTCCGCTGCTGACAACCACTGACAACAGGGTCTTTTCCCGACAGGACATATGGAGGACTGCACCATGACGACGACAATTCAGGAATATCGAACAATTTCAATAACATTTGAGGAGGCAATTCAACGACTGGAAAGCAACGGTCAACTATCTGACCGTCGGCGCCGTGACCTGATCTCCGCCTTGAGAACGACTGCACGGCTACTCGCCCGCAATCCGCTAGAATTGACGACAAGCATGGAGACGCTTCGCCCTCAGTTGACGGAGATTCACCCCGTGCAAGCCGGTATCAGCGCCAAGAGGCTCGCCAATATCAAGTCGGATCTGGCGGCGGCGATCCGCCTGACAACACCACACATTCGTGTCCGCCGATCGTGTCCCATGACGTGGTGTAGCTTAGACGACCACGGCTCATCCCAGAGGGGCGGATGAGTGTCAGCTTGCGGCTGGCAGGCTGATGAGCGGATCATCGCTCATTGTGGCGATGGTTTCCAGTGTCATGTAGCGGGATCGTTGGACGGCCCATTCATCGTTCTGTTCGAGCAGGAGCGCGCCGACGAGACGAACGATGGCGTCATCGTTGGGGAAGATGCCGACAACCTCGGTGCGCCGCTTGATCTCGCCGTTCAGACGTTCGATCGGGTTTGTGCTGTGAAGCTTTGCCCAGTGCTGCCTTGGAAAGGTCATGTATGCGAGCACATCCTGTTCGGCACTATCCATCAGCGTGGCGAGTTTCGGCACCTTCGGCCTGATCTGGTCGGCGACATTGCGCCACTGGGTGCTCGCCGCCTCCGGCGTGTCCTGGGCAAAAGCCGTGGCGATGAAGGCGGAGACGACGCGCCGCCCGCTCTTTCCTGCATGGGCAAGCGCATTGCGCATGAAGTGGACCCTGCAGCGCTGCCAGGTGGCGCAAAGCACCTTCGACACAGCGGCCTTGATCCCCTCATGGGCATCGGAGACGACGAGCTTGACGCCCCGCAGCCCACGCCTGGTCAGCTTGCGCAGGAACTCCGTCCAGATCGCCTCTGCCTCGGATGTGCCGATTTCCATGCCGAGCACTTCGCGTCGGCCGTCGGTGTTCACGCCCACTGCGATGATGACGGCGACAGAGACGATGCGCCCGCCGCGTCGGACCTTCAGATAGGTGGCATCGATCCAGAGGTATGGCCATTCGCCTTCGATGGGCCTGTCGAGGAAGGCCTTCACCTTGTCGTCTATTTCCTCGCAAAGTCGCGAGACCTGGCTCTTGGAGATGCCCGACATGCCCATGGCTTTGACGAGATCATCGACGGACCGGGTCGAAACGCCCTGGATATAGGCTTCCTGGATGACCGCCGTCAGAGCCTTCTCCGCCATCCGGCGTGGTTCGAGAAAGCTCGGAAAATAGCTGCCGGTGCGAAGCTTGGGGATGCGCAGCTCAACGGTGCCCGCTCGCGTTTCCCAGTCTCGATCGCGGTAGCCGTTGCGCTGGGCAAGCCGGAACGTGGTCTTCTCGCCGTATCCAGCGCCTGTCTTCGCGCTCACCTCCAGCGCCATCAGTTTCTCGGCTGCAAAGCCGATCATCTCACGCAGCAAATCGGCATCAGCGCTCTTCTCAACAGCCAAGCGCAGGTTCATCATGTCGTCGGTCATCGGTGGTGTCCTTAAGGTTGGTTCTAAGCAACCCGACCCTACCGGAAATCACCGATGGCTATGAAATCCAGCTACACCACGCGCTGGGACACGATCTTTTTCGATCACGGTAACGGGTTTCAATGGTCGGCTGGGACAAGGCGGAAGTGCCAGCAGTCTTACGGCTACTATCTCAGCTTTCTCAGAAGCTGCAGCCGACTGGACCGGTCCACCACCGCAGTGGAGCGGTTCCAGAGCGACGATATAGCCGCCTTCATTACAAGTAGTTGCAACAGGGTTTCGATCAGAAGCGTCTTCATCCGGGTCGCCGACTTGCAGCGCATTGCCCATGCCTTCGACCCCAGGCATGATTGGACAAAACTCGACCGCCTTATCGCGAAGATAAGGCACCAGGCAGGCGCGCTTCCACTCAAGCCCGGCCTCGGCATCGATAGCGCCACGATCAGCACATGGGCTCATAAAGAGATGTGCGCGGCTCTGACGATGCCGATCAGGCCAAATGGATGGCAAAGACCGATCCGCTATCGTGACGCACTGATGGTTGCCCTCCTCATCGCTCGCCCTCTCCGGCTCAGAGCCTTCATCCATATTGCTATCAATCAGCACCTGATTCGCACCTGCGAAGGTTTCGAACTGGCCTTTGCCGCCTCAGACATGAAAGACCGGCGTACCCGTCACTTTGCCCTGCCCGACACGCTTGTGGAACCAATGGAGATCTATCTCTCCAGCATCAGGCAGGAACTGATCAAGGGCGAGGTTACTGACCACCTGTGGGTGTCCCGCAAAGGCGGCCCTCTCAGCTATGACGGTTTTCAGACGCACCTTCATGATATCACCAGCCGGGCCTTCGGTATCGGCATGCGCCCGCATGCATTTCGCCACATAGCTGCGACATCGATTGCCGAACAGGACCCCGTCAATGTAGCGACGATTGCGAGCCTGCTTGGCCACACCACTCTTGCCATATCCGAGCGCCACTACAATCGCGCTTCCATGCTGACTGCGGCAAGGCGCTATCAATCTGTCATCAAGGATGCACGCAACAAGAGCCGACGGCGACGCGCGGATGAATGAAGAAGTCTTCCCCAAGTTTCGTGCCAGCATCACATAACCGCCAGGGACAACACCATGCGCGCCGCGATATACGCTCGCTACTCATCAGATCTGCAAAACCGCTCGTCGATCGAAGATCAGGTCCGCGACTGTGAACGCCTCATCCAACGCGAAGGCTGGTCGATCACTCAAGTCTATTCCGATCACGCTATCAGCGGGGCCTCTATTCTGCGTTCTGGCTATCAACACCTGCTCGAGGATGCGCGCAACCAGCGCTTCGATATCGTGATAGCAGAAAGCCTGGACCGCCTATCACGCGATCAGGAACACATCGCCGCTCTCTACAAGCTGCTATCGTTCAGGCGCATCCCCCTTGTCACAATTGCCGAAGGCGCTATTTCCGAACTGCATATCGGCCTCAAAGGCACAATGAGTGCCCTCTATCTCAAAGACTTGTCTCTGAAGACCCGGCGCGGCCTTGAGGGACGGGTTCATGCCGGTCGTTCTGCCGGCGGACTGTCCTTCGGCTATAGCGTATTTCGCTCCATCGGAACCGACGGCTCGTTAACCACGGGGGAACGGCAGAGATCGTGTCCCAGCGCGTGGTGTAGCTGGATTTCATAGCCATCGGTGATTTCCGGTAGGGTCGGGTTGCTTAGAACCAACCTTAAGGACACCACCGATGACCGACGACATGATGAACCTGCGCTTGGCTGTTGAGAAGAGCGCTGATGCCGATTTGCTGCGTGAGATGATCGGCTTTGCAGCCGAGAAACTGATGGCGCTGGAGGTGAGCGCGAAGACAGGCGCTGGATACGGCGAGAAGACCACGTTCCGGCTTGCCCAGCGCAACGGCTACCGCGATCGAGACTGGGAAACGCGAGCGGGCACCGTTGAGCTGCGCATCCCCAAGCTTCGCACCGGCAGCTATTTTCCGAGCTTTCTCGAACCACGCCGGATGGCGGAGAAGGCTCTGACGGCGGTCATCCAGGAAGCCTATATCCAGGGCGTTTCGACCCGGTCCGTCGATGATCTCGTCAAAGCCATGGGCATGTCGGGCATCTCCAAGAGCCAGGTCTCGCGACTTTGCGAGGAAATAGACGACAAGGTGAAGGCCTTCCTCGACAGGCCCATCGAAGGCGAATGGCCATACCTCTGGATCGATGCCACCTATCTGAAGGTCCGACGCGGCGGGCGCATCGTCTCTGTCGCCGTCATCATCGCAGTGGGCGTGAACACCGACGGCCGACGCGAAGTGCTCGGCATGGAAATCGGCACATCCGAGGCAGAGGCGATCTGGACGGAGTTCCTGCGCAAGCTGACCAGGCGTGGGCTGCGGGGCGTCAAGCTCGTCGTCTCCGATGCCCATGAGGGGATCAAGGCCGCTGTGTCGAAGGTGCTTTGCGCCACCTGGCAGCGCTGCAGGGTCCACTTCATGAGAAACGCATTGGCTCATGCCGGAAAGAGCGGGCGGCGCGTCGTCTCCGCCTTCATCGCCACGGCTTTTGCCCAGGACACGCCGGAGGCGGCGAGCACCCAGTGGCGCAATGTCGCCGACCAGATCAGGCCGAAGGTGCCGAAACTCGCCACGCTGATGGATAGTGCCGAACAGGATGTGCTCGCATACATGACCTTTCCAAGGCAGCACTGGGCAAAGCTTCACAGCACAAACCCGATCGAACGTCTGAACGGCGAGATCAAGCGGCGCACCGAGGTTGTCGGCATCTTCCCCAACGATGACGCCATCGTTCGTCTCGTCGGCGCGCTCCTGCTCGAACAGAACGATGAGTGGGCCGTCCAACGATCCCGCTACATGACACTGGAAACCATCGCCACAATGAGCGATGATCCGCTCATCAGCCTGCCAGCCGCAAGCTGACACTCATCCGCCCCTCTGGGATGAGCCGTGGTCGTCTAAGCTACACCACGTCATGGGACACGATCACGGCAGATCAATAGCGAGGAGGCAGCGATTGTTCGCCGAATTTTTGAACACTTCACCAACGGCAAAAGCCCGCGCGCAATCGCCATTGCATTAAACAAAGAGGGTATAGCCGGCCCACGCAACAAACCGTGGGGGCCTTCGACCATCTATGGCAATTGGCGGCGAGGAACTGGGATCCTAAACAATGAGCTCTATATCGGCCGCATCGTCTGGAACCGGCAGAGTTTTGTCAAAGATCCCGAGAAAGGAAAGAGGCAGGCGCGCCTCAATCCAGAGGAGGAGTGGATCATCGAAGACGTTCCATCACTGCGCATCATTTCTGACGACATGTGGGAGAAGGCAAAAGAACGTCAACGACAAACACGTGCAGCAGTCACTGAGCGATCGGGCATCAGATCAGAGCGCGCACGCCGTCCCCGGTATCTTCTTTCCGGACTGCTCCGATGCGGCTGTTGCGGCGGTGGATATGTGCTGGTCGGCAAGCGCCACTATGGCTGCGCCAATACACGCAACCGCGGAACATGCAGCAACAGGCTGACGATCCGTCGCGACATCCTTGAGGAGACGGTACTGTCGGGCCTCGGAACAGAACTCCTGCATCCTGATGTGATCGCGAGCTTCATCGAGGAATATCGGAAAGAGTGGAACCGTCTCTCGGCAGAACGTAGCCAGCATCGCCAAACCGTAGATACCGAGCTGACCAAAGTTCGCCGCCAAATTGGCAACATTGTCGAAGCGATCAAGAACGGTCTCCATTCCGAGGCGACGACGAGCGAACTTATGCGACTTGAAGAACGGCAAAAGGACTTGAAAGCGCAGCTGCATGCCGACACAAGTTCTCCACTCCCCCTCCTCCATCTGGGTCTTTCCGCTTACTATTCCACGCGAGTGAAAGAACTGACCACTGCCTTGAACGATGACGCCTTGCGCGACGAGGCGTCACAGACAATTCGTGCGCTGATAGAGGACGTGCGGCTGATCCCTGAGGACGGCCAACTGGTAATCGAACTGATCGGCGCGTTGGCTGGTATTTTGTCGCTGGGTCAGAAACAGCAAAACCCCTCCAGCGCGGCTGAAGGGGTTCGACAATTAACACTGGTTGCGGGGGCAGGATTTGAACCTGCGGCCTTCAGGTTATGAGCCTGACGAGCTACCGGGCTGCTCCACCCCGCGTTATGTTTTGAGCGTTTCCGGGTTAGGCGTCTGACGGTTGGGTCGTGCCTTGCCGGTTTTTTTGTTTTGCCGGTCTTCAAAGGCTTGGCCTTCTGCGATCCGGCGGGGGCTGCTCTTGCCCTGGATATCGTATTGAGGCAACAAAAAAGCCGCCTTTTACGGCGGCTTGATATCGGCAGTCGCCGGTTATTTTGATTGAGAAGATATACATGTTGCATTTGGCAGACCTGGCAGCGACTTACTCTCCCGTGCCTTAAGACAAAGTACCATCAGCGCTGGGGCATTTCACGGCCGTGTTCGGAATGGGAACGGGTGTTAAGGACCCCGCCATAGCCACCAGGTCAGCCAAGTGCAGCATGTTTTTCGAGAAGCTGGTTGTTGAAGCGCTTGCGTTACGCACATTGGCGTTGGCTATCGAGGGACTACCCTCAGCAGCTTGCCTGCGTCGCGTCAGCGCGCCTTCCGCAGCGTAGTGGCCAAAGGCCACGACAGCGTGAGGACAAAAGATCGTGTTCATCGGCATTTCCTGTGCGTGCGGCCGCCCTGGGCCAACCCCGCACGGGGCGATGAACATGAACAATGAGAACGATCAAGCCAATCGAGCGATTAGTACCGGTAAGCTTCACACATTGCTGCGCTTCCACACCCGGCCTATCAACGTTGTCGTCTACAACGGCTCTGATAGGGAACACTCGTTTTCAGGTTGGTTTCCCGCTTAGATGCCTTCAGCGGTTATCCATTCCGTATATAGCTACCCTGCTATGCGGCTGGCGCCACAACAGGTCCACCAGAGATACGTCCATCCCGGTCCTCTCGTACTAGGGACAGATCCTGTCAATATTCCTACACCCACGGCAGATAGGGACCGAACTGTCTCACGACGTTCTGAACCCAGCTCACGTACCGCTTTAATTGGCGAACAGCCAAACCCTTGGGACCTGCTCCAGCCCCAGGATGCGATGAGCCGACATCGAGGTGCCAAACAACCCCGTCGATATGGACTCTTGGGGGTCATCAGCCTGTTATCCCCGGCGTACCTTTTATCCGTTGAGCGATGGCCCTTCCACGCGGGACCACCGGATCACTATGACCGACTTTCGTCTCTGCTCGACTTGTCAGTCTCGCAGTCAGGCGGGCTTATGCCATTGCACTCGACGACCGATTTCCGACCGGTCTGAGCCCACCATCGCGCGCCTCCGTTACTCTTTAGGAGGCGACCGCCCCAGTCAAACTACCCACCATACACTGTCCCGGAACCGGATAACGGATCGCGGTTAGACATCCACAAAGATAAGGGTGGTATTTCAAGGATGGCTCCACGCAAACTGGCGTCCGCGCTTCAAAGCCTACCACCTATCCTACACATGTCTTGGTAAATGCCAGTGTAAAGCTATAGTAAAGGTGCACGGGGTCTTTCCGTCTGACCGCAGGAACCCCGCATCTTCACGGGGAATTCAATTTCACTGAGTCTGCGTTGGAGACAGCGGGGAAGTCGTTACGCCATTCGTGCAGGTCGGAACTTACCCGACAAGGAATTTCGCTACCTTAGGACCGTTATAGTTACGGCCGCCGTTTACTGGGGCTTCAATTCAATGCTTGCACATCTCCTTTTAACCTTCCAGCACCGGGCAGGCGTCAGACCCTATACGTCGTCTTAAAGACTTCGCAGAGCCCTGTGTTTTTGATAAACAGTCGCTACCCCCTGGTCTGTGCCACCTCTCAATACTTGCGTATAAAGAGGTCACGCTTCTTCCGAAGTTACGCGTGCAATTTGCCGAGTTCCTTCAACGCAGTTCTCTCAAGCGCCTTGGTATACTCTACCTGACCACCTGTGTCGGTTTCGGGTACGGTCTCATGGCGGGGCTATTTCCTGGAACCGCTTCACCGCACAATCAATCCAATAAGATCATACGATTTACGCAATCCGTCACCACCGCCTGGCCCACGAATATTAACGTGGTTCCCATCGACTACGCGTTTCCGCCTCGTCTTAGGGGCCGGCTAACCCTGCTCAGATTAACTTTAAGCAGGAACCCTTGGTCTTTCGGCGAGAGGGTCTCTCACCCTCTTTATCGTTACTCATGTCAACATTCGCACTTCCGATACCTCCAGGACCCCTCACGGGTATCCCTTCATCAGCCTACGGAACGCTCCGCTACCACGTGGATAAATCCACATCCTCAGCTTCGGTGCATGGCTTGAGCCCCGGTACATTTTCGGCGCAAAGACCCTTATTTAGACCAGTGAGCTGTTACGCTTTCTTTAAATGATGGCTGCTTCTAAGCCAACATCCTGGTTGTTTTGGGATCCTCACATCCTTTCCCACTTAGCCATGACTTGGGGACCTTAGCTGGAGGTCAGGGTTGTTGCCCTTTTCACGACGGACGTTAGCACCCGCCGTGTGTCTGCTGAACAGTACTCTTCGGTATTCGCAGTTTGGTTAGGATCAGTAAGACGGTGAGTCCCCATAGCCCATCCAGTGCTCTACCCCCGAAGGTATTCATTCAACGCTCTACCTAAATAGATTTCGCGGAGAACCAGCTATCTCCGAGTTTGATTGGCCTTTCACCCCTAGCCACAAGTCATCCCAATCTATTGCAACAGATGCGGGTTCGGTCCTCCAGTTGGTGTTACCCAACCTTCAACCTGCTCATGGCTAGATCACTCGGTTTCGGGTCTAATGCATCTAACTAAGTCGCCCTATTAAGACTCGCTTTCGCTGCGCCTACACCTATCGGCTTAAGCTTGCTAGATACACTAAGTCGTTGACCCATTATACAAAAGGTACGCCGTCACCCTTGCGGGCTTCGACTGTTTGTAGGCATCCGGTTTCAGGTTCTCTTTCACTCCCCTTGTCGGGGTGCTTTTCACCTTTCCCTCACGGTACTGGTTCACTATCGGTCATGCACGAGTACTTAGGCTTGGAGCGTGGTCGCCCCATGTTCAAACAGGATTTCACGTGTCCCGCCCTACTCAAGGACAATGACTGTTCTACGCATACGGGGCTATCACCCATAGTGCCAGGCTTCCCAACCTGTTCTGCTTTATTCATCATTGCCACTGGCCTCATCCGCGTTCGCTCGCCACTACTTGCGGAGTCTCAATTGATGTCCTTTCCTACGGGTACTTAGATGTTTCAGTTCCCCGCGTTCGCTTCTTAACCCTATGTATTCAGGTCAAGATACCTTTTAATGATATTTGGAAACCTGTTGAGTTGGATAAGCCCGTCAGCATTAAAAGGATTGTTATGTCCTCACGCTGTCGCGGCTTCGCCGCTTCGCTCCGGACGGGGCGGCGCACACGCGCCGACGGCCGGACGGCCTACGGGGGGAAGTCCCTCGCAAGCCATGCGTACGGTCTCTCAACTGAACAGATTTTCCAAATATCTAAGGTGGGTTTCCCCATTCGGATATCCATGGATCAAAGCTTATTCGCAGCTCCCCACGGCTTTTCGCAGCGTATCACGTCCTTCATCGCCTGTGCATGCCAAGGCATCCACCAAATGCCCTTAAATCACTTGATCGTTCTCATTGCTGATGTTCATCTTTTCTTGTCTTCACGCTGCCGCGGCTTCGCCGCTTAGCTCCAGACAGGGCGCCAAACGATTGGCGACGGGCTAGCGCCCTACGAGGGAAGTCCCTCGAACCGTCCGTCAACATCATGAAGTCTCAAACCGGGCCTTTTGTATAACCCCGGCCAATGCCATCAACACGATCAGACCACCGACCCAACAAAGTCGGCAGCCCTAATTTTTCAAGACTATCCATCTTCAGCTCTTCACAACGCAAGCGCAGCAAAGAACTAAAAAGACGAATGTCTTTTTAGACCAGCTTCTCGAGATAATGTCCGATGATGTGCGGTCAGGCGCATCAGTCCGACGCATCGGCCAGATCAAGGACAAGTCCTCAAAACAGCAGATCGTCGTTACAGACAGAGCTCCCTTCCAAAGCAATACCCTCTCTCGTCTCCGGCCGGCTAGACCTTCAACGCCGTCAATGGGTAAAGCTCCGAACAATCAGGCCAAAACCTGATCACCTGGAAGCCTCCAGACATATCTTCTCTTCACAATGTAACATTCAACAGGCATCAACCCCGAAGGGTTCATGCAAACTTTTTTTTCTCAAAGTCATCTCACCGGCAGCCGCAACAGCGCCAGTTCTTGGTGGAGCTAAGCGGGATCGAACCGCTGACCCCCTGCTTGCAAAGCAGGTGCTCTCCCAGCTGAGCTATAGCCCCGATTTCGTATCCTGTAGCCAATGGTGGGCCCGGGAAGACTTGAACTTCCGACCCCACGCTTATCAAGCGTGTGCTCTAACCAACTGAGCTACGGGCCCATTCTCTGTCCTCACGCTGTCGCAGCTCTCGCTGCTACGCTCCGGACGGGGCGCCGTACGATCGGCGACGGCCGGTCGGCCTGAGGTTCAAACCAAACGACCATCAAGTCGTTATCCTAGATGACTTTCAAGAAAGAGAAACGTGGCAAGCGGTCTTTGCCATTACCGTGTCACCCGAAGGTAACCGGCTTATGTTTTTCGACCGGATTGACTATCCGATCTGTGTTCTAACAAGCGTTCTTTAGGCCGAAGCCAAAAAAGATCGCTTCCTTAGAAAGGAGGTGATCCAGCCGCAGGTTCCCCTACGGCTACCTTGTTACGACTTCACCCCAGTCGCTGACCCTACCGTGGTCGCCTGCCTCCTTGCGGTTAGCGCAGCGCCTTCGGGTAGAACCAACTCCCATGGTGTGACGGGCGGTGTGTACAAGGCCCGGGAACGTATTCACCGCGGCATGCTGATCCGCGATTACTAGCGATTCCAACTTCATGCTCTCGAGTTGCAGAGAACAATCCGAACTGAGATGGCTTTTGGAGATTAGCTCACACTCGCGTGCTCGCTGCCCACTGTCACCACCATTGTAGCACGTGTGTAGCCCAGCCCGTAAGGGCCATGAGGACTTGACGTCATCCCCACCTTCCTCTCGGCTTATCACCGGCAGTCCCCCTAGAGTGCCCAACCAAATGCTGGCAACTAGGGGCGAGGGTTGCGCTCGTTGCGGGACTTAACCCAACATCTCACGACACGAGCTGACGACAGCCATGCAGCACCTGTCCTGGCGTCCCGAAGGAACCCTGGATCTCTCCAGGTAGCACCAAATGTCAAGGGCTGGTAAGGTTCTGCGCGTTGCTTCGAATTAAACCACATGCTCCACCGCTTGTGCGGGCCCCCGTCAATTCTTTGAGTTTTAATCTTGCGACCGTACTCCCCAGGCGGATAGCTTAATGCGTTAACTGCGCCACCGAATTGCATGCAACCCGACGGCTAGCTATCATCGTTTACGGCGTGGACTACCAGGGTATCTAATCCTGTTTGCTCCCCACGCTTTCGCACCTCAGCGTCAGTAATGGACCAGTAAGCCGCCTTCGCCACTGGTGTTCCTGCGAATATCTACGAATTTCACCTCTACACTCGCAATTCCACTTACCTCTTCCATACTCAAGACACCCAGTATCAAAGGCAGTTCCGGAGTTGAGCTCCGGGATTTCACCCCTGACTTAAATGTCCGCCTACGTGCGCTTTACGCCCAGTAATTCCGAACAACGCTAGCCCCCTTCGTATTACCGCGGCTGCTGGCACGAAGTTAGCCGGGGCTTCTTTACCGGCTACAGTCATTATCTTCACCGGCGAAAGAGCTTTACAACCCTAGGGCCTTCATCACTCACGCGGCATGGCTGGATCAGGCTTGCGCCCATTGTCCAATATTCCCCACTGCTGCCTCCCGTAGGAGTTTGGGCCGTGTCTCAGTCCCAATGTGGCTGATCATCCTCTCAGACCAGCTATTGATCGTCGCCTTGGTAGGCCATTACCCCACCAACTAGCTAATCAAACGCGGGCTCATCTCTTGGCGATAAATCTTTCTCCCGAAGGACACATACGGTATTAATTCCAGTTTCCCGGAGCTATTCCGTACCAAAAGGTAGATTCCCACGCGTTACTCACCCGTCTGCCACTCACCCGAAGGTGCGTTCGACTTGCATGTGTTAAGCCTGCCGCCAGCGTTCGTCCTGAGCCAGGATCAAACTCTCAAGTTGAATGAGAATTTTATCCAAGCTAAATCACGTTCACTAGCATCTTCGCTTTCGCTATAACGCTTGTGTTGTTCAAATTACCGAAAAACAACTTCCGTTGCTTCAGTAAGAATTGACGGAAACCTATATGTTCGACACCTAAGTGTCATACACACCTCAGACCGCGCATCACTGCGCAGGTCCAAGCAGTTTCCTAAAACGTGACCGCTTCTTAAGTCTCTTTGGTAAACCATAAAGCCTACCGACAAAGCCGCTCGCCACGTTTCTCTTTCTTCACATATTCAATTGTCCAAATAACCGATGCGAAGGTCATCGCATCCAAATACCATTCCGCGTGCCAAAACCCTGGAGTTCAAACACGTCAATCAGCAAAGCTAATCGGCGGAAGTGAGGTCAACATCGCTGGTCGCTGGAGCGACCGTCGACCCCGTCGGTGATGCGCATATAGGGTGAAGCGCCCTTCAAAGTCAACACGCATTTTTCAAAAAACTGAAAAAAACGACTCTTGCCGCTTGCCTGCCCCCTGACGCCAATGTTTGCTGATGTCGGTATGGCATAGGACCGGGAGGCAGGCATGCACAATCTCATCACCGATATTTCCGGCATCAGGGTCGGCAACGCAGACGACCGCGGGCTTGCCTCCGGCGTAACGGCGATCGTTTTCGACCGGCCCGTCATCGCGTCTGGACTTTCTCTCGGCGGAGCGCCGGGCAGTCGGGACCTGCTTCTGCTCGACCCAAGCCGGACGGTCGAGACCGTCGATGCCTTTGTGCTTGCCGGCGGTTCGGCTTTTGGCCTTGATGCCGCAGGCGGCGTTCAGTCCGGCCTGAGGGCAGACGGTCGCGGACTGGCGCTCGGGCCCGCCCTTATTCCGATCGTGCCCGGCGCGATCCTGATGGATCTGCTGAACGGCGGAGACAAGGATTGGGGCCTTCACGCGCCTTACCGCGACCTAGGCTACCAAGCCTACCAGGCGGCCAGGAGCGGGGCCTTCGCCCTTGGCTCCGCAGGCGCTGGAACCGGCGCGACGACCGTCAACCTGAAGGGCGGTCTCGGATCAGCAAGTTCCGAAACCGCCGCGGGCTTCCGGGTCGGCGCGCTTGCCGCGGTCAACGCCATGGGCAGTGTCACCGTCGGCGACGGCCCGCATTTCTGGGCCGCGCCGCTGGAGGAGGCCGAGGAATTCGGCGGGCTGGGCACGCCGACGCCCATGCCGGGCGATGCATTGTCACTTGCCATCAAGGGCGGATCGACAACCGCAACCACGATTGGCGTCGTCGCCACGGATGCCGCGCTCACCAAGCAGCAGGCCTACCGCCTGGCGATCATGGCCCATGACGGCTTTGCCCGCGCAATCCAACCGGCGCACCTTCCCTTTGACGGCGACACGGTGCTTTCCGCGGCGACAGGCGAAAGGCCGCCCCCCGATGATCTCGCCTTTGCCGAGATCTGCCTTGAAGCGATGCGGACAATGGCGCGGGCGATCGCGCGCGGGATCTATGAAGCAGAAACGCTCCCGCAAAGGGGAGCGTCGCCGAGCTGGAAAGACAGATTTGCGAAAGGCTAGATCTTACTGGGCAGCATAACCGCCACCGATCGCGACATTGAGCGCGACGAAATCGCCGGCCTGCTGGGCGATCGCGTCGGCAAGGCTTGCCTCGGCGTCGGACACGGCCCGCTGCGCGTCAAGCACGTCGAGCAGCGAGGTCGCGCCGTCGCGATAGCTCGAGGTCGAAAGTTCAAGCGCGTCGCGGTAGGAAGCGACGGTCGCCCGCAGAGCCGACACCGTCCGCCCGTCGCGGGTGACAACGGCAAGCGCCGTTTCGACTTCTTGCACGGCGTTGAGCACCGTCTGCTTCCAGACGAGATAGGCCTGACGCGCCTGGGATTCGGAGCTCGAAACATTGGCCCGCAATGCGCCGCCGTCAAAAATCGGCAGGCTGAGCGTCGGCCCGAAAGACCAGGAGGTCTGGCCGGCATTGCCAAGCGAATTGGCGGAAACGCTGGCCTGCAGCGTACCGTTCAGCGAGATCATCGGATAGAGCTGGGCCTCGGCAACACCGATCGCAGCTGTCGCGGCGGCAAGATTGCGCTCAGCCTCGCGAATATCCGGCCGGTTGCGGATCAGGTCCGCCGGCACGCCGGAGGCAAGACGCGCATGGGTGACCGGGATCGGCTTCACCTTGTTCATCTGGTCGATCAGGGTTGCGGCCGGCAGCCCCATAAGCGTCGACAGCGCGTAGACCTGCTGACGATAGGCAGCCTCAAGCTGCGGAATGGTGGAAAGCTGCGCATTCACCAGACCTTCCGACTGCACAACATCGAGCCTCGAAGCCGCGCCGGCATCGAGCTGGAACTGGGTGAGGCGCAGCGTCTCGCGGCGGCTCTTCAGGTTGGACTGGGCGATTGCCAGGCGTTCCTGATACAGCCGGGCATTGATGTAGGAGTCAATCAGGCTGGAAATCAGCGTCAGCTTGGCGACGTCGGCGCTTGCATAGGCCGCGTCCAGCTGGGCCATGGCCGCTTCGCCGGCGCGCTGATAGAGACCGAAAAGATCGAGAACCCACGAGACAGGCACGGAACCGCCGAAGGTGTTGGAGGTCTTGCGCGCCTGCGCGGAGGCCCCGTCACCGCCCGCGCCGGCGCCGGTATCATAGCCCTGAAGGTTGACCTGCGGGAAGGCGCCGGCCGTCGAGGTGACGACATTGGCCTCCGCCTGCACGATCGCCTCAAGCGCCTGCAGCACCGAAAGGTTCTGGGCCATGCCGGCCTCGACATAGGAATTCAGCAACGGGTCGTTGAAGCTCTTCCACCAGGCGACGTCCGTGACGTCGCCGACGCTCTGGCTGCTGCCTTCGGAGAATTTGTCCGGCAAGGCCGTTTCCGGCGCCACATAATCCGGACCAACGGCACAGCCGGCCAGAAGCAGAAGCAGAAGCGGAACGGGGGTAACGCGGCTCAACACCATGGTCTCAATCCTGTCATCTCGGCAACCCGAACCCGGGCCGCCTACCCTTACTCTTTTAGACGCCGGCAAGAGGCCGGCGCAATATTATTAATTTTCTTTTAAACGATCTGTTGCTCTTCTGCCGATCGGTCTTCCTTCTTGCCGATGCCCATGATGCGGCAAACGGCGACGAAGAAGGACGGCACGAAGAAGATGCCCAGGGTCGTTGCCGCCAGCATGCCGCCGAAAACGGCGATGCCGATGGCATTCTGCGCGGCGGAACCCGCGCCGGTCGCCATCACCAGCGGCGTGACGCCGAGAATGAAGGCAAGCGAGGTCATGATGATCGGTCGCAGACGCATGCGCGCCGCATGGACAGCCGCGTCAAAGAGCGAATCGCCCTTCTCGCTCTGCTCGCGCGCAAACTCCACGATCAGGATCGCATTCTTCGCAGCAAGACCCATCGTCGTCAGAAGCCCGACCTTGAAATAGATGTCATTGTCCTGACCATCGAGATTGGCCGCCACGACCGCGCCGAGGATGCCGACCGGAACCGCCAGAATGACCGAGAACGGAATGCTCCAGCTTTCATAAAGCGCGGCAAGGCAAAGGAACACGAAGACAATCGAGACAAGGTAGAGATAGGCGGCTTCATTGCCCGAAATCACCTGCTGCAACGACATGTCCGTCCAGGCAACGGTGAAGCCGCCGGGGGCCGAATCGACCATCGAGACAAGCTGGTTCATCGCCTCGCCCGAACTGTAGCCCGGATTGGTCGAACCCTGGATATCAACGGCGGTGTTGCCATTATAGTGCGACAGCGACGGCGCGCCGGTCGTCCAGTCGATATCGGTGAAGGCAGAGAACGGCACCATTTCCCCGTTCGAATTGCGGGCATACCACTTGTATATGTCCTCCGGCTGCATGCGATAGGGTGCCTCGCCCTGGACATAGACCTTCTTCACCTTGTCATTCAGGGTGAAGTTGTTGATGCTCGAGCCCGCATAGATCGTCGACAACATGTCGGTCGCCTCGGAGATGCTGACGCCATAGGCGCCGGCGCGCTGCTCATCGATATCGATCAGCATCTGGGTCTCGTTCGGCAGGGTGTCGGTGCGGACCTGCGCGGCAATGCCGCCGCCATTCATCTGCTGAATGATGCGCTGGGTCGTGGCAAGCGTCGCGGCCTGCCCCTGGTTGCCACTGTCGACAACATAACCGGTCCAGCCCGTCGACTGGCCGAGACCCGGAATGGCCGGCGGCTGGACGACATAGACCTGCGCATCGCGAACATGGGTATAGAAGAAGCCGTTGGCGCGCTGGGCCACGGACGAGGCTGTCAGTGCAGCGGTGGTCCGATCCTCGAAGGGCTTCAGTTCGATGAAGCTCATCGCATAATTCTGGCCCTGCCCGGCAAAGGAGAAGCCGAGCACGTTGAAGACGGCCTCGACCGCATCCTTCTCCTGCTCTCTGAAGTAGCTCGCCACCTGATCGCTGACAGCCTGCGTGCGCGCCGTCGTCGCGCCCGTCGGCAGGTTGATGATCACGAACAGCGAGCCCTGGTCCTCATCCGGAAGGAAGGATTCCGGCAGCTGCATGAAATAGTGATAGACGCCGAACAGCAGCACGGCGAAGACCGCGAACACGATCAGCGGGATCCTCAACAGGAAGCCGACGGCATTGGTGTAGCCGTTGGTGACGCTGTTGAAGCCGCGGTTGAACATGCCGGAGAGACCGCGATCCTTCTTGGTCGGATCGACGGGCTTCAGCAGGGTGGCGCAAAGCGCCGGCGTGAAGATCATCGCAACCAGAACGGACAGGACCATCGCGGCAACGATCGAGATCGAGAACTGACGATAGATGATGCCCGTGGAGCCGCCAATAAAGGCCATCGGAATAAACACGGCCGTCAGCACCATCACGATGCCGATCAGGGCGCCCGAGATCTCGCCCATCGACTTCTGCGTGGCTTCCTTCGGCGGAAGCCCGTCTTCGTGCATGATGCGTTCGACGTTCTCGACCACGACAATCGCGTCATCCACCAGAAGTCCGATCGCCAGCACCATGGCGAACATGGTCAGCGTGTTGATCGAGAAGCCGGCAAAGGCAAGCACGCCGAAGGCGCCGAGAAGAACGACCGGCACGACAAGCGTGGCAATCAGCGTCGCCCGCAGGTTCTGCAGGAAGACGAGAAGCACGACGAAGACGAGCACGATGGCCTCGAAAAGCGTATGCACCACCTGCTCGATCGATAGCTTGACGAAGGGCGTCGTATCGTAGGGATAGATGATGCTGACGCCTTCGGGCAGGGTCGGCTTGATCGAGTTCATGAAGTCGGTCACGCGCGCCGAGGTCTGCACGGCGTTGGCGCCGTTGGCGAGCTCGACGGCAAAACCGGCGGCCGGAAGCCCGTTATAGAAGGTACTGAACTGGTAGTAGCGCTGGCCGAGCTCGACACGCCCGACATCCGAGATCGTCACCGTCGCACCGTTTTCAGTGGTGCGCAGGATGATGTTTTCGAATTCCGTGACGTTCTCAAGCTGGGCCGACGACACGGCGGTAATGCTGAGCTGCTGCCCCTTGACCACGGGATTGTCGCCGACATCGCCAACCGCAACCTGCTGGTTCTGCGCCCTGATGGCGTTGGAAACGTCCGAAACCGTAAGATTATACTGGTTGAGCTTGTAGGGATCGAGCCAGATGCGCATCGCATAGGGCGTGTAGAAACCCTGCACGCTGCCGACGCCGTCAAGGCGCGAGATCGGATCGTTGATGGTGCTGTCGATGATGTTGCCAAGATCGGCGGCGGAATATTTGCCGCTTTCATCCGTCAGCGCCACGACCATGAGGAAGCTCGAGGACGAACGGCTGACCGTGATGCCGAGGCTGCGGACGATCTCCGGCAATTGCGGCTGGACGAGCTGAAGCTTGTTCTGCACCTCGACCTGGGCGATCTCCGGATCGATGCTCGGGCCGAAGATGACCGAGATCTGCGACAGGCCGGGACTCGAGGTCGAGGTCAGGTAGAGCATGTCGTCGAAGCCGGAAAGCCCGTCCTCGATGACGTTGGTCACCGTCGTCTCGACCGTTCTGGCACTTGCGCCCGGGAAGCTTGCCTGAAGGGAAATGGTCGTCGGCGCAATCTGCGGATACTGGGAGATCGGCAGCTGCGAAATACCGAGACCGCCGATCAGCATGATCACGATCGCGATCACCCAGGCGAAAACCGGTCTGTTGATGAAGAAATTAGCCATTCAATATTCCTCGAGCGCTTGGGTTCTAGAGCCTGAACACCTTCACGCTCAGCCGTTTCCGCCTGATGTCGATGAACCCGTAGCGCCGCTGCCGGAGCTTGAGCCGGAGGACGAACCGGAGCCCGAATTCGCGTCGACCACGACCCCGTCCTCATTGATCTTGACCGGTACCGGCGTGACATCGGTGATGCCGCCGACCAGACGCTGGAAGCCGTCGACGATCAGTCGGTCGCCGTCGGAGACATCATCAGTCACCAGCCAGGAGTCATTAGAGACGCGCACATTCTGGAACACGCGCGTCTCGACCTTGTTGTCGCTGGTGACAAACATGGCCGAAACCTTGCCGCCGGCCTCGATCTGGGCCGCAAGCTGCGGAATGAGAAAGCCTTCTTCCTCGGCCACCGTCAGCGTTGCGCGCACGAACATGCCGGGAAGCAGGACGTTGTCGGGATTGTCGAACACGGCGCGCAGATTGACCGTGCCGGTCGATTCGTTCACCGTCCGCTCGGAAACGTCGAGATGGCCGGCGACCGAATAATCGCTGCCGTCATCAAGCTTGACGACGACCTTCACGCTGGAGAGGTCCTGCTCGCTCTTGAAATCCGGATACTTGCCGGACGCGCTCAGCACCTGAGCAGCCGATTCATACATGTCGACATAAATCGGGTCGAGCTGGTTGAGGTTGACCAGCGGGGTCGCGGACGACGGCGAGGCAAGGTTGCCGATCGAGATATTGGAGACGCCGACGACGCCGTCGAAGGGCGCGGTAATGTCTGTGTGGCCGAGATTGATCTCCGCCGTCTTCACCGCTGCCTTGGCTGATTCGACATCCGCCAGCGCCTGCTGGTAGGAGGTCTGGGCGTCGGTCAACTGGATCTCGGTCGCCCCCTTGTTGACGATCCGCTTGTAGCGTTCGTAGTTGGCCTCGAGGCCCGGCACCGTGGCGTTGGCCTTGTCAAGCGAGGCCTGCGCCTGGGCCAGATTGGCCTCGTAGGTATCCTGCTCGATCTGGTAAAGAAGGTCGCCCTCTTCGACGAAAGCGCCGTCCTTGAAGGCCTTTTCGGTAATGATACCAGTGACCTGCGGCCGGATCTCGGCAGAGCGGTAGGAAACCGCGCGCGCCGGAAGCGTCGTGGTAATCGGCACGGACTGCTTTTGAAGCGTGATGACGCCAACCTGGGGTGGCGGCATCTGCATGCCGCCCTGTTGTTGCTTACCGTCATCACTGCAAGCGCTAAGCGCCATTGCAAGAACACTAAGAGCGGCAATTGGAAGCTTGCGCGACAGCATGGGCACCTATCCAGAAATGAAAATCAATCAATGGCCACTTTCTTAACACAATCCCGACAGCGCAGAAACTGAATATCTCGCGTGTCGTCGATTGCAGCAGAAGTTCGCCACAACGCACAAAAAACGAATCTCTTTGGTGACGTATCGTAGATAACGTCACTTTACAACGCGGTTTTTCAAACCACCGTCGACAAGAGCCACGATCAGCTGGGTTTTGTCAGCCAGTGTTGCGGGATCGGCACATGAGATCATGCGCGGATTGAGGACGCAGCCGAGCATATCGACGATCGCGGCCGCGTCGAGCGCGGGATCGCCCGGACCGTAGATCCCCTCCTCCATGCCTTCGGCGATCAGCGAGCACAGTTTTTCCTCAACCAGCCGGCGATAGATGCGTCCGCCCTTGGCCGGATCCTCCAGCACCAGCGGGATCATCTCGAACAGGTACTGGTTCTCGCGCTTGTCGCGCACATGTTCGCGCGAAAGCTTCGACAGGAAGACCGTCAGCCGCCGGTCCGGCGGGTCCGAAAGGTCCTCGATCGAGCAGCGCTCGGCAATGTGGCGGGCATGGCGATAGGCGATGGCGCGCCCAAGCGTCAACTTGCTGCGGAAATGCTTGAAGACATTGGCCGGCGACATGCCGAGCTCGCCGGCGATATCGGCAATCGAGACGGCAGCGAAGCCGCGCGCGCGAAACAGCCGTTCCGCCGTTTCAAGGATGGCCTCGCGTGTTTCTTCTGCCGATCGCCGTGGCTTGCGCATCACGCCTCTCCCCACTCCGCCTCCGGATAATAGGCTGCGAGGTTGGCGCGCACCCGGTCCTTCACGCTTGCTCCACTCTCATCCGGCACGAACGGCGTTCCCGTGATCATCTCAAAGGCTCGGGCATAAACGCCGGACGCCGACTCGATCACATCGCGCGGGATTTCAGGGATCGGGTCCGAATAGGGATCGCAGCGCTCGACGACCCAGGAGCGGATGAAATCCTTGTCGAAGCTTTCCGGCCGCTCGCCGGCCGCAAACCGCGCCTGATAGCTGTCGGCCATCCAGTAGCGGCTCGAATCGGGCGTATGGATCTCGTCGGCAAGCAGAAGATGGCCCTCGGCATCGATGCCGAATTCGTATTTCGTGTCGGCAAGGATCAGTCCCTGGCGCGCAGCCATTTCCTGGCCGCGGGCAAAGAGCGCCAGCGCTTTTTCGCAGACCTCGTCCCAGCGTTCCTTCGTCAGGAGACCGCGTTCGATGATCTCGTCCGCCGTCAGCGGTTCGTCGTGACCGCCGTCAAAGGCCTTGCTGGTCGGCGTGATGATCGGTTCCGGCAAGACCTGGTTGTCGCGCATCCCGTCGGGAAAGTCGAAGCCATAGAGCCTGCGCTCGCCGCGCTTGTAGCGGGTCAGCACGGAAGTGTCGGTGGTGCCGGCAAGATAGCCGCGCACGATGATCTCGACCGGCAGGATATCAAGCCGCTTGCCGACGACGACGTTCGGGTCCGGATAGGCGACGACATGATTGTCGGCGATATCGGCGGTCGCGTCGAACCAGAAACGGGCGATCTGAGTCAGGATCGCGCCCTTGTGCGGAATGGAGGCCAGGACCCGGTCAAAGGCGCTGATTCGGTCTGTGGTGATGATGATCCGGCGCCCGTCCGGCAGGTCGTAGTTCTCCCTTACCTTGCCGCGATAATAATTCGGCAGTTCCGGGAAAAAGGCTTCGTCGAGAATGCGCAAGAAAATCGTCCTTCAGTCGTGTCGGCGGCACTTATGCCTCAACGCCGATTGTTGCCAAACCGCTTCGCCCTCATTACAGACTGTTAACCTTATCGGCAATCATCTTGAACGGTGAACGCGCGGCCGGCGTTCCAGGTTTCGACGGTTTCTCATGGATTTCATTCCCTCGCTCCCCGTGCTTCTCGCCTTTTCGGCGGCAACCTTGCTTCTGGCGCTGACCCCCGGTCCCGACATGACGCTGTCGATCAACAAGGCGCTGAAGGAAGGCCGGCTCGCGGGCCTTGCCGTGTTGATCGGCACCAATCTCGGCCTTTGCGTCCACACAATGCTTGTCGCCTTCGGCGTCTCCGCGCTGATCGTCGCCTCGCCGACGGCCTTCATGATCCTCAAGACCGGGGGCGCGGCCTATCTGTTCTGGATCGCGGTGATGGCGATCCGCAAGGGCAGCAATTTCGTGCTGGAAGCGGAAGCGAGAACGGAGCGCAAACGGGGCCGCGTGAGAGCGGCGATCGCCAGCGGGTTCTGGGTCAATCTGCTGAACCCGAAGATCATCATCTTCTTCATGACCTTCCTGCCGCAATTCGTGGAAGCCGGCGATCCGAACGTCACCGGAAAGCTGATCGTCCTCGGCTTCACCTTCATCGCCGTGGCACTTCTGCCGACGATCGGCATCGTCGTCGCCGCCGACCGCCTGTCCGGCTGGCTGATGGCTCACAGACGCGTGCTGCGCGCCGTCGACTACCTGTTCGCCGGCGTGTTTTCGCTGTTTGCGGTGAAGATATTGCTGACGCAGGGGCGCTGAGACGCCTCAATCTCCGTGATTGGCGATCATCATCGCCTCGTATGCCATCCGCTCGGTCTTGCGCATGCGTTCCGATTCCGACTTCAGCTGCCCGCAGGCGGCGAGAATGTCGCGGCCGCGCGGGGTCCGGATCGGCGAGGCATAGCCGGCCTGGTTGATGAAATCGGCGAAGCGCTCGATCGTCTCCCAGTCGGAACACTGGTAATTCGACCCCGGCCAGGGGTTGAACGGGATCAGGTTGATCTTCGCCGGAATGCCCTTCAGCAGCTTCACCAGGTCGCGCGCATCCTCCAGACTGTCATTGACGTCCTTCAGCATCACATATTCGAAGGTGATCCGGCGCGCGTTCGAAAGGCCCGGATAGTCCCGGCAGGCCTTGATCAGCTCTTCCAGCGGATATTTCTTGTTGATCGGCACCAGAATGTTGCGCAGATCGTCGCGCACCGCGTGCAGCGAAATCGCCAGCATGCAGCCGATCTCGTCACCGGTGCGATAGATTTCCGGCACGACGCCGGAGGTCGACAGCGTGATCCGGCGCTTCGACAACGACAGACCGTCCTCGGCGGAGGCGATCAGCAGCGCCTTCTTCACGGCCTCGAAATTATAGAGCGGCTCGCCCATCCCCATCATCACGATATTGGTGACCTTGCGATCGGACTCGGGAATGAAGGCGCCGTTCGGCGCATCGCGGTTGGGAAAATCGCCGAGCGCGTCACGGGCGACCAGAAGCTGCGCGAGAATTTCCTCCGGCCTCAGATTGCGCACCAGGCGCTGCGTGCCGGTGTGACAGAAGGAACAGGTGAGCGTGCAGCCGACCTGGCTCGAGATGCACAGCGTGCCGCGATCTTCCTCCGGGATATAGACCGTCTCGATTTCCACCGGGCGGCCAGCGCCGTGGGCGGGAAAGCGCATCAGCCATTTGCGGGTGCCATCCGTCGAGATCTGTTCGGTGACGATCTCCGGCCGGGAGATGTCGAAGGTCTCGGCCATCTTTGTCCGCAGATCCTTCGCCATATTGGTCATCTCGGCAAAATCGGAAACGCCGCGCACATAGAGCCAGTTCCAGACCTGATTGACGCGCATGCGGATCTGCTTGTCCGGCACGCCGATCGATGACAGCGCTTCGGCCATTTCCGGCTTGGACAGACCGATCAGTGTGCTCTTTTCCGCCTGTTTCGGGCGGGGCTTGGCGCGCTGAGCGTCAAGATCGATGGTTTCGACAGCGGACATTGTCGGGCTCCCGTAAAAACGCCGATTGCGGGTCATCGACGCATCTGTGCCGGGCGTTCATCCCGACAGCGCGCCACCCGCGAAAGAATAAAGGGGTTTGCTTTCAAGCTTCATCAGGCGCCGCACAAACAGGGCGCGCCTGAGCATCTGCCGCGTGCCTATATCATGCCCTTCGCCCGTCGTCATCCCTTTCGCCACATGGCTCACCCGCACAGACTGCAGGGCCGGACGCAAAAAACCCGGCCGAAGCCGGGTCCGGGAAGCGCTGCGGCGCCTACTTGCAGGCGCTGATCTTGTCGAGCGCGGCGGTAATGCCGATCAGCGAGTAGGTGTGCGTGGTGTTGGTGCCGCGCGCGGACGTCGCCTTCACTTCCATGGTGCGGCCCGCCTTCATGGCCGCGACCAGCGCCGGCTCCTGCGCGGCATTCTCCAGCCAGCCGCCCTGGCCCTTGTGATACATCGGGAAGCTCTTACCATCGACAATGACGTCGATGGTCGAACCGTCACGCAGGCTGTAGCCCATCATGGCCTGCGGCTCGAGCGTGACGTTCTGGCCCGGATATTTGGTGACGACGAAGAAGTTGTCGCCATGGTCGACATTCGCCGGCTCCTTCTTGGCCGGCACCGAAAGGACGTAGCAGACCTTGCCGGCATCGGAGTTGTAGGAATAGGCGACCCAGGCGTCGAATTTCTGGATGGGCGTCGGCGTCTGCGCGGAAGCGATCGAGGCGCCGGTGAACAGAATGACCAGTACGAGGACGATTTTTCTTGCAAACATATGATCCTGCCGATTTTCTCTGCTGCCGCCGGCCCCTGCCTGTCAAAAGCGGCAAGGCCGATACGTGTCGAATTCGTTCAATTCAATACGCATTCGAGGTTACCAAAACCTCAACATGACGTGGATTTTAGCGAAGGCCGGAAGCCCGGATGATGGTGGCAAGACACATGCCGCCAATCAGGGCAAGATTGCGGCATGAACTGAAACTTACTCGTTTGCCAGCGTCGTCAGCGCCCGGTCCGCGCGGTCATAATGCTCCATTCTCATATTTCTGCGGATCATCGTCAACGCCGTGGTGAGCACCGCCAGATCGTCCGTGAAGCCGACGAACAGGAAGATGTCCGGAATGAGATCGGCCGGCATGATGAAATAGGCCAGCGCCGAATAAAGTACCACGCGGGCGCCAAGCGGCGTGTCGCGGTCGGTCGCGCAGTAATAGGCAGCCACGGCATCGCGGGCGAAGGGTATATGAGCGGCCGTCCTGCGCAATTTCGCCCAGAAACCCTCGCGCACCGTCCGTTCGTTCTCGGCTCTGGTTTCCTCGTCGCCGGGTTCGAGGATGTCTCCATATTTGATATCGCTCATGAAAGGCTCCTTCGCACCGGAATATAGGACGGCACGGCCCCGGTTCAAACGCCGAAACGGCTGGCCGCCCTGTCCATGATGCCGGCCATCTCGATGTCGCGGGCGCTGATGCCGCCGGAGGAATGCGTGGTCAGCGAAACGCCGACGCGGTTATAGACATTGCTCCATTCGGGATGATGGTCGAGGCGCTCGGCGGCCAGCGCGCATTCGCTCATGAAGGCAAAGGCCTCGCGAAAATCGGTAAACTTGAAATCACGCGAGATCGCGGTGTCGTCCTCGCTGATCACCCAATTCCCGTGCGATTGCATGGCCGTCCGCAGCGCTTCAGGTTCCAGTCGCGCATCATTCATGGCATTGTCTCCCCGATCATCCGAATTCCGATCCTCCAGAAAATTGCGTAAACATCATGGCACAACCGGAAAAACGCTCAATCCTCTTCGTCTGCAGCGGCAATATCTGTCGTTCGCCGCTCGCCGAGGGCGTGTTCACGCATCTTGCCGAACAGGCCGGACGCAGCGATGAATTCAGCGTCGATTCCGCCGGCATCGGCAACTGGCACGAAGGCGAACGCCCGGACCCGCGCTCCAGCGCAACGGCGAAGCGCTACGGCTTCGACATCTCCCGCCAGCGCGCGCGGCAGATCAGACCTGTCGATTTCAGCCGGTTCTCGATCATTCTCGGCATGGACAGCGGCAATATGGCCGCGCTGAAACGGCTAGCCGGCAACAACTCCGCGGCCGAAGTCGCGCTGTTTTCGGAATATACGCTCGGCGAACGCCGGGACGTGCCGGATCCCTATTACGGCGGCGATGACGGGTTTGAGACCGTCTACCACATGCTCTTGGCGGGCTGCCAGTCGCTCATGTCCAGGCTGTAGTCCTCGCTCGGATCATAAAGATCGAAGGCCTCTTCGACCTTGTAGGGGCCGCCCCCGACGGAATCGCGAGACGACATCAGCACGAAGCGCGGAACGGAGAACGGCAGGGTCTGGAAATTGCCGCGGGCGGAAAGATACTCGACAACGTCCTGCACCTTCGATCCGCGCAGCCGCGCGAGCGTCACATGCGGCGTGAACTTGCGCGGGTCGGCTCTGAGCCCCAGCCGCTGACAGATCCGGTCAATCTCGCCTTGCAGCGCAAAAAGTTCGGGCGCGGGCGAGACGCCGGCCCAGATCGCGTGCGGCTTCTTGCTGCCGAAGGCGCCGGTTCCGGAAAGGCTCAGTTGGAAGGAAGGGCGCTCGATCCGGTCGAGCCAGTGCACGACCTCGTCGGCTGTGCGGAAGTCGACATCACCGATGAACCGCAGAGTGATGTGATAATTCTCCACATCGATCCAGCGGGCCCCGGGCAGGCCGCCGCGCAACAGCGAAAGACTCAACGCCTGTTCGCGCGGGATTTCGAGGGCAGTGAAAATTCTCGGCATGGCGAGCTCCCCGAATCTGCTAGTCACCCCTCCAGCGAATCATCTAAGCCATATTGACGCAAGCGTTAATTTGCTTGTCCCCCGATAGTGTCGATGAAGGCCTCAACGGCTGGAAGCGTCTTTTCGACCATGACCGCAACGCCCTCGGCATTGGGGTGCATGCCGTCGGCAAGCTGCAAACCGGTATTGGCGGCAACGCCATCCAGGAAAAACGGATAGAGCGGAACGCCGTATTGTTCGGCAAGCGCATCGTAGATCGGATTGAAGGCGTCCGCATAGTCCGCGCCCATGTTGGGCGGCGCCATCATGCCCATCAGCATCACCGGAATATCGCGGTCCTGAAGGCCCTCGATGATGGCGGCGAGGTTCTCCTTCACGTTTTGCGGCGCGACGCCGCGCAGCGCGTCATTGGCGCCGAGCTCGAGGATCACGCCGTCCGTACCCTCGGGCACCGACCAGTTGACCCGCGCCAGACCGCCGCTCGTGGTATCGCCGGAGACGCCGGCATTGGCGATGGCGACCTGATAGCCGGCACTCTGGAGCGCCGCCTGCAGCTGCGCCGGGTAGTCCTCGCCCGCACCGAGTTCGTATCCGGCAACCAGACTATCGCCGAGCACGACGAGGTCGACCGGTTCACGCGCTTTTGATGGCGCGGCCGCGGCAAGCGCCGCAAGAAACGCAAAAACTATCGGCACCGTCGCTTTCAATCGCATCATCAGGCTCCTAAATCCTTTTCATACCCGCGCGCCGGTCCATCCGGCAGTCCGGGCCGTATTGCCTATATGTGTTTGCCCCGCCCGAAATTTCAAAGCAGGACCGTCTTTTGTCTGAAAATCTGATCACGCTCGCCGACGCCCACCTCACCCTCGGCAAGGGTTCCGCTGCCGTTCACGTGCTCAAGGGCGTGTCCGTTGAAATCGGTCGCGGCGAATCCGTCGGTATCCTCGGACCGTCGGGTTCCGGCAAATCGACGCTGCTGATGGTGATCGCGGGGCTCGAACGGCTCGACAGCGGCGAGATCACGATTGACGGCACGGCGCTTTCCGCCCTTTCGGAAGACGCGCTGGCCGCCTTTCGCGGCGAGAATATCGGCATTGTTTTCCAGTCCTTCCACCTGATCGCCAACATGACGGCGCTGGAAAACACCGCCATTCCGCTGGAACTTGCCGGCCGCGCCGATGCCTTCGAGCGCGCCCGCGCGGCGCTTGAGAGCGTCGGTCTCGGCCACCGGATGACGCATTATCCGGGCCAGCTTTCCGGCGGCGAACAGCAGCGCGTGGCAATCGCGCGCGCCCTCGCACCGGAGCCATCCGTGCTGATCGCCGACGAGCCGACCGGCAATCTCGACGGCGACACCGGCGCCCAGATCGCCGACCTTCTCTTCGACCGCCAGCGCGACAGCGGCACGACGCTGGTGCTCGTCACCCACGACCCGGCACTGGCCGCGCGCTGCGACCGGCAGGTCCATGTCCGCTCCGGCGAGATCATCGACCATGAAAACGCCGGGGCCGCCGAGTGATGCAGGCAAACCGGCTGGACCTTTCGCTTGCCCTGAAATTTGCCCTGCGCGAAATGCGCGGCGGTCTCTCAGGCTTCTACATCTTCCTCGCCTGCATCGCGCTCGGCGTCGCCGCGATCGCCGCCGTCAATTCAGTCTCCGACGCCGTCAATGCGGGCATTGCCGAACGCGGCCGCGAGATTCTTGCCGCCGATATCCGCTTCGAGCGAGACAACGAACCGCTGACGGGCGCCGAACTGACCTATGTCGAAGACCTCGGCACGATGTCGCAATCGGTGACGATGCGCTCGATGACGCGGCTTCCCGACGGGTCCGACCAGTCTCTGGCTGAAGTGAAGGCGGTCGACGGGCTCTACCCGCTCTATGGCGCCGTGATTTCCGATCCGGCGATGCCGCTCGAAGACGCGCTGTCCGAAAGCGAGGACGGCCGGTTCGGCGTGCTCGTCGCGCCGCTTCTTGTCGACAGGCTGGGCCTTTCCGTCGGCGACAGCCTGCTTCTGGGCAGCGCGGAACTGCGCGTCTCGGGAACGCTTGAACAGGAGCCGGATTCGCTCTCGGAAGGCTTTGCCTTCGCGCCGCGCATCCTGATTTCCCGTGACGCGCTCGAAGCCTCCGGCCTCGTCCAGCTCGGCAGCCTCGCCGAATATGCCTATCGCGTCCGCCTGCCGGCTTCCGCGCCGGATCCGAACGCGGTCAAGACAGCCGCCGAGGAGGCTTTCCCCGATGCCGGCTGGTCGGTGCGCGTCAGCGATCGCGCCGCGCCGTCCCTGAGCGAGAATGTCGACCGCCTCTCGGAATTCCTGACGCTGGTCGGGCTTGCGACACTGATCACCGGCGGCGTCGGCATCGCGAACGCCGTCAGCGCCTATCTGGAGAGCCGCAGACGCGCGATTGCCGCCTTCAAATGCCTCGGCGCGCCGGCCAATATGGTGGTCGCCATCTATTTCCTGCAGATCATGCTGGTGGCGCTGATCGGCATCACGGCAGGCCTCGTTTTCGGCGCGGTGATCCCGCTGATCGCCCTGCCCCTCCTCTCCTCCCTGCTTGAGATCGCTATTCCTGCCGGCGTGTTCCCGCTGGCGCTTCTGATCGCCGCCCTGTTCGGCCTCCTGACCGCGATTGCCTTCGCCATCCTGCCGCTTGCCGCAGCCCGCAACGTCCCGGCAACCGCGCTTCTGCGCGAGCACGGCTTTGACGAGGGCGGATGGCCGGTATGGTCCTTCGTGGCGGCAGCAGCCGTCACCCTTGCCGCATTGGCGGCGCTCGCCATCTTCACGGCGGAGGAGCGTTTCGTCGCAAGCGTCTTCCTCGCCTCGGTCGCCGGCGCCTTTCTGGTGCTGCGGCTGGTGGCTGTCGCCATCAAGTGGCTGGCCCGCCATGCGCCCCATCCGCGCGCGCCCTCGCTGCGCCTTGCCATCGGCAATATCCACCGCCCCGGCGCACTCACCGGCTCGGTCGTGCTCTCGCTCGGCCTCGGTCTGACGCTATTGGTGGCGCTGGCGCTGATCGACGGCAATCTGAACCGCGAGCTCTCCCGCACGCTTCCCGAACGCGCGCCCGACTTCTTCTTCGTCGATATTCAGGGCAACGAAGTCGACGGGTTCCGCGAACTGATCAGCGAAGAAGCGTCCGAGGGAGAACTGTCGCTGGTGCCGATGCTGCGCGGCCGTATCACGGCGCTGAACGACACAAGAGCTTCCGAATGGGAGGCGCCGCCTGAAGCGCGCTGGGTGCTGCGCGGCGATCGCGGCATTACCTATGACGCCGACCTGCCGGAAAACTCGACGCTCGCCGAGGGCGAATGGTGGCCTGAGGATTACAGCGGCGAACCGCTTGTCTCCTTCGCCGCCGAAGAAGGCCGGGAACTTGGCCTGAAGCTCGGCGACACCGTCACCGTCAGCGTGCTTGGTCGGGAGATCACCGCGCGGATCGCGAGCTTCCGCTCCGTCGAGTGGGAATCGCTGTCGATCAATTTCGTCATGGTGTTTTCGCCCAACACCTTTGCCGGCGCGCCGCATGCCTGGCTGGCGACGCTGACCAACCCGAACGGCAGCACCGAGACGAACGCCGAAATACTCGGCGCCGTGACCCGGACCTTCCCGACCGTCACCACAATCGAAGTACGCGCCGCGCTCGAGATTGCCGGTGAACTCGTCGGCCAGCTTGCCACCGCCATCCGCGCGGCCGCCGCCATTGCGCTCGTCGCCTCTGTCATGGTTCTGGCGGGCGCGCTTGCCGCCGGAAACCGCCGGCGCGGCCATGACGCGGTGATCATGAAGACGCTCGGCGCCACGCGTCCGGCGCTGATCCGCGCCTTCGTCTATGAATATCTGATCCTCGGCGCGATGACCGGCCTCTTCGCCCTTGTCGCGGGATCGGCGGCGGCCTGGTATGCGCTGACCCAGATCATGATGCTGCCCTTCGCCCTGCTGCCGGGCATCGCGCTTGCGACCGTGCTGGGTGCGGTGGTCGTCACCGTCGCCATCGGCCTTGCCGGCACCTGGCACCTGCTCGGCCAGAAGCCCGCGCTTTACCTGCGCGAGCTATGACAACAAAAAGCCGGCGGGGTCGCTCCGCCGGCTGTCTGAAATCCTGCCAAAATGCAGCGCGCGACTATCTGTCGCGACGCAGCGTTTCCATCAGCTCCTCGTTTCGACGGTCGGCGAAATAGTTCTGCACGGCGAAAAGCGCCCAGAGCGCGGCGACCGGCCAGCCGATCAGCGTGAGCTGCAGGATCAGGCAGATGATGCCGGAAATCGGCTTTCCGATGGTGAAGAAGGAGAGCCAGGGCAGAATGACGGCGATGAAATAGCGCATGGGAGATATCCTCTCTTTCAGACTGTCCCGCGTGACAGAGCCGGACGATTTCCTGCTAAATGGGGCGGTCCTTGTCCGTTTTTCAGGTCTGGCGGGGCGTTTCTTACGAAAATTTGAGAAAGCGCCGTCGCTTTTCATTCCCGAACGCCTTGTATCCCATTGCCGTTCCTATCATATTGAGGTCAGGCTTGCTGGAGCCCCCCAGCGGCGCCTGGGATAGTGCGTTTAGCCGCGTTTTCCCGACACCGTGATCAACGAGGGGCTTTTTAAGAGGAAATTGATGGCTGATCTTCGTAACTATCAGAACCGCGCGCAGGCGGGAGCGCACGCGAGTGCTGAAATCGATCAGGGTCTGCGCGCCTATATGCTGCGCATCTACAATCTCATGGCGCTTGGCCTGGTGATCACCGGCGTGATGGCCTTCGGCCTGAGCTCGCTCGCCACCACCACGGATCAGGCTGCCGCCGTTGCGCAGCTGCCCAACGGCATCCTGCTGACGAGCGTCGGCGCCGCCGTCTACGGCTCGCCGTTGAAATGGCTCGTCATGTTCGCGCCGCTGATCGCGTTCTTCTTCCTGGCCTTCCGGGTCAACAAGATGAGCGTCAGCGCCGCCCAGACATCGTTCTGGGTCTATGCCGCATTGACCGGCCTGTCGCTGTCGTCGATCTTCATCATGTACACGACGGCCAGCATCGTACAGACCTTCTTCATCACCGCGGCCTCGTTCGGCGCGCTGTCGCTCTACGGCTACACCACCAAGCGTGATCTGTCGGCCATGGGCTCCTTCATGGTGATCGGCCTGTTCGGCATCCTGATCGCCATGGTGGTCAACATCTTCCTGCAGTCGAGCGCGCTCTCCTTCGCCGTTTCGGTGATCGGCGTTCTGGTCTTTGCCGGCCTGACCGCCTGGGACACGCAGAAGCTCAAGGAAATGTACTATGAGGGCGACGGTCATGAAGTCGCCGGTCGCAAGGCCGTCATGGGCGCCCTGACGCTCTACCTCGACTTCATCAACATGTTCCTGTTCCTGCTGCGCCTGATGGGCAACCGGAACTGATTGAACAGAAAACAATCCGATCAAGGCGGCCTGTGGGCCGCCTTTTTCATGACCTGAACCAGCAAGAACCACAGTCATCATGTCCATCACGATCCGTCCCGCCAGCGCGGAAGACATCAACGCCATCACCGAAATCTACGCCGAAAGCGTTCTGAACGGCGTTGCCAGCTATGAACTCGAACCGCCAACCCGCGCCGAGATGACCTCGCGCATGGAGGCGATCGCAGCTGGCGGCTTTCCCTATCTCGCCGCCATCGAGAACGACGCGCTGCTTGGCTATGCCTATGCCAGCGCCTTCCGCACCCGCCCGGCCTATCGTTGGCTTGTCGAAAATTCGGTCTATCTCGCGCCCCAGGCGCGCGGCTGCGGCATTGGCAAGCTCCTGCTTCTGCGGCTGGTGGAGGAATGTGAAGCCCGCGGCTTCCGCCAGATGATCGCCGTCATCGGCGGCGCGAGCCCGGCCTCGATGGCGCTTCACAGATCCTGCGGTTTTGCCGATGCCGGACGGCTGACGGGCACCGGCTTCAAGCATGGCCGCTGGCTCGACACCGTGTTCATGCAGCGTCCGCTCGGCGCGGGCAACACCTGCGACCCGCTGCCTCTCTCGCTCTGACGGCTCTTACTTTTCGACGAGCTTCAGCTTGCGGTCGAAGACCTTCAGCACCTGGCGCAGGTCGTGGCCGCGTTTGAGCACCATGCCATGTGTGTTGGTGACGCTGAAGGCGCCCTGCTTCGCGGCCAGTTTCGGGGTCTTTTCGATCCGGAACAGCGGCATCTCGCCGGACCGCTTGAACACGGAAAAAACCGCCTTGTCCTTCATGTGATCGAGCGCATAGTCGCGCCATTCGCCCTCGCCGACCATCCGTCCGTAGATCCAGAGGATCGCATCGAGTTCGCGCCGGTGAAAGGTCACGGGCAGCGGCTCGGCCTTCTGCCCCGGTCTGAACTGGGAAAGCTCGACGATATTGCTGTCGTCGGCCCCGTCCCTGCGTTGCGTATCCGGCTTTTGCGCCATGCTTTCCCGCCTCGCATGCTTGATGACATTTTGAAGACAGTCTGCCCGCTTCAGCCAGAATTGCAAGAGCCGCGCGGAAGCCGCCCCGCAGGTGCGGACCAATAATTTGTTAACCCAGACGGCTTATCACTTCGCCAAGGGTTCTCGATCAGTAGTGCGTATCCATGTGTTCAGTCCGCAAAAGACCGCTCGCCTCCGGCGCGTTTGAATGGCGTCCGGCAGCCGCACGCCGCCCCGGCGGGCGAAAGGCGGCGCGCCGATGAGCATCATCCGCAAGGACCTCGGCCCCAGACCTCCTGCCCGGCTGAAATCGAAACTCTCGGTCGTGCGGCCCGGCAAGGCCGTTGCCGACCTCCGCCTGGAGCTGAGAAGCGGCGGCGAATTCTCGATCTTTTCCGAAGCGCCGGACGATCTGGATCCGGCAATCGAGCGTCTCGCCAACCAGGCCATCGAGGCAAACCCGTTCCAATCCGCAGCCTTCGTGATGACAGCGCTTGGGCGAAACGACGCCCACCAGCGCCTCGCGCTCATCGAGGATACAACGTCGGAGGCGGGATCGCTTGCAGCACTCATGGGCTTTGCGGTGACCGATCGCGGCTCGCACATGATCGCGGCGACGGCCGATGGCGGCTACCACGCGCCGCTGATCGCCCGCCATCGACCGATGGCAACCATCGACCAGCTGTTCGAGGCGCTCGCCGGCTCGCTGGCCAATCTTCCTGGCATCATCGCCTTTCCAGCGCTTCTGGCCGATGGTCCCTTCATGCGCTCGGCGCGTGCCGTTGCCGCAGCCCGGGGCCTTTCATTCCGGGTCGCCGGGGCCTTTCGCGGCCGCGCCCTTTCCGGCAGGATCGAGCCCACCGGCGCGCTTTCCCAGCACGAGCGCGAGGCCTGGCAGGACAATCTCGGCAAGTGGGAAAACCTGCGCAAGCGCGGGCGGATCATCTATCACGTCGCCCGCAACCCGCGGGAAATCTCGGCCGCACTCGAGGACCTCTCGCTCTTGTGCGACACGCCTGAAAAGGCCAGCCTTTTTTCCGCCTTCGTGCCAGCGGCGAAGCAGCTTTGCGAGCGCGATCGCCTGCGCATTCACACGCTCCATATCGACGATCAACTGATCGCGGCGGCCATTCAGCCGGTGCATCTCGGTGCGGCATGGATCTGGAAGGTGGTGGAGCGTCCGGACATGGAAGAACTGGCGGTCGGCGAGCAGTTGATGATGCGTCTGACCGAGTTCAACCTCGGCGATGCCAACATCGCCGTCACCCGTGTTGCTCCCGGCGCCGGGCCTTTTCTCGCCGAGCGCTTCTGGCCGGGCGAAGATGGCTATGCCAGCCTGCTCGTGGCGCTGCGTCCCGGCATGGAGCGGGCGCTCGACAGTGTTGCCGCGTCCTACGAAGATAGCGGCGCATAAGACGTCGGTCGCCACGCGCAGGCGGCCCGGAACCGCCTCACGAACAGGACTTCAGACGCGATTCCTCGGGCCGGTTCATCAGCGCGAAAATGTCGATATCCTGGAGCAGCGGGTGGAAACCCTCCTCCGTGCCGGCCTCGATCAGGACATCGAGCGGCACGGCCGGTGCGACCATCGGCCCGCTCCAGCAGGTAGCATCGAGATCGACGGAAAAGCCCGGCTTGGCGCCACCGGCCTCGCGGGCGGCGGCCATCTCCTGCTGCTGATCCCTGAGTGCCAGCGCATCGGCGGGCGACAGGCGCAAGACGGTCAGTTTCTGGCCAGGCTTGCGGAATTTGGCGACAGCCGCAGCTTCGGCATCCGCATTCGCCGCGACAAGCGTATAATCCCGGCTGATCTCACCCGCGCCCGATTTCTGATAGACGGTCAGCACGATTTCGTTGTTCGGTAGACGGAACTCCTCGGGCGCCAGCACCGCGATCCGGAGCGAGGCCGGATTGGCCGCGATCGGCGACGGGATCGTCGGCTTGGCGCCCGGAAGGAAGTTCAGGGAACAGGCGGAAAGCAGCACAAGACCGGAAGCGGCCATAAGGTTTCTGAAATCGGACATAGTCGGGCGGGCCACACACAAAATATGGTTAATTCTCATTCATACTATCGGGCATAGCTTAAGGCTGGGTAAAGAGAGGACAGCACTGTTCATGCCCGCCATTCCAACGCCCGACCCGATCTACCGGTCCCTGTCCGCCATTTCCTGGCACGCCGGCAAGCGCTCGATCCCGCGGCTCTGCAGCAGGCTCCCGATCCTCGCCTCCCGCATCAGCTCAATGGGCGGCCGGCCAGGCTTCAGGGTGAGCGCCACATCCACGACCATCTCCGAGAAATCTATACTACCGACGACACAATGCGCGGTGAACGAAACGGAAAACGCACCCTTGCCGCTGATGCCGGCCTGTTTGTCCTCCCTGATCCGGGCCATCAGCGCTGCGATGCGCGCGGCATCCTCCGGCGAAAGAACGAGATCGACCCTATCCCGCGCGCCCCGGCCGGACCGATCCGGCGCGGCCGTGCTCCGGCGGGCGACCTTCAGGCCCGCCTCTTGCCTGAGGCGTTCTTGCCCCGGCACGGCCCACTGTAGGCCAAGCGCAAGGTCGCCATCGCCGACCGGCAGTCCCACCGGCTTGGTAAGTTGAACGACGAGTGCGCGCGGATCGGCCTCCAGCGGCGACGCTGCCTCGAGCGCACCCGGCGCGCCACCGCCGATAATCGAACAGGCCGCCGGTAGAACAAGGCTGATGACGAGGCAGGCGCGGAAGAACAAAGAGCGGATCATGGGTTACCTGTCGATTGACATCTATTTCTTATTGTTTTACGATAATTTTATATCGTTATTCAAGAGGATTCCATGAACACGAAAAACACAGCCGCCCTTTCCAGACTATGTGGCCGGATGAAAATCCTGACACGGATCATCCAGGCCGGACTTGCTGTCGGCTTCATCTATGCGGCCTGGACGGCCTTTATCCGTCCGGACCGCACTGCAGTCTGGCTTGCCGATGCGCTCGACCTTGCCGTCACCGTAACGCTGACGCCGGCGACGGGGTTGGCTCTTTTCACCCTTGCGGTTCTCTTCGCGGGACTGCTTTTTTACGGACTTCAAACCGTCTGGCTGCTGTTTGACCGGTTGCAGCGAGAGAGCCCGTTTTCCCATGAGGTCGCAGCGCTTCTTCGCCGCGCGGGTCTGATCGCTCTTGCCGGCGCGGTTGCCGGTTTGGTCCTCTCCCCCGTGGCAACGCTTCTGGCAACGCTAGCGAACCCGCCGGGAAGCCGGACGCTGTCGATCGGCCTCGGTAGCGATCAATTGATGCTGTTCCTGCTCGCGGGCCTGCTATTCGTGATGGGTCATGTGATGGTGCTCGCGACCGCGATCAATGACGATTACGAGCGTTTCGTCTGACCATGCCGATCATTGTCAATCTCGATGTCATGCTCGCCCGCAGAAAAATGCGGGCGAAGATACTGGCCGAACATGTCGGCATCACCGAACAGAACATATCGCTGCTGCGCTCGGGCAAGGTCAAGGGCGTGCGGTTTGAAACGCTGGAGAAGATCTGCGAGGCGCTCGACTGCCAGCCGGGCGACATTCTGGAGTATCAGCCGGAGGAGACCGGCTGATCATATCCCTTCATTAAATCGGAAAGCCGCGCGAAACGTCAAAGCCCGATTTCATGCGCGTAGGGCGGATTGGCGCCGGCACGCGAAACGGTGACTGCGGCGGCTTTTGCGCCGAGCGCCAGAGCATCGGCGATTGCCTCCGGGGAAAGCGCGCGGATCTTCTCCTTGGTCAGCAGGCCGGCAATATCGAGCGAAGCCAGAATGCCGGCATCGAAGGTGTCGCCGGCGCCAACGGTGTCGACCACCTCGACCTTCTCGCTCGGCACCTCGACCTTGTGCTCGGCGGTGTAGCCGATCGCGCCATCCGCGCCGCAGGTGATGACGACGAGGCTTGCACCAGCCGCAATCCAATGGCGGGCCTTCTCGTCGAGCGAGCCCTCAAGGCCGAACCAGTCGAGATCCTCGTCGGAGAATTTCACGATATCCGACTTTGCCGCCATTCGCTCGATCCGCGCCCGGTGGCTCTCGGGATCGGTGATGAAGGTCGGGCGGATATTCGGGTCGAGCGAGATGACGCGGCTTTCCGCCTCGCGCATCAAAAGCGCCTCGTAGGTAGAGCCGCAGGGCTCGGGAATGAGGCTGATCGCGCCGAAATGCATCGCCGTGCAGTCCTCGCCGAGTTCGGGCAGGTCATTCTCGGTGATCATCCGGCCCGCCGTGTTCTCGTCGTAAAAGGCGTAGCTTGCCGAGCCGTTGACCAGCTTGACGAAAGCGAGCGTCGTCGGACGGTCCGAGATGGCGACATAGCTGTGATCGACCTTCGACGCATCAAGCTTCTCGCGGATGATGTCGCCCATCAGATCGGACGAAATGCCGGAAAAGAAACCGGTCTTGCGGCCGAGCCGCGCCAGCGCGACCGCCGTATTGCAGACCGCGCCGCCGGCATAAGGGGCAAAGGCGGGCTCGCCCTTGTCCGTCTCGCGCGGCAGCATGTCGATCAGGGCTTCTCCGCAGCATAAAATCATCGTCTTCTCCCAATTCATTTTGGCGTCCATGCAAGAGGGCGCAGCGGACCACATGAGATCCCGCTCTTGCGCCCCTCTCCTCAGACAATCAGTTCTTCAAGACCACCGCGCGCCCGCGACCATTCCATCGGATGGTCGAGAAAGGCGCCGACCGCGTCGAGCGTCGCCTGATCGGCGAGCCCATCCTTGCGCGCAACCGCAAGCACGTCCTTCCAGGTGGCGATATAATGAAGGTCAACACCGCCCTCGCGGAAACGCTTCTCAGCTTCGCCGAAAATTCCATAGTAGAACAATGCCATGCCGTGTTCCACCACGCCACCGGCTGCGCGGATGGCATTGATGAAGTTGAACATGGAACCGCCGGCAGTCGTCAGGTCCTCGATTACGAGAACCCGCGCGCCCTTCGGCAGGTGGCCTTCGATCTGCGCGTTCTTGCCGTAGCCTTTCGGCTTCTTGCGCACATAGATCATCGGCAGTTCCAGCCGATCGGCCAGGAAGGCGGCGAAGGGGATACCCGCCGTCTCGCCGCCCGCCACGCAATCGAACTTCTCGAAGCCCGCATCGGCAAGCACCCGTGCGGCGGCAAAATCCATCAGCGTGGAGCGGATGCGCGGATAGGAAATCAGCTGACGGCAATCGATATAGACGGGGCTGACCAGGCCGGAGGCAAGCTTGTAGGGCTCGTCAGGCGAAAAATGCACCGCGCCGATTTCCCACAGCATGCGCGCCATCAGATCGCCCATCACCGCGGGTTCCGCGAAACTTGCTCTGCTCATCTCAACAATCCTCTTGTGCTGCGGCTCTTCGGGATGCGGGGAGGCGGCATCCCTGAAAGGCCCTCTTGCCGGCGTACATATGCGCTGACGACCGCCCGCTGTCCAATTGGACAATCAGACGTGAAAAATCAATCGCCCCACGGCTGTTTCAACAGACCGGGAAACGGTCCGGCACAGCATAGCGCAACGCAATGCGCCCGCAATGACGGATATTAAATCGTTTAGAAAATCTTTTTGGCTGCTGCGCGGCCGCAGCTAGACTTCCATCGAATAGCCCGCGCCGCGCACGGTACGGATGACATCCGGCATCTGAGAGAAGTTGAGCGCCTTTCTGAGGCGGCCGACATGTACGTCGACGGTGCGCTCGTCCACATAGATATCATGACCCCAGACGCCATCCAGCAATTGCGCGCGGGAAAACACCCGGCCCGGCGAGGTCATCAGGAATTCCAGCAGGCGGAACTCGGTCGGGCCGAGGCGGACTTCGCGCGTCTTGCGGTGCACCCGGTGGGTTTCGCGATCAAGCTCGATATCGCCGCATTTCAGCACGCTGGAAAGCACTTCCGGGCGGGCGCGGCGCAGGATGGCCTTGACCCGCGCCATCAGTTCCGGCGTGGAAAATGGCTTGACGACATAATCATCGGCGCCGATCGCCAGCCCCCGTACCCGCTCGCTCTCCTCGCCGCGCGCCGTCAGCATGATGATCGGCAGGCGTTCGGTCTCGGGCCGCATCCGCAAGCGGCGGCAAAGTTCGATGCCGGAAACGCCCGGCAGCATCCAGTCGAGCAGAAGCAGATCAGGCACCCGCTCCTGCAGCCGGATTTCGGCCTCGTCGCCGCGCATGATGGTCTCGACCTCATAGCCCTCCGCTTCGAGATTGTAACGCAGCAGCACGCTCAGCGCTTCCTCGTCTTCAACAACTGCGATTTTCGGAACCATAGAACGTATGTCTCCCTTGTCTCAAAGGCTTCTAAAGATCATCGGAACCGACGGCCGGGGAATTGTCGTCCTTGGGACGCTCTCCCTGCGGCTGGGAGCCGGTGGCGATGTAGTAGATCATTTCCGCGATATTGGTGGCGTGGTCGCCGATGCGCTCGATATTCTTGGCGCAAAACAGAAGATGGGTGCATGAGGTGATGTTGCGCGGGTCTTCCATCATATAGGTCAGAAGTTCGCGAAACAGCGAGGTGTAGATCGCGTCGATCTCGTCGTCGCGCTCGCGGATGGAGCTGGCCTTGTCCGCCTGTCGCGAGGTGTAGGCATCCAGCACTTCCTTCAATTGCAGCAGCGCCAGTTCCGACAGATGCTCGATCCCGTGGGCAAGCTTGCGCGGCACGCCGGAGCCCTGCACCGAGATCACCCGCTTGGCGGTGTTCTTGGCCATGTCGCCGACGCGCTCGAGATCGGATGCGATGCGGATCGCGCCCATGATTTCGCGCAGATCCGCTGCCACCGGCTGGCGTCTTGCGATGATGACGACGGCTTTTTCGCCGATCTCGCGCTCCGCCTCGTCAAGCACGAGGTCGTCCTTGATCACCTTTTCGGCAAGCTCGGTATCGGTGTTGACGAGCGCTGACACCGACTCGCTCACCATCTCCTCCGCCAGGCCGCCCATTTCGGAAATGCGGCGCTGGAGATATTTCAGTTCGTCATCGAATGCCGTCAGAATATGCGAGGGGGCCATGTCTGTTCCTTTCCTGGCGTGAGCGTGCGGCAACCGCCCCTCAGCCGAAACGTCCCATGATGTAATCCTGGGTGCGCTGGTCCGCGGGATTGGTGAAAATCGTGTCGGTGTCATTCTCCTCGACCATATGGCCGAGATGGAACATGGCCGTGCGCTCGGAAACGCGCGCGGCCTGCTGCATGGAATGGGTCACCATCACGATGGTGTAGTTCTCTTTCAGCTCCGAGATCAGTTCCTCGACGCGGGCTGTCGCGATCGGGTCGAGCGCCGAACAGGGCTCATCCATGAGGATCACCTCCGGATTGACGGCAATGGCGCGTGCGATGCACAGCCGCTGCTGCTGCCCGCCGGAAAGGCTGGTCCCCGGCTCGTGCAGCCGGTCCTTCACCTCGTTGAACAGGCCCGCCTTGATCAGGCTGGTCTCGACGATCTGGTCGAACTCGCTGCGGTGGCGGGCAAGCCCGTGGATGCGCGGCCCGTAGGCGACATTCTCGTAGATCGATTTGGGGAACGGATTGGGATTCTGAAACACCATGCCGACGCGCGCCCTGAGTTCGACCACATCGATCCCCGAGGCGTAGATGTCCTCGCCATCAAGCGTGATCGTGCCGGTAACGCGGCAATTGTCGATCGTATCGTTCATGCGGTTGAGCGTGCGCAGAAAGGTCGACTTGCCGCAGCCCGAAGGGCCGATCAGCGCGGTGACCGCGTTCTCGCGGATATTCAGGCTGACATCGAACAGCGCGCGCTTCTGTCCGTAGTAGACGGATACCGCCTGGCCGGCCATCTTGTAGGTCGTGTTGCTCATTGTCTGTTTCCAAGTCTTTTCGCGTTCGCCATGGCCTATCTGCGTCGCTCGAAACGCCGTCTCAGGATGACGGCCGAAATGTTCATCAGGATGAGAAAGGCCAGAAGCACTATAATGGCGGCGGAGGTGCGTTCGACGAAGGCCCGCTCCGCCTCGCCCGCCCACATGTAGATCTGAACCGGAAGCGCCGTTGCCGGATCGAGCGGGCTTGCCGGATAGTCCGCGACGAAGGCGACCATGCCGATCAGAAGCAGCGGCGCCGTCTCGCCGAGCGCCTGCGCCAGGCCGATGATGGTTCCCGTCAGGATGCCGGGCATGGCCTGCGGCAGGACGTGGTGGAACACCGCCTGCATTTTCGAGGCTCCGACGCCGAGTGCGGCCGACCGGATGGAAGACGGCACGGCCTGCAGCGCCGCGCGGGTGGCGATGATGATCGTCGGCAGCGTCATCAGAGTCAGCACCAGCCCGCCGACGAGCGAGGCCGAGCGCGGCAGACCCAAAAGCCCGATGAACACGGCAAGCCCCAGGAGGCCGAAAATGATCGAGGGGACGGCCGCCAGATTGTTGATGTTGATCTCGATGATATCGGTGAACCGGTTCTTCGGCGCGAATTCTTCCAGATAGATCGCCGAGGCAACGCCGATCGGCAGTGCCAGAAGCAGAACCACGCCCATCATGTAGAGCGTGCCGACAAAAGCGACGCCGATGCCGGCTGCCTCCGGGCGGCTCGATGCGCCGTGGGTGAAGAAGCCGGTGTTGAAGGACTTCTGCATGCGGCCGAGCGCCTCAAGCCTTTCCATCCATTCAAGCTGGCGGTCGCTGACGCGTCGGCTCGTCTCGGGCACGGAAGGGTCGATCTGGCCCTTGTTGGCCGAGTCGATATCGGCCGACGCCAGAAGCCGCACATTGACGGTCTCGCCGATCACCGATGGGTCTTTCAGCACCACGTCACGCAGCGCCACCCGGCTCGAGCGGGAGATCATCTGCATCGCCTCGCGCAGTTCCGGACCGTTTGCCGGGTTGATTTCCAGCGTTTTGGCGAGCGCCGTCTGGACCAGTTCGGGATAGTCAGCCGTCAGAAGCAGGCGCGGGTTGACGTCCCGCGCGCCTTCGGGATCGATGACGGCGGCATCGAAGGTAATGGGCAGGGTAATGGTCGTCTGCTCGAAGGCGGTATAGCCCTTGCCGACGACGGAAAACAAAAGGGCCGCGAGAAAGAAGATCCCGGCCGAGATCGCGAACATGCCGTAAAGGCGGAAGCGGCGTTCGGCCGCATGGCGGCGTTTCAGCCCCCTGCGCCGCGTTTCCGCCAGTTGCCGGCGGCTTTCCTCCCGCTCGGTCGCTGTGCTGAATGTCTCTGTCATTCATACTGCTCCCGATATTTGCGCACGATATAGAGCGCGTAGACGTTGAGGCAGAGCGTGATCACGAAAAGCGTGAGGCCGAGCGCAAAGGCAACCAGCGTCTGCGGCGTGTCGAACTGCAGGTCGCCGGTCAACTGGTTGACGATCTTGACCGTGACGGTCGTCATCGGCTCCAGCGGGTTCAGCTGCAACTGCGCGGCAACGCCTGCGGCAAGCACCACGATCATCGTCTCGCCAATGGCGCGCGAGGCCGTCAGCAGCAGTGCCCCGACGACGCCGGGCAGGGCTGCCGGCAGGACCACGCGCTTGATCGTTTCCGAGCGCGTGGCGCCAAGGGCGAGCGAGCCCTTGCGCAGGCTCTCCGGCACCTGGCTGATGATATCATCCGACAGCGAGGAGACGAAGGGAATGAGCATGATGCCCATGACCACGCCGGCCGTCAGCACTGACTGCGCCTCGATGAAATTGCGGTAGCTGCCGGTGAAAAGCCCGTTCAGTTCCGCCGAGATATCCCGCAGCAACGGCCCGACGGTCACGAGGGCGAAAAAACCGTAGACGATGGTGGGGATGCCCGCCAGCACCTCCAGCAGCGGTTTGGTGAGTGAACGCACGCGCTGGCCTGCATATTCCGACATGTAGATCGCCGCATAAAGCCCGACGGGCACGGCAACCGCCATGGCGACGAGGGAAATGTAGAGTGTGCCGGCAAGCAGCGGGATCAGGCCGAACTGCCCGGCAGAAGCAGCCTCGCCGGCCGCGGCAAAGCGCGGATCCCAGACCGTGCCAAAGAAGAAATCCGCCGGCGGCACGGCGGAGAAGAAACGAAGCGTCTCCGTCAGCATCGACAAGACGATGCCGACGGTTGTGAGGATCGCGATGGTGGAGGCGAGAAGCAGGGCGGCAAGCACGGTCTGCTCGACGCGCCTGCGCGCTGCGAAAGCAGGCCGCACTGAACGGTAAGCAAGTCCCAGCGACACCAGCGCGAGCGCGAGAACCGCCGCCGCCATTGCCGCGTTCGACCGCGCCGAAAGCGCGTTCAGCCTTTCGGCAGAGGCAAGGACGAAGGGGCGCGGCGAAGCGGCAAGCGGAATGCCGCGCTCAGCCAGCACGGCGCGAAGCGCGCCGGCATCCTCGTCGACCCGCGCGCGCGCTTCCTCCGGCAATTGTCTGAGGCCATAGGCAACCGAGGTGACGGAATTGTAGACGAGGTTCTGCGCCGCCGCCGGCTCTGCCTTCACGCTATCGGGGAAGCCGGCGCGGATCTCGGCGCCGATGATGAACGGGCTTGCCACCATCCAGGCCGCCATCAGCAGCAGCGCCGGCGCCACGGCGGCGATCGCCGCAAAGCTCGCGTGATGGGCGGGCCGCGAATTGAGACGCGACAGGCTTTCGCCGGCGAGCGCATAGGCCTTCGCCCGCGCCGAGAAATAACCGGCAACGCCAAGCGCGATCACAAGCGCCAAAATGATCAAAAAGACATGCGTCATATCGATCCAGACCGTCCGGGCAGTTCCGGACACTTGATTGCGGTCGCCTCAGACTTTCGGACGGCGACCTTCATTTATTGCAACGCGGCCTCGAAGGTCGCCAGCATCTCGGCGCGCTGCAACTCGGACGCCGGGACGAGGCCATATTCGGCAAGCGGGCCGTAGGGCCCTGCCATGCCGTCCGACAGGAAGAACTCGACATAGTCCCTCAGGCCCGGGATCGCTCCGACATGGGCCATCTTGACGTAGAAGAACAGCGGCCGCGACAGCGGATATTCACCGCTCCCCACCGTTTCGGCCGTCGGCGTCACGCCGGAAATCGGCACGAGGTTCAGCTTGTCGGCATTGTTATCGTAGAAAGACAGGCCGAAGACGCCGAGGCTGGTCCGGTCGGAGACCACGCGCGCCAGCGTTTCGGTATAATCGCCGTCGATACCCGGTGCCCGGCCATCCTTGCGCACGGCGATGCAGCGGTTCATGCCCTGCCTTTCGCCGAAGCTTTCCTCAAGAAAAGCCAGCGCACCCGCCTGCTCGCAGCCGACGGCCAGAACCTTTTCCTCGAACACCTCGCGCGTGCCGTGCTTTTCTCCGGGGATATAGGCCTTTATCTCGGTGTCAGGCAGCGCCGGATCAATCTCCGACCAGCGCGTATAGGGGTTCTCCACGAGCGCACCGTCGATCACGAGTTCCGCGGCGAGAGCGCGGTAAAGATCGAGCGGCGTCAGGTCCATGACGGACATGGAGGCATCGGTGGCAAAGACGATCCCGTCATAGCCGAAGGCGATTTCGGCGATCCCGGTAACGCCGTTCGCCGCACAGGCTTCGATCTCGCCCGGACGGATCGGCCGCGATGCGTTGGCGATATCGATGGTCCGCGGACCGACGCCCCGGCAGAATTCCTTGAGCCCCGCCGACGACCCACCCGATTCCACGATCGGGGTCTTGTAGTCGGGGAAGACCTCGCCAAAGGTCTCGGCGACGATCTTGGCGTAGGGCAGAACCGTCGACGAGCCGGCGATATGGATCTGATCTCGTGCTTGCGCCGGGCCGCAGGCAAGAAATACGGCGAAAACCGCAGCGGCCGGCATTACGAATAGCTTCATGACGCGTCCCTTGCGGGTTCCATGTTTGCACCGTCTCAAGCGATGCCTGGTCCGTATCCGCCGCGAACCGCCGGAACCGGACAGCCCGGTTTTATGTCATTTTTGATTCAGTTTTATGACAGCACAGACCATTGTTTTCATGACGTTTTTATAAAGCGCCGATGCGGTCAGAACCGCACCGTGAAGGTCGTGCCCTTATCGACCGCAGACTTGACCACCAGCCGCGCGCGGTGACGGGTGAGGATATGCTTGACGATCGCGAGCCCCAGCCCCGTGCCCTTCTTCGAGCGGCTGTCGGCAACCGAGACCCGGTAGAAGCGCTCCGTCAGGCGTGGCACGTGTTCGGCGGGAATGCCGGGGCCATAATCAACGACGGAAACCTCCGGCCCGCCGTTTTCGAGCGGCTTGAGATAGACGTCGACCCTGCCGCCCTCGGCGCCATACTTGCAGGCGTTCTCGATCAGGTTCTCGAACACTTCGACCAGTTCGTCATTGTCGCCGTTCACGATCACCGGCTCTTCCGGCAGGAACAGGTTGATGGCGACCTCCAGGTCCTCGGCGAGCGGCAGAAGGCTGTCGCGCACATGCTCGAGCAAAGCATTGAGTTTCACCTTCTGGTCCGGCGAAAGATGTGCCTTGGCCTCAAGGCGGGACAGCGACATCAGGTCGTCAACAAGCCGGCTCATGCGCGTTGCCTGATCGAGCATGATCGGCAGGAAGCGCTCCTGCGCCTTGGCGTCGTTCTTGGCCGGCCCCTGCAGCGTCTCGATATAGCCGCGCAACGAGGCAAGCGGCGTCCTCAGCTCGTGACTGGCATTGGCGACAAAATCGGAGCGCATCCGGTCGATCCGCCTAGCCTCGGAAATATCGCGCAGGATCAGCATGAAGACCGGGCTGGCTCCCTCGGCGCCGGCGACCGGAGCAACCCTGACAAGATAGACCCGTTCGGACGGCAGGCGCTCGGAATATTCGATCTGGTTGGTCCGGGCATTGGCGAGCGTGTCGCGGATGATGTCGAGGACGCCCGGCGCGCGCATGCGGGCGGAAATGTGCGATCCGAGCGGGAAACTGCCAAATGTCGCCCCGGCCGAGCGGTTCTGGAACAGGACGGTGCCATCGGAAGCGAGAAGATAGACGGCGAGATCGATCTCGTCGAGAAAACGCGGAAGGTCGCCGAAACCGACGCGTCCCTCGCCGGGTTCGGACACCTCGTCCGGCTTTTCCGGCTCGCCGACGGCAGGCGCCGCGCCGATCAGGGCCGCCACCGAAACGGCAAGCCAGCCGATAAGAACGGCAACCAGCGGCGCCAGGCCAAACAACACGGCAGAAGCGGCGGTGACGGCGGCAACCACAAGGACAAGCCGCGCGGCCAGTGCCCGGGCCGCAATCGCCCTAACCGTCTCGTCCACCCTCTTCACCTGATTCCCTCGAATTCTCTGCAAGAAGCGTTGCATATACGTCTTTTGTGACAGGAATATTCAACGCTGCAAAACTCAGTCGGCAAACTGAGCCCGGATGGCGAAGATGTCGAGCTTCGCGCCCGCGCCGCTCAGGTCGCTCGAGATCATCAGCCGCGTCGGCACAACGCCGCCCCGGCTGGGATCGAGCAGCACAACGAGGCTCTCCCGATGGGCGCTCGGGGTGAAACGATGGCGCTGGCAGCCGTCAATCGTTCCGTCGGCGCAGTAGATGCCGACCTGCTGGCCGCCGCCCGGCGCCAGAACGCTGAACTCGACCAGAACCGGTCCTTCCTCAAGCATGCTCCTGACCGCCGTCGGCAGAGCAACCGCCACCGCGCCGGCATCGCCCGTCGCCTGCGATGCAATCTCGACGGCCGGCAAACTATCGACAGTGATATTGTTCATGACCGCGGCAGACCCCGGAACGAGGCCGTTCGCGCCGCCCGGCTGGAACACTGTCGTCCAGCTGGACGCGCCCTCGAAGTCTTCCGCCTCGATCAAAGGCGCGGGATTGGGCACGGCGGTATCGAGCGTTTCGGGGTTGAGGGCGAAATTGGAGGTAACAACCCACCAGCCGCCGAACAGCAGGAAGGCGAGTACGACGACGGCAATCAGCGCCCGGGCGAAAAGCCCGCGTTTGCGCCGGGGACGCTCCGTCCGCTCCGCGCGGCGTACCTTCTGCTTTTTCTTCGGAGGCTTTGTCTTCGAAGCCTTCAGCGTCTTGCCGAGCGGTCGGCGCTCCTCGGATGCGGCTGTGATATCGTCAATGGCGGAAAACTCTCCGGCATCGAGATGGCCACTGTCCTTGCGATCTTCCGGCGAAACAGCAAAATCGGCCTCGGTGAAATCGGCCTCCCGTCTGCTATCGGGCTCCACGACCGGGCTTTCGGGATAATCGAAACGGGCCTGCGGTTCCGTCTGAAACGCCAGGTCTTCGATCTCGGGCTCGCCCGACCGCTCGGGGTCGAACGAGGGCTCCCACTCTTCCGGCGGTTCGGCCGCGGTGCGGGGGGCCGGGCTTTCCGGCACTCGGCCAACGGCGAAGGGATCGTCGAATATGTCGGGACGGGGCTGGCGGGCGATGCGCGCCTTGCGGGCAGCTTCCGCTTCCTCCCGCTCGATCGCGGTGATGATCTCGTCGAGCCGGCGACGCTGGCGACCGATCGCCTTGGAATCCGTGATGCCCTGTTTGGCAAGGCCGCTCTCCAGCGCCTGCCGCGCGGACTGGTAAATCCGCGCACGCTGGTTGGCATCCTCCCTGTCGGTACTTTCCAGCGCTTTCCTGATGGCTTGTTCCAGTCCGCTCACAATTTCATCCCGTCACGTTTCATGAGGCGCTCAAAACGCTATTGACAGTGTTTCCCCCGTCCGATCAAGGCAAAATAGCGAATGCCGCCTTTGCCGAGGCAATAGCCTCATCGACCGGAGATCAACGCCTGACAGCTTCAAAGCGTTGCAAAAGCGCGCGAAAAATGTCTCCCTTGCGGTCAGTGTGCCGCATCATCGGCATGGGAACAAAGCCTGAGGGAACAATGTCGCAAACTTTTCGCCTCGATGACCTGATGCAGATGGCGCGCACCGAAGGCCGGATCGTGGCCGAGGACGCCGCAAAACGTATGGGCGTTACGGTGCAGACGATAAGGCGCGACCTCCTGAAGCTTGCCGAGGCGGGCAAGCTCACCCGCGTCCATGGCGGCGCGGTGCTGGCGTCAGGCACCAGCAATATCGGCTATGCGGACCGGCGTGTGCTCAACACCGCGGAAAAGACGGCAATCGCCGCCGCCTGCGCCGCCGAGATCCCCGACAATGCCGCAATCTTCATGAATATCGGCACGACAACGGAAGCCGTCGCCCAGGCCCTTCTCGGTCATCGCGGCATTCTGGTGGTCACGAACAATATCAATGTCGCCAATACGCTGGTTGCCAATCCGGACTGCGAGATCGTGGTCGCCGGCGGGCAGTTGCGGCGCACGGATGGCGGACTGGTGGGAACGCTCGCCAACCGCGTCGTCGATGAATTCAAGTTCGACCTTGCTATCATCGGCTGTTCGGCCATGGACGCGGATGGCGATCTGCTTGATTTCGATATGCTGGAGGTCGGCGTCAGCCAGACGGCGATCAGGCGCGCGCGCAAAACCTTCCTCGTCGCCGACCACACCAAGTTCACCCGCTCCGCGCCGGCCCGGATCGCCTCGCTTGCCGACATCGATGCCTTCTTTACCGACCGTCCGCTCGATGCCGCGCTCACCGCGCGCTGCAAGGCATGGAACACGCGGATCGTCATCGCCGGGTGACCCCCTCGCCCAACGCCGGACTGTCCGTCCGGGCGCCGGAAATGGAACAAACCAGCCCCTGCCCGCTTTGATAGCGAGAGGAGCGGCCTGCAGCCCGCCGAAACGCATGCCTATGGAAACCGACAGCTGTCGCGCCGCCCCCCTGGCGCATCGGCCCGAAAACCTGTTGCGGGTTTCGGACGGCACGATGCGCATGTTCAACAGGTCAGAGCGGTCGCATGGCCAAGACGCGGAGCGCGAGATTTGACGACGACACTGAAGGGCCTGACCTGGAGCCACCCGCGCGGCTATGCGCCGCTTGCGGCCGCCGCCCGCAAATGGCAGGAAAACACCGGCGTCTGCATCGAATGGGGCAAGGGCCACCTGCGGGATGTCAGCACGATTCCCGTCGATGAACTGACGCGGGACTACGACCTTCTCGTCATCGACCACACGCATCTGGGGCGGCTGACGCACGCCGGCTCCCTGCTGCCGCTCGAGATCGAGGGCCGTGAAAGCGCGCGCCGCGAGATCGAGACAGGCGCCATAGGCCACACCTGGCGGGCCTATCATTACAGAGGCCGGCAATGGGCCTTTCCGATCGACGCCTCCGCCGAGGTGATGGCCTTCCGCCCCGACCGTCTCACCGAACCGCCAGCCGACTGGCGCGCGCTGATGGACCTCGCCGGAGAAGGCAAGGTCCTGTTGCCGCTGCGGGCGCCCCATGCGCTGATGGCATTCTTCACGCTTGCCGCCGCGCTCGGCACGCCCTGCCGGTTGCTGGACGACGGTCCGCTGATCGACGAGGACGACGGCATCACGACCTTTGAACACCTTGCCGAACTGGCGGCCTGCGTGCCGGAAGACAATCTGGCGGCCGATCCCATCGCCGTTCTTGAAATGCTTTCGACCGGCGAAACGGAGGCCGTCGCCGCGCCCTTCATCTCCGGCTTTCATAATTATGCGGCCACAGGCTTTCGCGCCAACCGACTTGCCTTCACGCAGGTCCCCGTGATCAAGGGAGATTGTCCCGCCGCTTCGGCGCTCGGGGGAACGGGCATCGCGATCTCGGCGGCCTGTCGCCATGCCGAAGAGGCGCTCGATTTCTGCCATTGGCTGGCAAGCGGCCCCGTCCAGTCCTCGCTCTATGCCACGGCCGGCGGCCAGCCGGCCCATGTCGCCGCCTGGGGTGACGAGGCGGTGAACGCGGCCTCCGGCAATTTCTACCGCCACACGCGCGCGGCCGTCGAACGCGCCTTCTGCCAACCGCGTCATGACGGCTATGTCGGCTTCCAGCAGGCGGCCTCCGACGTCATCATAGAGGCGCTGCGCACCGGCGCGCCGGCGATCGCCGTCATCGGCCGCCTGAACAAATTGTTCGAGGACAGCTTTGCAGGCGTGCGCTCCGCAGCGGTCTGATCCATGCTGCGTCGCCGACGCGCGCCGCTGCCTTTGCATGTGTCAATTATACGGCGTCGCCTTGCCCGGAAACTTCTGATTTCGCGGGAATTTCATCAAACCGATGATTTTTGATTTACGTACATCATTCTTCGCGCTATAGTCCGCCCAACGATGACCGCAAAGGTCTCGAACGGAGCCGTTCGGCTCCGGTGAGGAGCGAAACCAACCAGGCGGACACGATGCGCCCCACCGTACATGATATCGCCGCAGAGGCAGGCGTGAGCCTTGCGACCGTTGACCGCGTGATGAACGCGCGTCCGGGCGTCAGGGAAAAGACCAAGGTCAAGGTGGAACAGGCGATCGAAAAGCTCGGCTATGTGCGCGATGTCGCGGCCGCCAACCTCGCCAAGGGACGGACATACCCCTTCACCTTCATTCTGCCCTGCAACGAGAACGCCTTCATGGGCGAATTGCGCGACGCCGTGCTGCAGGCCAATGAGCGCGGCCGCATCGAGCGCACCCAGATCACCATCGTGGATGTGCCCGCCTTCGACGCCGAGGCGCTTGCCGAGGCTCTGATTGCAGCGGGCGAAGACAATCCGGCCGGCATCGCCGTCGTCGCCATCCAGGCCGATCCGGTGCGCGAGGCCGTGCGAAAGCTGACGGAGCGGGGCATTCCCGTTGTCACCCTCGTTTCCGACCTGGAAGACAGCACCCGCGATCATTATGCCGGCGTCGACAACCCGGCCGCCGGTCGCACCGCGGCCACCCTGCTGGGGCGTTTTCTGTCCAGGCAGGAGGGCACGGTCGGCGTCCTTGCCGGTTCGCTTTCCGTGCGCGACCACCAGAACCGCTTTTCAGGATTTTCCGAGATCATGGCGGCGCATTTTCCCAAGCTTTCCATCCTGCCGCCGATGGAGGGACGGGATGACTCGGCGCTCGCCCGCAAACTGGTTGCCGAAGCGATCGACGCCCATCCCGACATGATCGGTCTCTACAGCCTCGGCGCCGGCAATCGCGGCCTGATCGCGGCGCTGGAAGAGGCGCGGACAAAGGGCCGTGAACTGGTCACCATCGCCCACGAGCTCTCCGCCCATTCGCGCGAAGCACTGGAAACCGGCCTCTTCGACGTCGTCCTCAACCAGGATGCCGGCCACGAGGTCAGAAGCGCCATCCGCGTGCTGAAAGCCAAGGCCGATGGCCTCGAGGTGATCGCCGCCCAGGAGCGCATCCGTATCGACATTTTCATCAAGGACAATCTGCCGTGAACAGGCAGCCAGGAAACACAACAAGGGAGGAAAGACATGTATCTCGGGCTTGACCTCGGCACCTCCGGCCTCAAGGCGATGCTGATCGACGAGAACCAGAAGGTGATCGCCAGCGCCGACGCGCCGCTCACCGTCCAGCGCCTGCATCACGGCTGGTCGGAGCAGAACCCGGCTGACTGGATCGCCGCCTGCAAGATCGCCGTCGGCCGCCTGGCCGAGCGTCATCCGGCCGAACTTTCCGCCGTCAGGGGCATCGGCCTGTCCGGCCACATGCATGGCGCGACCCTGCTTGATGCGGCGGGCGAGGTTCTCAGGCCCTGCATCCTGTGGAACGATACCCGTTCCCATGTTGAGGCCGCGCAACTCGACGATGATCCGCGCTTCCGCGCGATTACCGGCAATATCGTCTTTCCCGGTTTCACTGCGCCGAAGCTCGTCTGGGTGCGGAAGAACGAGCCGGAAATCTTTGCCAAGGTGGCCAAGGTTCTGCTGCCGAAGGATTATCTCCGCTTCTGGCTGACCGGAGAGTACATTTCGGAAATGTCGGATTCGGCCGGCACCTCCTGGCTCGATACGGCAAGACGCGACTGGTCCGACGAGCTCCTGGCCGCAACCGAGCTGCGCCGCGAACAGATGCCGGCGCTGGTCGAAGGGTCCGAGGCCGGCGGCACGCTGAAACAGGCGCTGGCGTCGGAATGGGGCATGACCGGCCCGGTCGTGGTTGCCGGCGGCGCCGGTGACAACGCAGCATCCGCCTGCGGCATGGGAACCGTTGCCGATGGCGCGGCCTTCGTCTCGCTCGGGACGTCCGGCGTGCTGTTTGCCGCCAATGACCGCTACAGGCCGAAGCCCGAGAGCGCCGTGCATGCCTTCTGCCACGCCCTTCCCGGCACCTGGCACCAGATGGGCGTGATCCTTTCGGCCACCGACACGCTGAACTGGTATGCCAAGGTGACCGACAAGAGCCCGGCCCAGCTTGCGGCCGAAGTCGGCGACACGCTTGAGGCGCCGGGCGACGTGACCTTCCTGCCCTATCTTTCCGGCGAGCGCACGCCGCACAATGACGCCGCCATTCGCGGCGCCTTCATCGGCCTTGCCCATGAAAGCGACCGCGCCGCCATGACGCGTGCGGTGATGGAGGGCGTCGCGTTTGCGCTGCGCGACAATCTGGAGGCCTTGCGTTCCGCCGGCACCGAGCTTTCGCGCATTACCGCCATCGGCGGCGGTTCGCGTTCGCGCTACTGGCTGAAGGCGGTGGCGACCGCGCTTGACCTGCCCATCGACATTCCCGCCGATGGCGATTTCGGCGCGGCCTTCGGCGCTGCCCGTCTCGGCCTTCTGGCCGCGACGGGGGCCGATCCGCTGGCCGTGTGCACCCCGCCCCGAACGGCGGAAACCGTTGACCCGGAGACGGCGCATACCGCCGCCTTCGAGGAGGCCTATCAGCGTTTCCGGGCGCTGTATCCGGCCATCAAGACCCTTTCCGGAGAATGATGCGAAGCGCGGGCGTCCGCCAGGACGGACCCCGTGCCCCCGCGGATAATGACAACCCCAACAGGGAGTACCCAAGATGAGCACCGGCTTTTTCGGCGACATCAGCAAAATCAAATATGAAGGCCCCGAAAGCGAAAACCCGCTTGCCTTCAAGCACTACAATCCCGACGAAATCGTCATGGGCAAGCCGCTGAAGGAACATCTGCGCTTTGCCATCGCCTACTGGCATTCGCTGGCCTGGGAAGGCGGCGACCCCTTTGGCGGCCGCACCTTCGACCGTCCGTGGTATGACGGCGGCATCGAAAAGGCCAAGCTGAAGGCCGATGTCGGCTTCGAGCTATTCTCGCTTCTCGGCGCACCCTATTACTGCTTCCACGACGTCGATGTCCGCCCGGAAGGCGCGAACTTCGCCGAAAACACCAAGAACCTGAACACGATCGTCGATTATCTCGGCGAGAAGCAGGAAGAAACCGGCGTCAAGCTGCTCTGGGGCACGGCGAACCTGTTCACCAACCGCCGCTTCATGTCGGGCGCCGCCACCAACCCGGACCCGGACGTCTTTGCCTTCTCGGCTGCGACCATCAAGACCTGCATGGACGCCACCAAGAAGCTCGGCGGCGAAAACTACGTTCTGTGGGGCGGTCGCGAAGGCTACGAGACCCTGCTCAACACCGACATGGGCAAGGAACTCGACCAGCTGGCGCGCATGCTGCACATGGTCGTCGAATACAAGCACAAGATCGGCTTCAAGGGCGCGATCCTGGTTGAGCCGAAGCCGCAGGAACCGACCAAGCATCAGTATGACTACGATGTTGCCACGGTCTTCGGCTTCCTGCAGAAGCACGGCCTGGAAAAGGAAGTGAAGATGAACATCGAGCAGGGTCACGCGATCCTGGCCGGTCACACCTTCGAGCATGAGCTGGCGCTTGCCCGCACGCTCGGCATCTTCGGCTCCATCGACATGAACCGCAACGACTACCAGTCCGGCTGGGATACCGACCAGTTCCCGAACAATGTTCCGGAAATGGCGCTGGCCTATTACCAGGTTCTGCTGGCAGGCGGCTTCACCACCGGCGGCACCAACTTCGACGCCAAGCTGCGCCGACAGTCGATCGACCCGGCGGACCTGCTCTACGGCCATATCGGCGGCATGGACTGCTGCGCCCGCGGACTGAAGGCTGCCGCGAAGATGGTGGAAGACGGCGCCCTCCAGAAGCCGCTCGACGAACGCTATGCCGGCTGGAACGAGCCGACCGCCCAGAAGATGCTCGCCGGCGAAATGACGCTGGAAGACATCGCCGCCATGGTCGAAAAACAGGATATCAATCCCGAGCCGAAGTCCGGCCGCCAGGAATATCTCGAAAACGTCGTCAACAAATACGTCTGATCACCGGACGGACTGTAAAGACAGAGAGGCCGGGGCGTGGAAGCGCCCCGGCTTTTTCTATTGAAGCCTTACGCCTCCACCTCGACATCCGACAGCGGGCGCGAGCAGCAGGCGAGGATGTAGCCTTCCTCGATCTCGTCGTCGAGAATGCCGCCATTGTGCTGCATGTCGACCTTGCCGGATTTGCAGAGCGTGCGGCAGGTGCCGCAGATGCCGGATTCGCAGGCGGCGGGAATGCGGACCCCGGCATTGCGCGCGGTCTGCAGGATGGTGAAGCCGGGCTGGACTTCCGCCTTCACGCCGGATTCAGCGAATTCGACGGTGAACAGCTTCTCCTCGTCGCCGCTTTCGCCGACGAAGACAGCCGGCGGCGGCACTTCGGGCTTGAAGGTCTCCTGGAAATAGTTGTTTTCCATGTCGAAATTGGAGCTCTCGAGCGAGTCCCTGACCGTCGCCATGAACGGGTCCGGCCCGCAGCAGAAGACGCGCCTCTCCAGAAAATCCGGCACCAGAAGCGCGATCTTGGCGCGGTCGATGAAGCCGCGAAGACCGGACCAGAGCTGGGTGCGTTCAAGCTCGGTGACGATGAAGCCGAGATTGAAGAAGGGCATGTAGCGCGCCTTGTACTCCAGCTCCCAGCGGAAGATGATATCGCTCGGCGAGCGGGCGCAATGGATGAAGGCGATGTCGGTGTCGGGATCGCGGTCGCCGAGATCGCGCGTCATCGACATCATCGGCGTGATGCCGGAGCCTGCCGAGATGAACAGGTATTTCTCCGCCGGATGTTCGACATAGGAGAAATCGCCGAGCGGGCCGATGGCTTTGAGCTTCATGCCCGGATGCAGGTTCTCGAACATCCAGCGCGTGCCGATACTGTCCTTTTGCGCCTTCACCGTCACGGCGATGGTGAAGGGCCGCGTCGGGCTGGAGGAGATCGTGTAGGTGCGCATGATCGGCTCGGGACCGACCGGCAGTTCCAGCGTGATGTATTGCCCCGGCAGATAGCGGAACCAGATGTTTTCCTCCTCCGCCTTGAAGGTGAAGGTCATCACATCCGGGGCTTCCGGGGTCCAGGCGACGCATTCCAGCATGTGCTCGCGCCCATTCCACGGCACCATCTCGTCGATATGTTTGAACGGTTTTGGTTTCAGCATATCAGGCGACAATGGACAGAGGCGCGTTTTCGTCGGACAGGCGCTCGAGCGACCGGTTGGCGTACCATTCGACGAACTGCATCACGCCGCCCTCGTCTTCCGGCGAATAGGGGCCGGGCTGATAGGCCGGCGAACGGATGCCGCGGGCATTTTCCTCCACGATCTGCCGGTCCTGGTCATTGGTGAAGGTCCACACATGGGTCAGCTCGTCGAGATCGTAGTCGATGCCTTCGACCGCATCCTTCGGCACCAGCCAGGTGGTGGTGACCTCCGTCTCTTCAGGTCCGATCGGCAGCACCCGGAAGGAAATCGCGTGATCGCCGAGGAAGTGGTTCCAGGTGGTCGGATAATGAAACAGAACCAGCGCGCCAATGCCGGCGGCCGCCGTCTTCTCGCCCATCGGCTTGCGCACGGCGCGCTTGCCCGACATGGTGTAGCTTTCCGCACCGGCAATCAGCGGCATGCGGGCGATGCGGAACTGGCCGTCCGGATTGATGAAGAACTTCGCTTCAAGACCCGCCGCCTCGCAATGGGCCCAGTGCGCCTGGATTTCGGGATCCTCCATCATGCCCTGAACGCCGGTCACCGAGGCGGCTTCGGGATAGGTGCGGCAGAGTTCGGGGTGGTTTGCCGCGCAGTGATAGCATTCGCGGTTGTTTTCCCAGACAAGCTTCCAGTTGCCCTTCTCGACGATGGTGCTCTTGAAGGCGACCTTGGTGTCGCGGATGTTATGGGGCGCGATATAGGGCGAAATCGCTTCGCGCAGCGGCGCAATGTCCGGCGCCTCGTCCGCCAGACAGATGAAGATATAGCCCTCTATGCTCTCGCAATGCACCGGTTTGAGGCCGAATTGCGCCTTGTCGAAATCCTCGCCCATATGCCGCACATATTGCAGCGTGCCGTCGAGATCATAGGTCCACTGGTGATAGGGGCAGACGAGTTTGGCGGTCGTGCCCTTGTCGGCGGAGCAGACGCGCGAACCGCGATGGCGGCAGGAATTGTGCAGCGCCCGGATGACCTTGTCGCGCCCGCGCGTCAGGATGACGGAATAGTCGCCGACCTGGATCGTCAGGTAATTGCCCGGCCGCGCCAGTTCGCAGTCATGGGCGACGAACAGCCAGTCGCGATAATAGAAATTCTCCATATCGACCCGGAAGTAATCGGGATCGGTGTAGAAGGCGCGGGACAGGGTGAAACCGTCCTGACGGCTCCTCAGTTCGTCGAGCATTTTCTGGCGTATCGTCATGAGCAGCCTCCGCGGCGAAGACGGACAATAAGGCGTATTAAATCACCGCCGGTTGCGGCTCCGCGTCCCAATCACGACATGACTTTCGGAAATGACGACACCGGTTGTCGCGGATCTGCGACGATCGATCGGTTGCGGTTGCCAATCGGGAAATTGTCGCTATCATAAAATGCATACTTGCATATCAGTTTGCTAAAGGAAGCTTGACGTAACTCTGGGAGGACGGATGCATGAGCTATGAGGCGAAGCGATTTCTTCGGAAAATGACAACATCGACGGCGGCGCTGCTTTTGATATCCGCGGGCATGCCCGCGCTGGCGCAGGAAAACGGCGGTCCCGATCGCGCGATGTTCAGCATTGAGGGCTACGCCGCTGTCGCCGAGGTGACGGGCGGCGGGGTCTACCCGGAGGACGATCCGCGTTACATCAAGGTTGCGACCGCCGAGGAGTTTCTGTCGGCGCTCGCCGGCATATCGGCGCTCGACAACGAGCCTTATCGCATCATTGAAGTCACCGATAATCTCGATCTTGGCTACAACGCCGCCGGCGGCGATGCGGCAGCGGAAAAGTATCCTTTCTTCAAGGCGCACAATCCGGCGCTTGCGCATCCTGCTCTGATGGAAAGCGGCGTTTCGAAAATCAACATCTCCGGTTTTGACGGGCTGACGATCTATTCGAAAAACGGCGCCCGCATTCTCCATGCCGGCTTCAACATCGATGACGGCAGCAACCTCATCATCCGCAATCTCGTCTTCGACGAGTTCTGGGAGTGGGATGAAAAGACCAAGGGCGATTACGACGAGAACGACTGGGACTACATCACCATCGGCAATTCGAAGGAGACTTCCGTCGGCGGCATCTGGATCGACCATTGCACCTTCCACAAGGCCTATGACGGCATCGTCGACATCAAGCGCGGCGCCTCCAATCCGGCCGATACCGGCATCGATACGCAAAAGGCCAACGGAATCACCATCTCCTGGACGGAGATCCTGCCCGGCAGCGGCAATCCCCAATTCATGCAGGCTCAGTTCGACTATCTGGAGGAAAACCGCGCCGACTTTCCGTTCTACGACTTCCTCCGCTCCTTCATGACGGAGGCACAGATCATGGAAGTCGAGACGCCGGTCAAGAAGGGGCACCTGATCGGGTCGTCCAGCAAGAAGGAAAAACCCGGCTTCGTCGTCACCCTTGCGCATAACCACTACAAGGATTTGCAGGACCGCATGCCGCGGCTGAGAACCGGCGATGCTCAGGTCTATAATCTTTATGCCGATGTTTCGGATGTGCGCGAAACCATGGTCTGGTTCGATCAATTGCTGGCCGACAACCCGGAAAAGGCCGCCCAGCTTTCCGGCGATCCCTACAAGCTGAAGCTTTATACCAACGGCTCGATCTCGACCGAGGGCGGCGCGGTGATGGTGCGCAACAGCGTCTATGAGGGCGTTCAGTGGCCGCTGAAGAACAACCAGTCAGACCCGGACGACCCGAGCTTCACCGGTGCGATCGAGGCTTTCGACACGCGCATGGCGCTGCTTGCGGAGGCGGATGCCGACATCATTCCCGATCCGCAGGGCAGCTATGAGAGCGAAGGCGGCACGGAATGGATATGGTGGCAGGGGGACAGCGGCCTTTCCGGCACGCCGCTTGGACCAAAGGACGCGCCGCCGATCGATTTTGCCTGGAACAATGGCGAACCGCCCGAACCGGCCTTCATGGTCGATACCGACAAGGTCAAGAACCTCGTGACCCGCTATGCCGGCGCGGGAAAACTCGACCTGACGACGGAACAATGGACGACGCCGGTGATCGAGTAGGCGCCGGCCAACAGGCGCTGGCGCTTTGACCTATTGAATCTACGCATCGGTCCAAAAATCAGACCCGATTTTCAGGCCGATGCGCTAGGTCGGCGCCAGCGCCGTCACCTCGATCTCGATCCGGTATTTCGGGTCGATCAGGCCGCATTCCAGCATGGTCGCCGCCGGCGGATTGGCGCCGAAGGTTACGGCGAGAATCGGCCAACAGGCCGGAAAATCGGCGACATCCGGAAGGTAGTAGGTCACCCGCACGACATCCTCGAAGCCGCAGCCGGCCTTGGAAAGCGCGCTTTCGATCGCGGCAAGCGCCGAGCGGCACTGACCGGCGACATCCTCCGGGATTTCCTCCCCCTGGGCTGTCGTGCCCGCGACATGGACGAAACCGCCGGCCACCACTGCCCGGCAATAGCCGATCTTGTTTTCATAAATGCCGCCCGAGGCAATCCGCTTTATGGCCATGAGAAAATCCTTTGTTGTGCAGGTCCTTTGTTTTAAACGAGGACGGCTTGAGCAGGAACAGGTTTCACATGGCGCGCATCATCGACATCGCGGTTGAGGAAGACATTGCGCTGGCCGAAGGCAGCGCGCTTTTGCTGGCCGGCGAACTGGTCGCCATGCCGACGGAAACCGTCTATGGCCTTGCCGCCGATGCCACCAACAGCCAGGCGATCGCGAAAATCTATGCGGCCAAGGGCCGGCCCGCCTTCAACCCGTTGATCTGCCACATGTCGGATCTCGAAATGGCCGAGGATTATGCTGTCTTCCCGCCGCTGGCGCGCACGCTTGCGCAAGCCTTCTGGCCCGGTCCGCTGACCCTGGTTCTGCCGCTGAAACAGGGTGCGGCAATCGCGCCTGCGGCAACTGCAAACCTGCCGACCGTCGGCGTGCGCGTGCCGCAGGGCTTTGCCGGACGATTGATCGCCGCGACCGGCCGGCCACTGGCAGCGCCCTCCGCCAATACATCCGGCAGGATCAGCCCGACGACGGCTGCCCATGTGGAAGCCGATCTCGGCGAGAAGCTGCGGCTCATCCTCGATGCCGGACCGGCCAGGGTCGGCGTGGAATCGACGATCCTGAAGGTCGAGGACGAGACCGTCACCCTGCTTCGGCCGGGCGGCATTTCCGTGGCCGAGGTGCAGGCGCTGACCGGGCGCCCGCTCGCACGACCGCGGCACAGGACCGCCATCGTCGCTCCGGGCATGATGGTCTCGCATTATGCGCCGAAGGCCGCCGTCCGCCTTGATGCGACGCGCATTGAAGATGGCGAGGCGCTGGTGCTGTTCGGGCCGTCCAAGGTCGAAAACGCGCTCGCAGCGCGCGCCACCTACCAACTGAGCGCCGCAGGCGATCTTGCTGAAGCGGCAAGCCGGTTATACGACACGATGATAGAGGCCGACCTGAGCGGCGCGACCGCCATTGCCTTTGCCCCGATCCCGAGAGACGGGATCGGCGAGGCGATCAATGACAGGCTTGCCCGCGCCGCCGCACCCCGGAAGGATAACTGACCGCATGACCATGCCCGCCCCCGAGCTCATCGCCCGCTTCTCCGAGATCGTCGGAACGACTTACGCGCTGACAGAAGCCGCCGATATCGAGCCCTATCTCACCGAAAACCGGGGGCTTTACCGGGGCAAGACCGTGCTCGTCCTCAAACCCGGCTCGACGCAAGAAGTCTCCGCCATCCTGAAGCTTGCCAGCGAAACGAAGACCCCGGTGGTGCCCGCCGGCGGGCGCACCGGCCATGTCGGCGGCCATGTGCCGCGCGAAGCCGGAACCGACATCGTGCTGTCGCTGGAACGCATGGGCAAGATCCGCAAGATCGACACCTCGGCCAATGTCATCATCGCCGATGGCGGCGCGATCCTTGCCGATGTGCAGAAGGCGGCGCGCGACAATGACAGGCTGTTTCCGCTCTCGCTCGGCTCGGAAGGCTCGGCCATGATCGGCGGCAACCTTTCCACCAATGCCGGCGGCACGGCGGTGCTCGCCTATGGCAATATGCGCGCGCTCTGCCTTGGCCTTGAGGTGGTGTTGCCGACGGGCGAGATCTGGAACGGGCTGAGAAGCCTCAAGAAGGACAATACCGGCTATGACCTGCGCGACCTCTTCATCGGCGCGGAAGGCACGCTCGGCATCATCACCGGCGCGGTGCTGAAACTGTTTCCCAAACCGCGCGGCCATCAGGTGGCCTTTGCCGGTGTCGAAAGCCCGGAAAAGGCGCTCGACCTTTTCAATATGGCGTCGAACCGCTGCGCCTCGGCGCTGACCGGGTTCGAATTCATGGCGCGCATGGCCTTTGATTTCACCGTCAAGCATACCGACGGCGCGCGCGATCCGCTGTCGGCGAAATTCCCCTGGTACACGCTGATCGACATTTCCACGTCCGACAGCCAGCAATCCGCCGACCGGATGATGGAGGCGCTGCTGGAAGAGGCTTTCGAGACGGGGCTGGTGGAAGACGCGGTGATTGCCAAGTCGCAAGGCGAGATCGACGAACTCTGGCACATGCGCAACACCATGTCGGAGGCGCAGAAGCCCGAGGGCGGCTCGATCAAGCACGATGTTTCCGTGCCGGTCTCGGCCATTCCCGCCTTCCTGCACGAGGCGGACAAGGCGGTGATTTCGGCCATTCCCGGCGCGCGCATCTGCGCTTTCGGCCATCTCGGCGACGGCAATATTCACTACAACATCTCCCAGCCGGAAGGCGCCGACAAGGCGGAATTCGTCGCCCGCTGGGGGGAGATCAACAAGATCGTGCACGCCATCGTGCTTTCCCATGGCGGCTCGATTTCCGCCGAGCACGGCATCGGCCGGCTGAAGCGCGACGAACTGGCGGAGATCCGCGAACCGATCGAGATCGACCTGATGCATCGCATCAAGCAGGTCTTCGACCCTGCCGGGATCATGAACCCCGACAAGGTGCTGAAGGTGACGCCCCGCTAGACCGCCGTCACCCGGTGAAACATGCCCCACCTTGCGCCGGTTCGCCTGCCGTGAATCCACAGCACCGCCGCTACGAGGACAAGCATCGCAAGATCGCTTGTGGGGGCCGCCATCCAGATGCCCTGCCCGCCGAAGACGAGGGGCAGCAGGAAGATCAGCGGAATGTTGAAGAAATAGGTCCGCCCGAGGCTCATCACGCCCGCGCTCATGGCCTTGCCGATCGCCTGGAAATAGCCGGCGAGCACCATCACCGGCGCAACGACAACATAGGCGGCGGTGATGATGCGCACGATATGGGCGGTTGCGGCAATGGTCTCGGCATCATCGACAAACAGCGCGGCAAGCGGGCTTGCGGCCAACAGGAATACAGCTTCCACCACCAGCCCGTAGAAAAGCCCGGTCAGAAGGCCGACGACGAGCGTGCGGTTGGACCGCTCATAGATCGCGGCGCCGTAATTGTTGCCGACGATCGACTGGCAGGCGAAGTTCAGCCCCATCAGTGGCAGGAAGACAAATGTCAGGAGCCTGGATGCAATTCCATAGGCTGCGATCGTCAGGTCGTAGTCCGTACCGAACCAGACCCTGACCGAAGCGAGAATGCAGCCCGTCGAGAGGCTGATGCCGATCAGCGACAACGACGATGGCAGGCCGAGCGCAAGCGTCCGCCCCCAGGCCTCCGTCAACGGCTTGCCGGTGCGCTCCCAGAGCCGGATCAGCGTGCGGCCGGAAAGCCTGAGAATGACCACGGCGACAAGCGCCAGAAGCTGTGCCGCAAGCGTACCGATGGCCGAACCCGCCACGCCCCAGCCCAGGAGCGCGATGAAGACGAAGTTGAAGCCGATATTGGCGAATGTCACCAGAGCGCCGATCAGCGCCATCGTGCCCGGCCGGCCCTCCGAGCGCAGCGTGTCGCCCTGTATGCTGACCAGGAACTGCAGCGGACTGCCGAAGATCAGAAGCGCGATATAGGTCGAAGCCATCGCCGCAAGCCCCGCGTCGCCACCCGACAGCCAGCCAATGAGCGGCCGGCCTGCCGCCAGGTAGAACGCCATCAGCCCCAGCGCGGCGAGCATGGCAAGCGCCGTCGCCGACTGCATGGCCGATTGCGCGCCGGCATGATCGCCCGCGCCAAGCCGGCGCGCGAGGATCGATGCCATGCCGGAGGAGACCAGCGTCGCCAACGCGTTCAAAGCCATGAACAGAGGAAAGACCAGGGTGACGGCGGCAAGCGCGCGCGGCCCGACATAAACGCCGAGAAAGATCGCGTCGACCACGGTAAAGAGGCCGCTCACCAGCATCAGAAGCACGATCGGGGCTGCGGTCTTGAAGAAAAGCGGGACAATTGGCCCGGAAAGATAGGGATTGGCGCGTTGCTCGGAAGACGTTTCCATCATGTTGTCCCTCAGGACACTCGCATCGCCGGAGACGGCCGGTTATGGGACCCGCATTACCATAAGCTTCGAGTGTCTTCTCGAGAAAACAACGGACGAAGGATCGCGCGACTTCACCATCGCCTGAAGTTCAGGCATGCGGGCGGCAGGCGTCGCTGGGCCGCGCGCAACTAGCGCCAACGCCGAAAACAAGTCAAGCGGTTTCTTCCGGGCGAAACGGCCGGCAGCCGGTTCAACCCTCCTCACGCGCCACGGCCCGCCAGCCGATGTCACGGCGGCAGAAGCCGTCGGACCAGTCGATATCTTCGATCAGCGCATAGGCGCGCGTCTGCGCCTCGGTAACGTTTTGGCCGAGGGCGGTGACATTCAGCACGCGTCCGCCGCTTGCGACAAGCCTGCCGTCGCGCATCGCCGTGCCGGCATGAAAGGTGCGCGCCTCGGGACCGTCAGCGGGTAAGGCGCGGATTTCGCCGCCTTTCTTGTAGGAACCCGGATAGCCCCTGGTCGCCATGACCACGGTGAGCGCCGTGTCATTGCTCCACTCGGCGGAAGCCTTGTCGAGCGTGCCATCGGCGGCAGCTTCCAGAATATCCAGAAGATCGCTTTGTAGCCGCATCATCAGCACCTGGCATTCCGGATCGCCGAAGCGGACATTGTATTCGATCAGTTCCGGGCCCTTTTCCGTGATCATCAGCCCTGCATAGAGCACGCCCTTGAAGGGATGGCCCATCTCCGCCATGCCGCGAATGGTCGGCTCGATGATTTCGGCCATGGTGCGGGCAATCATCGCCTCATCCATGACGGGCGCTGGCGAATAGGCGCCCATGCCGCCCGTATTCGGCCCGGTATCGCCGTCGCCGACAGCCTTGTGGTCCTGAGCAGTGGCAAGCGCCAGGGCGTTCTTGCCGTCCGAGAGGCAGAAGAAGCTCGCCTCCTCGCCGACCAGAAACTCCTCGACCACGACCTCGGCCCCGGCAGCGCCGAATGTGCCGGAGAAGCAGTCGTCAATGGCGGCCAGCGCTTCGGCATTGGTGCGAGCGACGGTCACGCCCTTGCCGGCGGCAAGACCATCGGCCTTGATCACGATCGGCGCGCCGATTTCACCGACATAAGCCTTGGCCGCTTCGCCATCGGTGAAGCGGCGATAGGCGCCGGTCGGAATATCGTATCGGGCACAGAGATCCTTGGTGAAGCCCTTGGAGCCTTCAAGCTGCGCGGCGGCCTTTGTCGGGCCGAAAACCTTGATGTTTGCGTCAATCAGCGCATCGGCAAGACCGTCCACCAGCGGCGCTTCGGGACCAATGACGACAAGGCCGATGTCCTTCTCGCCGCAAAAGGCGATGACCGCCGCATGATCGGCCGGATCCAGCGTCACGCATTCGGCATGGGCCGCGATGCCCGGATTGCCGGGCGCGGCATAAAGCACGCCGAGACGCGGCGATTGCGAGATTTTCCAGGCCAGCGCGTGCTCGCGCCCGCCCGAGCCGATCAGAAGGACATTCATGGGGTCCGCTCCAGTTGTCACCTGCTGGCGGTTGGGTAAGCAGCCGCGCGGCAAAGGTCAAGGCCGCACGCCTCACCTTCCCGCATAAGACACGCCCATCCGCACTCTGTTCAGCTCAATTCCACCCAGAGCGGGAAATGGTCGGAACCGCTCGCGGTGTCATCGATCCAGGCAGCGCCAAGACGCGGCACGAGCCCCGGGCTGACAAAGCTATAATCGACCCATTTGCCCTGGCCATCGGCAAAGCTTGGATGGGACCATGTAATCGCCTTGTCGCTTCGCGCATCCAGCCGCTCGAACACATCGACCGGCTGGCCGGCGCGCAGATTGCGCCTGCCGTCGAGTTCCTTCCGGCCGGCCATGGCGACATGTTCTTCGCTCTCCGGCTCCATGTTGAAATCGCCGAGCAGGATAAAATCTTCGGCCATTGGCGGGTCGGACACTCCATATTCCGCCCCGCCGGTCATCGCCGCACCTTCCAGCGCAAAGCCGGAAAGCCGGCGACGCAGGAAGCCGATCTGGGCCAGCCGTTCATCCGCGCTCATGTGATCGAGATGGGTCGAAAAGATGCGCACGGCTCCGACCGGCGTTTCGACAATGGCTTCCAGTGCTGCGCGTTGATAGTTCAGCCGATCCAGCGTAACGCTTCTGGGCAAGAGCAGATTGCGCAGCGACAGCAGCGGATAGCGCGAGAGCAACATGTTGCCGAATTGCAGGCGGCGTTCGACGATCCGCCCTTCCGCCCGGGAAAAGTCGAGATGCATGTCGGCGCCCGCCCCGAAGGCTGCAAAATACGCGGGAAACAGCGCCTCGATTTCGGTAACCATATCGCGCGCATCATTGCCGGGAAATCCGCGCGTGACCTCCTGAAGTGCAATGATATCGGCCCCGTCAAGGCTTGCAGCGATGCGGCTCAGATCATATTTCCCGTCTGCGCCGATGCCGAACTGAATGTTGTAGCTTGCGATTTTCACGATATTCTTTGACCTGGCCGCCGGTGGACGATAACGATGCGGGCGGTTTTACACCTTACCCACACCCCTTACACAAAACGGCACAAGCGACGAACCATGAAATTTCTCGATGAGGCAAAAGTCTATATCCGCTCCGGCGATGGCGGGGCAGGGTCTGTCTCGTTCCACCGCGAGAAATATATCGAGTTCGGCGGTCCGGACGGCGGCGACGGCGGACGCGGCGGCGATGTCTGGGTGGAAGCCGTCGAAGGGCTGAACACGCTCATTGATTTCCGCTACCAGCAGCACTTCAAGGGCGAGACCGGCGGCCACGGCATGGGCCGCAATCGCACCGGCGCCAACGGCAAGAGCGTGACGCTGAAAGTGCCGGTCGGCACGCAGATCTTCGAGGAAGACCGCGAGACGCTGATCTGCGATCTGACCGAGATCGGCGAGCGCTACCGGCTGGCCTCCGGCGGCAATGGCGGCTTCGGCAACGCCCATTTCAAGACCGCGACCAACCAGGCCCCGCGCTGGGCCAATCCCGGCCTCGAGGGCCAGGAGAAGACGATCTGGCTGCGGCTGAAGCTGATTGCCGATGCCGGGCTCGTCGGCCTGCCCAATGCCGGCAAGTCGACCTTTCTCGCAACGGTGACCCGCGCCCGGCCAAAGATCGCCAACTATCCGTTCACGACGCTGCATCCAAACCTTGGCGTTGCAAGCATCCATGGGCGCGAGTTCATTCTCGCCGATATCCCCGGCCTGATCGAAGGCGCGCATGAAGGCATCGGCATCGGCGACCGCTTCCTCGGCCATGTGGAGCGCACCCGCGTGTTGCTGCATCTGGTCTCCTCGCAGGAAGAGGATGTCGCCGCCGTCTATCGCACGGTGCGTCACGAGCTGCAGGCCTATGGTCATGAACTCGCCGACAAGCACGAGCTCGTCGCGCTGTCTCAGATCGACATTCTTGACGACGAGACGCTCGCGGAAAAGCAGAAGGCGCTGGAAGAGGCCTCCGGCGGCAAGGTCTTCGCGATCTCGGCCGTTGCCCAGAAGGGCATGAGCGAAGTGCTGTCGGCCCTTGCCGAGATCATTCGCGCCGAAGAGGCACGCCTCGGCATTGCCGCGCCCGAGCGGGGCACCGACAAGGGCCGGCACGACAAGTGGGAGCCCTGACAATGAACGGCATGCACCGTTCGCTGACGCATTATCGGCGGATCGTGATCAAGATCGGCTCGGCGCTGCTCGTCGACCGCGCGCGCGGGCTCAAGCATGACTGGCTGAACCGGTTGTGCGACGACATTGCCGCCCTCAAGGCTGCAGGCGTCGAGGTTCTGGTCGTTTCCTCCGGCGCGGTTGCGTTGGGGCGGACCGTCCTGCACAGCCATTCCGGCACGCTGAAGCTGGAAGAGGCGCAAGCCGCTGCCGCCGTCGGCCAGATCGGCCTTGCCGGCGCCTGGACCGAGAGCCTGCGCCACCACGACATTCTCGCGGGCCAGATCCTGCTGACCCTGCAGAACACCGAGGAACGGCGGCATTATCTGAACGCCCGCGCCACGATCCTGCAGCTTTTGAAAGCGGGCGCCGTTCCGATCATCAACGAGAACGACACGATCGCCACATCGGAGATCCGTTACGGCGACAATGACCGGCTGGCCGCCCGTGTCGCCACCATGATCGGGGCGGAACTGCTGGTGCTGCTCTCCGACATTGACGGCCTTTACACGGCCCCGCCGCATCTCGCTCCCGGTGCCCATTTCCTCGCCGAGATCGAGGCGATCACGCCCGAAATCGAGGCGATGGCGGGCGGTGCAGCCTCCGACTTGTCGCGTGGCGGCATGCATACCAAGATCGAGGCCGGCAAGATTGCCACCGCCGCCGGCTGCGCCATGGTGATTGCCTCCGGCAAGATCGACCACCCGCTGAAGGCGATCGAGGATGGCGCGCGCCATTCCATGTTCCACGCCTCGCACACGCCGGTGAATGCCCGCAAGACATGGATTGCCGGCCAGCTTCTGCCCGCCGGCACGATCCATATCGACGATGGCGCGGTGGCCGCGCTCAAACGCGGCAACAGTCTTCTGCCGGCCGGCGTCACGACGGTTGACGGCCATTTTTCGCGCGGCGACACTGTGGCGATCGTCAACATGAAGGGCGGCGAGGTTGCGCGCGGACTGTCGGGCTATGACAGCGACGAGGCGCGCATGATTGCGGGCCAGAAGACCGTCGATATCGAGGCGATCCTCGGCTATCCCGCTCGCGCGGCCATGGTCCACCGCGACGATCTGGTGATGGCCGCCGTCGGCAAGAAGAAACAGAACGAAGGTTCGACCCATGCTTGATCAGGTTCAAAAAGACGATATCGCCGCCGTGATGCGGGAGCTTGGAACGCGCGCGCGCGCTGCCGCCCACAAGCTGGCGATCGCCCCGACCGAGACCAAGAACCAGGCGCTTCTCGCCATGGCACGCGAGATCGAGGCGCGCGCGCCGGAGATCCTGGCCGAGAATGAGAAGGATGTCGCCGCCGCGCGCGAAAACGGCATCACCGGTTCCTTCATCGACCGGCTGGAGCTGAATGACGCCCGCATTGCCGCCATGGCCGAGGGCATCCGCGCCATTGCCGAACTGGATGATCCGGTCGGCAAGCTGATCGCCGAATGGGACCGGCCGAACGGGCTGACGATTTCGCGCGTGCGCACGCCGCTCGGCGTCATCGGCGTCATCTATGAAAGCCGCCCGAACGTGACGGCGGATGCCGGCGCGCTCTGCCTGAAGGCCGGCAATGCCGTGATCCTGCGCGGCGGTTCGGACTCCGCCCGTTCGGCGCGCGCGATCCACGGCGCGCTGAAGGCGGGGCTTGCCGAAGCCGGTCTTCCCGAAGACGCGATCCAGATCGTGCCGACCACCGACCGCGCTGCTGTCGGCGAAATGCTCTCCGGTCTCTCCGGTAATATCGACGTGATCGTGCCGCGCGGGGGCAAGAGCCTCGTCGCCCGCGTGCAAACGGAAGCGCGGGTGCCGGTCTTTGCCCATCTGGAAGGCCTCTGCCACATCTATGTCGACAAGTCCGCCGATCTCGACATGGCCCGCGCCATCGTCGTCAACGCCAAGATGCGCCGCACCGGCATTTGCGGCGCGGCCGAAACGCTTTTGATCGACCGGGCCGCGGCGGAAAAATTCGCAACGCCGCTGATCGAGGCGCTGGAGGCAAAGGGCTGTCTGGTGCGCGTCGACCACGACATGATCGACTATGCGCGCGGCCGCGCGGAAGCAAATGATGCCGACTGGACGACGGAATATCTCGACGCGATCATTTCGGTGAAGCTCGTCGACGGCATTTCCGGCGCGATCGAGCATATCGGAAAATATTCCTCGCACCACACCGAGGCGGTGATTGCGGAAGACCCGGAGGTCGTCGCCCGCTTCTTCAACGAGATCGATTCCGCCATCCTGCTGCACAATGCCTCGACGCAATTTGCCGATGGTGGCGAATTCGGCATGGGCGCGGAGATCGGTATTGCCACCGGCAAGATGCATGCGCGCGGCCCGGTCGGCGTCGAACAGCTCACCTCGTTCAAATATCTTGTGCGCGGCACGGGACAGACGCGGGCCTGACGTTTTGACCGAGGGGACGATCGACAGACGCTATCTTGCCATGCCCTATTGCGCGCCGGGCATGACGATCGGTCTGTTCGGCGGATCGTTCAACCCGCCGCATGAGGGGCATTTCCTGGTGGCGAGCCTTGCGATAAAGCGCCTCGGACTCGACCAGCTCTGGTGGCTCGTCACGCCCGGCAACCCGCTCAAAAGCGGCAACGGTCTCGCGCCGCTTTCCGACCGTCTGGCCATGAGCGAGACACTGGCGCGTGATCCGCGCATCCGTGTATCTGCTCTCGAAAAGACAATCGGCACCGCCTATACGGCCCGCACCATCCGTCATATCGTCCGTCGGAACCGGGGCGTCCATTTCGTCTGGATCATGGGCGCCGACAATCTCGGCGATTTTCACCGCTGGCAGGAATGGCGCACCATTGCCCGCACCGTGCCGCTTGCCGTCATCGACCGACCCGGCTCGACGCTGACCTTCCTCTCCTCCAAGGCCGCGCGCACGCTCGACAAGGCCCGGATCCCGGAACGCAATGCAAGGGCAATTGCCCGGATGACGCCGCCAGCCTGGACCTTCATCCATGGCCCCCGCTCCAATGTCAGTTCGACGGCGCTCAGACTTGGAAACAGCCATGCGGATTGAGATCATCGACAGGCTGAACGATCCGGGAAAGCCCGGCGGCCACAGCGAGGATCGCTGCGGTGCAACCGACACAAGCGCCTTCGTCATCGACGGCGCGACCGGCATTGCCGACCGGCAGGTGATGACGGACTTTCCAAGCGACGCCTCCTGGCTGGCCGACCATGCGGCGATGGCCTTTTCCAAGGCAGGCGAAACGGAGGGCGTTGTCGACATCGTCTCACGCCTCAACGCCGAGGCCCGCGCGGCCTATCTTGCCGCTGCCGGCACCGGCGATCTGCCGCGCTACATGTGGCCGGCCGCCGCCTTCCAGATGCTGAGGATCGAGGGGGGCCGGCTTGTCTCCTACGGGCTTGGCGACTGCCGCCTGTTCCTGCAATCCGAGACGGACGAGCGGGTCTTCGAGACCACGGCGCTGAAGGGCAACCGGGCGAGGGAAACCGCCGCCGCCCGCGCCCATCTGGCACGCACCGGCGGTTTTGGCGGCAAGAACGACATCGGCGGCGACGGCAAGACCCGCGCGGCCCTGCGCGAAAGCCGTTCGAAACACAACATGCCGGGCGGGCGGATCTTCACGCTCGGTCTGGTGCCGGAAGCGGCGAACCAAATCGTGCGCGAGGAAACCGGCATTGCCGCCCCTGCCCGCGGCCTGCTCTCATCCGACGGCTTTGCCGCCCTTTGCGACAATTACAGCGCGTTCAACCCGTCGGCGCTGATCGATGCGGCCTTTGCCGAAGGCCTGCCGGCTCTTCTCAAGAGGCTGCGCGACATCGAACGGATCGAAGATCCGGACGGCGAACGCTTCCCGCGTTACAAGGTCAGCGACGACGCCACCTGCCTTGCCTTCCGCATCGTCTGAAGGCGGTGCAGGGCGTCGATTTCAAGGAAAACCTTGCGCGACACCCCCATTGGCTCCTATCTTTAGGGGGTCTCGTGCGCGTCACGAGTCGCAATCGTGCTTGTTCCGGTCCATGAAGAAAGGAAGACCCCTGACAACATTGCACGCGAAGGGTGCCGCAGACGATGCTGCACCGAAGAGCAGGAAAAGCGGCGTCCATGCCGCAGATCAGGCTTTGTCCACCGTCCTCGCCAGCCTTGAGGATTCGAAGGCTGAAGACATCGTGACCATCGACATCAGGGGAAAATCGGCACTCGGCGACCACATGGTGGTTGTGTCCGGCCGTTCGAACCGTCATGTCGTGGCGATTTGCGACCATCTGGTCAAGGACATCAAGCAATCGGGTGCGGGCACGCCCAAGGTTGAAGGCCAGGCGGCCGGCGACTGGGTGCTGATCGACACCGGTGACGTGATTGTCCATGTGTTCCGGCCGGAAGTCCGCGAATTCTACAATATCGAGAAGATGTGGTCCGCGCCTGAAATGAACGAGGGACGGCTGCACTAGCGCCTGTTATCCAGGTGTCTGGGCATGCGGTTGCCGCGCGCTTCAGCGCGGGCGGAATGTATGCGGCCTTGAAAAGGCATGCGCGGCCACTCCGGCTCCCGTTGCGCCGCCCCGCCGGGCGTTGCAACAGGCCTTTTGCGGGTTCCCTGCCGCCGGCAGCGCCACCGAGGAAAAAACAATGCAGATCGGCATTTTCGCCGTCGGGCGGTTGAAGTCCGGTCCCGAGAAGGAGCTGGTTGCCCGCTATCTCGACCGGCTGAAAAAGACCGGGAAGGCGCAGGGCATCGAGTTTACCCGCGTCCACGAAGTCAATGAAAGCCGCGCCGGCAATGCCGCGACCCGCAAGCGCGAAGAGGCGCAGGCGCTGGAAGCGGTGCTCTCCCCCGAGACCGTTCTCGTGCTGCTGGACGAAAACGGCAAGTCCTTCGACAGCCCCGCCTTTTCCGACAAGATCGCCAGTTTTCGCGACCAGGGCAAGCGTGAGATGATCTTCGCCATTGGTGGCGCAGACGGGCTCGACCCAGCTCTTGTCGGGCGAGCCGATCTGACGATCAATTTCGGCGCCATGACCTGGCCGCACCAGATCGTGCGCATCCTGCTTGCCGAACAGCTCTACCGCGCCGTGACATTGATGGCCGGCCACCCCTATCATCGTGTGTGACCGTTTCAAAACTTTGTGTCTTATAAAGATGTTTGGCTTTCGTTAACCTGTCGGCGTTCTATATCGGCTGCGCTTGAGCTCCAACCGAAAGTCAGGACGAATGGGCTTTGCAAGGGTCAATACCGTGCGTCTCCTCACCGCATGCAGCCTGACGCTGCTTGCGGCTGCGGCATGGTTTGCGCCCGCAACGAGCCTTGCCCAGACCGACCCCGCGCCGCAGACCGATTCCCGCGAGCTGGTGGACCGGCTTTCCGAGAAGCGCAGCGAAACCGAGGTCGAGCTCGATACGATCCGCAGTTCCATAACCGTTTCGGAAGAAAAGATTGCCGGCCTGCAGAGCGAGATCGACAAGCTGGCCGGCGACACCGCCAGCCTGAAACAGGCGCTGGTCGATTCCGCCGACCGACGGCGCGCGCTGGAGGAACAGATCGGCGAGAGCGAAGCCCGCATTGCCGAGCTCTCCGAACAGGAAACCATCCTCAAGGCATCACTGAACGAGGAGCGCGATGTGCTGGCCGATGTGCTGGCTGCCCTGCAGCGCATGGGCCGCGACCCGCCGCCTGCCCTTCTGGTCGCACCCGGCGATGCGCTCGATTCCGTCCGCAGCGCCATTCTGCTCGACGGCGTGGTGCCGGAAATGCGCGCCCGCATGGAAACCGTGCTTGGCGATCTCAGATCGCTGCAGGCGGTCAAGCAGGAACGCGAGGACGCGCGCGACGCGCTTGCCGCCGACCTCGACAGCCTGGCGGAGGAAACCCGGCGCATGGACATGCTGATTGCCGAAAACGAGAAAGCGAGCGCCGAAAGCGCCGAGGCGCTTGCCGAGGAACGGCGCCAGGCCGAGGCGCTTGCCGCCCGCGCCACCGACCTCAACGGCCTGATCGCCTCGCTCGAAACCGAAATCACCTCCGCACGCAACGCGGCGCTGCTCGCCCGGCAGGAGGAAGAGCGCCGCCGGCAGATGAGCGAAGCGCAACGGGAAGAGGCGCGCGCCCGGGCGCTCACATCTTCGCCTGATAAAAACCGCATTACGCCCGCATATCCGTTTTCTGACCTGAAGAACCGGCTGGTATTGCCGGTGGCTGGCGACATTCTGCGCCGCTTCGGCGATCCGGACGGGACAGGCCATGAGGCGACCGGCATCACCGTCGCGGCGCGCCCGGGCGCTCTGGTGACGGCGCCTGCCGACGGAACAGTGGTTTACGCCGGGCGCTTCAGAAGCTACGGAGAGATGATCATCCTCAATGTTGGCGACGGCTATCACCTGGTGATGACGGGCATGGAGGGGTTGAAGGTGCATCAGGGCGATTTCGTCTTCTCCGGCGAACCCCTTGCGCAGATGGGTGCCAGACGCATCGCAAGCGCTGCGACGCTGGCGCTGGAAACAGACAGACCGACGCTATACATTGAGCTTCGGCAAAACGGCAAGCCGGTCGATTCCGGACCTTGGTGGGCGGAAAAAAATGATGGAAAGGCACGCAATGATACGTAGGGCAACGCTTCTGCTGGCAGGCGCGGTAATCGGCGCCTCGGCGACCGGCTTACTGGTTTCCGCCGACATCCCGGCGCGCGCGGCGAGTGACGACAGCACCTATCGCGAGATGTCGCTGTTCGGCGATGTTTTCGAGCGCGTGCGCAGCCAGTATGTCTCGCCGCCTGACGAAGAGAAAATGATCCAGGATGCGATCAACGGCATGCTGAGCGGGCTCGATCCGCATTCAAGCTACATGACGGCGGAAGAATCCGAAGAGATGCGCGACCAGTCGAAGGGCGAGTTCGGCGGCCTCGGCATCGAGGTGACGATGGAAGACGAGGTCGTCAAGGTCGTTGCCCCGATTGATGACACGCCGGCGGCCAATGCCGGCGTTCTCGCCGGCGACAGCATTGTCGAGATCGACGGCGAAAGCGTGCGCGGCATGTCGCTCAACGATGCGGTGGACCGCATGCGTGGCGAGGTCGGCGAGCCGATCGACATCACCATCATCCGCGATGGCGTTGCCAAGCCGATCGAGATGACCATCGTGCGCGGCGTCATTCCTGTGCAATCGGTCAAATGGCGGATCGAAAACGACAATATCGGCTATATCCGGATCTCGACTTTCATGAACGAGAAGCTGGACGAGAGCCTGAACGAAGCGATCGAGGAAATCCGCGCCGAAGTGCCGGATGACCAGCTCAAGGGCTATATCCTCGATCTTCGCCTCAATCCCGGCGGCTTCCTCAACCAGGCCGTTGCCGTGGCCGACACCTTCCTCGACGAAGGCGAGGTGGTTTCCACCCGTGGCCGCAATGCCAGCGAGACGCGCCGCTTCGACGCGGGCCCCGGCGACCTCACCAACGGCAAGCCGCTGATCGTGCTGGTCAATGGCGGCTCGGCGTCTGCCTCCGAGATCGTCGCCGGCGCGCTGCAGGACCTGAAGCGGGCGACGCTGGTCGGCACCCGTACCTTCGGCAAGGGCTCGGTCCAGACCATTGTGCCGCTTGGCGTCGAAGGCTCGCTCAGGCTGACGACGGCGCTTTACTACACCCCGTCCGGCACCTCGATCCAGGGCACCGGCATCAGTCCCGACATCACCGTCGAACAGGTACTGCCGGAAGACCTCGAAGGCGTGATCCGTCCGGAAGGCGAAAGCGCGCTGCGCGGCCATATCCAGGGCGATGAGGAGACCGACGCGGGCTCGGGTTCGGTCGCCTACGTTCCGCGCGAGACCGAGGACGATGTCCAGCTGAAATACGCAATCGACCTTCTGGAGGGCAACATTACCGACGCCGCCTTCCCCGCGGACCCGGCCAAGGCGGTCGAAGAACTGCAGGCGGCAAAGGCCGAAGCCGAGGCCGAGCAGCCGGAAATGGAGAACGCCCACTAAGGGCGTTCCACCCACATTGGTTTGTTCGCAGGAGGCCGGGTTCCGCCCGGCCTTTTCGCGTTTTAAGCGGCCCGCGCTATCGCTCCAACGCCCAGAAAAGCGGAAATTTCGGGTCGAACACGGTCACCGGACCGGCGCCGGTTTCCCGCTTTTTCGGATAATCGACGGGCTCGCCGTGCTTGACCAGCGTCACCGTCTCCTCGTTCGGCGCGAGCCCGTACCAGGCCGGACCGTTAAGCGAAGCGAAGGCTTCCAGCCGGTCGAGGGCATCTTCATTCTCGAACACATGGGCAAGGCAGCTCATCGTGTTCGGCGCGGTATAGATGCCGGCGCAGCCGCAGCCGCATTCCTTGGCAGGGTCCACATGCGGGGCGGAATCGGTACCGAGGAAAAAGCGGGCATTGCCCGAAGTCGCGGCCGCGACCAGCGCCTTGCGATGCACCTCGCGCTTGGCCACGGGCAGGCAGTAGTAATGCGGGCGAATGCCGCCGACGAGAATGTCGTTGCGGTTGATGATCAGGTGATGCGTGGTGATCGAGCCGGCAAGATTGCGCTGCACCGCCGAGATATAGTCGATCCCGTCCTTGGTCGTCACGTGCTCCATGGTGATCTTCAGCTCCGGCAGTCGCCGGCGCAGCGGATCGAGCACGGTGTCGATGAACACGGCCTCACGGTCGAAGATATCCACATCGGCGCTCGTGACCTCACCATGAACACAGAGATTGAGCCCGATCTCCGCCATCTTCTCCAGAACCGGCATGGCATTGTCGAAGTTGCGCACGCCGCTTGCCGAATTGGTGGTGGCGCCGGCGGGATAGAGCTTGACGGCGGTCACAAGGCCGCTTTCATAGGCGCGCGCGACGTCCTCGGGGTCGGTCGTCTCGGTGAGGTAGAGCGTCATCAGCGGCGTGAAGCGCGCGCCTTGCGGCAGCGCCGCCATGATCCGCGCGCGATAGGCGGCGGCATCGGCGGACGTCACCACCGGCGGCACCAGGTTCGGCATGATGATGGCGCGGGCGAAATCGTGGGCCGTATCGCCGATCACGCCCTCCATCATCGCACCGTCGCGCAAATGCAGGTGCCAGTCATCGGGGCGGCGGATCGTCAGGCTTTTCATCATCTCACTCCATGGGCTCGGCTACCTTCGGCAATAGAGAATTTCCGGGCGGAAGGAAAGGCAGGAACGCCTCCGCAACAGGCGGAACCAGCCTCTGAAGATATGCATTTTCGCATAGACAGCATGATGAAAACGCAAACCAAACCATGAAAAACCCATTGTTTGACTGTCCCCCAAGCCCCTACATTGGCAGGACAACGTGCTGGAACCACAGGGAGGCGAGACCGTGACGCGCCAGAGGATCGACATCAACTGCGACATGGGAGAAAGCTTCGGCGCCTGGGAGAAGGGCGACGACGCGGCGATGCTGAAGATCGTCTCTTCCGCCAACATCGCCTGCGGTTTCCATGCCGGCGATCCCGATATCATGGCCCGGACCTTTGCGCTTGCGCGCGAACGCAATGTCGCCGTCGGCGCGCATCCGGGCTTTCCCGACCTGATGGGCTTTGGCCGCCGGCAGATTCCCTTTTCGGTCGGCGAGATCGAGCGGCTGGTCGCCTACCAGATCGGCGCCGCCCAGGCGGTTTCGCAATATGTCGGTCACCCGATCACCCATGTGAAACCCCATGGCGCGCTCGGCAATCTCGCCCAGCATGACGAGGCGGTGGCGCGCGCCATCTGCAATGCGATCAAGGCGGTCGATTCCTCGCTGATCTGCCTCGCGATTGCGCTCGGTCAGCAGCATCGCATCGCCGAGGAAATGGGGCTGACCGTGGTTTCGGAGATCTTCGCGGACCGCGCCTATACCGACGAGGGCATTCTGGTGCCGCGCGGCATGAAGGGGGCGGTGATCCGCGATCCGGATGCAGCCGCCTGGCGGGTTGTCGAAATGGTCAGCGAAGGCGCGATCGTCACCATCTCCGGCAAGCGGCTTGAAACGCCGATGGGTTCGATCTGCGTTCACGGCGATGCACCCGAGGCGCTTCCGATCGCTCAGGCGGTGCGCAGCGCCCTGGAAAAGCAGGGCTTCGCCATTGCCAACTTCATCCACTAGGCTGTAACAGGGCCGGATTGACCTTTTTCAGTCGCTGCGGGACCGCACGGGTTTCGATCTTGACTTCTCTAGAAAAAATCGTATATACGAAATTATGAAGATTGAATCCGAAAACATGGTCGAATCCGCGGATGAAGCCTGCGAGCTGCTGAAGGCGCTGGGCAATCGTCATCGGCTCCTCATTCTCTGCCAGCTCATTGATGGCGAGCGTTCCGTCGGCGAGCTCGCGGATTTTCTCGGCATCCGGGATTCCACCGTTTCCCAGCATCTGGCGCTGTTGCGGCGCGAGAAGCTGATCGCCGGTCGGCGTGAGGGACAGACGATCTGGTACCGGATCGAGAGCGAACCCGCCCGCCAGATCCTGACGACGCTTTACGACGCCTATTGCGTGAAAGACCGCAATCAGGCGAGCTAGCCTGCCACACAACATATGGGCATGAGCCCGGAGCCTAACTGCCGATGACCACCGCCGACAGCCCGGCCACCGCCCGCCGCAATATCCGCATTCTCACCCTGTCACAGGCCGTCGGCGGGGCCGCGCCGCCCATCGTGATCTCGCTTGGCGGCATTGTCGGCCAACTCCTGTCACCCGATCCCGCCTTTGCGACGGTCCCCGTCAGCCTCTATAATCTCGGCGTCGCCGCCGGCACGCTTCCGGCCGCCTTCATGATGCGCCGGGTCGGCCGCCGTCTCGGCTATATCTTCGGCGCGCTGATCGGCATCTGCGGCGGACTGGTGGCGGCCACGGGCGTTGCCGCCTCCACCTTCCTCATCTTCTGCATCGGCACCGTCCTGATCGGGCTTTACGGGTCCTATCTGCAGAGCTTCCGCTTTGCCGCAGCCGATTCGGTCTCCGGCGATATGAAGGCAGTGGCGATCTCGCGGGTGATGATCGGTGGGCTCGCGGCAGCCGTCATCGGACCACAGGTGGTATTCTGGACGAGCGACGCCATGCTGGGGCAGCCCTATGTGGTAAGCTTCGTCAGCCTTTCGGTCCTCGCTCTTCTCACATTGTTCCTGGTTTCGCAGCTGAAGGTGCCGCGCGCCGACAAGGTTGCCGCCGTCGATCTTTCCGGCGGGCGGCGCCTGTCGGAGATCGCGCGTTCGCCCCGCTTCATCGTCGCCGCCGGCACCGGCGTCATCTCCTACGCACTGATGGCCTTCATCATGACCGCCACGCCGCTGGCCATGGTCGCCTGCGGGCATACGGTCGGCGAGGCGACGCTCGGCATCCAGTGGCACGTGCTGGCGATGTTCGGGCCGAGTTTCTTCACCGGGCGGCTGATCGCCCGTTTCGGCAAGGAAACGATTGCCGCCACGGGCCTTGTCCTGATCGCGGCGTGCGCGGCAATCGCGCTTTCCGGTCTCGGCCTCACCCACTTCTGGGCCGCACTCATCCTGCTTGGCGTCGGCTGGAATTTCGGCTTCATCGGCGCGACGGCGATGATCACCGATTGCCATACGGCGGAAGAACGCGGCAAAGTGCAGGGGCTGAACGATTTCCTGGTTTTCGGCTCGGTGGCCTCGGCCTCCTTCCTCGCCGGCGCGCTGGTCAATGCCGAAAATGGCTGGAGCCTGATGAACTGGCTGGTCTTTCCTGCCGTTCTGGTTGTCCTCGTGCCGCTGCTCTTCGGCCGTTTCTTCAGCGCATCGCGCGCCTGACCGGGCGCGCCTGCATCCTCCCGGCGCTTCGCCCCAAATCCGGTTAATTCGGCAATACCTGAATTTTCGGGATACAACCGGAAGGCGCATTCTGCTTTTTTTGTTCTGCATGACATAAATCAAATTGCCTGCGGGCTCTCTCGGCTAAACCCGTTGAAAAAGAAGGGGGTTCGGTTGAGCAATTTGATGTCGGGCGGGGATGGCCTTGCACGATATCAGATATCGCGGTACAAAGTTTTCAGAAAAAACTGAAAATACAGCCCGATCAGGATAGCCGATGACAATGTCGCCCATCGTTCAGGACTTCGTTCTCCATTTCGGCGAGATGGGCAGCCGCTGGGGCATTAACCGATCGGTGGGTCAGATTTACGCTCTTCTCTATGCTTCGCGCGAGCCGCTTTGCGCAGATGACATGGTGAGCGAATTGCAGATTTCGCGGTCCAACGTGGCCGCCGGGCTGAAGGAGCTGCAGTCGTGGGGACTGGCTCTTCTGAGGCACAGGCCGGGCGACCGGCGCGACTACTACACGACGCCGGAGGATGTCTGGTCCATCCTGCGGACACTGGCGGAGGAACGCAAGAAGCGGGAGGTCGACCCGACGCTCGCCCTACTTGCCGAAGTGGTCACGCGTACGCCGCGCGACGAGAATGAGGAATACGCCCAAAAACGCATGGGCGAAATGCATGACCTGATCGCAAGGCTCTCGTCCTGGTACGACGATGTGAAGGGCCTGGAGACGGAAAGGCTGCTGATGCTGCTCGGCATGGGCGCGCGGGTGACGCGACTGCTCGAGACGGCGGACAAGATGACATCGTTCGCCCGCAAGGCCGAGCGCGATCAGAACGAGAAGGTTTGAGGCATGAGCGAGCTTGTCTTTGAAAAAGCCGCCGACGAACGGAAGGACGCGCCGCGCGGGCAAACCCGCGCGCAGCGCGCTGCCGTGCGCCCTGCCTCCACCGCGCAGAAAAGCCAGCGGCGCGCGCGTGCGCCCAAGCCGCGCGGGCTGAAAATTGCCGCCTGGCTGCAGACCTTCGCCGAACTGATGTGGCTGCCGCAGGCGGCCTGTCTGGCCCATGGCATCGGCCTGATCGCCCGTGGAGAAGGCGTCCCGGCTGTGCTGCCGCTCGCAGCAGCCATTCTCGCCCTCGGCTTTCTGAAGGCGATCGCCGAACGCGCTGGCAGCCGCCTTGCCTACAGGACAGCGCGCGCGGTCCTCAGCAAGAAGCGCGACTCCGCCCTTGCGGCCCTCAGCCGTCGTTCGCCACTCGATACCAGCCGCCTGGCCTCCGGCGAGGCGGCAAGCGTGATCGCCGAACAGGCCGAGCATATCGTGCCCTATCTGGCGCGTTTCCAGACGGCCCGCTTCAAGGCCACCGTGGTGCCGCTTGCCATTCTCGCCGTCATCTTTCCGTTCTCGTGGATTGCCGGCCTCGTTCTCCTGATCGCCGCCCCGCTGATCCCCGTCTTCATGGCGCTGATCGGCTGGAGCGCCCAGTCGGCGAGCGAAAAACACCTCGCCGACATGGGCACGCTCAATGCCTTTCTCCTCGACCGGTTGCGCGGGCTTTCGACGATCCGCGCCTTCGACGCCGTGGATCTGGTTTCCCGTCGCCTGACGCTCCGCGCCGAAAACCTGCGCCGCCGCACCATGTCGGTGCTGCGCATCGCCTTCATGACCTCTGCGGTGCTGGAGCTTTTCTCCGCGCTCGGCGTTGCCATGGCGGCCGCCTATATCGGCTTTCATCTGCTCGGCCAGATCGGCTTCGGCGCCTGGGGCGGCACGCTGACGCTTTCGGAAGGCCTGTTCATCCTGCTTCTCGCCCCTGCCTTCTTCGATCCGCTGCGCATGCTCTCCTCCGTCTGGCACGACCGCGCGGCCGGCGAGGCTGCACTTGCCGCCCTCGACAAACTGGCCGAGGATGGCCTTTCGATGGTCGGCGCCGAAAAGGAAGACATCGCCGCGACACGAGCGTCGGATCGGGTTCATCCCGTCAACGTCGAGTTTCGCGATCTCGGCTTCGTCCATCAGGGCTCGCGCGATCCGTTTTCGAGGGCTTCAACCTCCATGTTGCCCCCGGCGAACACGTCGCCCTGCTCGGCCCGTCGGGCAGCGGCAAGTCGACGCTTCTGGCGCTGCTGGCAGGCCTTGCGGAGCTTCGTCACGGGCCGCATCCTGATCGATGACGTGACGCTGGATGATGCCAATGCGGCACAGCTTCGCACCCGCATGGCCTGGATCGGCCAGAACCCGCACCTCTTCGCGGGCTCGATTGCCGGCAATATCCGCCTGCACCGCGATGACATTTCCCTCGATGCCGTGGCAAGCGCGCTGAAGCTTGCCTCCCTCGAACATGTTGCCGAGGCGCATGGCAATGCCATGATCGGCGGAGAACGGCGCGGGACTTTCCGGCGGCGAGGCCTTGCGGCTGACGCTGGCGCGCGCTGCCGCCAACCGTTCGGCGGGCCTGATCATCGCCGATGAGCCGACCGCCCATCTCGATCACCGCACGGCAAGCGATATCGCCGAGGCGCTGCTGACGCTTTCAAGCGGCCGCACGCTGATCGTCGCCACCCATGATCCGCTGCTCGCCGAGCGCATGGACCGCATCATCCGTCTCAACGAGGATTTCCGGGAGGTCGCGCGATGAGAACCGGCAAGTTCACAAGCCTCGGACCCGTTATCCGGCTTTTCTGGCGCGAACGGCGCGGTGGCCTGATGGCGGGCGCTGCCCTCTCGGCCGCCACCGTGCTGGCCGGCATCGCCCTTCTCGGGGTTTCCGGCTGGTTCGTCACCGCAACGGCCATCGCCGGGCTGACGATGGCCACCGCGCTTGCCTTCGATGTCTTCGCCCCGTCGGCTGCCATTCGTTTTCTGGCTCTGTCACGCACGGCGGCGCGCTATTTCGAGCGACTGCAGACCCATGACGCCACCCTTCGCGTTCTGGCGGGGCTGCGCGTGCGCCTGTTTCAGGGTTTTGCCGCGCCGGGCGCCGCGAAGGCGCTGGCGTTGCGGCCCGCCCGCCTGCTGTTTCGCCTGACGGCTGACGTCGATGCACTGGATTCGCTTTATCTCAGGGTTCTGGTTCCGGGCTTCGTCGCCATCATCGCCGGTCTCGTCACCATCGCGGCCCTTGGCGCGCTGTCATGGCCGCTGGCCTTTGCCGTCGGCGCTGCGATCGTCATTCCAGGCCTCGCGATCCCTGCCCTGTCCGCACGTTTTGCGGAAAAACCGGCGCGTCGCCGCGCCCATGCGCAGGAAGCCCTGCGCGCTCGCGCGGTCGATCTTGTTGCCGGCCAGAGCGAATTTGCCTTTGCCGGGGGTCTTCAGGACCAGCGCGCCCGCGTTGCCGCCGCCGACGCCCGCGAACATGCCTCCGATCTGGCGCTGAACCGGATCGAGACCAATGCCGGTTTCGGCTTCGACATCGTCACCGCCTTCATCCTGTCGGGCGTGCTGCTGGCCGGTGCGGCGCTTGCGTCAGCCGGCACGGTAACCGCGCCGCTTGCAGCGCTTGCCCTGCTGATCGCCTTTGCCGCGCTGGAGCCCTTCGCCGGCCTGCGCCGCGGCGCGATGGAGCTCGGACGCACGCTTCTGGCCGCGCGCCGCCTCTCGCCGCGCCTTGATGCGCAACCGGCTGGCCGCTTCCAACCGGAGACGCCGAAACCCGGCCAAGCGCTCACGCTCGATAATGTAACAATGCGCTACGAGGGCCGCGCCCGCGCTGCGGTTTCAGGCCTCTCGCTTGCCGTGAAGACCGGCGAAAAGGTTGCGCTGATCGGCGCAAGCGGTGCGGGAAAGTCTTCTATCATGGCGCTTTTTGCCGGCGAGGCCGTACCTCAGGCCGGAACTGTCGCAGCCCTCGAGGCGACGATCCTCAGCCAGCGCACAGAGCTTTTCCAGGATTCGCTGCGCGCCAACCTGAAGATCGCGGCCCCTGCCGCCGACGATGACGCCATGATGGCGGCGCTCGATGCCGCAGGGCTGGGCGAAACCGTTCGCGCCCTGCCGGCAGGCCTTGATACCGATCTCGGCGAACAGGGCATCGGCCTTTCCGGCGGCCAGTCGCGCCGCCTGGCGCTTGCCCGCCTGCTGTTGCGCGATACGCCGGTTTTCCTGCTCGACGAGCCGACCGAAGGGCTCGACGGCAAAACCGCGCGCGACGTCATGTCACGGATCAATGCGCGTGCCAGCGAGGGCCGTACGCTTCTCGTCGCGACGCATATCCGCAGGGAGGCGGAAATCGCCGACCGGCTGCTTGTCATCGATTCGGGACGGATCATTTCCGCCCCCAAACGAGGCGAACACGGCTTTGATGCCGCGCTTGCCGCCTTGAGGCCGGACTAGACCCCGGCCTCCAATAACGAAATGCGGTGCTGCCGTTGGTCCGGCAGTACCGATGAAACTTGAGACCCGGTTTGAACGCGGGAGAGACGCAATGGAACTGGACATCGTGGCGCTATCGCGCCTGCAATTTGCTATGACGGCGCTATACCACTTTTTGTTTGTGCCGTTGACGCTGGGCCTTTCCATGATCGTTGCGATCATGGAAACGACCTACGTCATGACTGGCCGCAAAATATGGCGGCAAATGACTAAATTCTGGGGAACGCTGTTCGGCATCAATTTCGTGCTTGGCGTCTCGACGGGCCTGGTGATGGAATTCCAGTTCGGCATGAACTGGAGCTATTACAGCCACTATGTCGGCGATATCTTCGGCGCGCCTCTCGCCATCGAAGGGCTGATGGCCTTCTTCCTCGAAGCCACCTTCGTCGGCCTGTTCTTCTTCGGCTGGGACCGCATGTCGCGGGTTGCCCATCTGATCACCACCTGGTGCGTTGCCATCGGCTCGAACCTCTCGGCTCTGTGGATCCTGATCGCCAATGGTTGGATGCAGAACCCGGTCGGCTCGACCTTCAACCCGGTCACCATGCGCATGGAAGTCTCGAACTTCTTCGCGGTTCTGACCAACCCGGTCGCCCAGGCCAAGTTCGTCCACACTGTCTCGGCCGGTTATGTCACGGCTTCGGTGTTCGTGCTCGGCGTTTCGGCCTGGTATGTTCTGAAGGGTCGCCATTCCGAGCTTGCCAAGCGGTCGATGACGGTTGCCTGTTCGTTCGGCCTGGCCGCTGCCCTGTCGGTGGTCGTGCTGGGTGATGAAAGCGGCTATCTGACAACCGAGCACCAGAAGATGAAACTGGCTTCGCTCGAAGCCATGTGGGACACAGAACCCGCACCGGCATCCTTCACCCTGTTCGGCATTCCCGATACCAAGGACCGCGAGACGCATTATGCCGTCCATATCCCGTGGGTTATGGGGCTGATCGGAACGCGTTCGCTTGATACGCCGATTGAAGGCATCAACGAACTGGTCGAGAAGGGCAAGGTCCGGATCGAAAACGGCATCCAGGCCTATACCGCGCTCACCAATATGCGCGCCGCCATGGGCTCCGGAACCCCGGACACGGCTGACCAGGCCGCTTTCGAAGAGTATGGCAATGACCTTGGTTACGCCTATCTGCTGAAGCGCTTTGTCGACGATCCTGCACAGGCGACGCCCGCGCAGATCGATCAGGCCGCCAACAGCCTCGTTCCGCCGGTCGGCACGCTGTTCTGGTCGTTCCGCATCATGGTCGGCTGTGGCTTCCTGTTCATCGCGGTCATGGCAACCTTCTTCTACCTCTCGACCCGCCGTCGTCTGGACAGCCATCGCTGGCTTCTGCATGTCGCGGTCTGGATCATCCCGCTGCCGTGGATTGCCGCAGAAGCGGGCTGGATCGTTGCCGAGCTTGGCCGTCAGCCGTGGATCATCGAGGGCATTCTGCCGACAGCGCTTGCTGTTTCCAGCCTCGGTGCAGGAACCCTGCTTCTGACCATCGCCGGCTTCGCCGCCATCTACACGGTGCTGATCATCATCGAAATGGGTCTGATGCTCGCCGCGATCCGCAAGGGACCGCAGCCTGACAATGGCCCCGAGATGCCTGTCCTCGGCTTCCGCCGCGTTCAGGGCACCATGACACCCGCGGAGTAAATCATCATGGTACTACACGACCTCATCTCCTACGAAGTCCTCCGCGTGATCTGGTGGCTGCTGCTCGGCGTTCTGCTGATCGGCTTCGCCATCATGGACGGCTTCGATCTCGGCACGGCAACGCTTCTGCCTTTCGTTGCCAAGGGTGACACCGAACGCCGCATCGTCGTCAACACGGTCGGCCCGGTCTGGGAAGGCAACCAGGTCTGGCTCATCCTCGGCGGCGGCGCCATCTTTGCCGCCTGGCCGGCGATCTACGCCGTGTCCTTCTCGGGCTTCTACCTGGCCATGTTCGCGACCCTGTTCGCGCTCATCCTGCGCCCGGTCGGCTTCAAGTATCGCTCCAAGCGCGAAAGCGCCACCTGGCGCAATACCTGGGACTGGATGCTGTTCATCGGCGGTTTCGTGCCGACGCTGATCTTCGGCGTGGCGCTCGGCAATGTGCTGCAGGGCGTTCCCTTCCGGCTCGATGACGACCTTCGCATCTTCTACGACGGTTCGTTCTTCGGCCTTTTGAACCCCTTCGCGCTTCTGGCTGGCCTCGTCTGCGTTGCCATGCTGGTCATGCACGGCGCGGCCTATCTCTCGACCAAGACGGAAGGTCCGGTCAATGACCGCGCCCGCGCCTATGGTTCGGTTGCCGCTCTGGCGCTGATCGTGCTGTTCGCCCTTGCCGGCGTCTGGCTCTATTACGGCATTGACGGCTATGCCTATACCGGCGCCGTTGACGCCGCAGGCCCGTCCAACCCGCTGCTGAACGATGTTGCCCGCCAGCAGGGCGCATGGTTCGTCAATTATGGACGCTATCCGTGGATGATGCTGGCGCCTGCGCTTGGCTTCCTCGGTGCCATCGGCGCCTTTATCGGGCTCAAGGGCAAAAAGCCTGCGCTTGCCATGCTGTCGTCGGGCGCTTCGGTCTTCGGCGTCGTGGCAACGCCCGGCGTCGCGATGTTCCCCTTCATCCTGCCGTCCTCGGAGCAGCCTGCTGCAAGCCTGACGGCATGGGATTCATCGTCGAGCCACCTGACGCTGTTCATCATGCTGGTCTGCGCCGTCATCTTCGTGCCGATCATCCTCGCCTACACGACGTGGGTCTTCCACATCATGTGGGGCAAGGTGACGGACAAGGACATCAACGGCGGCGGACACGCCTATTGATCACCGAGGCAGGGCCGCGCCTCTGGAAGGCGCGGTCCGTCCCGACCGAAACACAAGGAGTTTCAAATGTGGTATTTCGCATGGATCCTCGGCCTGCCGCTTGCCGCCCTTTTCGCGGTGCTTAACGCGATGTGGTACGAGTTGATGGACGACCGCGCCAAGGAGCGCCAGAGCCAGAAACAGGGTTGAGACTTCTCAGCCTCAATAAAAAAAGCCCGGGTCTGCCAAACGCAGGCCCGGGCTTTTGTTTTATCGGTCCCTGGGATCAGTTCATCAGCCGCAAGGCCGGGCCGATCGAGCGGTTGATCACGGGAAGGATTTCCCGTTCATAGGAGATGGCATCGATCGGGCCGACCTTCTTGAAGATGATCGTGCCGTCCGGCCCGACGACGAAGGTCTCTGGAATGCCGTATACGCCCCAGTCGATCGCAGCCGCGCCGCGCCTGTCGACGCCGATCGCGGCATAGGGATTGCCGAGCTCGCCCAGGAACCGCAGCGCATTGTCGGGATTGTCCTTGTAGTTGATGCCGACAAGGTTGATCTGCGGGTCTTCGGCAAGCTTCATCAGGAACGGATGCTCCTGCCGGCAGGGCACGCACCAGGAGGCAAACACATTGACGAGGGTGAACTTGCCGGCAATCTCGGCATCGGTAAGCGCCGGCAGATTGCTGCCTTCAAGCGGCGGCAGGTCAAGCGCGGGAGCCTTCTTGCCGATCAGCACGGAGGGGATTTCCTGGGGATCGCGACCGGACAGGATCTGCCAGCCGAAGACGGCGAACAGCGCCGCGACCACGATCAGCGGCACGGCCGCCATCAGATAGCGCTTTCTGCCTGCGCCCTGCTCCGTATTCTTGTCTTCGCTCATGCGCCCTTGCCTGCGCTGCGGCGGCGCGCGCCGGCCTTCTCGAGGGCCGCGAGTTCGCGCCTGCGGGCACGGCCATCCAGCACCAGCCAGGCAACAAGCCCGGCAAAGACCAGCGCCGTCGCGCCATAGGCGGCGGAAATGAAGAAGGCGTGGCTCATTCCTGCTCCCCCGGCTTCGGGCGCACCGCAGCCTCCGCCCGGCTCGCCGCGATGCGGCGCATGGCGGCGACCCGGCGGCGGTAGATCTCATTGCGCATGGCGGCAAGATGCATGGTGAAAAAGGCAAAAGTATAGGCAAGCGCCATGACGGCGAGCGGCCACAGGAACACCGGATCGATGGTCGGCCCGTCAAACCGGATCACGCTTGCCGGCTGGTGCAGCGTATTCCACCAGTCGACGGAAAACTTGATGATCGGGATGTTGATGACACCGACCAGGATCAGAATCGCCGAAAGCCGGGCCGCGCGCTGCGGCTCGTCGACGGCCCGGTTGAGCGCGATGATGCCGAGATACATGAGAAACAGGATGAAGACCGAGGTGAGCCGCGCATCCCACACCCACCACGCGCCCCACATGGGCTTGCCCCAGAGCGAACCGGTCAGAAGCGCCAGGAAGGTGAAGGCCGCGCCGATGGGGGCAGCCGCCTTGTGGGCGACATCGGCCAGCGGATGACGCCAGACCAGCGTGCCGAGCGCCGCCGCCGCCATCACCATGTAGCACATCATCGAAAGCCAGGCGGCGGGCACGTGGATATACATGATGCGCACCGTATTGCCCTGCTGGTAATCCCCTTCCGACGTCAGGGAAAGATAAAGCCCGACAGCAAAGAGGAGGAGCGTGATCGCGATCATGAACGGCAGGACGCGACCGACGAGCGTGAGAAACCGCGTCGGGTTCGCAAGCCCCGCAATCATCCCCGTCTTTGGCTTCATCTCGTTCAATTCCGTCCTCCAGGCACTATCGGGTTTCGCTCAATCATCGCCCTGACGCAAGGCCAGGCTTGCGGCAAGAGGCCCGACAACCGCAAAAAAAAGCGTGAGCGCGACGAGGATCAAGAAGGGCGGAAGGAATGCCTCGATCTCGGAGGTCGCGGCATAGCTTGCACCGACGCCGAAGATCAGCACGGGGATTGCAAGCGGCAGGATCAGGATCGGCACCAGAAGCCCGCCGCGCGGCAATGAGACGGCAATGGCGGCCCCCGCAGCACCAATGAAGGTGATGGCCGGCGACCCGGCAAGCAGCGTGATGAAGGCCGCGCCGAGGCTCGCCGGCCCGACATTCATCAACAGCCCCATGACCGGCGACAGGACGACCAGCGGCAGCACATAGGCCGTCCAGTGGGCGAGGCATTTGACCAGCACGATCAGCACCAGCGGCTCGTCCCGCATCTTCAGAAGGTCGAGCGAGCCATCGTCCCATTCGGCGCGAAACAGCCGGTCAAGCCCGATCAACGTTGACAGCAGCACCGCGATCCAGACGATCGCCGGGCCGATGCGCGCAAGCAACGCCAGATCGGGGCCGACGCCGAAGGGCACGGTGGCAACCACGCAGAGGAAAAACAACAATCCCACCAGCGCACCGCCGCCGGCGCGCAAGGCAAGGATCACATCGCGGCGGTAAAGCGCGCCCATGGGTCTAGAACACCTCCGCCATGAAGGGGTCTGCAACACGGTGCGTCGGGCCGGTGAATTCCATGACCTCAGCCGCGTCAAGGCCGAGCGGCTCATGGGTTGCGGCAATGATGATGCCGCCCTTTGCAAGATGCCCCGTCATCAGACACGCGAGTGTTTGCTTTGCAGCCCTGTCGAGGGCCGCCGTCGGCTCGTCCAGCAGCCAGACGGGACGCCAGGCAACCAGAAGACGGGCGAAGGCAATGCGGCGTTTCTGGCCTGCAGAAAGATAGGCAAAGGGAAGATCGAGCACGCCTTCCAGCCCGACAGCCCCGGCAGCTTCTTCCGGGGAGAGGCCCACGTCCCCCTCAAAATCCCCCAGAATCCGTTTCCAGAAGCCGAGATTTTCACGCGCGGTCAGTTCCGGCTTCATGGCATTCCGGTGGGCGAGATAATGGGCGGCAAAGGCGAGCGGCAGCGCGGTCTCGTCATCGCCGATGAAACGGGCATGGCCATCGCTCTTCCCGACAAGGCCCAGAAGGGCGCGCAAGGCCGTCGATTTGCCCGCGCCGTTTGCCCCGGTGAAGACCATGCTTTGACCGGCGACAAGCGTAAGCGACAAATTGCTGAAAATCAGCATGTCGCCCCGGCTGACCGAAAAGCCTGCAGCCTCTATGCGCAAAGCCATTTGCTCCCCTTCGCCGGACACGGCAGTCCGCGTAACTTGTCGGTTGATAAAAAAAATTTAAATTTCAACCATTGTTTATCTGGCACCTTTCTTAGAAATTATCTATACAATGCGCAACCACGCCAGCGGCCGGCGTGAAACACATCCTTGTGCCGAACCTGGGGCATCGTGTCCCACGTGCGGACAGCGGAAATGGTCGTACCCGCATCCTAATGTCGTAAGTACATGGGCGTTCGCACGGCTGGTCTAGGCCAATCAGAATGAGCGGGGTTTTATCCGTGGCTAAATCACTGGACAGTTTTGAATGTCGTTCCACACTTGATGTGGATGGCAAAGAGTATGTTTACTACAGCCTGCCGAAGGCTGAAGCGAATGGACTCGAAGGCGTCTCGAAGCTTCCCTTTTCCATGAAGGTGCTTCTGGAAAACCTGCTTCGCAACGAAGACGGCCGTTCGGTTACCAAAGACGACATCATCGCTGTCGCCAAGTGGCTTAACGACAAGGGCACGGCCGGCGCCGAGATCGCCTACCGCCCGGCCCGCGTGCTGATGCAGGATTTCACCGGCGTTCCCGCCGTCGTCGACCTTGCCGCCATGCGCGACGGCATCGTCAATCTCGGCGGCGACCCGGAAAAGATCAATCCGCTGGTTCCCGTCGACCTCGTGATCGACCACTCGGTCATCGTCGACGAATTCGGCACGCCGCAGGCTTTCGCCCATAACGTCGAATATGAATACAAGCGCAACGGTGAACGCTACCGCTTCCTGAAATGGGGCCAGCAGGCATTCAAGAACTTCCGCGTGGTTCCGCCCGGCACCGGCATCTGTCACCAGGTCAACCTCGAATATCTCGGCCAGACCGTCTGGACCAAGGACGAAGACGGCGCAACCGTTGCCTATCCCGACACCTGCGTCGGCACCGACAGCCACACGACGATGATCAACGGCCTCGGCGTTCTCGGCTGGGGCGTTGGCGGCATCGAGGCTGAGGCTGCCATGCTCGGCCAGCCGGTTTCCATGCTTCTGCCGGAAGTCATCGGCTTCAAGCTGACGGGCGAGCTGAAGGAAGGCGTCACCGCGACCGACCTCGTTCTCACCGTCGTGCAGATGCTGCGCAAGAAGGGCGTCGTCTCCAAATTCGTCGAGTTCTACGGCGCAGGCCTTGATTCCATGTCGCTCGCCGACCGCGCTACGATCGGCAATATGGGACCGGAATACGGCGCCACCTGCGGCTTCTTCCCCGTCGATTTCGAAACGCTCCGCTATCTCGACATGTCGGGCCGCACCAAGGACCGCATCGCGCTGGTTGAAGCCTATTCCAAGGCGCAGGGCATGTACCGCGAATCGGGCGGCGAGGAGCCGGTCTTCACCGATACGCTGGAACTCGACCTCGGCGACGTTGTGCCGTCCATGGCCGGCCCGAAGCGTCCGGAAGGCCGCATCGCGCTGGAAAACATCGCCTCCGGCTTTGCCGAAGCGATGGTCGACATGTACAAGAAGGACAAGGGCGACCTCGACAAGCGCTACGCTGTCGAAGGCACGGATTACGATCTCGGCCATGGCGATGTCGCCATTGCCGCCATCACCTCGTGCACCAACACCTCGAACCCGTCCGTGCTGATCGCGGCCGGCCTTCTGGCCCGCAACGCCGTTGCCAAGGGCCTGAAGACCAAGCCGTGGGTGAAGACCTCGCTCGCGCCCGGATCCCAGGTCGTTGCCGAATATCTCGAAAAGGCCGGCCTTCAGAAGGATCTCGACGCGCTCGGCTTCAACCTCGTCGGTTTCGGCTGCACCACCTGCATCGGCAATTCCGGTCCGCTGCCGGCCCCGGTCTCCAAGACCATCAACGACAAGGGCCTGATTGCCGCCGGCGTTCTCTCCGGCAACCGTAACTTCGAAGGCCGCATCTCGCCGGACGTTCAGGCGAACTACCTGGCCTCCCCGCCGCTGGTCGTTGCCCATGCGCTGGCCGGTACGGTCAGGAAGGATCTGACCACCGAGCCGCTCGGCGAGGACAAGGACGGCAATCCGGTCTATCTCAAGGACATCTGGCCGTCTTCCAAGGAAGTGCAGGAGACGATCGAGAAATACGTCACCCGCGAACTCTACGAGACCAAATATGCCGACGTCTTCAAGGGCGACGAGAACTGGCAGGCGGTGAAGATCCCGGACGGCCAGACCTATGCCTGGGACGACAACTCGACCTATGTCCAGAACCCGCCCTATTTCGTCGGCATGACGCAGACGCCGGGCGCGGTTTCCGACATCAAGGACGCCCGCATTCTTGGCATGTTCGGCGACAAGATCACCACCGACCACATCTCTCCGGCCGGTTCGATCAAGGCGGCCTCGCCTGCCGGTGAATATCTGATCGGCCATGGCGTTTCGGTTGCCGACTTCAACCAGTACGGCACGCGTCGCGGCAATCATGAAGTGATGATGCGCGGCACCTTTGCCAATATCCGCCTCCGCAACCACATGCTCGGCCCGAACGGCAGGGAGGGTGGCTACACCATCCACTATCCGTCCAAGGAAGAGATGTCGATTTTCGACGCGGCGATGGAATACAAGAAGGAAGGCGTTCCGCTCGTCATCTTCGCCGGCGGCGAATATGGCAACGGCTCCTCGCGTGACTGGGCGGCCAAGGGCACCAGCCTTCTCGGCGTGCGCGCCGTGATTGCCGAGAGCTACGAGCGTATCCACCGCTCCAACCTCGTCGGCATGGGCGTCATCCCGTTCACGCTGGAAGACGGCGCTAGCTGGGAAAGCCTCGGCCTGAAGGGCGACGAGACCGTCTCCATCGAAGGCCTCGCCGACATCAAGCCGCGCGAGAAGAAGGTCGCCAAGGTCACCTTCGCCGATGGCACGGTCAAGGACGTCCCGATCCTCTGCCGCATCGACACGCTCGACGAGCTCACCTACGTCAACAATGGCGGTATCCTGCAGACCGTTCTGCGCGATCTGGCCGTCTGATAAGGCTGCAGCCATTGCTGTGAATATAAAACCGGGCAGCGCAAGCCGCCCGGTTTTTTGTTGTTGCGTGCCGCCGAAACGAGTAGGCCAGCTCAAGGTTCTGGAAACGGGAGGAAAAGCCAGCATGTCACCCATAGCCTTCGCAGTTGTCGGCTCCGGCTGGCGGGCGTCCTTCTTTCTGAAGGTCGCCAAACTCCTTCCCGATCATTTCAGGACCGTTGGCATCGTCACCGGCAGAGACGAGACGGAACGGAAGGCATTGTCCGGGCAGTGGGCTGTGCCGGTGTTTTCATCGGTTGATGCGTTGCTGAAATCAGAGCGACCCGAATTCGCCGTCGTTTCCGTGCGCAAGGACGAGATCGTGGCGCGCATCGCGGAATTTGCAGCCCACGGCCTTCCGGTTCTTGCCGAAACCCCGGTCGCCCCGGATCATGAGGGCCTGCTCGCACTCAACGCACTGGTGGAAGCGGGCGCAAAAATCGAGGTCGCCGAACAGTATTTCCTGCACCCGGTCATCACGGCGATGCGACGCCTGATCGCTGACGGGCTGATCGGCACGCCGAATTACGCCCATGTCTCGCTCCTGCAGACCTATCACAGCATCTCCGTGATGCGGAAACTTCTGGGCATCGGCTTCGAAAACGCGACCGTCACCGCCAGCAGTTTTGCCCTGCCCGTGGTCAGGGGACCGGGCCGCTACGATCAACCCGAAAGCCTGGAGATCATCCAGGCCGACCAGACCATTGCCACCTTCGATTTCAACGGCAAGGTCGGCGTCTATGATTTCGCCGAAGCCCAGCACCGCAGCCGTATCCGTGCGACGCGCATAACCGTGCGCGGCGAACGCGGCGAGATCACGCCCGACCGCGCGACCTATCTGGTGGATGAGCGCACGCCGATAACGGTTGAACTCGCCCGCATGGACAAGGGACATTTCACCAATTTCGAAGGCTACCACCATCACGGGATCATGGCAGGCGGGCGCTATGTCTACGAAAACCCCTTCCCCGGCCCGCACCTGACCGACGACGAGATTGCGGTCGCGACCTGCCTGCAGAACATGCGGCTTTTCGTCGAAAAGGGCGTTTCATCCTACAGCTTCGCCGAGGCCGCTCAGGATTGCCATCTCGCCGAGGTGATGCAGAAGGCCGCCGCGGACAAGACGCCGGTGACGAGCCAGACACAAGCCTGGCAGCGCGCGGCCCAGTGAACCCGCCCCACCGGGTTGCAAATCCTTCACACTTGAAACCGGAACGATGCTTCCGCCTTCGCGTTCTGCCGCTAAGGGATATTTTGCGCGGAGCAAGACGTGAGCGGCAACCAGGAAGACGACCAACACACGCTGACGGGGATCACCCGCGAGGCGCTCGACCATTCCAACGGCGAGCGGGTTTCGGTCGATGACATGCTTTCGGCCTTCGGTTCGGCCTCCTTCGTGCCGTTGCTGATCCTGCCGTCGCTCCTTGTCATATCGCCGCTTGGCGGCGTGCCGGGGCTTTCCTCGCTCTTCGGCATCATGATCGTGCTGATTGCCGGCCAAAGGCTGATCGGACAGAGGAGCATCTGGCTTCCCGGTTTCATCCGCCACCGCTCGATTAACAGCGACAAGGCGGCCAGGGCGATGAAGAAGATGCTGCCGGCGACCCGTTTCATCGACCGGCATTCGCGCCGGCGTCTCGCCTTCCTGTTCCGCGATCCCCTCGCCCTTATCCTGCCTTTTGCCTGCGTGCTGGCCGGCGCCTTCATGCCGGCTCTCGAACTCGTTCCTTTCGCCTCGGCCTTTCTCGGACTAGCCGTCATGCTGATCGCCTATTCAATGCTGAGCCGGGACGGCCTGTTCGCGCTCCTGGCGCTGGTCCCGATCGCGGCGGCTCTCTGGACTGGAAAGTCCGTCATCTTTTGAGCGCCTGTTTTTTTCACCCCATCGTGACTTTCGGTTGAAGAACGATGCGGCTAGATTGGCATCATGCGTGACAGGCGTCGGCCACGAGTGGCCGCGCTCCCTTAAAACCGGTGAAGGTTTCTTCCGTGCTGAAGCAGACGATCATATCGGCCGCCTTTCTTGCGGCCTTCGCCTTCTCCACGGCCCAGGCGGGCAGCATCCGCAACCCGCTCGGCGTTCTTGAGCTTTTCACTTCGCAGGGCTGTTCTTCCTGCCCGCCTGCCGACAGGGCAGCGGCGGAAATCGCCGAGCAGGGCGACATCATCGTCTTGAGCTTTCACGTCGATTACTGGAACTATCTCGGCTGGACAGACACGATGAGCAGCCGCGAGAACACCGAACGGCAATATGCCTATGGCGAGGCCATGGGCCGCAGCGGCGTCTACACGCCGCAGGCGATCCTCAACGGACGCAAGCAGATGATCGGCACCAGCAAAGCCGACCTCAACGACAGTTTCGAAGCGCTGGCCGCCGAGGGAGATGGCCTCAACGTGCCGGTTTCCACCGAGATGCATGGCGACGAGGTGCTGATCGATATCGGCGCGGGCTCCGGCAAGGCGGACGTCCTCGTGGTCTATTTCAAGGGTGAGCAGAAGGTCGCCATCGAGGAAGGCGAGAACAAGGGCAAGACCGTTGCCTACCGCAACATCGTCACCGATGTACAGACGGTTGGCATGTGGCACGGCGAGCCCACCCGGATCACCCTTCCCGCCCGTGTGCTTGATCCGCGCGAAAGCGATGGATGCGCCATTCTTCTGCAGCAGACCGACAAGGCGGGAAATCCCGGCCCGATCCTCGGCGCTACCCTGATCACCACACACTGAAGCGGCCGTCCTGACGCTGTTTTTCAGCGCCCGCGCACCAGGTTTGCCCGAAGGATTAACAACTTCTTTACCATGTTCGGCGAAAGCTAGACGCCAGGACCTTTGATGCGGTCTTGCGTGCGTGCAGGGGGCAGCTTGCTTGATGCGCCGCAGGAACCGCGAACCGGAGCGGGCGAAAACCATGGCGCAAACGCGGATGACACAGGACGCAACGGGCGGCAGGCCCTCCCTCGATGCGCTCAACCGCACGATCGAGGGGCTGGAATCGCGCCTCAGCGACCTGATGGAGGCGCGCCCCTCGCCGCAGCGCCCCGCCCCGCGCCGCTTTCCCGACCCCCAGCAGGACCGGTTCCCGCGCGAGCGCGCGGCCATGCCCAATCCCGGCTCCGCCCGCGTCGACTCGGAACTGCGCGAAATCGGCCGCACGCTGAAGGACCTGCGCGCCAGCGTGCGCGAGGATTTCTCCGCAAGCCTGCGCGACGAGCTTGCCGGGCTGCATACCATGCTCAGCCATCTCGACCGGCAGACCGACACGCGGGACCTCGACGAGGAGACGCGGAGCGAGCTGATCCGGATCTCCGAGGCCGTGGACTGGCTGGTGACCAACGCGGCGGCTGATGACGACAGCCGGCTGATGGCCGAATTCGATCATCTTCAATCGCTGCTGCGCGGCCTTGCCGATGCCAAGAGCATCACGCGGCTGGAGAACCGTTTCGAGAATATCGAGCGCCAGCTGGCGCCTTTCGATGCCGGCCGGCTCGATGCCGAACTGACGGCGCTTGCGCGCGGCATCGACGATCTTCGCCGCCAGGCCGATGACAGTGACAGCGCCCGCAGCCTTGAGGATATTGAGCATCGCCTTTCTTCACTCGCCCAGGCCATGGAAATGCTGTGCAGCCGCTTTCCCGCCGTCGGCAAGAAACTCGACGGGCAGATCGGTGCAATCGAGCGACGCATCGACGATATCAACCGCAATCTCGAACATCTCGGGCGCCGCCAGGGCGAGCCGGTGCGCGATGCCGCAATCGAGCGGCTGGAAGGCAGGCTTTCCGAGCTCGCAAGCGCCGTCACCGCCGTCGACTGGCAGATGCGCGATCAGGGCGCAAAGCAGGCAACCCTTCTGGAAAGTCTCGACGGCATGGCCCGCCGCATCGAAGGCCATCGCGGCGATGACGGACATCTGAAGCTCGAGGCGCGGATCGAAAAACTCGCGGCCGCCGTCGAGCAGATCGGCCCCGGTATCGATCGCCAGGCCCTCGGCAAGGCGGTTTCCGAGCTTTCCGAAAAGATTGGCCGGATCGACATGGACGGCGCCGAGCGCAGGCTTTCGGAAAAGATCGACGCCACTGCGACGGCCGGCTTCAGCGAGGAGGACCGGCGCGAGCTGAAGGCCCAACTCGACCGGCTGGCCGGACTTGTCGCCAGTAACGGTCTGGAACCGCGCGCGCTTGACGATGTCGTCAGCCGCATCAATGACCGCATCGGACGGATCGATGTGCAGGGCAGCGAACGCCGCCTCGCAGCAAAGCTGGATTCGCTCAGCCTGTCGGCCTCCGGCGAAGGCGACCGCGGGGCGCTGCGCGACGAGATCAGGCGGCTGGCCGGCCTCATCGAGAACGGGCGGCGCGGCATCGAGCCGGCGGCCCTTGACGCGGCCGTCTCCCGCATCAACGACAGCATTTCCCGCATCGACCTCGCCGGCACAGAGCGCAGGCTCTCCTCGCAGATCGCCGCCCTGCCGGCGCGCGGTGGCGAGCCCTTCGACAAGGGTTCCGCGCTCGACACGGACGCCTTCGAAAAGCGCCTTGCCGCCCGCATCGATGCGCTCGATCTTTCCGGCACCGAGGAGCGGATCACGCGGCAGATCGCCGCGCTGGAAAATGATGGCGCGGAAGATCGTCTCAGCGCCCAGCTTTCCGCCCTTGCCAACCGTTTCGAGGAAAGCCGGCGCGATACCAGCGCACCCGCGCTCTCCAGACTGGAACGCCAGATCGCCGAACTCACCACGCTTGTCAGCCGGCCGGATCCGAAACTGCCGCTGGCCGAGCTTGAGGACCGCATCGGCGCGCGCATCGAAAGCCTGACGGCCAGCAATGATGATTATCTGATCGAGGCCGCCCAGCACGCCGCCGAGGAGGCGCTGAAGAACTTCGAGGCGCGCCGCAAGGGCGAGGCCGACGAGCATATCGCCGTCATCAAGGCGCTTGCCGCCGACATGAAGAACCTCCAAAAGGCCGGCCGCGACAGCGATGGCACCTCCTCTCTGCACGAGACGCTGAAGACGATCGCGGGCAGGCTCGACACGCTGAACGCCGGAGATGACGACAAGGCGGCAACGCCAGAGGGGAGGCGCGCGGAGCCCGGCCCTTTCGTCGCGACCACGGCCGCCGCGCCGCAGGCGAAGGGCAGCCCTGAGGAAACGGTTCGTGAGGACCGCGAGCCGCCGCGCTTCGAGACCCGGTTTGCAGCGCCAGCCGCAAGACCCACTCCCGAAAAAGGTCCCACCGCCGAGGAAAAAAGCGATGCCGCGGCCAGCGACGATGTCCTCGACATCCTCGCGCGCGTGCGCGCAGGGCAGAAGCCGGAAGGCCTGGTGCTTCCGGTCCATGACCGGCCCGTAGCCGGGACGGAATACAAGAAGCGCGATCCCGGCAAGCCCGCAGGCCCGCGCAACCAGCGCTTTTCCGCCGCTGGCCCGCAGGGCGACCTGATTGCCGCCGCCCGCCGCGCCGCACGTTCGGCGCTTGCCAATGCCGAGGACATGACGCCTTCGGTTTCGACAAGCGGAGACAAGGACGCGAAGGATGGCGAAAGGGCCGCCGGCGACGGCTTCTCGCGCAGGCCCGTCTATCTGGCAGCTGGCGCCATCCTGCTGGCCATCGTCGCCTACCCCTTCCTCACCGATTTCGGACGCGATCGCGAGACCATTCTGGAGGCCGTGAAGACCTTCGAGAATTCGCAGCCGAGCCTGACAACGCCAGCGCGCGCGCCGGCAAGCCAGGCGATGCCGCAAACCTCGGCAACGCGCAATGTCGCCGCCGCCCCCTCGCTGCGCGCGCCCGAACGCGGCGTGGTCAAGTCCAACTTTGCCGCCGAAGCCTCCGAGATTGCCGCGGCACCCGCCGCCAGCGCCTTTCGCATGATCGAGGCCGACAATTCGCTCGTGACCGGCAGCATAAGGCCGGACGCGCCCGTCGCCGCGACGACCAACGGTTCGAGGCCGGCCCCGGACGGAACGCCTGTGGAAACGCCCGTAGCCGCCGCACCGCCGACTGCCACGCCGCGCGAGATCGAGGCGCCCGTCGAAACCGTCTCGGTCACCACCAAGGATGTGCTCGACATGCTGGCCGCGCCATCGGCAGCGCCCGAGACGTCTTCAGCGCCGGTCCGCGACGAGCCGCAGGCAGCGCCGCGAAATGCGCCGGCCGCCGCCATCAGCAACACGCCGTCGCCCGAGGCAAGCGGAAAAAGCGAGGCGCTGACCGCGCAGCGACCGAAGGAAGCCGCTCCGCTTGACATCGCAGTTCCGAAGGCAATCAAGCCGGCGGCCCTCGCGGATGCGGCACGAGACGGCAATCCGGACGCCCTTTATGAGATCGGCATGCGCTACCAGGAAGGCCTCGGTCTCAAGCGCGACCCGGCCGAAGCCGCCGTCTGGTTCGACGAGGCCGCCGAGCGCGGCTCCGTGCCAGCCGCCTTCCAGCTCGGCAGCCTTTATGAAAAGGGCATCGGAGTCGACCAGGATGCGGCGACGGCGATCGCCCTCTATCGCTCGGCCGCACGCGCCGGCAATATCAGCGCCATGCACAATCTTGCCGTCATGCTCGCCAACGGCGCCGGCGGCGGCAAGCCTGACCTCGCCGAGGCGGCGAAATGGTTCCGGGAAGCCGCCGAGCACGGGGTTGCCGACAGCCAGTTCAATCTCGCCATCCTCCATGCGCGCGGCGCCGGCGTCGATGCCGACCTCGCCCAGTCCTACAAATGGTTTGCGATTGCCGCGATGAACGGCGACGCGGAAGCCGCCAAGCGGCGCGACGAGGTTGCCGAGGCGCTTTCCGACGCCGATCTCAACCGCGGCCGCAAGCTCGCTGCCGATTGGGACGCCAGAACCCCGCTGCCCGCAGCCAATGTCGTGACCACGCCGCCCGAATGGTTGCCAGACGAAAAGGTCGCGAGCGCCCCCGACAAGCAGGCGATCGTCCGCGACATCCAGTCGATCCTCAACGAGCGCGGCTATGACGCAGGCCCCGAGGACGGGCTGCTCGGCGCGAAGACCGATGCCGCGATCAAGGCATTCCAGACCAGAAACGGCCTGAAGCCCGATGGCGCGATCACGCCCGCGCTTGTCGAGACATTGCTGAACGGCAACAGCGCCTGAGAAGAACAAGCCGAACGCAACCGTCTGGATTGACAGAAGCGACATCAAGTCGCAGAAAGAAACTGGATTTCCAAAAGGCTGGACGCGACCCGTCCGGCCCTGCCGCTATTGGGGAAACGCGTGTCGATTTACCTGCCGATTGCCGAACTTTCGGTGAATATCTTCGTCATTCTCGGCATGGGTGCGGCAGTCGGTTTTCTCTCGGGCATGTTCGGCGTCGGCGGCGGCTTCCTGATTACGCCGCTCCTGATCTTCTATCATATCCCCCCGGTCGTCGCCGTTGCCACCGGCGCAAGCCAGGTGGTCGCCTCGTCGGTCTCCGGCACGCTCACCCATTTCCGGCGCGGCACGCTGGACATGAAGCTCGGCACAGTGCTTCTGACCGGCGGTCTCGTGGGCGCGACGATCGGCGTCTGGCTGTTCTCGCTCCTGCGTGAACTCGGCCAGCTCGATCTGGTGATCTCGATCCTCTATGTGGTGCTTTTGAGCTCGATCGGCGCCCTGATGCTGGTGGAAAGCATCAGAGCGATCCGCCGCAGCGCCAGCCAGAAGCCGGTTTCCTTCCGCAAGCCCGGCCAGCACAACTGGATCCATCGCCTGCCCTTCAAGATGCGCTTCAAGAAATCGAAGCTTTACCTGAGCGTCATTCCGGTGTTCCTGCTCGGCGGCACGATCGGCGTCCTGACCTCCTCGCTCGGCATCGGCGGCGGCTTCATCATGGTGCCGGCGATGATCTACCTGCTGCGCATCCCGACCAATATCGTCGTCGGCACGTCGCTGTTCCAGATCATCTTCGTCTCCGCCTACACCACCGTCGTACAGGCCGTAACCAACTATGCGGTCGACATCGTGCTCGCCACGATCCTGATGCTTTCGAGCGTGATCGGCGCGCAATACGGCGTGCGCGTCGGGCAGAAGCTGAAGGGCGAGCAACTGCGCGCGCTGCTGGCGCTGCTCATTCTCGCCGTCGGCGTGCGCCTCGCCATCGGGCTGGTCGCAACCCCGACGGACCTGTTCTCCGTCGTCTTCGAGGGAGCGCCGGAATGATGAAAAAGCTTCTTGCCCTCCTCGCCTTCATCACTGCACCCGCCTTCGCGCTGGCGCAGGAACAGGCGCCCGTGGCCCAGCAGGAGACGCTGGAGATTGGCACCTCGACCAACGAGATCGCCATTACCTCGGATTTTTCCGGCGCCGACCTCACCGTTTTCGGCGCGATCAACGATGCCGATCCGATGCTGTTGTCGAAAGGCGGCTATGACATCGTCGTGGTCCTTGAAGGCCCGAAGGCGGAAGCCGATGTGCGCCGCAAGGAGCGGGTCTTCGGCATCTGGATCAACCGCCAGACCATTTCCTTCGAACATGTGCCGCGCTCCTATTCGATCTCCAGCACGCGCCCGCTGGAAGACGTCACCTCGCCGCAGGCACTGAATTCCGGCGGCATCGGCGTCACGCATCTGCGCATTTCGCCGGTCGGCTATTTCGGCGATGCCAGCGATGTCGCCACCTTCCGCGAGGCGATGCTGCGGCTGAACGCTGCCGACGGGCTTTACGATGCGGAAGATGATGGCGTGAAATTCGTCTCCAACAGCCTGTTTCGCGCAAGCCTCAGGCTGCCGGTGAACATTCCCCAGGGCACCCATACGGTGCAGGCCTACCTGTTCAAGGAAGGCCGGCAGATCGCAACCCAGAACCTGCCGCTCAATGTGGTGAAGACCGGGCTCGAGGCCCAGCTGACCACCGCCGCCCACGAATATCCGCTGTTCTACGGCCTCGGCGCGGTGTTCATCGCGCTCTTTTCCGGCTGGTTCGCCAGCGTGGCCTTCAGGAAGAACTGAGGTTCCGGTTTCTACCCGGCAAGCGCCGCAAACGGCAGAGCATAGACGCGGTCCGGTCCCAGCATGTGGACGGTCAGCGCCGCGCGATCGAACAGGCCGGCAAAGGCCTTGTGGCGAAGATCGAGACCGCCCCGCGTGGTGGCAAAGGCCGGCAGGATCAACCGGTTCCCGTCCGTCGCGAAACAGGGTCGCCGGACGGACTTGCCCGGGCGGTTGAGCGTGGCGGAGGGGTGAAGATGACCGCAGATTTCCGCGCTTCCGCCTCGTGAGGGTTCATGGCGGAAGGTCAGACCTTCGATTGTCCATTCATCGAAGACACGGCCCGGCAGGCCGAAAACCCCGTCGGGATCGTGATTGCCGTTGATCCACACCCATTCACGACCTGCGGCGAGCGCCGAAAGCGCCGCGCGATGATCATCGGCCATCTCGCGCGCGCCGACGCGATCGTGGAAATTATCGCCGAGCGAGACGACCCGTGCGGGGCGATAACGGGCAATAACGGCTGAAAGGCTCGCAAGTTGGCGCGCGGTATCATAGGGCGGCACGAAAAAGCCGCGCCGGGCATGCGCCGCGCCGCGCTCCAGGTGCAGGTCGGAGACGACGAGCAGCGAGAGCGCTGGAAAGAACAGCGCGCCGGAGCAATCGAACACGACCGGATGGCCGGCAAAGCGCGGCCCGGCGTCGTCGTAACGCTCGCTCTCTAGTGATGCGGTACTCAAGCTCATGCGCCGGTCTCGTCCTGTCTTTCGTGGCGGGCGTCTTCGTCTTCCGCCACCTCAAGCGCTGCCGCCAGCTCATCGACAGCCTCGCGCAGCACCGCTTCGCCGGCCCCGCCATTGACGCTTTCGCGGCCGATTTCCAGAAGCACCGGCACGGCGAGCGGCGAGACCCGCTTCAGCCGGTAATGCGTCAGATGGCCCTTGATTCGTTGAAGCATTGTGCCAAGGCGGGCGATATCCAGCAAGCCGGAAGCCGCGTCCGCGCGGGTTGCCTGCAACAGGATATGATCGGGCTCATGGCTGCGCAAAACGTCATAAATGAGGTCGGCGGACACCGTCATCTGCCGGCCGGTCTTCTCCTTGCCGGGATAGCGCCGCTCGATCAGCCCGGCGATCGTGGCGCAGGCGCGGAAGGTGCGCTTGAGCATGTAGCTTTCATCGAGCCAGGCCTCGAGATCATCGCCCAGCATGTCCTCGTCGAACAGCGCCTTCAGGTCGAGAACGCCCGAGGCGAGCATCGCGCCGATATCCTTCAGACCCCAGATGGCAATCGAATAATCCGTCGACACGAACCCCGTCGGCTGTGCGCCAGCCCGCTCCAGCCGTCGGGTCAAGAGCATGCCGAGCGTCTGGTGCGCAAGCCTGCCCTCGAAGGGATAGGCGACCATGTAGAAGCGGTTTTCCAGCGGAAAGGTCTCGACCAGCAGCTCGCCGCGTTTCGGCAGGTGCGATTGCGCCGCCTGCAGCGAGAGCCATTCGCGCACGGAGGCGGGCAGCGCCTTGCGCCGCTCCTCGTCATCCAGCATGGCGCGCACGCCGTCCGCCAGAAAGGTCGACAGCGGAAACTTGCCGCCGGCATAGGCCGGGATTTTCGGATCGCTGTCGAAGGCGGCGGACGCCATGCACTCGTTTTCCCGGATGCCCTCGAACCGCAACACCTTGCCGGCAAACAGGAATGTGTCGCCGGGCCTGAGCATCTCGATGAAATATTCCTCGACCTCGCCCAGCACCGCGCCGCCGCGCAAGGGTCCGCCGCGTTTGCCCGGGCGCACAAGCCTGATCTTCAGCATCGGCATCTCGACGATGGTGCCGAGGTTCAGGCGATACTGGCGGGCGAAGTCGGGATGGGTGAGGCGGTAGAGCCCGTCGGCGGTCTTTCGGATCTTGGCATAGCGCTCATAGGTGCGAAGCGCATAGCCGCCGGTGGCGACAAAATCCACGACACGCAAAAAGGTCTCGCGGGAAAGCCCATGATAGGGCAGCGCCGAACGCACTTCGTCGAACAGCAGATCGGCATCAAAGGGTCCGGCGCAGGCCATGCCGAGCACGTGCTGGGCCAGAACATCGAGCGCGCCGTCGCCGATCGGCGGTGAATCCTGCGCGCCGACATAATTGGCGTCGAGGGCCGCCTGGCACTCCATCACCTCGAACCGGTTGGCCGGCACCAGAATGGCGCGGCTCGGCTCGTCCATGCGGTGATTGGCGCGGCCGATGCGCTGGGCAAGACGGCTTGCCCCCTTCGGCGCGCCGATATGCATCACGAGATCGATATCGCCCCAGTCGATGCCGAGATCGAGCGTCGAGGTGGCGACGACGGCGCTGAGCTTTCCGGCGGCCATCGCCGCTTCCACCTTGCGGCGCTGGCCGACATCGAGCGAGCCGTGGTGCAGCGCGATCGGCAGATTGTCGTCATTGATGGACCAGAGTTCCTGAAACACGATCTCTGCCTGCGAGCGGGTGTTGACGAAGATCAGCGTCATCCTCCGCCGCTTCAGTTCCGCGTAGATGTCCGGCGCGGCATAGCGCGCCGAATGACCGGACCAGGGGATGCGCTGCGAGGTCTTCAAAATGGTGATTTCCGGCCGGGCGCCGCCGAAAACGGTGATCAACCCGGCGTGCGGCGCGTCCACCTCGCCGGTCTGCGCCACCAGCCAGCGCTGCAATTCCATCGGGTCGGACACCGTGGCGGAAAGACCGATCGCGGTCAGTTCCGGGCGCAGTCGCCTCAGCCGCGCAAGGCCAAGCGACAGGAGATGACCGCGCTTGGAGGTGACCAGCGAATGCAGTTCGTCGAAGATCACGAAGCGAAGATCCTCGAAAAAACGGTCGGCGTCCTTGCCGGCAAGCAGGAGCGCCAGCTGTTCCGGCGTCGTCAGCAGAATGTCCGGCGGCTTCAGGCGCTGGCGCTGGCGCTTGGCCTGCGGCGTATCGCCGGTGCGGGTTTCCATGGTGATGGCAAGACCGCTTTCGGTGACGGGTTGCTCCAGATTGCGGGCGATATCGACCGCCAGCGCCTTCAGCGGCGAGATGTAGAGCGTATGGACGCCGCGCGGTCGCGTTCCGGGTTTTTGCGAGCCTCTGGCGTCGAGATCGGCAAGGGAGGGAAGGAAGCCGGCCAGCGTCTTGCCTGCGCCGGTGGGCGCGATCAGCAGCATGTCCTCGCCACCGCCTGCGCGCCTGAGCAGGTCCAGCTGATGCGGGCGCGGCTGCCAGCCCTTCGTCGCGAACCAGCGGCGAAAGCGCTCCGGCAATGTTTCCGTTTCGTTCATGAGGCCACGATTACAGGAAACCACGCCAGGGGAAAGGATTTTCTACATCGCGATATAGCGGTCGCGGCGGTGGTTGAAGGCAAGGATGAGGTTGACAACCAGCGCGCCGGCAATCGAGCAGGCGATGATGAAGGGCGTCGCCACGAAGAACGACAGCACCAGCACCATGCCATCGAGCCCCAGCTGCACATAACCGGCCTTGAAGCCGAAGCGATCCTGCAGGAACAGCGCCAATATGCCGAAACCGCCGAGGCTGGCGCTGTGGCGGAAGAAGATCAGAAGCGCGGTGCCGACCAGTGCACCGCCAAAGAGGCCTGCTGCCAGCGGATTGGTCTCGCCGATGGTCAGAAATTGCGGGATGATGCCGGTCAGCGCCGAGGTGAGGCCGACGGCAATGAAGGTCTTCAGCGTGAAAGCTAGGCCCAGCCGCTTGAAGGCGAAATAATAGAACGGCAGGTTGACCACGAAGAAGGCAAGCCCGAAGCCGATGCCGGTCGAATAGACCAGAAGAAAGGCAAGACCGGCTGTACCGCCGGTCAGCAGCCCGCCGGCCTTCAGCACCAGAACGCCGAGCGAGGCGAGCATAGCGCCGGTGACGATGCTCTGGACATCCTCAAGCGCCGAATGGCTTTCGGAAGTGGAATTGAGGATGCTTCTGAGAAACCTGTTTTCTGACACGTGATGATCGTCCGGCTGGAACAGAAGCTCCGGCAAAGGCGCTCCCGATATGACATGACCGGGACGCGGACACGCATCCCGGCCTCTTCTTCAACCAAAACGGGGCTTTCGTCAAATCGTCAGACGACGTCGTCCTGGTTGGCGCGGCCACCCTCGCCTTCCCAGTTGAGGATGCGGCGGGTTTCGCTTTCGGTAAACTTCAGACGGATGCCGACGCCGCCCTCTTCCTCTTCCGGCAGGAAGACGACGCCGAGCGCCTCCAGTGTGACTTTCAGCTTTTCGCGGCTGGCTTCGCCGAATTCCGCCGTACCGTTTTCGAATTCCGCGATCCTGTCTTCGGCAAGGCCGCTTTCATGGGCAAGCGCCTCGCGGTCGATATGGGCAAGGATACGGGCTGCGTGACAGAGTTCCGGTGTCAGGGTCATGACGGGCCTCCTCGGTGAGGTTTCAAGAAATACCTCGTCTGGAACGCGTCATGCGGGCCGGATGTTCCGTTCCGCCAGAAACAGGATGCCTGGCACCGGCTCGCCGGCATCCTTGCGCAGAACCGTGCTGCGTTCCGCCTTCAAGGACAGACCAGCCTGCGCAAGCTGGTTCCTGACATAGGCAGCGGAATGCGCGTAGCGCAGCGAGGAAAGCAGCGTGAAATCGCTTCCCGGCGCCCCGGCTTCCACCGAGAACAGGAAGAGCCCGTTTGGTGCAACCAGCGCCTTCACGTTCGCCATCAGGCTGTCCAGACCGCCGAGATACATCAGCACGTCCGCCGCAATCACCAGATCGGCGCGCTGCCATGGCATAGCTTCGGTGAAGAGGCCGCTTTCCTCCGGCGCCAGAAGCAGGTCGGCCTGCGCAAGCGCGGCATAGAGCCCCTTCTCCTCCGCCTTCTGCAGCATGTTCTGCGACAGGTCAAAGCCCTCGAGCCGGGTGACGCGGTCTGAAAACGCCTCGCCCGAAAGCCCTGTGCCGCAGCCGAGATCGACGGCCAATTCAAACCGGCGGTCAGGACCCTCCGTTTCGGCAAGAAGGGCCGCAAGGCGACGGGGGGCGCTGTAATCCAGCCGCTCCGTCAGCGCTTCGTCGAAATGCTCGGCATAGGAATCGAAGAGCGCCTCGACATAGCGTCCGGGCGGATGGGCGGGCGCACGCGCAGCGCCCAGCACGGCAAGCTTCATCCGCGCGGCGAAGATATCCTCGTCATCGAGCCTTTCCAGGATCTCAAGCGTTTCGATCGCCCGTTCGGTCTCGCCGGCATGCTCGAGATAGGCAGAGAGCATGGCAAGGCCCGCCGGCCAGTCGGGCGCAAGGTCAAGCGCCTGTTCCATCAGGTCGGCAGCAGCGGCGAATTCGCCGGCCTCATCCAGCATCCGCGCATAATCGGCGCGGCGGTCGGCGATCAGATCGCCGGAGGAGAAGAATAGAATGTTCAATGGGGTCGAGACCGGACAGTTGGACTGATCGCCAATGTCGCGTTTCAAAAAGAAAAGCAAGCGGAATCGCGCGGCGGGCCTTGCCTTCTCCGGGAGCGGTTTCCATCTTGATAGCGCCCCAATGTCGCCTTAAGGACAGGCCGGAAAAAGGACGCACGCAATGAGCAATGAAGTAAACCGGTTTTTGGGCGGCACGGTCGTCGGCACGATCGTCAGGCTACTGGTGGTCTCGCTGATCGTCGGCTTCATCCTGTCCGCGCTCAACATCTACCCGCTCGATCTGTGGTACGGCGTCATCGATTTCTTCGGCAATCTCTGGCGGCGCGGCTTTGCAGCGCTCGGCGAGATCGGCCACTACTTCGTGCTCGGCGCCATCGTCGTCGTCCCCATCTTTATCATCATCCGCATATTGAGCTATCGCCGTTGACCCTATCCACGACCAGCCGCCGGGCCTTTGCGCTTTCCCTCCTCGCGACCGGGCTTTCGGCCTGCAGCCTCTTCGGCGGCAGCGGCATGCCCCGCGGCGATGTCGATGCCACCACGATGACATCGACCTTCCTGCCCTGGGTCAATGAGCTGAGGGAAAGCCGCGGGCTTGCCCCGGTCAGCCCGTCACGGGCCTGCAACGCGGTTGCTGACGATCAGGCAAGCCGCATGGCGCTTGCCGACAGGATGAACCACATCACCGGTCCGGAAAGCGTTGCAGCCCGCTTCAAGCGCAATGACCTGCCGCTGCCGGCGGCGGAAAACATCGCCATGCATCAAAAGACGCCCGAGCGGGCGTTTCAGGCCTGGGTGGCGTCACCCAAGCATCTGGAGAATATGCTGGGAAATTATTCCCACCTGGGTGTGGCGAAGGCAACGAGCCCGAAATCCGGCAACACGCCCTTCTGGTCCATGTGCCTCAGCAGCTAGCGCGCCGTGCATCCATTCGGATGCACAAAGGACGCTCCAACCTATTGAATCTACGCATCGTGCTTTCCGAAAATCGATTCCGATTTTCGGGCCGATGCTGTAGCGCTCTTCACATCTCGAAGGGCTTTGCCGCCCATTCTCTGACGGAGGTGTCGCGCAGTTCACGCACCGATGACGCACCGTCCCTGTCGAGCGCGTCCAGCATGGCGGCAAGACTGTCGGCGATCAGCTGCGGCCCCTCATAAACCATGCCGGAATAGATCTGCACCAGATCCGCGCCGGCGCGGATCTTTTCAAGCGCGCGAGCGCCGGTCGAAACCCCGCCGACGCCGATGATCACCTTTTCCGGCCCGAGCCGCTCTCTGACGCGCGCCAGCAGCGCCGTCGATCGTTCAAACAGCGGCGCGCCGGAAAGACCGCCGCTTTCGCCCGCCAGTTTTGCGTCCGTCAGGCCGTCACGCGCAAGCGTGGTGTTGGAAACGATCACGCCGTCGAGCGTGCTTGCCGCAACCTCGGCAATGATATCGTCAAGCCCTGCCTCGGTCAGGTCCGGCGCAATCTTCAGGAACACCGGCACACGGGCTTCCGCCTTCTCCCGCGCCTCCGCGACGGCATCGAGCAGCTGCCTGAGCTGTTCGCGCGCCTGCAGGTCCCGGAGACCCGGCGTGTTCGGCGAGGAAATGTTGACCGTGAGATAATCGGCGAGCGAGGAGAAGCGGTCGATGCCGGCGACATAATCGGCAATCCGGTCTTCCGAGGTCTTGTTCGCGCCGATATTGACGCCGACGATCCCGCGCCGCTTGCGGGCCTCGAGCCTTTCTGCGAGCGCCGCATGGCCATCATTGTTGAAGCCCATGCGGTTGATGACCGCTTCGTCCTTCACCAGCCTGAAAAGCCTGGGCTTCGGGTTTCCGGGCTGCGGGCGCGGCGTGACCGTGCCGACCTCCACATGGCCGAAGCCGAGTTTCACCAGACCGTCGATCGCCTCGCCGTTCTTGTCGAGGCCGGCGGCAACGCCGAGCGGATTGGCAAAGGACAGGCCGGCGGCGGAAATGGCAAGGCGCGGATCGGCTGCATGGCGCGCACGCGGCAGAAGACCGGAGGCAATACCCTTGACGGTGAGCCCGTGCGCCACTTCCGGATCGAGCATGAAGACGGCGTTGCGCGCGCCGCACTTGAACAGGTTGATCATGATAATAGCCCGCTGAAATCATGGCCGCCGTCGCGTGTCTCGAGGATCGGCTTCTCCCAGAGCACGGCGGAAAGGGAAAGGGACGCATAGAGATGCGGAAAGAGAGCGCCGCCGCGCGACGGCTCGTATTTCAATGCCGGCCCGAGCGCTTCAGGATCAACGGCGACCAGCAGCAGGTCGCGCTTGCCGGCAAAATGGCGGGCCGCGGTCTCCTCCACCTGTTCCGCCGTCGAAAAATGGATGAACCCGTCGGAAAGATCGACGGCAGCGCCGTTATAAACGCCGGCAACGCGTGCGGCCTGCCATTCAGGGCGCGCGACGATCTTGAATATCGGTTGCGACATGGGCATCGACTCCCGTGGCCTGGTTGCGGCACGGTTTGAACCAGTCGGGGGCAAAAGTCCATGACAATTGAGACCCGCCGCGCGAAAGCAACAGCAAATGCCGGCTTTTCCGCGCCGATCCGGTTTTTTTTATTGATATCCCGCTCAAACACGCGATCATGGAAAAAATTTTCGCCGTTTTGTTGCAGCATTGACGCGTTGCCTCTATCACGTGACAAATGGCTGAGGTTGTGACATTGCCTTTGGGAGGAGGCAGGAAATGACCGGACAGACAATTCTGATCGCCGACGATCATCCCTTGTTCCGCAGCGCCCTGAAACAGGCCATCAGCGGCATGGCGACCTATTACGCCGTTGTCGAGGCCGGCGATTTCGACGGCGTGCAGCAGGCCGCCCGTGAAAATCCCGAAGCGGACCTCTTGCTCCTCGATCTGGCCATGCCCGGAGTCAGCGGGCTTTCCGGGCTGATCACGCTCAAGGCGGAGTTTTCCAGCCTGCCGATCGTGGTGATTTCCGCAAGCGACGACGAGGACACGATCCGCCGTTCGCTGGCACTCGGCGCTTCCGGCTTCATCTCCAAATCCGCCGGCATCGACGAATTGCGCAACGGCATCCGCACCGTTCTTTCCGGCGAAGTCTATACGCCGGAGAATTTCGAGGGCGGCGAGGAGGCCGATCCCGACATCGCCGACATGCTGGAACGGCTGCAGACGCTCACGCCGCAACAGTCACGCGTGCTGCGCATGCTGTGCGAAGGCCTTCTCAACAAGCAGATCGCCTATGAACTCGGCGTATCCGAGGCGACCGTCAAGGCGCATGTCTCGGCGATCCTCCTGAAGCTCAATGTCGACAGCCGCACCCAGGCGGTGATCCAGCTTGGCAAGGTCAACATGGCCATGGTTGCGTGACGACCGACACAGGATTTTATTCCTGTCATGACTTTACGCGACGATAAGCCATGCGGTATAGTCCGATCGTTATCAACGCGCCATCGCGGCCGGAGTGAACAGCCATGTCCAGCAGGCTTCGCCACAGCGCCATCTGGGACGCGATCGATGATCTGGCCGCGCGCCACAAGCTGACCCCTTCGGGTCTGGCGCGCCGCGCAGGCCTTGATCCGACCGCCTTCAACAAATCCAAACGGCTCGGCAAGGACGGGCGCGAACGCTGGCCCTCGATGGAATCCATCGCCAAGGTGCTGGATGCGACCGGCAGCGACCTTTCCGCCTTTCTTGGCGAGCGCGCCAGCCGTGCGGCAGAGCGGGGGGCGCCGCCTTCAGGCGCCTTTCCGCCGCAACCCTCCACCATTCCCCTGCTCGGCCTTGCCCGCGCCGGCACCGGCGGCTTTTTCGACGATGGCGGCTTTCCCGTCGGCCAGGGCTGGGACGAGGTCGACTTTCCCGCACCCGCGCGCGACAGCCAAAGCGTCTACGCGCTGGAGGTTCAGGGCGACAGCATGCTGCCGCTCTACCGCGACGGCGACGTGCTGATCGTCGAGGCCAATGCCGAGACCCGCAAGGGTGACCGTGTTGTGGTCAAGACCCATGAGGGCGAAGTCATGGCCAAGGTTCTGGTTCGTCGCACCAGCCGCCAGATCGAGCTCATGTCGATCAATCCCGCCCATGAAAACCTGACCTTCGATCTTGCAGCGGTGGAGTGGATCGCCCGCATCATCTGGGCGAGCCAGTAACAGATCAAACCCCGCCCAATCGAACCCGCATTCAATCGACCCTGCATTCAATCGCCCGCATTCAATCGAAAGACATGCCATGACCCGGACACCGCTTAACCATTATGATGCCCTGATCTATGTGATGGTCATGGCCTCTGCCGTCGACAGCGCCATGAGCGACGGTGAACTGGCCCGCATCGGCCACATCACCCGTTCCCTGCCGGTTTTCAACGGTTTCGACGAGGACCGCATCACCGATGTGGCCCATGCCTGCGCCGAAATCCTGTCCGGCGATGAGGGCATGGACATCGCCCTCGAGATCATCCGCGACACGCTGCCGGCACGGCTTTATGACACCGCCTATGCGCTTGCGGTGGAGATCATGGCGGTGGACCAGGCGATCCGGCCTGAGGAGATCCGCCTTCTGCAACTGCTGCGTGATCGCCTGAATCTTGACAAGCTGACCTGCGCCGCAATCGAGCGCGGGGCGATTGCGCGATACCGCGCGCTTTAGGTGCATTTCCAGACCTTACGGCCCATTTCCATTCCTTTTGGTTGAAATATTGAAGAATCTTTGCGTGTGTTGAGATTCTTTACTCTTACATGTTGTGATTTTTCAAAATCCGGCCTTTACTTGAAACCTGCAAAGTTTCGCGCATAGCGGGTTAAAAAGGAGGCTTGATGAAGGCTTTGCCCTTGTTCGCGTCATCGCGCTCAAGCCCGAAGTCATCGACCCGGCAGCGCGGATCCGCCAACGATCCGTTTGCCGGCGAACGCCGCATGTTGCGCCGTCTTGGCTTTGACGAGACGCTGATCGAGCAGGCCGAGGCATCGGCCCGACGGAACGGCACAGCCATCGAGGACGAACTACTGGCAGCGGGCGCTGTTTCGCCGGAGGCCTATTATCGCCGCCTCGCCTTTTATCTCGGCCTTCCCTTCCTCACCGCCATCGATGCCGGCTCGGTCGCCGACCGGCGGAAGCTCGACCGTCTGCTCGCCTCCCCCTCGGGCCTGCGCCTGGAAAGCGGCGAGGGCGGCGCCACATTCGCGATCATCCCGCGCGCGACGGACCTCGCCGACCTGCACGACCGCCTTTCCTTCCGTCCCGCCATTCGCCGCGCCGTGGTGGTGACCATGCCGTCGACGATCCGCGAAACCGTCTGGCAGGTGGGGGCCCAGCGCCGGCTCGCCAAAACCATTCACCGGCTGATGATCTGGGAACCGCGCTTTTCGGCTAGGATCGTCTTCTGGGGCAAGCAGGGGTTTCTGCTCGGCGGCAGCGTGACCACCCTTCTTGCAGGCCTCATGTTGTTCACGGCCGAAACGCTGCTGTTGACTCATATCCTGTTTTCGATGCTTTACGCGCTCTCCCTCATCATCCGGCTTGCGGCGGTCAGAAGAAGACCGGAACAGGAGGCCGAGCCTGCCGAGGGGCAAGACGAAGGGCCGCTGCCGGTCTATACCGTGCTGATTGCCCTTTACCGCGAAGCCAACATGATCCCGCAACTCGTTGCCCACATGAAGGCCCTGAACTGGCCTGCCTCGCGGCTCGACATCAAGCTCGTCTGTGAAGCCGATGACAGCGCCACTGTCGCCGCCATCAGGGCCGAGAACCTGCCGCCGCATTTCGAGCTGGTCTGTGTTCCGCCGGCCCTGCCGCGCACCAAGCCGAAGGCGCTGAACTATGCGCTCTCCGGCGCGCGCGGCGCGCTGCTGACCATTTACGACGCAGAGGACCGCCCGCATCCCGATCAGTTGCGCGAAGCCTGGCGGACCTTTCGCAAGGGGCCTGCCTCGCTTGCCTGCCTCCAGGCGCCGCTCATCGTCGACAATATCGGGCGGAACTGGATTTCGGCGCTTTTTGCCTGCGAATATGCCGGTCTTTTCCGCGGCATCCTGCCGTTTCTGGCGAGACACCGCTTTCCCCTGCCACTTGGCGGAACGTCCAACCATTTCCGCACCGAAATCCTGCGCAAATGTCGCGCCTGGGACCCTTACAATGTGGCCGAGGATGCCGATCTCGGGCTGCGGCTTCATCGCCTCGGTTATCACTGCGGCGTTATCGGCAGGCCGACGCTCGAGGAAGCGCCGGTCTCGGTCAGGACATGGATCCCCCAGCGCTCGCGCTGGATCAAGGGCTGGCTGCAGACGCTTCTGGTCGCGCTGCGCGAGCCATCCCGGCTCTTCTCGGAACTCGGCACGCTCGGCGCGCTGGTATTCCTCGCCAATGGCGCAGGCGTCATCCTTTCATCGCTTCTGCATCCGCTTCTTTTCGTCGCGCTCTTCATGACGGCGGCAACAATCATCCACCCCGACTATGCCCCCGGCCCGTTTCACCAGCTGCTATCGGGGATCGACATTGCCAATATCCTGGCAAGCTACTGGGTTTTCATGCGGCTCGGCATATCACGAATGGAGCAGCAAGAGGCACGGCAGATGCGTGCCGATGCGCTCTACCTGCCGCTCTACTGGCTGATGCTCTCCTTCGCCGCATGGAAGGCGCTGGCCGAACTCTATCACGCCCCGTTCCTGTGGCGGAAGACAGCCCACAAGCCGAGCGGGAAGGACAATGCCTGAGCGGCGGAGAAAGACGGCGCGCGCAAAAACCACGCCACGGCAAAGGGCAAACGCAACCCGGCTTCGGTTCAGCGAGGCTGAGCCGCTGGAGCGGGTAACGGGAATCGAACCCGTGCGTTCAGCTTGGGAAGCTGACAGGCTACCATTACATCATACCCGCGCATGGCCTGATGGCGATCATTACCACCGCCCCCGGCTTTCCGGCAAGCTGAAAATCAGCCCGGCGGCCCGGAGCGCCGGAGCCGACGCGACATAATCAGAGGCCGCGATGACGAAGGGGTTGACGGCGCGCGCGGCGCGGCTAAATCTGTGGGCGCCGATCGTGAGGAGGCAGGCCCGCAGGGGCCGGCCATTTTTCGCGCGACGGGGTCATCGCCCCGGTCTCCGCGCGCGACGGCGAACCCGGTACCGGGCCCCTCTGGCGAGAGTTTGACGGCGCTCTCGTGATGTCGGTACTGCCCGCAAATTAGCCGGCGGACATGTCTATCATGCTTCACAATCATCGCGTCGGACCGCGTGCGCAAGGCGTATGCGCGTCCAACGATATCGCCGCACCATCGAAGGTGCTGCCATGACCACCACCCTTTCCTATTTCAAGTGGGCCTTTATCGTCACGGCCGCCGGCCTTCTCGCGAGCACCGCCTACGGCTATCTCAGCTTCGGGACGCGCGGCGCTCTGACCTTCCTGTTCATCACCGCCGTGCTCGCCGTGCTGGAAGTCTCGCTCTCCTTCGACAATGCCATCGTCAACGCCAACAAGCTGAAGGCGATGAGCCATGCCTGGCAGCGGCGCTTCCTGACCTGGGGCATTCTGATCGCCGTGTTCGGCATGCGGCTCATCTTTCCCCTGATCATCGTCGCGCTTGCCGCGAAGGTCGGCCCGGTCGATGCGGTTCACCTCGCCTTTGCCGAGCCGCGCGCCTATGCCGACATCATGCATCATGCGCATCTTTCGATCGCGGCCTTCGGCGGCACTTTCCTGCTGATGGTCGGCCTCTCCTATTTCTTCGATCGAGACAAGGACGTGCACTGGCTGCCATGGCTGGAGGAACCGGTGGCACGCTCGTCCTCGATCAAGGGCATCGAGATCGGCGTCGCGCTCATTCTGGTGCTGTTCTTTTCCGGGCTTGTGGCGGAAGAGCGCTCGGCGGATTTCCTCTATCCCGCGCTTTACGGCCTGATCACCTTTCTCGGCGTCGAGATCCTGAGCGGTTTCCTGGATGCCAGCCAGGCGAAGGTGGCGAAGACTGCGGCCCAGGGCGGCCTTGGCGCCTTCATCTATCTGGAGGTTCTGGATGCAAGCTTTTCCTTTGACGGCGTGGTCGGCGCCTTCGCGCTCTCCAAGAATCTTCTGGTGATCGCCATCGGGCTCGGCATCGGCGCCATGTATGTACGCTCGCTGACGATCCTGCTGGTCGACAGGAAGACGCTGTCGCATTTCCGCTTTCTCGAACATGGCGCCTTCTACGCCATCCTGGTGCTGGCGGTGATCATGTTCGCCCAGACACTCGTTCATATCCCCGAAGCCGTCACCGGCCTGATCGGCGCCGGGCTGATCGGCCTTTCGCTCTGGTCGTCGCTGCGCTGGCGCAAGCAGGAGCAGGCGGGGCAGACGGGCTAGCGCATCAATAGGTTAGAGAGTGGCCTACTCGGCCGCGGCCTTGTGGAAGATCGCGATCTGGTTGAGGAAGGCGCGCAGCAGGGCCGGCTTCAGCGGCTTGTGCTGGACGACGATGTCTTCCTCCGCCGCCAGATCGCGCACATCCTGCGTGCGGTCGGCGGTCAGAAGCAGGGCAGGAATATGGCGCTGGTAATGCTCGCGCAGGGCAACGACCGCGCGCACGCCGCTACCACCATTGTCCAGATGATAGTCGGCGATGATGACATCGGGTATGATATCGAGCGCGACGGCGGCTTCGGCGCCGCGGGCGACATGAACGTCCGCGCCCCAGCCGCCGAGCAGAACCCGCATGCCTTCCAGAATGGCCTCCTCATTGTCGATGCAGAGCACCTTGAGGCCGACAATGGCATGGCCGGGCAGCCGGCTTGCCGGCTTCGCCGCCTGCGGCGCGGTTTCGCTGGCGGCGTCCGCCAGCGGCACGGTGAGGCGGAACACGGTCCCCTCGCCCGGCGCGGAAGACAGCGCGACGGGATGTTCGAGCATGCGGGCAAGCCGGTCGACGATCGAAAGGCCGAGACCGAGCCCCTGGGCGGCGCGCGCGCCTTCATCCAGCCGGGTGAACTCCTTGAAAACGCTTTCCGCCTTCGAGGCGGGAATGCCGATCCCGGTATCATGCACTTCGATAACCGCCTGGTCGCCATGGCGGCGCACGCCGACCAGCACCTTGCCGGTGATCGTGTACTTGATCGCGTTCGACACCAGGTTCTGCACCAGGCGTCTGAGGGCATGGGCGTCCGAACGCACCTTGAGCGACGATTTGACCACTGTGAATTCCAGCCCGCGCTCATCGGCAAGCGGGCGGAAGTCGGTTTCGACCCGCTTCAGCATGTCGCCAAGGTTCACCGCGGCAAAATGCGGCTTCATCGCCCCTGCATCGAGCCTGGAAATATCCAGCACCGCGCCCAGAATATCCTCGACCGATTGCAGCGCGGAATCGATTTTCTCGGCAAAGGCGCGCTCCTCGCCATCGGCGGGCATGCGCTCGCCGAGCGCGGTTGCGTAAAGCCGCGCGGCATTGAGCGGTTGCAGGATGTCGTGGCCTGCGGCGGCGAAGAAGCGCGTCTTGCCGATATTGGCCTCGTCGGCAGCCGCGCGCGCGACGCGCAGCGCCTTGTTGACCTCGGTCAGTTCCGCCGTGCGCGCGGCAACGCGCTGCTCCAGCGTCTCATTGGCCTGCTTGAGCGCCAGATCGGCCTCCACCCGCCGGGTAATGTCGGTGAAGGTGACGACCATGCCGGCTTCCGGCATGGCGCGCGACTGCACCTCGATGATCCGCCGCCCCTTGTCGAGCACCATCGGAAAGGCGCTTTCATGCGCCCTCAAACGCCTGAGCGCCTCGTGCGCCTCGTCGCCGGTGAGATCGCCGCGCGAGGAAAGCCGGCCCATGATGTTGATCAGCGGATAGCCGACCTGGCCGACCTCTTCCGGCAGGTCGAGCAGCGCGCGAAAGCGCTTGTTCCAGACGGTCAGCCGGTTGGACGCATCGAAAACCGCGATGCCCTGATCGATCTGGGCGAGAGCGGTCTGCAGCAGGCCCTGATTGTACTGCAGCGCCTCGCTTGCCTGGTCGAGCAGGAAGGCGGCATCGCCGGAGGCGGCTTCGGCGCGCTGCAGCACCAGCGACAGGACGAGCCGCGCCGAGGACGAACCGATGGCGCTGCCGAGCAATTGCTCGGAAAAGTGAATGAGCGCCATATCGGCCTGCTCGTCATCGCCCATGCGCCGGCCGGCATTGCGCTCGAACGTGGCGAAGGAGCGCGCCGTGCGTTCCGTGCCGAGATAGCCGTTCAGCGTCTCGCGCAGCATGCCGACGGAAACGCCCGTGCCGATGCCGCGCGCGGACGACTGCCAGCGGGCCTGGCGCTTGACGAAGATGCCGGACTGGATGCGTTCCAGCGGACGCGTCTGACGGCTCAGCGAACCGAGAACGAGGCCGGCGACATTGATCAGCAGCGACAGGCAGGTGACGTTCAGAAGAATATCGGCATCCGGACCGACGAAAAGTCCGGTACCCGGAATGATGAAGTTCATCACTTCGCCGGCAATCGCCGAATGGTCCGGCCCGCCAAGGCTCGGCACGAACAGAAGATAGACCCAGGTGAGGAAGCCGAGCGACAGACCGAGAATGGCGCCGCGCGCATTGGCTGTGCGCCAGACAAGCCCGATGAACAGCGCCGGCGCCACCTGGGCGATGGCCGCGAAGGCCAGAAGACCGATGGAGAACAGACCGCGATCGCTGTCGATATGACGATAATAGGCATAGCCCAGCAGCATGACGCCGAGGATCGAGGCGCGGCGGATATTGAGCAGCAGCGAATAGAAATCCTGGCGGTGGGTGCCGCCGGCAATCATCCGCCGCCTGAGCAGAACGGGGTTGACGATATCGTTCGACAGCATGATCGCCAGCGCGACGGAGGCGACGATGACCATCGCCGTTGCCGCCGAAAAGCCGCCAAGGAAAGTGACGAGCGAGATCAGCGGCTGACCCTGGGTGAGCGGCAGCTGCAGGACGTAGAGGTCCGGATCGACGCCGGGTCCAAGCGTCATCGCGCCGCCGATCGCGACCGGCATCACGAGAAGGTTGATGGCGATCAGATAGGCGGGAAACAGAAAGCGGGCGAGGCTGAGCTCGCCCTCGGTGCGATTTTCAACGACGGTGACGTGAAACTGGCGCGGCAGAAGCAGGATGGCGAAGGCCGACAGCACCGTGAGCAGCACCCAGCGGCTCATCGGCGTCTCGTAGGTCAGTGCCGCCGCAGCAGCCGCATTCTCTCGGGCGGCGGCGAGAAGATCGGCCGGGCCGTTATAGAGCGCGAACAGCACGAACAGGCCGACCGAGCCGAAGGCCACCAGCTTCACCACCGATTCCATGGCAATCGCCAGGATCAGCCCGTCCTGATGCTCGGTCGCATCCGTGTGGCGGGTTCCGAAGACGATGGCGAAGCTTGCCAGCGCCAAGGTGACGGCAAGCGGCAGGCCGACCCCGAAGGCCGCGCCAACGGAGGGTGGATCGATCGTGCCGCCAACCATGACGGCAACGGAATCCGAAACCGCCTTCAATTGCAGCGCGATATAGGGAATGGCGGCGGCAAGCGAGATCAATGCAACGAGACCCGCCACCATCGGGTTCTTGCCGTAGCGGGCGGCGAGGAAATCGGCCGCCGAGGTCAGCTTTTCCGATTTTGCCAGCGAAACGATGCGCCGGACCACCGGCATGCCGATGGTGAAGACCAGGATAGGCCCGATATAGATGCCGAGAAACTCGAGCCCGCGCGTTGCGGCAAGCCCGACGCCGCCGAAATAGGTCCAGGAGGTGCAATAGACGGCAAGCGAAAGCGCATAGACGAAATTGCGGCCGGAACGCGGCGCGAGTTCGCGCTTCGCCCGCCGGTCCCCGTAGCTCGCCACGGCAAACAGCAGCATGATGTAAAGCAGCGCCGCCAACAAGATCAGCCAGCTCGGCAGCATGAAACGCCTCCCTTCGCGAGCCTTTCCACCATAGGCTATCGGCCGCCGCTTTCAAATGCGACTGTCGCAGCAGAAGCCATCACAAAAATCAATGATTTCGGTCGTGAATTTGATGGAATGCAGACCGCTCTCCGCATTAGAACGGATTGAGCACGGAGAACCGCATGACACTCACGAAAAGCCTCAGCCTCAGGGCACAGAACGCGCCGGAAAGCGGCATTGTCGAAATCATCAATTACGGCCGCGACCGCGAGAACCTTCTGCCGCTCTGGGCCGGTGAAGGCGACCTGCCGACGCCGCAGTTCATCCGTGACGCGGCAAAAGGGGCGCTCGACAACGGCGAGACCTTCTATACCCATCAGCGCGGCATCCCGCCGCTGCGTTCAGCGATCGCCGATTACTACGCCCGCCATTTCGGCGCGAAGCTTTCGCCGGAGCATGTCTATGTCACAAGCTCCGGCATGCATGCGATCAAGGTCATGGTCGAGGCGATGACGGAGCCCGGCGACGAGGCGATCTATTTCACCCCCGCCTGGCCGAATATCGCCGCCGCGCTTGGCGTCTCCGGCGCGCGCAAGGTCGGCGTTCCGCTGGAATTTGTCGATGGTCGCTGGAACCTCGATCCCGAGCGGGTGGAAGCGGCGATCACCGACAAGACGCGGATGATCTTCGTCAACACGCCGGCCAATCCGACCGGCTGGACGGCAAGCCTTGAGGACCTGTCGGCACTGCTTGATATCGCGCGCCGCCACGGCGTCTGGATCCTGGCCGACGAGATTTATGCGCTCTATCACTTCGCCGGGGGTCGCGCGCCCTCCTTCCTCGATATCAGGCAAGACGGCGACCGGATCGTGTTCATCAATTCCTTCTCCAAGAACTGGTCGATGACCGGATGGCGCGTCGGCTGGCTGGTCGCGCCGCCGGAACTGGGCGACACGATCGAGAACCTTATTCAGTACACGACCTCGGGCGTCGCCCAGTTCATGCAGCAGGGCGCGCTTGCCGCGATCCGCGACGGCGATCAGGTGATTGCCGAGAACTACGAGCGGGCGCGCATCGGGCGCGACATCCTCTGCGACCGGCTGCTGGCGACAAACCGGGTGGAGACGCTGAAGCCCGACGGCGCGCTTTACGCCTTTCTCAAGATCGACGGGCTGACCGACAGCCGCAAGGCCGCGCTCGACATCGTCGACAAGACCGGCGTCGGCCTGGCGCCCGGCTCTGCCTTCGGCCCCGGCGGCGAGCCCTTCCTCAGAGCCTGCTTCCTGCGCAATGCCGGCCAGTTGGAGGACGCGGCCGAGCGGCTGGCGGATTATATCGGCAGACTTTAGAATCTGATGACGGGCCTCAATTCATTGCCAGGCCCTTTCCTCCGTCATGCCAGCCCTGAGCCGGCGTGACGTCGCGTATTGAGGCGAGCTCCGTCCGTTTGCAAAACACTTTTCGGCAAGCCGGGGCTGCTGTTGGGCTCCCACCTATTCTTTATCCCTGCCCCCGCGATACCCCACGAGCGGCAGGAAAATCTCGTCGACCATCTCTTCGATCGCCTGTTCGCTGGCGGGTTCCAGCGTCATCATCATCTCGTTGCGCAAGAGATCGACCGGCAGCGAGACGACGCGCGGACGAAAGGGCCGGGCCTCGATCTCTCCGCGCGCGATCGCCCGGCTGAGCAGCACGTCCATGACATGTTGTTCGCGAGAGACGATCTGCGCCTTCAGCTTGGCCGGACTTGAATTGGTCTCGCGGAAGAAATCTTTAAGTTCCACCGACATCAGCGCGCCAAGCCGCGTGCGCCTTTCGACGATATGGCGAAGCAGGCCCATCACATCATCGCGCAGATTGCCGGTGTCGGGAATTTCCAAGGGATTGGCTGCAAGATGGTGACGCATGGCCGCAACCGTCAGCTCCGCCGCATTGGGCCAGCGCCGGTAGAGGACAGGACGGCTGGTGCCGGCGCGCCTGGCGACAGCCTCCATGGTCATTCCCCCATAGCCGGCTTCTACCAGCATATCGAAGGCTGCCTCGAGGATCGCTGATTCCAGCGCCTCGCCACGCCTGCGTTCGGTTTTGGGACCTGTCATTTTCACCTCTATAAGAAACACGCGTGAATCCTGTTGACAGGATGCGCCTCCAATATTAGATACATGAACGTATCCTAATTGACAATGTCTCCCAAGAGACATTTCAGCAGGACCGCCATTTTCAGCCGCCAAGACGGCTCATATTCATCAGGAAAAAATCATGAGTAGTTCAACCGATCAGGATGCTTCGGTCGAGCCGTCTGCGACGACTGCCGAAAATGATGTCACCATTGTTCCCCCGAAGCGCCGCAGGCCGGGCCGGTTTGTCCTGATGGCCTCCGTGCCGGTGCTGCTTGCCGTCATCGGCGGCTATGTCTATGTTACCGGCGGCCGGGTCGTTTCCACCGAAAACGCCTATATCAGCCAGGATCAGGTCCGGATCGTGCCGCAGGTCAGCGGCGAAATCACCACGGTCGGCGCTGACGAGAACGACCGGATTACCAAGGGCAGCCTTCTCTTTGCCATTGACGACACGACCTATGTGAACGCCGTCGACCAGGCGAAGGCGGCGGTCGCCTCGGCAAGGCTTGACGTCGAAAAGCTGAAATCCGACTATCTGAAGGCCGAGGCCGAACTCGATACCGCACAAGAGGCGCTCGAGATCGCACGCACGCGCGAGAGCCGCCAGAAGACGCTTCTCGGCCAGGGCGCCGTCAGCCAGACCGCGCTTGATGAGGCCGACCTGACTCTGAAGACCGCAGAGGGCGCCGTTGTCAGCGCCCGGCAGGATGTCGCCAGCGCCAAGGCAGCCCTCGGCGGCAGTCCCGATATCGAAACCGACAGGCACCCGGATGTGATGGCGGCTCTCGCCCGCCTTTCGGCAGCGGAAATCAATCTCAGGCGCACAAGGGTCACCGCGCCTGCCGACGGCATTGTCACCCAGACGACTGCGCTGAGGCCGGGCCAGTTCGTCTCCACCGCGTCCAGCGTGCTCACCCTCGTCGAAACCGGATCGACGGTGATCGAGGCGAACTTCAAGGAAACCGACCTTGCCCATATGCGGGCGGGACAGCCCGTCGAAATCACCATCGACGCCTATCCCGACGCCCTCATCCAGGGCACGGTCGAAAGCATCGGCGCGGGCACCGGATCGGCCTTCTCGCTGATCCCGGCGCAGAACGCCAGCGGCAACTGGGTCAAGGTCGTCCAGCGTGTGCCCGTTCGCATCGCGCTCGACATCACCGACCGGACGCCGCCGCTGCGCATCGGCATGAGCGCGACCGTCGGCGTCGATACCGGGCATGCGCGCGGCCTGCCGCGCTTCGTTTCAAACGGGCTTGCCGCAATCGGTTTCGGAGAGACGGCGATCGCCGCAGATGGTGAGCAAAGTGAGTGACGCCACCGCCGAACCGGTGGATATGCTCAACATTCCCTACAAGGGGTTGTTGTCCATATCCATCATGCTGGCCACCATCATGCAGGTGCTGGACACCACGATTGCCAATGTCGCTCTGCCCTCCATGCGCGGCTCGCTTGGCGCCAGCCAGGACCAGATCACCTGGGTTCTGACCTCCTATATCGTAGCCTCCGCCATCATCACCCCGGTCACCGGCTGGCTGTCGGATCGTTTCGGCCTCAGACAGATATTCCTCGTTTCGGCCGCCGGCTTCGTGATCGCCTCCATGGCCTGCGGCATGGCCTCGAGCCTGAATGAAATGGTCGCCTTCCGCGTCTTGCAGGGGCTCTTCGGCGCCTGTCTCGTGCCGCTGTCGCAGACCGTTCTTCTCGATATCAATCCGCGCGAACGCCACGGTCAGGCCATGGCGGTCTGGGGCATGGGCGTCATGCTGGGTCCGATCATCGGTCCGACGCTCGGCGGCTGGCTGACGGAAAACTGGGGCTGGCGCTATGTCTTCTACGTCAACCTGCCGGTCGGCATGCTCGCCATCGCCGGCATGCTTCTGTTCCTGCCGAAAACACCGCCGAAGGTGCGCCGTTTCGACTTTTTCGGCTTTGCCATGCTGGCGATCGCCATCGGCGCGCTGCAGATGGTTCTCGATCGCGGCCAGGCCGAAAACTGGTTCCAGTCGACGGAAATCTGGATCGAGACCGGCCTGTTCATCTCCGGCCTCTGGGTGTTCGGGATCCATATCCGCAACGCCCGCGACCCGTTCATCTCGCTTCACGTGCTGAAGGACAAGAACCTGCTGACGGCGCTGGCGCTCAGTGCGCTCGTCGGCGCCATGGTGCTCGGCGGCTCCGCCCTTCTGCCAGCGATGCTGCAGGACGTGCTCGGCTATACCGCCAGCCGCTCCGGCCTGATCATGGCGCCGCGCGGCTTCGGAACGATGATCGCGATGATGATCTATGGCCGGCTCTCAAACCGGATCGACAGCCGCATCGCCATCCTGCTCGGTCTGTCGCTGACCGCCTGGTCGATGCACATGATGACGGGCTTTTCCGTCGATATGGGCGAGCAGCCGATCATCATGACGGGCATCATCCAGGGCTTCGGGCTCGGCCTGGTCTTCGTACCGCTGTCGACGCTCGCCTATGCGACGCTGGAATCGCGCTTTCGCGCGGAAGCCGCCGGCGTCTTCAACCTCGTGCGCAATATCGGCTCCAGCGTCGGCATCTCGCTGCTTTCCACGGTGCTTGCCTGGAACATTGCCACCAACCGCACGGAGATGACGGCAAAACTCGTCGAAGATGGACCCCGCCTTGCCGACATCGCGGAGAAGACAGGCTTCGGTCATCAAGTCCTGGTCTTCCTGGTCAATTCGGAAATCAGCCTGCAGGCTGCGATGATCTCCTACCTAGACGACTTCAAGCTGATGATGATCGTCACCATCGCGCTGATGCCGCTGGTTCTGCTGATGCGCAAACCGGGCGTCATGAAGGTTTCACCGCCCCCGGCCGACGCCGGACACTGATGTCCGACGTCAATGCCAAATTCTAAAGCTTGACGCGACCCTTCACCAGCTGGTCTTCCCAGGCGAGCGCGTGGCGGACGATGGTTTCGAGATCGTCATATTTCGGCTCCCAGCCGAGAATTTCGCGTACGCGGGCGGAATCGGCGACCAGCGCGGGCGGATCGCCCGGGCGGCGTTCGGCCATGTCGACGCGGAAATCAACGCCGGAGACGCGCTTGATCGCATCAACCACCTGCAGTACCGAGAAACCGTGGCCATAGCCGCAATTGGCTACGAAATTCGCGCCGCCGTTCAGAAGATGCATCAGCGCCTTCACATGGGCGTCGATCAGGTCGGTGACGTGGATATAGTCCCTGAGGCAGGTGCCGTCCGGCGTCGGATAATCCGTGCCGAAGATCTGCATGCGGTTGCGCCGTCCGGTCGCAGCCTGGGCGGCAATCTCGATCAGATGGGTGGCATGTTCGCGGGTCTCTCCGGTGCGGCCTTCAGGATCGGCGCCTGCGACATTGAAATAGCGCAGCGCTGCATATTTCAGGCCATAGGCCGCAGCACTGTCGCGCAGCATCACCTCGGTCATCAGTTTTGACCAGCCATAGGGCGAAACCGGCTGCAGGTTCTGTTCCTCGTCGAGAAGATCGACGCCGGGCTCGCCGTAGACGGCGGCGGTCGAGGAAAACAGGAAGGCCTCGATCTTGGCCTCCACCGCCGTCTCGATCAGCGCCCGCGACTTGACCGTGTTGTTTTCGTAATAGGTCAGCGGATCCGAGACCGAGTCGGAGACCACGATGGAGCCGGCGAAATGGGCGATCGCATTGATGTTCTCATCCGCGATCAGCCTGGAGACCAGCGTCTTGTCGGCGATATCGCCTTCGACCAGCCTGGCCTTTTCCGGGATCAATTCGCGATGACCGGTCGAAAGATCATCGATCACCACGACATCCTCACCGCGATCGACAAGCGCATGGGCCATGTGGCTTCCGACATAGCCGGCGCCGCCTGTTACGAGTATTGCCATTTCATCCATCTCCTTGTCAGCACCCATGGGTGCCCTCAAATCATCCTCGCCCTGTCAGCCGATTGGCGCGACAGAGAATGCAAGAGAAAGCGGCTGATGGGAAGCGATGCGGTAGGGCTCATGCACGGGCGAACCCCAGCTGTCGTCCCCGCCGATACCCATCTGCCGCGCTGCAATCGTCACCACCGTTTTCGTCACCGGCGGCAGCAGCTCCGGCCGTTCGGCTGTCTCAAGCTCCATCGTGCCATAGGGCAGCGCATTGAACTCGAACGGCGCGCCTTCGGCACAAAAACGCAGGCCCCTGCCCTTATCGTCCGTCACCTCGGCAAAGCGCGTGCCCATGCGGTTGCCGCATTCCTGCGGCACGGAATAGGGCGACAGATTGCCGATAACCGAGCGCTCGAAAATGCCGAGGCGAGCGCCGCGGCACCGGTCGGCATAGTTTTCCTCCGGCCCGAGCCCGTAATAGCGGAACCGGTCGAAGGCTGGCGGAAGCGTGAACTGGAGGCCAAAGATCGGCAGATCCGGCAGTCCCTCGCCGCCGGGGAAATCGGCTTTCACATGGATCAATCCATCGCGCCCGACCCGGTATGAAACCTCGGGCATGACCGGGAGGCCCGGAAGCGGAAAGCGATATCGCACCACCGGCTCATCGCCGCTCATATCAAAATCGACAGGTCCGCGTTTCGCATAAAGGCTCGCCGTTTGCCAGATGGCATGCTCAAAGCCGTGGTCGCGGCCGCGATCATTGTCGGTCATCGCCCGCCAGAAGGTGAGGCGCGGCAGGCGGCGCATGAACTCGATGCCGCCGACCTTCAACGAAGTCATGCCGCCGAAGGCGTCTGAAAACAGCGCAAAATACTCCGGCGTCTCGACGCCGAGATGCAGATCGCCGCGAACCAGCTTCAGGGGCGCCGGTTCAGGCGGCACGGCCTCGCCGTCGATGGTGAAGACATGTTCGCCGAAAGCCACTTCATGCCCGGCATCCGCCCATGCCGTCTTCTGCTTCAGGCAAAGCGAGGCCTGCAGGGCGTATTCGCCGGAAGCCAGGTCGCCGGGCAGTTCGATCGGCAGCGTCGCCGTATCGCCGGCAGCAATCTCCGGCTCCAGAGCGGTCGAAAAGGCCTCGACGCCCTCCTTCAGCAGCCGGATCTTGAGCACAAGAGCGGCGGATGAAACGAACAGGTTCCTGTTGCGGATCGTGACCGCATCGCGCGCCGGCAAGATGTCGAAGGTCTGGTAAAGCGCCCGCACCTCCTGCACCTTCGGCGTTTCCTCCCGCCATGCCGTGACAATGCCATCGGTACAGAACGTATAGTCTGACGGGCGGTCATCGAAATCGCCGCCAAGGCCGAGCCGGCGATCGCTCACGCCGTCGCCGAGCGCCAGCGCCTGGTCGATATAGTCCCAGATGAAGCCGCCCTGATATTGCGGATAGCGGTCGACGAGATCGGTATAGAGATGCATGCCGCCACAGGAATTGCCCATGGCGTGGGTGTATTCGCAGAGGATGAACGGCTTTTGCGGATCGTCCTTCAGCCATGCCTCGACATCCTGCGGCCGCGCATACATGCGGCTTTCCATGTCGGAGGTGCCATCGAAACGCCGGTCATGAAAAACGCCCTCGTAATGAACGAGCCGCGAGGGATCGCGCTCTCGAAACCAGTTCGACATGTCGAAGATGACGCTGCCGCCAAAGCTCTCATTGCCGCAGGACCAGATCAGGACCGAGGCATGGTTCTTGTCGCGCTCGAGCATGGAGCGGGCGCGGTCGAGGACCGGCGCGCGCCAATCCGCCCGGTCGCCGGGCACCACCCAGCTTGGCTCGACAGCGCCGTCCTTCTGCCAGGAACCATGGCTTTCCAGATTGGCCTCGTCGATGACATAGAGCCCGTATTCGTCACACAGCCGGTAGAAAGCCGACTGGTTCGGGTAGTGACTGGTGCGCACGGCGTTGATGTTGTTGCGCTTGAAGAAGCGCACGTCAAAGAGCATGTCCTCATGGGTGACGGCCCGGCCCCGAACCGGGTTGAATTCGTGCCGGTTGACGCCGTTGAAGACGATGCGTTTGCCGTTCAGATGCATGACGCGGTCGATGATCTCGAAGCGGCGGAAGCCGATGCGCTCTGGAATGAACTCGACGGTCTGGCCATCGGCATCGATCAGGGTAATCGAAAGGTCATAGAGGTTCGGCGCTTCCGCGCTCCAGAGATCCGGCGCGGCAATATCGAAGACAAGGTCCATCTCCGGAGCGGCATCGAAACGACGCGGCGCAACCACCGCTTCGCCGTTCCTGCCGGAAAGCGCCACCTCGACTGCGGCGCCTTCTCCCGGAACGGCAAGCTTCATCTGCAAGCTAAGCTTCGCCGCGGCATAGTCATCGGCGAGATCGGTGGTGACGAACAGGTCTTCCAGATGGAGACCGGGCTGCTGTTCCAGCCAGACATCGCGGAAAATCCCGGTCAGGCGCCAGAAATCCTGATCCTCGATCCAGCTTGCCGAAGAACGCTGGAACACCTGCACCGCCAGCCGGTTGTCGCCCTCTTCCAGATAATCGGTCACATCGAAACGGGCCGGCGTGAAACTGTCTTCGCTGTAGCCAAGAAACGCGCCGTTCAGCCAGACGAGGAAGGCCGTCTCGACCCCGTCGAAAGTGAGGACCACGCGGCCGGTTCCGGCGCGTTCTTCGAAAGAGAAATCCCGCAGATAGGAGCCGACAAGATTGGCCTCCGGAACCTCGGGCGGACGCAGCGCCTCGATCCCGTCCCAGGGATACTGGGTGTTCACATACTGGTTCTCGCCAAAGCCCTGAAGCTGCATGTAGCCGGGCACGTCGATCCTGTCCCAGTCCGCAAGGTCGAAATCGCGGAGGTGAAAGCCGTCCGGCCGGTCGGCGACGCATCTTGCCAGGCTGAAGGCCCAGCGGCCGGCAAGGCTCTGGCGAAACGGATTTTCCTCGCCCTTCGCCGCTGCCTCGGGGGACGGCCAGGCAATGTGATCGGAAACGGGATCAAGACGGTTGACCGCGAAGACTTCAGGATCGGAAAGCCAGGCGAGATTCGGCTTTTGGGGCATTATCGGTCTTTCTGTGCATCAGGGCGCCAACGACCGGCGGCGAGCGCCGCCGGTCGCCAGTTCTCGGTCCCGCCGGTTGGTCAACCGGCCAGATAATGGATGTCGGGCAGGTCGCGCAACCGCTCTGCCGCCTGCTCCGGCGTCAGGTCGCGCTGCGGCGAGCCGAGCAGTTCGAAACCGACCATGAATTTCTTCACCGTGGCCGAGCGCAGAAGCGGCGGCAGGAAATGCGCATGCATCACCCATTCATCATGTTCTTCGCCGTCGGTCGGGCGCTGGTGGAAACCCATGGAATAGGGAAACGACGTCTTGAACAGATTGTCGTAGCGCACCGTGATCTTCGACAGCGCCTCGGCGAGCTCCTCCCGCTCCTTCTCCGTCATCTCTTCCATGGACCGGATGTGGCGCTTCGGCAGCACCATGGTCTCGAACGGCCAGACCGCCCAATAGGGCACCAACGCCACGAATCCCTCGTTCTCGAACAGGATCCGCTCGTCGAGCGCCAGTTCCTGCTCGAGATAGGCCATCAGAAGCGGCTTTCCATGCTCCTCGTAATAGGCGCGCTGGTTTTCCGTCTCCTTCGCCGCTTCGTTCGGCAGGCTGCGGCTTGCCCAGATCTGGCCATGGGGGTGGGGGTTGGAACACCCCATCATCGCGCCGCGGTTTTCGAAAATCTGGACGTGATTGATGTCGGGATGGACGCCGAGTTCCTCATATTGCGCGACCCAGGCATCCACCACCTTGGCGATATCGGCGACCGCCATGCGGGCCAGCGTCAGATCATGACGCGGCGAGAAGCAGATGACGCGGCAGATGCCGCATTCGCCCTCGGCCAACAGAAGCCCTTCTTCGAAACGTTCTTTCGGGGCGTGCTCCGTCAGCGCGGCGAAATCATTGTCGAAGATGAAAGTACCCGTGTAATGCGGGTTGGTTTCTCCGTTGACCCGGGTATTGCCGGGGCAGAGGTAGCACTCGGGATCATGGGCCGGCATCTCCTCCGTCACCGCATCCTCGACCTGTCCCTGCCAGGGGCGTTTGGAGCGATGCGGCGAAACCAGGACCCATTCGCCGGATAGCGGATTGTAGCGGCGATGCGGGTGATCGGAAAACGCGTTCATCGGTTCAACTCCTCTCGTTCATCCGGCCTCTCGTTCATCAGACAAGGGGACCGGCGCCATCCTGCGGTGCGCAGGCAAAGATGTCGGAGGTGTGGCCAGTGGCCTCGAAATAGGCCGCGCGCACACTCTCAATAAAGTCATCGACCGCCTCGACCGCGACGAGACTGACAACGCAGCCGCCGAAACCGCCGCCGGTCATGCGCGCGCCGAACACGCCTGGCTGCGCCTGTGCGATCTCGACCAGCGTATCGACCTCGGCGCAGGAAATCTCGTAATCATCGCGCATGGAGGCGTGCGAGGCGTTCATCAGCCGGCCGAAAGCCTGGAGATCGCCGCGCTCCAGCACATCGGCAGCGGCCAGCACGCGCTCGTTTTCGGTAACAATATGGCGGCAGCGGCGATAGGTGAGGTCTGGCAGGAAATCGCGGTGCTCCTCGAGCGCATCGAAGCTCACATCGCGCAGCGCCGTGATGTCGCCGAGCGCGGGCTGGAGCAGGCGCACGCCCTCCTCGCAGGAGTTCCGGCGCTTGTTGTATTCGCCGTCGGCAAGCGCATGGTGGACCATGGAATTGGCAACGACGATGCGCGCTCTGGAGTCGATCGGCACCGGTTTGCGCTCCAGCGAGCGGCAATCGATCATCAAGGCATGGTCATGAACGCCGTTGGCGGAAATGAATTGGTCCATGATGCCGCAGCGCATGCCGACATACTCGTTCTCCGCTTTCTGGCAGAGTTTGGCGAGCTCGACAGTATCGACCGGGTATCCGGAAAGCGAAAGCAGCGCATAGCCGGTGACCACTTCGAGCGCAGCCGAAGAGGACAGGCCGGAGCCGACCGGAACGCTCGACGACACCAGAATGTCGGCGCCCTTGAGCGTCGTGCCGGCCTTCTCGATCATCAAGGCGACGCCAAAGGCATAGTCCGTCCAGTCGCCGCGCGGCGCGTTCGTCTCCGCGTCGAGATCGATTTCGGCGCTCTTGCCGTTGTTGAGGGAGTGGATCCTTATGATGCGGTCGTCGCGCGCGGCGGCGGCCGCCTCTGCCTCGAACTCGAGCGCGGCCGGCATGACGAAACCGTCATTGTAGTCGGTATGCTCGCCGATCAGGTTGACGCGTCCGGGCGCTCGGAAAAGATGAGGAGCTCCGCCGAAACGCTCGGCGAAGGCCTCACGCAGAAGATCGGTGTCGGACATTTTCCCTCCCTGAAAATAAGACGGGTGTATGTGATAGCGAATGCGGTTTGGCGTCAACCAGACTTGTCAACAAGACTGGCTTTTTGCGGGCGGAAGACGAAAAAAGTCACGGATGGAAAATGAAAGCGCGCCCCGGCGGCTTTGCCCGGACGCGCTCTCTGTGCTCGGGACTTACTTGTTCAGGATCTGCTGAACGCCTTCATCCATGTTCTTCAGGCCATCCTCGACCGAAATGTTGTCGGTCATGATGTTGTCGTGAGCCCGGTTGAGGACAACCTCGATATCGGCAGCCTTCAGGTTGACCGGCATTTCGAGATAGCTCTGTACCGTCTTCAACGCCCCCTTGCTGGTCTCGTCCGTCGGGAAGCCTTCCTTCGACGTGATCGTGGCGAGCACCTCATCCGTCATCAGCGCAGGGAACGTACCGGTTTCGGCAATCACCTTGGCGCCTTCGGGGCCGGCGATGAAGTTGGCGAACTTCATGGCGGCATCCTTGTTTTCGGAATTGGCCGCAACGCCGACCGAGGTGACTGTCGCGGCCGTCGTTCCGGCCTCGATGCCCTCCATATGCGGATAGCGGGCAATGCCCCAGTTGGTGGCCAGCGATTCGCCCGACGCGACCTTCTGGATCTGCGTGCCGATGAACCAGCTGCCCATCGGCAGCATGCCGATCGCGCCGTTGTAGAACGGACCCGAATAGTGCGTGCCGGAGGTCTTCAGCTGGGCGTAGGACGGCACGGCGCCATCTTCCTGCAGGCCCAGCACAAGTTCGTAGCAGGGCTTGAGGAACTCATAGGAGCCGCCGTCGAGCGTATGTTCGCCATCCATGATGCAGGGCAGCTGAACGGTCGAACGCCATGTGTGGAACAGGCCGCCATAGGTCTTGTTGGCGCCGAAGCCGGATGTCAGCGCACGCGCCTTTTCGGCGAATTCGTCCCAGGTCATGTCATTGGTCGGGTATTCAACGCCGGCTTCGTCGAACAGATCCTTGTTGTAATAGAGGATCCAGACGTCTGAGCGGAACGGCAGGGCATAGACATTGCCGTCGACCGTCAGCGCCTCGATCAGGCCGCCATAGGCGTCGGTGTCGATGCCGTTTTCGGCGATATCGTCATTGAGCGAGGCCAGAAGATTGGCCTTGACCAGATTGGCGTAGCCCGGAATGTCCTTGATCTGAACAACATCGAGATCGGAGCCGCCGCCGGAAAGCTGGGTCATCAGCATGGTGGAAAAATCGGCCGAACCGAGATCGGTATGTTCGACGGTGATGTCGGGATATTTGGCCTCGAAGGCGTCGATGATCGGCTGGTAGTAGGCCGTCGCGTCCCAGTCCCAGAGCGCCCAGTTGATGGTCGTCTTGTCCTGTGCCTGAGCGGCAAGCGGCATCAGGCCCACCGTCGCCAGAAGGGTCAGTTTGAGCAGGTTTTTCATATTCACTCCTCCGTTTAGGCGCGCTTTTGCGCCGTTGCCATGGTTTTCGCGTCCGGACTATCCACCCCCAAAATGCGGGAAAACGCGAAACCGGTTGCCTTGTGCGCCGAAAATGCCAGTGCGAGCGCGCCAAGGGAAAAGTTGAAGATCACCGGGGTAAACACGGTGAACGGATAAAAGATGATGTGGATGAGCCAGAGCGCTGCCACGAAGAAAAGACCCGCCAGCACCGGCAGCGGCCGGGCAAGGGCCGCCAGAAGCGCCACCTGCAGCAGCCGGGCGCCGACAAGCCCGAACCGGGTCATCGCCGAAAACAGGCAGACCGTCAGGATCGCGACAAAGGCGATGACGCAGACGCCGATCGCCGTCGGCACGACATAGACAAGCGCGTGGCGGGCAAGCTGCCCGTAGATATAGACCGCATAGCCGGCAAGGCCGAGGACCAGCGCTGCGGCAAGCCCCCACGCCGTTGCCTGCAGGAAATGGCGGGCGAAGGCGCGGCGGAAATCCCGCCAGAGCCAGACATTTTCGTCCTCGATCATCACATTCGTGATGCGCATGCCGGCAGCGAGGGCTGCGGGCGCGGTGATCACCGGAATGGAGCAGACCAGCATCAGGATGTTGAGCCTGAACAGGTCCCAGGCCTCGCGAACGAGAATGAAGGCGAAGAGGGCAAGCCCCTTCTTCTTCGGCGCATTCTTGGGAATGCCCGGTCCTTCCCGCATCATCCAGTTGGTCAGCCAGTTCATCTCAAGACGCCTCCCGCGCCCCTCGGATCCGAATTGCTAGTAGAGAATGGATTGCTCCGTTTCCTTGTCGAAAAGATGCGGGTTGACGAGGTCGGCCACCAGATCGATCGTCTCGCCGTCCTTTGCCGTGCAGCGCGGGGATACCCGCGCAATCATGTCATGACCATGGGCCGTCATGTTGAGATGGATCTCGGCGCCCATAGGCTCGGCCAGATCGACCAGCGCGGTAAACGGGCAGGTCAGTTCCGGCGCAATGTCATGCGGCTGGGATTCGTGGAAGTTTTCCGGCCGAAGCCCGAGAATGATCTCCTTGCCCTCGTAAGGCGCAAGCCGCTCCGCCTTGTCGCCGACGATCAGCGGGAAGGCCGTTTCGTGGAACCGGCCGACCCAGTTTTCGCCGTCGCGCTCGACGGTCACGGTCATCATGTTCATCTGCGGCGCGCCGATGAAGCCGGCGACAAACATGTTGACCGGATTGTCGTAAAGCATCTGCGGCGTGTCGACCTGCTGGATGTAGCCGTCCTTCATGACCACGATCCGGTCGGCCATGGTCATGGCCTCGACCTGGTCGTGGGTGACATAGATGAAGGTGCTGTCGAGCTGGCGGTGCAGTTTGGTGATCGCCGTGCGCATCGAGCCGCGCAGCTTGGCGTCGAGGTTCGACAGGGGCTCGTCGAGCAGGAAGACTTCCGGATTGCGCACCATGGCGCGTCCGAGAGCGACGCGCTGGCGCTGACCGCCGGAAAGCGCCTTCGGCTTGCGGTTCAAGAGATGCTCAATATCGAGAATCTTCGCCGTTTCGCGGACCTTCTGTTCAATCTCGGCTTCCGGCGCCTTTCTCAGCTGCAGACCGAAAGCCATGTTCTTGTAGACCGTCATATGCGGATAGAGCGCATAATTCTGGAACACCATGGCAATATCGCGTTCCTTTGACGGCACATCGTTGACGAGTTCGTCGCCGATATAGAGTTCGCCCGCCGATACCTCTTCCAGCCCGGCGATCATCCTCAGCGTCGTCGACTTGCCGCAGCCGGAGGGGCCAACCAGGATGATGAATTCCTTGTCGGCGATTTCCAGATCGATGTCGTGAACGACCGTCAGCGCGCCGTATGTTTTTCTCAATTTTCTCAGCGAGATACCGGACATAATCCTATCCTCTCAAAACCGCCGCGGGCGTTACCAGTAGGAGGACCAGTTGCGCGAAAGCCGCGTCAACGCCTCGAGATAATAATAGTCGCCCCAGGACACGCACTCGTCGACGCCTTCCGGCGTGCAGGTGTTGTAGGGGGTCTTTTTCGAATAGGTGCCGTGGAGCACAAGCCCGTTGGAAACCGCCGGATCCTTCACGGCGTAGTTGTCAGCCAGGCTTTTCACGAAACGCTTGGCGATATCGCGATACTGCGCGGCCTCCGCGCCGCCAACAATGTCGGCCATTTCCAGCAGGCCGCAGGCGACGATCGCGGCGGATGAACTGTCGCGCGGTTCATCATCGCCGTCGGAAAAGATCATGTCCCAATAGGGCACCATGTCGGCGGGAAGCCGCGTCATGAAGAAATCGAGCGCTTTCCTGAACATCGCCGCATATTCCGGCTTCGGGTCGTAGCGGTAGGAGAGCGCGAGACCATAGACCGACCAGGCCTGCCCGCGCGCCCAGTCGCTGTCGTCACGATAACCCTGCACGGTAACGCCCTTCACCGGGCCGCCGGTTTCCGGGTCCATGAAGAAAGTGTGGTAGGTCGAACCATCCTCGCGGAAGGAGTTGGCAAGCGTGGTCGCGGCATGAATGCGGGCGATGTCGCGGTATTTGTCATCCCCCGTCTCCCGGCTTGCCCAGTAGAGCAGTGGCAGGTTCAAGAGGCAGTCGATGATGTAGCGGTAATTCTCCCGCGCGCCCATTTCGCCCCAGGCCTGGATAAAGCCGCCGACCGCGTGGAAACGTGCGATCAGCTGATCGGCGGCAAGGATCGCCGCCTTGCGCCCGTCCTCATCGCCGACCAGTTTCCAGGCGGCGACGCAGGTTGGCGAATAGAGGAAACCCATGTCGTGATGGTCGACCTCTATTCTGTTCTCGATCCGGTGGAGAAAACTCTGCACCTGGATCTGGGCTGCGTGCCGGAACACCTTGTCTCCGGAAAGCTCATAGGCGAGCCAGATCTCGCCCGGCCAGAAGCCGCAGGTCCACTGGTTGTTGTCGATTGCAGGATAGAAATTATCGACGCTCGAATGGTTCTGCTGGCGATAGGTGAAGGCCGGCAGGTTGCGGCGCACCTGGGCAACGGCGACCTTGATTGCGTCGGCAACCTCGGCATCGGTGATCGGGGCGACGGCGGTGATTTTCTCGTAAGCGGTCATCAGGATCAGCCTTTCAGTCCGGCATTGGCGACGCCTTCGACGAAGAAGCGCTGCAGCGCCAGGAAGACGGCGAGGACAGGAATGATGGCAACCACAGAGGCGGCCATGATCAGCCCGTATTCCGCCGAATATTGCGAGATGAACATGCGAAGCCCGATCTGGATGGTCTTCAGGTCGGTCTTGGTCAGGTAGATCATCGGGCCAAGGAAGTCGTTCCAGGCGAAGACGAAGGTGAAGATCGTCAGCGTCGACAGCGCCGGTTTCGACAAGGGCAGCATGATCTTCCACCAGATCTGGTATTCATTCATGCCGTCGACGCGCGCAGCCTCGCACAATTCATCCGGGATCGACATGTAGAACTGCTTCATCAGGAATACGCCGAAGGCGGTGAAGGCCTGAAGCGCGATCAGCGCCCAATGGGTGTTATAAAGCCCGAATTCCCGCATCAGAATGAACTGCGGCACCATGTAGACCTGCCAGGGCATGGCGATGGTGGCGATGTAGCCGAGGAACAGCACGTCGCGATAGGGAAATTTCAGCTTGGCGAAGGCATAGGCCGCAAAGGACGAGGTGAAGAGCTGCAGCAGCGTCACCATGATCGTGATCTTGGCGGTGTTGAAGACGAAGAGACCCAGCGGGATCTTGGTCCAGATCTGCACATAGTTCGACCAGCGCGGATTTTCCGGGATCCAGTGGATCGGGAACTCGAACACCTCGCGATTGAACTTCAGCGACGCCGACAGCATCCACGCGAAGGGCAGCAGCATGATGATCGTGATGACGATGATCAGCGCGTAGAGGGCGACCGTGGACAGTTTGATCTTGCGACCGAAAATTTGCATCTCACCCTCTCCCTTAATCAAGACTGCGCGAATAGCGGAACTGGATCAGCGTGACGGCCAGAACCAGGACGAAGAGGACAAGGGCGACCATGCTCGAATAGCCGAGATCCCAGGAGATGAAGGCCTCGTTGTAGATGTGGTAGACCAGCACCAGCGTCGAAGTTCCGGGACCGCCCTGCGTGATCATGTAGACCTGATCGAACACCTTGAAGGAGTTGATGGTCAGCATGACCGAGACGAAGAAGGTGGTCGGCGCGAGCTGCGGCAGCGTTACGTTCCAGAATTTCTGCCAGGCATTCGCCCCGTCGAGATCGGCGGCCTCATAGAGCTCGCGATTCACGCCCTGAAGACCGGCCAGATAGATCACCATGAAATAGCCGGCCTGCTTCCAGATGCCGAACAGGATGATGGTGACCATCGCCCAGTCCTTGTCGGCTGCCCAGCCGGGCAAATCCTTCGGATCGACACCGAATGTGTAGAGGATCATGTTGATCGGCCCCATTTCCGGGTTGAACAGCATGTTCCAGACGACGGCGGCGGCCACCAGCGAGGCGACATAGGGAAAGAACATCGCCGCGCGGAAGAAATCGCGTCCGAAGATCTTCTTGTTCAAGAGCATGGCAAGGCCGAGCGAGCAGGCCATGGTCAGCGGCACGGAAAACACGGTGTAGATGATCGTGTTCCAGAAGGCGGCCTGGAAGGCCCTGTCGCGGAAAAGCTCGAAGAAATTGGCAAGACCGGCGAACTCGATCGGATTAGAGCCATCCCAGTGCATGAAGGCAAGGATGAAGGCGAAGATGATCGGCCCGAGGGTAAAGACGGCAAAACCGAGGAAGTTCGGCGCTATGAAAGAGAAGGCGACGAGGTTTGCCCGCCGTTTCTGCTGACGCTTTGTCAGCACACGGCGCTTCTTCCTCTTCTCCCCGGTCGCTAATCCTAAGCCGGTGGCAGCCACGTGATCCTCCCATCCTGCGGACCGCCGCAGGGCGGCAGACCGGGAAAGCCTTTTGCGGACGCCATGGCGGACGTCCGTGATTTTGGCTCATACTATCGTCGGAAAACATATAATACAAGTGGCCAAAAATGTATTTTTCTGACTAAAACTTATCCGACATATGTGCTAGAGCATAGCGAAATCCATGCCTCGGTCCATTTACGAAGCGCCTCGCGGCCCGAGGACAGGCACGGAAAAAGAACAAGTTCATGCCGCGCCGTCGCCCGTCCGCAAACGGGTCCGGCCGGATAAGGGAGGACGGAATGTTTCGCGAGCGCCTTCAGGCCCTGCCGGATGCCTTCGAGCCTTTTCTGCCGGGCTGGCTTGCCGCCGACCGCGACAAATGGTCGTCCCTGCCGGCGGAATACGCCGCGCGGCTGACCGGGGCCGCCGAAAACTGTCCGCTCGCATGGCCGGCGCTTTCCGCCAGCACCTATCTCGCCTTTTCCCGCAATGGCGACCGTATCGGCTACGAGACGCCCTACATGCAGCGCCGTCGCATGCTGAACGCGCTGGCGCTCGGCGCATGCGTTGCCGGCGACGGGCGCTATCTCGACCGGATCATCGACGGCGCGATGCTGATTGCCGAGGAAAGCGGCTGGCAGTTGCCGGCCCACAATGTCTATATCCGCGACGCGCAGGTACTGCCGCTGCCCGATCCGCACCGCCCGGTCGTCGACCTCTTCGCGGCGGAAACCGGCGCCGAGCTTGCCGTGCTCGCCACCCTGTTCGAAGCGGAATTGAACGCGGTGACGCCGATGATCGTCGCCCGGCTTGACTGCGAGATCAGCCGCCGCGTCATCCGCCCCTATCTGGAAGAACATTTCTGGTGGATGGGTCGGGGCGACGAACCGATGAACAACTGGACGGCCTGGTGCACGCAGAATGTGCTGCTGGCCGCCTTTTCCCGTCCTTTCGATCATGCGACGCGTCGGAGCGTGGTCGAAAAGGCCGCCGCCAGCCTCGATTTCTTCCTCAAGGATTACGGCGATGACGGCGCCTGCGAGGAAGGCGTGCTCTATTATCGCCATGCCGGGCTCTGCCTGTTCAACGCCCTCAATATCCTCGCCACGGTCGCGCCCGAGGCCTTTGTCCCGCTTTTTCGCGAACAGAAGATCCGCAACATGGCGGAGTTCATTGCGTCCATGCATGTCAGCGACGACCGCTATTTCAATTTTGCCGATTCCTCTGCGCGGGCAGGCTTCTGCGGCGCGCGTGAATATCTCTTCGGCAAGGCCGTTGGCTCAACCTTGCTGACCGATTTCGCCGCCGCCGATTGGAAGGCTTCGCCCGAGCCCGACGCCACGGAAGAGATCAACCTGTTCTACCGCCTCCAGGGCGCCATGACCGCATCGGAACTGACGGCGCATCAGGCGCCGCGACCGAAGCCGGATGACCGTTTCTTCCCGAGCATCGGGCTTATGGTGGCGCGCGACGATCGCTATGCGCTTGCGGTGAAGGCCGGCGACAACGGCGACAGCCACAATCACAACGACACCGGCAGCTTCACGCTCTACAAGGACGGAAAGCCCTTCGTCATCGATGTCGGCGTCGAGACCTATACGGGCAAGACCTTCTCGCCCCGCCGCTATGAAATCTGGACCATGCAGTCCGCCTATCACAACCTGCCGAGCTTTGGCGGGGTGATGCAGCAGGACGGAGAAGCCTTTGCGGCCCGCGACGTCACGGTATCGCTTTCGGACGAGGCCGCGCGCATCTCCATGGAACTGGCCGGGGCCTATCCGAAGGAGGCAGGCGTCAAAACCTACCGCCGCACGGTGCACTTCACCAAGGGCCAGGGCATCGACATCACCGACATATGCGATGCGGAAAAGCCCGCTACGCTCTCGCTGATGGTCGCGACAAAGCCCGAGGTCGCCGAAGGGCGCATCACCCTCGCCGGCCTCGGAGAGATCGCCGTCGAAGGCGGCGGCATGCCTGAAGTCGAGGCCATCGCCATCACCGATCAGCGCCTGAGAGCCGCCTGGCCCGACACGCTCTATCGCATACAAATCCCACTGGGCGGCAAGACGCTCAGGCTTCTCATCAACTGACGGGAGACACCCATGGAGATCACGCTTTCCGTTCTGGACAAGGCCGGCAAGGTGCGCGCCCGCAAGACCGGAACCGAGGCCGTTTCACTGCTTTTCAGGGAGCGCTATGAAGCCGGCGACCGCATCACCGTCGAGACCGACAGCCCCGGACGCTTCGTGACGCTTGCAATCGACAACGCGCTCGCCCCGGCGACCATACTGCTGAAGGAAGGAAGCTTCAGCTTTCCCGTGCCCTTCGGTGACGCGAAAACCATCTACGCGCCGACGGCCTTTTCCAGCGACCTTCACAGGCTTTCGGCGCATGCGACGGGCGCGGACGCGCTTTCCGGCATTCGCAACCTGGCGCTCAACCCCGTCGACCATGGCGAAAGCCGCGCCGCCTACCCGCATGCCTCCGCCAGCGTCGAGACCCGCGGCGAGGCCGCCTTTGCCGCGCGCAACGCCATCGACGGAGAGATCGCCAGCGACGACCACGGCTTCTGGCCCTATACAAGCTGGGGCATCAATTGCGATCCCGAAGCGACGATGACGGTCGATTTCGGCCGCAAGGTCATCGCCCAATCGGTCGTGCTCTATACCCGCGCCGATTTCCCGCATGATGCCTGGTGGACCTCCGCCCGCGTCGCCTTCAGCGACGGTCATTCCATCGATGTGCCGCTTGAAAAAACCGGCGCCGGCCAGCGCTTCACCTTCCCCGAGCGCGAAACGGAATGGGTGCGGCTCGAGAAGCTGATCAAGGCCGACGACCCCTCCCCCTTTCCGGCTCTTACCCAAATCGAGGTCTGGGGTCGCGAAGCGCAGGCGTAACCACTCATCTCGGGCGGAGATAATGTTGTATTGCATTTTCATCCAACTTGTCATACAATTTTCAACGCAGAGTCGTCTCTTGTCCCGGCACGGGAGACGTTTCGCGTCCGGCCCGATCTGAAAGGTCCGCTCACACAGGGGGATGAAACGTGGCAGCACCAACCGCCGCCCGTAACGGCACACTGGTCCACAAGGTTTCCGAAGCCTTGCGGAAGTCCATTCTGGACGGCGTGTTCATGCCCGGCGAAAAACTGCCGAGCGAGGCCCAGCTGACACAGGAGCACGGCGTTTCGCGCACCGTGGTGCGCGAGGCCGTCGCCGCGTTGCGCTCCGATGGTCTTGTCGAGCCGCGCCAGGGCGCCGGCGTCTTCGTTCTCGACCCGATCTCATTCGCCTTCAGGCGCACCAATCCGATGGTCGATTCGGAGCGGATCTACACCTCGCTTGAGATCCTTGAAGCCCGCACGCCATTGGAAATCGAGGCGGCGGGACTGGCCGCTCTCAGGCGTTCGCCGGCGCAGGAAGAAGAGATTTTCGAGCGGCATGCCGCAGGCATTGCCGGACGCAATGACGGCAAGGCCTGGAGCGAGGCGGATATCGGCCTGCATCTCGCCATCGCCAAGGCCACCAACAATCCGCTTTTCGCGACGTTCCTGGAAATGCAAGGCAAGGCGATCATTCCGCAGACCGGTCAGGTGATCGAGACCGATGACGGCGGCGAGGTCGCCTATCGCAACCTGCTGATCAAGGAACACGAGCGCATCATCTTCGCCATTTCCAACGGCGACGAACAGGGCGCGCGCGATGCCATGCGCGAGCACCTGAAAGGCAGCCTCGGGCGCTACCGCAACCTCCTGCGCGAGGAGCGCGTGCGCCATATGGCAAAGCTTCAGCAGGACAGCGAAGTCTGACGCGCAAGTCAGCGCGCGGGCGGCAAGACCGGCTTTGGGCCGGCCCGCCTTCCTCAGACCGTCACGCCATTCTCGGCGCAGAACGCCCTCACCGCTTCCGGCACGTCGACCGGCGGCAGCGCTTCCATATGACTTGTCACGCCATAGACGGCTGTGGCGAGGAAATGCTCGCCAGCCGGAAGCTCGCCGAACAGGCGGGGGAAAAGCGTGCGCGGAAAACGGATATTCGTGTTGGGCGCCGCGCGGATGATCTCGCCGGCGCGCGTTCCCGAAAGATCGAGCATCGCGCTGGTATGGGTCGGCGTCGCGATCCGGACGCGGCCGGCCGCAGAAGAGAGACCTCTGGCAAAGGCCGGATCACGCTCGCCGGTGCGGTCAACGGCAAAGCCGCTCTCGCTGACGAACAGCCGGTCCTCGGTTCTGATGCGATGCAGGCGGACATGCCACCCCTCGCCGGCGAAATCCAGCCAGCTATCGATCCGCAACCGGTCGTCCGGCTGCCATGCGCCCCAGACCATGCCGCGATCGACGCCCTCTTCGGTGATCACCGCGCGCGAAAGATAGCTCAGCCCGTCGCGCGAGACGGCAAGACCGCAATCAACGGCGCTGCGATCGGGATGATCCGGCAGGGTCACATCGGCCTTCACCGAGAAGCCGAAGGCCGAAGAATAGGCGAAACGGGCATATTTGGCGTCATGGGCGCGGTGCTCGCGCCCGTCCTGCCCGCCCGTCAGCATCACCGCGTCGCCCGGAGCGCGGCGAACGGCGAAACCAGCCGCCGGCGAGAAGATACGGCCGCCAGGCAGGGCCTCCGGCGGCTCTTCCTCCGCCGTCCAGAAGGGATGGTCGTCGTCAAGCGCCAGAACGAGGAAGGATTTGAGCCCCCAGTAGGGCGAACCCGGCGCATTGTAGGATTCCGACATCAAAAGGTTCGGATAGACATAGCCGATGGTCAGCACGCCATCCCTGTCGGCGATCGGCATTTTTGACCACCAGCGCAGATGCCTCAAGAGCAGACCCTTGATCCGCCCCCAGGGCAGAACCTCTTCATCGGCAAAGGCGCAGGCCGCCCAGAAGGCGCCCTCGGCGAAGCGATAGGTGAGCGAACGACCGTGAGGCACAGCCGCGCCGTCGTCAGCGAACCAGTGCTGGAAATCCTGGGCATAGATGCGGGCGCGCTCCCGGTAGCGCGCGGCATGGTCGGGGAAGAGGTCGCCGGCATATTTGGCGACCACCAGCCCGTAGAAATGCAGCGCCATCGGCAGATAATAGTCGCGGTGGCCCCATTTGCCGTCACGATAATAGCCGTCGCCGAGATAATAGGTCTCGATGCGTTCGAGCGCGGCGCGCACGGCCTCCTCGGACCATTGCCGTCCGACATTCCTCAATCCGAGATTGACCAGAACGCGGAAGAACAGCCAGTTATTGTCCGGCACCTCCCGCTCGTTGATCATCAGAAGCCAGCGTTCGGCCTTGTCCTTGGCGGGCTCGGACATCGTCCGCCAGAAACAATCCGGCGCGAGGAGAAGCGCAAGGGCAATGCCGGCGGTTTCGACCAGACGCTGGTCGAAATCACCGGGCTCGCCCCAGAATTCCTCGTGGTTGACATCCATGCCGTGGGAAAAACCCTCGACGAAGCGCCAGCAATCCTCAAAACCGAACCCGCCGGCAACCAGTGGCACAATGCCCCAGAGCGGGCGGACAAAGGCCTCCATTTCAGCTGCGTCATCATCATAATGGGCGGAGCCTGCCGAGAGCCGAAGCCGCGCATTGCCGTTGGAATACCAGGGCACAAGCGGTGCATAGAAATCGGTGACGGCAGCCTGCAGATCCTGCTTGGTCTTGAGCGGGTTGTCGGCCATGGGATTGCACTCCGCCATTCGCCGCACAAGCGGCTGGCGGTCCCACTGCGAAAACGACTGTCCGGAAACCATGCCTTCAAACTCCTCTTCTGCGTTCTGCCCCAACCCTCTGCGGCAGGTCTAACGCGACCCAGCGACAATTGAAAGGCCGGCGCCTGGCGGCGACCGGCATCATCCGGCGCGGGTCGGCCTTGCTGACGAGACGAAGGGCGAAGCGTGCGCCGTACGGCAGCCAATTCTCTCAATGTAAGAAATAACTAACTCCGAGAGGATGAGTATTCCGGAATGCAGGCGCCCGCAAGAGTGGATCGCTGCCGGTTCCGTCATCGCCCTGACCCGCGAAGCGGCTGGGGGACAGGCAGTCTGGTTACCAGAGGGTTACCCCGCCTTTAGGCAAATTTTAAAAGTACCGCGTTAGCTTGACGCCATAGGTTGTGAGTTTGTGTAGAGAGTACGATGACCGAATTAGCCCGCGTTCGCGCAAAATACGTCATAGGCCCGGACGGCAGTCCGCTGACCGTGGCAGACCTGCCGCCCTCCAACACACGACGCTGGGTGATCCGGCGCAAGGCCGAAGTGGTCGCTGCGGTGCGCGGCGGGCTCCTGAGCCTGGAGGAGGCCTGCGAGCGCTATTGCCTGACGGTTGAGGAATTCCTCTCCTGGCAGTCATCGATCGATGACCACGGCCTTGCCGGTCTCCGGACGACCCGCATCCAGCAATACCGCAACTGAGGCAGCGCGAAGGCTCCGTCCCCTGGGCATCGCTCAACCGATGAAGAAACGGCGCTCTCGTCTGCAAGGACGGCAGCGCCTTTTTCCGTATCACGCGCGTCAAAAACGAAAGGCCGCACCCTTGGGGATGCGGCCTTGATGCGTTCCTCGCGGCGGCGGAAGGTCAGGCGCGTTTGCGGTTCGGCCCTTCGCGCATTTCCAGCGCCGCGGCGCGCTCGTAATCGACTTCCATCTGGGCAAGTTCGGCTTCTGCAACCGCCTGCTGCTGGCGCAGGTCTGCCACGGAGACGGCCAGATTGTCTGCCCGCTGGCGGGCGGACTTGGCGAATGTTGAATAGGCGAAATGGGCGGGATCGGAAATCCCGGAGCGCTTTTCTTCCGCCGCGATCTGCTGCATGAGTTCGTCCGACATGCGCGCGAACTCATCCATCATAAGTTGCAGCTGCTGTAACTGCCGCTTTTTTTCCTTTACCTGAAACGCCTTCAGACGCAACAGACTGTTTCGTGCCTTCATACGCAAAACTCCCCGGCTGACGAACGCATTGCCGAAAGGCGCCCCCCTTCATGATTTCTGATTCGTTCTCCAGTTCCTGGGAATTGATTAACGAATTCGAAATCCCGGTAACCTTTCATTTACAGTCATCAATGATCATAAGGCGCATCACTTAAGGGTCGGTAAACCGAAAGCGGCAAAAAACCAAAACTTGCGAGTCGAATGAGTCACTTAGGAAGTTTGGTTAATCTTTTTTATCGGACCTAATGACCGAAAAAACATAATGATTTCAATGATATTGAAATGTTCATTAATGAATTATGTCCGTATTGCCAACATGAATCAGAATTTGTTAACCATTCAATGGCAGCTTCTAAATCAGGTCATCACTGAGTCCGTATCGCGTCGGGGCGACACCAGACCTTTCAATTGCGGCGGTTCAAGGGGAAAGACATGCGGGTTCTTTTAATCGAAGACGACAGCGCCACAGCTCAGAGCATCGAACTGATGCTGAAGAGCGAAAATTTCAACGTCTACACGACGGATCTCGGGGAAGAAGGCGTCGACCTCGGCAAGATCTACGATTACGACATCATCCTTCTCGATCTCAACCTTCCCGATATGTCGGGCTATGAAGTGCTGAAGGCGCTTCGGGTTTCCAAGATCGCCACGCCCATCCTCATCCTTTCCGGCATGTCCGGCACCGACGACAAGGTGCGCGGTTTCGGTTCCGGCGCGGATGACTATCTGACCAAGCCGTTCCACAAGGAAGAGCTGGTCGCGCGCATCCATGCCATCGTGCGCCGCTCCAAGGGCCACGCCCAGTCGATCATCACCACCGGCGATCTTTCGGTCAATGTCGATGCCAAGACCGTCGAAGTCGACGGCCAGCGCGTCCATCTGACCGGCAAGGAATACCAGATGCTCGAGCTTCTTTCGCTCCGGAAAGGCACGACGCTGACCAAGGAAATGTTCCTCAACCACCTTTACGGCGGCATGGACGAACCGGAACTGAAGATCATCGACGTGTTCATCTGCAAGCTCCGCAAGAAGCTCGCAAACGCCGCCGGCGGCACCAATTTCATCGAGACCGTCTGGGGACGCGGATATGTGCTGCGCGATCCCGACCAGCAGGAACTGCAGAAGCGCGCCTGAGCCGCCTGCCATTCCCCTCTTCGAAAAACGCGGCGCCCGGCGCCGCTTTTTTTGTGCCTTGAGCGCCGTGCGTGCTTTCCGAAAATCGATTTCGATTTTCGGCCGATGCTCTGGCTGAGGCCTATTCGCTCGCGGTCTCCGTCACATCGTCCCGTCTTTCGTCCGGCGGCGCGCAGAGCAGCCTGAGATCGGCCTTCAGCCGCTCGATCTTGTAGCGGGCCGTACGAACCTTGGCACGGGCCTTTGCCACATCGTTTGCCGCCGTGCAGCGCTCCAGCGAATCGGCGCTTTCCAGCAACGTTTCGGCGCGCGCCAGCACGGAGCTTGCCGCGGCCAGTTCGCTTTCGGCCCCCGCGATCCCCAGCTTCAGCGAATCGAAATCGCTCATGAAGGCGCGCCGGTTGTCGCGCGCCGTCAGGATCGTGTCGAGCAGTGTCAGCCGCGCCCCCTGGGTCATGCGCAGGGCGTCACCCTCGTCGATGATCGGCAGAACGTAGGAGATCAGGAACTGAAGGTTGAAGCCGCCGGTCTGGGTCATGAAACTCGGGATCGACGTCGTCAGCCGCGTGAAGCGCGACTGGCGCGCGATCTCGAGCTGGGCGGCGGCGGCCTCGACAAGCAGGTCCTCCAGCCGCTTCTTGCCGGAGCGGGCAAAGCAGGCCTCGGCGTTCTCTCCGGCGGCGGACGGGTAGCCGGACAACGCCCCGGTCAGCGAACGACCGGGCGCGACCTCGTAGCCGCCCTCGGCAAGGCCGGAAAGGCCGAGCAATTCGCCCCGCTTCGAGGCCAGCGAGCGCGAGACCGCCATCGCCTCCCGGCGGGCGGCGTCGATTTCGTCCTTCAGCGTTTCAAGCTCCATGGCGCTCGAGTTTCCGAGCGCGACCTCGACCTCCAGATCATCCACCCGGCATTGCAGCCCCTCGCGCTTGAGCGCAATGGTCTCGCGCTGGAAATCAAGCGCGGTGTAGTCGTTGTAGGTGCCAAGTAGAGCGCGCGTCGCATTGCGCTGCGCCACCTGGTATTGCACCGGAATGAGACGGCCGGCGACCTTCACGGTCTTGCGGTCGAGCCTCAGAAGGGCGCGCGAGATATCCCAGTTGACCCCGAGCACGATGTTGGAAACCCTGTCGGCGGCCTCGAGATCACTGTTGAAGGTGGATATCTGGCGGGCCTCGGCGCTGATGCGCGGATAGCGGGCAGATTTTACCTTGTCGAGATCGAGTACAGCGCGGGCGCGGGCGATGCGCGCGCGCATGAAATCCTTGCCCCTGGCATTGGCGCTCGTCAGGAGTTCGGACGGGCCAAGCGCCTTGCCGTCGTCCGGCGGGTCGGGCGGCGGGGCGTTGAGTTCCGCCTCCATCACATCGATCCGCTGCACGGTTTCCTTCAGCTGGCTCGATGCGCAACCGGACAGGACAGCGATCCCCAACAGGGCGGCACTGGCAAAAGCGGTGTGGCGACGGCTGCGACGTCTTCGCGGCTCCCGCCTGGAAAAAACGTCGGCAGTTCTAGTCAAGGACGAAATCACCCGGATTGAGCCCCGAAAGCACACGGATATAGTCGTCGGAGATATCGCCAAGCTCGACCCTGATCAGTTCCGGCTCCTCACCCTCATCCTTGCGCACGAAGGTCTGGTCATCCTTGATAACCACGGCGGAGACCGGCACTGCGGGCTCCTCACGCACGCTCGGTTTAGTAAAGCGGCAGGTTGCCGTCTGGTTCAGGAGCGCAGGCCCGGCCGGATCGCGAAAGGCGACTTCCACCTCGGTCGAAAGCGCGCCCCGCGCGCGTTCCGCCGGGTTTTCCAGCGGGCGGAAGGCGGATATTTCGGCGGCGCGCGGCTTGCCGTCGACCTGCGGGGTGACAGTGACATCGGCATTGCGCACCAGGCGCATCTCGGCGTCGTTGAACTGAAGCCGCGCGCCGAGCTGTCCTGGATCGACCAGAAGGGCAAGCCGGTCGCCTTCATCGACCGTCAGCTTGCCGTCAGCGGCTGTCGTGGTTTCGACGTCGACCAACCGGCCTGCGCCCTGCGCCTTGACAACCGCCTGGTCGAGCTTGGCCTCCACTTCGGCGAGCGCATTCTCGCGTTTCCTGACATCATGGGTCAGGCGAATGACCTCAAGGCCGGATTCCTGGCGCGCAAGCGCGTTCTCCCGCCGCTCCCGCTCAAGCGCGGCTTCGGCCTCTTCCAGCTTGCGCTGGGCTTCCTGATAACGGCCAAGGGCGAGCCGGCCCTGGCCGTAAATCCGCTTCATTTCGGCAAACTGCGCAGCAAGATAATCGCGCGTCGCCTCCTTTTCCGCTTCGTCAAGGCTCTGGATGGCGCGGGTGTTTTCCTGATAGGGGCCGGTCCGGTAATCGAGCCGTGCCCTGACATAATCCAGATCGAGCCGGGTTTCCTCGGCCCGCCGCTCCAGCGCCTCCGTATCGTAACGCGCGATCACATCGCCCGCCTTCACGGAACGCGCGTCGGCAACGTCAAGCGTCAGACGCCCGGAAACCGGCGCGACCACCGCCATCGGGCGTCCGTAGCCGATTTTGCAGCTGCGAAGGATTTCCTCTGGAAAGGGCCGCAACTCCACCGGTACGCGGCGCGCCTTGCGGGCCGGATCGGCGACGGCGATCTGATAGGTCTGATCTGCCAGGGCGAGACCCGGCAGGACAATGAACAGCGCCCCCGCTGAGATTTTCAGCGCGGCTTTGGCAAAAGACACGGCAGGCTCCCTCAGAAACTGACGGGAAATGGGTGATCTCGATTTTCTTTCGAAACGCCGGACCGACGAATTTGTTTCGGCGTTTTGCTTGCCTTTCAGAGGATGAGGGCAAAGCGTGACGAAAATGGGATCGACTTGCGCTGCAACGCGAAATTTGCCTATGCCCGGATTGCTCAGACCGCCGGCTTGGCCTCGAACACCACCTCGCCCTCATTGACGACGAACTCGACAGACATGCCGGATTCCTCGGCCAGAAGCGCCGTGTAATAGGGCTGGACATTGTGCGAGGTGATCGGGTCCTCCATCACCCCGCCATAGATACGGGCGAAGTCGGTCGGCATCTGCACATAAGGGCCGCGAGCGCGGATGATGAAGGCGAAGATGTCGCCGGCCGAATCAAGCCCGACATCGATCGTGCCGCCGCGGGGAATGGTCGACTGGGCGACGAGAAACAGGTTCAACAGCAGCTTCACCCGGTCCTTGGGCGCATTGAGGCGCGGGCCGGTCCAGTTCAGCGTCACCCGCTTGCCGAGCCCGATCAGCTCGCGCGCCGCCGTCTCGGCCTCGCCGGTATCGAGCGGGGATTGCAGCGTGCCCGATGCGCCGAAGGCGATCCGGGCGAACTTCAGGTGCACGGTGGCGCTCAGCGTGCTCTGGCGGATGAGGTGCAGCGCCTCCTCATCCATGCCGCCCTCGTCCAGAAGCTCCAGCCCGTTTCCGGCGGCCCCGATGGGATTGACCACATCATGGCAGATACGGCTTGCCAGAAGTGCGGCGAGGTCGGCGCCGCTCAGCGTCAGATTGGGATTTTTCATCGGTTCAGACTTCCTTCCGATTGGACCGGGCGCCAGGCCACTGACCCTTCAAAGAGGCATTCAGGGAAAATCGCCACATTTGGTAAATCCATTGTTAAGAGGTCATGCTCACAATGGCGGCGGGCTCCACGCTTGCCACATCCACAGAAAAAGGCAATGGCAGAGCGCCCCGGTCATGCCAGAAAGCAACAGGAATGGAACCGCCATGCTCGCTCGAACAGTTCTGAGGCCCGCCTCGGCCCTCCTTTTCGCCCTGCTCCTGCTGACGGCCTTCGGCACGCCTGAGACGTATGCCCAGACCCAGCCGCAGCAACCGCCGGCCGTCGTCCAGCCACAGCAGAACGGCGGTTTCACCGCCGACGAGGTGCTTGATGCCGGCAATAATTTCTTCGGCTCGGCCAGTTCCGGCCTTGCCTCCGCCCTGCAGAACGCCTTTTCGAAATATGGCCTGCCGAACGGCTATATTCTCGGTTCGGAAGGCTCCGGCGCCTTCATTGCCGGTCTCACCTATGGCGAAGGCCAGCTCAACACCAAGAATGCCGGCATGCACAAGGTCTTCTGGCAGGGACCTTCGCTCGGCATCGACTATGGCGGCGACGGCTCGCGGGTGATGATGCTCGTCTATAACCTGCCGTCGGTCCCCGATCTTTACCGCCGCTATGGCGGCGTCTCGGGCTCGGCCTATGTGATTGCGGGTTTTTCCATGCAGGTCTATACCAACCGCAACATCGTGATCGTGCCCGTGCGCTCCGGCGTCGGCGCCCGTCTCGGCGTCAATGTCGGCTATCTGAAACTCACCCCGAGACCCACCTGGAACCCCTTCTGAGCGGAGATGCGGCTTGGCGGTCGAGCCTGAAACACGAAAGCGCGAAATCGAGGCGCGCTACGCCGCGCTTTGCGCGCGGGTGGAAGCGGCCGCCGAGGCGCCGCACGAGGACGCGGCGCTGAGAGAAGCCTTTGCCGAGCTCGCGGCGATGATGATTGCCTATGCCCACGATACCGGCGCGCAGAAGGCAATCATGGAAGCCCTTTCGCGCAATCCCGGGCGCAGCGGCGGCGACAGGCTGAGCCTTGCCGCCCGGGCATTGCAACTGCTGGAAAAGAAAGACTGACGCCGATCAGCCGATACGGCCGGTCGAGAGCGCGAGTTGATAGAGCGCGATACCGGCAGCGGTCGCGACATTGAGGCTGTCGAGCCCCGGCGATTGCGGGATGCGCACAGGGCGGAACGCCTCGAGGATCGCCGCCGGCAACCCCTCCCCTTCAGTTCCCAGCACCAGCGCCGTGCGCCTTGCCGGCTCCAGCGCGTTCAGCGCCGTCTTGCCGGATGGCGACAGGGTGACAACCTGGAAACCCGCCGCATCCAGCGCCCTCAAGAGGTCTTCGGCGCTGCCGCCCCGGCTCCACGGCATTTTCAGAACCGAACCGACCGAGACCCTGAGCGCCTTTCGGTAAAGCGGATCGCAGGAGGTTGCGTCAAGCAGCATCGCATCGGCGCCGAAGGCCGTGGCGTTGCGGAAGAGCGCGCCGGCATTGTCATGATTGGAGAGGCCGATGGCGACGGCGACAAGCGCGGTTTCGCCGAGCCCCGCGATCTGCTGCGAAGCGGTCGGGCTTGCCGCCACGCGCCCGAGCGCCAGCACGCCGCGATGCATGTCGAAACCGGCGATCGCGTTCATCACCCCCGCGTTGCAGACATAGACCGGAACATCCTCGGGAAAGGCCGACAGCACATCGGCAATGCCCGCAAGGCGGTTTTCCAGCACCAGAATGCGGTCGGCGATGAAACGCCCCTTGCCGTGCGCCTCGGCCAGCACACGCAGCACCACCGTGCCCTCGGCGATGAACAAACCGCGACGGCCGACCAGATCCTTCTCCCTTATGGCGCGGAAGGGCGCGATGCGCTCATCTTCCGGCGCCAGAATCGTGATCGGGCTTGCCGCCATCAGTCGAAGCGGATCTCGACATCGGCAGCCATGCGGCCGGAATTGAGATCGAAGAGATAGAAGGTCTGCTCGCCGTTTTCCTTCTGGCCGTAAATCAGCGCCTGGCCGTTGCCATAGCTGATATCGGCGATCGTAAAGCCGCGCGGCAGCGTTGCCGTCAGCGCCCGCGGCGCATCCGCCGGCACGATCGCGCCCGACGATGCCGCTGCGGTCTGCTTCTCGGCTCCGTCACCGAAGACCTTGTAGAGCACGGCGCCGAAAACGGCCATCAGCGAGACGATCATGATCAGGGCGGAAATGATCTGCAGCCGCAGCATGCGCCGGCGCACCAGTTCGACGGCCGGGTCAAGCGGCTGTTCTTCTTCCTGGTCTTCGTTACGATGTTGCGACATTGTCCATTGCTCCGCGGGATTGTTTGGCATAAAAGCGCCACTCTCGCACCTGTGCTAAAAAAAACATCCAGATGACAGACGACCCCTTTAAACAAACCGAGGCCAATAGAAAAGTCCTTCTCGTGCCGGACGGCACGAAAGAACGCCTCGATGCCTTTGTCGCCCGGCAGATGGGCGACGGCGTGTCGCGCACGCGCATCAAGGCGCTGATCGGCAAGGGGGCAGTCACAATCGACGGGAAGCCGGCGAGCGAGCCAAGCCGCAAGGTCGTGCCGGGGACGACAATCACCGTGATCGTCCCGGAGGCGGAAGAGGCCGAGCCGGAAGGCGAGGACATTCCGCTCGACATCCTCTTCGAGGACGACGATATCATCGTCATCAACAAGCAGGCAGGTCTTGTCGTGCATCCGGGCGCCGGCAACTGGACCGGAACCCTGGTCAACGCGCTGATCCATCATTGCGGCGACACGCTGTCCGGCATTGGCGGGGTGAAGCGGCCGGGCATCGTCCACCGGCTCGACAAGGATACGACGGGCGTGATGATCGTGGCAAAGAACGATGCCGCCCACCAGGCGCTCGCCGCGCAATTCGCCGATCACGGCCGCACCGGACCGTTGCAGCGCGCCTACAAGGCGCTGATCTGGGGCCGGCCGCGCAATCTGCACGGCACGATCGACGCGCCGCTCGGACGCGCCTCCGACCGCATTCGCCGCGCCGTCAAGTCAAGGGACAGCGCCGATGCCGACTTCGCTATCACCCATTACAATGTCGAGCAGCGTTTCGGCGAACGCCCCGACGGAACGGCGCTGGCGAGCCTCGTCGAATGCCGTCTGGAGACCGGGCGCACCCACCAGATCCGCGTCCACATGGCCCATATCGGCCATCCGCTGATCGGCGACAATCTTTACGGCTCCGGCTTCAAGACCAAGGCCAATCTTCTCGAGGAACCGGCGCAATCGTTGGTGCGCGGCTTTCCCCGCCAGGCTTTGCACGCAGAGCTTCTCGTCATCGAGCACCCGGCTACCGGAGCGGAGATGCGGTTCGAGGCTCCCCTCCCCGCTGACATGAGCGAACTTTGCGCGGCATTCGACCGGTAACCGGAACATTCCAGTGAATGGAGTGTTTACCGTCCGGATACCTTGAAACACGGGTTCGCCATAATTAAATCCCGGTTTCCCTTCATGACATCATTGTCCGGTTTGCGGGGTGAAAACCTCGCCCGTACGGCATGTCTCTCCAGGGAAGGGTCTGTTACCTAAGGGGGTAGAGCAGTGGCCAATACATTACCCAGCATTCGCGCCGGAGAAAACGGTCTCAACCGATATCTTGAGGAAATCCGCAAGTTCCCGATGCTGGAGCCGCAGGAAGAATACATGCTCGCCAAGCGCTATCAGGAGCATGACGACCGCAGTGCCGCCCACAAGCTGGTGACGAGCCATCTTCGCCTCGTCGCCAAGATTGCCATGGGCTATCGCGGTTACGGCCTGCCGATCGGCGAAGTTGTCTCGGAAGGCAATGTCGGCCTGATGCAGGCGGTGAAGAAATTCGATCCCGAACGCGGGTTCCGGCTCGCAACCTATGCCATGTGGTGGATCAAGGCCTCGATCCAGGAATATATCCTGCGTTCGTGGTCGCTCGTGAAAATGGGTACGACCGCCAACCAGAAGCGGCTGTTTTTCAACCTGCGTCGGCTGAAGGGCAAGATCCAGGCGATCGAGGACGGCGATCTCAATCCCGATCAGGTGAGCGAGATCGCGACCAAGCTGAATGTCAGCGAGGAAGAAGTCGTCTCGATGAACCGCCGGCTTTCCGGCGATGCCTCACTCAACGCGCCGATCCGCGCGACCGAAGGCGAAAGCGGCCAGTGGCAGGACTGGCTGGTCGACGAGAATGACAGCCAGGAAGACATTCTGGTGAACCAGGATGAGCTGGAGAACCGCCGCGACATGCTGGCTTCGGCGATGAATGTGCTAAACGACCGTGAAAAGCGGATCTTCGTCGCGCGCAGGCTTTCCGAAGACCCGGAAACGCTGGAATCGCTTTCCGGCGAGTTCAACATCTCGCGCGAGCGCGTGCGCCAGATCGAGGTTCGCGCCTTCGAGAAAGTGCAGGACGCCGTGCAGAAACAGGTTGCCGCCAGCGCCCGCGCGGTGCGTGCGGTGCGCGATGGCGACGACGCCTCGGAATAGGCCGGATCACTTTCGAACGTAAAAAGCCGCGGCGGGGAAACCTGCCGCGGCTTTTTTTAACCGCATGCCTTGGCTCAGTTGCCGCTGTTGATGTCGCCGAGCGCCTGCCACTCCTGAATGGCGCGGTCGAAGATCGCCATGCCGGTTGTGCCCTTTTCAAGGGTCAGCAGAGCCCGGCGGCCGTTGCGATAGGTGACCGGAATGTCGATCCAGTTGCGGTCGCCCAACAGAGCAAGGTTCTGCGCGCGCGCCTGATCGAAATCGTTGAGCGCCAGCATGTAGAGGTCATCGGTGATCTTGGCTGAGACCGCAATAAGCGGATCGCCGCGCGCGGCCTCCGTGCCCTTCATCGAGATCCGCTGGACATTGTCAATCCCGCCGCCCTCGAAACTCTCGTCGAGCGTGAAGGCGATATCGATGAGATGGCTTGCCGGCAGCGAGGGATCGTCATTGCGGCGGAAGGTCAGCACGCCGGTAAGGCCGGCATCGGGCACGTTCATGACGCCCTCGACCACAGGTTCGGAAACGGCCGTGCCGGTATTCTCCTGCTTGAGCTCCCATTCCACGGTGCCCTGATAGGCGGACGGAACCGACTGGCCGAGCTGCTCCTCGTAGAGATACATTTTCTGGGCAGCCCCCACCGGCGGCGCCGGCTCAGCCGTCTGTGTGGCGGTTGCCGTTTCGGCGGGCGTCGAAGACGACGTCTGGTTGGCGACCGAACGGGCTGGACCGGCGGCGGCGCTTGCCGCAGGCAGGCCCTCATCGACCTCGGTGCCATCAGGCAGAAGCCGCTGGGTATAAGGCTTGGCGTTCTCCGCCGTTTCGGTTCCTTCCGGTTCCGGTGTTTCCGGCGTTTCGGCCGGCATGGTCTCGGCGGTCTGTTGCTGATCGGCCGGCGAAATCGCGGCGATGATGCTCTCGCGGTTGTCCCAGGCGAAATAACCGCCGACGACCACAATCAGCGCAACGATGGCCGCACCGGCGATCAGGACGACCTTGCGCCTTCCGCCCGTTTCGGCCTCATCGTCACCACGGCGCTCGGCGGGACCGCCGGCCATCTCGTCAAAATCATCGAAGCCGGCGCCCGGCTCCTCCGGCTCCAATCCGAGAAGGCTGTCGACATGCGCCCAGTCCTTTTCCGGCACGGACCGGCGCGGCGGCGGCGGAGCGGGATCGAACGGAGCGGCCTTCGCCGTCGTCGCCTCGAATTCCCAGTCATCGACCGGCTCGGGCCGCGCCTCATCCTCCCACGTATCGGGATCTTCGTCAGGCTCGACGATGACCGTGCCGGCGTCAGTCTCGACCGGCTCGTCGGTCACATCATAGGTGTAGGCCTCTTCGTCCTCTTCCTCGTTCTCATATTCGACCCGGTCGGGCGTATGAACGAGCTCAAAGGTCGCGCCATGCAGCATGCCCTGACGGCCAGACGGCGGCAGGTCATCAGCCTGCCCTGCGTCCTGCACTTCGCCAGCATCGTCGGGAACACGCTCTTCCGGCCGGTCCGCCTGATCCTGCACATGCTCATAATGGTCTTCTTGCGCGGCCCATCGCTCGTCGTCCCCTTCATAGGGCTCATCCTCGGGATAGGCGATATTGGAGGTTACCGGTTCATCGACGGGTTCTGAGGGCTGTTGCCCTTCATGATCCTCGTCTTCGGCGGTTCGCCATGCCGGCGGCGCCGCATCGGGCCCGTCATCCGGCTCCTCACCGGGTTCCGGAGCGGGCTCTTCCGCGGGAACATCCTCGGGCGGGGCCTCATAGCGGTCCTCGACAACAGGGGCCTCGCCGGCCGCATCATCAGCCGGCGGCAGGGCTTCCGCGAACTCGCTCTCGACCTCGGCGATCGCCGCGTCGATCTTGTTGATCTGCCGCTTGACCAGGGCCTCCGGCGGAGGCGGAGACATATTCTCCATCTGCCGGATGACGGCGGAGCGCGCCTTCTCGTAAACGCGCGCGCGCAACTCCGGAGACTGTTCCGGTAAGCCTTCGACGGCACGTCGAATGACTGCTGTGAAATCCGCCATTGATTACCCCTATTGTGCGGGCTAGTCCCGCAACAATACTATGATTTTTGCTTAATCCTCAAACGGATCGGTCACAAGAATGGTGTCCTCACGCTCAGGACTTGTGGATAGAAGCGCGATTGGTGCGCCAATCAGCTCCTCAACCTGGCGTACATATTTGACGGCCTGCGCGGGAAGGTCCGCCCACTTGCGCGCGCCGACGGTTGATTCCTTCCAGCCTTCCAGCGTGATGTAGACCGGCTTGACGCGCGCCTGCGCGCCCTGGCTCGCCGGCAGCGCCTCGATCCGTTCGCCGTCGAGTTCATAAGCCACGCAGATCTTCAGCTCATCGAGACCGTCAAGCACGTCGAGCTTGGTCAGCGCGATACCGGTGATGCCATTGGTCGCCACTGCCTGGCGCACGAGCACGGCGTCGAACCAGCCGCAGCGGCGCTGACGCCCGGTGACCGTGCCGAATTCATGGCCGCGCTCGCCGAGGAACTGACCGACCTCATCCTTGAGCTCGGTCGGGAACGGCCCCTCACCGACACGGGTCGTGTAGGCCTTGGTGATGCCAAGCACATATTCGAGCGCCCCCGGCCCCATGCCGGACCCGGCAGCCGCCTGGCCGGCGACCGTATTGGATGAGGTGACGAAAGGATAGGTGCCGTGGTCGATATCGAGCAGCGTGCCCTGCGCGCCTTCGAACAGGATGCGCGCGCCGGCGCGGCGTTTCTTGTCGAGCAGCAGCCAGACGGTTTCGCGGAAGGGCAGGACCTTGTCGGCGATCGAGGTCAGCTCTTCCATGATCGCGGCGTGTTCGATTTCGGCCACGCCGAAGCCGCGCCTCAGCGCGTTGTGATGGGTGAGAAGACGGTCGACCTTGGCCGGCAGGGTCTCAAGGTTCGCCAGATCCATCAGGCGGATCGCCCGACGGCCGACCTTGTCCTCATAGGCCGGGCCGATGCCGCGCCGCGTGGTGCCGATCTTGGTGCCGGAATTGGAAGCGGCATCCTCGCGCATGCCGTCAAGCTCGCGATGCAGCGACAGGATCAGCGTCGCATTGTCGGCGATGCGGAGGTTTTCGGGGGTAACCGAGACGCCCTGCGCTTCCAGACGGCCGATCTCGGCGATCAGCGCATGCGGGTCGACGACGACGCCATTGCCGATGACAGCAAGCTTGCCTTCGCGCACCACGCCGGAGGGCAGAAGCGACAGCTTGTAGCTGACGCCGTCAATCACCAGGGTGTGGCCGGCATTGTGGCCGCCCTGATAGCGCACCACGATATCCGCGCGCTCGGACAACCAGTCGACGATCTTGCCCTTGCCTTCATCGCCCCATTGCGAGCCGACCACTACAACATTTGTCATTTTACCTACCTAGAAACGAAGCCTTGTCTGCGGCTGAACCGCAGCATCTATAACCACCCACGACCTATATTGCGATCCCTTCGACCAGCAAGCCCGCAAAATTTTCGCGTGACAGCGACAGCGACGCCGGATTAAGGCGGGAGCGCCTAAAAAATCGCCATCCGATTTTCCTTTGTGAAACCTGAACCGGGGATGAGCCAATAACAGGGACTGTGGCCATGCAATGGCGAGCCTACATGCTTTTGATGATTACCACGCTTTTTTGGGGTGGAAACCTGACGGTCGGCAAGCTTGCGGTCGGCCATGTCTCGCCAATGGTGATGAATTCGCTGCGCTGGGGCATTGCCTTTCTGGTGATATCGGCCTTTGCCATGCCGCAGTTCCGGCGCGACTGGCCGGTGATCCGAAAGAACTGGCCATTGCTCTTCGCCTATGGCGCCGTTGGCTTTGCCGCCTTCAACGCCTTCCTTTATTCCGGTCTGCGGTTTACCTCGGCCATCAATGGCGCGATCGATCAGGCCGCCATTCCGCTTTTGATCTTCGCACTCAATTTTCTGTTCTTCGGAGTGCGCGCCTCACCGGCACAGCTTGCAGGCTTTGCCCTGACGCTTGCCGGCGTCGCCGTGACGGTCTCCCATGGCGAACTCGCCCGTCTGCTCGCGCTTGAAATCAATTTCGGCGATTTTCTCGTCCTGATGGCGGTGCTCTGCTATTCGCTCTACACGGTAAGTCTGCGTTACAAGCCGCAGCTTGACTGGCGGGCCATGGCTATGGCCTGTTTCTTTGGCGCCTTTCTCGCCTCCCTGCCAATGGTCGCCGGCGAAGCAGCGCTTGGCCTTGCCATGTGGCCGCACGACCTGACCGGATTTGGCGTGATTATCTTTATCGGGCTTTTTCCTTCCCTCATCTCCCAGGTCCTGTTCATCCGCGGCGTCGAATTGATTGGCCCCAACCGCGCCGGGCTGTTCATCAACCTGATCCCGGTTTTCGGCACGATCCTCGCCGTCGGCGTTCTTGGCGAAAGCCCGGAAGGCTTCCATGCCGCCGCCTTTGCGCTCGCCATCGGCGGCATCGCGCTTGCGGAATGGGGGAAACCGAAGGAAGCCTGAAAGCGAACGCAAAAAGGCAGCGGACGGAACACAAATCGATGCTTTTGTCCGCATGACGTTTTTCCTACACCTGTGTTGAAGCCGCCCGAAGGGTGCGGCGGGGAACAACAAGACAGGTTGATCGACATGGCCAAGCGCTTCTACTGGAATGAACTGACAAGCCCGGAATTCAGCGCTCTGGACCCGGCGACCACCGTCGCCATCCTGCCGCTCGCTTCCACCGAGCAGCACGGCCCGCACCTGCCAGTCGCAACCGATGTGGCGATCGCGCAGGGCATGCTCGACACGCTGCAGGAAAACCTGCCCGAGCACCTCAACGTGCTGGTTCTGCCCGTTCAGGAGATCGGCAAGGCCAACGAGCATATCCACGGCCCAGGCACGCTCTCCTTCGGCGCAGACCTGCTGATCCCCGCCTGGACGACAATCGGCGAGAAGGTTGCCGCCGCCGGCCTGCGCAAGATCATCATGGTCAACAGCCATGGCGGCAATCTCGACATCATGAGCATCGTCTCGCGCGAGATGCGCGTGCGCTTCAACATGGTCGCCGTTGCCACCCAATGGGCCCGTTTCGGCTCCCCCGAAGGCATGATCAGCGAGGAAGAGCGCACATACGGCATTCACGGCGGCGAGGTCGAGACCTCGCTGATGCTTCACTTCCGCCCGGAACTCGTGAAGATGGAAAATGCCGAGAACTTCGTGTCGCTGGCAAAATGGCAGAAGGAAAACACCCGCCGCCTGCAGCCCACACCGCCCAATGCGCTCGCCTGGATCGCCCACGATCTCAACCCCAAGGGCGCGCTCGGCAACGCGGCAATCGCGACAGCGGAAAAGGGCGCGGCCATCGCGCAGCATCAGATTGGGGGCTTCATCGAGCTGATCGAGGACGTTGTCGCCTATCCGCTCGACAAGCTTTACACGCCGGCCTGATCAGCCCTGCGCAGGCGGCAGGTGGTGCTTTTCCTGCAGCGTATCGATGATGGCGGAGAGTTCCTTCAGCAGGTAGTCGACGAACAGGCTGCTTGCCGCATCCATCGGCGCGCGGGCACGCGAGAACAGCTTCATCGGCTGGTGGCGCACATGCGGATCGGCGAGCGGGCGGAAGGCCAGCTCGCCTTTCTGGCAATCGACATAAACGTCGAGCGGATTGAGAAACGTCAGCCCCGTACCCCGCTTGACCAGAGCCTTCAGCATTTCCGACGAGTTCGTCTCGACCAAGGGCTCGATCGGCAGCGACAGGGGCGACAGCGCAAGGTTGATGACGTGGCGCAGGCTGGTGCCGGGCTGGGCCAGCACCAGCGGCTCCTGCACCATGTCTGACACATTGACGCGCTCTTCCTGTGCGAGGCGATGATCAGGCGGCATCACCGCCCCGATCGGCACATCGAAGGAAGCCAGCGTGCGGATGCCCGGCGTCGGCGGAATGTTGAAGCCGAGACCCAGATCGACATCGCCGGTCAGCACATTGGCGATCGTGGTGGTGCCGCCATCGGATCTGAGATGGATGCGGATCCTTGGATTTTCCTCAACGAAACGGGCGATGATATCCGGCAGCGGCCCGGCGGCGAGGCCTACGGTTGCCACCAGCGTCACTTTTCCCGCCTGCGGCATTTTCAGCGCGCGGATGCGGGTTTCAAGCTTTTCATAGCTTTTCAGCACCTCGCGGATATGCTCCACGCACATTTCGCCGGCTGCCGTCAGGCGCAGGCCGCGCGGCAGCCGCTCGAACAAAGGCGCGCCGAATTCCTCCTCCAAAGCAAGGATTTGCCGGTTGACGGCGGATGAGGCGACGTTCAGTCGCTGCGCCGCCTTGCGGATCGAGCCGCAACGGGCGATCTCATCGATATATTGCAGTTTCCTGGAATGAAGCATGGGGTAAACTCTTGACTGCAGGCACTGGCGCTGACCAAATTTTGCGCAGTTCGATTACATTTATAACAATCGCGGCGCTTGTGCAAAAAAAGCATCAATGCGGACGAAAATTGATGCTTCTCAAACAGCAGTGAAGCCGCTCAAATGCAAAAATCGGAAAGCTTAACGACGAAAAGCGAAGGGGAATAGCTTATGTCGACTACCTCAAAGACCGCCGCGCTGGCCGGTGCTGCCCTCATGGCAGCGGCCGCAACGCCTGCCTTTGCGCTGGACGAGGTCTCCTATGGCACCAACTGGCTGGCGCAGGCCGAGCATGGCGGTTTCTACCAGGCCGTTGCCGACGGCACCTATGAGAAATACGGTCTGGACGTCACCATCGTCCAGGGTGGTCCGCAGGCAGCCAACCGCGCGCTCCTGATCGCCGGCAAGGTTGATTTCTACATGGGTTCGCCGCAGGGCGAGCTGGATGCCGTGGTCGAGGACATTCCGCTGATCGATGTCGCCGCCATGTTCCAGAAGGACCCGCAGATCCTGATGGCCCACCCCGACCAGGGCATCGAGGAATTCGCCGATCTGGCCAAGCTGCCGACCATCTTCATGGGCAAGGATGGCTTCCTGTCCTTCTTCCAGTGGATGAAGGCCAATTTCGAAGGCTTCGACGACGCCCAGTACAAGCCCTACACCTTCAACCCGGCGCCGTTCATTGCCGATCCGGAATCGGCACAGCAGGGTTATCTGACCTCCGAGCCCTATTCGGTTGAAAAGGAAGCCGGCTGGACCCCTAAGGTCTTCCTTCTCGCCGACAGCGGCTACTCGCCCTATTCGACCATGATCACCGCACAGAAGAAACTGGTCGAGGAAAACCCGGATCTGGTCCAGCGCTTCGTCGATGCCTCGATCGAAGGCTGGTACAACTATCTCTACGGCGACAACACGGCCGCCAACGAACTGATCAAGGCCGACAACCCGGAAATGACGGATGAACAGATCGCCTATTCCATCGAGAAGATGAAGGAATACGGCATCGTCGTTTCCGGCGATGCGGATGAAGGCGGCATCGGCTGCATCACCGACGCCCATTACAAGACCTTCTTCGACGACATGGTCGATATCGGCCTGTTCACGGCCGACGTCGATTACACCAAGGCCTTCACGACGCAGTTCGTCTGCAAGGGCGTTGGCAAGGACCTGATGAAGTAGGGCGACACCACGCCGACACTCCGTTTCGCGTCACCCGACGCGAAACGGCATCTTGAACTGAATGCAGGATAGCCGCATGCCGAACGCTCATGCCGAAACCCCGGCATCGCTACAAAAGCCGCTGGTGAAGATGGAGCATGTCACCAAGATCTTCTCCAACGGGACCATCGCGCTCAACGACATGTCCCTGACGGTTCGTCAGGGCGAGTTCGTCAGCCTTCTCGGCCCCTCCGGTTGCGGCAAATCGACCGCGCTCAGGATCATCGCCGCGCTTGGCGATGTCACCCGCGGCACCATCGACTGGCCAAGCTCGCGTATTTCCGCCGCCGGCCGTCCGGAAGGCGATATCAGCTTCGTCTTTCAGGAACCGACGCTGATGCCCTGGGCAACCGTGTTCGGCAATGTCTATCTTCCGCTGAAACTGCGCGGCCAGTCGAAGGCCGGAACGCGCGACCAGATCATGGACGTGCTGAAGACCGTCGGCCTGCAGGATTTCGCCGATGCCTATCCGCGCGAACTTTCCGGCGGCATGAAGATGCGCGTCTCGATCGCCCGCGCACTGGTGACCAAGCCGAAGCTTCTGCTGATGGACGAGCCCTTCGCCGCCCTTGACGAGATCACCCGCCAACGGCTCAACGACGATGTGCTGCGGCTCTGGCACGACACCGGCATCACCGTCATCTTCGTTACCCATTCCGTTTTCGAATCCGCCTATCTGTCGAACCGCATCGTGGTGATGCGCGCCCGTCCCGGTCAGGTTTTCGACGATTTTCCGCTCGATACCAGCCAGGTCCGCGATGAGGACTACCGCTCGTCCGACGAATATCACCAGGCCTGCGCGAAAGTGTCCCATGCGCTGCAGGGCGCGATCCACGCTGCCGGAGGAGAGCATTGATGAGCGACAAGGTGAGCGCCATGCAGCATGATGATGCAGCTTACGCCAAACCCGGTTTCTGGTCCCGCCATGGCGAGACCATTCTGAAGATCGCGATCCCGATTGCCGTCTTGGCCTTTCTGGTGCTCGTCTGGCAGGCGATCGTGATCATCTACCAGACGCCGCATTACATCCTGCCCGGCCCCGCGCTGGTGGTCGAAGCCTTTTTCGAGGACTGGGGAACGCTGGCCCCGGCACTGTGGGTAACAACAAAGATCACCTTCATCTCGCTCGGCCTTGCTCTTGTCGGCGGCGTCGGCCTCGCCGTCATCATGGTGCAGTCGCGCTGGATCGAGACCGCGCTTTACCCGATCACCGTCATCCTTCAGGTGACCCCGATCGTCGCCATCGCGCCGCTGATCCTGATCTATACGCCGACGACGCAGGTGGCGCTTCTGATCTGCGCCTTCCTCGTCGCCTTTTTCCCGATCCTGTCCAACATGGCCCAGGGCCTGAAGAGCGTCGACCATAATCTGCTGAACCTGTTCGAGCTCTACGGCGCCTCGCGCTGGCAGACGCTGGTGCACCTGAAATTGCCCGCGTCGTTGCCCTATTTCATGACGGGGCTGAGGATCGGCGGCGGTCTGGCGCTGATCGCGGCGGTGGTTGCCGAATTTGCGGCGGGCTCCGCAGGCGCCGGTTCCGGCCTTGCCTTCCGCCTGCTGGAATCGCAGTACCGGCTCAACATTCCGCGCCTTTTCGCGGCGCTGTTCATGCTCGCCTGTCTCGGCGTCGCGATCTTCGCGCTCACCTCCTTCATTGCCTGGCTGTTCCTGCACCGCTGGCACGAAAGCAGCCTCAAGAGGGAAAACTGATGCCGGGTTTCATGACACTGCCGGAAGCGCCCTCCTTTGCGCTTCTGAGGGCAACCGTGCCTGCCGTCTGCCTTGCCGATGCGAGCGGCTTCGAGGCGAAGGAAGGTCTCGTCTCGGCCGATATCGTGATTGCCGACGGCAAGATCGACGCCATTCTGCCCGCCGGCGCGGCACCTGCCGCACTTCCCGCCGCCGATATCCGCGACGGCATGGTCTGGCCGACCTTCACCGACATGCACACCCATATCGACAAGGGCCATATCTGGGAACGCCGTCGCAATCCCGACGGCACGTTCATGGGCGCGCTCGAGAATGTGATGGCTGACCGGCAGGCCAACTGGTCGGCAGACGATGTCGCCGCCCGCATGGAATTCTCGCTGAAATCCGCCTATGCCCATGGCACCGGCCTGTTGCGCACCCATCTCGACAGCCTGCCGCCGCAGCATGAGATCTCCTTCGAGGTATTCTCGCAGATGCGGGAAAATTGGGCAGGCCGGATCGAACTCCAGGCCGTGGCGCTGTTTGCCATCGACATGATCTTCGAGCCGTTCTTCGACGATCTGACCGCGCTCCTGAAACGCCATAACGGGCTGATCGGCGGCGTGACGCAGATGCTGCCGGACCTTGATGCCCGCCTTGACCGCATGTTCCGCGCGGCCGCCGATAACGGACTCGACATCGACCTGCATGTGGACGAGACCGAAGAGCGCGAAGGCCTCACCCTTGGCCGCATCGCCGAGGCCAAGCTCCGCAACGGCTTCGAGGGGTCCGTCACGGTCGGCCACTGCTGCTCGCTGGCGCGGCAGGACGAGGAGACGGCAAAACGCACGATCGACCTCGTGGCCGAGGCCGGGCTTTCCGTTGTCTCGCTGCCGATGTGCAACATGTATCTGCAGGACCGCCATGAAGGCCGCACCCCGCGCTGGCGCGGCGTGACGCTGTTCAAGGAGCTGACGGCTGCCGGCGTCAAGACCGCCGTTTCCTCCGACAACACCCGCGACCCTTTTTATGCTTACGGCGATCTCGATCCCGTCGAGGTCATCCGCGAGGCCGTGCGCATTCTCCAGCTCGATCATCCGCTGGACGAGACCGCCCGCATCATCACGAAAACGCCTGCCGAAATCCTCGGCCGTGGCGAGCGCGGGATGATTGCCGAAGGCGGCCCCGCGGATCTCGTCCTCTTCAGCGCAAGACGCTGGAGCGAATTTCTCTCCCGTCCGCAGGCTGACCGCATCGTGATGCGGAATGGCAAGGGCATCGACCGCAGCCTGCCGGATTACCGCGAACTTGACCCGCTGATGGATAAGTGAACATGCCGGACTATCAACAGATCAAGGCCGAACTCGACGGCATCGCCATCGAGGACAACCCCAATATGGTTCTGCGCAAGAGCCGGGACTTCTACTGGTACTCGCCCATCCTGAAGGAACAGCTTGAGAATGTGACCGGCGATCTGGTGGTCTCGCCGAAGAACGAGGACGAACTGATCAAGATCCTGAAGGTGGCGTTCAAACACGATGCACCGGTCACCGCGCGTGGCGGCGGCACCGGAAATTACGGCCAGTGCATGCCGCTTTCCGGCGGCATCGTGCTCGACATGACCAAGATGAATGCCATCAAGGAAATCCATCCCGGCCGCGTTGTCGTTGAGGCCGGCATCATCTGCGCCCAGCTCGACAGGGAGCTGAAGGAGAAATCCGGTCAGGAGCTGCGCTTCCACCCCTCGACCACCGGCCAGGCGACGCTTGGCGGCTTCATTGCCGGCGGTTCCGGCGGCGTCGGCTCGGTTCACTGGGGCGGCCTTCGCGATCTCGGCAATGTGCTGCGCTTAAGGATCGTGACGCTCGAGGAAGAGCCGCGCGTGATGGAGCTGACGGCCCGCGACCTGCTGAAGGTCAGCCACGCCTACGGCACGAATGGCATCATCACCGAGGTCGAGATGCCGCTTGCGCCCGCCTATGACTGGGTGGATGTGATGGTCGGCCACGAGACCTTCATGGATGCGGTGCGCTTTTCCGACCGGCTGGCGAAATCCTCCGGCATTCTGGTCAAGGAAATCGCCCCGATCGCGGCTCCCGTACCCTATTCCTATTTCAACCGCCACAAGCCTTACCTCAAGGAAGGCGAAAGCGTCTCCGTGGTTATGGTGGCGCCGCATTCCATGGAGCCTTTCGAGGCGCTGGTGAACCTCTACAAGGGCGAAATCCGCTTCCGTTCCGACGAAGTCGAAAGCATGCGCGGCCTGCCGCGCGCCTACGAGCTGGGATGGAACCATACGACGCTCAGGGCGCTCAAGATGGAACCCGATGCCTTCACCTATCTTCAGGTGCAGTATCCCGGCCCCGACCATGTTGCCAAGGTCCAGGAGATGACCGAACTCTTCGGCGACGAGGTGATCGGCCATCTGGAGTTCCTGCGCTTCGATGGCGCGATCCAGTGTTCCGGCCTGCCGCTGGTGCGCTACACCACGGCCGAGCGGCTGGAGGAGATCATCCGCATCCACGAAGACCATGGCTGCCCGATCTTCAACCCGCACCGCTATACGCTGGAAGAAGGCGGCATGAAGCAGACCGACGAATTGCAGCTTGCCTTCAAGAAGGAAACCGACCCCAAGGGCCTTTTGAACCCCGGCAAGATGATCGCCTGGGAAAACCCGGATTTCGATTTCAAGGCGGGCAAGAATTTCCTGTTCAAGGGTCTTTCCGAGACGGGAGCCGAATAGAATGCGCGTTCTCGTTCTCTTCAGCCATCCGGTGGAAACAAGCTTCGGCGCGGCGCTGCACAGACAGGTTGTCGAAAGCCTGACGAAAGCCGGTCACGAGGTCGATGATTGCGACCTCTACGGCGAGGGCTTTCAGCCGGTCCTGACCCGCGAGGAGCGGATCGGCTATCACGACTATCCGGAAAACACCGCCCCGGTTGAAGGCTATGTCGAAAGGCTTCGCAAGGCCGAAGCCCTGGTCATCGTCACGCCGGTGTGGAATTTCGGCTTCCCGGCCATGCTGAAAGGCTATTTCGACCGGGTCTGGCTGCCCGGCGTCTCCTTCGCGCTTGAGGACGGCAAGCTGACGCCGACGCTGCGCCACATCAGGAAGCTTGCCGCCGTCTTCACCTATGGCGCCACGCCGATGCGGGCTTTTCTGGCCGGCAATCCGCCGAAGAAGATCGTCAAGCGCGTGCTGCGCGCCCAGATCAAGATCGGCGCCCCAGTGTCCTTCATGGCGCATTACGACATGAACAACTGCACCGACGAGACCCGAGCCAATTTCCTGGCAAAGGTGAAGGCCGAGATGGAAGCTTTCTGACGCTTCCGGCGCCCGCCCCCTTTACATCACCGCTCAGACCACTAGGTCTAGGACTGTCCCGCAGGCGCTACCCTAGCGCATCGGCCCGAAAATCGGAATCGATTTTCGGGCCGATGCGTCGCTTCAATAGGTTAGAGCGTCCTTTGTGCGTCCGAATGGACGCACGGCGCTCTATGGCGCTTGCGGGCTCTTTTGAGCGAGGCCGCAAGCCCCGTCGCACGCGATTTGCGCGGGAATGGCTGTGGCTTTCAGGAAATGCCGCATGGCTCAGGGACATTGCCCCGCCATGCGCCAGCAGCGGGGAATAGGACCGAATGTCCATGCTAGAGCAGAAAACCGCCGACGAGACCCGCCTGCGCAAATTGCGCGGCACCGTACCGGTCAATGCTGTGCTTCACGTCTGGCTCAAGGCCATTCATCCGCATGCGCCCGCCGAGATCCAGCTTTCGCTCAACGGCCAGCTGTTCGGCAATATCTTTGCCCAGAATGCCGAGGAATATGAATTCCGCATGTTCTTCGTGCCCCATGGCGGCGAGCTGGAATGTTCCTACGATCCCGAGACGACGACGATCTCGGTCGCCTACTGGTTCACCGATGCCTCGGTGCTGGAAGAAGGCATTACCGTGCTGCGCACCCACGCCGCCAATGCGCCGGCCCCTGCCCCCGGCAGCTATCACTTCCGCCCGCCCTTCGGCTGGATGAACGATCCGAACGGCTTTGGCCGCTTCAACGGCTCGGCACATCTGTTCTACCAGCATTATTCGCACGGGCTGACGTGGAACACCATGCATTGGGGCCACGCGATCTCGGAGGACTATTTGCACTGGCGGCATCTGCCGATCTTCCTGTTCCCCTCCGAGGATCTGACCCACCGGCCGGACAAGCGCGGCGGGGCCTTTTCCGGCTCGGCGATCCCGCTTGAGAATTCCGCCGGCGTTCGCGTGTTCTTCACCGAGCATGTGATCGAGCGCGCGCCGGAACGCGAAATCCAGATGGTCGCCACATCGCAATCGCTGATCTTCGCCGGGGCGGCTAAACCGCTGATCGACAAGCGCCCCGAGCTTGAAGGCCTGACGCTCGATTTCCGCGACCCTTATGTCTTCCGCGGGCCCGATGGATACTGGAAGATGCTGCTCGGCAGCCGTCAGGGCGAGGAAGGCGTGGTGCTGCTGTACCAGACGGCCGATCTGACGGCGGCAGGCGACTGGGAATTCGTTGATGTGCTGCATCGCGAAGGCCGCTTCAACACCCAGGTGGTGGAATGCCCCTGCCTGCTGCCGCTCGACGGCCCGGCCGGTGATCCGCAGACGCGTTGGGCGCTCGTCTGCGGGCTGATGCACAGCCACCACGAGGAGACCGGCCGCAAGAACCTGACCATGGCAACCGTCGGCCATTTCGACGGCAAGCAGTTCACGCCGGAATTCGAGCAGGAACTCGACTTTGCCACCGACAACTACGCCTTCCAGGCCTTCCTCGACCAGGGCAGGCCCGTCGGCATCGGCTGGCTCGCCAACTGGGCGGACGCCGCCCCCGAGATCGATTTTCCGACAGCCATGACGCTGCCGCGCAACCTCGTCTATGACGCCGCCGACAACACGCTTCTGACGCCGCCGATCGAGGGCGTGGAAGTGCTGCGCGAAGAGCTGATCGATGACACCGCCCTTGCCGCCGGCGAACCGGTGATGCTGGAAAAGGGCCAGGCCGAGATCGTCATCGAGCTTGACCGCGATGACGGACCGTTCGAGATCGACCTCTATCACAACAATATCGAGATCACCGTGAAGATCGATGCCGAGGGTATGCGGCTTCTCTATATGGATGACAGCAAAACGCCAACGCCCGACTATTTCGCCTCCGGCGCCAATCCAAGCCATCTGAGGCTGTTCCTCGATATCGGCTCGGTCGAGGTCTTCGCCGATAACGGACGCTGGGCCGGCACCAAACGCATCGCCGGCTTCGACCCGATCCACTCCATGCGCATCCGCGAAGGCGCGGTCAAATCGGCCAAGGTCTGGTCGCTGGCGCTATGAGACAGATGGGGCCTGGAGCTTTTGTTTTGACGCATACCCGAGGTCAGCAGATGTTTCCATCTGAATGCAAAATGCTCCGGGCAGCGTACTGGCAAAGGCCCTCGCCACCGTCATGCCGGCCTTGAGCCGGCATCCAGGGCCGAACACCGAGGACCATCGCTCTTAAGTTCTTGGCACAAAAGGATTTTTTTTGCAGCCCTGGACCCCGGATCAAGTCCGGGGTGACGGGCAGTGGGTAGGCAGGCTTCGTTTGTCTGCAACAGGGATTTCCAGCAGCCTTACGGCAGCTTGGCTGCCGTGACCTCGACCTCGACCAGAAACTCCGCGCGGGTAAAGCCCGAAACGATCAGAAGCGTGGAGACCGGCATGGGATCGGCGATATAGCGGTCGCGGACATCCATATAGGCGGGAAAATCCTCACGCGTCGTCACATAGCCGGTAATGCGGATCACATCCTCAAAGCCCATATCGGCCTCTTCAAGGATCTTGCCGATGGCGGAAAAACAGAGTTCCGCCTGGGCGCTGACCGAGCGCGGAATGACCTCGTCCGGCCCGATGCCGAGCTGACCGGAAGTGACCAGAAGGCCGGCGCCCGGCGGCACATAAAGACCGTGGCTGTAATTGCCGAAAGGCTTGCGAACGCCGGCTGGATTGATGCTCTTCTTCATGTGAAACCGCCTCGTGAAAAACTGTCAAACCGCATGGCCGCATCGGAGCCCGGCTGTCAAGCGGCCATCAACCCGGACCGAACGATAATGTAGAGGCCACGGCGGAAATTATAAGGCGGCGCGGCGCATAATCCCCGACATTCCGCCGAACACCCCTATTCTTCGGCCGGATCTTCCGGCAATTGCCAGTCCACCGGCTCCAGTCCCTTCTCAAGGAGAAACTGATTGGCTCTGGAGAAATGCCGGCAGCCGAAGAAACCGTTATGGGCGGACAGCGGCGAGGGATGCGGGGCTTTCAGCACCAGGTGCCGGGACGTATCCACGAAGGATGCCTTTTTCTGCGCATAGGCGCCCCACAGCATGAACACAACATGCGGGCATTCGTCATTGACCACGCGGATGACGGCATCGGTGAAGTTTTCCCAGCCCTTGCCGCGATGGGAGGCGGCAGCGGCCTGACGCACCGTCAGCACGGAGTTCAGCAACAGCACGCCCTGGCGCGCCCAATGCTCGAGAAAGCCGTGATTGACCTTCTGGAACCCGACATCGGTGGCCAGTTCCTTGTAGATATTGACAAGCGACGGCGGCACGCGCACGCCCGGCTGCACGGAAAAGCAGAGCCCGTGCGCCTGCCCCGGGCCGTGATAGGGATCCTGGCCGAGGATGACGACGCGCACGCTTTCAAGCGGCGTCAGATCGAGGGCGCGGAAATATTCGCTGCCCTTCGGAAAGACCGTCTGGCCGGCGCGCTTTTCCTCCACCAGAAACGATCGGAGTTCGGCCATATAAGTGCTCTCGAATTCCGGCCTGAGCATTTCCCGCCAGCCGTCCTCAAGTCTGATTTCGCTCTCTGCCATCGCACCCTGTCCCTTCTCAGATACCATCCTTGTTATCGCCGCTGCCTCAACGATGCAATTCTCCGCGAAAATGTCACACTTGCACGCTCATTGACGCGTATTAGATGTGGAACGTCAAAGGAGGACCTCAAAAATGCAACCAACAGCTTTCGTTTCAACGCTCTTCGACGGCAAATCCAATCCGAACAAGGTGACGGTCGCCTTCACCATGGCGGTCAATGCCCTTGCCAAGGGACACAGCGCCACCATGATCCTGATGGCCGAAGCCGTGGAACTCGGCAGGCCCGGCGCCACCGAAGGCATGGCGATCGGCGCACCCTTCGACCCCGTTCCCGATCTTCTGGCGCGCTTCCGCGAAGCCGGTGGCAGGATCGCCATCTGCGGCGCCTGCATGAAGCATAACGGCTTCACGGCAGAAGACATGGACCCCGAGTTCGAGATCATCACCGCCCCCGATGTGATCGATCTGCTGATGAATGCGGAAGGCTCGCTACAGATTACCTGACGCCTGCCCTCACCGAATGGCCCGATCCCCTTCACCGCAGCCTCTCCGGCGAACGGGCCAATCGTCATGGCTGCATCAAATAAAGTCGCTGACGGCATGGTTCCAGCGTTGACCGGCGCTTTGCGCCGGGCCAAACTGCCGCGCGTGATCCGAGCGCGCACAAGCCGCGCGAGAACAATCCTTACAGGGGGTTTCGAAATGCTCAGTTTCAAGAAGGCGGTGCTTGCCACTGCCGCCGTGGCCGCGATTGCGGGTTTTTCAGCGCCCGTATTGGCGCAGGACAGCGACGAAAAGACGGTCGCCATCACCTATATCGTCGAACATCCCGCCCTCGATGCCGTGCGCGAGGGCATTATCGAAAGCCTCGCCGAAAAGGGCTATACCGAAGGCGACAACCTGACCGTGGTTGCCCGTTCGGCCCAGGGCAACATGACGACGCAAACCCAGATCGCGTCCGAATTTGCAGGCCTGAAGCCTGACGTCGCGGTTGGCATTTCCACGCCCTCCGCCCAGGCGCTGAAGAATTCGATGGGCGACACTCCGGTCATCTTCGCTGCCGTCACCGATCCGGTCGCAGCCGGCCTCGTTGAAAATCCGGAACACCCGGAAGCCAACATCACCGGCACGTCCGACAAGCAGCCGCCGAAGCCGGCGCTTGAACTGATCCAGTCCCTAGTGCCGGGCGCCAAGACCATCGGCGTCATCTACAATCCGGGCGAAGCGAACTCGGTCGTCCAGGTCGACGAGATCAAGGCGGCCGCCGGAGAACTTGGCCTCGAGGTTGTCGACAGCCCCGCCGCCCAGTCGACCATGGTGCCGGATGCGGCCCGCAATCTCGTCGGCAAGGCCGATGCGATCCTGCTGCCGACCGACAATTCGGTGATCTCGGTGCTCGAAGCCATCGTGACCGTCGGCGAGCGCGCCAAACTCCCGGTCTTCACCACCGACACCGATTCCGTCGAGCGCGGCGCCGTTGCGGCCCTTGGCTTCAACTATGCCGAAATGGGCAAGGTCACCGGCGACATGGTTGCCGAAATCCTCGCCGGCAAGACGCCTTCCGAAATCGCCGTTGTCGTGCCCGGCAACCAGGACCTGTTCCTCAACATGAAGGCTGCCGAAGCCATGGGCATCACGGTTCCCGACAGCGTCAAGAACAGCGCCAAGAAGGTCATCGAATAATATGACGCTTTTCGCTCTCGCCGGGGCCTTTGAGACCGGCTTGCTCTTCGCCCTCGTGGCGTTGAGCATCTTTATGTCCTTTCGGGTTCTCGACTTTCCCGATCTGACGGTGGACGGGAGTTTTCCCCTCGGCGCGGCGGTTTCCGCCGCCGCCATCGTCGGCGGTTTCGATCCTTTCATCGCAACATTCTTCGGCATGCTCGCGGGCGCCGCCGCCGGTTTCGTCACCGGCCTCCTGAACGTGCGCTTCGGGATCATGAACCTGCTCGCCGGCATCCTGTCGATGGTGGCGCTCTTCTCCGTCAATCTGCGCATCATGGGACGGCCGAACCTGCCGGTCTACGGGCAGGACACAGTGTTCTCCCGCTTCGAAAGCGTGGTCGATGCGGGGCTTTGGAGCAACACGATCCTGCTCTTGATCATCGCCATCGGCGCCAAGCTGATTGTCGACTGGTTTTTGAAAACCGAGATCGGTCTCGGGCTCAGGGCATCGGGCGAAAATCCGGCCATGGCTGAGGCCCAGGGCATTCGCAACGGCGCGATGACGCTGCTCGGCATGTCGATTGCCAATGCGCTTTGCGCACTTGCCGGCTCGCTGTTTGCGCAGATGCAAGGGGTCGCCGATGTGACCATGGGCGTCGGCACCATCGTCACCGGGCTTGCCGCACTGATCATCGGCGAGGCCATTCTCGGCCGGCGCACCGTGTTTCTGGCAACGCTCGGCTGCGTCATCGGCGCGGTCGTCTATCGCCTGTTCATTGCGCTGGCGCTTTCCGCCGGCTTTATCGGCATCCGCCCGCAGGACCTCAACCTGATCACCGCCGTGGTGGTCGCCGTTGCCGTGGTTCTCTCCCAGCGGCGGGGCAAGCGCGGTCGCAAGCAGCTCTTCAATTTCAAACTGGTGCGCGGCGCCCAGCAAAATGACGAGGGACAGGACTGATGCTTTCCCTTTCCGATATCCGCCTCACCTTCAATCCGGGCACGGCAACCGAGGTCAGGGCGCTGCGCAACGTCTCGATGCAGATCAACGAGGGCGAATTCGTCACCGTGATCGGCTCCAACGGCGCCGGCAAGTCGACGCTTCTGTCCACCGTCGTCGGCACTGTGAAACCGGATGAGGGCAGCGTGAAGCTCGACGGGCTCGATGTGACCGACTGGCCGGCGGCCAAGCGCGCGCGCTATGTCGGCCGGGTGTTTCAGGAACCGCGTCTCGGCACCTGCTCCTCGCTCTCCATCGAGGAGAACCTGGCGCTGGCCGCGGCCCGCGGCAAGAAGCGCGGCCTGGGACTTGCACTCGGCAAAAAGGACCAGAAGGCCATGTTCGCCGAGCATCTGGAAAAGCTTGGCCTCGGGCTCGAAAACCGTATGGGCACGCCGATCGGCGCGCTGTCCGGTGGCCAGCGGCAGGCCGTCAGCCTGCTGATGGCAACGCTTCTGCCGATGAAGATCCTCGTGCTGGATGAACATACGGCAGCGCTCGATCCGTCAGCGGCCCACAAGGTGCTGACCCTGTCGGCGGAAATCGCCCAGGAACGCAAGCTGACGACGCTGATGGTGACCCATTCGATGCGCGATGCGCTGGCCTATGGCAGCCGTACGCTGATGATGAACGCGGGGCAGATCGTCCTCGACATCAAGGGCGAGGAACGCTCGAGGCTCAAGGTCTCCGACCTGCTGGAGCGTTTCGGCCGCGCCGCCGGCACCGAGATCGACGACGACCAGCTGGTGCTGGCGTAAGGAAAAAAGGCGGCTGACCTTTCGGCCAGCCGCCAGCCTTGGGAGGAAGGCGTAACCGGGGTCAAGGCCGGGCCAGAAGCTCGGCAAGTCCCATCATGAAGGGGCCGACGCCCTTGATATCGTCGGGGTTGATCGTCTCGGTCAGGTAATAACCCGGCGTGCCGTCTCGGTACTGGCCGTTGAAGCCGCCAAGACCGGCGACCCAGACGATGGCACCGAGGACGCGGCGGCCGCTCGCATCAACCTCAAAAGCATTCTTGTAGAGCGCTTCGAAGGCCTTCTGCCCGATAGCGGCGCTTTCGCCCACATTGAGGCGGGCAGCCTTCAGATAGGCATAGGCGAACATCGCCGTTGCCGAGCTTTCGGCGTAATTGCCGCCGAGATCCGGGCGATCGGGAACCTGCAGCCAGCGACCGTCGGCGGTCCTCAGCGCGGAAAGCCGTTCGGCAAGCGCGGCCCAGCGGGCAATGATCGCATCGCGTTCCTCGCCTTCCGGCAGATACTCGATGAGATCGACCATGGCCATCGCCGCCCAGCCGATGGCGCGCGACCAGTGCGCCGGCGACTGGCCGGTATCCTTGTCGGCCCAGGGCTGCGCCTTCGCACTGTCATAGGCGTGGCGGTAAAGCCGGCTGTCGGCATCATAGGTGAGTTCGAGGCCGGCGAGCAATTCGCTTGCGGCTTCGGCAATCAGGTCCGGGCGGTCGAAGGCGAGACCGTATTCCGCCTTGAAGGGCAGGCCCATATAGAGGCCGTCGAGCCAGACCTGCTCGGGATAGCGATGCTTGTGCCAGTGCGGGCCTTCCTTGACGCGCGGATGATTGGCGAGCTGGGCGACCAGCTGATCGGCGGCCTTGCGATAGCGCGGATCGTTGGAACGGCGCGCCAGCCAGACCAGCGCCCGGCCGGAGAGGATGTTGTCGATGTTGAAATCCTCGGCAACATAACCGTTCATCCGGCCATCTTCGTCGACCTGCGCGTTGACGTGGCGAACGAGATGATCGAACCAGCGCGCCTCGCCGGTCGCCTCGTAAAGCGCAATCAACCCGCGATAGAGGCAGCCATCCTCATAGCAGAGCGCCCCGCCCTTGTAGGCGCGGTAATCGGCGGCATATTCGTCACAGTAGCGCAGGAGCGCCTGGCGGTAATAGGGTTCTTCGGCCCCTTCCCGGACGAAAACGACATTCCTGGCGGTAACGGCCGCGTTCTCGGCAATGATGCCGCCGTGGCGCACGGGGTCGATCCGGCAGGCCATGACCGGCGGCTGGGCCTCGGCATCGCTCGCATAGGAGACGGTATAGTCCTCGATCGTCACATTCTCGATCGGCATTTCCGGCAGGCCGTAAAAGGCGGCCGCTGCGGTATGGACATTGCGCGCGACGATGCGGCGGAAGGTGATATCCGACATGCGGGGCGTCACCTCGCTGACGGGGTGCGGATCGCGCGACTGGACATAATCCGACTTGCCGTCGGCATCGCAGAAATAGAAGGCGTTCATGACGAAGGGGCTGACGACATTATCCATGTCGCAATCCTCGACGAGGATGCGGGAGACGAAACCGCCGCGCCCGCGCCGGGTCTTCACGCGCAGGCCGCGATCCGTATCGCGCATCTCGCAGCGCGCAACGGTGACGCCGGAGACCGAACCGCTCATTTCCGAACCGATGACGACGCCGCCATGGCCGCGCTCCATGAAGCAGTTTTCGATGCGAATATTGCGCGTCGGGCCATCGAGGCCACCCTTGGGATCGCGCTTGCCCGCCTTGATGGCGATGCAGTCATCGCCGACGGAAAAGTGAATGCCGCGCATGGTGACGTTCTCGCAGCACTCCGGGTCGAAACCGTCTGTATTGGGCGAATCCGGATCGCTCTCGATCTTCACATCGGCAACGAGCATGTCTTTGGTAAAGACCGGGTGGACCATCCAGGCCGGCGAGTTGCGCACCGTGACGCCGGTGACGGTGACGTTTTCGCAGCGGTTGAAGAACAGGCTGCGCGGACGGCGCGCGCCATTGCGGGTTTCCTTGTGCCAGCTCCACCAGTCGCCACGATCGCCGCCGGCATCGATGACGCCACCGCCGACAATGGCGATGTCGGTAGCATTGATGGCGGTCACGAGGCTTGCATAGCAGGCCTCCGCCACGCCTTCCCAGGTGCCGAGTACACGGCCTTCCTCATCGCGGACCGGCAGGATCGGGTACTGGTCGCGGTCGGCGATGCCGTAGAGCACGGCGTCTTCGTGCAGCATCAGCGTCAGGCCGGACTTCAGGAAAAGCGGACCGGTCTTCCATGTGCCGGGTCCGAAATAGAGCGTCGCGCCGGCAGGCAGGCCATTAATGGCCTTCTGGATCGCGGCCGCGTTGTTTTCAGCGTCAAGGCTTGCGCCGCAAGCGGCGACATCGGCAAATTCGGTTTCGGGCGCTGTGACGAAGTCAAAGACCTCACCGCCGACAACAAACCGATAGGCAGTATGCGGCTCAAGGCCATTGATCGACAATACGGTGCGCTCGGCAACGCCTTCGGCCACCGTCTCGCCGGTGTTTTCGCCCTCCAGCCGGAAGGCCAGCGGTGTCTTCAGGAAATATTTGTTTTCGCCGGAAAAGACAGCAAAGGTCACCGTCCTCGCCGAAACGGCGAGCAACTCAATGGCAGTCATCACAATCGTCCAAAAAGGATTTGGGAAAGAGGGGGCGGCGGCGCGCGCCGCCCCCGGCAAGGCTTAGTTCTTCACGCGATCCAGCACTTCGTTGACATTGTAGAGGATGTCATCGGCGGCTGTTTCGGCGTCGATCTGGCCATAGGCGAACTCTTCGAGCGTATCGCCGATGGCCGAAGCGATCTGCGGATGCTCGAAATAGGGCGAGATCGTCGGGCCGGTTGCGTCCAGAATGATCTGGTGCGCGTCGATCTGCTCCTGCTCGATGGCGCCGGCAGCCGTCAGCTGGTCGAACGCTGCCTTGGAAGCCGGAATACCGCGGGTCGTACCGAGGATTTCGATCGCGCCTTCATCGTTCAGCAGGCAATTGACCACTTCAGCGGCCGCATCGCCATTGTCGGAGTTGCGCGAGATCGAGAACAGCATGGATGGCTTGCGGTAGACGCCATCATTGGTCGCGCCTTCGGCCAGCAGGATCTTCGAGGGAACAAGAACCTGGCCTTCCTGCAGCGGGTCGGAGATCTTGAAATAGACCGTATCCCACTGATAGGTGCCGGCGATGTGGCCATCGGCCCAGGACGGATTTTCATGCAGAACCAGATTGCCGCCGGCGGCGACCTTCGGCCAGGGGATGATCACGCCTTCGTCGGTGTAGCGCTTGTACATTTCCAGCGCATCGACCAGCTCATCCATGGAGTAATTGAACTCCAGCGTTTCCGGGTCGATCATCGTCTTGCCGGTCTTCTGGGTGAGATAGGCCGTCATCAGCAGACGGGCATCGAGGCCGTCGGTACCGGTTGCCTCATAGGGGTAGTAGTCGTCGCCGAGCTTTTCCTTGAACACCTTGCCGGCTTCTTCCAGCTCGTCCCAGGTGGTCGGGATCGAAAGACCTGCCTTTTCAAAGGTCGTCTGGTTGAACCACGGCAGGCGGCCGGTGATCGACAGCGGCAGGCCCTGCAGGTGGCCGTTCACGGTCGAGGTGGCAAGCTCGTCTTCGGTCCACTGCGACAGATCGATGATGTCGGAATACTCGTTGAGATCGGCAAAGCCTTCGCCGGTCGGGGTGAACAGCGGCAGCCAGGGCCAGTTGATCTGCATGATGTCGGCTTCGGTTCCGCCGGCAAGCTGCGTGGTAATCTTCTCCTGGTGACCGGACCAGCCGGTGAATTCCGGAGAAATGGTGTGGCCGAGCTTGTCGCCGCAATATTTCAGCGCTTCCTGGGTGGCAAGGTGACGGCTGTCGCCGCCCCACCAGGACATGCGAAGATCGGCGGCATTGGCGGCCGTCAGCGATGTTGCGGCCATCAGGCCGGCGAGAATTGTCAATTTCATGGTCATAGTTTCCTCCCTTTGAAAAAGACTGTTTCGAAGACTTATGCCGACAGCGAGATGTTCTCGCCGGTGCGGCGGTGGAAGATGTGCAGAGCATCGGCATGCGGCATGATGCGGATGGCGTCATCACGCAGATACTGACGCTCCAGCCCCGTTGCCGGGACCACGACGATGAAGGACTGATCCTCCACCGTGATGTAGAGATAGATTTCGTGCCCCATGAACTCGACATGGGAGATGCGGCCGAGAAGGCCTTCCTCAGCATTCTGGTCGACGACCGTGAAGTGCTGCGGACGGACGCCGAAAGTGACCTCCGTGGGCGCATCCTTGTCGATGCGGGCCATCGTCTTGTCGTCGATGGTAAAGGTCTGCGTACCGATGCGAAGCTTGTTGCCGTCGACCAGCGTGGCATCGCCGATATTCATCTCCGGCGAGCCGATGAAGCCCGCCACAAAAGCGTTGGCCGGCTTGCGGTAAAGCGTGAAGGGATCGGCGACCTGCATGATCCGACCTTCCTTCATCACGCAGATCCGGTTGCCCATGGTCATGGCTTCCGTCTGGTCATGGGTGACGTAGACGACGGTTGAGTGCATGCCTTCGGCCAGCAGCTGCTTGTGCAGGTCGGTGATGCGCACGCGCATCGAGGCGCGGAGCTTGGCATCGAGGTTCGACAGCGGTTCGTCGAACAGGAAGACCTGCGGCTTCTTGATCAGCGCGCGGCCAACGGCAACGCGCTGGGCCTGACCGCCGGAAAGCTGCTTGGGCAGGCGCTCCAGATAATCCTCGATCTCGAGGATATGCGAGACCTCCTCGGTGGAAGCCGCAATCTCGTCCTTCGGCGCATGCTTCAGGCGCAGGCCGAAGGAGAGGTTGTTCTTCACCTTCATATGCGGATAGAGCGCATAGTTCTGGAACACCATCGCGATGCCGCGCTGACCCGGGGGCTTGTCGTTGACGAGATCGTCACCAATACGGATTTCGCCGCCGGAGATACGCTCCAGACCGGCAATCATGCGGAGCGTCGTCGATTTGGCGCAGCCGGACGGGCCGACCAGCACCATGAACTCACCATCTTCGATTTCCAGGTCGATGCCGTGCACGGCCTTGAACTTGCCGTAGACCTTTTCGAGATTCTTAAGCTGAACTCTGGCCATGGTTTTTATCCTTTGACTCCGCCAGCGGAGATACCTTCGATGAAATATTTCTGTGCCATGAAGAACACGACGAGGGCGGGTGTGATCGCGAGCACCGACATGGAAAGGATCTTGTTCCAGGCGAATGCTTCGGTGGTATCGATCGACAGTTTCAGGGCCAGCGAGACCGGGTATTTGTCGACCGAGGACAGGTAGATCAACGGCCCGAGGAAGTCGTTCATCGTCCACATGAACTGGAACAGGCAGACCGAGATGAGGGCCGGCGTGAGCAGCGGTACGACGATGAAGAGAAGGGCCTGCCAGCTTGAGGCGCCGTCGACGCGCGCGGCCTCTTCCATGTCGCGCGGGATGGCGCGCAGGAACTGGACCAGCATGAAGACGAAGAACGCGTCACCGGCGAGCGCCGAGGGCACCCACAGCGGCAGGAAGCTGTCGAGCCAACCGAATTCACGGAACAGCAGATACTGCGGAATACGGGTGACGACATTGGGCAGGAGCAGGATCGCGATCAGCGATGAAAACAGCACCTTCTTGCCGGGGAACTCGAACCGGGCGAAGCCATAGGCGACGGCCGTTGCCGAGATCGCGGTCCCGATCATCTTCGGGATCAGGATCAGGAAGGTGTTGAGGAAGAACCGGCCGAACGTATAGGGGGTGGAGGTCTTCCAGCCTTCGATATAGCCGCTGACGGTCGGGTGCGTCGGCCAGAAGCCGGCGCTTGCGAACATTTCGGCATTGGTCTTGAAGGATGCGCCGATCAGCCAGATCAGCGGATAGAGCATGATCAGCCCGACCACGAACAGGACCACGTAACGGATGATCGACGAGATCAGGATCTTGCGCTGCTCGCGCTTGCGGGCGCGGATGGCTTCCAGATCGCGGGCGGACAGCATGCTCGACAAGGTTTGCTCTGTCATGATCAGCTCCTCTTGTCGCCGGCGTAATAGACCCAGTGGCGCGACGACCAGAAGGCAATCAGCGTCAGGACCATGATGATGGCGAACATGACCCAGGCAATGGCCGAGGCATATCCCATGCGGAAGTTCTTGAAGGCTTCGTCATAGATGTAGAGCGGCAGCAGGTAGGTCGATTTCAGCGGGCCGCCACCGGTGATGATGTAGGGACCGTTGAATTCCTGGAAGGCCTGAACCGTCTGCATGATGAGGTTGAAGAAGATCACCGGCGTGATCAGCGGCAGGGTGATGAAGAAGAAGGTCTTCCACTTGCCGGCGCCGTCAATGGCGGCAGCCTCGTAAAGCGAATTATCGACACTCTGCAGCGCGGCCAGGAAGATCACCATGGCCGAACCGAACTGCCACAGACGCAGGAGCGTGATGGTGAACAGCGCATTGTTGGGATCGCCGAACCAGTTGACGCTCTGAAGCCCGATGCTTTCCAGCATCATGTTGATCAGGCCGACATCGGCGAAGAGATAGCGCCACAGCACCGCGATCGCGACCGAGCCGCCAAGGATCGACGGTACGTAGAAGGCCGTGCGGAAGAAGTTGATGAACTTCAGCTTGTAGTTCAGGATGACCGCGATGAAGAGCGCGAAGGCGAGCTTCAGCGGCACCGTCGAGAACACGTAGATCAGCGTGACCGACAGCGACTTGTTGAAGGTGCGATCGTGGGTGAACAGGCGGATATAGTTCTTCAGGCCGACGAAATGCGGCGAGCTCATCAGCGAGTAGTCGGTAAAGGACAACACGAATGACGCAAGAAATGGCACTGCAGTGAAAAGCAGCAGGCCGATGATATATGGGGACAGATAGGCGAGCCCCATGAAACGATTTTCACCGCTCATGACCGCATTCCCGTTTGTTGGTTCCGGCAGGCGCGACCGACCCGTGGGAGCGCATCGACACGGCCTTCACCGCCATCAAGACGGTGGGCAGAGGGCATGCGTAAGGGCAGCCGACCCCGAAGGGCAGCACGGATGTTGTTGTGTTCTGATTTGTGCATGGCGCTAAGGCGCAGGCGAGGGATCAACCCTTGAGGGTCTTGATTTTTCCCATACGAGCGACATCCTCCCAGATGTTTCTTGATGCGATACGCCTTTATTTCGGCGTTTCCACTGTTCATAATCATGTTTGGCCACAATTTTGGAATAGAGGGTTTCGGACAAAAGGATGGATAAAATCGAAGGTGGGGTTCTTGACGGTCTTGCGGTTAACGCCCTCAATCTGACGCTGACCCGTTCGACCATCAGAATGCTGCACACCTCGACCTGGACGGCGGACAAGGTCAACAAGGTGCACGACCTCGTTATCTGCCTGACCGGACGGGCCGAATACGAGGTCGCCGGCGAAACCTTCGAGATGAAACCAGGCAGGGCCCTGCTGATTCCGGCCGGAGAACGCTTCATCGGGCGATCGACTTCCGACGAGCTCTATACCGGCGTCGCCCAGCATTTCCGGGCCGAGGTCTTCGGCCGCATGGACCTGTTCGAGCAGATGGACTGCCGGCTCTGGGTCGACCTGCCGCGCTGGGAGATGATCGCCCCGCTTGCCCGCCACTATCGCGAGACCGCGCCGCTGTCGTCCACCACCTTTGCCCAGCACCACATTTTCATGGTGCTGCTGATCGAGTTCGTCGAGGCCGCCTTCATTCGCTGGCGGCCGCAGCAGGATGTCGCCGTCAACAACCCGGACAGCCTGTCGCTTTCGGTCATGGTTGCCGCATCGCAGATCGCCGCCGACCCCTTGAGCCCGGACACGGTCGACCGCGTGCTTGGCTCGATCCCCTACAACCAGGATTATTTCCGCCGCGAGTTCAAGAAACAGGTCGGCCTCACACCGCCGAAATATCAGGAATTCAAGAGGATGGAGCGGGCCATGGCGCTGCTGGCCAGCGGCCAGACGGTGAAGCAGGCCTCCGCCTTTGTCGGCTATGACGACAGCTATTATTTTTCGCGCATGTTCAAGCGCTATATCGGCGTCAGCCCGACCGGCTACAAGATGCTGAACAAGCGACACCAGGAAGGCGCCTTCCCCCGCGGAGAGGAAGACGGCATGGCCGTCTTCCCCCTGTTGCGCCAGGCGGAGTGAGCGTCAGACGGCCACCAGCGCGCCGCGCGCGCCGATCACGCGGGCCGAAAGCGCCGATCCCTGCTCCAGCGCCGCAACAAGCGGTGCGCCGGTCATCAGGGCCGCGATCAGACCGGCATTGAAACTGTCGCCGGCCGCCGTCGTGTCCACGACGTTTTCCGAAGGCGTCGGCTTGAAGGTCACCGGACCTTCCTCTTCGTCCTCGGCAAAGATCGTATCCGGACCGTTCTTGACGATCACGGTCTTCGCTCCGACCGCCCGGTACCTGGCGATCGTCGCCTGCGGGTCCTTATCGCCGAATACGGCGCCGTCCTCGTCAAAGGAGGGCAGAACGATGTCGCTGACGGCAGCGGCCTTCATGATCGTCTCCGCCATGACCTCGCGCGAGGGCCAGAGGCGCAGGCGCATATTAGGATCGAAGGCGACAACCGTGCCCGCCGCGCGCGCTTCGGCCAGAAGGTCGAGCAGGGTCTGGCGATGCTCTTCATTGACCACGGCCATGGTGATGCCCGAAAACAGCACGAGCCCCCTGCCCGCAAGCGCCTTTCTCAGCGCCTCCGGGTCCCCGGCCAGCAGCTTTGCCGCCGACTGGCCGCGCCAGTAGGAGAAGCTGCGCTCACCGTTCTTCAGCGCGATCATGTAGAGCCCGACAGTGCGCTCGTCGATGCGACGGACAGACGAGGTGCCGACGCCGGCTTTTTCCATGAAGGTCAGCATTTCATCGGAGACCGTGTCGGTCCCCGCGCCGGTGAAATAATCGACGGCAAAGTCATCAGGCAGGGTGCGGGCAAGATACCAGGCGGAATTGAAGGTATCGCCGGCAAAGCCGCGGCTGTAGGCGCCGTCTTCGCGCGGGGCCATTTCCACCATGCATTCGCCGACACACAAAATCTTCTTGGGCAGGTTTTTCATTCGTCTTCCGTTTCGAAAAAGGCGGGATGCGAGACATTGATACGCTCGACGATCTTGGCAATCTGCGACAGGTGGCTCTTCATCGCGGCAACCGCTGCCGCCACATCATGTGCCTCTATCGCATCAAGTATCCCCGTATGTTCATGAAGCGCGCTTTCCGCGCCGAAGGACAGGCTGAGATACCGTACGCGATCCATATGCGCCTTGTGGTCCCTTATCAATGACCAGGCATCACCATGACCGGAAAGCTCGCAGATCTGCTTGTGGAACTCGTCATCGAGCGCGTGAAAGCCTGTCTTGTCGCCGGCCCGGATCGCGGCCTCCTGCTCGCTGAGTCTGGCACGGAGAATGTCGGCATCTTCCTTTGTGCAGCACCGCGCCGCCTCTTCGGCTGTTGCCAGTTCAAGCGCGCTGCGAATAAAGTGCGCCTGCATGACGGCGCGTTTGGAAATGTGGGTCACCAATGTTGCGCGCTGCGGCCGAATAAGCAGGAAGCCCTGTTGCGACAGACGGTAGAAGGCATCGCGCACGGGCTGGCGCGAGACGCCCAGAACGCGCGCAACCTCGACCTCCGAGAGCTTGGAGCCCGGCGGCAGTTCATTCTCGATCACCTGGCGATAGAGGTGGTCGTAGACCAGATCGGTCACGGTCGGCTGACGGGCTTGTTCCAGTGCCCCGATTTTTAATTTCCCGACCATTCATTCCTCCCATTGACAGCTTTCGCATACTAACATATTAGTTTTCGAAGGAAATGCAATCGCGCATTTCAACCATACAAGAAAACCTGATGCGGGAGGCTATGACATGCTCAACAAGGACCGGCTCTTTCCGACTGAACCAAAGACGCGGGACCTGGCGCGCGCGCTTTACAACGAAATCAGCACGCTCCCGATTGTCAGCCCGCACGGCCACACCGACCCCCGCTGGTACGCCGAAAACGAGCCCTTCCCGGATCCGGCAAAATTGTTCGTGGTTCCCGACCACTATGTCTTCCGCATGCTCTGCTCGCAAGGCGTCAAGCTGACCGACCTCGGCGTACCGCGCGTTGACGGCGGCGAAACGGAGACCGACAGCCGCAAGATCTGGCGCCTCTTCGCCGAAAACTTCTACCTGCTGCGCGGCACGCCGAGCCGCGGCTGGCTGGAGCATTCCTTCGAGCATGTCTTCGGCCTCACCAAGCGCTTCGGCCCCGAGACCGCGGATGAGTTCTACGACCATATCGACGAATGCCTGCAGAAGCCGGAATTCCGCCCGCGCGCCCTGTTCGAACGCTTCAACATCGAAGTGATCGCGACCACGGAAAGCCCGCTTGATGATCTCAAATGGCACGCGATGATCAAGGATTCCGGCTGGACCGGGGGCAAGGTCGTCACCGCCTATCGTCCGGACCCGGTTGTCGACCCCGATTTCGAAGGCTTTACCGAAAACATCGAAAAATTCGGCGAACTGACCGGCGTCGATGCGACCAATTACGACAAATACCTCGAAGCGCACCGGATCCGCCGCGCCTTCTTCAAGAAGTTTGGCGCCACCTCGACCGACCACGGCCACCCGACCGCCCGCACCGAGGACCTGCCGAAGGCTGAGGCAGCCGCCCTGTTTGCCAAGGCACTGAAGGGCGAGTGCTCGGCAGAAGAAGCCGATGCCTTCCGCGGCCACATGCTGACGGAAATGGCGCGCATGAGCGTCGAGGACGGTCTGGTCCTGCAGATCCATCCAGGCTCGACCCGCAATCATTCGGCTGAAGTCATGGCCCGTCACGGCCGCGACAAGGGTTTCGATATTCCCTCGCAGACGAATTACGTCGAGGCGCTGCGTCCGCTGCTCAATGCCGTCGGCATGGAACCGGACCTGACCATCGTCCTGTTCACGCTCGACGAGACCGCCTATTCGCGCGAACTGGCTCCGCTGGCAGGCGTCTACCCGGCGCTCCGCCTCGGCCCGGCATGGTGGTTCCACGACAGCCCCGAGGGCATGCGCCGCTACCGTGAAATGGTCACGGAAACGGCAGGCTTCTACAATACGGTCGGTTTTAACGACGACACGCGTGCATTCTGCTCGATCCCCGCCCGCCACGATGTCGCCCGCCGCGTCGACTGCGCATTCCTGGCGACCCTTGTCGCCACGGGCCGCCTCGATGAGGACGAGGCCCCGGAAGTCGCGCGTGACTTGACCTACAATTTGGTCAAGCGCGCATACCGGCTGTAGCAACAGCCATTTTCAAGCAGGGAGAGGACCTTATGAAAAGCTTGAAAGAATTGGGAATGGGAATTGCAACCGTCGCGCTCGTCGCGGCGGGTTCGGTCAGCGCCAATGCTGCCGAAATGACGCTGCGCTCGTCGGATACGCATCCGGCGGGATACCCGACGGTGGTTGCCGTCGAATATATGGGAGAGAAGCTCGAAGAGTGCACGGGCGGCAAGATCGGCATTGATGTGTACGATTCAGCCCAGCTCGGCGAGGAAAAGGACACGATCGAACAGACCCGTTTCGGCGTTATCGATCTTCTGCGCGTGAGCCTCGGGCCGTTCAACGGCCTGATCGAGGAAACCCAGATTCCGTCACTGCCCTATATCTTCCGCTCCACCGACCACATGCACAAGGTCATGGATGGCGAGATCGGCGATGAGATCCTGGCGGCTTTTGAACCCTATGGTCTCGTTGGCCTGGCTTTCTACGATGGCGGCTCACGCTCCTTCTACAACCGCGAAAAGCCGATCCAGTCGATCGATGACCTCAAGGGCATGAAGTTCCGCGTCATGCAGTCCGATATCTTCGTCGACATGGTCAACGCGCTTGGCGCAAACGCAACCCCGATGCCCTATGGCGAGGTCTATTCCTCGATCCAGACCGGTGTTATCGATGGCGCGGAAAACAACTGGCCGTCTTTCGAAAGCTCCAGCCATTACGACGTCGCGCCTTACTACACGCTCGATCAGCACCTGATCGTGCCGGAAGTGCTGGTAATGTCGAAGTCCTCCTGGGACAAGCTGTCTGAAGAAGACCAGAACTGCGTTGTCGAGGCCGCCAAGGCCTCCGTGCCCTACCAGCGCGAAAAATGGGCCGAACGCGAAGCTGAATCCGAGGCGATCGTGCGCGAGTCCGGCGTCGAGGTCATCACCGACATCGACAAGACGCCTTTCATTGAAGCCATGGGCCCTGTCTACGAAAAGCATGTCACCAGCGACAAGCTGAAGGACATGGTCAAGCGGGTCCAGGCCGTCCAGTAAGCACAATCAAGAACGCGGCGGCATGCCCCGCCGCGTTCTCTCCTTGGGGGAGTTGAAAAAGTGCAAGAGACAATGAAATCTGTAGCGCAGGTGCTTGGCGTCGTCGCCAGGATTGCGCTTTGGGGGGCGGCGATCGGGCTCACACTGATGACTGTCTTCATCGCCTGGCAGGTCTTCGGCCGTTACGTTTTGAATTCCACACCGATCTGGACCGAACAGACATCCGTGCTGCTCATGGGTTGGTTCATCTTCCTTGGCGCTGCCGTCGGCATTCGCGAGGGGTATCACTTAAGTTTCGACATTCTCATCCACGTCATCCCGAAGAAGCTGAAGCTGACCTTCTTCACCATTTCCGACGCCTTCGTGATCGCGTTCTCCGTCGGCATGGTGGTCTATGGCTCGCAGCTCGTCATCGGCACATGGAGTGCCACGACGCCTTCGCTCGGTATCCCCGGCGGCATCGACTATCTCTCGCTCGTCTGCGGCGGTGTGCTGATGGCCATCTTCTCGCTTGAACGGATCGCGCGGCGCGCGGCGGGCCTTCCAACGGCCAGGTTCGGCGAAACCGACCTGTTCGACGAGGAGTAGGAACAATGGAACTTCTGGTCCTTTTCGGAACCTTTGCCGTTCTTCTGTTCATCGGCACGCCGGTGGCCTTTTGCCTCGGCATCTCGTCCTTTGCGACGATCCTCTACCTCGGCCTGCCGCCGCTCGTCGTCTTCCAGCGGCTGAACTCTGGCGTCTCGGTCTTTGCGCTGATGGCGATCCCGTTCTTCATCTATGCGGGCGAGATCATGGTGCGCGGCGGCATTGCCCGGCGTCTCGTGGCCCTTGCGGGTGCTGCCGTCGGCCATTTCCGCGGCGGCCTCGGCCAGGTCAATATCGCGGCCTCGGTTCTCTTCGGCGGCATTTCCGGCTCGGCTGCGGCTGACGCTTCCGCCATCGGCGGCCTGATGGTGCCGCAGATGAAGGAGCGCGGCTATGATGCCGACTATGCGGTGAACATCACCGTGACGGCCGCCATGATCGCGCTGATGCTGCCGCCGTCTCACAACCTGATCATCTATTCGATCGCCGGCGGCGGACGCATCTCGATCGCCGACCTGTTCACAGCCGGCATCATTCCCGGCATCGTGCTGGCGCTGTCGCTGATGGTCGCCGCCTATATGGTGGCCAAGAAACGCGGCTATCCGACCGAGAAATTCCCCGGCAAGAAAATGGCCTTTGCGCTGTTTCTTGACGCGATCCCCGGTCTGATCCTGATCGCCATCATCTTCGGCGGTGTTCGCTCGGGCATCTTCACGGCATCGGAAAGCTCCAACATCGCCGTTGTCTACGCGCTGTTGTGCACGCTGTTCCTGTACAAGACGATGGACTTCAAGACCTTCGTCGATGTCACCGTCGGCGCGGTCAAGACCACGGCCATGGTGCTCCTGGTCATCGGCTCGGCCGCCTGCTTCGGCTGGCTGCTGGCCTATCTTCGGGTTCCCGCCAACATCGTCGCCTTCATGCAGACGATTTCGGAAAACCCGATCGTGATCATGCTGTTGATCAATGTGGCGCTGCTGATCCTCGGAACCTTCATGGACATGTCGCCGTTGATCGTCATCACAACGCCGATCTTCCTGCCGGTCGCCACCGCCTTCGGCGTCGATCCGGTGCAATTCGGCGTGATCATGATCCTGAACCTCGGCATCGGGCTGTGCACGCCGCCTGTGGGTTCGGTTCTCTTCGTCGGTTGCGCGGTCGGCAAGATCCCGGTCACGCAGGCCATCAAAACCATCTGGCCGTTCTATTTCGCGGCCGTCTTCACCCTTCTCCTGGTCACCTACATCCCGGCACTGACGCTCTTCCTGCCGTCGCTGTTCCACTAGGAGTAAAGTTTGACCGGTAAGCCGGTCCAGAAAAAGCCCCTCGCCGCAACCGGCGGGGGGCACATCGCCAAGGCCCGCGCTCCAAAAGCTGGTGGAGGTAACCACTGGAGCACGGTGAACAACGCTTCAACGTCCCAAGCGTGAAGCATTTTCAATCAGTTGAAGGAGACAACTATGCTGAATATCGAAATTCGCCACGCGATCGACCCGGTCACGGCGAGCACATTCGACACGAGCGAACTGCGCGAGCATTTCCAGACAAGCAATCTGTTCGTCCCCGGAGAAATCAACCTCATCTACACACATTACGATCGCATGATCGTCGGCGGCGCGTGCCCGGCCGATGGCCCGCTGGTGCTCGATCACGTTGCGCCCTGCGGCACGGATTCGATCCTCGACCGTCGCGAAATGACCATCGTCAAGCTCGGCGGCCCCGGCAAGGTCACCTGCGACGCCGAATATGACATGGTCCATGGCGACATGCTCTATCTCGGCATGGGTGCCGGCAAGATCACCTTTTCCGGTGAAGGCCGTTTCTACATTCTCTCGGCGCCCGCGCACCAGACCTACCCCTCGCGCCTGATCAAGATTGCCGAAGCGGCAAATGTGACGCTGGGTGCGGCCGAAAACTGCAACGAGCGCACCATCTACCAGTTCGTCCATCCCGACGTCATGAAGTCCTGCCAGCTCGTTGTCGGCATGACCAAGCTGCAGAAGGGCTCGATCTGGAACACCATGCCGGCCCACGTTCATGACCGCCGCATGGAGGCCTATCTCTATATCGACCTCGATGAGGACGCCCGCGTGTTCCACATGATGGGCGAGCCGGATGAAACCCGCCATCTGGTCCTGAAGAACGAGGAAGGCGCCATCTCTCCGCCCTGGTCGATCCATTGCGGCGCCGGCACCTCCAACTACACCTTCATCTGGGCCATGGCCGGCGATAACGTCAACTACAAGGACGTCGAAATGGTATCCATGGAGACGCTCAAGTAATGGCTATTTCTTTCTCTCTTGAAGGCAAGCGCGCGCTGGTGACCGGCGCCAACACGGGTATCGGCCAGGGCATTGCAATTGCCCTGGGCGCCGCCGGTGCGGAGGTTCTGTGCACCAGCCATCAGGACAGCGATGAGACGGTCAAGATCATCAAGGATGCCGGCGGCAAGGCCGTCAGCGAGATCCTCGATCTTTCCGACCCGATGAATGGCAAGACGTTTATCGAGGCCTATGACAAGCCGATCGATATTCTGGTCAATAATGCGGGCCTCATCCGCCGCGACGATGCCGTCGACTTTTCCGAAAAGGACTGGGACGACGTCATGGACATGAACGTCAAGGCGGTGTTCTTCACCTGCCAGGGCTTCGCCAAGAAGGTTTTTGAGCGCGGCGGCACCGGCAAGATCATCAACATCGCATCCATGCTGTCCTTCCAGGGCGGCATCCGCATCCCCTCCTACACCGCCTCGAAAAGCGGCGTGGCCGGCATCACCAAGCTGATGTGCAATGAGTGGGCGGCCAAGGGCATCAATGCGAATGCGATTGCCCCCGGCTATATCGCCACAAACAATACCGCCGCATTGCGCGCCGATGAAAAGCGCTCTGCGGAAATTCTTGGCCGGATTCCGGCCAATCGCTGGGGTGACCCGGCTGACCTGGGCGGCACTGCCGTCTTTCTTGCTTCGCCCGCGTCCGATTACATCAACGGGGCGATCCTTAATGTCGATGGAGGGTGGCTTGCCCGCTAATGCCGAAAGCCTTCCCCGCTTGAAACGTCCGGACGCACCGCGTCCGGGCTCGGGGATTGTGCATCTGGGCCTGGGAGCGTTTTATCGTTCGCATGGCGCAATTTACTTTTATGAAGCAATGCAGAAGTCCGGTGGCGACTGGGGCATTGTCGGCGTCAATCTGATGACGCCGCCGAAGCAGCGCGAGATCTTCGAGCCGCAGGGCTTTGCCTATACTGCGGTCTCTCTCGCTCCCGAGGGCATCGTGCCGCAGGTGATCCCTGTGCTGAATGATGTGCTTGATGCGCCGGACGATCCGGAAGCCGTCCTCTCCCTGATGGCCGATCCGAAGATCAAGATCGTTACATCCACGGTGACGGAAAAGGGCTATTGCCACTTCCCCTCGACCGGCAAGCTCAACCGCGAGCACCCCTTCATCATTGAAGACCTGAAGGATCCGAACAAGCCGAAATCGGCACTCGGCTACATTGTTCGTGCGCTGGACCGCCGCCGCAAGGCCGGCATTCGCCCGTTCACGATGATGAGTTCCGACAACCTGCCGAACAACGGCCATGTCGTCCACGCCGTCGTCGTTGAACTGGCCGGCATGATCGATCCCGAGCTGCAGGCCTGGATCGAAAAGGAAGTCACCTTCCCCTGCACCATGATCGACCGCATCGTTCCGGCAACCAAGCCGGAAGACATCGAGCGTGTTGCTGAGCTGACCGGCGTCTACGACCCGGTTCCGGTGATGCACGAGCCGTTCCGCCAGTGGGTTGTCGAAGACAAGTTCGTTGACGGCGAGCGTCCCGATATCGGCGCTGTCGGCGCCCAGCTTGTCGAGGATGTGACCCCGTTCGAGCACATGAAGCTTCGCTGCCTCAACGGCACGCATTCCTCGATTTCCTATCTCGGCTATCTGGCCGGCAAGGAAACGATCTACGACACGGTCTCCGACACGGTGTTTGCGGCCTACTGCAAGTTCCTGTGGGAAAAGGAAATCATTCCGGCCGTTGACGCACCGCCCGGCGTCAGCCTTGAGGAATACACCGCTGCCCTGTTCGAGCGCTATTCCAACCCGTCGATCCGTCACCTGACCTGGCAGATCGCCATGGACGGTTCGCAGAAGCTGCCGCAGCGCATTCTCGAAACGGTTCAGGAAGATCTCGACGCCGGCCGCCCGGTTCCCGGCCTGTCGCTCGCGGTCGCGGCCTGGATGCGTTATGTCGGCGGCGTCGACGAACGCGGCAATCCGATCGACGTGCGCGACCCGCTCGCCGAGAAGTTCAAGGCGCTTTCCGATGCCGGCGCAACACCGCGCGAAAAGGTCGAAGCCCTCGTCGGTGTTTCGGATGTCTTCCCGAAAGCGCTGCAGGACAACAAGGACTTCGTGGAAGGCCTCGTTGCCGCCTATGAAGGCCTCGTCGAAAAGGGCGCCCGCGCCATGGCCGAGGCCGTGGTAAAATAATCCGGGATCAAGGCGCCGGTCCGCCGGCGCCTTTTCCACGCATATGCATTTTTCCAAAGGAGCTACCGTGGCTGAACTCTGTCTCAAACTTCACCCCAAGGACACGGTGTCCATCCTCGCCGGGCGCGCCGACAAGGGTGATACGCCGCTTGGTTTCGGCGCTCCTCTGGAAGCCCCGGTGACCCGTGGCCACAAGATCGCCAATACCGACATTCCCGAAGGCGGCGGCATCTTCAAGTTCGGCCAGTTGATCGGCTACGCCGCACGCGACATCAAGGCCGGCGAGCATGTGCATGTGCACAACTGCACCTTCGGCGACCATGGCCGCGATTACGCGGTCGGCGCCGATCTGGAAGCCGCCAAGGCTGCCATTCCCGAAGTCGCGCCGCGCACCTTCATGGGCTATCGCCGCGCCGACGGCTCCGCCGGCACGCGCAATTACATCGCCATCTGCGGCACGGTGAACTGTTCGGCGACGGTGATCCGCCGCGCTGCCGACATCATCAATCATTCCGGCATTCTCGATAACTACCCCCATGTCGACGGCGTTGCCGCCTTTGCCCATGGCACCGGATGCGGCATGGCCAGTTCCGGCCCCGGCTTCGACAATCTTCAGCGCGTTCTCTGGGGCTATGCGACGCATCCGAATGTGGGCGCGGCACTCTTCGTCGGCCTTGGCTGCGAGCAGATGCAGCTTGCCCGCATGCGCGAGATCCATGGCGAGATGGACGAAAGCCGTTTCTTCATGATGACCATCCAGGAAAACGGCGGCACGCAGAAATCGATCGACAAGATCGTTGACCACATCAAGGCGCTCCTGCCGAAGGTCGACGAGGCCCGCCGGGTCGAAATACCGGTTTCCGAGCTGAAACTGGCCCTGCAATGCGGCGGTTCCGACGGCTTTTCCGGCATCACTGCCAATCCCGCGCTCGGCATTGCTTCCGACCTTCTCGTCGGCATGGGCGGCACCGTCATTCTGTCGGAAACGCCGGAAATCTACGGCGCCGAGCAGCTTCTGCTGCGCCGCGCCGCCAGCAAGGAGATCGCTGACAAACTCCTCGTCCGGATCAAATGGTGGGAGGAGTATACCGAAGTCAATCATGGTTCGATGGACAACAACCCCTCGCCCGGCAACAAGCAGGGCGGACTGACCACCATTCTGGAAAAATCCCTCGGCGCGGTTGCCAAGGCCGGCAGCACGCCGCTGATGGATGTTCTCGAATATGGCGAACAGATCCGCGAAAAGGGCCTGTTGTTCATGGATACGCCCGGATACGACCCGGTTTCGGCCACCGGCCAGATCGCCGGCGGCGCGCAGATCCTCTGCTTTACGACCGGACGCGGTTCGGCCTTCGGCTCCAAGCCGACGCCGACCGTCAAGGTCGCGACCAACTCCGCGCTGTTCGCCTCCATGCCCGACGACATGGACCTCAATTGCGGCGACATCCTTTCCGACGGCGCGGACCTTCACAAGAAGGGCGAGGAACTGCTCGACTATCTGATCGCCACCGCTTCCGGCCAGAAAACCAAATCGGAAGCGCTCGGCCTCGGCGACAATGAATTCGTGCCGTGGCAGGTCGGCGCAACGATGTAGTCCAAGGCCACATCAGACGTTCTTCATAGAGGCCGGATGCCGCGAGGCGTCCGGCCTTTTTTCGTCCTTGTTTGAGGATGATAACGGATCCGAACGCTCACAGACGCGCGCTTTCTGCCCGCGCCCAAATACTGGATGCGTTAAACGCAACTAACGTTCTAGAATAGACATCTATCAAGAATTATATCTTTTAAGGCATGAATACAGTGACTTAATAAATCTTTCCCATTTTAGTAAAGTATCTTGCGCGCAATCATTCCGCGTGTCATAGAGAGTATAGACGGACGGGAAAGGGCAGCAGATGACCGTAACCAATGCCGGCGCCATGGCGCCACAGCTCAACGAGCTCCCGATCGGCGAGGGCCCGCACGCCAATTACTTCATTGATCGCGAAATCGCAGGCATGGGGCAGAAATGAGCAATGATCCAACCATGGAGACGCTCCGCGAGGGCAGGATCGTCTCGCTTGAAAGCCTTCAGCCCGGCGAAAGCGGCATTGTCGAAATCGTCGAGGCCGGAAGCTTCGAGAACGGCCTGTCCGTGCGATTGAGAGCCCTTGGCCTGTCGAGCCCGCATCAGGTTTCCGTGGTCCGTCGCGCCTGGTTCGGCGGTCCGTTGGTGGTGCGCGCCGGCAAGGCGACAGAAATTGCCATCCGCCGCACAGAGGCCGAACTGGTCAAGGTGCGCAAGATCGAAGGCTGAGCGACGGAGGCGGCCCGCAGCGGCGCGCCTCGTTTGTCTGAAAGAATGCCCGGCGGGCCCACACCGAGCAAAATGAAAAGACCGGCAGGCGATCCATCGCCAGCCAAAGCTCCGGAGACGTCATGTCCCATTGTTCGCCGGCAGAAGCCAATCTTGACCTGAACGACGTTCCGCGCATCGCCATGATCGGCCAGCCGAATACCGGCAAATCGATGCTCTATAACCGCATCACCGGGGCAAGCGCCTATGTCGGCAACTGGCCGGGCATCACCGTCTCGCTCTCCAATGCGCGCGTCAAACTCCGCGGCAAGACGCTGGAATTCGTCGATCTTCCCGGCATCTACGATCTTGAGGGTTTTTCCGAGGACGAGACCGTCGTCGCCAACTTCCTCAAGACCTATCCCGTCGATCTCGTCATTATCGTCATCAATGCCAGCCAGATCGACCGCCAGATCCTGATGCCGCTGCAGATCAAGCAACTCGGTCTGCCCGCCGTCGTCATGCTGAACATGGCGGACGAAGCCCGCAAGAACGGCATTGCCATCGATACCGAAGCGCTGTCCGCCCGGCTCGGCCTGCCGGTCCACCTGATCAGCGCCAAATATGGCGAGGGCTATCCAAAGGCGATCGAAAGCGTCTCCGCCATGATCGAAGCGCGCGCGGGTCAGCCGCCGGCGCTGGCCGATTACGAGACGCTGCGTTCGACGCTGATGACAGAAGAAACGCTGTCGGAAACGCTTTCAGGCGCGGTCGTCTATCCCGAGGCACCGCCGCGGACAATGACCCAGAAGCTCGACCGCTTCCTGCTTCACCCGGTTTTCGGCCTGCCGCTGTTCTTCGCGGTCATGCTGTTCGTCTTCTACATCGTCTGGACCATTGGCCTGCCATCGCAGGACTGGGTCGGCTTCATCACCGACTGGATCCAGAACCGCATTCTCGAGCCGCTCCTCAGCCTCGGGCCGGGCTGGCTGCGCAACTTCGTCATCAACGGCATCTGGCTCGGCGTTGCCACCGTCGCCTCCTTCGTTCCGCTGATCATGCTGTTCTTCTTCTGCATGGCGGCGGTGGAGGATTCGGGCTATCTGTCGCGCGCCGCCTATCTGATGGACACATGGATGCGCCGCATCGGTCTCGACGGGCGCTCCTTCGTCATGCAGATGATGGGTTTCGGCTGCAATGTGCCGGCGCTGATGGGTACGCGCGTCATGCGCTCGCAGCCGCTTCGGCTGCTGTCGATGCTGATCATTCCGTTTTCGCTGTGCTCGGCCAGGCTTGCGGTGTTCGTCTTCATCATCGCCGCCGTCTTTCCGCCCGCTCAGGGCCCGTTCGTCCTCTTCTCTTTCTATGTGATCTCCTTTGCCGCCGCGTTCCTCGCCGCCGCGATCTTCTCCCGGTCCAAGCAGTTCAGGAACACCGAGCCCTTCGTGCTGGAACTGCCGCCCTACCGGGTGCCGACACTCAGGCAGGTGTGGCTGCGCGGCTATGGCGAATTGCGCGAATTCCTGCACCGGGCGACGAATTTCATCATCATCGGCACGATCGCGGTCTGGTTCCTGACCAATTTCCCGACCGACGCCACCGGGCTCGATACCTGGGGCGGAAAGCTCGGCGAGTTGCTGCAGCCGGTCATGGCGCCGATCGGCATCAATCCCTATCTGACGCTGGCGCTGATCTTCGGCTTCATCGCCAAGGAGGTGGTGATCGGGTCTCTGTCGACCATCTACGCCATGTCGTCCGGCCTGGTCGCGCACCAGATCGCCATCTCGGTCTCGCCGGCGGCCGCCTATTCCTTCTGCCTGTTCTGCCTGCTCTACACGCCCTGCCTGACGACAGTGGCGACGGTGAAGGCGGAAAGCCGGTCCTGGGGCTTCATGATCTTCTCGCTGATCTTTTCGCTGATCTATGCCTGGGTGATCGCCTTCCTGTTCTACCAGGGGGCCCTGCTGCTGGGGTTTGGCTGAGGGGCAGAACGTCTGCCGGACGATCGTCGGAGCCCCAGTGTCTGTCGGTCTTGCAGGCCCTCTCCCCTTTGCGGGCAAGGCCCGAGCAGGGCGCATCCGAACACGGCTCCGCAACAGGCGTCCTGACCGGCAGAAAACGATCCCAAACCTCGCTTTGCAACGACCGCAAAGCCGCTGCCACAAAACATTCTCTTTCGTTTTCGTCAAAAAATGTGTATGAGCGCGCCAAGTGTAACAGGCGCCTCCCAATTGGCAGCGGTCCTCCCACCGTTGCGACATGCCCGCGCCCAGCCCCAGAGATCGATAAAAATGGCACTTCGCAATATCGCGATCATCGCGCACGTTGACCATGGCAAGACGACGCTCGTTGACGAGCTTCTCAAGCAGTCCGGCGCATTCCGCGAAAACCAGCGCGTCGATGAGCGCGTGATGGACAGCAATGACCTCGAGAAGGAACGCGGCATCACCATTCTTGCCAAGGCGACTTCGGTGGTCTGGAAGGATACCCGCATCAACATCGTCGACACCCCCGGCCACGCCGATTTCGGCGGCGAGGTTGAGCGTATCCTGTCGATGGTGGACGGCGCGATTGTTCTCGTGGACGCCGCCGAAGGCCCGATGCCGCAGACCAAGTTCGTGGTCGGCAAGGCGCTGAAGGTTGGCCTCAAGCCGATCGTCGCGATCAACAAGATCGACCGTCCGGATGCCCGCGCCGATGAAGTGGTCAACGAGGTCTTCGACCTTTTTGCCGCACTCGACGCCACCGACGAACAGCTCGACTTCCACATTCTCTACGGTTCCGGCCGCGCCGGCTGGATGAACACGGCGCCGGATGGTCCGCAGGATCAGGGTCTCGGCCCGTTGCTCGATCTCGTCGTCGATCACGTTCCCGCGCCGAAGGTTGCCGAAGGCCCGTTCAAGATGATCGGCACGCTTCTGGAAGCCAATCCCTATCTCGGTCGCATCATCACCGGCCGCGTGCATTCCGGCACGATCAAGCCGAACCAGGCCGTCAAGGTCCTCTCTCAGGACGGCAAGACGGTCGAAACCGGTCGCGTGTCGAAAATCCTCGCCTTCCGCGGCATCGAGCGCCAGCCGATCGAGGAAGCGCAGGCGGGCGACATCATCGCCATTGCCGGCCTTTCCAAGGGCACGGTTGCCGACACCTTCTGCGATCCCGCCGTGACCGAGCCGCTTCAGGCGCAGCCGATCGACCCGCCGACCGTCACCATGTCCTTCATCGTCAATGACAGCCCGCTTGCCGGCACCGAGGGCGACAAGGTGACGAGCCGCGTCATTCGCGACCGGCTGATGAAGGAAGCGGAAGGCAATGTGGCGCTGAAGATCGAGGAAGCCGAAGGAAAGGATTCCTTCTATGTTTCCGGTCGCGGTGAACTTCAGCTTGCCGTCCTGATCGAGACCATGCGCCGCGAAGGCTTTGAGATTGCCGTCTCGCGTCCGCGCGTGGTCATGCACAAGGATGAGGAAACCGGCCAGTTGATGGAGCCGGTCGAGGAAGTCGTCATCGACGTCGATGAAGAACATTCCGGCGTCGTCGTGCAGAAGATGGCCGAGCGCAAGGGCGAGATGGTCGAACTGCGTCCGTCGGGCGGCGACCGTGTGCGACTGGTGTTCTTCGCCCCGACCCGCGGCCTGATCGGCTATCAGTCGGAGCTTCTGACCGACACGCGCGGCACGGCGATCATGAACCGCCTGTTCCACAACTACCAGCCCTACAAGGGCGAGATCGGCGGCCGCAACCAGGGCGTTCTCCTGTCGAACCAGGCCGGCGAAGCCGTGGCCTATGCGATGTTCAACCTCGAGGATCGCGGCCCGATGATCATCGAGCCGGGCGACAAGGTCTATGCCGGCATGATCGTCGGCATCCACACCCGCGACAACGACCTCGAGGTCAACGTGCTGAAGGGCAAGCAGCTCACCAATATCCGCTCCGCCGGCAAGGACGAGGCCGTGAAGCTGACCCCGCCGATCCGGATGACGCTCGACCGCGCCCTGTCGTGGATCCAGGATGACGAACTGATGGAAGTGACGCCGAAATCGATCCGTCTCAGGAAGCTCTACCTCGACTCCAACGAGCGCAAGCGGTTTGAGAAGACCCGCGCTGCGGGCTGATCAGGCGAACTTCATGTCATGACGAAAAAGGCGGCCCATCGCGGTCGCCTTTATTTTTTGGGACTAGAACCGGAGGGCATCACACCCCATCGCGCGCGTCCAGACATCAAGGCCGGGCATGGGCCATCTGCGCGCAAGCCTTGTCCATATCCATGGAGGCCTTTTGCGCGAGCGCCGAAAGCTGATAGATATAGTGCCGCGCGGCGAAAAAACGCCTTGCGGACAATGTCGAGTCAGGAACAGGCTTTTGGTGCGGATCAAGCCGGCCGGCGATCAGGCCGTGACGATTGAATTTGGCGACAGCATCGACGAGGCGGTCAGCGCCCGCGTGATCGCGCTCGAGCGTTCCCTCAAGGACAATCCGCTTGCCGGCATCACGGAGACCGTTCCGACCTACCGTTCGCTTCTGGTGTTCTACGACCCGGAAATCCTCGGCGGCCGCGACCTGACGCGCCATCTCGAAGCGCGCGCCGACGCAGCGACAACGGCCGGCGCGGCCCGCGCGCGCCATTTCACCGTGCCGGTCTGCTATCAGGGTGCCGATGCGCTTGACCTCGACGCCGTGGCGGCCGAACGCGGCATGGACCCCGACGCCGTCATCGCCCTTCATACCGGCGCGACCTTTCGTGTTTTCATGATCGGCTTTGCGCCCGGCTTTGCCTATCTCGGCGGCCTGCCGCAAGCGCTTGAAACGCCGCGCCTTGCCGAACCCCGCCAGCACGTGCCCGCCGGCGCGGTCGGGATCGGCGGAAAGCAGGCGGCGATCAACTCGCTTCCCGGGCCGAGCGGCTGGCGCTATATCGGCCGAACCCCGCTCCGGCTGTTCGACCCGGAACGCAACGATCCGGCCTTTTTCCGCGCCGGCGACATCATCCGCTTTGCCGCCATCTCGCCGGAAGACATGGCCGACCTTGATCGGCGGGCGGCCCTTGGCGAGGCGATCGTGGAGGCTGAAGCGCCATGGTGATGCTGGAAGTGGCAAAGGCCGGCCTCATGGTCACGGTCCAGGCAAAGCCGCGCACCGGCTATCTCGCAGCCGGCGTCTCGCCCTCCGGCCCGATGGATGAGGAGGCCTTTCGTATTGCCCAGGCGCTTGTCGGCAATCCGCCGGATGCCGCCGCGCTTGAATTTGCCCAGACAGGCGGGAGCTATCGCGTCTCAGAACCCACGCTTGTCGCCGTCACCGGCGGTGCTGCGGAAGTGCTGATCAACGGCCAGCCGGCGCCATGCTGGGAAAGCCATCTGCTCGAGCCCGGCGAAAGGCTCAATGTCGGCGTGCTGCGCGGCGGCATGTGGGGCTACATCGCTTTTTCCGGCGGGATTGACGTTCCCGTCGTGCTCGGTTCGCGCACCACTCATGTGCGAAACGCCATGGGCGGTTTCAAAGGCCGCGCGCTCGCCGTCGGCGACATGCTGACGCTCTTTCCGTCAGCGACGCGTTCACCGCGCCGGATGCGCTCGATCTTCCGCAGGCCTTCAGGACCGATCCGGGCGATCGCGGGTCCACAGGACGACTATTTCGACGCCCGCGCCTGGTCGCTCTTTCTTGAGGAACCCTTCGCCGTCTCGACCCGGCGCGACCGGATGGCGAGCCTGCTCTTTGGTCCGGCGCTTCATGCCGCGCGCGGCCACGACATCATCTCCGATGGCACACCGCCTGGCTCGATCCAGGTGCCGGGGTCTGGCACGGCAACCGTCCTGACGGCCGAGCGGCAGACGACAGGCGGCTATCCCAAGATTGCGACGGTGATTTCGGCGGACCTGCCGCGTCTGGCGCAGATGCCGGGCGGCCTACCCTTCCGTTTCGCGCTGGTGGACCAGGAGCAGGCGGAAGAAAGCCTGCGGACGGCAAGACGCGCCGTCGACGCAATCATCGCGGAGATCGAACAGGGTTGAACCCCGTTCCGCGCAAACGTCCCTGCGCGCTATTTCAGCAGCACGTCATTGCGCAGCTGGAAGCGCGCGGGATCGTAGATCGCCTCGGAAATCTCGACCAGTTCGCCATTGTGGCTGTAGAGTTCGGCATCGATGGAAAGGACCGGCGTTCCGGGCGAAAGGCCGATGGCATCGGCTGCCGGTTGCGGACAGGCGATCGCATTGGCGCTCTGGCTGACGCGCACGATCGGCCGGTTGAACATCTCCTCGATGAGATTGTAGACCGAACCGACCCGATGGCGCGATAGCGACGGCTCGATGCCGGCATAGGGACCGGCGACAAACATGCGCGACCAGTTGAAGGGCCTGAGCCGACCGGGGATACGCCGGACGCCGATGACTTCCAGCCAGAAGCCGGTGGCGCTTTCATGGTCGCCAAGCGCCGGATCGGAATGGTTCTCCACATGCCGCGATGTCCAGACTTCCAGCACGGTTTCCCGTGTCACGCGCATCAATTCAGGCATGCTGTTGGTGGCCATGCGGAAATGCTGCTGCGGCGTCTGCGAGGCGATGATCGTGCCTACGCGCTTGCGACGCGCGACCAGTCCTTCAGCTTCGAGTTCGCTCAGCGCCCGCCGCAACGTCGTGCGGCTGACGCCCCGCTCGACCGCGAATTCCACCTCCGGCGGAAGGCGATCACCGACCTTCCAGCGCCCGGAAGTGATTTCCTCACGCAAAGAACGGGTTAGCAATTTGTGTCGCGGTGCGCTCATTCCATTTTTCCAGGCAGCCAAAGAACGATCTGTGGGAAAATCGCCAAAAGCAACGCAAAGGCGACCAGAATAAGGAAGAACGGCGCGACGGCACGGACCAGTCTTCCTATGGTTTCGCCGGTTTGCGCCTGTATGACGAACAGATTGAATCCCACCGGTGGTGTTATCTGGGATATCTCTACAGCAACAACGACAAAAATACCAAACCAAATCGGATCAAAACCTGCAGATGTAACCAAAGGTAGTGTGATCGGCAAGGTCATGACGATGATCGACGTGCCGTCGAGGAACATCCCGATCAGCACATAAAACAGCAGAAGAATGGTGATCAGGGCAAAGGGCGCGAGGTCAAGCGCGGCAATCCAGCCGGCGATCGCGCGCGGCAGACCGAGAAAGCCGAGCGCGGCATTGAGAAGCGCCGCCCCGATCAGGATCAGCCCCATCATCGCGCTGGTGCGCACCGCGCTGTTGCCGGCTTTCAGGAGATTGGCAAGCGTCAGTTCGCGCCGGAGCGCCGCCAGAATGATGGCGCCGAGCACGCCGACGGAGGCCAGTTCCGTCGGGCTTGCGAGGCCGAAATAGAGCGCGCCCATGATGCCGGCGATCAGGGCCACCATCGGCGCGATCTCGATCAGGCCACGCCAGCGCGCTCCCCAGCTGTAACGCTCGGCGCTCGCGCGCCCGCCGGAAACCGTGTGGGCGACAGCGATATAGAGGCTGTAGAGGCTGGCAAGCAGAAGACCGGGAACGATGCCGGCGATGAACAGCCTGAGAATGCTCTGTTCGGAAACGACGCCGTAGATGATCATGATGATCGATGGCGGAATGAGAAAGCCGAGCGTGCCGGCGCCGGCAAGCGAACCGATCGAAAGACGCCGGTCATAACCATGCGCCTGAAGCTCGGGAAGCGTCACGCGGCCAACGATCGCCGTTGTCGCCGCAGACGAACCGGAGACGGCGGCAAACAGCGTCGAGCCGGCGACATTGACATGCACCAGCCCGCCGGGAAGCCGGCTGACCCAGGGCGCAAGGCCCGAAAACAGCGAGCGGCCGAGGCGCGCGGTCACGAGAATATCGCTCATCAGGATGAATAGCGGCAGGGCAAGCAGTTCCTGCGCCGTGCCCGCCTGCCACATCAGCTTGCCGGCGAAGGCCTCGAGCGGGATATTGGGCTTGTAGACCGAAAGCAGGATATAGCCGACGCCGAACAGCGACAGGCCAACCCAGACGGAGCCGAGCAGCAAGACGGCAAACAGCAGCAGCGTGACGAGGCCAATCTCAACCATCCTCGACCTCCCGTTCAAGCTCCGGCTTCATGCCGAGAAGAAGCCGCAACAGCCGCGCCGCCATGGCGAGCACGAATTCCACCGCGCCGGCGACCGCAAGCGCCTGCGGGATGGCGAGCGGCGTATTCATATAGCTCGACTGGCGCAGCCCGCGCGTGAAGGAGGCATGAAAGACGGTCCAGAAGGCCTCCAGCAGCAGACAGGCAAGGACGAGGCCGACCAGCGTGGCGGCGATATCGACGAACCGGGCAAAGCGGGGCCCGCGGGAGAGAAGCAGCGAGACCCGCACCTGCGTACCATGCTGCAGCGCCGGCCCGAGGCCCAGCAGAAACACGCCGCACATGGCAAAGGCCGAGTATTCCCAGGAAAAGGCAAGGCTCTGGCTTAGAAAACCACGGCTGAAGACCTCCGCCAGCATCATCGCGCAGAAACAGTAGAGCAGCACCATGGCAATGGTCTGCGCAATTCTGGCGGTCCAGTCGGTAAATGTCAGAAAGGCACGAACCATCGCATATCCAGCGCAAGCCGGCTTCCGGGGAGAAATCCCCGGAAGCCTCGTTCATGAAAGAGGCGCCCGCTGCAACGGACGGCGGGCCATGGCGGCTACTTGCCGGCCGCCTTGGTATACTGTTCGATGATCGGACCGGCGGCCGGGACGCGCTCGATGAAGCTGCCCCACATCTCGTGTCCGGCCTCGGACATGACGGCCTTCATCGAATCCTGAGCCTCGGTCACGGTCATGCCGTTTTCGACAAGGATCTCGGTCTTGCCCTCGTCCTCGGCGGCACTCTGCGCCCAGAACTCGGCCTCCAGCTCTTCCACCACGCCTTCGATCGCGGCCTGGTCTTCCTCCGACAGCGCATTCCAGGCGTCGAGGTTAATGGTCACCGCATCGGTCGATGTCGACCACTGCAGCGGGTTGAAATAGGAGGTCGTGTCCCACAGCTTGCCGTCGACGCCGGAAGACGTCGAGGTCGCCACGCCGTCGATCGTTCCGGCGGCAAGCGCCGGCACGACATCGCCCCAGGGCATCTCCAGCGGCGCGGCGCCCAGCTTGGTCAGAAACTCGAAGCTGGCCGGATTGAAGGCGCGAATACGCTGGCCTTCCAGATCCTCGGCCGTGGTGATCTCCGAGCGCGAATAAAGGCCCGGCGACGGCCACGGAACGTAATAGAGGATCTTCTGGTTATGGCGTGCGGCAATCTCGTCGAATGCCGGCGAGGCCACTTCGAGGAAGGTCGCCATCTGTTCCTGCCCCTGAATCAGGTAGGGAAGCGTGTCCATTGCCAGGAGCGGTTCTTCACCTGCCTGCAGGAACAGCAGGAAATCGGCCATCTGCACGATGCCGGTCTCGACCGCCGCCATGCTCTCGGAGCCGGACACGCCGATTTCACCGGCGTTGAAGACATTGATCTGGACGTCGCCATCCGTCGCCGTGGCAACGGCCTCGGCAAACTGGCGCGCCGCTTTCGCCTGGAAATTGGTGTCCGGCCACGGTGTCGAGAAATCGAGGCTCGTTTGCGCCGAGGCCTGAGCGGCGCTCAGACCGACGACCGCAACAGCCAGCATTGATATTGTCCGCATTGCCCTATTCTCCTCTGTCGGTTGGTTGCATCCTACCATTATGCCTGTTTTCATTGTAGCCGTAATCGCGTTCGGCGGAGGCAGGGCTGACGAGGCCGCGCTCCATATCGATCGCCAGTTTTCTCCGGTCGCGGCGCTCCGGCGCGCCAAAACCGCCGCCGCCAGGCGTGCGCAGGATCAGCGCCTCGCCCGGCGGAATAGTGTAAAGTCCCTTGCTGGCGATCACTGTTCCGTCGGTGATTTCCGCATGGCCCGGCGCGCCGGCCTTGCCGCCCTCACGCCCGTCCGCGCCCTTTTTCAGGCGTTCGAAGGCCGCTGCCGACAGGGTCAGGCTCTGGCCGCGCGCCGAACGGATGCGGATCTCCTGGCCGAGACCGCCGCGATATTCGCCCGCGCCGCCGCTGTCGGGCGCGAATTCCTTCTTTTCGTAGATCAGCGGCGCCACGGTTTCCGCCACCTCGACCGGAACCGTTCCGACGCCGGAGGGAAAGGCCGTGGTCGAAAGACCATCGGAGGCCGGACGCGCGCCCATGCCGCCAAGCGCGACATTGAGCGAGGCAAAGCCGCCCTCGCCCTCCGCCGTAATCGCCAGCACCCAGAGCGCGCCGGCGCTTTCGGCCAGAATTTCCCCGCGTCTCGCCTCGGCCAGACAACCGAGCATCAGATCCGGCAGCGCCTGGCCGACGACATGGCGCGCGGTCACCGGCCATGGCCGCTCGGCGCTGACGATCAGGCCGGGCGGCGCATCGATGCGGATCGGCGCCAGCGAAGCGTGGTTGTTTGGCACTTCCGGGGCAATCGCCACCTTGATGCCGAAGGAGGCATAGGCCTGGCTGTAGTTCAGCGGACAATTGATGCCCTTGGCGACGGCCGGCGACGAGCCCTTGAGGTCGACCGAGATCTCGCCGTCCCTAACCGTCATTTCCGCCTTCAGCCGGATCGGCGCGTCATAGCCGTCAAGTTCGATCTCGGCGTGGTAGACGCCTTCCGGCACCTTTTCGATTGCCGACCTGGTCGCTTCCGCCGAGCGCGCGAAAATGAACGCGGCAAGGGGCTGAAGCGTATCCGCGTTGTATTCGTCCATCAGGGCGACAAGCCGCCGCAGGCCTTCGTCATTGCAGCTCATCAGCGAGATTACATCGCCGCGCGCCTCACGCGGGACGCGGGAGTTGATGGCGATCAGCGACAGCAATTCCTCGTTGACCACGCCCTTGCGGCGCAGCCGGGTCACAGGAACGACCACGCCCTCCTCGAATACCGAGCGCGCTTCGGCCGACCAGCCGAGACCGCCGACATCGACGACATGGCAGGTCGAGGCGATATAGGCGACGATCCTGCCATGCCTGAAGACGGGCGTGACCAGGACGAAGTCGAAGACATGACCGGCCCCGAGCCAGGGATCGTTGGTCACCAGCACGTCGCCCTCTTCCAGGGTTTCGGCCGGTACGTGTTCCAGCATGGCATTGACCGATTTCGCCATGGTGTTCACGTGGCCGGGCGTTCCGGTGACGGCCTGGGCCATCATCCGCCCCTCAGCATCGAAAATACCCGCCGACAGGTCGCCCGCCTCGCGCACGATCGCGCCGAAGGCCACCCGCAACAACGCATTCGCCTGTTCCTCGCAGACCGATATCAGGCGGTTCCACATGACATTCATGGCGATGATGTCGGCATCGCCGAGATGCTCTTGCGTCATCAGGCGCTCCCTTCCCGCTCTAGCACGATATGGCCGAGCGCATGCATATAACCGCTCCAGCCAGCGGGCGCATAGGTGGTGGTCTGGTCCTCGACCAGCAGCATCGGTCCGGTGAAGACAGCGCCCGGATGTTCATCGTCGCGCCGGTAGCGGGCAAAGGCAAGCCTTGTCCCCGAGACCGGCGAAAACACCTCCGCCGTGCCGATAGGCGTAGCGGGACGCGGCGTGAACGAGCCATCGGACACGGTGGCCACCACCGGTTCCGGCCCGGAGGCCACAAGGCTGAGCGAGACCAGTTCGATCGCATTGCCGGAATGTTCCGCGCCATAGACCGAACGATAGGTCTCGACAAAGGCCTGTCGCATGGCCTCAAGCCCCCCGGCCGTTTCCACCGGGCCACCGAGACCGATCCGGAGAGCATGGCCCTGGCCCTCGTAACGCAGTTCGGCGGCGATCGTGATATCCGGCTCCGTGCCGCTGGCAAGCGCCGGCCTGACCACGGCGTTGGCTTCCTCGGCCATCTCCGCCTGCAGCCGCCTGAGACGATCGAGGTCGATCCGGCCAAGCGGCGCCAGCACGCTGCGCGCCACCTCATAGGCAATCGGCGCACTCAAAAAGCCGACGGCGGAACCGACACCGGCAAAGGCAGGAATGACGACGCGGGAAATGCCCAGTTTCTCGGCAAGGCGCACCGCATGGAGCGGCCCTGCCCCGCCGGAGGCCATCAGCGTGTAGGCCGCGACATTCTTGCCCTGTTCGACGGCGTGGACGCGCGCCGCATTGGCCATCGCCTCCTCGCCGATTTCGGTAATGCCGGCGGCCGCCCATTCCGACGAACTCATGCCCAGCGGGCCGACGACCTTCTCCCGGATCGCTTCGACCGCAAGCTCCGGCCTGAGCGCAAGCCGTCCGCCGGCAAAGCCTTCCGGCGAAAGCTTGCCGAGAACGACATTGGCATCGGTGATGGTCGGTTCGCTGCCGCCGAGACCATAGGCTGCGGGCCCAGGTGCTGCGCCAGCGCTTTTCGGCCCGACGGCAAGCCGGCCGAGCGTATCGCGCCGGGCGATCGAGCCGCCGCCCGCGCCGATCTCGACAAGCTCCGTCGTCGGGATGCGCACCGGCAGGCCGGACCCCTTGATGTCCCGCCAGGCGCGCGCCACCTCGAAACGGCGGGCCGTGGCCGGCTGTGCATTTTCCAGAAAACAAATCTTCGCCGTTGTGCCGCCCATGTCGAAGGCAAGCACTTTCGCAATACCGACCTCGCGCGAAACCCGCGCGCCGAGCGCCACGCCCCCGGCGGGCCCCGATTCCACCAGCCGGATCGGCACGCGGGCTGCCTGGTCGACCGTTGTCAGCCCACCGCCAGACAGCATCAGCAGGAATTCGCCGGTAAAACCGCGCGCGCGCATCGCCGTGTCGAAACGGCTGAGATAGCGCGACATCAGCGGCCGTACATAGGCATTGGCGGCAACGGTCGAAAAGCGCTCATACTCGCGGATTTCGGGGGAGACCTCGCTCGAAAGGCAGATGGTCACGTCCTCGGGCAGGCGGGCCCGCAACCAGTCGGCGACCTGTCGCTCATGCGCGTCGTTGGCCGTCGAGTGAAGAAAGCCGATGGCGACCGCCTCCACGCCCTTTTCCAGCAGCTGCGTCGAGATCGCGTCGATCTCGTCTTCCTGCGGCGCGCGGATCGCCTTGCCATAGGCATCCATGCGCTCGTCAACGGTCATCCGCAGCTCACGCGGCACCAGCGGCGCGGGCAGTTCGAGATTGACGTCATATTGCTCGAACCGACGCTCATAGCCCATTTCGAGAATGTCGCGGAAACCGTTGGTCGTAACCAGAGCCGTTCTTGCGCCGCGCCGCTCGATCAGCGCATTGGTCGCAAGCGTCGTGCCGTGAATGACGGCGGAAACGTCGGCAAATTCCACATTGTTTTCGGAAAGCAGCGCCAGGCTGCCCTCAAGTGCCGCCTTTTCAGGCGCTTCCGGCGTCGTCAGGACCTTGAGCGAGGAGAGCCCGTCACCCTCCAGCACCATATCCGTGAACGTTCCGCCAATATCGATCGCTAGTCTAAACATAATATAATATGTTCGTACTTTTTAACGGTCGTCAAGAGGAGAGCACTCTTGATTGCAACCGACGCTACCATATCAACAAAACGGGGGTGCAGCCACGCCTTCGCGCGGACTTTCCGACGAAAGTCTCCACCAATCGATAGGGCGGCGGCCCTGACAGGACCGCCGCCCGAAGCGTCACAGCATATAACAGAGCGCCGTGGGCCCATTCGGACGCACAAAGGACGCTCCAACCTATTCAGTCTACGCATCGTGTTTTCCGAAAAGCGATTCCGATTTTCGGGCCGATGCGCCAGGCCCTAGCGCGGTTCGCTTCTGAGCCCCTTGACGATGGCGAAACAGGCGAGCAGCAGGACAATGGTGAACGGGAAGCCCGTCGACACCGCCATGGCCTGAAGCGCCGTCAGCCCGCCGCCGAGCAGAAGCGCGATGGCGACCAGGCCCTCGAAGCTCGCCCAGAACACGCGCTGCGGCACGGGCGCATCGACCTTGCCGCCGGCCGTGATCGTATCGATCACGATCGAGCCGGAGTCCGACGAGGTGACGAAGAAGACGATAACCAGAACAATGCCGATGATCGAGGTGATGGTCGCCAGCGGCAGCGCCTCGAGCATGACGAACAGCTTCAGGTCGAGCGGCGCATTGCCCAGCGCCTCGTAATTATTGACGATGATCTCGTGGATCGCCGTATCGCCGAACACCGTCATCCAAACGATCGAGACGAGCGAAGGGATGATCAGCACGCAGGTGATGAACTCGCGCACCGTGCGTCCACGCGAGACGCGGGCGATGAACATGCCGACAAAGGGCGACCAGGAAATCCACCACGCCCAATAGAACGAGGTCCAGCCATCAAGGAAGTTCTTGTCGGTCCGCCCGAACGGATTGGCAAGCTCCGGCAGGTAGCGCGCATAGTCGAAGAAGTTCGAGAACAGGCTGCCGAGAATGGTCATCGTCGGCCCGACGATAATCACGAAGAACAGCAGAATGCCCGCCAGCGCCATGTTGATCATCGACAGCCGCTGCACGCCGGCATCCATGCCGGCCACGACAGACCCCAGCGCGATGCCGGTGATCGCGATGATCAGGACCACCTTGGAGAGATCGTCCACGGGCAGGCCGAAGATGTGGTTCAAGCCGGCATTGGCCTGTTCTGCACCGATGCCCAGAGAGGTGGCAAGGCCGAAGAGGGTTGCCAGCACGGCAAGCACATCGATTACATGGCCCGTCCAGCCCCAGACGCGGTCGCCGAAGATCGGGTAGAACACCGAGCGCATCGCGAGCGGCAGGCCCTTGTTATACGAGAACAGCGCCAGCGCCAGTGCAACGATCGCATAGATCGCCCAGGGATGAAGCGCCCAGTGGAAGATGGTTGCGGCCATCGCCAGGCTTTTGGCTTCCGCGGGGTTTCCCGGCGCGCCGCCGAGAGGCGCCCAGCTTTCGGCCGTTCCGGCGTTTTCGGCGACCGAGGACGTGAAGTGCGATATCGGTTCGGAAACGCCGTAGAACATCAGGCCGATGCCCATGCCGGCTGCAAACAGCATCGCGAACCAGCCGGTATAGGTATAATCCGGAGTGGCTTCCGCGCCGCCGAGGCGAATCTTGCCGTAGGGCGAGAAGATCAGGAAAATGCCGAGCAGGACGAAAATATTGCCGGCAATCAGGAAGAACCAGTCGAAGGTTGAGGTCAACCAGTCCCGCATGCCGTTGAAAATGGTCGCAGCCTCTTCCTGAAAGGCCAGCGTCGCCAGCACGAAGGCGACAACAGCGAGACCGGAGATCAGAAAGACCGGGTTATGGATATCCAGCCCGAAGGGACCGATGTTCGTCGTGATATTATCCTGACCGATCTCGTAGTCGGTCTCGATAATCTCCGTTTCGCCCTCGGGCTCGGGAATCCCGGTGTCGCTCATGAAAATCTCCTTGTTTTGCAATCGTTTCGCGCCGGCTGCATGAGGCCGGGCAGTTGCCGTCTCAGCCGCGGACGAGGAATACCGATGCGTCGGTATGGGTGGCGAGCTGCCCCCCGTGCGAGTGCATGAAGTGGTCCGCGAGATTGGGCACATGGGTGGCCATGATCACCAGATCGCAGCCGAGTTCACCGACGGCACGGGCAAGCGTCTGGTTGAGATCAACCGCGGGATCATGCGAGACAACGGTTCGGCTATCGGTTGTAACGCCATGCCGCGCCGATTGTTCCTCGGCAAAGGCCTTCAGCTTTGCCTCGAATTCCTTGGGGTTGTGGCCGAGCGCGCCGGGCGCCGAAGAGGTCACACCGACATAGGTGACGGACGCGTCATAAAGTTTCGCGATTTCGGCCGCCGTCGTGAGGGAGCGCGTCAACTTGTCGGCATGCGCAAGGTCGACGGGCACCATGATTTTCTTGAACATGTTGATTTACGGTCCTTCACCGTTTGCGGGTTTGCCGACCCGCATCTTTCCTTCCTCTTCTGCCGCGCCATGGATAGCGAGGCCGCTACGGCTCGACAAAGCCGGACACGAAAATGCCATATTTCAACTAACATCGCCAAAACCGCCTTGCAAATCAATCCCTGTCGGCCTTGCGGGTGGCGGCCGGGGTCCTGCTTGCGCGGCACGATCGCCTGCAGAGCCGTCAGCGCGGGGGATAGCGGCCGCGCGCTCGTCTGCGGAAAAGCGGTGCGAAATGACATGGCGCGGCGGCAGCGACAAAAAAGCCCCACCGCTTTACGCGATGGGGCTTGTTCCCGTACCAGTCCGGAAGCAGGGCTCACGCCTCTTCGAGCTGCGGCAGAATCTGCAATTCGTAGAGACGGCGATAGGGCCCGTCATGTGCAAGCAGATCGCGCTGCGGCCCCTGTTCGAGGATTTCGCCGGCTTCGAGCACGACAATATTGTCCGCCGAGGTGATTGTCGCCAGACGGTGGGCGATCACGATCGTCGTGCGGTCCTTCGTCAGCCGGGCCAGCGCATCCTGCACCAGCGATTCAGCATAGGAGTCAAGCGCGCTGGTGGCTTCGTCGAGGATCAGGATATCGGCGTCGCGCAGCATGGCGCGGGCAATTGCCAGACGCTGTTTCTGGCCGCCGGAAAGATTGCCGCCGTTTTCACCAACGAGCGAATCATAGCCATTGTTCATGTTCATGATGAAGTCATGGGCATGCGCCGCCTTGGCCGCTTCAATGATTTCCTCTTCAGTCACTCCCTGGCGACCAAGCGCCAGATTCTCGCGCACAGTGCCGTTGAACAGGAATGTATCCTGACCAACATAGGACATGTGCGCGCGAAGCGACTTGAAAGAAATCTGTCTGAGGTCAAGACCATTGACCGTGATCACCCCTTCGTCCGGGTCGAACATGCGCATGACGAGGTTGATGATCGTCGACTTGCCGCCACCCGACGCGCCCACCAGAGCGGTGGTCTTGCCGGCCGGGAAGACGAGGTGCAGATTTTTGAACAGCGGTTTATTCTCATCGTAGGAAAAGCCGACATTGTCGAAAACGATTTCGCCGCCGCCGGGAGGCACCGGCTGGGGATCTTCGGCTTCCGTCAGCATGATCGGATGATCCTTGAGCTCATACATCATCCTGACGCCGACCATCGCGGTTTCAAGATTGACGCGCATACGCGCCAGGCGCTTGGCCGGCTCGTAGGCCAGAAGCAGGGCCGTGATAAACGACATCAGTTCGCCGGGCGTCTGATCGCCGCCGACAACCCAAAGACCGCTCAGCGCGATCACGCCGGCAATCGCCAGTCCCGAAAGGGTTTCCATGATCGGGCTTGTGGCGGCGGAAAGCCGGGCAATGCTGTTGGCGCGATGCTCCACCTGGGTGACCTGCAGGTCCATCCGCTCGCGCATGTGTTCTTCCAGGCCGAATGCCTTGATGATGCGGACGCCCGTCGACGCTTCCTGAACGCTCTCGATGATCCTGGTGAAAGCGGTCAATTCCTGCCGCATGATTTCGCGGACCTTGTTGGTCAGGTAGCGAACGCCGATAAAAGCTGCCGGTCCCAGAATGAAGGAGACCAGGGAAAGCAGCGGTTGCTGGATGAACATCACGATGATCAGACCGACCAGTGAAAACAGGTCGCGGATCGCCGAGGTCAGGATCAGGTCCATCGCCTGTCGCGCTGCCTGGGCATTGTTGGTCATGCGCATGACCAGATCGGAGGACGGAAACTTGATGAAGAAGTTCAGATCCTGCTGCAAAATCCGGCTGAAGATGCTGCTCTGCGTTTTGGCAATGATGTTGTTGCCGGCCTTGCTGAGGATCACGATCTGGAAATAGGTCGCGATGCCCTTGACGATGAAGATCGCCGCGACGCCGCCGGCGAGCATGAACATCCGGTTCATGTTCTGCGAGACCACTGTCTCGTTGACGATGTCCTTCATGATCCAGGCGCTGAGCGAGGTCATGCCGGCAACGATCAGCATCGCTACGGTTGCAAGCGCATACCAAGGCGCTTGGTCTTTGAGGTTCTCCGACAGAAGACGATAAAGCAGGCTGCGGTTCGCTCTCGGGAGGAACCGCGCCGCCAGCGCGTTGAGCAAACCGGCAAAGGGCTTGGATAGCTGCATGGGGATCCGCATTTCCATATAGGTTCGTGGCCTCCGTTCTTCGAAGGGGCGACGCCTCTCTCGGCGTTCCGGTCCCTGATCGGCCTCGGCGCGAGAGGAATAGGGCAAACAGCCTGCGAGAGCAAGTCTTCGTTTGCCACGTCCTTCTCGCCCCATCGCGCGCTCTGGCTGTTGCCGGCCCGGGACCGTTCTCAGCCTCTCATATAACGCACGGCTGGCGCGCTGCCTTGTGAAAGGTGCGACAATCGTTCGCGGCTTACGGTGATCGTCTTGGCGACGCCGGGCAGAAGCGTGAAGCAATTATCCGAATAGATATCGTCGCCGCCGTGGTCGTAGGTCACGTAGAGCGCCGGGCGGTCGCTGGTCAGCGTAATACGGCGCGTGCCGTCGCCAAGCGTTTCAGCCACGGTTTCGATTTGCGGCTCTCCAAAGCGGTAAGCCTTCGGCCTTTGCGGCAGATACTCGTTTTCACCGAGGAGGTTACCCTCCGCATCCCGCCAGTCGAAGACCAGAAATGCGTCGTCCCCCAGCGTCTCCGCTCGGATGCGGGCAACCTCGACGACGCCTTGCGCCAACGCCGTCGCGGGATAGGCGCCGATCTCCGTCACCGTGCCGGATGCCGCGCCGACGCTCAGGAGCCGAACCGTGATGGCCGTGTCCTTCAGCGCGTCGGAAACGGCAAGCAGCGTGATCGCGCCGGTCTCGGCATCCGGCTGCGCCGTCACCATCAGATCGGCAAAGAAACGGCGGGCGAGATACTGCGTCGCCTTCCAGCCGCCGCCATATTCGAGGCTCGACCAGCTTGCCACCGGCCAGGTGTCGTTCAGCTGCCAGAAGAGCGTGCCCATGGTGCGCGGCCGGTTGGAGCGCCAGAACTCGATTGCCGTCTTCATCGCCAGGCCCTGACCGAGCTGGCTGAGATAGACCATGTCCTCGAAACTGTCGGGAAAGCGGAAATAGCGCGCTATCGTCTCCACGATACGGCTGTTGCCCCCCTCATTGCGCTGGTGAACATCCATGACGGCGGAGGAGACATTGCGGTCCTGCGCCTCGGTGAAGCTCTCGATCACCCGCATGGACGGGAACGACTGGAAGCCGAACTCCGAGCAGAAACGCGGCCTGACGCTGCGGTAGTGCTCGAAATCCTTCGCCGAGTGCCAGACATCCCAGAAATGCATGTCGCCGGAGGTATCCACATGCCAGCCATCGCCGAAATCCAGACGGCCAACGGAAGGCGACGAGGGCCGGAAGGGCAGGCCGAGGTCCTCGTCTTCCACCGCCTCTTCCAGAACGTGATTGAGACGGTCGTAAATCGCCAGGTAACGGTCACGGTTCTCAAGGCTTTCCTTGTACCAGGTCAGCGCGCCGACAAGTTCGTTATCGCCGCACCAGAGCGCCATTGCGGCAAAGCGGGAGAGGCGGCGCAACTGCTGGCGCGCCTCCTTGCGCACGAGTTCCAGGAAGGGACGTTCATGGGCGGGGTAGAGATTGCAGGCAAACATGAAGTCATGCCAGATCATCAGGCCGAGCTCGTCGCAAAGTTCATAGAACCAGTCGGCCTCATACTGGCCGCCGCCCCAGATACGGATCATGTTCATATTGGCTTCGACCGCCGAAACCAGCAGGTCGCGCACCTGTTCCCTCGAGGCGCGCTCGGGCAGCGCGTCGCCCGGAATCCAGTTCGCGCCCTTCATGAAGACCTCGCGGCCGTTGACCCGGAAGGCGAAGCGGTTGCCGATGGCGTCTGCGTCGGTCAGAAGCTCGACGGCGCGCAGACCGATGCGGAATTCCCGCTTCTGCCCGCCAAGCGAGACGGCAAAGTCGTAAAAGGCCTGTTCGCCCTGACCTGCCGGCCACCACAGACGCGGATTGTCCACCCGCACGGTGACGCAGACGCGGTTCTCGCCCGGATAGGCGTGGAGCGTCGCCCTAGCCTCCCGGCCATCGATCTCGACCAGAGCGTCCTCGACCGTGGGCGCGAAGGCGAAGGCGTGCAGCGTCACATCCAGTTCGACGGCGTTTTGCATATGGCGCTGACGGATGGCAACGTCATCCAGACGCAGATTGCCGGTGCGCACCAGCGTGATATCGCCGTAAAAGCCGAGCGGACAAAGCGCGATCCCCCAGTCCCAGCCGCCATGGCACTGCGTCTTGCGCAGGAAATTGAGATGGCCGATGCGGCTGTTGGTCGTATAGGGCATCGGAAATTCGGAATTCTCCGCCCGCTTTTCCGCCTCCAGTGAATTGGAGTGAAACACAACCTCGATCACGTTCTCGCCCTCGTTAAGAAGAGCGGTCACGTCGAAATCAAAGCGCAGGAACTGGCTTTCGCAGCGCCCGGCCGGTTGGCCGTTGACGATGACATCAGCCAGGCAGTCCACACTCTCGAAGCGCAGCGTGAAATGGCCGCCTTCAATGCTGACGAGATTGAAGGAACGCCGCGCGGTCCAGACCGATCGATGGACCCAGTCCGTCTTGGTCTCGTTGTCGCGCCAGTAGGGATCCTCGATCCTGCCGGCGGCAAGCAGCGCAGAGTGAACGTCGCCGGGGACCGGAAGCGCGACGGAAACCGCCGCCTCTTCGCACGTCACCGTCCACCCATCGTTGAGGTTCAGCGTTTCTGCTTCTGTCATGATGCTCCCGTCCCATTCCTGCGGCCGGTCCTGCTGGACTGGCGGTGTCTGCTTGCCTTTTAATCCATTTAAGCCCGCCCGCGAACCGGCTTGCCGTCTCTATTGCCGAAATTTCGACCGGTCGCCGCGCGCGGTAGGGAAAATTTGCGGTTTGACGCATGTCCTGCGGTGATGCACTCTTGCCGATATCCGCCACTTCCAAGCATCACCATGAAAAACAAATCATTCTTCGTCGCCCTTCTCGTCATCGCTTCGGCTTTTGCCGCCACGCGTCCCTCCTCTGCCGAAACCGTCAATGTCGCCGTCGCCGCCAACTTCACCGCGGCCGCCGAGGAGATTGCCACCCTGTTTGCCGAGGAAACCGGACATGAGGCCGTGCTCAGCTTCGGCTCCACCGGCAGGCTCTATGCCCAGATATTGCACGGCGCGCCGTTTTCCGTCTTCCTGGCGGCAGATCAGGAGCGCCCTCGCCTTGCGGCCGAGGCGGGACTGGCGCTGGCCGACAGTCGCTTCACCTATGCGCTCGGCACGCTCGTTCTTTTCAGCGCCGAGGAAAACCTCTTCGATGACGGGAGCATTCTCGAGCGGCCCGACGACTTCAACCGCATTGCCATCGCCAACCCGGCCTCCGCGCCCTACGGCGCGGCCGCCGTCGAGACGCTTGAGGCCCTGAACCTCTACGACAAGCTGAAAGACCGGATCGTTCAGGGCGAAAACATCACCCAGGCGTTCCAGTTCGTGGCGACCGGCAATGCCGATATCGGCTTCGTCGCGCTCTCGCAGGTCGTCGGGGAAAAGGGCGGATCGCGCTGGCGCGTGCCACAGGATCTCTACAGCCCCATCGCCCAGGACGCCGTGCTCTTGAAATCCGGCGCCGACAATCCGGCGGCCGTCTCCTTCATGGCGTTTCTGAAAAGCGCCGCCGCTCACAAAATAGTCCAGAACCACGGATACCGGACCACGCCGTGATTTCGGCACTATCGGGCAAATGCAAGGAGGAGCGATGGGCGAGGCCATATTCCTGACACTGAAACTGGCAGCCGTCACGACCTTCTTCCTCATGCTTTTCGGCGTGCCGCTCGCCTGGTGGCTGGCGCGGTCCGAACGCTGGTGGAAGGAAGTCATCGGCACCATCGTGGCTCTGCCGCTGGTGTTGCCGCCGACGGTTCTCGGTTTCTATCTCCTGATTGCGCTTGCTCCCCAGAGCCCGCTCGGCGAGGCGATCAAGGCGCTCACCGGCTTCAGCCTGCCCTTCACCTTCGCCGGTCTGGTGGTCGGCTCGGTGATCTATTCACTGCCCTTTGCCGTGCAGCCCGTGCGCAATGCCTTCGAGGCGATCGGCGATGATCCGCTGGAGGCGGCGGCGACACTGAGGGCGGGACCATTCGACCGTTTCTTCAGTGTCGCGCTGCCGCTGGCGCGCCCCGGCCTTCTCACCGGCGCGATCCTCGGCTTCGCCCACACCGTCGGCGAGTTCGGCGTGGTGCTGATGATCGGCGGCAATATTCCCGGCGAGACCAAGGTTCTCTCGGTCGCCATCTATGATTATGTCGAGACGCTGCAGTGGCAGAAGGCCCATATCCTGGCCTTCGGCATGGTGGCCTTCTCCTTTGCCGTCATCCTCTCCACCATGCTGATCGAGCGTCACGTCAGGAGGCGTTTTCCATGAGCGATGCCATGCTTGGAGCCCGGTTTGCCGGAACGATCGGCGCCTTCTCGCTCGATGCGGAATTCGATTTTCCGCAAAACGGCGTGACAGCGCTGTTTGGCCCTTCCGGCTGCGGCAAGACGACGCTTCTGCGCTGCTTTGCCGGCCTTGAACACCTTAAGCACGGCGCGTTCTCGATCGACGGCGAGGTCTGGCAGGACGGACGGCGCTTCCTGCCCCCCCACCGGCGCGCGGTCGGCTATGTGTTCCAGCATGCTAATCTTTTCCAGCATCTGACGGTGAGGGACAATCTGCGCTTTGCCATGAAGCGGGCAAGGGGCGAGAGCGCCGGCCGTTTCGACGAACTGACGTCCCTGCTCGGCCTTGGCGATCTTCTCGAGCGCATGCCGGGGCGGCTTTCCGGCGGTGAGCGCCAGCGCGTCGGCATTGCCCGGGCGCTGCTTTCGGCCCCCCGTCTTCTGCTGATGGACGAACCGATGTCGGCACTCGACCTGCAGGCCCGCGAGGACATTTTCCCCTATCTGGAAAACCTCCGCCACACACTGTCCGTCCCCGTTCTTTACGTCACCCACGCGCCGGAAGAGGTGGCCCGCTTCACCGATCATCTCGTCGTCATGCGCGAAGGCAAGGTCATCGGCGCCGGACCGACTGTGGAAACGCTTGCGCGGCTTGAACTGCCGATTGCGCATGAGCGTCAGGCCGGCATCGCGGTCGATGCTGTCGTCGCCGATATCGACCTCAAATGGCACCTTGCGCTCGCCAAGTTCGACGGCGGCGCGCTGTGGATTGGCGATACCGGAAGATCGGTGGGCGAGCGCGTGCGGCTGATGATCCAAGCCCGCGATGTCTCGATCGCGCTCCTCGAGAACCCCAAGGTCTCGATCGTCAACAGGGTGCCGGCGATGATCCGCCAGATCCGTCGCAGCGAAGACCCTTCGGTGCAGATGATCGCGCTTGAAATGGGCAAGACGGTCATCATGGCCAGGGTGACGGCGCGCTCGGCCTACCTGCTCGACCTGAAGCCGGGAATGAAGGTGTTCGCCCAGATCAAGTCAGCGGCGATTATCGATTAAAGAAATCAACATATAAATATATCTTTATATAATATTGACAGATCGGTTCGCTCGGACGACACTGTGCCCGCTCTGGTTCGCCGCGCGGTCTGTCGCCGCGTATGCGCCAAGAGGGAATCCGGTGCGCTTGCCGACCTGACCGTCGGCGGCAAGTCCGGAGCTGCCCCCGCAACTGTAAGCGGCGAGTGCCTTTCCACGATGTCACTGGGAAACCGGGAAGACGGAAAGGCGCTGTGACCCGCAAGCCAGGAGACCTGCCAGGGTATTTTTGCGCATCGGCCCGAAAATCGGAATCGATTTTCGGAAAGCACGATGCGTGAATTCAATAGGTTAGAGCGTCCTTTGTGCGTCCGAATGGACGCACGGCGCTCTACTGTCCACGGGCGGGGTGTCCCGGTGGTGGCTACGAAACCGACGCGGATCGCCTCCGCGCGTTTTCCCATGCTTTCCGCCAGCCCATGCCCCCAGCATTTTGGGGTATGAAATGTCTGTTACCAAACCTGCCGTCGCAAGCCTCGGCTTTCCGCGCATCGGCGTGCGGCGCGAACTGAAATTCGCGCTCGAGTCCTTCTGGGCCGGAAAATCCGGCGCCGGCGAACTTCTTGATACGGCCGAGCATCTCAGGCGCAAGTCCTGGCTGCTGCAGCGCGACAAGGGGATCGACGTGATCCCGTCCAATGATTTTTCGCTGTACGACCACGTGCTCGATACCGCCGTCATGGTCGGAGCAATCCCGCCGGGCTATGGCTGGACGGGCGGAGAGGTGCCGCTCGATGTCTATTTCGCCCTGGCGCGCGGCGCCCAGACAAAAGGCGATGCGGCCGGATGCGACCATCCGGGCCATGGGCGCGACGTTCGGGCGCTGGAAATGACCAAGTGGTTCGACACGAATTACCACTATCTCGTTCCGGAACTCACGCACGACCAGACCTTCGCGCTGTCCACGACCAAGCCGGTCGATCATTTCCTCGAGGCAAAGGCGCTTGGCATCGAAACCAGCCCCGTTATTCTCGGGCCCTTAACCTTCCTGAAGCTCGCCAAGGCGCGTGACGGTGATTTCTCGCCGGTGACGCTTCTGCCGCGCCTGCTTCCGGTCTATGCGCAACTGCTTGGCCTTCTGAAGGATGCCGGGGCCGAGTGGGTACAGATCGACGAGCCGGCGCTGGTCCTCGACCTGAGCGAAGACGAACGCGCCGCCTTTGCCGAAGCCTATGATGCCATCGCCAAGGCCGTGCCGGACGTCAAGCTGATGCTCGCGAGCTATTTCGGCGATCCCGGCGACAATCTCGAGACGGCACTGAACCTGCCGGTCGCAGGCCTTCATCTTGATCTCGTGCGCGCCCCCGGTGTCCTTGAGGCGGCTTTGGCGAAAGCGCCGGCCGATCTGGTGCTGTCCCTCGGCGTCATCGACGGTCGCAATATCTGGCGTGCGGACCTTGCCGCCCTTCTGGAACAGCTCCGGCCCGTCATCGCGGCCCGGGGCGCAGACAGGGTGCAGATCGCGCCCTCCTGCTCGCTGCTCCATGTGCCGATCGACGTTGACCTTGAAACCGAACTCGATGCCGAACTGAAAGGCTGGCTTTCCTTTGCGGTGCAGAAGCTCGATGAGCTCTCCGCCCTGTCGCGGGGCCTCGGCGGCGAGGATATCGCGGCAGCGCTTGCAGCCTCTGCCAATGCGCATGCCGGACGGCGACGCTCGGCACGGGTTCATGATAACGCAGTTGCGGCAAGGCTTGCCTGTGTCACGGAAGCGGACAGAAATCGCAAAAGCGGCTTTGCCGAACGCAATGCGCTTCAGCGCGAGAAGCTGAGGCTGCCGCCGTTTCCGACCACCACGATCGGCTCGTTTCCGCAGACGGGCGATGTGCGCAAGGCCCGCGCCGCCTTCAACCGCGGCGATCTCGACCGCGCGGCCTATGACGCTTTTCTTCAGGCGGAAACCGAGAGGACGATCCGGTTTCAGGAAGAGATCGGCCTCGATGTGCTGGTCCACGGCGAGTTCGAGCGCAATGACATGGTCCAGTATTTCGGCGAGAAGCTCTGCGGCTTCGCTTTCACCAAATATGGCTGGGTGCAGAGCTATGGTTCGCGCTATGTGCGCCCGCCGGTGATCTTCGGCGATGTCTCGCGGCCGCAGCCGATGACGGTCGACTGGTGGCGCTTTGCCCAGTCGAAGACGGAAAGACCGGTCAAGGGCATGCTGACCGGCCCGGTCACCATCCTCAACTGGTCCTTCGTGCGCGACGATATTCCCCGCGCCGAGACCTGCCGGCAGATCGCGCTGGCCATCCGCGACGAGGTTCTCGATCTCGAACAGGCGGGCGCGGCCATCATCCAGATCGACGAGGCGGCGCTGCGCGAGGGACTGCCGCTTCGGAAATCGCAGTGGAAGTCCTATCTCGACTGGGCAATCGACGCCTTCAGGCTTTCGGCCTCCGGCGTTTCGGACGCGACCCAGATCCACACCCATATGTGCTATTCGGAGTTCAACGACATCATCGCGGCAATCGCGGCGATGGATGCCGATGTGATCTCGATCGAGACCTCGCGCTCGAATATGGAACTGCTCGAGGCCTTCACCGCCTTCGACTATCCAAGCGAGATCGGACCTGGCGTCTACGACATCCATGCGCCCCGGATCCCCGCGACATCTGAGATCGCCGATCTGCTGGGCCTTGCCCGAACGCGGCTCGACGATCGCCAGATCTGGATCAATCCCGATTGCGGACTGAAGACGCGCGGCTGGGACGAGGTGAGGCCGGCGCTCGCGAACATGGTGGCGGCCGCCAAAGCCCTTCGCGACTAGAGCGCCGTGCGTCCATTCGGGCGCACAAAGGACGCTCTAACCTATTGAATCTGCGCATCGTGCTATCCGAAAACCGATTCCGATTTTCGGGCCGATGCGCTAGGCACGTCTGAAAAAATCGTCGGCGCTTTACGGCGCCGGCGGAACCCAGGCGCTTTCGGAAGCCGCATTGTCGCAGAAGGCGGCGGCGCTCTTGCGCGCCTCCTCCGCCACGGCCCGCAGGATGTTCTGGCCGACGGCGGTCTGGTAACTGGCGACAATCGGCATGGGCGGAAACGGTTTTGCAACGCTGACGCGGCAGAGCAGCCGGTTTTCGAGTTCCCGCGCGATTGCCACCGAGGGAATGGCGGCCACGCCGAAACCGCCGATCAGAAGGTTGATCATCGCAAACAGCGAATTGGAGCTCGTGAGTTTCGAGGCCAGAACCCGCTCGTCCTGGAAATAGGGCGCGACATAGGCATAAGGCGGCGTGCCCTTGGGGAAGGTGATGATCGGCATGTTCGACAATTCATCGACGCTGTAGGTAATCTTCTCGTCGATCACGGCGGGCGCTGCCGCCCAGACCATCTCGTAATAGCAGATGATGAAGGAGCGGAAATTGTCGCCGATCGCCGGTTCGATGCCGAAGATCAGGTCGAACTCGCCGCGATTAAGGCCTGCCACCAGATCGCGCGTCCCCTCGATGGTCAGCTCGACGCGCAGATTGGGCATGGCATGGCTGAGCGCCTCGATGAAATCCGGCATCCAGGTGGCGACAACGGAATCGATGGCGCCGATGCGCACGATATAGGCGGCATCGCTGCCGCCTTCCTTGAGGTCCGATTTCAGCGTGTTGAGCTTTTCCAGCACCTCCTGAAACACCATCAGCGCTTCCTCGCCGGCCGGCGTCAGGCGGAATTCGCGGTCGCCGCGCTCCACCAGCCGGCAGGCATATTCGCGCTCCAGAATGGCAAGGCGCGAGGAGATGGCCGGCTGTGTGGCGTTAAGCTCCTGCGCCGTCCGGCCAAAATGCCGGTTGCGTGCCAGGGCAACAAAGGTGGCCATGTCGATGATGCGCATAGGCATCCTTTAGCAGCCTCCCTTGCCGCCGACAATCAGGCTCAGTCGAGCGCCGTCATCACATGGCGCACCTGGGTATAGTCGAGGAGCGACTGCATGGAGAGATCCGAGCCATAGCCTGAATTCTTCATGCCGCCATGGGGCATCTCGGTGGCGAAGACGCCATGGGTGTTGATCCAGGTGACGCCATATTCCAGCGCGCCGGCAATGCGCGCCGCGCGGGCGCTGTCCTTCGACCAGACGGAAGAGGCAAGCCCGTATTCAGACTGATTGGCGATGGCAAGCGCCTCGGCCTCGTCGGCCACGGCGGTGAGCGAAATCACCGGGCCGAAGACCTCCTTCTGGACGATCTCGGCGCGCGCAGGGGCTTCCACCAGCGTCGGCTCGAAGAAATAGCCCTCGCCTTCCGGCGCCTTGCCGCCGGCAAGGACAGTACCGCCATCGGCCTTGGCGCGTTCAACGAAACCGGCAATACGGTCGCGGTGGCGGGCGGTGATGACGGGGCCGAATTCGACATCGTCGCGTTCCGGCGCGCCATAGGTGAGATCGCCGATCATGGCGACGAGACGCTCCTTCAGTTCCTCGGCGCGCGTCTGGCTGACGAGGATGCGGCAGGCGGCGGTGCAGTCCTGCCCGGCATTGTAGAAACTTGCCTCGCGCAGCGTGGCGACGAGCTTTTCCAGATCGGCATCCTCGGCAACGATCACCGGGGCCTTGCCGCCAAGTTCCAGATGCGTGCGCTTGATCATCGGGCCGGCAGCCGCCTGCAGCACGGCGCGGCCGGTGCGCACATCGCCCGTCAGCGAGATCATCCGTACAAGATCGTGCGAGATCAGCTTCTGGCCAACCGCAAGCCCGTTGCCGAGCACCACATTGACGACGCCCGGCGGCAGAAGATCGCTGATGATCTCGACGAGTTTCAGCAGGCTAAGCGGCGTATGTTCCGACGGCTTGATCACCACCGTGTTTCCGGCCGCCACGGCCGGTGCGATCTTCCACGCCGCCATCAGCAGCGGATAGTTCCACGGTGCGATCTGGGCAATCACGCCAACCGGATCGCGCCGCATCACGCTCATCATCGAAGATGAGCGATAATGGCCGCCAGCCGTTGCAGGCATGTTGCGGATGGCGGAGGCGAAGAAACGGAAGACATCGGCGACATTGGCAAGCTCGCCGGCGATAACAAAACGCAGCGGCTTGCCGGCATTGACGGATTCGATTGCCGCGAGATCGGCATTGCCCTCGACCTTGTCAGCAATGGCATTGAGGGCGGCAGCGCGCTCCTTCGGCGTCGTCAGCGCAAAACCGGTTCGCGCGGCGTCGGCGGCTTCGACGGCGCGGTTCACCTGCGCTTCGCTCGCAGAGGCGACGTTCGCGAGCTTCCTTCCGGTTGCGGGCTCGAACGCGGTTTCAGGGCTGCCTTCGCCGGCTTCGAACCGGCCATTGATGAAAAGTCGCGTTTCGAAATCCGACATGGGGATCTTCCTTCGGTTGAAATCAGGCGTTCTGGTGGTCCGCTTCCAATATTTGGTTCCCATTTCAGCGACCTCGGCGCCAAATGTTGGAATCGACAGGACCACCAGCAAGTTTATGTTTCTAGTGGAATTTTCGAATTTGACATTTGATGTATGCGCTCGCTGCGACGTGAATCAAATGTCAAATTCATTCCACTAGCGATCGAGAATGCGGATGCGGTCTGCGGCGATGGCAAGCATCACCTCTTCGCCCGGCTTGAGCACGACTTCATTTGCCGTCAGCATGCGGATAGTCTGTCCGGCAAGCGTGAGGACATAGCGGTTGCGCCCGCCGAGATAGACGCGGGTCTTGACCCTGGCCTTCAGGCCGTTGCCATTGGCGGCAACGCCCAGATCCTCCTGCCGGAGCGCGACGGAGACGGGGCCATCGGGCCGGTCGGCGGTCGGCAATTGCAGACGCTGTCCATCTTCCAGAACCGCGACCCCGGCCTCGATCCTCGCCGGCAGGATATTGGCCGAGCCGATGAAGCCGGAGACAAATTCGGTGGCGGGCTCGGCATAGATCGCCTCCGGCGCGCCTTCCTGTTCCACCTTGCCGGCATTCAGCAGCACGACGCGGTCGGAAAGGCTGAGCGCTTCTTCCTGATCGTGGGTGACGAACAGGGTGGTCAGGCCGAGGCGGCGGTGTATCTCGATCAGCTCCACCTGCATGTCCTCGCGAAGGCGGGCATCGAGATTGGAGAGCGGCTCGTCGAGCAGCAGCACTTTCGGGTTTGACACGATGGCGCGGGCAAGGGCCACGCGCTGCTGCTGGCCGCCGGAAAGCTGGCGGGGGTAACGGTCGGACAGATGCGGCAATTGTACGGTTTCCAACGCGTCCTTCACCCGCTGGTCCTGTTCGGCCCGCGTGCCGATGCGGCGCATGCGCAGGGGAAAGCGGACATTTTCATAGACGGAGAGATGCGGCAGCAGCGCATAGGACTGGAACATCATCGCGATGTCGCGCCGTTCCGGCGGCAGGTTGGTAACGTCCTGATGATCGATGACCACCCGCCCCGACGTGACGGCCTCAAGCCCTGCCACAGTGCGCAACAGCGTTGTCTTGCCGCAGCCCGAAGCCCCCAGAAGGCTGACGAATTCACCGGAGACAAGCTTCAGGTCGATGCCGTGCAACACTTCCACGTGGCCATAGGATTTTCTGATCTGGTCGAGATGAATGTCTGACATGATTTTATTCCTATGCGCTTGCGAACTTGCCGATCCCGAGAACACGGTCGATCACGAGAATGAGCAGGACGGTGAGTGCGATCATGATCGTGGAGACCGCGGCGACGGAAGGATCGGGGCTGAACTCGAGCTGGCCGTAGATCTGCACCGGCAGCGTTGTGAGGTCGGGCGTGCGCAGAAACAGCGACAGCACCGCCTCGTCAAACGAGATGTTGAAGGCGAAGAAGGCGCCGGCGGCAAGGCCCGGCCGGCATTGCGGCAGCACCACGAAGAAGAGCCGCTGCAGGCGCCCCGCCCCCATGGTGCGCGCCGCCTCCTCGATGAAGGGGTCGGATTCCGTCAGCACGGCAAGCGTGGTGCGCACCACATAGGGCAGGGTGATTGCCGTATGGCCGATCCACAGCGTGACGAAGGAGACGCGGCCGAATGTGGCGCTCCAGAACATCAAAAGGCCGATGGCATAGATGATCGTCGGCAGGATCAGCGGCGACAGGAACAGCGCCCCGAGCAGTTCGGATTTCGGCAATTGCCGCCGGTGGATCGCAATTGCCGCCGCGCCGCCGATGATGACGGAAGAAAGCGTCACCATAAGCGCGATGGCGATGCTGAGGCCGGCAGAGCCGAGATAGGCATCCGACGACAGCACCTTTTGGTACCACTCCAGCGAAAAGCCCTTCGGCGGAAAGGAAATGAACTGGTTGGCCGAAAACGACGTGCCGACCACCACGACAAGCGGCGCCAGCATCAGCACGACGATCAGCCCGATGAAGACAAGGGTCGTGATCTTCAGCCAGAGCGGAACAGCCTTAACCATGCCGGCCTCCCGTGAGCCTGAAATAGGGAATGAGAGTAAGCGCGATGCCGAGGAACAGGATCACCGCCTGGGCGGCGGCAAAATGCCAGTCGAGCGTCTGCGTCACCGAAGAATAGATCGAGGCGGCGAGGACCTGAAGCCTTGGTCCGCCAAGCAGGCTGGGCGTAACGAAAGAACTTGCCGAGAGCGTGAAGGCGAGCAGCGACCCGGCGGCGATGCCGGGCATGGAAAGCGGCAGCACCACATGACGGAAGGACTGGAGAAAGCTGCAGCCCATGGTGCGCGCGGCCTCTTCCAGCCGCTGGTCGATGCGGGTGATGACGCCGAGGATCGACAGCGTCATGAAGGGCAGCAGCACCTGCACCATGCCGATGACGATCGCCGTTTCCGTGCGCATCAGGGTGAAATTGCGCTTGACCAGACCGAGATCGTAGAGCGTGGAGGAAACGATGCCGCCGCGCTCGAAGATCACCATCCAGCCAAAGGTGCGGATGACGACGCTGGTCATCAGCGGCAGCAGGATGACGATGATCAGCCACAGCCGCGCACGCCGTCCCGAGCGCGCCATGATGTAGGCAAGCGGAAAGCCGATCAGGGCGGAAATGACGGTAATGATGAATGAAAGCCGGATCGTGCGCCACAAGACGCCGAGATAATAGGGCTCGCTGACGAACTGGGCGAAATGGGCGAGTGTGAAGCCGCCCTCTTCCGCCATCACCGAAAGCGCCAGCATGCGCGCGATCGGCAGGAAGAAGGCGAGCGCCAGCAACAGAAGCCCCGGCGAAACCAGGAGCGCATTTTCTGCACGGTCGGTCTTCATCTGTCGGCCTCTCTCCGAGTGTTGGGGGCGGCGGCATTATCCATCTTCCGGAAGAAAAGCGCGCGCGCTTCCAACGTGTGATGGTGCCGAGACCTGATCCTTCCAGGCTTTGCCCTATGGCAGAGCTATCGCATATCGCAGCGCCGCGCGACACACGGTTGTTCTCGCCCCGGACGGGGGAGAAGAGCCGGAGCAAGGCGCAAGGCGGATGCGCGGCACGGTCGTTTATCATGGGCAGATCGGTTTGCCGCTGGCCGAGGCGAACCGATCGCCCCGCGGCCCGATGGGAACCGGACCGCAGGGCGTGGGCGCACCTCTTTTATTGGGCGATGGCCTTGTTCCATTCGACGACCCAGTCGGCGCGGTTTGCCTCGATCGTTGCCGGATCGAAGCGCAGAAGGCTCTTTACGCCTTCCTCGCCATAGGCAACGTCGGCTGCGACCTCTGCCGGCAGTTCGGTCTTGGAGTTGGTCGGCGTGTAGCGCAGCGCCTCGGCAAAGCAAGCCTGGGCTTCGGGCGAAAGCTCGATATCGATGAACTTCAGCGCCAGATCCTCATTGTCGCGGCCGGCCACCAGATTGGTGGTGATATAGCTTGCCGGCGTGCCTTCAGCGCCCTGCTTGAATTTCACCGGCAGTCCGGCCTTTCTCAGCGTATAGGCGTAGTCGGATGCGTAAGGCGCGATGAAGGCGCCCCCTTGCGCAAAGGACTGCTGGATTTCCGGCGACTTGGAAACGACATAGGCGCCGGCTTCAAGCATGGCCTTTACCGCCTCGAGGCCCGGTTCGATATTGTCGAGATCGCCGCCGGCAACCTGGTTCAGCATCAGGAAGCCGAACAGGCCGTAGGTGTTGGAGATATCGGTGAGCACCAGACCTTCGGCCATTTCCGGCTCCATCAGGTCGGCCCATTCGCCCGGCGCTTCGGAAAGCACGTCGCTGTTGTAGAGCAGGCCGATGGCGGCGATCTGGTAGGCCGGACCTTCGCCCTTCTCCATGTTGGCGCCGGCGAAGGGGTAGAGATCGGCGGCGTTTGAAAGCTGCGACGGATCGATCGGGGCAAGAAGCCCTTCCGCAGCGCCGACGATTTCCTGGCCGCCGGAAAAATGGATGACGTCGAATTGCGGCGCATCCTTCTGGGCGCGCAGCTGGGCGAAGGCATCCGCCGAATAGGCGGTGACGATCTTCACATCCGCGCCGGTTTCCGCCGTGAACGGCTCGATGACGCATTTGCGGTGGGCCTCCTCATAGGCCCCGCCGAAGGAGTTGATGGTGATTTCGGCTGCGAAGGCCGAAGCCTGCGAGGCGGCGAGAACTGACACAGTCGCCAGCAGTGTGGTTACGCGTTTCATGCTATTCCCTTCCTTTTTTATGGTTTCGGGTGGTTCAGGCCAGGCGGCCGATCTCCACCCGCTTTGCGCCCTCGGTGCGGATCAGCTTGCACTGCTCGGCAACCGCATCGAGGTTTTCAGTCATCTTTCCGATATAGGTGCACGGGATCCAGCCGGTGGGTCCGAACGTGCGGCCGCCCTTTCCGTAGAACATCCCAAGCTCCCAGAACTCGTCCGGGTCGATCTTGAAAAAGTTCTTCGGCTGGTAGAACCACAGCATTTCGCCGGGTTCGGGCAGGATTGTCTGGTTTTCCGGCGGAAGTCTGGTCGGATCGAAATTGCGCGCTTCCTCCGGCAGGCCCATCATGATTTCAGGCCCTGAGAAAATCGCATGGGTTGCCGGCCACTGGATCGGCTTTTCAAGCGCGCCCCAGATCGCCTTGCAGGTCTCCGGCGCATTGTCCCAATAAAGAGAAATTATGCCCTGCACGTTGGCATCGATGAATTTCAGATAAAGTTTCTTCTCGCTCAATGGATCGCTCCCGCTATTTTCTGATGGTGAGTGAAGCGGAACAGGGCTGTCCATGTCCAATTTCAATTTCTCATGTTTCGATAGATTCTTTTTATCGCTTTCGGTTTTCGGTTCGCGCCACCTGGATTTGCGGCTCTGTGTTGCGGGTTCATGAACCGGATCACGCGCTTGTTGGTTGAAGATTGCGCGGCGCTGGCCCAACATGGCGTCTGCAAATGACGAAAGGACATCGCGATGACGAAGAGACGCACGGTTTTGAAAGCCATGCTGGCAACGGGCGGGATCGCCGTGATGCCGTTTTCGGCGCGGGCTCAAGAGCCAACGCCACAGCAGGTGTTTGACGACCCGAACGCCCCCGTTCTCGGCAATCCGGATGGCGATGTGACCGTGGTCGAGTATTTCGATTTCCAGTGCACCTACTGCAAGCGCGACTATCCCATGGTGCGCGATGTCGTGGCAAAGGACGGCAATGTCAAACTGGTGATGAAGGACTGGCCGATCTTCGGCGCGGTCTCCGTCTATGCCGCCCAGGCCGTTCAGGGCGCGGCGGCGCTCGGCGATTACGACACGGCGCTCAACGCGCTGATGACCGCCAGGGGCCGGCTGACGCATGAGCGAGTCGAGGAGCTCCTGACCGGCGCGGGACTGGACTTCGACGCCATTGCCGAGGCGGTAAAGGCAAACGAGAAGACGATTTCCGATCTGCTGGACAGCAATTACCGCCAAGCGGAGGCCTTCCAGTTCAACGGCACGCCGTCCTACGTGATCGGCCGCATGGTTTATCCGGGCGTGCTTGACAGGATCATGCTGGAATCGGCGATCGCCAAGGCGCGCTCTCAAGGCTGAGCGCCGCAAAACGGCCCGGACAAGGCTTTTCAAGAAAGCTCTGGACCCTGTGCCCGGCCATGGTTAGCCTCATGGCCGACGGCGTCCGTCCGAGACGCGCGCCAACCTGAACAGCACGAAGGCCGACCATGAGCAAGCTGACACGTTTTTCCGTCGCCCCTCTTTCCGAAATGACACGGCGGCTCGCCGACGTCGCCTTTGGTCGCGAGGAACCCGACCGCGTCATCACCGGCGCGCGGGTACTGTCGACCTATTCGGAGCGGATGCTGGACGAGCGCGAACTCTGGATTTCCGGCGGGCGCATCGCCGCGATGAAACCGGCGGGAACCTATCGCGGCAAGGCGGCGGATGTCCACGACGTCAAGGGCGGCATCATCGCACCCGGCCTTGTGGATCCCCATCTCCATATCGAATCCAGCATGGTCACAGCCTCGGCCTATGCCGAGGCGGCGCTTTTGAACGGCACCACGACAATCTTCTGCGACAGCCACGAGATCGGCAATGTCATGGATGTCGCGGGCGTGGAGGCGATGCTGGAGGATGCGCGCGAAGCGCCGCTTTCGATCTTCCTCACGGTTCCGAGCACGGTTCCGGCCACCAGTCCCGAGATGGAGACGGCCGGCGGCGATCTGACGCCGGAGAAGATCGCGAAGATCTTCGACCGCTGGCCGGAAGCCGTGGCGCTCGGCGAGAAGATGGACTTCGTGCCGGTTGCCATGAGCGACGAGCGCTCTCATGCCATCATCGCTGAATCGCTCAAGCGCGGACGGCCGGTCTCCGGCCATGTCTACGGCCGCGATTTTGTCGCGGCCTATGCCGCAGCCGGCGTGACCGATACGCACGAGGCCATCGATCGCGAGATCGCCAACGATCTGATCGAAGCCGGCGTCTGGGTTTTCCTGCGCGGCGGACCGCCGACGACGCCCTGGCATTCGCTGCCCGAGGCAATCAAGGCGATCACCGAGCTCGGCGCATCGCACAAGCGGGTTGCCGTGTGCACCGACGACCGCGACGCCGACGACCTCCTGATGTTCGGCCAGGACTGGGTGACGCGCCAAGCCGTCAAGGCCGGCATGCGGCCGGAACAGGCCTGGTCCATGGGCTCGCTGCATGGCGCGACGCGTTTCGGCATGGGCGAGGAGATCGGCGGGCTCGGCGGCGGGCGACGCGCCGACATCGTGCTGCTCGACGACACGCTGAAGCCGGTCAACACCTGGTATGGCGGCGAACTGGTGGTAGAGGACGAAAAGGTGACGCCGCTGCTCGATGAAGCGCTCTCGGAGCGTTACCGCTACCCGGAAGCCGCCTATCACACGGTGAAACTGCCGAAGGAGATCAAGCTGACGCCGGATCTTCCGACGAAAAAGGTAATCGCCCACTGCATCCGAACCGAACTGCCCGGCATCACGCTGATCCACGACAGAATAGAGCTCGAACCCGCGAATGACTGGCAGGACCATTTCGACCGGCACGACCTCTGCTTCGTCTCGGTGATCGAGCGCCACGGCAAGTCCGAGGGCAATGTCGCCAACGGCCTGCTCTCCGATTTCTCGCTGAAGCGGGGCGCGGTTGCCTCTTCCGTCGGCCATGACAGCCACAACATCATCGTCGCCGGCACCAACGAGGCCGACATGCAGGTGGCTGTGCGTGCCATCGAGGCGAGCCAGGGCGGCGTCTGCGTGGTCAATGAGGGCAAGGTCCGCGCCATGGTCGAGTTGCCGATCGCCGGCCTTCTCTCCGACAAGCGCGTCCACGATGTCGCCGACGCCGTGCGCGTTCTTAAGCTCGAATGGGAGGCAGCGGGCTGCGCCATCCCCTATATGGGCTTCAACCTCATCCCACTCTCCGTCATCCCCGAAATCCGCCTAACCGACAAGGGGCTGGTCCTGGTGCCGGAGATGGAAGTGATCGACCTGTTCGAGGCGGTGTGAGCAGGCGACTTTTTCGCTTGGCGGGCCCGCCTGTCCGCCTGCGTCATTCTCGGGTCAATCCCGAGGATGACACCACGGGTAAATCGTGCAAGCTCGCGCGGGGCTTGCCTGTTGCCTCCCAATCCACGCCGCAACAACCGTCTTGAACCAGACCTCATATTTTCCCTCGCCAATTCTTGACCGGTTTGTTACTAACTGGTAGGTAACAAGGCAGTTGACGGGAGGAGAATTCAATGTCTGATACCAATCGTATCGGGATCATCATGCACGGCGTGACCGGGCGCATGGGCATGAACCAGCATCTGATCCGCTCGGTGCTGGCCATTCGCGATGTCGGCGGGCTTCGACTGAAGGACGGCTCGAAGGTGATGCCGGATCCGATCATTGTCGGCCGCAACGCCGCCAAGATCGAGGAACTGGCGAAGCGCCACAATGTCGCGCGCTATACGACCGATCTCGATGCGGCTCTGGCCGATCCCTACAACATCATCTTCTTCGATGCCGCCTCGACCAAGCTGCGGCCGACGCTTTTGAAGAAGGCGATCGACGCCGGCAAGCATGTCTATTCCGAAAAGCCTGTATCCGAAGGGCTGGAAGAGGCAGTCGCCATTGCCCGCTATGCCAAGGAAAAGGGCGTCAAGAACGGGATCGTTCACGACAAGCTCGACCTGCCCGGCCTTCTCAAGCTGAAGCGCCTGCGCGACAACGGCTTTTTCGGCAAGATCCTCTCGGTCAAGGGCGAGTTCGGCTACTGGGTGTTCACCGGCGAGGACCAGCCGGCGCAGCGCCCGAGCTGGAACTACCGTGCTGCCGACGGCGGCGGCATGGTCTCCGACATGCTCTGCCACTGGCGCTATGTGCTCGACAATGTCGTTGCCCCGGTAAAGGCGGTCTCCTGCACCACCGCCACCCATATTCCGACGCGCTTCGATGAAGAGGGCAAGGAATATCAGGCAACCGCCGATGACGCCGCCTATGCGACCTTCCAGCTTGAGGGCGATATCGTCGCCCATATCAATTCCAGCTGGTGCACCCGCGTGCGCCGCGACGACCTCGTCACCTTCCAGGTCGACGGCACCCATGGCTCGGCCGTGGCCGGGCTGCACAAGTGCTTCAGCCAGCACCGCGCCAATACGCCGAAACCGGTCTGGAACCCGGACGAACCGCAGAAGATGAATTTCTTCGATGACTGGCAGGAAGTGCCTGACAACACCGTTTTCGACAACGGTTTCAAGGTGCAGTGGGAGCAGTTCCTGCGCCATGTGCTGGAAGATGCCCCCTTCGCCTACACGCTGAGCGAGGGCGCCAAGGGCGTGCAGCTTGCCGAGGCCGGCTACAAGAGCGCGCGCGAGCGCCGCTGGGTCGACATCGAGGATCTGGGGATCTGAACATGGCCGCAATCAAGCTTCCGACCGCTTCCGGCGGCATCGAAACCTATAACTTCTCCGGCACGGCCATCGCCGCCGACAGGGGCGAATGGAACCGTTCGGTCTTCGCCGCCGCCCATGTGGTCGTCGATCCGCTGGCCGACAACAATCCCTGGTCCGACTGCAATGTCGACTGGGACAGGACGCTCGCCTTCCGCCACCATCTGTGGTCGCTCGGCTTCGGCGTGGCGGAGGCCATGGACACGGCCCAGCGCGGCATGGGCATGGACTGGCCGACCTCGCTGGAGCTGATCCAGCGCTCGGTGAAGGAAGCAAAGGCCGGCGGCCATGCGATCGCCTGCGGGGCCGGCACCGACCATCTCGATCCGGCGGAGGCAAAGACAGTCGACGATGTGATTGCGGCCTATGAAATGCAGTGCGAGGCCGTCGAAGCCACCGGCGGTCAGGTCATTCTCATGGCCTCGCGCGCGCTGTGCAAGGTGGCCAGCAGCGCCGACGATTATGCCCGCGTCTATGGCCGCATTCTTTCGGGCCTGAAGCAACCCGCCGTGCTGCACTGGCTCGGCGAGATGTTCGATCCGGCACTCGAAGGCTACTGGGCCAGCACCGACCATATGACGGCGATGGATACCTGCCTGAAGGTGATTGCCGACAATGCCGACAAGGTCGACGGCATCAAGATCTCGCTGCTCTCGGCGGAAAAGGAAATCGCCATGCGCCGCCGCCTGCCGGACGGCGTGAAGATGTATACGGGCGACGACTTCAATTACCCCGAACTGATCGCCGGCGACGATCAGGGCTACAGCCACGCGCTGCTCGGCATTTTCGATCCGATCGCGCCTGTCGCCGCAACCGGGCTTGCAGCCCTCGCCAAGGGCGACATGCAGCGCTACGGCGCGGTGATGGAGCCGACCGTGCCGCTCTCGCGCCACGTCTTCAAGGCTCCGACGCGCTATTACAAGACAGGCGTCGTCTTCCTTGCCTATCTGATGGGGCATCAGGACCATTTCACCATGCTCGGCGGCCAGCAGAGCGCGCGCTCCGCGCAGCATCTGGCCGACGTCGTGCGCCTTGCCGACAAGGCGGGACTGATTGCCGACGCCGACATGGCGGCAGCGCGGACGTCCCGCGTGATGGCAACCTACGGCATCGGGGTGTAGTCAAATGGATGTGATTACTCCTGAACGACTGTCGCTGAACACCGCCACCACGCGCCCGCAATGGACGCTCGACAAGGCAATCGACGGCGCGGCGCGCCATGGTTTCGGCGGGGTTTCGCCCTGGCGCGACCAGTTGCAAGCGCTCGGCGTCGAAAAGGCCGCACAACAGATCCGCGAAGCGGGGCTTGCCGTCTCCGGGCTCTGCCGGGGCGGCTGGTATACGGCGGAAGGCGCGCTGACCGAGACCGTCATCGATGACAACCGCCGCGCCGTGGACGAGGCGGCGGCGATCGGCGCTGCCTGCCTGGTGATGGTGGTCGGCGGGCTCGCCCCCCGAAGCCGCGATCTTGAAGGCGCGCGCGCCATGATCGAGGAAGGGCTGGCCGGAACGCTGGACTATGCGAAAACCGCTGGCGTGAAGATCGCCATCGAACCGCTTCACCCCATGTATGTCGCCGACCGCGCGGCGGTGAACACCATGGCCCAGGCGCTCGACATCTGCGACCGGCTCGGCGACGGCATCGGCGTTGCCGCCGACGTTTACCACATCTGGTGGGACCCGGCGGTCAAGGATCAGATCAGACGCGCCGGACGCGAGCGCCTGCTGGCCTTTCATCTTTGCGACTGGCTGGTGCCGACCACCGACATGCTGAACGATCGCGGCATGATGGGCGACGGCGTGATCGATATCCCGGATCTGCGCCAGGCCGTCGAGGCCGAAGGCTTTGCGGGCCTCAACGAGGTCGAGATCTTCTCGGCGGAGAACTGGTGGAAACGCGACCCTGACGAAGTGCTGGAGACAATCATCGCACGGGCCGCGAGCTGCTGCTGAGAAATGAACATGCCTGCCGGCGCAGGCAGGAGGCGAGGGCCGCAAATCGGGAATGAGGAGTCCCGGCGGCTGTCCGGCCCGAAAACTGCGCATTCGCCGCACCCGGCGGCATGCCCGGTGCGCTCAACCGACCATCCGGTCGTCAAGGGAGGAGACTATGAATACCACGTTCTTGAAGCGCGCCGTGTCCGCGGCCGCATTCGCCATCGTCGCCACGGGCGCTGCAAACGCCGAGACCTGGCAGCCTGACCGCCCGATCAACATCATCGTGCCGTGGTCTGCCGGCGGGTCCACCGACCAGGTGACCCGCGTCGTCGCGCCGATCCTTGAAGAAGCGCTCGGCACGGAAGTCGTTGTCGTCAACCAGCCGGGCGCCTCAGGTTCCATCGGCACCAAGGCCGCGCTCGACGCTCCGCGCGATGGCTATACCTGGACGGCAAACGCCATTGCCAACAACGCGACCTACCAGGTCTCCGGGCTTCTGGACGAATCCGGCATCGATGACTACCGCGTCTACCTTCATGTTGCCAATGCACCGGTGATCTCGGTCAATGCCAACGCCCCCTACAAGGATTTCGGTGAGCTTCTGGAAGCCATGAAGACGGGCAATATCACCGTCGGCACGGCGGGGGTCACCTCCTCGGGCGGCATGGCGCTTGCGGCGCTTCGCGACGCGGCCGGCGGCGACATGACTGCACGCATGGTGACCTATGACGGCGGCAATCCGGCCGTGATCGCGGCGGCCTCCGGCGAGGTCGACATGACCACGCAGCTTGCCGTGGAGCAGACGGAAATGATCAAGGCCGGACGCCTGCGTCCGCTGGCCGTTCTTTCCGACACACCGCTTGAAATCGAAGGTCTCGATCCGGTTCCGCCGGTCACCGATTGGCTCGACATGCATGTCGCGCCCGACTATTTCGGCGTCTTCATTCCGGCCGGCGCTCCCCAGGAAGTCTACGATACCGTCGACAAGGTCTGGGAAGAGCATGTGATGAATGCCCCGGCGCTGAAGAAATACGCCAATGAACGCGGCGCCATGTTCAATCCGAGCTATGGCGATCAGGCCCGTGAACGGGCCATGCCGGTGGTGATTTCGGAGGCCTGCGCACTGAAATCGCGCGGCGAGGCCGTCAAGGACCCGTCCGAGATCGGCATCACCTGCGAGTAAGGGCCAGGGCCGGACGCACCGGCCGCCCTGCGGCGGGGCCGAAAGGCTCCGCCCTCTTCTGCCGCAGAAGACGACACGCGGAAGAGACACGACGGCCACGATGCCGGCCTTTCGCATTCAGGGCCCCGCCCGCCTCTGATATGTTCGAACCACCGGAGGGTTTCATGCTGAAGTTACGTTCCGCCGACCTGGCCGTGACCGTCATTCTGCTGGCGATCGGCATCGCCCAGTTTGTCGGCGGCTTTACCATGGACCGGCTGGAGGTGCGACGCATCCATCCCGCCAGCATTCCCGGCCTCTTGCCGATGATCCTCGGCATCGCGATCACGATCATTGCCGGACTTCAGCTCTGGAGCCTTGTGCGGCGCAGGGACCGCGATGACGGCACGCACGTATCGGGCCTTATCGATCGTACCGAACTGCTGAAGCTTCTCGGCCTCATCGCGCTGTGTGCGGCATATGCGCTCGTTCTTGTCGGGCGCGTTCATTTCTGGGTTGCCAGCAGCCTGTTCGTCGCCAGTTTCATCATCATCTTCGAATGCTCGCGTTCAATGACGCGCAAGGCCGCGATCTTCACCATCGCCCGCGCTGTTATCATCGCCGTCATCTTCGGCGGCGCGCTGTCATTTCTCTTTGAAGATCTCTTTCTGGTACGGCTGCCATGACCACGGTTTTCGACGCGCTCTTTTCCGCCTTCGCCAATCTTTCGACCCCCATGATGCTGTTCAATGTCGTCTGGGCAACGCTGCTTGGCATTTTCGTCGGCGCGCTGCCCGGCCTGACGGCCACCATGGGCGTGGCGCTGTTGACGACGCTGACCTATTCGCTTGAGCGGGACGCGGCCATTCTGGTGTTGATCTGCATGTATGTCGGTGCCATCTACGGCGGCTCGCGCAGCGCCATCCTGCTCAATATTCCCGGAACCCCGGCAAGCGCGGCGACCGCGCTCGACGGTTTTCCGCTGGTGCGCCAGGGCAAGGGGGCGCTGGCCATGGCGATTGCGACCCTCGGCTCCATGCTTGGCACGCTGGTCGGCATCGTCATGCTGATCGCGATCGCGCCGCCGCTGGCAGAGGCCGCCTTCGGCTTCGGCTCCTATGAATTCTTCTGGCTGGCGCTCTTCGGCATCATCATTTCCGGTCAGCTCACCCATTCCGGCGAACCGCTGAAGGGCTATATGGCCGGTCTCATCGGGCTTTCGGTGGCGATGATCGGCTCGGAAGGTATCCATTCCTATGTCCGCTTCAATTTCAACATCCAGCAGATGAATGGTGGGATCGACCTGATCCCCGCCATGGTCGGCGCCTTCGGCTTTGCCGAGGTGTTGTTCGCCATGACGCTGCCAGCCGCCCAGATGGTGGAGAAGAAATCGGTTCCCGCACCGATCCGCGAACTGCTTTCCAGCGTGTGGCGCTATAAGCGCACGGTTCTGGAATCGGGCGTGATCGGCACGCTGGTCGGCATCATTCCCGGTGTCGGCGAGGATATCGGCGCCTGGGGCTCCTATGCCGCGGCCAAGCGTCATTCGAAGGAGCGCGCCGAATTCGGCAAGGGCAGCCAGGAAGGGCTGATCGCGGCCGAAACCGGCAATTCCGCCGTGGTGCCCGGCTCGCTGATCCCGACGCTGACGCTCGGGGTTCCGGGTTCTGCGTCCGCCGCCGTGTTGATTGCGGCGCTGTTCCTGCATGGCGTGCGCCCCGGCCCGATGATCATGTTCGACCAACCTGAGATGATCTACACCATTGCCGTCATGCTGATCTTCGCAACCATTGCCATGGGCGTGTTCGGCATGGCGCTGACGCCGGTCTTCGTGCGTGTCCTGAAAGTGCCGCGCACCATTCTGATGCCGCTGGTCTTCTGCCTTTGCGTCATCGGCCCCTATGCGCTGACCCAGCGGATCTTCGATATCTGGGTCATGTTTTTCTTCGGCGTTGTCGGCTATGTGTTGCGCCGGCTGAACTATCCGATGGCCCCGCTTGTGCTCGGCATCATTCTCGGCAGCCTGCTCGACAAGAGCCTGAGGCGCGGCCTCATCCTGTCGAATGGCGATATCACCGCCTTCTTCACACGGCCGGTCTCGGCGGGCTTTGCCATCCTGATTGCGCTTATCATCCTGTTTTCCATTCCGCAGGTTCGCCGCCTTGTGCAGTTCAAACGCAGGGGCGGTGGTGCTAACAGGGAAGATAGAGGGCACGGTCAGGACTGAAGGAGACATTCGTGGCGAGAAGCGACAAGGCGACAGCAACACGGACACGCCGGGGCGTGCGCGATGCGCAGGCCTCGCGCGCTGCTATCCTTCAGGCCGCGCTCGACGAGTTTTCCTCCGTCGGCTACGACGGCGCGCGCGTCGACAGGATCGCCGCCGCAGCGGGCCTGTCCAAGCCCATGCTCTACGGCTATTTCGGTGACAAGGACGAGCTCTACAAGGCCGCACTGCGCGAGGCCTATGTGCAGATCCGCGCCGGCGAGGAAGCTCTCGCCCTCGACGCGCTCTCGCCGGAAGAGGCATTGGCGGCCCTGGTGATGTTCACCATGACCCATTTCCGCACACGCCCGTGGTTCATCACCATGCTCAATACGGAGAACCTCCGCAAGGGCTCCACCATCAACGCCATCGGCGACCGGCGCGAGATCCAGTCGAAACTGCTGGTCAAACTCTCCGACGTGCTCGAACGCGGATGGAAAGACGGCGTCTTCCACCGTCGGGCGGAACCGCTCGAGGTCTATCTGATGATTGCATCGCTCTGCTATTTTCCGGTTTCGAACCGGTTCACCCTGGCCGAGGTCTTCGGCTTCGACGCCAGCGAGGAAGGCCTGAACGCCCATGCCAGACGCGCCACCGAGGCCGTCGTCGGCTGGCTGAAACAGGAAGCGGCGGACGCTCCCTGAACGACCTGCCCTCGCGCAGCGCACAAGCCTCATCGCGTGACCGCCCGCTGCTGCCCACATTTGAGGCATGAGAATCGAGCCTTGCGTTTTTTGCATAGGGGCATTGCTTTTGCCCCACTGCCTCATCGCGAAGCGCCAGCGTATATAGGTATCAACAACAGCGATGACGAAGCCAACAAAGGAGACCGGAAATGAGCATGACCCGTTCGTTCAACAACTGGCTCAAGTACCGCGAAACCGTTACCGAGCTTGGCCGCATGAGCACCCGCGAACTGCACGACCTCGGCATCAATCGCGAAGATATCCGTCGCGTCGCCCGCAAGGCCGCGTTCTAAGGAATTCCTTCGGCTCGCAAAGAGCCGAAACAAAAGTTTTCGGAGCTGCGCCCTCCTCCTCCCAGCGCGCTTCGATTTGGACCGGCGATCCTCCTCCTCCCAATCGCTGGTCACTATGATGACGCCCACCGGATCCTCCTCCCCCGGTGGGCGTTTTCTTTTGGGCAAAAGGCCCCACGCCTCCGGGGTCGGGCGGTCGGTAGCCTCGCACATTGAATCATGACAATTTACGCAGACGCTCAGCGCGTGGCTTTGCCGGATGTCGCCTGGACGAACTCAACCTCACGATCCGGCCTGACGATCGCCGCCGTCAGGCGGTCCGTGGCATAGGCGCCGGTATCGATCGAGATCACGCCGTTCGCCATCTGCGGCACCTGGACGATCGTGTGGCCGTGGACGATCCACAACCCGTCGCGGCGCGGCAACTGACCGAAAGCCTGATGACCCCAGGTGAGGTTGCGGGAAGGTTGCTCAGCAAGCGGTTTGCGCGGATCGGCGCCGGCATGGACCACCGACAGGTTGCCGCTCGACCAGACAAGCGGCATGTTCTTCAGCCAGGTAAGCCGTTCTTCGCCGAGCCGCTCGATCACCGCGTCGCGCAGGCGCCCAAGGTCCTTGCGGCCAAAGGCGTCGCCCGTGGGGCCGAAGCTGGCGACGGTCTGCAGGCCGCCATAGCGCAGCCAGCGCTCGCCGTTTTCCGAAGGATCGTCGAGAAACTCGAGGAACATCTCCTCGTGATTGCCCTTGAGGCAGATGACGTCGGCGCGCTCCTTCTGCCGGTCGAACAGCATGTCCAGCACTTGCGCCGAATGTTCACCGCGATCGACATAATCGCCGACATGCACCAGGGGTAGATCAGGAACCGTCTGGTCGAGCTTTTCCCAAAGCCGCGCCAGGTTGTCGGCGCAGCCGTGAATATCGCCGATCGCGACAAAGGCGCGATCGGGCTTCGGCAGGCCGCCGCGAAAGCTCTGTGGCGGTTCGGGACGGGACGCGGGTTTCGGTTTTGGCGACGTGAACAGGCGGCGCAGCGATTTCATCGGCGGAGCAAACCTCTCTTAGAGCGCTGTACATCCATTCGGATGCACAAAGGACGCCCTAACTTATTGAATCTACAGCATCGTGCTTTCCCGTAACACTAGGGTGAGGCTTGCTTCAGTTCAACATCATATAAGAGGCTGAAACCGGGGGCGTCCACAAGCGCCTCCGGAACGAACTCCGCGAAAGGCTCCTATTGCGGCTGTCCGTAATAGGCCGTCGCGCCGTGCTTGCGCAGGAAATGCTTATCGAGCAGTTCCTGTTCAATGGCCTGCAGGCCCGGATTGAGCTGCATCGACATCAGCGCCATTTCCGCGATGCATTCCACCGCGACGGCGACCTCGACGGCTTTCGCCACCGATTTACCCCAGGTGAACGGCGCGTGGCGGTTGACGAGAACGCCCGGAAAATCGAGCGGATTCAGCCCCTTGAACCGTTCGAGAATGACATTGCCGGTCTCCCACTCGTAAGCCGACGCGATTTCCTCCGGCGTCATCTTCCGCGTCACCGGAATCTCGCCATAGAAATAATCGGCATGGGTTGTGCCGAAATTCGGGATCGGCTTGCCGGCCTGGGCAAAGGCGGTCGCCTTGGTCGAATGGGTGTGGACCACGCCGCCGATGCCTTCAAAGGCGAGCAGCAGGCAGCGATGCGTCGGCGTATCGGAGGAGGGCCGCATATTGCCCTCCACGATTTTCCCGTCGAAATCGACGATCACCATGTTGTCCGGCGACAGCTCGTCATAGTCGACGCCGGAAGGCTTGATGGCGAAGACGCCCTTGTCGCGGTCGGCAGCGCTTGCATTGCCGAAGGTCAGGTTGATGAGCCCGTGTTTGGGAAGCGCGAGGTTGGCCTCGAAAGCCTCGCGCCGGATTTCCTTATACATCTTCTGTCCCTTTCTCAGGCCTTGATGCCAAGGCCGAGATGCCAGTAGATCTCGTTGTTTCTCAGATCCTGCTTGAAGCGGTCAAGCCTCGTATCTTCGTTGATGACGGCCAGTTCGATCCCCGCCATGGTGGCGAAATCGTCCAGCATCTCCGTCGTCACATCATTGCTGTAGGCGGTGTGGTGCGCGCCGCCGGCCAGGATCCACGCCGAGAGCGCGGTCTTGAAATCCGGCTTGCATTCCCAGACCGCGCGCGCGACCGGCAGGTTCGGCAGGTCGGGATGAGAAACGGATGTCACCTCGTTGACCAGCAGGCGGAAGCGGTTGCCCATGTCCATCAGCGAGGCATTGAGCGCCGGGCCGAGCTTCGCATTGAAGACCATGCGGACCGGATCGGCCTTGCCGCCGATGCCCAGCGGATGGATCTCAACCTTCGGCTTGCCGTCGGCGATCGTCGGGCAGACTTCCAGCATGTGCGAGCCGAGCACCTGCTCGTGGCCCGGCGCCATGTGATAGGTGTAATCCTCCATGAACGAGGTCGCTCCGCTCATGCCGTGGCCCATCACTTTCAGCGCGCGCACCAGCGCAACCGTCTTCCAGTCGCCCTCGCCGGCAAAGCCGTAACCGGCTGCCATCATCCGCTGTGTGGCCATGCCCGGCAGCGTTTCCATGCCGTGCAGGTCCTCGAATGTATCGGTAAAGCCCTTGAAGCCGCCGGCTTCCATGAAGGCCTTGAGGCCAAGTTCCTGACGCGCGGCGTTGAGCAGCGCATCATGGCGTTCGCCGCCCTTTTTCAACACATCGACAACGTCATACTGGTTCTCGTATTCGGCGGCGAGCGCCGCGACATCATCGTCGGCGAGCGTGTTCATCACGTCGACGAGGTCCATGATGCCATAACCGTTGACGGAGAAGCCGAGCTTCATTTCAGCCGCCACCTTGTCGCCCTCGGTGACCGCGACTTCACGCATATTGTCACCGAAGCGGCAGAAGCGGCCGCCCTGCCAGTCATCCCAGGCACGCGCGGCGCGCATCCAGGCATCGATGCGGGCATGGACCTCCGGGTCCGACCAGTGACCGGAAACCACCTTGCGGCCAAGCCGCATGCGGGTGTGGATGAAGCCGGCCTCGCGGTCGCCATGGGCCGACTGGTTGAGGTTCATGTAATCCATGTCGATCGTGTCCCACGGCAGTTCGCGGGCATATTGCGTATGGAAATGCAGGAACGGCTTGTTGAGCATGGAAAGCCCGCGGATCCACATTTTCGAGGGCGAGAATGTGTGCATCCAGAGAATAAGGCCGCCGCATTCCGGATCGGAATTGGCGCGCACCGCAAGCTCGGCGGCTTCCGCCGGGCTTTTGACGACAGGCTGCGGCACGATCTCGAGCGGCAGCTTGCCATCCTTGCCGAGGGCTGCGGCAATGGCGTTGAACTGCGCGTCGACTTCCGCCAGCGCTTCAGGCCCGTAAAGGTGTTGCGAGCCGCACACGAACCAGATCTTGAGGGGCTTCAGGCCGATCATGTTACTCATCCTTCTGCAATAAAGCTCAGTTGAAAGCGCCGGCCTCAGCCGCGCGCCTTGTCCCGAATTTCGATCAAATCCTTCATCACCTGCGACATGTCGCTGTCGCGGGTAATGCCGCCGAAACCGTCATGGAGCGTCAGGTAAAGCCCGTAGAGTTCCTCGTAGATCGCGACGTTTTCGGGAATGGGGTCGTAGCGGATGTCCTTCAGTCCGGTCATCGCGCGCGTCGTCTCACCGATGCTGGAGTGCGCCCCGCCGACGGCCGCCGCCGCAACGGCAGCGCCCAGCGCGCAGGTCTGCGCCGAGCGGGTGACCAGCATGGTGCGGTTCATCACATCGGCATAGATCTGCATCAGCATCGGGTTCTTCTCGGCAATGCCGCCGGCGCAGACGACCTTGTCGATCGGCACGCCGAAATCGGTCATCCGTTCGACGATGGCGCGGGCGCCAAAGGCCGTCGCCTCGACAAGCGCGCGGTAGATTTCCGCCCGCGTCGAATAGAGCGTCTGGCCGAGAATCAGCCCCGTCAGCCGCTGGTCGACGAGAATGGTGCGGTTGCCATTGTTCCAGTCGAGCGCCAGAAGACCGCTCTGGCCGGGCTTCATGGCCGTGGCTTCCTCAGTCAGTTCGCGGTGCAGGTCCGCCCCGCCCTGGCAGACGCGCTCGACCCACCATTTGAAGATATCGCCGACAGCCGATTGGCCTGCCTCAATGCCGAAAAAGCCCGGCAGGATCGAGCCCTCGACAATGCCGCAGACGCCCGGGATCGTATCGGATTTCGACAGGTCGACGATGGCGCAGTCGCAGGTCGACGTGCCGATGACCTTGACCAGCATGCCTTCCTTGATGCCGCAGCCAATCGAGCCCAGATGGTTGTCGAAGGCGCCGGTGGCAATCGCGATGCCTTCGGGAAGACCGAGCTTTTCTGCCCATTCGGGGCAAAGCGTACCGGCGGGCACGGAGATATCCTGGGCTGTGTCGTAAAGCCGGTCGCGCAGATCGGCGATTGCCGGATCGAGCTGGCGCAGGAATTCCTTGTCCGGCAAACCGCCCCATTTCGGGTTGTAGAGGCCCTTGTGGCCGGCGGCGCAGACGCCGCGCTTGACATCGGCTGGAGCATTGACGCCGGCAAGCACGGAGGGGATCCAGTCGGCAAGCTCGACCCAGGAGGCCGCCGCATCAAACACGGCCCGGTCAACATTGAGGCAGTGCCAGATCTTCGACCACCACCATTCCGACGAATAGGTATCGCCCACCATGGCGAGGTATTCGGGGCGTTCCGCCTTGCCAAGCGCCGTGATCTTTTCCGCCTCGCGCCAGCTCGTATGGTCCTTCCACAGCCAGCAATAGGCATTGAGATTGTCGTTGAAGCGCGGATCCATCGACAGCGCGCCGTTGTTCTCATCGACCGGAAGCGGGCTGGAGCCGGTGGAATCCACGCCGATCCCGATCACCTTCGCCGCGTCGAATGCCGCATGCTTTGCCGCCTCGGCAAGCGCGCCGCGTACGCTCTCCTCAAGGCCCTTCAGGTAATCCGCCGGGCTCTGGCGGGCGAGCAGCGGATCGGACGGGTCAAGCAGCACGCCCTGGTCGCCGCTCGGGTAGTTGTAGACATGGGTTCCGTACTCAAAACCATCATCGCAGCCCACGACGAGCGCGCGGACCGAATTGGTTCCGTAATCGATTCCGATGGAGAACATGGTGTGCCTCGCTTTTATCTTGTTGTGTTACCGGCGCCGCCTTGCCCGTGCCGGTAACCTGTTTTTTGTTGATCAGGGAGCCGCAGTGCGTTCGACGGTCAGTTTCAGAAGCCCCTTCTGCAGCACGATGAAGAGCAGAAGCAGAATGCCGATCGCGATCTTGGTCCACCAGCTTGAGAGTGTGCCGTCGAAGACGATGTAGGTCTGGATCAGGCCCATGGTCAACACGCCGAAAAGCGTACCGAAGACATAGCCCGCGCCGCCCGTCAGAAGCGTGCCGCCGATGACGACGGTCGCGATTGCCGTCAGTTCGGTCCCGACCGTTGCCAGCGGATAACCCGAGCCGGTGTAGATGGCGAAGACGATGCCGGACAGACCGGCCATGAAGCCCGAGAAGGCATAGATCAGCACCGTGGTCTGGCCGATCTTCGAGCCCATCAGCCGGGCGGTCTGTTCGCCGCCGCCAATGGCAAACACATTGGTTCCGAACCGGGTCTTGTGGGCGACGAAATGGCCGAGAACGAAGGCCAGCAGCATGACGACGCCAATCAGCGTCAGCCGCCCCTTGCCCGGCATCAGCCAGTAGGCGCCCTGCAACATGTCGAAGAAGGAATTGTCGATCGGCACGGAATCGATCGTCAGCATGTAGCCAACGCCGCGCGCCAGGAACATGCCGGCGAGCGTGACGATGAAGGCCGGCATGCCGAGCGTGTAGATCAGCCAGCCCATGGCCGCGCCGAAAGCTGTCGTGATCGCCAGAAGAAGCGCAAACACCACGAGCGGATGAAGGCCCGTATCCCGCAGGACAACGGCGATGAACACGCCGGAAAAGGCGATCACCGAGCCGACGGAAAGGTCGATCCCGCCCGACAGGATCACCACCGTCATGCCCACGGCGACGATGCCGAGATAGGCGTTGTCGGTCAGAAGATTGCCCGCCACCCGTGTCGACAGCATGAACGGGAACTGGATGTAGCAGATCGCATAGGCCACGATGAAGATGGCGATGGTGGCAAACAGCGGATAGAGACGCGGATTTTTCATTTGCCTGCCTCCTGCCGCGCTTCGGGCTTGGCCCGGGCGGCAAACAGGTTCTGTTTGAAGAATTTCAGGTCGCCGGTGATATTGGGCGATTGCAGCACCAGGATGATGACCACCAGCACCGCCTTGATCACCAGATTGTATTCCGACGGGAAGCCCGCTAGGAGGATGCCGGTGTCGATGGTCTGGATGATCATCGCGCCGATAACGGCGGCCGAGATCGAAAAGCGGCCGCCCATCAGGGAGTTGCCGCCGATGACCGTGGCGAGCACGGCGTCAAGTTCGAGCCAGAGCCCGGCATTGTTGGCGTCCGCGCCGCGAATATCCGCCGTGATGATGATGCCGGCAAGGGCCGCGCAGAAGCCCGACGCCATATAGACGGCGATCAGCAGAACCCGCGCATTGACGCCGGCAAGGGCGCTTGCCCGCCGGTTGACGCCGATCGACTCGATCAGGAGACCGAGAGCGGTGCGGCGGACGAGGAAGATGACCAGAGCCGCCGTCAGCACCCAGATCCAGACCGGCACCGGAATGCCGAGAACATCACCAGAGCCGAGAAAGGCGAAACTGGGCAGGTTGAAGGTCAGGATCCGCCCTTCGGTGATCAGCTGCGCGATGCCCCGCCCGGAAATCATCAGGATCAGCGTCGCGACAATCGGCTGAATGCCGATGAAGGCGACCAGAATGCCATTGAAAAGGCCGGCGGCAAGCCCTGCGGCGATCGCCGTGACAAGCGCCGGCACTAGGCCGTAACCGCTTGCGATCGTCGCCGCGCCGACCGCGCCGGAGATCGCGATCACGGTACCGACAGAAAGATCGATCCCGCGCGTCGCGACCACGAGCGTCATGCCGATCGCCAGCAGGGCCACGGGCGCACCCCGTTTCAAAACATCGACCACCGGCCCGACAAAGCGTCCGCCGGAATATTCGACCTGCAGGAAGGTCGGGAAGAACAGACTCACCAGCCCCACCAGGAAGACGAGCGTGACAAGTTGCGGGATGACCCGCTTCAGACCGCCGGGCATCAGACCGCCTCCCTTTTCTCTGCCGCCGATGTGGCAATCGCCTTGACGATGTTTTCCGTGGCGATTTCAGCCCCCGTCAGTTCGGCGACATGACGGCGGTCGCGCACGACGATAACCCGGTCGGAGACCGCGATCAGTTCGTCGAGTTCGGAGGAAATGATCAGGATCGACATGCCCTCGGCCGTGATCTGATGAATGAGATGAAGGATCTCGGCATGCGCCCCGACATCGATGCCGCGCGTCGGCTCGTCAAGGATGAGGAAGCGCGGATTCATCGCCAGCCAGCGGGCAAGCACCACCTTCTGCTGGTTGCCGCCCGACAATTCGCCGACCGGTTTTTCCGCGCTCGAGGTGCGGATGTCGAGCTTTTCGATATAGTCGGCGGCAAGCCGCGCCTGTTCGCTCCGGCTGATCGGCCGCGCCCAGCCGCGCCGCGCCTGCAGCGCCAGCGCGATGTTCTCGCGCACCGAAAGGTCGGCAATGATGCCGTCCGTCTTGCGGTCTTCCGGCGCAAAACCGAAACCCGCGGCGATGGCGTCGCGCGGACTGCCGATCGAGATCTTGCCCTTGTCGTCGGAGACCGTGCCCGATTGCGCGGTGCGCACGCCGAAGACAAGCTCCGCCGTTTCCGTGCGGCCCGAGCCGAGCAGCCCGGCAAGACCGATGACCTCGCCCTTGTGCACCTCGAGATCGAACGGTTCGACATAATTCTTCCGCCCGACGCCCTTGAAGCTGAGGAGCGGCTTCTCGCCGACGCGTCCCGCCGTAGCGCGCCGGACGCCGATCTCCTCCGCCTCGTCCAGCTCCCGGCCGAGCATGTGGGAAATCAGCCGCACCCGGTCGAGCTCGGCGGTTTTTTCCGTGGTGATCTTGCAGCCGTTTCGAAGCACCGTCACCCGATCGGTCAGTTCAAAGACCTGATCGAGGAAGTGCGAGACGAAGATGATGCCGAGACCCTTGTCGCGCAATTGCCGGACGACGTCGAACAGCATCTCGACCTCGCGCGTATCAAGGCTCGCGGTCGGCTCGTCGAGGATGAGGACCTTGCCGGACAGCGCCACGGCCCGTGCGATGGCGACAATCTGCTGGACGGCGACGGAATAGCTGCCGAGATCGCGATTGACGTCGATATCGAGGCCGTAGCCTTCCAGCATGGCCTCGGCATCGCGGTGCATGGCGCGTCCGTCAATAATGCCGAAGCGGCGCTTTTCGCGCCCGAAGACAAGGTTCTGGGCAACGGTCAGGTTCGGCAGAAGGTTGACTTCCTGGTAGACCGTGCCGATGCCGAGATCCTGCGCTTCCAGCGTGGAGCGCGGCGAGATGGTCTCGCCGTTCAGCGTGATGACGCCCGAATCGCGGCTGTAGGCCCCGGTCAGGCATTTGATGAGGGTCGATTTGCCGGCGCCGTTTTCGCCGAGAAGGGCGTGAACCTCGCCGGCTTCAAGCTCGAAGGAAACGTCATCGAGCGCCTTCATGCCGACAAAGGTTTTTGTGAGGTTTTTGATGGTCAGAAGCATTTCCCAGCACCTTGGATCGATCGCGCGGCGCCATGATGAAGAACCGAGGCGGCCGGGACATTGACGTCCCGACCGCACCCGGGAGGAAGCGGCTTAGTAGCCGAGGCCCTTGCGGCGCTCGTACTCACCCTGCGGATCGTCAGCCTGGGTATAGAGCTTGGATTCCGTCTGGATGAACTTCGGCGGCATGGTGCCGTCCTTCCAGTAGGCTTCCAGCGCGTCGAAGGCGGGACCGGCCATATTCGGCGTCAGTTCCACCGTGGCATTGACCTCGCCTGCGGCCATGGCCTGGAAGTAATCCGGCACGGCGTCGATGGCGACGACCAGAATGTCGTCACCGGGCTTCAGGCCGGCTTCCTTGATGGCCTGAATGGCGCCGACGGCCATGTCGTCATTATGGGCATAGAGCGCGCAGATGTCGGCGCCGCCGTTCTCGGCCTGCAGGAAGCTTTCCATGACTTCCTTGCCCTGCGAGCGGGTGAAGTCGCCGGTCTGGCTGCGGACGATCTCGATATTGTCATGGCCTTCCAGCGAATTGCGGAAGCCGGTGGCGCGGTCGATGGCCGGCGACGAACCGGTCGTGCCCTGCAGCTCGACAACGCGGCACGGCTGATCGCCGACCGTATCCACCAGCCACTGGCCGGCCACTTCGCCCTCATGCACGAGGTTGGAGCCGACGGCCGTCAGGTAGAGATCATCGGAACTGTCAACCTGGCGGTCGAGCAGGACCACCGGAATATCGGCATCCTTGGCCTCTTCCAGCGCCGAGTCCCAACCGGTGGCAACGACCGGCGCAAGCAGGATGGCGTCGACGCCCTGCGCGACGAAGGCGCGGATCGCGGCGATCTGGTTTTCCTGTTTCTGCTGGGCATCGGAGAATTTCAGGTCGATGCCGCGTTCTTCGGCCTGCTGCTTGGTCAGCGTCGTTTCCGCCGCGCGCCAGCCCGATTCCGAGCCGATCTGCGAGAAGCCGACCGTCTGCGCCGATGCCGCAGTCGCGGCGAGGGTGAATGCGGCGACGCCTGCAAGAAGTATCGATTTCATCAGTTTTGTCCTCCCGTTAGGAACAGATGGCAATCTGGATTGCCGTTCCGGCACCGGCCTCCGCCGGATGGGGAGACCCTGCCTTTCGGCCCTTGCGGCCGATCGATCGCATTGCCGAGGATGACACGGTGTTCGGCCTTTTCCTCCCGGCGAAACCGTGTCGCCCTGTCGCAGCTTCAAAGGGGTGATCACCCCGCATTTTCTGCGCTAAAAGGGCCTTGCGACGAGGGAATTCTTGCAATTTCCCTTCACACGGACAAATGAATAATCGTGTTTCTGATATAGCAGAATTGGTATGGATATCATGGCGCACGACCTACGCCAGAAAAGTCAGGACGAGTTCATCCGCCGCGGACTGCGATTTTCGCAGATGCGGCTGATCGCGCTTCTCGACCGCAAGGGACAGATCTCTTCGGCGGCGGCGCAGTTGGGGATGACGCAATCGGCGGCCTCGCGACTGCTGTCTGAACTCGAACACACCGTCGGCGCAAAGCTCTACGAGCGCCACGGACGCGGGGTTGTGCTGAGCGAGGCCGGCCAGGCAATGGCGCGCCAGGCAATGATCATTCTCAACCAGCTTGACAGCGCTCACCAGGAGATATCGCAGATCGTCGACGGCGCGCGCGGCCAGGTGCGCATTGGCGCGGTGACCGGGCCTTCGATGCAGCTTGTGCTGCCGGTGATCCGTGAACTCAGGGAGAACTATCCCGAAATCGAGCTTTCGGTGCTTGTCGACACCTCCGACAAGCTGGCCGAGGCGCTCTTCTCCCACAATCTCGATTTCTATATCGGTCGTCTGCCGGAGGAGGTGGACGCCAAGTCGGTAACCATGCGCCCGCTCGGCGTCGAGCCGGTCAACATGATTGCCCGCACCGGCCACCCGCTCTGCGACAGGGGCCCGATCTCGATCGGCGAATGCCTTGACTATGACTGGGTGCTGCAACCGGTCGGGGCGCCGATGCGCCGTTCGATCGAGGCCCATCTTCTGGCCAACGGCTTCACCCTGCCCCGCCATGTATTCGTCACCACGTCGCCGCTCCTGTCGCTTGCCATCATTGCCGATACGGATGCGGTAACGCCTGTTGCCCAGCCGGTGGCGGACTTTCTGCACATCGACGGCAGGCTGGGGGCGGCGATCTGCCAGTTGCCCGTGCGCGAAAGCATCGATGTCAGCCCCTACTCCATCATCCAGCGGGTGACCGCCGTCCAGCCGCCGCCGGTTGAACGGGTGCTGGCGCTGATCGACCGGGAAATCAAGAGAAGGCCCGAGCAGTTTCCCGAGGACCTGATCGGCCGGTGAACGTCGCGCCGGCTCTTTTCAACGGGCCGCAAGCGCGTTAACGGTGATGGGCAGGCTTGCCACGCCTTCCGCCTGCCGAGGCACCGAGGACAGTATGAGCGCTTTCAGGATCGCGATTGTCGGTTACGGCAAGATCGCCGTTGACGAACATCGCCCGGCGATCGACCGAGCCCGTGATTTCGAGCTTGCCGCGATCGTCACCAAGGGCGCCGCGCCTGCTGATCTTCCCGTCTTTTCCGATCTTGACGACCTTTTCGAGAAGGGGCCGGCGGTCGATTGCGTGGCGCTCTGCGTGCCGACGGCTGCCCGTTTTGCGCTGGCCACCGAGGCGCTTGAGGCGGGCAAGCACGTGCTTCTGGAGAAGCCGCCGACCGTGACGCTGGAAGAGATCGAGACGCTGCGGCAAAAAGCAGCGGCAAAGGGGCTGTCACTGTTTTCCGCCTGGCATTCGCGCTTTGCCCCGGGCGTCGCCACCGCGCGTGACCTGCTGTCGGATGCCCATATTCGTTCGGTAAGGCTGACCTGGAAGGAAGATGTGCGCCGCTGGCATCCGGATCAAAGCTGGATTTTCGAGCCGGAAAGCCTCGGCGTCTTCGACATGGGCATCAACGGGCTGTCGCTGGCCTCGGCCGTGCTGCCGGGCGCCTTTGCCGTGCAGGGCGCGACGCTCGCATTCCCCGAGAACCGAAGGGTTCCGATGATGGCGGAACTCGACATCGCCATGGCCGGCTGCAACAATTTTTCCGCCACCTTCGACTGGAACCACAAGGGCACAGACGAAAAGGCGCTCACGGTGGAGACCGACCGGGGCATGCTCCTGCTGGACCGCAGCGGCGAACGGCTGGCCTTCAACGGCGCCCTGCTTCTCGACAGGCCGCAGCGGGAATATGAGGCTGTCTACAGCCGTTTCGCCGCACTGATCGGCAACGGCGAAAGCGACGTCGACGTGACGCCGCTCGCCCATGTGGCAGAGGCGTTCGCGACAGCCACGCAAAAGACGACAGAACCATTCTTCTGCTGAGATCAGAACTGCTTGGTGACGAACAGCGACACCGTGCTCTTGTCGTATTCGTAGAGCTCGACATTGGAAAAATTCTTCGAATAGGCATATTCGAGACGCGGCGCAAAGCCCTTCGCCGCAAGCGTGCGGAAGGTCGCGCCGACGGCGATATCGAGCCTTCGGTCGAGACGCGATTTCGTCATCAGCGGAAACGCACCCTCATAGTCGCGCAGCGTGCCGGCGACCTCGATATCGGTCAGGATCCCGCCCGACCATTCGCGGGCATATTTGGCGTTGATGTTGTAGCCGGAATAGGAATTGAAATCCTTCTCGGCAGAAACATAACTGAACCCGCCGCCCATGCGGATGCTGCTCGATGGCGTCAGCGCATAGCGGTGGTTGATGCTCATGCCGGCCTCATAGCCGTCATAGGCATCCATGTCGTGGTAATCGAGCCACTGGAACGAGAAATTGGCAGACGTGACGCCGAACGGACCGAAGGAGCGGCGCACCGAAAACACCGGCCCGTAGCCCACCCGGTAGGGCTCATTGCCCATCAGCACATATTCCGCCGCCATGCCGCCGCTGAAAATCCACGGATCATTGCGCCAGGAGAGCTGCGAGAAGCCGCCGAACTGGGTCTGGTTATAGGCCTTTTCCTTGTAGGCAAGGCCTGTGACGGATCCGCCGAAGGTGAGCGACAGGTCGTCGACGAGATCGAAGGAATAGGTGCCGTTGACGCCGTAATTGAGGCCGACGCCGCTTTCCGCCCTTGTGCCGGGCGCGAGCGGAATGCCGCCGACATGAACGAGAGTCTCATCGGTGGCGTTGGAAATGTTCGTGCTCGGCGCGATCGCCAGATAGCCGCCAAGTGTCCAGGGGCGGTCGATATTCACCCGGTCGATGAAGTCCTCGTAGAAGGAGCGGAGCGATTCGCTCGGCGCGTTGTCGGCGAGCAGCGAGAAGTGGTAGATCGCCGCCTTCTTCTCCCCCATCAGCGCCAAAGTATGGGCAAGCTCCTGCCGCACGCGGGTGAAATCCGGCTTCTTGTCGAGGACGCCGCGCATCAGGATCGCCGCTTCCCTGAAATGCCCCTCATGCTTGAGGATCAGCGCGTAGGTGAACTGTTGGGAGAGCGCGGAGAGCTCGGGATCATCCGACAGCTTGGCCGAAAGCGCCATGGCCTGTTCATACTGGCCGCTCTCGATCAGCACCTTGATCTGCGGAAACGGATTGACCGCCGCCGAAGCGGAGCCGGCGGCAAGAAGCGTCAGCAGACAGGCAAAAAGCCCGCCCGCCAGGTTCAAGCGCAACAAGATCAGAAAACGCCCCATGAAATTCCCGGAACTCAAAACACGATGCCGAAGGTGACGGGCCGGCAGAAAACCGGCCCGCCGCTAGCGCATCGGCTCGAAAATCGGAATCGATTTTCGAAAAGAACGATGCGCAGATTCAATAAGTTAGAGCGTCCTTTGTGCGCCCTAAAGGACGCACGGCGCTCTAGACGCAAAGGCGCTGAAACTCAGTTCCGCTCGCCGACAAAGGTGCCGACCATGCCGGCCCCGTCATCGGCCCGCGCGCCGTTGACCTGGTAGGTGCCGGCAATGCCGGCGGCGCGATTGCCATAAAACGCGCCGTTGACGCGGGAATTGGCCTGGTCGACGTTGAGATAGTCATTGCCGACGGCGATCGAATTGGCATTGGAGTTGAACTCCGAGCCGGCGATCGTCGCCTGGAAAGTAACATCGCCCACCTGTGTGTCCATCGCGCCGGCCAGCTGTCCGCTGCCGAAGTCCACATTGGCGTTGAACGAGCCGTCGATATAGTCGAGATACTCACCCGGAATGGCTGCCGCGCCAAGATGCTGGCCGGAATAGGTCGCACGCCCGTTGAGCGGCATGTCGCCCGGCGCGGTCATGCCATCGGTTGACCGGAAGGCCAGTCCAACCACATTGTCGTCCCAGGTGTCGGCATCGATGAAGGCAACGACCGGACCGTCCTTGATCCCGTCGACGCCAAAGTAACCGAGCCGCATATAGGCTTCCGCTCCGTCGCCGAGATTGGCCGTATAGCCATCGCCGTCGGGATAGAAGAGCGCCGTTTCACCTGCGTCGGGCCCGCCGGTGATCTCGACGCCGACCGTGCCGTCGCCGTTCATCTGGATATTGGCCGAAGCCGATCCTGATCCCGTTACGGCTTCGTTCCAGGTGTCGAAATCGGCGTAATAGCCAAGCGCGTTCGGGGCGATCGGCCCCCCGCCTCCGCCACCGCCGCCGCAGCCGGCGAGGGCCAAAAGCGCTATTGTCCCCATCAGCGCCGTCATCGATGCTTTCATGTCCCCGCTCCTGTCGTGCTCTCTCGTGATGTTAAGAACTTGTAAACCTTCGCAATGGGGCGTGGCTCTGTCAACAGCGTCAAGCGCCGGAAGCGGCACAAACAGTCGTGTTTCAACCGAAGTTTCAATCTATCCGGGAACCGGCAGAATACGGCGCTGCGTCGGAGAGGAGATCAAACGTGACGATTGTCGCCTGCGGGCATCGATAGTAGAAGACGTGTTCCGGCCGTCGGATGAAGGAGACCTGATCGATGACCACTCAGAACCCCATGCCGCTCTTCTACAAGAAACCGCAGGTGCTACGCTTCGAAGAGCACAAGGGCCTCGGTCTGGTGGCGAGGAACGACTACGCATTCTCCGCCGGAGCGACGGCAATCCCGCTTTCGGTGAGCGAGTTCATGCCGGCCGTGCGCCATTACCCGATCGTCTTCATTGAGGCCGCCGGCCAGCCGGCCCCGGTCGCCATTGTCGGCCTCAGGGAAGGCCAGAACCTGATGCTGGAAAAGGACGGTAGCTGGGCGCCGCATGCCTATGTGCCCGCCTATATCCGCCGCTATCCCTTCATTCTGGTGCAGTCGCCCGACGAGGATACCCGCTATCTCGCCTATGACAGCGAGAGCGGGCGCGTGAAGCCGCTTGCCGAAAACCCCGACGCAGCGCCGATTTTCAACGACGACGGCACGGCGAGCAAGACGGTTGCGCCGATGCTGGAACTCTGCGAGGCCTATCACCAGCACCGCGCCCAAGACGCGGCCTTCCTGAAGGCGATCGCCGAGGCCGATATCCTGCTCGCGCGACACGTCGATATGGAGTTCCCCGACAAGAGCCGCTACCGGCTCGACGGCTTCAGCGTCATCGACCACGAGCGTTACCGCAATCTTCCCGCCCGCACGCTCAAGCAGTGGACAGAGAAGGGCTGGACGGACGCCATCGCGCTGCACCTCGCCTCCGCCCAGAACTGGGGGCTGATGATGGAGCGCAACCGGCTGGTCTCCGCCGGCGACAAGGACGCGCGCCTACGGCATTAACTGGCCGCCGTTGATATCGAGGATCTGGCCGGTGATATAGCCGGCCATGGCCGGCGAGGCGAGGAAGACGAAGCTCCAGGCGCAGTCTTCCGCCGTGCCGAGCTTTCCGAGCGGGATCGCGGAAAGCGCCGCTTTGAGCGCGGATTCCGGCGTCTCGTCATGGAAGGGCGTTTCGATGACGCCGGGCGCGATCGCGTTGACGCGCACGCCGTCCGCCGCCATCTCGCGCGCCAGGGCCCTTGTCAGCGAATGCACGGCGGCCTTGGCGGCGGCATAGAGGCCGGAGCCCGGCGCGCCGCCATTGCGACCGGCGATCGATCCGAGATTGATGACCGAGGCGCGGTCGCTTGCTTTCAGGGCGGGTCCCGCATGGCGCACCATGCGCAGGATCGAACGGGTGTTGAGGTCGAAGACCTGATCATAGATCGCCTCGTCGAAATCCGCCGATGGCGAGCGCAGAATGGCGCCGGCATTGTTCACCAGACAGTCAAGCCCGCCCATCATCGCCACTGACCGCGCGACGATGTCCTCGGCGTCCTCGGCCCGGGTCACGTCACCGGAAACGACATGGGCCGTGCCGCCCTCCCCGCGCAGGGCCGCGGCCAAGCTCTCGGCCTCTTCCCGTCGCGTATTGTAGTGGATGGTCACCTCCGCGCCCGAGCGCGAAAAGGCGCGCGCGGCCGCCGCCCCGATGCCGGAACTCGCGCCGGTGATGAGAACCTTCAGCCCTTGAATGTCATTGACGGGTATCATGCCGTCCCCTTTCCTGCGATCTGTGTTGACCCTCTATAGCCCGATCGTTCCGGCAGAGGCGAGCCGCGGCCTCAATGCATCACCCAGCCGCCGTCGACATGAAGGTTCTGCCCGGTGATGAAGCCGGCGCGGGTCGAGATCAGGAACATCAGCGCCTCGGCAAGGTCTTCCGGCGCGCCCCGGCGCTTGATCGCCTGGCTGTCGATGATGCGTCGCTGATAGGCCTCCTGATCCGGGTGGATCTTCTCCGCGTCCGTTGGAAAGGCGCCGGGCGACAGCGTGTTGACCGTAATGCCCCATTTGCCGAATTCGCGCGCCCAGCCGCGCGCCAGCATGATCAGCGCCCCCTTCGACTGGATATAGGGGGTGAGGTTCTCCCAGCCGCCCGAGACCGTGATCGAGCTGATATTGATGATGCGCCCGAAACCGGCCTCGCGCATGCCCGGCAGCAGAGCCTTGACGATCACGAGCGCCGCCTCGACATTGACGGCATGGATTTTCGCATGTTCCTCCATGGTGAAATCCTCGAACGGCTTTGACGGGTAGATCGCGGCATTGTTGATCGCCGTGTCGATCGGCCCCTGACGCAGCAGTCCGCAAAGGGCTGCATCAAGCGCCGTCTTGTCGGTGAGATCAACCTTGACGACCGTGAGCCTCTCCGAAAGCTCCTTGCCGGCTGCCGCCGCCTTCAGTGCGGCGATCTTGGCCGGATCATTGTCGAGCACGATCACGTCCGCGCCGGCCTGCATAAGGGCAAGGCTCGCCGGAAGCCCGAGCCCGCCCGCTGCACCCGTGTAGAGGATCCGCCGCCCCTGAAATTCGCCCATGTTACGCCTCCCGCCTTTTGTTGCCGGCGGAGAATAACGCCGATGTCGCTTCGAAGCGATGGCGTTTCTTGCACCGCCGCCAGACCGCCGCTCAGTGCGGCGCGAACTGGCCGGGATGGAACTGGCCGAGCCAGGTTTCCGTCAGCGGCTCGCCATCGTCTGCAAGATAGGCGCGCACATCGATGGTATCGGCGGTTCCGTCGAATTTGAGGTCATAGGTCATCCGCCAGTCATTCGTGCCGACGATCGGCATCGCATAGGCGTTGATGACCTCGGCGCCGCTCCCGACCGAGATCTCGGCCTCCACGTCGTCATCGGCCGTCAGGCCGGTAACGGCCGGGCCGGAGAAATCGACGACGACCTTGACCTGATCGCCCGGGCGCGGCTGCCCCGGCACGCCGCCGCGGCCGATCCGGCTTGCCGTCGTCTCTGCAAGGCGCTCGTTCGGCGGCGCGGTCTTAGCCCAGGTCAGCGTATAGGAGAAATCGCGTTCGTCTCCGGCCTCGGGCAGATCTTCCGGCAGCCAGTAGGCGACGATGTTGTCGTAGATCTCGTCATCGGACGGCAGTTCGACAAGCTGCACCGCGCCCTTGCCCCAATCGCCCTCGGGTTCCACCCAGGCCGACGCCCGGCGATTGTAGAACACGCCGTCATCCTGATAGTGATCGAAGTTCCGGTCGCGCTGGATCAGGCCGAAACCTTCCGGGTTCTCGTCAAAAAAGCTCGAGGTGACGACGCGCGGCGGGTTATTGAGCGGACGCCAGATCTGTTCGCCCGAACCGGTGACCACTTCCAGCCCGTCGCTGTCATGAACTTCCGGACGCCAGTCGAAGGCCATGTTGCGGTGGGTTTCGGAATACCAGTACATCGAGGTCAGCGGCGCGACGCCGAGCCGCTCCACTGCCTCGCGGAAAAACAGCCGGCTGGTGATGTGCAGAACCTGGCCTTCGCCATCCTCGTTTTCCGCCTCGATGCGATAGGCGCCGGCAACGCTCTTGCTGTCGAGAAGGGCGTAGATGACGATGCTGTCGCCGGGTTTGTCGTCCTTTTCCAGGTAGAAGGATGTGAAGCGGGGAAACTCTTCCGGACGCGCCAAACCGGTATCGACGGCAAGCGCGCGGGCGGAGAGACCGTATTGCCTGTCCGGCCCGTCGGTGCGGAAATAGCTCGCGCCCAGAAACGAGATCCAGTCGGTCTTCATGTCCGGCCGCATTACCCGGAAACCGGCCCAGCCGGCAAAATCCTCGACCGCCTTCGCCGGGCTGTCATCCGGCATGGTGAAGTAATCGGCATTGTAGAGCACTTCGCGGGCCTCGCCGTCCTCGACGAGACTGATCGTCACGGGCTCCTTGAAATAGCGGCCCTGATGGAAAAACTGGACCGGGGCATCGCCGACATCGATCGTATGGTCCTTGCGGAACATGATTTTCCAGTGCGCATCGTAATCGATCGCGTCGAAAAGTTCGGGATGCTCAACCGGATAGGGCTCGAACGGCTTTTGCGAAAGCGCCTCGGCCTCCTTCGCAAGCGTTTCGAAGGAAAACGGTTTGGCCGGGCCGAGGGCGGGTTCGAAATCCTGGGCAGCGGCGACGCCGGGGAGGGCAAAAAAGGCGAATACAGGCAGAAACAGAAGCGACAGACGGTCATGTGAACGGTTCGTCATCAGGGGCAAACTCCGAAAGGGCCGAAAACACTCTGAATGCGAGAACGTTTCGGACGCCGTCAGGTTCCCGCCTTCATGCAGATATGGCAAAGCCCGCGCGAACGCGGGCTCAGCTTGTTGACAAACCTCCCCTCGTGGTCCGCGTCATCCTCGTGCTTGACACGAGGATCCAGGCTGCCCGAGGAATGGCTGCAGAAATGTAAATGAATCTAAAGAGTTGCGTCGCCTGGATGCTCGGATCAAGTCCGAGCATGACACCTCTTGGGGAGGTCTCGCAAGGACGCGACCCATACGTCTTCTGCTTTGTCAGCTGTCTGAGCCCGCGCGAACGCGGGCTTTCATATGCGTGAGATATCGCCGAAACTCAGCCGACGACGCCGGAGATCCAGCTCGAGAGCGCCGTCTTCGGGGCTGCGCCGACCTTGACGTCGGCGAGCTCGCCGCCCTTGAACATGGCCAGCATCGGGATGGAGCGTACGCCGTACTGGACCGCGAGGTCGGGATTGTCATCGACATTGACCTTGGCGATCTTGACCTTGCCGTCCATTTCCTCGGCGATCTCCTCGAGGCTCGGGCCGATCATCCGGCACGGGCCGCACCATTCGGCCCAGAAATCAACCACGACCGGCGTCTCCGACTCGAGAACTTCCTGCTTGAAATTGGCGGTATTGACCTTGACTGTCGTCATCTTGAACTCCTTGGCAAAGGCGAGGATCGCCCTGGTTCCGCGCGATACCTTCGCAATATCGTAGATTTGTCCTTCATGTGAGCACAGGCGCAGCAAAAATCAATGCCCCGCGCTCACTTTGTCGAGAGGCTTGCAAGCGCCGCCGAAAGCGCCTCCTCGCTCAACCGGAGGGTTGCGGTTGTTTCTGTATAGACGAGGAGGCATTCCACGGCCTTGCCGGGATAGAGCGGCGCAAGGATCTCGCGGTAGACGGCCATCTGCGCAACGTGGGAGAACGGCGCGACCTCGCCCGCTTTCGGCGGATTGCGGTTGGTCTTGAAATCGACCAGCAGCACCCGGTCGTCCATCACCGCAAGCCGGTCGAGCCGGCCGGATACGGTGAAATCGCCGGCCTTAAGCCGCACTGTCCCGGTGACCGAGACCTCGGCGCGGGCGGCAGACGAGAAGACCGGCGCCAGTTCGGGGTCGTCAATCACCGCCATCACGCTTTTCAGAATGGCGTCGCTTTCCTCTTCCGGCAGGTGGAAGGCTGCCCGGGCCAGATAGCGGCGGCAGGCCGCCTCCCGCTCGGCAGGCTCAAACCCCGGCAGCAATTGCATGAGCCGATGGACAAGCCGTCCGCGCTCCAGAGCGATATTGGCGCTCTGCCCGCCGAAAAGCGGCGAGGCGGTCACCGGCGGCGGGTCCTCGACCTCAAGCCCCGCGCGCGACGGGCTGAGCGGCGGAGCCGGACGCGCCTCTTCGCGGAAAGGCTCGGTCAAGGCTGCCGGCAGTGGCGGCAACGTGTTTCCGTCGTCTTCAGCACCGGCTTCGCGGGCGAAGTCACGCGGAGGAATTTTCTCCTGCCACAGAAGACCCGGCCAGCTTTCCCCGGCAGGTCCGGCCACCTCGATCGTTTCCGCCCGTTCCTTCGCATCGGCCTCAAGCGCCGACCAGACGAGCCTGTGCCAGCAATCCGGCACTTCCGTCTTGGGGCGATAGCCGGTGACGAACAACCGGTCGGCGGCGCGGGTCATCGCCACATAGAGCAGGCGACGATATTCCTCCTTCGCCTCGTCCTCGCGCCGTGCGATATCGGCGAGAACGCTGCTGTCGGCCTCCTTCTTTGCCGAATGCCAGACGGGCAGCCCCGCCTCCATCATCCGGAAGCCGGACAGGTGGCTTGCGACAAAGGGTTTGCCGCCGCTGTCGACCAGAAACACGATCGGCGCTTCAAGCCCCTTGGAAGCATGGACCGTCATGATCCGAACCTCGTTGCGGCCCTTGTCCTGCTCGCGCTTGACCTCGAGACCGCCCGCCTCCATCACGTCGAGGAAGGACTGCAGACCCGGCAGACCGTTATCCTCGTGATCCTTGGCCGCGTTGAGGAACTCGTCGAGAATATCCCCCGCCTCGCTGCCGAGCCGGGCCAGAAAGGCGCGCCTGCCGCCCTCGCGCGCCAGAATGTCGGCGTAAAAATCGAAGGCGCTCTTGCGGCGGGCGGCAGCAATCACCCGTTCCAGCGTCGTAGCCGTCTCGGCGAATGCCTCGTCCCCGGCTGCCGAGAGCCGGCGCAGGGCCGACCAGACATGCTCGCCCTTCCCGCGCCTTGCGGCGACCGAAAACAGGTCATCTTCCGAAAGACCGAGAAGCGGGCTCTTGAAGAGTGCGGCCAGCGACAGATCGTCTTCCGGCAAAACCGCAAAACGACCGAGCGCGATCAGGTCCTTGACCGCGATGTGATCGGCGAGCCTCAAGCGGTCTGCGCCGGCGACGGGAATGTCATAGGGCGATTTCAGCGCCCGCGTCAGCGCGTTGACGAAGGCATCGCGCTTCCTGACCAGAACCAGAATGTCGCCGGCGCGGACCGGTCGCGCGCGGTCCTTCTCGACGATCATCTCCTGGCCGATCATCTTTGATATCCGATGGGCGATGCGCCGCGCCAAAATGGCTGCCGGGGCCTGTTCGGGCGTCGCGTCGAACGGCGCGGTCCAGTCCTCCTCGTCCTCGCGCGCCTCCGGCGCGATCATCTCCCAGGCCTCCACGCTTCCGGGATGGCCGATGCGGTTCGAGACATGCGCCGTCTCCTCTCCTTCCGCCGAGAGCCCCTTGCGGTTTTCCGGAACCGAGAAGACACAATCGACAGCGGAGAGGACGGAGGCGGTGGAGCGGAAGGACAATGGCAGGCCGATCTTCGAGAAATCCGCCGCAATCGACGTCACCCGTTTCTCCGTCAGCCTGCCCTCGGCGGCAAAGCGCTCGGGCCGCGCCCCTTGAAAGGAATAGATCGACTGCTTTTCATCGCCGACGGCAAACATGGTGCGAAGCCCCGGCCGCGCGCCCTCGCCGGTAAAGAAGTCCTCGCTCAGCGCCCGCACCACATCCCATTGCAGGGGCGCGGTGTCCTGCGCCTCGTCGACCAGAATATGGTCGATGCCCTGATCGAGCTTGTAATGCACCCACGGTCCGGCATCCGCGCGCGACAGAAGGGCTGCCGTGCGGGCAATCAGATCCTCGAAATCGAGCTTGCCGCGCCGCTGCTTGAGCGCCTCGTAGCGCGCATCCAGCCGGTCGGCGAGAATGAGGGCGGCAAGCGTCTTCTCGAAAATGCGGTAGCGGTTCAGCCGGTCGCGAACGGCGAAGACCTGCGCCGCTGCCGCCAGAACGGCCTCCGCGAGTTCCGGCGCCTTCACCCTGAGCGATTTGAACGCCAGCGTCGACTGAGCCTTCGGCGTTCCCGCCCCTGTCAGGAAGGCGCTTTCCAGAGCGGCAAAGCGCGTGATCGCGTCGGGCGCTTCGACGGCCGCCTGCAGCGCATCGGCAAAACCGGCGGCCCGCGAACCGCCGTCATCGCGCGCGATCTGAATGAGCGCCGAAAGGTTTTCGAGCCCCGCAAGCGGCCAGGCATCACCGGCCACCGCCGCTTCATCCGTATCATCGCCAAAGCCGTAGGCCGCCCGCAACAGAGCCTCGAGACCGTTCTTCCGTCGCGCCTCTTCGAGAACCGGCCGAATGGCATGGCGCGCGCCGACGATCTCGCCGAGAAGCTTCTCAAGCCCGCTGTCATCGGCAATATCCAGCACCGTCTGGAAGGCCTCGGTCAGCGCCGGATCCTCCCGGCTGGCCGTCGCGGTCAGCAATTGCCGGCGCGCATCCGCCAGCAGCGTGGCAGCGGCGATATCATCGAGCACCGAAAAATGCCCGGCGACATTGGCTTCCAGCGGGAACCGATGCAGCAGGCTCTCGCAAAAGGCATGGATGGTCTGGATCTTCAGCCCGCCAGGGGTCTCCAGCGCATGGGCGAAGAGCCGCCTCGCCACCGCGATCTTCAGCGCATCCGGCCGCGCGCCCTCGATCGCCTCGATTTCGGCGGCAAGATCCGCCTCGGGCAGCACCGCCCAGTCGGCCAGCCGGGCGAAGACGCGGTTCGACATCTCGGACGCGGCGGCCTTGGTGTAGGTGAGGCATAAAATGGCGGACGGCCGGGCGCCGGCAAGCAGCAGCCGGACCACGCGCTGGGTCAGCACATGGGTCTTGCCGGAACCGGCATTGGCCGAGACCCAGACCGTGCGGGCCGGATCTGACGCCAGGCGCTGTCGGCCGGTGGTCCAGGAGAGCCAGTCCTCGGGTGCCGCGTCGAGGTTCGGGTCTTCACTCATCGCCGTCCTCCCCGTTATCATCCGCCGTCGACCACTCGGCAACGCGGGCGAGGTGGTCATATTCCCCGCCGAAATCCCGCGCGCTTGCCGGGATCAGCCGCGAGGCAAAGGGCCGGTTTCCGCTTTTCAGCGCGATAACGAAGCGGGTGAATTCGCGCAGCGCATCGCTTGCAAGCCCCTCCGCCGTAATGGCCGGATCATTCTTGGTCTCGGCCTTCTCCAGCACATCGACGCCAAACCGATGGCCGGGCCTCAGCCGCACATATTTGAGGCTCCTGGTTTCAAGCGCCGGCACATCCTTGAACGCGCCCGCCGCAAGGGCCGCCGCCTCCAGCGGCAATTGCGGCTCCAGAAGCGTGCGCGCCTGATTGAGCGACGGCGACATGCCGGTCTTGTAGTCGATGATCTCGGCCGTGCCGTCTTCCAGAATGTCGATCCGGTCGGCAATGCCGGTCAGGCGGATTTCGGCAAGGGGAATATCAAAACCGGCGCCGGCCTCCGTCAGCGTCGTGTCGATCGGCGTTGACAGAAGCCGCGCCGCCTCGAATTTCAGCAATTCATCCGCGACCGATTTCAGCCGCGGCGCCCAGCTCAAGGCCAGATGCGGCGGCAGTTCGGCCTCCAGCAGGAGCTCGGCCAGCACCTCTTCCATTACGTTGCGCCCCGCTTCGCTTGCAGGGTCCGCGCCGGTCTTGATGAAACGCTCGGCAAGCGCGTGATAGAGGATGCCGCGTTCCTTCACCGACGGATCTGCATTGAAGGGCGCGATCGGATCGAGCTTCAGCACTTTCTGCGCATAGATCGCATAAGGATCGCGCCTCAGCCTGCCGATTTCGGAGAAGGAATAACGCTTCGGCTGGTCATCCGCCGGCGGATAGGGTTCCGGGCGCGGCGGGATTGGCGCGCGCGGCTGGTCGTCAAGGGCGGAAGCCCAGCCGGAAAGCACCGCGCCGCGCCGTTTCAGCGCATTCTCCAGGTCAGGCCCGGCAAAGGCCAGAAGCCGCTGCAGCCAGCGGCTGGCAACGGTTGGCGCAGACCCCTGCCGCAGCGCCCGCGAAAAGATCAGATGCGGCGCGCCGGCGGCCATCGTCAGGTCATGCGCCAGCTGTCCGACGCGTTTTTCCGGCGGCTCCAGCCCGATTTCGGCCTTCATGCCGCGCGACAGGAAGGGGTTGTTCTTCGCCTGCGTCGGCCATACGCCTTCATTGAGCCCGCCGAGAACGATGGTATCCACATCCTGCAGCCGCGCCTCGACCGCGCCGAAGATGAAGACGCGGGGATTGCCCATGGAGCGCGGTTTCACCGCTTCCGATGCCGTCAACGCGGCCATGATATCGATCCATTGCGGCCCGTCGGCTTCGATCGGCGTTTCGGAACCCATGGTTTCGGACAGCACGGTGGCAAGCCGCTCGCCCGCCTCTCCGGACCACAGCGCCGCCAGATCGCCTGCCTCATCCGCCGCGATGGCTTCCACAGCCCGGCCGGTGCGCTCTGCCCAGCCGGAAAGCGGCATGGATTCCGTCAGCGGCGGCTGGTCGGGACCGCGCGGCACATGGGTTTCAGTGAGCGGCGCAAGCGCCGCGTCGATCCGCCTCGCCAGATCGCGCGCCGTCTCGGCAGCATCCTTCGGCAGCGCCGAACGCCAGTGCGGCGGGTGGAGCTCGTCCTTCTGCCTTTCCAGCGCCTCATCGACGAAACCCGCGAGATGGCCGAGTTCGGCGGGTTTCGTCCCGCCGCGCAGCGCAATCAACTCGAAGGCCGCGCCGGCGGCGCGCATCTTGCGGGCCGAAAGGCCGAAGCGCGTAAGCGGATGCTTGAACAGGGCCGCCAGCACGGCGGGATCGCCGGGCTTCAGCGCCGCCTCTAGCATCAGCGTCACCAGCGAGCCCTGGCCGGTGGCGGAAAGCGGCGTGCCGGCCGAATCATCCGCCTCTATGGCAAAGCGATGCAGCTCGGCGGCAACGCGGCGGGCAAGATTGCGGTCAGGCGTAATCAGCGCGGCGCGCGCCGGCCTGCCGTCTTCGTCCGTGCGTTCCAACGCCAGCCGCAGAGCAGCGGCGATTGAAAGCGCCTCCTGCCGCTCATTGCCCGCCTCCATCAGCGCGACATCGGCGAAGGCCTGATTTAGCTCTTCTGCAGCAAGCGCTGCCCGCCAGTCCTGCCAGCGGTCCGTCGCTTCCGCCGGAGCGAAGGCCGCCGCCAGAACGCGGCTGCGCATGCCGCGCGCGGGCTCCGCCTCCTCAAGCGTCGAAAAATCCTGACGCGTCAGCGCGAGGCGCTCCAGAAGCCGCGCCATCTCATATTGCGGATGGCTGCGGATCGAGGGATCGGGCATGGACGGATCGGCATCGGCCGCCGTCAGCCCTTGCCAGTCCTCCTCCGCCATATCGCAATCAAGGCCCGGCAGCACCACCACGCCCTGCGGCAGCGCGGCGGCTGCGGCAATCAGATCGGCGATGGCGGGAACGGAACCGGTGGAACCGGCGATGATGACGGGGGCATGCCCGGTCATCGTCACAATCCGCTCCGCCTCGCCTGCCAGCAGCGCATTGCGGCGGGCAATGGCCGACGAACGGCCAAGCTCATCAAGCCGCCCCGGCCAGTAAAGCGCCGCGATCTTCAGGAATTCGGCGGTCAGCTGCCACCAGACGGCGTAATTGTCTTCCGAAAGCGCTGCGAGCCGGTCCCAGCCGATCCGCTCCGTCTCCATCGCATCGATGAGTTCGGCAAGGTCGCGGGCAAGCCAGACGGCATCCGCAGGACTTGCGGGCGCGACCAGCGGCGAGCCGCCGTGAAGGCCGGTTAGCTCATCCGACAGCCGGTTGCGCCAGGGCAGGATCAGGCCGGCAAGCTCCAGAAGCCGCGGCACGGGTTCGATCGGCGGCAGGCTTTCGACCGCCTCCGGCAGGTTCTCCTCGAAATAGTGCTCGTCCTCGTCGGTTTCTCCGAGCGCGCGGATTTCCGGCAGGATCGCCGCCTGCCCGCCAAGAAGGGCCGAGAATTCACCGCGCAGCACGCGCACCGCGCGCCGTGTCGGCAGGAAGATCTTCACATCGGCAAGGGCGAGCGGGTCTTTCGCATCATATCTGAAGCCCGGCGCAAGCCGGCCGGACAGGAGGTTTTCGGCAAGGCTCTGCAGAAACGGCACGCCCGGCGGTATCGTCCACAATCCGGCTTTCGTCGCCATCTCCGGCTCCCGTTCCCACACGATTCACTGACGGTTTTAGGGATCAAAGGAGCGCTTCGCAAGCGGAGCGGACATGACAGTATTTTCTCCGATGTTCTCCGCGTGGCCCTGGATGCGGACGCGAGGCCGGCATGACGGAAGAGAGAGGAGTTGCTGATGAAACGAGCGGCGGGCAGGGTATACATGAATGACCCCAACTACCGTCAACCCGGCCTTGAGCCGGGGTCCAGGGCCATTTTGCACCACCTTACCTGAAGGCCAAGGCCAGAGCCGCAAGCCGCTCTTCCGGGCCAGTCAGCCGTACCCGTCTGCCAGCGCCCTCTTCCATGAAGGAAAGCGTCAGCGTGTCGTCCGGCAGCATGCCTTCGCCGCGTTCCGGCCATTCGATCAGGCTGATGCCCTCCGCGAGCGCCTCGTCGAAACCGAGTTCGATCAGTTCGTCGGGATCGGAAAGGCGGTAGAGGTCGAAGTGATAAAGCGGCGGTGAACCTTCATAGAACTGAACCAGGGTGAAGGTCGGACTTGGCACATCAAGCTCCGGCTCCTCCATGCGGGCGCGGATCAGCGCGCGGGCGAAGGTGGACTTGCCCATGCCGAGATCGCCGGAAAGCGCGAGACAGTCCCCCGATTGCAAAAGCGGTGCCAGACCTTGGGCAAAGGCGATCGTCGCATCCTCGTCGGCAAGAAAACGCTCCATCATTCCGCAGCGATGATTTCCGCCCCGCCCTTGCCGGCGCTCGCGTCGGGAATGCGGCAGGAGACGGTGGTGCCGGCGCCCGGCTCGCTGTCGATGAAGACGCGACCTTGGTGCAGGGCAACGAAGCTCTCGACGATGGCAAGGCCGAGACCGGCGCCGGCATATTGCGCCTGCCTGCCGCCGGATTCGAACCGGGTGAACACGCTTTCGAGCGCGTCATCGGCAATGCCCGGTCCATTGTCGGTCACGGTGAAGACGAAATCATCCTTCTCGCGCCAGCACGACAGCGCGATGATCGAGCCGCGCGGCGCATATTTGACGGCGTTTCCGAGAATTTTCAGAAGAACCTGCTTCAGCCGCTGGAAGTCGGCGGTGATGTCCCCGAGCTTTGGCGGCGCGGTGATTTCCAGCGTCACGCCGCTTTCCTGCAGCCGGCTCGAAATATCATCGGCGACGGCATCGATCAGGTCGTCGATCGACATCCGGTCCAGTTCAAGCTGCAGAATGCCGGCATCGGCCGATTTCAGGTCGATCATGTCGTTGACGATGGTCATCAGCACCGACGAGGAATTGGCGATGTGATCGACGTAAGAGCTCTGGCGCGGCGTCAGCGCGCCCGTTTCCGGCGCTTTCAGGAGTTCCGCAAAGCCCATGATCGAGGTCAGCGGCGTGCGCAACTCGTGGGAGACATGCTCGAGGAAGGCGTTCTTCAGCTCTTCAGCCTTGCGCAGCGCATCGTTCTTTTCCGTCAGCGCCCGCTCAACCTTCACCGAGTCGGTCTTGTTGACGAAGGTGAGCATGGTCTGGGCGTTCGGCAGCGGCGTCACCGCATAGTCGAGCACCAGGCCCGAGGCGAGGTCGAGCCGGCCCTGCCGCGAGACGCGCTCGTCATCGAAAGAGGTGATCATCCGCGCGAAAAGCTTCCAGCCGTCGCTGGCGCCGGGATCATCCACGCAGGTCTCGATCAGCGCGCGGATATGGGTGCCGGGCGCCGCGTCCTTGTCGGCAATGCGCCAGAGCGCCAGGAAGGCGGGGTTGGAAAGCTTCAGCCGACCATCCGGACCGAAAACGGCAACGCCTTCGGAGAGGTGGTCGATGGTCTCGCCCTGCACCTTCACCAGCGTGTTGTAGCGCGTCTTCAGCGCCACCTGCTCGGTATGGTTCTCGAACACCCAGGTGGTGCCGCCGCGCGGATGGGCGGAGGCAAACACGCTAAGCGTTTCGCCGCTCGGCAGGTACCAGAGATCATTATAGGGCTCGACGGAACGGTAGACGGAGAGCGCCTTTTCCTTCCATTCGCGCCACTGGTGCGGCTCCGGCAGCTTGCCGTCGGCGCGCAGGCGCTCGAACAGTTCGCCATTGTCGGGATGGGATTCGAGAAAGCCCATGTCGAGCTTCCAGAGTTTTTCGAAGGCCTGGTTGTAGAAGGTCATCCGCCGCGACGCATCGAAGATGGCGACCGCCGTATTCAGATGGTTGAGCGTATCGGCATGGCTTTCGAGCGTCTGTTCCAGCGCGTTCTCGACGCTCTGCAGTTCGGAGACATCGCGGGCGATGCCGGCAGAGCCGTCGCCGCCCGCCACTTCGCTGAGTTCGTAGAATGTTCGGTTGCCGCCGCTCACCACCGGCTGGCGGCCGTCAAAGCGCGCGCCGGCGCACACCGCCTCATCGAGCTTTTCCTGAACGGCCGCGCCCAGGAGCATGCGGTTTTCCTCAAGCGTGCGTTCGCGCGTTTCTCCCTCAACAGCCGCGATATAGGCGCGGTTCACCCAGGTGAGCGCGCCGTCCGCGTCGCGCTGCCAGCAGGGCATGTCGACGGCATCGAAGAGTGTTTCGAAACGGGCAAGCACCGCTTTCGTGCGCTTGTGCTCGACCTTCAGTTCGGCCAGTTCGGCGCGAATGCTTTCCAGCGCGCCGAAGCGCACATGGGCGCGCCCGCCCGTGGTGCCGCCGACAACCTCAAGCACATAGCCATTCCTGGCCTCCGCCAGCATTTCGAAGGCCTTGGCCTTGCGGCGCAGAGCGGAAATCGCGGTTTCAAGCTGTTTCGTGCTGCCCGGAGAAAGCCAGTCGGAAAAGGCGAGGAAGGCTTGATCGTCTTCCGGCGCACCGGCTTCGTCCGGCAGGGCGCCGAGAAATTCCGGCGCCGCATCCGGGCCTTCCCAGAAAATGATGCGACGATTGCGCTCGGCGTTCAGCGCCTTCAGATTGGCGATGCGTTCGCGGTGGTTTTCGAGCTCGAGGGCAAGCCGCTGGTTTTCCGCTTCGGTGCGGCCGCGCAGACGCATGAACCAGAGGGTGGAAAGAACGGTTGCCGCCAGAATGCCGCAAAAAGCCGAAAGCGCCATGACCTCGCGTGATGACAGCACAGGCGCGACATCCGCAGACTGGGCGAAGGCCTGTGCGGCCGTGAGCGAAAGCGCCGTGCCGGCTGCAAGCCATCGCGCCAGGGCGCGTTTACCGCGCATGCCGCGAATCATCCGGCCCTCGTTGCTTTTGCCGCCCCGCTCCATTCGTCTCTTCCGCATCTGTCTTTCGGCGGGCCGCGCTGCCGCAAAGCGCGAAGGCCGCCTTCAAGAGGCCATTCAAATGTGATGAAGATCCGGCCATTGCCGGACCGAATCGCCCTTTTCAAAACATAGACGTTTGGCGAATCGGCGAAAAGAGTCCGACGCAAATATTCGCCCCGCGCCTGCTTTGAACAGGCGCTGCGAGATTAATGCGATCATGCTTTCGGAAGTGTTAAGGCCGAGCCGCCGGCTTTATGCCGGAGCGGCAATCGCCGGGGCAGCGCGCTCGCGAACCGTCAGGTGGATGGCTGCCGACAGGATGCCAAGGGCGATCGCCGCATACCAGATCACGTCGTAATTGCCGTAGCGGTCGAACCAGGCGCCGCCGAGCCAGACGCCCAGAAAGCCGCCGAGTTGGTGGCTCAGGAAGACGAAGCCGAACAGCGTGCCCATGGCGCGCGGGCCGAACATGACGACAATCAGCGCGCTGGTCAGCGGCACGGTGGAAAGCCAGAGCACGCCCATGACGAGGCCGAAGACCAGCACGGAGACCGGCGTCAGCGGCAGCCAGATGAAGACCAGGATGACCACGGCGCGCAGGGCATAGATGGCGGCCAGAACATGCGGCTTGGCAAAGAAATTGCCGAGACGCGCGGCAATCAGCGTGCCGAAGATATTGGCAAAGCCGGCAAGCGCCAGCGCCTTCAGACCGAGCGCGCGCAATTCCGGCGCGGAAAGCGCCGTGCCGGTGCAGAAATTCTGAACATAGTTCGGCAGATGCGCGGTGATGAAGGCAAGGTGGAAACCGCAGACGAAGAAGCCGGCCGCCAGCATGACGAAACTGCCATGGCCGAAGGCGGCGCGGATGGTTTGCGGCAGGTCGATATCGGTCTCGGCGGCGGAGCCCTTGTTTTTCACATGCAGGAAGGGAATGGCGAGCGCCATCGGCGCCAGCAGCGCGGTGATGATCAGAAGCGTCGTCTGCCAGTCGAACCGGCTGATCAGGAAGGCCGTCAGAAGCGGCAGCACGGCCTGGCCGGCAGAGCCCATGGCCGAGGCCAGACCCAGATAGAAGCCGCGCTTTTCCGCGGGCGCGGCGCGGCCAACAACGGCCAGAACCGTGCCGAAGGCCGTGCCCGAAACGCCCATGCCGACAAGGACGCCGGCCCCCATATGCTGGGCAAAGGGCGAGGCCCCGAAAACGCAGATGATCATGCCGAGCACATAGCAGCCGAAGCCGAGCCAGAGCGCGCGCCGGTCGCCGAACTTGTCGGCCAGCATGCCGAAGAATGGCTGCGCCAGCCCCCAGACGAGGTTCTGGATGGCAATCGACAGCGAGAAGATCTCGATCCGCCCGGCGAACAGATCATCCGATAGCGGCAGGACGACACCACCGAAGACAGAGCGCACGCCGAAAGAGAGCGCCAGCACCAGCCCGCCCGCCAGCATGATGATCAGCATATCGCGGTCGGTCCCGCTGCTCCTGGCCTGTTCCATATTATCCTGCCCTCAAAAAATCCCTTGGAGCAGAATTAGCAGGGATCAATTCGGATGAATATCCAATATCTCTAATCTCAGAGGTCAGCGATATTGATGACGCATCGCCAAAAACGGAATCCGGCGGGAAAATTCTGTCCCGGCAGCCCTATCAACCACATAAGCAATTGATATTCATTAGTTTTCAATCGCAGGCCCGCGTGCACGGATTTGCATTTGCAGGCAAAACAGGCCATAGGAGGCAGCAGGATGGAACGGCACGGCCTCGACGGCGTCGCCTCAGCCGAAACGCATGGGCCAGGAAACCGTGATGAAGACAGTCATTTTCGACTTTGATGGCGTGATCGCAGACAGCGAGATCATCGCTCTCGCCGAACTGCAGGTCTCGCTTGCCGAATACGGGATTGCTGTCGACTGGCACACGCTGCTCGAGAAATTTCTCGGCGCATCCGTCAAGCAGATCATCGCCTTCGCCGAAGCCCGGATCGGCAGACCGGTCGATCCCGATTTCCAGAAGGACTGGTACGTAAGGCTTTTCGACCGCTATCGCCGTGAGCTGAAACCGATGACGGGAGCGGAAGCGATGCTGGATCGGCTGGAGGCCGCCGGGATCGACTATTGCATCGCCTCCGGCGGCTCCTACAAGAGGCTCGGCGTCGCGCTTCAGGCGATCGGCTTTGCCGACCGCTTCGAAGGCCGGGCTTTCAGCGCCGAATCGGTGGAACACGGCAAGCCCGCGCCCGATCTCTTCCTCTACGCCGCGGAAAAACGCGGCGCCCCGCCGGCGGACTGCGTGGTGCTGGAAGACGCCATCGCCGGGGTGACCGGCGCGGGACGGGCCGGCATGCGCGTGATCGGCTTTGTCGGCGGCAGCCACCTGGAGGGCGCCAGATCCCTTCATGCCGAACGGCTTCGGGCCGCCGGCGCCGCAAGCGTGCTGACCGGCCTTTCCGGTTTCGAGGCCGCCGCCTTCGGCGCTGACTGAGGCCTGTTGACACGGTCCCCAAAGCCCGACAGAATCGCGAATATTCCGAGGGGAGCATCCTGCGATGCTGAGATGGCAATGGGCCGGACCCTTGAACCTGATCCGGGTCATACCGGCGTAGGAACGGAAAGATGGTCATTCCCCTTGTTTTCGCTTCCGTGCCGGTCTCCGCAATGCCATGGAGGTCGTCATATGTTGTTGGAATTTCGCCGCACCTGCCCCAAACGGGCGTCTGAGGTGCAGCCATGAGAACGGTCGATTACCGTCTGAATGCGCTGGTCGATGCCGGGCTGGTCGAGACCGCCCCGCTTGCTGAACTGGCGCGGCACGCCGCCGAAAACGGCGCGACCCTGATCCAGTACCGCGACAAATACGCCAAGACCCGGCAGATGATCGAACGCGCCATCGAGATCCGCAAGGCGCTGGAGCCGACCGGCGTGCCGCTGGTGATCAATGACCGGGTGGATGTCGCGCTTGCCGCTGGCGCCGCCGGCGTTCACCTTGGCGCCGACGACATGGATCCGGAGACAGCGCGACGCCTGCTCGGGCCGGATGCGATCATCGGGCTGACCGTCAAGAATGCCTCCGACGGCGCGCGGGCGGCCGCCTTGCCGGTCGATTACGCCTGTATCGGCGGGGTTTTTCACACGCTCTCCAAGATCAATGCCGATCCGCCCGTAGGCATAGAAGGATTTCGGGCGCTGCGCCGAGGCCTCAAAAGCGCCAGGCCCGACCTTCCGGTTGGCGCGATTGCCGGCATCAGGCTCGAAAACGTGCCCGAGCTGATCGCCGAGGGCGCAGACGGCATCGCCGTGATTTCAGCGATCTTCCATGCCCCCGATGTCGGAGAGGCCACCCGGGACTTCCGCCGGGCCATCGACGCGGCGCTTGCGAACCGGGCGCGATGACATCGCGCATGAGCGAGAACGGAGCCGTTCGGCTCGCCCAGGGGCTGGAAACGGTGCTTGCGGCATTAGCCGGCGTCATTCTGGCGCTGATGCTTGCGCTCGTTCTCCTCTCCGTCGTGCTTCGCTATGTGTTCGAGACCGGGCTGATCGGCACGGAAGATCTCGGCATCTGGCTGAATGTGGCGCTGATCTCGCTCGCCGCGCCGCTTGCCATGTCGGGGCCGCTGGCCATGCGGCTTGACCTGCCCCTCGGGCCGCGCGTGCAAACCGCTTCCCGGGTCATCGCCGATGCCGTCAGCCTCATCGCCGCTATGGTTCTCGCCTTCGGCAGCGCCCGCGTCGTCGCCTTGATCGGCGGCGCATCGCCCACCCTCGGCCTGCCTGAATGGGTGCGCTTTGCCGTTACCGGCACGGGCGGCGCGCTGATCGCCGCCATCCTGGCCTTGAGGCGCATCGGCGAGCGGCAGTTCGTCTCGCTTGCGGTTTCGGCGGCGCTTGCCGGCCTCATATCCCTCGCCTGCCTGCGCCTGAACCTGGCGACTGCCCTTCCACCAAGCGCGGCGATCGCGCTTTTCGCCGCCATCGGCCTGATCGCGGCGGCGCCGCTTGCCCATGCCTTTCTCGCTGCGGCCCTTGTCGCCATGCCCTTCGGCGGCAATCTGGCGCCGGAAACCATGGTGACGACGGCGGTTTCCGGCATGTCGCATTTCCTGCTGCTCGCCATTCCCTTCTTCCTGCTCACGGGGGCCGCGCTTTCGGCGTCCGGCGCGGCCGCGCATCTCGTCGCCTTCGCCGCCTCGCTTGTCGGCCACCGGCGCGGCGGTCTGGCGCAGACGGTGCTTGCCACCGGCACGCTTTTCTCCGGCGCTTCAGGCTCATCGGTCGCCAATGCCGTCTTTTCCGCCACGACCTTCCAGCCAGAACTCACGCGCCACGGCTATCCGCCAGCCCGCGCCGGCGCGATCATCGCCGCCTCCTCGGTGCTCGACAATGTGATCCCGCCCTCGATCGCCTTTCTCATCCTCGCCACCGCGACCGATCTTTCGGTCGGCAGGCTGCTGGTCGGCGGGCTTTTCGCCGGACTGGTCATGGCGGCAAGCCTTGCCATTGCCATTCACCTGACGACCCGCAACCAGCCGGGCGGCGGGCGGGCAGGCCCCGGCGAGAGGAAGCGGAGCTTCCTGGCGGCGCTCCCGGCCTTCGGTCTTGGCATCATCGTCGTCGTCGGCATCCGCATCGGCATCGTCACCACCACCGAAGCCGCCGCCCTCGCGGCTGCCTATACGCTCGGCCTTGCGGCTTTGTCGAAAACGCGCCGGACCCCGATTTCTTCCGTCTTCCGGCAAACAGCAGTGGAAGCGGCCGCCATCGGCTTGCTGATCGGCTCGGCCGGCCCCTTTGCCTTCCAGCTCGCCGTCGACGGCGTGGCCGGAATGCTGGCTTGGGCCGCCAGCGCGCTCGGCGGTTCGCCCGCCGCGATCCTCGCCTTTTGCGTGGCCGTGCTGCTTGCCGCGGGCCTGGTGCTCGATATCGGCGCGGCCATCCTGCTCTTCGGTCCGCTGCTGCTGCCGCTGGCAAGCGGCGCCGGCCTCGATCCGATCGCCTTCGGCGTCATCATCGTCGCCACGCTGATGGCCGGCGGGCTGACGCCGCCCGTCGGCATGCTGGTGCTGGTTGTCAGCGGCGTTGCGGACATTCCGGCTTCTGCGCTGTTTCGTGCGGTCACGCCCTATCTCGCCGCGCTTCTGGCGGCCGTCGCGCTGATCTGCGCATTCACCCTTCTGATCTGAGAGGAAACGCCATGAACACCCTCAACCGCCGCACACTCCTGAAGGCCGGAACGCTGGCGGCGCTTTCCGCCCCCTATCTCGCCCGTCCCGCTTTTGCCCAGACCACGGTCACGGTGGCCTCGCTGCTCGGCGAGGACAAGCCGGAGACGAAGGTCTGGCGCTTCTTTGCCGAAAAGACCGAGGAACGGCTTCCCGGCCGCTTCCGCTTCAACATTGTCACCAATGGCGCGCTCGGCGGCGAGAAGCAGGTAGCCGACAGCATCCGCCTCGGTTCGGTACAGGCGAGCCTCTCGACCGTTTCGGCGCTCTCGGCCTGGGTGCCCGAGCTCCAGCTCCTCGACCTGCCTTTCCTGTTTCGCGACCCCGCGCATTTGCAACGCGTCGTCACCGGCCCTGTCGGCGACGATCTCAGGCAGCAACTCGCCGGCGAACGTTTCATCGTCGGCGGCTTCATCGATTACGGCGCCCGCCATCTCCTGACGAAAACCCCGGTCACGCGACCGGAGCAACTTGAGGGCGTCACCATCCGCGTCATCAACAGCCCGCTTCACACCGGGCTCTGGAGCGCCTTCGGCGCGGTGCCCGTCGGCATCCCGATCACCGAGACCTACAATGCGCTGGCGACGGGCGTGGCCGATGCAATGGACCTGACCAAATCCGCCTATGCCGGGTTCAAGCTTTACGAGGTCGTGCCCTGCCTGACGGAGACCGGCCATATCCGTGCCTCCGGCGTGATTTATTTCTCCGAGGGCTTCTGGAACGGGCTCGATGCGGAAACGCAAGGCCTGCTGATGGAGATCAGCGCCGAGGCCGCCCTCTATTTCAACGCGCTGATCGTGGAAGACGAGACAGCGGCGATGGAAACCGCGCGCGAGAATGGCGGCGAAGTGTTCCAACCCGCGGAGATGGATGCCTGGCGCGCGGGCGCGCGCGGCGTATGGACGGAGTTTGCCCCGGTCGTGGGCGGTATGGAACGCATCGAGATGGTGGAAAACGCCTGATCCTCGGTCCGCCCTGCCCTGACGTACCGCAATTCGAAACTTAAGGCTTGCGGGTAACGCTGAATTGGTAAAAATTTACCTCGACATAGGATTGGGGGGCATGGGCAGATGGTGACATTGCGGGAAATTGCCAAGGCGGTCGGCGTTTCGGCCGGCACGGTTTCGCGCGTTCTCAATTACGATCCGACGCTGTCCGTCTCCGAGGTCAAGCGCAAGGCGATCATCGAAACGGCCGAGGCGCTGAACTACGCCACGCCGCGCAATCGCCTGCGGGCGAAAACCGGGCCGTTGCGCGCGCCGCGACGCGAACAGGCCATGCCGCGCATGGCCACGGTGCATTTCCTCGAACGCGACGAGGAACTGATCGATCCCTATTATATCGGCGTCCGGCTTGGCATCGAGCGTCGCTGCCAGACCTATGGGACCGAGATCGTCAAGGTGTTCCACGACGATCTGGAGGCGGAAGCGGCGACGCTGCAGGCGATGACCGGGGTGATCGCGATTGGCAAGCACCGCCCGCACGAGATCGCCTTTCTCGAGGAAAACAGCCGACACCTGGTGTTTGCAGACTTCGTCCCGGAGGAAGAGCGGTTCGACTGCGTGTCCAGCGATCTCGCCAGCGCCACGCGCACCATTCTTGACGGGCTTCATGCCGCAGGCTACCGCCGCATCGCCTTTATCGGCGCGGAAGACCGCATCAGCCGCAAAGATAGCCCCTATAGCGAGACGCGCTGTCACGCCTATGTCGAGTGGCAGAAGGAGCACGGCGGTTTCGACCCGGCGCTGATCGCGCTCAATGACGACTGCAACAACGGCCAGAACCTGCGCCTCGAAGTCGGCTACGAAAACGCCCGCGCCCTGCTTGCCCATGCCGAGCGGCCCGACGTGATTCTGACGGCGAACGACAATATCGCCATCGGCACCTGTCGCGCGCTCCAGGAGGCTGGCCTTTCGGTCCCGGGCGACATCGCCGTCGCCTCGTTCAACGATATCCCGGTGGCACAGTTTCTGACGCCGCCGCTTTCGACCATGAAGATCCCGGGCGAGGCCATCGGCGAATGCGCCGTAGACCTTCTTGTCGAGCGCATCAATGGCCGCGAATACACCAAGCGCGTCGTCATTCCGACGGAGATGATCTGGCGCGACAGCTGTCGTCATCCGCCCGCCTTATAAAAATTTTACTCATTATTTTACTAAATTTTTTATTGCGCCCTTTCATGTTTTGACGTTAGCTTTTTTGACAGGCGGCAGGGAGAGTGCCGCCAGCGATCGTCCAAATGGGAGGAAACCAATGGATACCGTGCTGAAGCGGATTACGGGTGCGGCCCTCGCCGGCACCTGCGTCATGAGTGCGTCGGCAGCCTTTGCCGGCGAGATCACGATCTGGTGCTGGGACCCGAATTTCAACGTCGCCATCATGAAGGAAGCGGGCGAGATCTATTCGAAGACCCATCCCGATACGACCTTCAACGTCGTTGACTTCGCCAAGCTCGACGTCGAGCAGAAGCTGCAGACCGGGCTTGCCTCCGGCACCACCAACGCGCTGCCGGACATCGTGCTGATCGAGGATTACGGCGCGCAGAAATACCTCCAGTCCTTCCCCGGCTCCTTCGCGCCGATGGATGATGTTGTCGACTATTCCAAATTCGCGCCCTACAAGGTCGAGCTGATGACGCTTGACGGCAAGGTCTATGGTATGCCCTTCGACAGCGGCGTGACCGGGCTTTACTATCGCAAGGACTACCTGGAAGAAGCCGGCTTCACCACCGACGACATGGAAGGCATCACCTGGGACCGCTTCATCGAGATCGGCAAGCAGGTCGAGGAAAAGACCGGTCACAAGATGACCTCGATCGACCTCAATGACGGCGGCATGACCCGCATCATGATGCAGTCGGCCGGCGAATGGTATTTCGATGAGAACGGCGACCTCAACGTCGTCGACAATCCGGCGCTCAAGGCCGCGCTCGAGACCCAGGCCAAGATGGCCAACGAGGGCATTCTCTATCCGGCAACCGGCTGGGCCAATTACGTCAACGCCTTTACCTCCGGCAACACCGCCTCGGTCATCACCGGCGTATGGATCACCGGCACGATCAAGGCGCAGGAAGCACAGTCCGGCAAATGGCGCGTGGCGCCGATCCCCTCGCTCGATGGCGTGGAAGGCGCTTCGCACGCCTCCAATCTCGGCGGATCGAGCTGGTATGTGCTCTCCTCCTCCGACGTGAAGGACGAGGCGATCGACTTCCTCAACGAGATCTATGCCAATGATGTCGATTTCTACCAGAAGATCCTGACCGAGCGCGGCGCCGTCGGTTCGCTTCTGGCTGCCCGCGAAGGCCCGGCCTACCAGGAAGCGGACCCGTTCTTCGGCGGCGAGGAAGTCTGGCAGGACTTCTCCGACTGGCTGAACGAGATCCCGCCGGTCGACTACGGCATCTTCACCAACGAGCTCGACACGGCGGTGACCGCCAACCTGCGTTCGCTCGTCGACGGCAAGCCGATCGACGAGGTGCTGAAGGCCATCGAGCAGCAGGCGAAGTACCAGATCCAGTAGCAGGCTCGGCGCTCGAGGGCGGACGATTTCCCGTCCGCCCGAGACTGTTCACGAACCTGCTGACAAGTCTGTTGCAGACGAAGGCAACGCGCCAACCATTTTCCGTCACCCCGGAGCTGATCCGGGGTCCAGGACAAAAAAGCCTGCTGTGCCAGGATCTTCATCTCGAAGGACTTCGATCTTTGGCCCCTGAATGCCGGCTAAAGGCCGGCATGACGGACGGTGAGGCTGGCGCCTTCCTAACAAACTGAGGTGGATGCTTTGGTGTATTTTCCTGCTGTCGCACGCGACGCGAGGTCTTGAGACATGGGCAATGCAAGACCCGGCAATCTGAAGCGGTTTTATGATGTGAACGGCTGGGCCTTCGTGGTACCGGCGCTGCTGTTGATCGGCACGTTCATGTTCTACCCGATCATCCGCTCGCTCGTGCTCTCGTTCTATTCCGGTCGGGGCATGATGATGAAGTTCGTCGGCTTCGGGAATATCGAGCGGCTCGCCAACGACCCGGTCTTCCTGCAGGCGTTGACCAATACGCTGACCTTCCTCGTCATCCAGGTACCGGTGATGATCATGCTGGCGCTGATCCTCGCCAGTGCCCTCAACAGCCCGAAACTGAAGTTCCGCGGGCTGTTCCGCACCGCGATCTTCCTGCCCTGCGTCTCATCGCTGGTGGCCTATGCAATCCTGTTCAAGAGCATGTTCGCCACTGACGGGATCATCAACTCGACGCTGCAGTCGCTCGGCATCATCGATATCCCGATCCCGTGGTTCACCGATCCCTTCTGGGCCAAGCTTTTGATCATCCTCGCCATCACATGGCGCTGGACCGGCTATAACATGATCTTCTACCTGGCAGCGCTGCAGAACATCGACAAGTCGATCTACGAGGCCGCCCGCGTCGACGGTGTGCCGAAATGGCGTCAGTTCCTGCATCTGACCATCCCGATGCTCAAACCGGTGATCCTGTTTACCACCATCACCTCGACCATCGGCACGCTGCAGCTCTTCGACGAGGTCTACAACCTGACCGAAGGCACCGGCGGACCGGCCAATTCGACGCTGACCCTGTCGCTCTACATCTACAATCTGACCTTCCGCTTCACGCCCAATTTCGGCTATGCGGCAACGGTCTCCTACGTCATCGTCGTCATCGTCGCCATCCTGTCCTTCCTGCAATTCTACGCCGCAAGGGAGCGCAAATGATGCCGCGCTACACCACACGATACCTGTCTGCCACCCTGCTTTATGGCGCGCTCGGCCTTGCGGCCTTCATCTCGGTCTTTCCTTTCATCTGGATGGTGATCTCGGCAACCAACACGACGGCCGACATCGTCACTGGCAAGGCCTCTTTCGGACTGGCGTTTCTCGACAATCTGAGCGCCTTCTTCACCCAGGTCGATGTGCCGCTGATCATGTGGAACTCGGTGAAGATCGCGATCGCCGGCACTTTTTTGACGCTGCTGGTCTCCTCGCTGGCCGGCTACGGCTTCGAGATCTTCCGCTCGCGCTTTCGCGACAAGGTCTACACGCTGGTGCTGCTGACGCTGATGGTGCCCTTTGCGGCGATCATGATCCCGCTGTTCATGCTGATGGCGAAAGCCGGGCTGATCGATACGCATATCGCCGTGATCCTGCCGACCATCGCATGGGCCTTCGTGATCTTCTATTTCCGACAGGCCTCGAAAGCCTTCCCTTCGGAACTGCGCGACGCGGCCAAGGTCGACGGGCTGAAGGAATGGCAGATTTTCTTCTACATCTATTTTCCGGTCATGCGATCGACCTATGCGGCGGCCTTCGTCATCGTCTTCATGCTCAACTGGAACAATTATCTGTGGCCGCTGATCGTGCTGCAGTCGAACGAGACCAAGACGATCACGCTCGTCGTCTCCTCGCTGGCATCGGCCTACTATCCCGATTACGGCACGGTGATGATCGGCACCATTCTCGCCACCCTTCCCACCCTTTTCATCTTCTTCGCCATGCAGCGCCAGTTCGTCCAGGGCATGCTTGGCTCGGTCAAATAGGTCATGACAATGCGTAGTCTCGAAAAATTCAACACCGGCTGGATCTTTACCGAAGGCTTTGACGAGAGCTGGACCGGCGCCCTGCAGGAGGGCGCGGCCGTCACGCTGCCGCATACCGCCGTGGAACTGCCGTTCAACTATTTCGACGAGAACAGCTACCAGAAGCCGTTCACCTATCAGAAGATCATTTCCAACGACCCCGCCTTTGAGGGCAAGGCCGTCTCGCTCGTCTTCGATGCGGCGATGGCCGATACGGTGGTCTACCTGAATGGCGAGAGGCTTTATGCCCACAAGGACGGTTATACGCCCTTCGAGATCGACCTCACCGGACGCCTGAAGGACGGCGACAACCTGCTGACGGTAAAGATCGACGGCTCGGAAAATCCGGAGATCCCGCCCTTTGGCTATATGATCGACTACCTCACCTTCGCCGGCATCTACCGCGATATCTGGCTGAAAGTGACGACGCCGACGGCGATCGACAACGTCAAGGTCGAGACGCCCGATCCGCTTGCTCCGCAGAAATGCGTTCAGGCGGATGTCTTCCTGACAGGACCGGTTCCGCAAGCCGCGACGCTGAAGGCCACGCTTTATGACGCCGACGGCCACAGCCTTGCCACGACTGAAGTCGCGGTCAGCGACGACAAGGCCTCGTTCGAGATCGACGGGCTGGAGAATATCCGGCTCTGGGACATTCACGACCCGGTGCTCTACACGCTCTCTGTCACACTTGAGACAAAAGCGGGCAGCGACACGGTTGCCACCCGCTTCGGCTTCCGCACCGTCGCCTTTGCCACGGACGGCTTCCGCCTCAACGGCGTTCCGCTGAAGCTCAGGGGCCTCAACCGCCACCAGAGCTACCCGCATCTTGGCTATGCCATGGGCAAACGCGGGCAGGAAAAAGACGCCGATATCCTGAAATACGAACTCGCCTGCAATGTCGTGCGCACCTCGCATTACCCGCAATCGAAATATTTCCTTGATCGCTGCGACGAGATCGGCCTCCTGGTTTTCGAGGAGATCCCCGGCTGGCAGCATATCGGCGGCGAGAGCTGGAAGCAGGAATCGATCGCCAATGTCGAACGCATGATCCGGCGTGACTGGAACCATCCGTCGATCATCATCTGGGGCGTGCGCATCAACGAATCGGCCGACGACCATGATTTCTACACCGAGACCAACCGGCTGGCGCACGCGCTCGACAGCACGAGACCGACCGGCGGCGTGCGCTGCATCGAGGACAGCGAACTGCTCGAAGACGTCTACACGATGAACGACTTCGTCCTCGGTTCGGAGGAAATGCCGGGCAGCAACCATCTGCGCATGCACCGCCGCGAGCAGAAGAAGGTCACCGGGCTTTCCCGCGATGTGCCCTACATGATCACCGAATATTGCGGCCACATGTACCCGACCAAGCGCTTCGACCAGGAACAGCGCCAGGCCGAGCATGTGACCCGCCATTTGCAGATGCTGAACGCGATTGCCGGCGATCCGACAATTGCCGGCGGCACCGGCTGGTGCATGTTCGACTACAACACCCACCAGGATTTCGGTTCCGGCGACCGGATCTGCTATCACGGCGTGCTCGACATGTACCGCGAGCCGAAATTTGCCGCTTTCGCCTATGCCTCGCAGGGCGATCCCGAGACCAATGCCGTGCTGCAACCGGTCACTTTCTGGGCGCGCGGCGAGCGCAATATCGGTGGCGTGCTGCCGCTGATCATCCTGACGAACTGCGATTATATCGAGTTCAGCTTCGGCGACATGGAACCGCGCCGGGTCGATCCCGATTACGCAACCTACCCGCATCTGCCGCACCCCCCCGTCATCATCGACCTGCGCTCGGTCACGCCGGAGGAATTCGGCGAGTGGGGCCGCGTGTGGAAGGATGGCCGGATCACCGGCTATGTCGACGGCAAACCGGTCAAGACGATGAACCTCACCGCAGATCCGGTGCCAACGACGCTCGAGATCGCGCCGGACGACACGCAGCTGAAGGCCGGAGAGAAGGATTGCGTCAGGGTGATCCTGCGCGCGCTCGACCAGGCGGGCAACGCCCTGCCCTTCTTCGATGATCCGGCGGCCCTGTCGCTTGAAGGCCCGGGCCGCATCGTCGGGCCGGACCTCGTCAGCTTCAAGGGCGGCGCGGCCGGGCTTTATATCGAGGCCGGCGATCAGCCCGGCACGCTGACGCTTACCGTCCGCTGCCGGCCCTTCGCCGACCAGACCGTCACTTTCACGCTATCCTGAGGTTTCCCCATGGCTGACGTATCGCTGAATGCCATCCGCAAGTCGTTCGGATCGATCGAGGTGATCAAGGGCGTCGATCTCGACATCAAGTCCGGCGAATTCATCGTCTTCGTCGGCCCATCCGGCTGCGGGAAATCGACATTGCTCAGGATGATCGCGGGTCTTGAGGACATCACCGCCGGCTCGCTTTCCATCGGCGGCAGGGACATGACCGACGAGGACCCGGCGAAGCGCGGGATTGCCATGGTTTTCCAGACCTATGCGCTCTATCCGCACATGACGGTGCGGGAGAATATGGGCTTTGCGCTGCGCTTTGCCGGCATGGACAAACGGGAGATCGAGAGCCGCGTCATGGATGCGGCGAAGATGCTGGAGCTCGAGACCTATCTCGACCGCAAGCCGAAGGCGCTGTCCGGCGGTCAGCGCCAGCGGGTCGCCATCGGCCGCGCCATCGTCCGCCACCCGGATGTGTTCCTGTTCGACGAGCCGCTGTCGAACCTTGACGCGGAACTGCGCGTGCATATGCGCGGCGAGCTTTCCGCCCTGCATAACCGGCTGAAGACCACGATGATCTATGTGACCCACGACCAGGTGGAGGCGATGACGCTTGCCAACCGCATCGTGGTGCTGCGCCAGGGCATTGTCGAACAGATCGGTACGCCGCTCGAACTGTTCAACACGCCGGCAAACCTCTTCGTCGCTGGTTTCATCGGCTCTCCGGCGATGAACTTCCTGCCGGCGACCGTGGAGAAGGCCGGCGCCGGCGGCGTCGCCCTCAACCTGCTGGGCGAGGAAACAATCGACGTGCCGCTTGCAGGAGACCTGCCGCAGGAAGGGACAAAGGTGACGGTCGGCGTGCGCCCGCAGAATATCCGGCTTGCGGAGACCGGCGAGAAGAGCTTCGCCGTCGACATCACCCTGGTCGAGGCGCTCGGCACGGAGACCGTCGTCTATGCTACAGCACGAAACGGCGAGCGGGTGATGGCCGTGCTTTCCGGCCAGCATCTTCTGAAGATCGGAACCGCGATCGATCTAGCCTTCGATATCGACGATGTTCACCTTTTTGACGCGGACGGAATGCGCATGGCAGGATGACCCGGCAGCGCCGATGACGCCCGGGAGAATTTCGAAAACGCGTGGCCTTGCGCAGATGTAAGCCCGGCAATACTCTGCCGCCAAACAACCATATTCAGCGAGGTCATCCATGTGCACGTCTCTCCTCTACACCGACCTGTCCGGCTCCGTCTTTGCCGGCAGAACGCTGGAACTGCCGGTGGAACTGCCCTATTTCGCGGCCTTTTTGCCCAGGGGCACACCGCTTGCCTCCAGGGCCGGAGAGCACGCGCCGCTGACCTATGAGAGCGTCTATGACGTTTTCGGCATCGTCGTGCCGAACGGCAATGCGCAAGACCTCAAGGTCGTCGAGGGACTGAACGAGGCGGGGCTGAATTTCTCGCTGCTCGCCTTCGCCGATACCCACGGCCCGGACGACACGGAAGCGAAAGACACGCCAGTGCTGTCGGCAATCGATCTCGGCGCATGGATGCTGGCGCAGTTTTCGACCGTGGCGGAGGTGAAGGACGCGCTGGAAAAACAGCCTGTACTGGTCGATCCACTGGAGGCGCTCGGCGGCACCATACCGCCCTTCCACTACACGGTGCACGACAAGAGCGGCGCATCGATCGTCATCGAGTTCTTTGGCGGAGAACGCCATGTCTTCGACAACCCGCTTGGCGTGATGACCAACAGCCCGCGTTTTGACTGGCACCTGACCAATCTCAACAACTACACCCACCTCAACAATGTCGACCATTCGAGCGCGACCTTCCTCGGCAAGGATTTCATCCAGCCCGATTCCGGCATTGCCACGGTGACGCTGCCCGGTTCCGACACCGCCGTCGACCGTTTCGTGCGCGCCGTCTATTACGCCCAGTTTTCCGAGAAGGTGGACGGTTCCGATGCGGCGCTGCGTCAGCTCGGCCATGTGATGAACAAGTTCGACCGGCCGAAGGGCGCCTCCGTCTATTCCAGCGCCAAGGCAAGCGCGCTGACGGAATCGGCAACGAAGCTGACCGGCGGCGCAGCCGCCACAAAGCCGGAATTCATCACCGAATATACGTCCTGGATCACGTTGATCGACCTTGCGGGCGGCAAGCTGATGCTGCGCACCTATGGAAGCCTCGGATATGTGTCCTTCGATCTGGCCGCGTTGAAACAAGGCGCCAGCGGCCCGAAGCTCGTGCCGCTCGAGGCCTTCAGCCAGGGCAGCGTCGATGCGGACACGGTGATGCTCTCGCACTAGAGCGCCGTGCATCCATTCGGATGCACATAGGACGCTCTAACTTATTGAATCTACGCATCGTGCTTTTCGAGAATCGATTCCGATTTTCGGGCCGATGCTGTAAGGGCCGGCCGGCATTGCGGGTTCGCACCGAAGGGCGAGCCCGCCTCCGCTCAAAAATCCGAAAGTCGCGTCTTCACCGCGGAAAGGGCGCTGACCATTTCGGCGAAGTTGCGACGGAGCCGACGGTCCATTTCGCTGGCGATATCGGGATATTCCTCGATCAGGCGCAGGAACTGGTCGCGGCGGATGAGGAGGATATCAGCAGGCTCGGCGGCAATGGCTAAAACGCGATGCGGAATGGGGCTGATCAGGGCGGCTTCCGCAAGCAGGCTGCCGGCGCCGGCAATGCCCGCCGAACGCCCGCCGGCCTTGAGCTGGAGCGTGCCGTCCGCCACGAGATAGGCGCCGAGACTTTCGGCATCCTCTTCGCAGAGCACCTGCCCCGTATCGCAGGAAAGCCGCGTGACGGTGAAGGCGATCAGGCGCAGCTGGTCAACGGAGAAACCCGAAAAAAGCTCGGTTCGGCGGATCGTCTCGATATCGCGCGACAGTGCCATAACTTGTTCTCCCCGAGCCGTCCGCCCCTGCTGCCCGCCAAAAGGGCCGGTCAGGGCACCAGCTTGTAGCCACCGTTTTCCGTCACGAGGATCCGCGCATTTGACGGGTCTTCCTCGATTTTCTGGCGCAGCCTGTAGACATGGGTTTCCAGCGTATGGGTGGTGACGCCGGAATTATACCCCCAGACCTCTTCCAGAAGCATGTCGCGGGTTACCACTTTCTGGCCGGCACGGTAAAGATAGCGGATGATTGCCGCTTCCTTTTCCGTCAGCCTGATCTTCTTGTTGCCGGGCCCGGTGAAGAGCTTCTGTCCCGGCTTGAACACGTAAGGGCCGACATTGAATGTCGCGTCCTCGCTCTGCTCGTGCTGGCGCAGCTGAGCGCGGATGCGGGCAAGCAGCACGGCGAAACGAAACGGCTTGGTGACATAGTCATTCGCGCCCGCCTCAAGGCCGAGGATGGTGTCGCTGTCGGTGTCGTGGCCGGTCAGCATGATGATCGGCGCCTTGAACCCGTTTTTGCGGGCCATTTTCACGGCCTCGCGCCCGTCCATGTCCGGCAGGCCGACATCCATGATCAGGAGATCAACCTGTTCTTCCTTCAGCATCTTCAGCGAACGGGCGGCGCAATCGGCCGAAAGGATGGCGAACTCGTCATAGAGCTCAAGCTGCTCGACGAGCGTTTCGCGCAAATCCTGGTCGTCATCGACCAGAAGGATCGTCCTCTCCGTCATGCTCCTTGCCCTCTCGTGTCATTATGCGCCATTCGCTCTCCCGCATGGCGTGTTCCGTCGATATCGATATTGCGGCAGGCTATCGCCGGGCGTAGTCCTATGAAACTATATGATTTCACGCACAAAGCAAAAAAAAGTGAAGAAACGCATCAAAACACGCCGCAGCAGCAAGACCGTGATCGCCGTGCGTCGTGCGCCGGGTGGCGCCCACCGCGCGATCCTCGCCTTCGGGCCGCTGCGCTTTCCCGCAGCCATCGGGCGCGGCGGCATATCGGCGCGCAAACGCGAAGGCGACGGCGCCACCCCGCTTGCCGTGATGGCGCTTTGCGGCGGCCTTGTCCGCGACCGCCTGCCGATCCTGCCGCAAAGCCCGCTCGGCCTGCGCGGCATCCGCGCGGATGACGGCTGGTGCGACGCGCCTTCGGACCCGAACTACAACCGTCCCGTCCGCCTGCCCTTTTCCGCAAACCATGAGCGGCTGAGACGCGATGACGGGATCTACGACATCGTCATCATTCTCGACTGGAACATGAGCCGCCGCGTCAAAGGGCGGGGTTCGGCGGTGTTCTTTCACCTGGCGCGGCCAGGCTTCGAACCGACGGCCGGCTGTGTCGCCGTGACGCCTTCGGCCATGCGCGTGCTGCTGCCGCATCTGCGGCGCGGCATGCGGCTTGTCGTCGTCGGCTGAGGGTCAGCTTTCGCGCGGGGCAGCCGTTTCCGCAGAACCGGCATAGGCGCCGGGGCGGGGAACATGCTCGGCTTCCCCGGCCGGCGGATCGCCGGCGGGCGGGGCGACCTCGGCATTGGGATTGGCGGCTTCCGGCGCCGTGCCGGAGGCTTCCAGCACCCATTCGCGCCAGATCGCCACGATCAGCGCCATCAGCACCGGACCGACGAACAGGCCGATCAGCCCCATCGTCTTCACCCCGCCGACAAGGCCGAAGAAGGTCGGCAGGAAAGGCAGTTTGATCGGCCCGCCGACAAGGCGCGGACGCAAGGTCTTGTCGACGATGAAGAGCTCGACCGTGCCCCATGCCATCAGCGCGATGCCGTGCACGGGCGTGCCGCGGGCAATCAGATAGCCCGAGATCAGGGTGAAGGTCAGCGGCGCGCCGCCCGGCACCATGGCCATGACGGCGGTCAGAAGACCGAAGGAAACGAAATTCGGTACGCCGGCCAGATAATAGGCCGTGCCCAGGACAATGCCCTCGCCCATGGCGATCAGCGTCATGCCGGTAACCGTCGAGGAGATCGTCGCCGGCACGACGCGGGAGATGCGGTACCAGCGGTCGGGAAACAGCCGCTCGCCGATCATGTCGAGCTGAGCCGCGAACTTGTCGCCGTCCTTGTAGAGGAAGAACAATGCGATCAGCATGAACAGCGCCGAAAGCAGCAGGCCGAAGACCCGGCCGCCGACAAACAGCGCCGTGCGGTAGATGCTGCCGATATTCTCACCGCTGACAGCCTGGATCAGCTGGCCGATATCGCCGGGCTGGCCGAGATATTCCCGCCATTTGGTGGCAATCCATTCGCCGACGACCGGAAGGTTGAAGATCCAGTCCGGCACCGGCGCGCCGATCCTGTTCGCTTCCGCCGCCCAGGCGATCCAGGCTTCGAGCTCGCGCGACATGTAGATCACCGCGAAGATGATCGGCAGGATCAGAAACAGGAGGATGAGAAGAATGGCGATTGTCGCCGACAGCGTGCGGCGATTGCCGAGCCGGCGGTTGAGATCGCGGAAAACCGGCTGCGAGGCAAAGGCAATGATCAGCGCGGCCAGAACCGGGACCAGAAAGCCATGGAAGAAATAGACGGCGGCGATCGCCACGCCGAGAAGCAGCCAGCGGGCGGCGGTGACCGAAGGGATCAGCGGCGCGCGCCCCACGGCGGCCTGGCCGATCCAGCGTTGCATTCTGTGGTCCTTATGCGGTGCTTCCGGCATTCTTGCTTTCGCTTTCACACTGGGCGCCGGTCGTCTGTCAGGCGACGCGACGGCCTATTTACGGGGTTCGCGGCTTTGCTTGCAAGCACGTTTCGGTTGCCATCGACGAGAGGATGTCGAGCGCTTCGCGCCGCGCGGCACGGCCTGTCTCAGGGTCGGGGATAGCGGCTATCCCCTCGAGCCAAGCGATATGATCCTCCGGCAGGCCATGCTGACGTGCGCCGGCGATGATGAGGGCGTGGTACCAGTCGAAGGGTGAAAGCCCGGACGAACGGAAGGCAGGCGGTGCCATATAGGTGAATGCTGCGATCGGCGCGCCGCCGGCCATCGGCCTGACCGTGCAATCCTCGATCCGGTCATACCCCTTGCCGCGTCCCTCGAACCCGTCGAGCAGGTCGCACTCGTCGGGATGAAGCGAAAACAGAACGCCGAAAACCCGAGCGCCGGCATCGACCTTGATCGTCGCCTTGCCGGAACCATCGCGGCCCGGCTTGGCGAAGTCGAGCGCGTGATCGTCAAGAACGGCTGATCCAAGGGCGCATGCGGAGGGGCAACGGCGCAAAAGCCGCGCGCTCAGCATGTTGGAGCCATAGGCGAAATAGATGCGCCCTTCCGGCATCAGCCCTCCAGTTCCTCCCTGAGCACTTCCAGTTCCAGCCATTCCTCTTCCTTGGCGGCCAGATCGGCTCTCAAATCTTCAAGCTTTTTCGCGACCTTGGCAAAGCAGTCGGGATCGCGCTGGAAAAAGGCGGGATCGGCCATTTTTTCCTCGAGCTTGACAACCTCGGCCTCGATCTTCTCCATCTCCTTCGGCAGATTTTCGAGCGCGAATTTCTGCTTGAAGGAAAGTTTTCCCTTGTTCTTCTGTGACCGGTCGGCCGTTCCCTTTTCGTCCTGCGCGGCCTGTTTCTCCCGCTTTTCCTGCGCCTTCGCCTCCGCCGCCGCGCCCTTGCGCTGGGCCAGCATGTCGGAATAGCCGCCGGCATATTCGAGCCAGACGCCGTCGGGCGCGAGCGGATTGGCCGGCGCGATCGTCGAGGTCACGGTTCGGTCGAGAAAATCACGGTCATGCGAAACGAGGATGACACTGCCCTTGAAGCCGGCGACGATCTCCTGCAGCAGGTCGAGCGTCTCGATATCAAGATCATTGGTCGGCTCGTCGAGGATCAGCAGGTTCGACGGCTTGGCCAGAATGCGCGCCAGCATCAGCCGGGCGCGTTCGCCGCCGGAGAGATTGCGGATCGGGGTGCGCGCCTGTTCGGGCTGGAACAGGAAATCCTTCATATAGCCGGTCACATGACGCTGTTCGCCATTGACCAGCAGCGTGTCGCCGCGCCCGTCGGTCAGGTAATGGGCGAGCGTGTCGTCGGGATTGAGGTCCTCGCGCTTCTGGTCGATGACGGCAATCTCGAGATTGATGCCGAGGCGGACAAAACCGCTGTCGGGCGCGAGTTGACCGGTCAGAAGCTTCAGCAGCGTCGTCTTACCCGCCCCGTTGGGGCCGACGAGACCGATCCGGTCGCCGCGCCCCACACGCAGCGAAAACGGCTTGACGATTTCACGCGCGCCGAAAGACTTGGTGATGCCCTCGGCTTCGATCACCAGCTTGCCGCTGTCCTTCGCCTCTGTGACCGTCGCATTCACCGTGCCCTGCGGCCCGCGATGGCCGCGATGGCGGGCGCGCATGTCGTGAAGCTCGCCGAGCCGGCGCATATTGCGCTTGCGCCTGGCGGTGACGCCGTAGCGCAGCCAGTGCTCCTCGCGCACGATGGCGCGGGCCAGCTTGTGCTGTTCGGCTTCCTCTTCCTCCAGCACCTTGTCGCGCCATTCCTCGAAGGCGGCAAAGCCCTGATCCATGCGCCGCGCCGTGCCGCGATCGAGCCAGACCGTGGCCGTGGAGATGTTTTCCAGAAACCGCCGGTCATGCGAGATCAGCACCAGCGCCGAACGGGTGGCGGCAAGCTCGCCTTCCAGCCATTCGATGGTGTTGAGATCGAGGTGGTTGGTGGGCTCGTCGAGCAGAAGAATATCGGGCTCGGGCGCGAGAACGCGGGCGAGCGCGGCGCGGCGCGCCTCCCCGCCCGACAGCGTCTTCGGATCCGCTTTCGGCTCCACGCCCAGATGCTCCATCATGTAGTCGGCGCGGTAATGCGCGTCACCGGGCGCAAGCCCCTCGGCCACATAGTCTTCCACCGTGGCATATCCGGAAAAATCCGGCGCCTGTTCGAGATAGCGGATGGTGACGGAAGGATGGCGGAAGATTTCGCCCGACTGCGGTTCCACCATTCCGGCGGCGATTTTCAGCAGCGTCGACTTGCCCGAACCGTTGCGCCCGACAAGGCAGACGCGATCGCCCGGCTCGACCTGCAGGCCGGCGCCCGACAGAAGCGGCGTGCCGCCGAAGCTCAGATGGATGTCGTCCAGTTTCAATATCGGAGGCGCCATGCCTCAAACTCCCGAAAAATCATGAGGGCGGAAGATGACGATGCCGCGGCCGCTTTTCAACCCGAGGCGGACGGGACCGTCGCCATTGCCAGCCTTGTTGGATACCGTGCGCGGCAGACCGAAGGGGGCCTCGAATTCCTCCAGCGGATAGACCGCGTTATCAATCGAAAGCCCGGAGAGATCGGAAAAACCCAGCACCGAGAACAGCGCGCCGGCCGGCATGGCGATGTCCGTCTTTCCGGGCAGAAGCGGCCGCGCCTCTTCCTCACCCGAGGTCAGCACCAGGTCGAAGCCGTCCTCCGCCAGGCGCACGGCGAGCATCATGTTCATCATGCCATGATCAGTGCGTTCGCCCTGCAGCGCGCCGGCCATGATGATCCGCGTCGCACCCCTTGCAATCGCCTCTTCGGTGGCAATCGCTCCGTCGGTCGCGTTCTTGGCCGGCGGAAAATCCTTGCGCTCGACATCCGGAAAACGCTCCATCAGCGCGGCATCGGTGGAATCGAAGTCGCCGACCCAGACTTCCGGCGCCACGCCGAGCGCTTCGGCGTGCGCCATGCCGCCATCGGCGGCGATGACGCGGCTGCCGGCGACAAGCCGCCGGACACGCTCGTCCACGGCAAGCGCGCCGCCCAGGAGAAGGGTGAAGGTTTCTGCTGCTTTCATGGGCTAAGGCCATATCGAATGTCACGGCCAAACAAAAGCGGATTCAGGCAAGGGCCGTCGGTTTCAGCCGGCTGAACGGACCCTCGGCGCGTCGACGGCATGGCGCTCGTCCTCGCCGGCATGTTCGCTGATGAAGTCCTCGATACCGCAGACAAAGCGTTCGTAGAGCCGGGAGAAGGAATCGAGCTCCTCCGCCGACCAGCTTTCCGTGACGCTTTCGATGAGGCCGCGCTTGACGGCGTGGATCTCATCCAGAAGCTTGCCGCCCTTAGCGGTGATGACGAGGATCGAGCGGCGGGCGTCGCTCTGGCAAACCCGCCGTTCCAGCACATTCTGGGCGACGAGCTCGGCGACGATACGGCTTGCGCGCGACGGATCGATGCGCATGCCCTCGGCAACCGCGCCGATCGTGGCCTTGGCCGGCGGCTCGACACGGGAGACGACGTCGAGCACGTCGAGATGGGTGATCTCCAGCGCTGGCGCAACCCTGGCGATGGCGAGCCGGCCGAGAATGCGCCGCCGCGTCATCAGCCGGTTGCGCGTCATCGCGCCGGAAATCCGGTCCATGGCGTCATTGTCGGCGTTTTCGCGTTCTTGGGTGCTGTTGCTCATCATGTCTTTTTCTATAACCGATTTCTCGCCAACTTGAAACATGCCAAAGGCAATTTAGTGTCATTGACATATATTTGCTTTCATCACATATTTGCGCAATGACACAGAATTCATCCCACGCCAATCAGCCATTCATTTCGCTGGTCGAGCATCCCCGCCTGCGCATCGTCGCCTTTCTCTTCCTTTTGATGGCGATGTTCCTGGCGACGCTCGACAACCAGATCGTCTCGACCGCCCTGCCGACGATCGTCGGCGAATTCGGCGCGGTCGAGCGCTTCGGCTGGGTGGCCTCTGCCTATCTGCTCGCCTCATGCGCCGTGATGCCGCTCTATGGCAAGCTTGGCGATCTTATCGGGCGAAAATATGTACTGATGGCCGCAATCGTGATCTTTCTCATCGGATCGCTGACCTGTGGGCTCGCCGTCTCGATGAACACGCTGATCGCCGCCCGCGCCCTGCAGGGCCTTGGCGGCGGGGGACTGATGGTTTCGATCTTCGCGCTCAACGCCGACCTGTTCTCGCCGCGCGAACGGCCGAAATACCAGAGCTATGCCAGCCTCGTGATCATGACCTCCGGCGCGCTCGGACCGCTTCTCGGCGGCACGATGACGGCAGCCTTCGGTTGGCGGTCGATCTTCCTCATCAATCTGCCACTCTCGCTCATTGTCCTTTGCGGGCTGTTTTTTCTGCTCCCCAACCGCAAGCCGGACCGCCAGCCGAAAATCGATTTCGCCGGCGCGATCCTCCTGGCCATCGCCGTCACGGCAATCGTGCTGTGGAGCGATTCCAGCGAGATCTTTGGCTCTCTGGTCGCCCCCTCAAGCCTTGCCGTGGTTGGGGTTGCGCTCGTCTGCGGCTTTGCCTGGGTGCTGGCGGAGCGCCGCGCGCCGGAGCCGATCATACCGCTGTCGCTTCTTGCCAACCCCACGGTGGCGCTTCTGATCTTTATTTCGATCACCAGCGGCGCGGTCGCAATCGGCATGGTCAACTATCTGGCGCTTTACCTGCAGACCGTCTACGGCCTGTCGCCGACCTCCGCCGGCCTGTTTTTCATCCCGATCACCACCGGCATCGTCATCGGTTCGATCAGCAGCGGACGGCTGATGTCGATGACCGGGCGCTACAAGCCCTATGCAATCATGGGGCTGGCGCTGTCGGCGCTCTGCTTCACGCTGCTGGCGCTTTTCAGCAATGGTGCGCCGCTCTATGCCGTCGCCATCCTCATGGGGCTTCAGGGCATTGGCGTGGGGCTTGGCCAGCAGGTACCGGTGCTCGGCGTCCAGAATGTCGCGCGCGGCGGAGACGTCGGCGCGGCAACCGGCACGGTGACGCTGTCGCGCATGATCGGTGCGGCAACCGCCATCTCTATCTATGGCGCGCTGCTTGCCCGCGGCCTCGAACGATCGCCGCCGGTGCCCGGCGCGGGTCCGCTGGTCGACCTCACGCCGGTTGCGATCTCAGGCCTCTCGGGCGCGGCCCATCAGGCCGCAGTCGCCGGCTACGCCAATACCTTCACCATGATCTTCACCTTCGCCGCCTGCCTGGCCTTTGCCGGCCTCCTCGCAGCGGCAAGCCTGAAGCCGGCCGCGCTCGGCGCGCAGCACACGCCGGAAGCGGTCAGGTCGCCAGCCTGATCCGGCGCGTTACCGGTCGACCTTGCGCGGTGGCGTGGCGACGAGATTTTGCATCGGACGGGACGGCCCCTCCCGCGGTCGCGGTTCCGGCAGCGCAAGTCTGCCGGCCCGCCGTAGCGCATAGCGGGCGGCGCAATACTGAAACACGAGACCGGCGGCAAGCAGCAGCGTATCCTGCAAAAGCCCGGTTGGATAAACCGTGCGGAAAATCTGCAGGGCGAAGGCAATCAGGGATCCCGTGACGAAGGTGACGAGGCTTGCCCGCCCCATGATGTTGACAGGACGAAACACCGGCGTTTCGAGGAAACTGCGGAAGCCTGGCAGGTAGATGACGATATAGGCCAGCGCCAGAATGTGGGCGATGCGCGGCAGGCCAAGCGTTTCCTTGGATGTATCGGCAATGACGGAAGGCGTCAGCGTTTCCGGCCAGGGAAATGCATAGCGGCCGGTCAGCCGCCACCAGGCTGCATAGGCGACGAAGGCGACGGCGGCGGCATAAAGGACAGGCGAGAACGGCACCAGCGCCTTGCCCCGGCGCGCGCTCATCCCCATCGCAAGGCCGATGGCAAACAGCAGGAGCCAGCAGAACGGGTTGAAATACCAGGCCCAATCGCCGGGATAGGCCGGCATTCTGAGCCCGCTCCAGCGCCCGGCAAGCCAGATGGCGGCACTGACGAGCAACATCGGCGCAACGCTTTTTCGCCCGAGCCAAAGCAATCCGGGCACAGCGGCAAACAGCACAACATAAAGCGGCAGAATGTTGAAATAGCTGACCTGATAGCTCATCGTGAAGATGCCGAGCGCCGTCGCGGCCGGTTGCCGCCAGGCCCAGTCGACGCCGTTTGTTTCGCCGAAGGCGAACAGCCCGAAAGCAAAGACGGCCGGCACCGTCATCAACAGCGCGAGCAAGGTCGAGAGCACATGGGCGCCGTAGATCGTGAGCGCGCGTTTCCAGATGAGGCGGGCGGTGCTCATCATCGCGCCGGCAAAGCGGTGACTGTAGGCAAGCCCGGCCGAGATGCCGGAGATCAGCACAAAGGCCTCCGCGGCATCGGAAAAGCCGATCATGCGGATCGTATAGAACGAATAGAGATTTTCCGGCACATGATCGATGAAGATCATGATCAATGCCAGGCCCCTCAGCACGTCGAGGCGCGGATCGCGACGGCTCCTCTCCGGCGGTATCCGCACATAGGCGTGCGCTCCTGCCTCATTCAAATTCGTTATCCCTGAACAGCCGAATAAGCGGGCTCGGCCTTGCCCGTTTGCGGAACCTCCGCGACATCCTCCCTTTCGTCGCCTTCATTGACGCGCGGCATGCGCCAGCGCGAAAGCACCGCATCGCGCAGCCGCATGACGGCCGGGCGCTCGCGTTCCTCCGGGGTCAGCAGCAAGCCGCAACGCGCGGCGATGCGGCCGCTTGCCGGTGACGAACTGGCGGCGATCAGAAACGGCGAGAGCATTTGCGGCACGGCGATCGGCGTCAACCACCAAAACAGCGCCGGGGCCAGAATGAAGGCGCCCGAGAGCATGACGATACCGGTCAGAACGATCCACCAGCTTGCCTTGAAGGCTTCGCCGTAACCGATCGTCTGCCCCTCGCGGTCGGAAGACGGCCATCCGCCATCCATGCCAAAGAGGATCTGCATGACCGAGCGGCTCTGATACATGAGCGTGATCGGCGCCAGGATCGACGACCAGATGATTTCCGCAAGCGTCGAGGCGAAAACGGCGATGAAACCGCCGAAACGGCGCGCCTCGCCGGTGATGCCGGAACGCAGCGCAATCAACAGTTTGGGCCCGATCAGGAGCCCGCCGACGCCGACGAGCAACGTGACGGCAAGCGCGGTTTCCGCGCGCGGAAAGATCGCCGGCAGATAGGGACTCGGGAAATATTCCGGCGGCGGCGCAAACAAGGGCGCAACGATGGAGGCGGCGATAAAGGCCATCCACAGCGGCGAGCTGACATAGGCCATCACGCCCTGCACAAAGGTGAACCGGTTCCAGCCCTTCAACCCCGGGCCGTGGATGAGGCGGATATGCTGAAGATTGCCCTGACACCAGCGGCGGTCGCGCTTGGCATAGTCGATGACGTTCTGTGGCCCTTCCTCGAAGGAGCCCTCCAGATCGGCATCGACGCGAACGATCCAGCCCTTGCGCGCCAGAAGCGCCGCCTCGACATAGTCATGGCTGAGAATATGGCCGCCGAAGGGCGGCGCGCCGGTCAGCGCCGGCAGGCCGCAGCTTTCGGCAAAGGCCTCGGTGCGCACCATGGCGTTATGACCCCAGAACGGGCCTTCCTTGCCCTGCATGCGCGCCAGACCACGCGTGAAAATCGGCGAGAACAGGCCGGCGGAGAATTGCAGCGCGCGGGCAAACCACGAACGGGCGGCGACGATTTTCGGCAGGGTCTGCAGCAGGCCGAGCTTCGGTTCCGCCTCCATGCGGCGCAGCATCTCGACGATCGTCTCGCCTTCCATCAGGCTGTCGGCATCCAGGATCAGCATATAGGGGTAACGCGCGCCGTGGCGGCGAACAAAGTCACCGATATTGCCGGCTTTCTTGCCGGAATTGTCGGTGCGGCGGCGATAGAACACCCCGATCGGCGGCGCGACCTCGGCGTGAAGCCTGAGAAACCATTCCTCCTCTTCCGCCGCGATCTCCGGATCGCGGGTATCCGACAGGATGGCAATGTCGAAGAGATTTGCGTGCCCGGTCGCCTGAAGGCTCTCGGCCATGGCCGCGGCGGAGGAGAAGGTCGCGCGCGGATCCTCGTTATAGACCGGTATCAGGATGGCGGTGCGCGCGGCATGCCCGCCTTCCGACAGACTTGCGCGCGGCGGCGTCCTTATCGGCGCGCCGAACAGCCCGCCAAGCGCCAGCGATGCGCCCCAAGCGATCCAGGCGGCCGTAGCCGCGCAAAGCGCGATCCTGACGAAATCCACCCAGTCTGTTCCGTCAGCGAAGAACACGTCCATGGCGAGCCGCGAGGCGATGGCCGCCACGAAAACCGCAAACAGAATGGAAATGGTTCGCCTGAGAGCCAGCATCGCTCATCCTCGCATTGACGCCGGCGCCGGAAACCCGTGCTGGCCTTTCGGTTCGGTCCCTTATCCCTTGAAAAGCGATCGCGCCGCGCGCGGACGCTGCCAGGAGAGGACCGGCGACAGCAGGAATGCGACCAGGCCATGGCGGCGGGGACGCTCGATCATCTGGTCGGGCATCGGCAAGGGCGCCGTTACCGGGAGAAACCGGGTCATGTCCTTGTTTCCATCACTCTGGCTGGTCATCGCCTCTTCTCCATTGATAAAGCCATACTTCGCTCAGATCGCGGCTGCCGTCCGAAAGCGCCCCGACCAGTTCCACCGGCGCATCGCCGGCCGGGCGGACATCGATGGCAAGCCGCCAGACGCCTTCGCCCCTTATTGCCGAAACCGTGGAATGAACGATCTCGCCATTGGTAATGTGCAGCCGCTCCTGAAGTTCCGAGCCGCTGCCGAGATCATCAAGCGCGCCGCCGGCGAAATCGACGACCAGCTTGCGAACATCCTTGTCGCCGTCAGTCCCTGATACGCCGCCTTCGCCGCTGCGGATGTCGACAACGCGGGCAATGCGCGCCCGGTCTTCCTCGATCGTGCCCCAGGTCAGGCGATAGGAATACTCGGCCGAACCGCCGGCCTTTGCCGGCGCATCCGGCTGCCAGAAGGCAACGATATTGTCGTTGACTTCCTTGTCGGTCGGAATTTCGACCAGCGAGATCGAACCCTTGCCCCAGTTGCCGAGCGGTTCGACCAGCAGCGATGGCCGGCGCTCGTAATGGGCTTCGGCATCCTGATAGTCCTCGAAGTCCCGGTGGCGCTGATAAAGCCCGAAGGCGCGCGGATCGGTCTCGGTGAAGAAGGAATTGGCGAGCTTCTTCGCGTTTTGAAGGTTGCGCCACAGTTCGGTTCCATCCGCACGCACGATCTTCAGCCCCTCGCTGTCGTGGACACGTTCCCGATAGTCATCGAAGGCATGGTGATTGGCCGGCCCGAACAGGAACATGGAAGTCATGGGGGCAACGCCGAGGCGGGCGATATCGTTCCGGAAAAAAAGCCGCGCCGTGACATCCATGCGGGTATTCTTGCCAGGCGTGATCACGAAACGGTAGGCGCCGGCCACGCTCGGGCCGTCGAGTTCGGCAAAAACCGTGATCTTCTCGCTCTCGGCTGCCGGCCGGACAATGTAGAAGGCGGAGAAGCGCGGAAACTCCTCGCCGCCGCTCGTCGCGGTGTTGATCGCAAGCCCACGCGCGGAAAGCCCGTAGAGATTGCCCTGGCCGAGCGCGCGAAAATAGGATGAACCGAGAAACGAGATCAGTTCGTCTGAAACATCGGGACGGTTCAGCGGATAGTTGATGCGGAAACCCGCGACGCCGGGCAGTTCGACATCCTTGAACTGTTCGACATCCAACGGCGGGCGATAGATGAAATCATTGGCCGAAAACACCAGCTTCTCGGCCTTGCCGTTGGCAACCTCGTAGATATCGACCGGGGTTTTGAACAGCCAGCCGAGCGAAAAGGCCTGCAGCTGGAACTCCGACTGATCACGCCAGATCGCCTTGTTGGGATCGTAGCGGACCGCGCGATAATCATCGTAGTGGAGCGATTTGAATGGCTCGGGGACGTTTTGCGAGGGTTCCTGATAGGCCTCTGCGGCGCGCGCCTTCATCCTTGCCGTCAGCGTGTCGAACGTAAAGCCGTCCGGCTGCGGCGCCTCGGCTTTAACGGCTTCGTTCTGATCCGGGACCTTGGCAGGCTCGACGGCCGCGTCCTGCCCGAATGCGCGCCCTGCAATGCCGCTAAAGGCCAGCGCGCCGACCGCTGTTTGCGCCAGAAAAACACGTCTCTTCATTCAAATTCCCGTCAGTTGGAAAATACAATATCGCGGATGTTGCATGGCAGCATAATGCGCGCCGCGTTGCTGTGCTTGAAAATGGGCTTGATGATCCAAGAATCACGCATAAGTTGTCTCTATAGCACACACGACCGATTTCAAAACGGCGCTCTTTCGTATCGGTTCCAGGCGGGTTCAAAAAAATCGACGCAGACAACCCTGCGATCGAAGCCGAGCCCCATTCTCGCGCGTCAAAAGGGGCTGGAACGCCGCCTTGCATTCCAGCCCCATTTATAAGGCAGCCATTCAACCAAAGAATGGCAAGATCATGGCAATTCGCCTTCTTCGCGCCGCAATATTTTCAAACGCCGCAAAGGCGCCGTCAAGATGGCGGAGCTGCCGAAAAACGCTTTTTTATCAGGCGGCTTTCACGATTTCGACGAGCTCGATCGCAAAGTTCAGATCCTGGCCGGCGAGCGGATGGTTGGCATCGACGGTAACCTGCTCTTCCTCAACCTTGGTGACGATCAGCGGCACGGTCTGGCCATCGGGCGTGCGGGCCTGAAGCTGCATGCCGGGCGCCACATCGACCTCGGCCGGCATGGCCGAACGCGGCACGACCTGAACCTTCTGCGGATCATGCGGGCCATAGGCCTCGTCGGAGGGGACCTGAACCTGACGGCTGTCGCCGACATTCATGCCGGCAATCTCGCGATCGAGACCGGGAATGATCTGACCTGCGCCGACCGTGAATTCCAGCGGGTCGCGGCCTTCGGAGGAATCGAAGGTCGAACCGTCGTTGAGCGTTCCGGTGTAGTGAATACGAACGGTGTCCCCGCTCTTTGCTTCTGCCATTTCGTGTGCTCCTTCCTTGAACACCGAGCGCGACGGCGAAAGACAGGCAGAGGCCCGACCCACGCCGAAGCGCCGTTTCTCTTTCCTGAAGCGCGGGCGAGGTCTTCGCTTTCGCGCTTGCAGAGGATTGAGCCGACACACTTTCTGCATGACGACTGGCGGGCACATCCGGAAAATCCGAATGTGCCACATACCTAGTCGCTTTCGCCTGCCTTTTCAAATGCGCAAACCCTTGAAATCAGGACAGGCCCGAGATAGGTGTGTTGAAGCTCTAACGGGGTGCGGAACGCGAGATCCTTGCGTCAACCGCTGAGAGGTGGATAGCCAACCCGAGGAACCTGATCCGGTTAACACCGGCGGAGGGATTAGACGCGTGCACCGGAAGACGCCCTTTTCCCTTTTTGACTGCGACAGCACGAAGGAGGCGTCATGTCAGCTCACCATCTGAAAATAGCGGTTGCGGCACTCGCAATAGGCGCGGCCGGCAGCGCCCACGCCCAGGATGGCAGGGTGCTGACCGTCTATACCTATGAAAGCTTCAACACTGAATGGGGCCCCGGGCCGCTGGTGAAGGACGCCTTCGAGGCCCAGTGCGGCTGCACCGTCAAATTCGTCGGCGCGGAAGACGGCGTGGCGTTGTTGAACCGGCTGAAGCTCGAGGGCAAATCGAGCCCGGCCGATATCGTTCTGGGCCTCGACAACAACCTGATCCACGAAGCGAAGGAGACGGGACTTTTTGCCGCATCCGGCGTCTCCACGGAAAACCTCGATATCCCCGGCGGCTTTGACGACGACATCTTCGTGCCTTTCGACTACGGTTATTTCGACATCGTCTATGACAGCCAGAGCATCGATACGCCGCCGACCACGCTTGATGAACTCGTCAACGGGCCGAAGGACGAAAAGATCGTGATCGAGGATCCGCGCACCTCGACGCCCGGCCTCGGCATGCTGTTGTGGATGAAATCCGTCTATGGCGACGAGGCCGCTGCAAAGTGGGAGACGCTGTCGAAACGCATCCTCACAGTCGCGCCCGGCTGGTCGGAGGCCTATGGCCTCTTCACCAGCGGCGAGGCGCCGATGGTTCTGTCCTACACCACCTCGCCCGCCTATCACGAGATTGCCGAGGAGACCGACCGCTACAAGGCCGCCGATTTCGAAGACGGGCTCTATATCCAGATCGAGGTCGCCGGCATGACGGCGATGGCCGACGATCCGGCGCTGGCGAAATCCTTCCTCGCATTCATCCTGACGCCCGGCTTTCAGGACGCCATCCCGACGCATAACTGGATGATGCCCGTGGCCGCCACCTCCGATCCGCTGCCGGCCGCCTTCCGGAATGCGGTCACGCCGGACAAGACGCTGCAGTTCGCTCCCGATGTGGTGGCCAAGAACCGGCAGGCCTGGATCGATGAATGGCTGAACGCCATGAGCGCGCGGTGACGGGACCGCAACAACAGCCGTGTATCTGACAGGGGCGGAGTTCCGCCGCAACCTTTCCGCCGGTTTCATCGCCCTTCTTGCCGTCATCGGCTTCATTGCCGTGGCGGTGACGGCGCTTGCCGGGTTCGGCCGGCTTGGCGACGCCGCGGCGGTTCTTGACGAGCCCTATGTCTGGCGCATCCTGCGCTTCACGCTCTACCAGGCGTTCTTGTCCACGCTGCTCTCCGTGGCGCTGGCCATTCCCGTTGCGCTTGCCATGGCCAGGCGGCCGCATTTTCCCGGCCGCATCTGGATCGTGCGGCTGATGGCCGTGCCGCTCGGGCTTCCGGTGCTGATCGGCGCCCTCGGGATTATCGGCATATGGGGGCGACAGGGCCTGTTCAACGATGCGCTCGACCTTGCGGCGCTTGGCCGTCCGCTGCAGATCTACGGCCTGCAGGGCATTTTGATCGCCCATGTCTATTTCAACCTGCCGCTGGCCGCCCGCCTCATTCTGGCCGGGCTTGAACGCGTACCACAGGAATATTTCAAGACGGCGGCGATGCTCGCCATGCCGCGGCGCACCGTGTTCCGCCTGATCGAATGGCCGGTGATCGCGCCGCTGATCGCCGGCGTTGCCGGTCTCATCTTCATGCTGTGCGCCACATCGTTCACGCTGGTGCTGATCCTTGGCGGCGGGCCGGCGGCGACCACGATCGAGGTCGCGATCTACCAGGCGCTGCGGTTTGACTTCAATCCCGCCCGCGCGGTCGCCCTTTCCGGCCTGCAGATTACCCTGACGGCTCTGGTTCTGGCAGCCCTCGCCTTCCTGCCGCGCGCCGGCGATCCCGGCACCAGCGCCAGCAGCGAGCCGGGCCGGCGACCGGACGCGGACCATCATCTGTCACGCGGCATGGATTTCGCGCTGATCGCGTTGTTCACGCTCTGGCTCATCCTGCCGCTTGCCGTCATCGTGGTGAAGGGCGCGGGGGCGGACCTTCTCGGCCTTCTCGTCGAACCGGTCTTCATCAGGGCAACGGCGATGAGCCTTGTCATCGCCCTGTCGGCGGCGCTGGTCTCGCTTGCCGTGGCGCTTTCCTTCATCACGGCCATCGGGGCAATCCGGGCATTGAGGGAGCCCGGCCCCTTTTATCGCGGCAGCGCCGGCGCCATGTCAGCCATGGGTTCGCTGGTGCTGCTGGTGCCGCCGATCGTGCTCGGCACCGGCTGGTTCCTGCTGTTGCGTCCGTTCGGGCTGACCGATGCCGCAGCGCCCGTGATCGTTGCCGCGATCAACGCGCTGATGGCGCTGCCCTTCGTGCTGCGCGTGCTGCAGCCGGCCTTTGCCGTCCATCGCTCCCGCACGGCCCGTCTGGCCGCAAGCCTCGGGCTTTCCGGCTTGGCCCGCCTCAGGATCGTCGACTGGCCGGGCCTCAAGAGGCCGGTTCTGACGGCGCTTGCCTTTGCCATGGCTCTGTCGCTCGGCGATCTCGGCGCGGTCGCCCTTTTCGGCGGCGATCAGCTGACCACCCTGCCCTGGCTGCTCTACAGCAGGCTCGGCAGCTACCGAACCGACGATGCCAACGGGCTTGCTCTCATCCTGGGCGCGCTCTGCCTGATCCTGATGATTGCCGGCACCCGCGCGCCGGCGAGCGGAACCCGGGAGGGAAAGAAACCATGACGCAATCGCCTTCAATCAGATTGGATGCGGCGGCCCTTGCGCTTGGCGACAAGAGTTTCCGCTTCAACGGCGAGATCGCCGGCGGGCGCGTGACGGCGGTCACCGGCCGCTCCGGCTCCGGCAAGACCACGCTGCTGAACCTGATCGCCGGTTTCGAGAAACCGGACAGCGGCCGGGTCATCATCGGCGGCGAAACGATGAACGATCTTCATGTAGCAAAGCGTCCGGTGACGGTGGTTTTTCAGGAAAACAACCTCTTTGCCCATCTCGACATCTTCACCAATACCGGCCTCGGGGTGAGCGCCGGCCTCAGGCTTGACCGCGAAGACAGGCTCAGAATAAGCGAGGCGCTTGCCCGCGTCGGGCTTGAGGGCTTTGAACGCCGCATGCCCGCCTCGCTTTCCGGCGGAGAGCGCCAGCGCGCCGCCTTTGCCCGGGCGCTGGTGCGCAACCGCCCGGTCCTGCTGCTCGACGAGCCCTTTGCCGCACTCGACCCTGAGATGCGCGGAGAAATGGGTACACTTCTGCTTGAACTGCACGCGGAAACCGGCAATACCGTGATGATCGTCTCGCACGAACCCGGCGAGGTCGAGCAGATCGCCGATCATCGCCTTGTCATTGAAAACGAGGCGATTTCGGTGCGCTATTGACCCTTGCGGCCGCGAACGCCAAATATGACAGTGGAGAAGCGGCTTGACGGCCGTCACGAAAATACCGGACAAGGGTCGCGTTTTGACAGGCGCAACAAGCATGAACAACAATCCTGGCCGCCTGAAGACGGACCGACGCCGCACCGGCGCGCGGCGCGCGGCATTTGCCCTGGCCGCCATGCTTGCGCTTTCGGCCTGCACCACGACCGACACCTATTTCATCGTGCCGGATACGGTCGGCAGCGAACAGACCGTCGAGGCGCTGACCCGAAACGACCCCAATGCCGCCATGGGCGCGCGCGAACATCCGCGCATCCTGGAGACCTATGGCGGACAATACCGCGATCCGCAGGTGGAAAAACTCGTCGCCCGCATCGCCGGCGCGCTGACGGCGGTTTCCGAGAACCCGCAGCAGACCTATCGCATCACCATTCTCAACTCGCCGAGCATCAACGCCTTTGCGCTTCCCGGCGGCTATCTCTACGTCACTCGCGGCCTGCTGGCGCTTGCCAATGACGCCTCCGAGATCGCGGCCGTGCTGTCGCACGAAATGGCGCATGTGACCGCCAATCACGGCATCGAACGCCAGCGGCGCGAGGAGGCCGAGGCCATTTCCAACGAGGTGATCGCCGAGGTTCTGCCCGATACGCCCGAGGTCGAACAGATTGCCGCGCGCGGCAAGATGCGGCTAGCCGCCTTCTCCCGCCAGCAGGAGCTCGAGGCTGACGCGATCGGCATCCGCATGCTGGCCGAAGCCGGTTACGATCCGACGGCGGCGGCGCGCTTCCTGCGCTCCATGGCCGCCTTCGCCCAGTACGAATCCGCGGGCGCTGAGGATGCGAGCCTCGACTTTCTCTCAAGCCATCCCAACACCCCGCGCCGCGTCGAGCTTGCCGACGAACAGGCCGCCCTTTACGCCAATGTCGGCGCGAAGGAGGTCGGACGTGATTATTTCCTCAACGGGATCAACGGCCTGCTCTATGGCAGCAACGCCGATGAAGGCTATATCCGCGACCGGAACTTCTACCACCCGAAGCTTCAGATCGCCTTCGAGGTGCCCCAGGGATTCTCGATGACGGACAAGGCCAACGCCGTGGTGGCGACGGGTCCCAATGATGTCGCGATCCGCTTTGACGGAGTGAAGGCGAAGGGCCGCCGCGACCTGCAGGACTATATCCAGAGCGGCTGGGTGACCGGCCTCGTGCCCGGCTCTGTGGAGACCACCAGCGTCAACGGCATGCCGGCCGCCACGGCGCGCGCGGTGGCCGGTGACTGGTCCTTCGACGTGACGGTGATCCATGACGGCAACGAGATCTATCGCCTGCTGACGGCCGCGCCGCGCGACAGCGGCTATCTGGAGGACATCGCCAGCACGGTGCGGTCGTCCTTCCACAAGATGTCGCCGCAGGAGCTTGCCGGTCTGAAACCGTTGAGGATCAGGATCGTCCAGGTTCAGCCCGGCGACACGATGGCGAGCCTGTCGGCGAAGATGATGGGAACGAGCCGCAAGCTTTCACTGTTCAGGGTGCTGAACGCTCTCGGGCCCGGCGCGTCGCTGTCAGCCGGCCAGGACGTGAAGATCGTCTCCCAGTAGCTTCGCAAGCCGGCTCAGACGGTGATGGCGATCATTCCGCCATCGGCGGTCATCGCCGATTTCAGCTTTTCCAGGGCGCGCGTTTCGATCTGGCGCACCCGTTCCTTGGAGATGCCGAGTTCGGCGCCGAGTTCGGCAAGCGTTGCCCCGTCCTCAGCCAGCTTTCGGGCGCGGATCACCCGGTTTTCGCGCGGAGACAGTTTGGTAAGTGCGCGCTTCAGCCTGGCGCTCAGGCGCTCGCCGTCGATCATGCCGGAGACCTGCTCCTCCGGCAGTGGCTGGTCGCAGACCAGAAGATCGATGCGCTCGGTGCCTTCCTCGCCCTCACCGCCGACAGGGGCCTGCAGCGACGTGTCGCTGCCGGAGAGCCTGGCATCCATCACCTGCACATCGGAGACGGCGACGCCGAGGTTTTTCGCGATTTCCTCGTAGATCGACTGCGAGCTCATCTCGCGATCGCGCGCGGCAATCTTGGCGCGCAGGCGGCGAAGCTTGAAGAACAGCGCCTTCTGGCTGGAGCTTGTGCCGCCGCGAACGATTGACCAGTTGCGCAGCACATAATCCTGCATCGAGGCCCGCACCCACCAGCTGGCATACGTCGAAAAGCGCACCCCGCGCTCGTGGTCGAATCGGGCCGCCGCTTCCAGAAGACCGACATAGCCTTCCTGGACGAGATCGGATTTGGGAAGGCCGAAGCCGCGAAACTTGCCGGCCATGGCGACCACGAGCCTGAGATGGGCCATGGCGATATCATTGCGTGCGTCGCTGTCATCGCTTCTGCGCCATCGCGCCGCCAGTTCCGTTTCCTGTTCGCGGGTCAGATAGGGCGCGGCCATTGCTGCGCTGGCTATCCGATGATCCTGTGCGTCGACATTCATGGCACCACTCCCAAAAAGGCAAGACGATCTAGGCCATGAGCGCCGGGGGTCCGGTCAGAACCGCAACCGTCCCAGCACTCCTCAACAATGCAAACGCCTCGGATGCCCGTTTGGTTCAATGCCATTGGTTGGTTTTCGTGCACAAAAACGTGAAGGGAAGCCAAAACGCAAAAATCCGGCCACAGGGGCCGGATTTTTCTCATTCGTTCAGAGCGTGAGCGGAAAGGTCTCAGGCGGCCTCTTCGCGGGTGTCATCCTCTTCGTCCGCACCCTTGCCGCGCTTGGGACCCTTGGCAAGGTGGGTTTCGATGAGACGGACAGCCTCGGTGTCCGACAGCTTGTTGACGGCGGCGATTTCGCGCGCCATGCGGTCAAGCGCTGCTTCGTAAAGCTGGCGCTCGGAATAGGACTGCTCGGGCTGGGTGTCGGCGCGGAAAAGATCGCGGACGACCTCGGCAATCGAGATCAGGTCGCCGGAATTGATCTTGGCGTCATATTCCTGGGCGCGGCGCGACCACATGGTGCGCTTCACGCGGGCCTTGCCCTGCACAACTTTCAAAGCGCGCTCGACGAAATCGGTTTCCGACAGCTTGCGCATGCCGATGCTCATGGCTTTGGCAACCGGCACCTTCAGGCGCATCTTGTCCTTGTCGAAATCGATGACAAAAAGCTCGAGCTTCATGCCGGCCACTTCCTGCTCCTCAATCGCATTGATCGTGCCAACGCCGTGAGCGGGATAGACGATGGACTCACCGGTCTTGAAACCGTGGCGGCCGGCAGACTTTTTCTGTTGTACTGTCATAGGCTTTTAAAAACTCCCTGTTACGCATCCGGCGGGCGCCGGTCCCGGACATGCATGATCCGGCGGGTGGGACGGCTTGGAGGGTCGCACCCACTGTAACCATCAAACGGACAACGGAAAGCGCGACGAAATTCCTTGTTCCGAAAGGCTTCCGCACTTCGAATGAGATGTGTCGACGCTAGGGTTGATTGCTTTCTTGGGCTTTAAGGCAAATCTGCCGTTTTCTGGGTCAGTGCACTGCATATAGCACAGTACGCCGCAGAAATCAATGAGCCATGCACCCGCGACAAGACGTCGCCGGCGAGAGGGAAGCTTGGCCGAGACCTAACCGAATTGTGCGGCTTCGCCAAGCCCCAAATTGCGCGCGCGCTCAAAAATCTTGGCAAAGCCCGGGCGGCGTCGCGCGGGCGCCAGTCGCGCTCAGTCGCCGGCGCCCGGCTTGGCGGAGAAGAACTGCTCGAACTTGTTTTCAACGCCGTCCATGGCGTCAGCTTCGGGCAGCGGATCCTTCTTGATGGTGATGTTTGGCCAGGTTTCGGCATATTCGGCGTTGAGCTTCAGCCATTGGTCGAGGCCCGGCTCGGTATCCGGTTTGATTGCCTCGGCGGGACATTCCGGCTCGCAGACGCCGCAATCGATGCATTCGTCGGGATGAATGACCAGAAAGTTCTCGCCCTCATAGAAACAGTCCACCGGACAGACTTCGACGCAGTCGGTATATTTGCACTTGATGCAGTTATCGGTCACGACATAGGTCATGAAAGGCTCCAGAGATCAGTTTCAGGCCGGTGGGCCACCGGCAAGGACGGGCAGCAACTGAACCGTGAGGTAACGGCTTTGCGCGCCTGCCGCAAGATGATTTCATTCCACAAACGGGGCGGCTTCGGGTAGAAGTTTCCAAACCGCACGGGAATTGCCTATTCCTCGCCGCGCAGGCGCATCATCGAGCGGCGATCCTTCTTGGTCGGACGCCCTGTCCCCGGCACGCGCTGCGCCTGCTCGAAGGCCGTCAGCTTCTCGCGCGCCTCCGGCGGCGGGCTCACATCCTCGTAAAGCTCCTGTGCCTCCGAGAAAGGCCCGCGGCGATGGCCGGGCGCGCGCACGACGAGATGCACGTCACGTCGCTCGAGAGCGACGACCAGCCTGTCGCCGGGCGCAACATCAACGCTCGGGCGGATGATGCGCGCGCCGTTGAGCTTCACCTGGCCGTCGCGCACCAGCTTTTGTGCCAGCGAGCGCGATTTGACGATACGCGCGAAGAACAGCCATTTGTCGACGCGCTGGCGCTCTGCTGCCTCGCCGTCCGCCATCGGCTAGCGCTTCATCTGCGCCTTTAGCGCGGCGAGCTTGGCGAAGGGCGAATCCGGATCGATCGGCTTGTCACGCTCGCGGCGCTGGTCGCGCGGCTTGCTGCCCTCGTTCTCGCCACGATCACGGCGCGGCCCCTTGCCGCCCTTGCCGCCTTTGCCGCCGGGCTTGCCGGAACGTTCGTGCTGCTCGCCGTCACCGCCCTTGCGGTTCTGCTGGCCGCGACCGCGTCCCTCCTGGCGCTGACCATCGTGACGCTGGCCGCGCCCCTGATGCCCCTGGCGGTTGCGCTCATTGTGGCCGCGCGCGCCCGGACGCCACAGAAGGACGGGCTTCGGCTCTTCCTCTTCCGTCGGCGCCGATGCATCGGCCTCGACCGGCTGGGTTGAGGCATTTTCAGCTTCGGCTGCGGGCTGATCGGCCTTGTCAACCGCGCCGGCTTCTTCGGCGGGCGCTTCGGCAGCCTGAGCCGCCGGCGCTTCCGTCACTTCAGCCTCGGACGCCGGCTTCTCGGCGCGCTTGGCAACCGTTTCGACAGCGACGCCGGCATGCTGTTTTGCAGCCTTCTCGGCATCGCGCGCGACCTGGGCGGCCTCAAGCGCCGCGACCTCCTCGGGCGTTGCCACATCGGCACGGTACCCGAGACCCTTCAGGATCTCTTCCATGTCGTCCGGCGTCGCGCCGAGGATCGACATCATCGCCGGCGTGGTGACGAAGCGACGGCCGTCGAAGGCGCCCTCCGGCTGCGCGCCGCCTGCCTCCGGATTCCACTGGGTCAGCGGGCGGATGATATCGGCGAGGCGTTCGAGAATGTCGATGCGCACGGCGCGCTTGCCGAGATAGCGGAAACCGGCGAGCTTGTAGAAAGCGCGCTCGAACCCCGGATCAGTAACGACGGAGGTGCGGCCTGCGGCGAGAACCGGAATGAGCTCGCCATAGCCGGGCTTGTCGAGGCCATCATTGGCAAGGCCCCAGAGAAGGGTGATCATCTCGGCCGGCGCCGGCTTCAGCAGCGCGGGCATGAAGACGTGATAGGCGCCGAAGCGCACGCCGTAGCGGCGAAGCGAGGCGCGCGCATCCTGATCCAGCGCCTTCACCTCGGCGGCGACATCGCGCCGGAACAACACGCCGTAGTTCTCGAGCAGCTGGAAAGCGAGCCCCCGCGCCAGACCTTCAATATCGTCGGCACTGGCAAGATCATCGAGCGGTTTCAGCACCGTCTGGATCGTGTGGGCGACATAACGCTCGATGCGGGCGACCACATGATCGCGGGCCGTACCGGTCAGCTGCTCATCGGCCAGCAGCACGATGCGCGGCCGCAGGATATTGTCGGAGGCAACGAGCCGGGCCACCGGATCGCCAAGCCACCGCACCGTGCCGGAGGAGTCCAGCACCAGGTCGGAATTGCCGGAGGCGTGCAGACGCGCGGCGCGCGCCTCGAATTCGAGCGCCAGCGCCTTCAGCGCGGCCGCCTCGATCGCCCTGGCATCCGGCCCCTCGGCGCCGGTCACGGCTTTGAAACGAAAGCCCGCCAGTTCCCCCACATGATGTCCTTCAACAAAGACATCCCCGTTCACGCTCACTTCAGCTTCAAGCATCGCATTCTCTCTCAGGCGCTTCATCAGCACGGAAGTCCTGCGGTCAACGAAGCGTTTCGTCAACCTCTCATGCAGGGCATCCGATAGCTGATCCTCTATTTTCCGTGTCTTTTCCTGCCAGTGTGTCGGATCGGCAAGCCATCCGGGCCGGTTCGACACATAGGTCCATGTTCTGATCTGGGCGATACGCGCGGACAGCGTATCGATTTCACCATCGGTCCTGTCGGCATGGCGAACCTGTTTGGCGAGGAAATCCTCGTCCACAGTGCCATGTTCGACAAGATCGAGATAAAGCGAGGCGATCAGGTCGGCGTGTTGGGCCGGCGTGATCCGCCGATAGTCCGGCAGCGCGCAGGCCTCCCAGAGGGTCTCGATCCTGTCGCGCCGGTCCGCCTTGCCGGCCACCGCCGGATTGCGAGCCAGAAACTCCAGCGCGCGCTGGTCGACGGCCGGCAGCGCCCGCGTCAGCCCCTGCACGCGCGGCACCTCGTCAAGGCTCGCCTTGAGCGCATGCAGCGAAGAGAAATCGAGCGCCTTGGAACGCCACTGCAGCACCTTCACCGGATCGAACTGGTGCGTCTCCAGACGCTCGACCAGCTCCTCGTCAAAGGGCGGGACGCGGCTTGTCACGCCGAACGTGCCGTCGCGCATATGGCGACCGGCGCGGCCCGCAATCTGGCCAAGTTCGCCGGCATTGAGATTGCGATACTGGTGCCCGTCGAATTTGCGATCCTGGGCAAAGGCGACATGGTCGACATCGAGATTGAGGCCCATGCCGATGGCGTCCGTCGCCACGAGATATTCGACATCGCCGTTCTGATAGAGTTCGACCTGGGCATTGCGGGTGCGCGGGCTGAGCGCGCCGAGCACGACGGCCGCGCCGCCGCGCTGGCGGCGGATCAGCTCGGCAATCGCATAGACTTCATCGGAGGAAAAGGCGACGATGGCAGACCGACGCGGCAGCCGTGTGATCTTCTTCTGCCCGCCGTAGAACAGACTTGAGAGGCGCGGCCGCTCGACGATCGAAACGCCCGGCAGCAATTGCCGGAGGATCGGCTTCATCGTCGCCGAACCCAACAGCAGCGTCTCCTCGCGTCCGCGCAGATGCAGGATCCGGTCGGTAAAGATGTGGCCGCGCTCCAGATCGCCGGCGAGCTGGACCTCGTCGATCGCCACAAAGGCGACATCAGTCTCGCGCGGCATCGCTTCGACGGTGCAGACGCTGTAACGGGCGGTTTTCGGGGCGATCTTCTCCTCGCCGGTGATCAGCGCCACGCGGTTGACGCCGACGCGCTCGACAAGGCGGGTATAGACTTCGCGGGCAAGAAGGCGCAGCGGCAGGCCAATGATTCCCGAGGAATGGGCCACCATGCGTTCGATCGCAAAATGGGTCTTGCCGGTATTGGTCGGACCGAGCATGGCGGTAACACCGCGCCCGCTCAAGATCATTGCTTCAGAATTCAATGTCCCGGTCCCGATTCCCTGGGCGGGGCCAAAATCTCCGCCCCCGTCCACTGCAAAAATCGCCGGTTCGTCGAGACTACCGGCGTGTGCCTCTCTCTATAGATGGAACGCCGCGACCCCGCAAGCAAGAGGAGGCGGCTTTTTGCCCTGAAACGTCGGCTTTTCTTAAGATTTGGAACAGATGCGAACGAATCACAGACGAATCGCTGACTCTGCCGTTTTCCCGTTTTGTTCACGGCTAGATATTGGGTTTTCAGTTCGACAGCATGCTAGATGTGGAAGTGCGATGTTCTCCTTCCCGGCGAACGAAGAGAAACGCGTTAACCTTCGTAAACAAAGGATGAACGCCGGCCGTCAGCCCGGGACAAGACCGGCGGCCCTGACATCTGCCAGATAGCTGCGGCTGACCGGCAGCGCCTCGCCGGCGCAGGTGACGATCGAAAGCCGTCCGTCCGCCCGCTCCACTTTCTCGACGCCCGCAAGCGCCACCCAGTGCGAGCGGTGGATCCGGATGCCGGGCTCGGGATCGGCTTCCCCGATCGCATCCTTCAGCCGCATCAGCACAATGGACCGTCCGCGCGTCGTCACCACATCGACATAGTGATCGGACACCGAAAGCGAGACCAGCCTTCCGCGTTTTTCCAGCGGCAGACGCGCAAGCAGGCGGGGGTCCCGCGCCACCGCGCGCATCGGCGCGTCGGTGACGGCTTTATCTCGCCCGCCGCGCAAAAGCTCCATTGCGCCGACGGCGGCAGCGGCGATCAGGAGAGCATGATAGGCCGTCGACAGGAGCGCTGAAGCCGACAAGGCGTCTTCGCCGGAGACGATAAAGGTGACCGGCAGCACGGCCGCGGTGCTGGCGAGGCCCGCGGCAAGCGTGACCAGGAGGACGCGAGGGAGCGCGTGCACGCCGCGCCGGCGCAACAGGAAGCTCGTCCAGGCACCGAAGAAATGGGCGGCTGAGAATGTTAGAATGACCACGGCCGCCCAGTAAGCGAGGCGCAACGGAAAGTAAAACTCCCGCTCTGTGCCGAAGGGTCCGGACCATGCGGCGACGAGAATGACGATTGCCAGAAGCCCGTAGGTTCGTCCGCAGGTGAAGTCATTGCGCATTTCGCGAAGCGTGAACTGCAATCCGCTGCGTTTCGCGAAGTTTTCCCGGACTTCGTTCATCTCGCTCTTTTCAGGCACCCTTTGCGTTTGTCATCAGGAGGCCAGTCTAGCCTGAGCAAAATTCGAAAGGAAGGTCACGTTATGGATATGCTCGTCTCGATCATCGCCGGAACGCCGATCTATGTCTGGGTCATCCTCCTCATACTCGTCCTGCGCGGCGCGAAGCGGTTCCAGGACAAGAAAGTCGCGGTCAACAGGCTCGTCATTCTGCCGCTCCTGTTCCTGATCCTTGCAGCGCACAGGGTCTTTTCGCTCGGCTTCGCGGTGCCCGCGCTGCAGGGGCTCGGCCTCGGCCTCCTCATCGGCGCGCTCGCGGTCTGGGTTCTCAAGCCGCAGAAGAAGCTGCACCCGGTCTCTGCCGACAGGGTTCTGATCGAGGGCGAGTGGCACACGCTCGCAATGGTTCTGATCCTGTTTGCTGCGCTCTACGTGCAAAATGCGGGCCTTGCCATCAATCCCGATCTAGCCAAGCACCCTGCCTTCATGATCCCGGTGAACCTCTTCGTCGGCCTTGCCACGGGTTTTTCGGTCGCCCGTTCCGCCGTCTTCATGGCGAAGGCGCGGCGCGTGACCGCAGAGGCCTAAGCCCTCTTTCACCGGCTTTCTTCCTGCTTGGACCAAACCCGGAACGAATCGGCGACGAATCGCTGACAGCCTCATTTTCCCGGTTTGTTCACCGCTACATCTGGTGGATTTACGAAATATTAGCCATATTTTTCAGGCTCTTGCGACCGAGTTTTCCAAGCAGACCCGACAGCTTGACCGACGCGCGATTTTCAGACGCGGGAACAAATCTCATCGCGCCGACGTTTTTGCTTCAACTGATTTCCCGGAGAGAGACCATGCTCGGCACAATCCTGCTTATCATCATCATCCTGCTGCTCATTGGCGCGCTTCCGCGCTGGGGCTATTCGCGAAGCTGGGGCTACGGACCGTCTGGCGGTCTGGGCCTCGTCCTGCTAATCGTCATCATCCTGCTGCTTGCAGGCTATGTGTAATCTGGAGATGAAAACCATGAAGAAAGCAGTTCTCGCCATCGCGTTCATTTTGCCGCTTGCCGCCTGCACAACGCAGCAGCGCAACACCACCATCGGCGCCGGCACGGGCGTTGCGCTCGGCACCGCCATCACCGGTGACGCCACGGGTGCCGTTGCAGGCGGCCTGATCGGCGCCGGCGTCGGCGCAGCGACAGCCAACCGATAGGACTGACAGAATACGAAAGCGGCGTGCGCCCCCGGGGCTGTCACGTCAAGACCGGCTCGTAGCTCCGCTCGCCGGTCCGGGCGTCGCCATGTCGGGCGACGCCTTTTTTCTACCCGCCTTTCGAGCGACCCGCGTTTGCAGGTGCGATAAAAGAAGCGGGGAGCGGCCATATCATCGGGCCGGCCGGACGCGTCCATCACGCAAAAGTGCGCGCCGGAACAGCGCGTGTCACGGGTCTCGCGAACCGCGCAATCGTCCGCGATCGAACGACCGCGACCCGGTTTCGTATCGCTGCGCTGCGATAAAACGATTGTAACCGGGTGTTTTTTGAGGTTACATCCAAGACGGGAAGAGGAAACAAAAACGCGGGGAGGAGAAATAACATGCCCGTAAAAGACGGACCGACGGCGATCAAGAAATATGCCAATCGCCGGCTCTACAATACCGGCACCAGCAGCTACGTGACGCTCGAGGATCTGGCGAACATGGTGAAACAGGGAGAGGATTTCACCGTCCAGGACGCCAAGTCGGGCGAGGACATCACCCACACCGTGCTGACGCAGATCATCTTCGAACAGGAAGCAAAATCCGGCCAGGGCATTCTCCCGGTCTCTTTCCTGCGCGAGATCATCGGCTATTACGGCGACCAGATGCAGGCCATGCTGCCGGGCTTTCTCGACAACGCCATGAAGGCGTTTTCCGAACAGCAGGCCCATATGCGCGAGCAGATGGACAAGGCGCTTTATGAGAATCCGCTGAAGCGCGAATATTACCGCAAGGAAGAGACGGCACGGCGCGCGCCGCTCGGCGCCAGCGGCTATCCCGCGCGAGACGATGATGACGCAGAGGATGGCGGGCCGGCCGTTCATCCCGTTGCCGGCGATCTTGATGATCTGCGCCGCCAGTTGCGCGTCCTTCAGGACCGGATCGACAATCTCTGACGCGGCCGAAAAACAACGAACGCCCGAGGAAAACCCCGGGCGTTCGTTTTGTCAGCAGATGGCTGGCGACCGGATCCTCTCTTGGCCTCAGTCCTCATTGCCCCTTACGAGAAATTCCTCGGCCAAGGCCTTGTACCACTTGCCGGAATTCTTCAGCGTGCGTTCCTGGGTCTCGTAATCCACATAGATCAGGCCGAAGCGCATGTCATAGCCTTCCGCCCATTCGAAATTGTCCATCAGGCTCCAGGCGTAATAGCCTTTCAGCGGAATGCCGGCCTGCACCAGATCGGCGGCAATCGAAATGTGATCGGACAGATATTCCGTGCGCGGCGCGTCATCGACGATGCCATTGACGGGCGCCATATTGTAGCAGGCGCCGTTTTCGGTTATGAACATGTCCGGCAGGTCGTAGCGCTGATAGATCTGCTCGGTCAGCATCTTCATCGCCGGCGCGTGGGTTTCCCAGCCGATATCGGTGATGACGTTATAGACTGGCGCGCCGACCGTGATTGCCGGGAATTCGGCGCCCGAGGCGCTGTTATCGGCCACGCGTTCGGGCTTGTAGTAGTTGAGGCCCCACCAGTCGAGCTTGCCGCTGATCAGATCGAGATCGCCGGCCTCGATTGCCGGCATCCGTTCGCCGAGCGCGGCCATGAAACCGTCCGGATAGGCGCCCTTGAACAGCGGATCGAGGAAGACGCCATTGTTGAACTGGAAGCTGCGCTCGGCCGCCGCCCGGTCGGCATCGGTGTCATTGACCGGGTAGATCGCCTGCAGGTTGAGCACGATGCCCGCCTTGACCTCCGGCGCTTCCTGGCGGATCGCCTCTAGACCCAGCCCATGGGCGAGGTTGACCGTGTGCAGCGCGGCAAGGGCAGCATCCATGGAGGTCTCGCCCGGCGCATGAATGCCGTAGAGATGGCTGAGCCAGACAACGCACCACGGTTCGTTGAAGGTGGAGACCAGATCCAGCCGGTCGCCGAACCGCTTCATCACGGTTTGCACATAGCGCTGATAGGCATAGGCCGTGGAGCGCGCCGTCCAGCCGCCCTCGCCCGAAAGCGTCAGCGGCAGGTCCCAGTGATAGAGCGTCGCGTTGGTCTTCAGCCCGCGCGCCTTGCAGCCGTCGATCAGCCGGTCGTAGAAATCGAGCCCCGCCTCGTTCACGGGTCCGCGTCCGTCCGGAATGATGCGCGGCCAGGCGATCGAGAACCGGTAGGTCTCGACGCCCAGATCCTTCATCATGTCGAGATCGGTTTCCAGTCGATGATAGTGGTCGCAGGCGACATCGCCGGTGTCGCGGTTATGCACACGGCCGGGCATATGGGAAAAGGCATCCCAGATGGAGGGCTTGCGCCCGTCCTCGCGCGCCGCGCCCTCGATCTGGTAGGAGGCTGTGGCAACGCCGAAAATGAAATCGTCCGGAAAGCGGCGGGCGAGCTGTTTCGGATCAATCATGGTCGGTCATCCTTCGCGTATCAGCCCGGCGAAAAGCTGTCTGCCGCCGGGCCGCTTCATTGTCGTTTCGGCGGCGCTTCGGCGGATTTCATCCCTCATCCCGATGGCGAGCCGGTTATTCGAAGCGTGATCTAGAGGAGTTCGGCGGCTTTGTACATCAACGCGAAGGCGAATCTGAAACGTTGCAGAAGTTCGATGTCCGCCGTTGCCGATTTGCGTCATCGCCTGACTGCGGTCGAGAAAACGCCCCGACCGGAAGATCGTCCGGCGGGGCGCGGGAATGGCTTGCCGGATCAGACGTCGAGCCTGACCCATTTGCCGTCGGCCTTCGACGAGGCGACGCAGGCCTCTATGAAGGCAAGGCCGATGACGCCGTCCTCGATCGTCGGATAGATCACGTCATCCGCCGTCTTGCCCTCGCGGAATGCCTTGATGGCCCGGGCCGCCTCCGTATAGATATTGGCAAAGCCTTCCAGATAGCCTTCCGGATGGCCGGCGGGAATGCGTGATACGCGGGTGGAGGCATCAAGCGCGCCCGCGCCGTTGCGTGACAGCAGGCGCTTTGGTTCGCCAAAAGGCGTGTACCACAGATAGTTCGGGTTTTCCTGCGCCCACTGGATGCCACCCTTTGTGCCGCAGATCTTGATCTGCAGGCCATTCTCGAAGCCGGGCGCCACCTGGCTTGCCCACAGCATGCCCTTCGGCTTCACCCCGTTCTTTTCCTTGAAGCGCAGCATGATATGGGCGTTGTCATCAAGCTGGCGTCCCTCGACGAAACTGTCGAGATCGGCGGCAAGGCTTTCCAGTTCCGCGCCGGAGACGAAAAGCGCCAGATTGAGCGCATGGGTGCCGATATCGCCGATTGCGCCACCCGCGCCGGAGCGCTTCGGATCGGTGCGCCACTCGGCCTGTTTCGAGCCGGAACGTTCGGCCGGCTCCGTCAGCCAGTCCTGCGGATATTCGGCGTGGATCAGGCGGATATCGCCGAGATCGCCGTTTTCGACCATGGCGCGGGCCTGCCGGATCATCGGATAGCCCGTATAATTGTGGGTGAGGATGAACAGCGCGTCCGCCTTGTCGGCAATCGCCTTCAGCGCCTTGGCTTCCTCAAGGCTTGCCGTCACCGGCTTGTCGCAGATGACATGGATGCCCTTTTCGAGAAAGGCCTTGGCCGGGCCGAAATGCATGTGGTTGGGGGTGACGATCGCCACCGCCTCGATGCCGTCCTCGCGCGCGGCTTCCTTCTCGGCCATTTCCGCGTAGGAGCCATATGTGCGCTCGGGATCGAGACCCAGCTCCTTGCCCGAAGCGAGCGCCTTTTCCGGCGTCGATGACAGTGCGCCGGCAACAAATGTGTAGTGGTCGTCAAGACGCGACGCCATGCGGTGCACGCCGCCGATAAAGGCGCCGGACCCGCCGCCGACCATGCCGAGCCGGATGCGTCCGGAGTATTTCTCGTCTTTGCCTTCGATTGCCATTCTGCTTCTCCTGAATTGTCTCTATCCGGGGGTGCACCCCCTCATCCGGCTGCCGCCACCTTCTCCCCGGCGGGGAGAAGGAACCGTACGGTTATTTCTCTGCCCCTCAAGACGACCAGCAGGCTCCCTCGCCCCTCAGGGGAGAGGGTTGGGGTGAGGGGAACCACGGCACCAGCGATACTTAAAGCCCCAGCATCCGCTTGTTGGCCGCCTCGTCGGTTCCGCCGCCGGCAAAGTCGTCAAAGGCCTTTTCGGTCACGCGGATGATGTGGTCCCTGACGAACTGGGCGCCTTCGCGCGCGCCGTCTTCCGGGTGTTTCAGGCAGCATTCCCACTCGACAACAGCCCAGCCGTCGAAATCGTTTGCTGCCATCTTGGAGAAAATCGCCTTGAAATCCACCTGGCCGTCGCCGAGCGAGCGGAAGCGACCGGCGCGGTCGACCCAGCCCTGATAACCGGAATAGACGCCTTGACGCCCGGTCGGGTTGAACTCCGCATCCTTGACGTGGAACATCTTGATGCGGTCCTTGTAGATGTCGATATTGTCCAGATAGTCTAGGCACTGCAGCACGTAATGCGAGGGATCGTAGAGCATGTTGGCGCGCGGATGCTGGTCGAGCCGGTCGAGAAACATCTCGAAGGTCACGCCGTCATGCAGGTCCTCGCCGGGGTGGATCTCGTAGCAGACATCAACGCCGTTCTCGTCCGCATGATCAAGGATCGGCTTCCAGCGGCGGGCAAGCTCCTCGAAGGCCGTCTCGATCAGGCCGGCGGGGCGCTGCGGCCAGGGATAGAGGAAGGGCCAGGCCAGCGCGCCGGAAAAGGTCGCATGCGCGCCGATGCCCATGTTCCTCGAGGCGGTGATCGCCATCATCACCTGGTTGACGGCCCATTCCTGCCGCGCCTTCGGATTGCCGCGCACTTCCGGCGCCGCAAACCCGTCAAAGGCTTCGTCATAGGCCGGATGCACGGCCACGAGCTGGCCCTGGAGATGGGTTGAAAGTTCGGTGACCTCGACGCCGTTCTCACGCGCCTGGCCCTTGAAATCGTCGCAATAGTCTTTGGATTCGGCGGCTTTCTTCAAATCAAACAACTGTCCGGCCCAGGTCGGCACCTGAACGCCCTTGTAGCCGCAATCGGCCGCCCATTTCGTGATCGCGTCCCAGCTGTTGAACGGCGCTTCGTCGCCTGCGAACTGGCCGAGGAAAAGGCCCGGCCCCTTAATTGTTTTCATGGTGCTTTCTCCCGGAAAGACTGGATAGCTGATTGTGCCGCAAACCTGGGCCAAGTCCGCCCGAACGGCCTTGCGAAATGGCCGGCGAAACGGCCCTGCGCGCCGCAGGGCCGAGACGGTCCGCCGGTCGAAAACCGTTCCGCCGCAGATGAATGTGCGGACGGCTTTCATATTTTCAGGCGATCCCGGAAAAGCCTCTCCGGGGTCGCCGATCCCTTGAGGCCCGGCAGGCAAGCCGGGCCTGACGCTTCCCGGACCTCAGTAGGGCGAATCCGGGAAGTAGTAGTTTTCTGCGTTTTCCGGCGTCACGAGCGTGGCGTCGAGGATATAGCTGCCGGCAACCGGCACCTGGTCCATCATCCCCGCAACGGTCAGCTCCATCGCCGTGCCGATCATCGCCGGCGGATAGAGAACGTCAACCGGGATCATCGGATCGCCGTCCATGACCTTCTTGATCATGTCCTTGGAACCCGCACCGCCGATGACATACTGGATATCATCACGGCCGGCCTGCTGGATCGCCTGCAGCACGCCGACGACCATATCGTCATCCTGTGCCCAGATCACGTCGATCTGCGGATATTTGGTCAGGAAATCCTGCGTCACCCGGAAAGCGTCATCGCGGTTCCAGTTGCCGAACTGCTTTTCCATGACATCGACATTGGTGCCTTCAAGGGCGGCATCAAACCCGTCCTGGCGCTGCTGGTCGATCGGGATCGGCAGGCCGCGAATGACGACGACCTTGGCATCCGGCGTGGTTTCGGCGATGTATTCGCCGGCCACCGCGCCGAGCGCCGGGTTGTTGCCGGCAACATAAAGGTCACGCACGGAATTGTCGTTGTTGGAGGGCGCACGGTCGACGAGCGTGACAAAGGTGCCCTCCATCTTGACCTGCATGATGGCGTTGACCAGCGGATCCGGGTCGGTCGGCAGGATGACCAGCGCATCGATGCCCTGCACGGCCAGATCCTGCACCGCATTCGCCTGGCTTGCCGGATCGGGTGAAGTTTTGACGATCACGTTGAGATCGTCATATTCCTCCATCAGTTTCTCGGCCACGCGCTCGGCATGGTAGACGATGCCCGCCGTCCAGCCGTGATCGGCCGCCGGAATGGATACGCCGACTGTCAGCGCCTGAGCCTGGGTGACGCCGGCAAGCGAGGTCGCTGCCAGCAATGTTGCGCCCATAACCAGATTTTTCATACGCATTCCTCCCAAAATGGCGAACCGTTCAAACCGTAAAGCGAGATGCCGCGGGCGGTCCGCAATGCCCGCGCCCGCTTTTCTATTGCCGGCGGAGCAGCGAACGCTGCACCAGCATGGCAATGATGATGATCGCGCCCTGGATGGCGGCGATCAGATATTCGCTGATGAAGTTCGACAAGAGCATGATGTTGCCGACGATCTCCAGAATGAAGGCGCCGCAGATCGTGCCCCAGATGCGCCCGACCCCGCCGCGAAGCGCCGTGCCGCCGACGACGACGGCGGTGATCGCCTGCAGTTCCCAGAGCATGCCGGTTGTCGCCGAGGTGGAGCCGAGGCGCGGCACGTAGAACAAGACGGCAACCGCGACGCAGAGCCCCTGGATCAGATAGGTGATGATGCGTACATTGCGCACCGAGATGCCGGAATAGCGCGCCACTTCCTCATTGGACCCGACGGCGATCACATGGCGGCCGTAACGCGTGCGGTAGAGCACGAAGGCGCCGATCAGCGCGGTCGCGATGATGGCGATCACCGGCACCGGCACGCCGAGCACAGTGCCGAAATAGGCCGGCCGGTAGATCTGCTGCACCTCGAAATCGCGCACGGTGATCGCGCCGCCCTGCGACAGCCATGTCGTCAGCCCGCGATAGATACCCATCGTGCCGAGGGTGACGATGAAGGGTTCAATCCGCCCGACCGTGGTGATCACGCCGTTCAAAAGCCCGCAGGCCATGCCGATCAGGATCGCCAGAATCATGGCCGCGACCAGCAAAAGATAGGGGTTCGCGATCGCCGCCGCGTTGATGAACATGATCATCAGACTGGCGACGAAGGCGACCATGGCGCCGACCGAAAGGTCAAGTCCGCCCGCCGAGATGACAAAGGTGGCGCCGACCGCGATGATGGCGATGAAGGCCGAACGGGTGGCGACATTCATCAGATTGTTGACGGTCAGGAAGTTCGGGTTGGAAAAGGTGCCGAGCACCAGAAGCAGCGCCAGCGCCAGAAACGGCGCCATCACGCGCAGATCGATATTTTTCAGAAAGCCGGAACCGGCTTCGCTTTTCACGCTGTCACTCATCTTGCGCCTGCCATCTCATGCCTGTTGCCGGCAACGCCCGTTGCCAGAACCACGATCTCGTTCTCGTTCATGCCCTCGCCCGTCACCTCGCCGGCAATCTCGCCGGACCGCATCACCACGATCCGGTCGCAAAGCCCGATCAGCTCGGGCATTTCCGAGGAGATGACGATGATCGAGTGGCCGGCCTTCGAAAGTTCGGCAATGAATTTGTAGATCTGCTCCTTGTTGCCGATGTCGATGCCGCGTGTCGGCTCATCGATGATGACGATCTCGGGATCGAGCAGCATCATCTTGGCGAGAAGCAGTTTCTGCTGATTGCCGCCGGAAAGCTCGCCGGCGGCCAGTTCCTTCGAGCCGGTGCGGATGTCGAAATCGCGGATCGCGGCATCAAGCGCCTTGTCCTCGGCGTTGCGGTCAACCATCAGCGCCTTGGTGAACCGATCGAGCGCGGCGAGCGTCAGATTGGTTCGCAGATCCTTGGAGAGCAGCAGGCCCTTGCCCTTGCGGTCCTCGGAAAGATAGACGATGCCGGCTTTCAGCGCCGCGATCGGCGCGTTGAAATGCACTGCCTCGCCCTTGAGACGGACCGTGCCGCGCCCCGGGCGGAGGCCCAGAATACCCTCCATCAGCTCCGTGCGCCCTGCCCCGACGAGACCCGCAAAGCCGAGGATTTCGCCCTTGCGCAGCCTGAAGGACGCGTCTTTCGCGTAACCGGGAACGGTGAAGCCCTCGATCTCGAGCACCGCCTCGCCGTTATCGTCCTGCTTGCGGTCGGGATAGAGCTTGGAGACATCGCGACCGACCATCAGCCGAGCCATGTCGGAGGGTTCGAGCTCGCCTGCCGCATGGGTCGCAACCTTGTGGCCGTCTCGGAGAACCGTCACCGTGTCGGCGATCTCCTTCACCTCGTTCAGACGATGGGAGATGAACAACACCGCCACGCCCCGGTCGCGGATCGCGCGCATCACCTTCAGGAGCGCGTCGGTTTCCACCGGCGTCAGCGAGGCGGTCGGCTCGTCGAAAATCACCACCCGGTGCGGCGTCAGCAGCACGCGGGCGATCTGCACAAGCTGGCGCTTGGCGATGGAAAGCCTCGAAACGGGCGTTTCAGGGTCGATATCGGCGCCGAGTTCGCCGACCGCCTTCAGCGCCTCCGCATTCATCACCCTGTCATTGACGGCAAGGCCACGGTTGATCTCGCGACCCAGGAAGATGTTCTGGGCGACGGTGAGATCGGGCGCGAGCAGGATTTCCTGGTGCACCAGGACGATCCCCCTCGCCTCGGCCTCGGTCGGATTGGCGAAGGAGACCGACTGGCCGTCGATCCTGATATCGCCGCCTGACGGCTTGAGATTACCGGCCAGAAGCCGCATCAGCGTCGACTTGCCGGCGCCGTTCTCGCCGATGACCGCGTGGATTTCCCCGGTGCACACGGTGAGGTCGATGCCGTGCAGCACCTCGATCGGGCCGAATGATTTGGTCAGTCCCGCGGTCTCGAGAATAATCGCTTTCCCGCCGCGTTCGGTGTCGTCGCGCATGCTCTCCCCCGCTCCGCCGGAAATGCGCTTCATCCGGCGTCGTCTTTCCTCCCGGGCGCACTCCACCGCGCCCGACGGGTCTCACGGCGCGGCGTATTCTCCGCCGCGAAAAGTGCCTACCCATTGGTAGCCAAGGTAGCCGCGTTCATGATGTACGTAAACCATATTCTTGCGAAACGCGGCCTGATGCGACGTTTTTGCGCCGCGCCGGCTGACAAACGGCAAGGGCGCGGGGCTCAGGCCGGCCGCCAGGGGCGGCCAGGATCAGAGATTGCCGTTGACGCGGTTGCGGCCGCTGCGTTTGGCTTCGTAAAGGTAGGAATCCGCCCGGTCGATATATTGTTCAAGCGTGTCGGCGGCGGCGGGCACGGCGGAATAGAAGCCGATGCTGACAGTCAGGCTGAACTCCACCTCGTTGACCGTGGCGGGGTCCTCCGCCACGCGTTCGCGCAGCCTTTCGAGAAAGGCCCTGACCTGATCGGCCTCGCCGGCAAGCGTATAGGCCACGAATTCCTCGCCGCCATAGCGGGCGACGAGATCTCCCGCGCGCTGGAAATGGGCGTTGAGAAGGACGGCCAGATGCTTGAGACAGCCATCGCCGAAGACATGGCCCATGCGGTCATTGATCGGCTTGAAATGGTCGACATCCAGCATGGCGACGGTAAACCGCAGGCCGCGCATGCGCGCCAGCTCGAATTCCGCCTCGCCGCGCTCGACGAAATAGCTGCGATTGTAAAGCCCGGTCATGCCATCGGTGATGCTGACCTCGTGCAGCTTGCTGTTGGCCTTGTTAAGAGCGAGATTGAGCGAGCGAAGCTTGCGCACCCAGTAGAGCGAAAGCGCCAACACGCCAAGGCCGACCGCGGCGATGCCGAAAAGAAGGCGGTAATCGATCGTGCGCTTGAAAGGCGCCAGTTTCTGCCGGCCGATGATCCGGTCGACGGCATCCGGATCGAGATTGACGACCAGCTTGGCAAAGATCCGGCCAAGAAAGGGCTCGTCCGGCACCGTGGCGACCACCACCTGCAGCCCCTCGGGAATCCGGCCGGAGATTTTCACGTCATTGCTGTCCATGCCGGCGATCAGATAGGCAAGGCTGTCGAGCGGGCCGACAACGGCATCGAGATTTCCGTTCTCGATCGCCTCAAGCCCCTTGTCCTCGCTGTCGATCGCGACGAGTTCGACCTCCGGATAGCGGCTTTTCAGAAGATCAGCCGGCACATGGGTGGGAACGATGCCGACGCGCTGGCCCGCAAGCTCGCGCAGGCTGCTGACGAAAGGCGCCTGCAACGGCGCGGCGACGGCAAGGGCGATATCGAGATAGGGCGGTGCCAGATCGAAGGTCGTGTCGCGCATGTTCTCGCGCGCGACGAAGGGCAGAACGTCGCAATCGGCGGAAAGCGCGCTGTCGCTGTCGGCCGAAGGCAGCGATACGGGCTTGATCTGCCGGTCGAAACGGCCCCGCGTGCTCATCAGTTCGAGGATTTCGGCAATCGCGCCACCGAGCGAGCCATCATCCTCGATGGTGGTATAGGGCGGGGAACCGGGCTCCACGCAGACGCGGATCGGCCCCTTTTCGGCCAGGTAACGGCGTTCGTCGCCGGTGAGAAGATCGTGGCCCGTCTCCATTCCGGCGACGGGCGCGCCGAGCCAGCGCCGCTCCATCTCCTCCCAGCGCGACAGCGGGATCGATTCCAGCGCGTGGTCGATAATGCTCTTGAGATAAGGATAGCGCGGCGAGACGCCGAAACGCAGGTCCTCGCGCTCGACCCCGTCCATCAGGAACTCGCCGCCGATCTGGACGTTGATCAGGCCGAGCTGGCGGATGATCGCATTGCCGTTGCTCAGCGCGGTGATCGCCGCGTCGATCTCGCCTTCGGAAAGCGCCTGCATCAGTTCCGCCTGGCTGTCGAAACCGCGCACACCGTCAAACCGGCTCGAAAGATCCTCGGCATAATAGATGTCGCGCGGTATGCCGATCGTCTTGCCCTCAAGACTGTCAAGCCCGAGATAGGGCCCGGCGCCGGAACGCATGAACACGGCATTCGGCACGCGGTGATAAAGGTCGGAGAACAGCGTGTAATCGGACCGCTCGTCGGTATAGGAAATATTGGTGATCAGATCGAGTTCGCCGGCGCGGAAGCGCTCCAGCAGTTCCGGCCAGTTGTCATAGACGCGGTCGAAGGCAAGGCCGGTGGACGAGGCGATATACTGGGTAATGTCTTCCGCCAGCCCCTTGCCGCGCCCGCTGTCGAGATAGCTGAAGGGCTCGTAGTCGACCATGAAGCCGATCTTGAGCGGCGGCGCTTCCTTGACGAAAGCCTGCTCCTCCGGCAGCAGCCGCAAGGGACCCGTGCTGATCGAGCGGCCGCTGCGGTAGGAAAGCCAGCGCGTCGTGATGGCATCCAGCGTCTCGGCCGGGATCGCGTCAACCGCCTTGTCGAGGATATCGGCGAGCATCCGCGCATTCCCGTCACCGTCGCGGCTCAGGACGCCGAGACGGAAGTCCTCAAGCGCCACGGCCGTCAAAGGCGGCGTTCCGGCATTGGCGACATTGGTGAAACCGTTCTCGCGGACGAAATAACTGCCCGTCATCTCGGCGGCGAGCACACCGTCGACCCAACCGAAGGCGACGGCGGCCATCAGGTCGCGATAGGTGGCATAGGTCACCGGCGTCACGCCGATCTCTTCGAGCGCATCGGCATAATAGATGTCGCGGATGACGCCGATGCGCTTTTCCTTCAGTTGCTCAAGCGTGAGCGGCTTGTCGAAGGGATGATCGACATTCTCGTAAAGCACCGTGCGGCGCAGATGGTAGGGATCGGTGAAGGTGATGAAGCGGTTGCGTTCCTCGGTCTCGGAGATATCGGCGATGACGTCCAGTCCCCCGGCGCGGAACTGGCCGTAGACATCCGACCACGAGCCCATGCGCAGCTTGAGGTCGAGCCCGGTCATGGTGCCGATCACGCCGAGAAGATCGACTGTCCAGCCCATGATATTGCCGTTGCGATAGAAGGAGTAGGGATCGTTGTCGGCGACAACGCCGACGCTGACCGGGCCGCGCGCGGCAATATAAGCGCGTTCGTCCGCGCTCAGGTCCAGGTCCTGCGCTCTTGCCGTCGGGCAGGCGCCGAGGAGCAGAACCACAAGCACGGCGAGACAGGACGACACCCGCGCAATGGCGGCACGGAACCACCACGCCGTTTCAACCTCTTCCATCATGACCGTCTCATGCGAAAACCAAAGAGAAAAAGGACCGGAGGCGGGCGGGCGGCCTTCAACCCGGTCCCTGCGACGGGGTTGGACATTTGCCGGATTCCTCTTCACGGAGCCTCCCGGTTCCTCAACCGATAACAAGGCATAGCACAATTTCCGGCAAGTCAAACGCCCCTTCAGCGAAATTGAAAGGCGCAAATGGCAGCGCTACCGTATTTATTCATTTTCCCGCCGCTCTTCAAAGCGGAGACAACAAGGGCTTATACTGGTTATCGATGATTCTGGACCGTCTCGCCGGACGATTATTATTGTCCGACCTCTGTCGAAGACGGACACCGAAAACGGAGTTTTTCATGCATTGCACATTGCTCGGCGTTCCCGTCCAGTCCGGCTCGGGCCGGAAAGGCTGCAACATGGGCCCGAACGGCTTGAGAGCCGCGGGCCTCGCCGAAGCGCTTGCCGGACTGGGTCACGACGTGGTCGATCTCGGCGACCTGGAGCCGGCGCCCCGGCGCGCGGTTTCCCACCCCAACACCAAGCTCAAGGCGCTGGGAGAGACCGTCTCCTGGCTCGACGCGCTTTATGACAAGGCATTCGAGATTTCCGGGAACGGCCTGCCGATCTTCATGGGCGGCGACCATGTGATGGCGGCGGCAAGCGTTGCCGGCGTTTCCCGGCGGGCAAAGGAAAAGGGCCGGCCGCTCTTCGTGCTCTGGCTGGATGCACATACCGATTTCCACACGCTGGAGAGCACCGAAAGCGGCAATCTTCACGGCACGCCGGCGGCCTATTTCACCGGCAGGCCGGGATTTGACGAAATCTTCCCGCCGCTCGATGCGCCGGTTGACCCGAGAAATGTCTGCATGCTCGGCATCCGCAGCGTCGATCCGCCCGAGCGCGCGGCGCTGAAGGAAAGCGGCGTCACCGTTCACGACATGCGCGCCATCGACGAGAGCGGCATTGCCGCCCTGCTGTCGTCGTTTCTCGATACGGTCGCCGCTGAGGACGGCATGCTGCATGTGAGCTTCGATGTCGATTTTCTCGACCCCTCGGTCGCGCCCGGCGTCGGCACCACGGTTCCGGGCGGCGCGACCTTCCGCGAGGCGCATCTGGTGATGGAGATGCTGCATGACAGCCAACTCGTCACCTCGCTCGATCTTGTCGAACTCAATCCGTTTCTCGATGAACGTGGCAAGGCCGCCATCCTGATGACGGAGCTGACGGCCAGCCTGTTCGGCCGGCGGGTGATGGACCGGCCGACGCGCAGTTACGGCTGATCAGCCGCTGCCAATCAGCATGCCGGCGGCGAGCACCAGACCGCCGCCGAGCACGACCTGGAAGGCCGCCCGCATGAACGGCGTTTCCATGTATTTGTTCTGGATGAAGGCGATTGCCCAGAGTTCGAAGAACACGACAATGATGGCGACGATCGTCGCCGTCCAGAATTCCGGGATCAGATAGGGCAGCGCGTGGCCGAGGCCGCCGACCATTGTCATGACGCCTGAGGCGATGCCGCGCTTGATCGGCGAACCGCGCCCGGAAAGCTTGCCGTCATCATGGGCGGCCTCGGTAAAGCCCATGGAAATGCCGGCGCCGACAGCCGCCGAAAGGCCGATCAGGAAGGTTTGCTTGGTATCCTGCGTGGCAAAGGCGGCGGCAAAGATCGGCGCAAGCGTGGAAACCGAACCGTCCATCAGCCCGGCAAGGCCCGGCTGCACCCAGGTCAACAGGAACTGGCGGCGCTCCTTCAGGCTTTCTTCCGCGCGGACATCCTCCGGCGCATGTTTTTCGGTGAGCGCGACAGCGGTCTCCTCATGCGCCTCCTCCGCCATGGCGAGGTCGCCGAGCAGCTTGCGGGTGTCGGCATCGCTCACCTGGGCAGCCGCCGCGCGGTAGAACCGGCATGCCTGCTCTTCCATCGTCACCGTCTGGTCGCGGATCTTGTCGAGCGGCAGGCGTTTCATCAACCAGTCGGGGCGCCGCTCGTAGAAGCCGCGCACATGTTCGCGCCGGATGAGCGGGATGACATCGCCGAAGCGGCGCTTGTGCATGTCGATCAGCATACGCCGGTGGCTGTCCTCGACCATCGCCATATCATCGAAGATCTTTGCGGAATCCGGATATTCGGGTCGCAAATGCTCCGCATAGGATTTGTAGATGCGCGCATCATCCTCTTCCGAGGAGATGGCAAGCGCCAGTATCTCCTGCTCGGAAAGCGAGGAAAAGGCGCGGCGCGGCCTTGAGAACAGATTGAATGCCATGATCATCATCCCGATATGAACTTAGAATTCTTCTAAACTAACATCGGGAGAAGGTCAAACCCTGCCTATCCGCCGCGATGATTGCAGACGTTTGCTGCAATCATGCGACAAGCGGCGGCCATCACATATTCTTTTCGCTGGTGCCCGCCTGATTGGCGACCCAGTAGCCGGAGGCATTCATCCAGGTCAGTGGATGGCCGCGCTCTTCCACCAGAAAAGTGCGGACCGCGCGCGCCACCCGCGCCTCGGCGCCGATCCAGGCAAAGGTCTGCGGCGGCAGCGCGACCGCCTTGAGCGCCTCAAGAAACGGCGCGGGTTCGGTCGCATCGGCCCCGGCCCGGTCGATCCAGCCAAGCTCCACATCGGCCACTGTCTTGAATGTTTGGCGGTCATCGGACGACGGAACGGCGATGATGGCAGTGATCCGCGTTCCGGCTTCCGCTTCCTCGATCCGTCGGCCGATTGCCGGAAGCGCGGTCTCGTCGCCGATCAGAAGCCAGTGCGCGACCGGCCCCTTCACCACCGCAGAACCGCGCGGTCCGCCGATCTCGAGCGTGTCGCCGGGTTTTGCGGCAACCGCCCAGGCGGTTGCGGGGCCGGCGTCATGGATGGCGAAATCGATGGTGAGCGACCGCCGGTCATTGTCGTAGCGGCGGGGCGTATAGTCGCGCATCGCCGGCTTTTCTTCGCCGGTGTCGAAGAACAGCTTGATATGATCGTCGGGCGCCGCGCTGATGAAATCGGCAAGCGCGGGGCATTCGAAGGTGATGCGCCGCATGGCGAGGGTCAAATAATCCGCCGACGCCACAGTCAGCGTCCGGCGCTTCAGTTCGTGGCGAACGCGTTCGATTACCGGCGGGGCTATTTCATCCGGGATCTGAGACATGGGGAAACTCCATAAGGCCGCGCAGACCAGGTCAGCCAGCGACATTAAAATATGAATACTTTTGTCATGAATAAGTGCCGATGGTCAAATGACCCTTCGTCGCAGGGCGCGATAGAACGCGTCAGCGGCCCGCCAGCAGGGTTTCCACGAAGGCTGGAACCGTGGTCGCGGCCGGTCCCTCGTAACACTCCTCGAACAGGGGATTGCCGGTCGCCTCAAGATTGACCTCGACGGTCCGGGCGCCATTGCCCGCAGCCTCCATGACGAAGCCAGCCGCCGGATAGACCGTGCCGGAGGTGCCGACCGACACGAAAAGCTCGGCCCCGCCGAGCGCCTCTTCGATCCGCTCCATGTCATAGGGCATCTCGCCGAACCAGACGATATCGGGCCTGAGAGCGGCACGGGCGCAGCTGGAACAGACCTCTCCGTCGTCGAGATCGCCATCCCATTGCTGGTGGCTGCCGCATTCGTAGCAGAGCGCCGAATTCAGCTTGCCGTGCATGTGCAGCACGTTCTTCGAACCGGCCTTTTCGTGCAGATTGTCGACATTCTGGGTAATCAGCAGGAACGGCCCGTCCCAGGCGTTTTCGAGCCGCGCCAGCGCGTTGTGGGCCGCGTTCGGTCTGGCCTTTGCGGCCTCGCGACGACGCATGTTGTAGAAATCGAAGACGAGGTCCGGATTTCGGTGAAAACCCTCGGGCGTGGCGACATCGCGGATATCGTGATCGGCCCAGAGGCCGCCATTGTCGCGGAAGGTGGCAAGGCCGCTCTCAGCGGAAATGCCCGCGCCGGTCAAAACAACGATCGATGCCTTCGGTGGGATATGCATGAAAACCGTCCGAGCCTCCCTTTCAGGCTCTCCCGGCCTGCTCGGGTTCCTTGGTACAGCATTTGCGAGAAGAAAGGACCACGCGAAGTGCCGTACCTTGCTTTTATCGTTGGGGCGGGCTCTGCGCCCGCCACAAGCCATTCACCGCAGTGAGGCGACAGGCAGGTCCGTGCCGGTTTCGACCTTGACCCAGCGACCGGCATCAAAGGACGCCTGACGCTTCAGGAAGGTGTAGGGCGTATCGGCCCAGAGGAGGATTTCGTCGCTCAGATTGTCGAGGATGAAATCGCCCTTGCTGGAGCGCAGCGTCAGCACCGCATGGCCCTCGCCATTGGGTTTGCGCACGACGGTGATCAACAGGTCCGAGGCCGAGAAACCGGCCTTCATCAGCCGCCGGCGCTTCTCGAGAACAAAGTCCTCGCAATCGCCCGCGCCGCTCTTCGGATAGGCCCAGACTTCCTCGCGGCCGTAAAGCTCCTCGTCCGTCATCGGCTCGATCCCGGCGTTGACGGCTAGGTTGATCGCCTCGACGGACTGCCAGCCGAATGACGTCAACCGGGCCGGGCCGGTGGGACCGGAATGAGGCTCGCAATCGCGACGGTGCTGCTGGCAGAATTCGAAATGTCCGATCGGCTGGGACGTAATGCCGCCGATCGGCATGGCGGGCATTCCGGCGGAAAGCGCCGGCGCAAACAGACCGGCGGAAAACATGGCCGCGATCGCACCGAAAACCATATAAGCCAGTTGACCAAAACGAGGCACGCTATACCCATCCGCCTGTTGAATTCTTAACAAAGAGTTAAGGAGATAAGGCGGAAGGAGTCAATCAGTCACGGCTTTGCCGGCGGCAGGATCTTAAGGAATGGTTAACCGGCGCAGGCGGCCTCGACGAGATCGCCGACGGCCTTCAGCATGCGCTCGATATCCTCCGGTCGCGACAGGCGGTGGTCGCCGTCCTGCACCAGGGTGAGCACCACGTCATCCGCCGGCAGATGCGACATCAGCTTCAGCGCATGGGCATAGGGTACGTCCGGATCCTGCTTGCCCTGGATGATATGAACGGGGCATCCGGTCTCGATGATGCCGTCCAGGACCCGATTGCGGCGACCGTCATCAAGCAGCTTCGCGGTGTAGATGGTCGGTTCCGGGCCATAGGGCGAGACTTCCTCGAAATAACCCTGCTCGGCCAACGCCTTGCATTCGGCCTCCTTCAGGTCCGGCTCGATCAGTTCGCTGGTGAAATCCGGTGCGGGGGCGAGCAGCAGCAGCCCCTCGACCTTCGGTCCGCCGGCGCGTTTCCTCAGTTCCTGCACGGCGCGGAGCGCCAGCCAGCCACCCATGGACGAGCCGATGATGATGATCCGCTCGGGGGCCGCCTGTTCGATGGCCTTGAGCGCATCCGCAAGCCAGCGCGAGATCGTGCCGTCCTTGAACGCGCCCTCGCTCTCGCCGTGCCCGGTATAGTCGAAGCGGATCATGGCGAGCGCTTCTTCGTCCGCATAGGCATCGAGCGCCTCGGCCTTGGTGCCGAGCATGTCGGAGCCGTAGCCGGAAAACCAGACCAGCGCCGGTTTCTCGTCCGATCCGGGACGAAGACGCATGGCGATCTTCAGCGGTCCCTCGCCGTGATCGATTTCCGTATAGCTCAGGCCAACATCCTGCTGCATGACAATCTCCGCCGGTTTCGCTCCAAAAGCCCGCAATCGCGCCGATTTCGCGATGAAGAGGTGATTTTCTTTTTGGGCTGTGTTATTGACATTGGACGGGCTTAACAACCATTTGTGTCCGATACGTGCTTCAGGTCACATGACTTGGCACTTCAAATCCCGATTTTCAATCATTGAGGAGATCACGACCATTCGCAGACCCCATAGAGCCGCTCCCCCGACCAAGGAAGGTCCCCGCGCCAATCGCGACATTCGCATCCGCGAAGTGCAATTGATCGATGCAGAAGGGGAGAACCTGGGCGTCGTTCTGACCGAAGAAGCGTTGAGAATGGCTGAAGAAGCCGGGCTTGATCTCGTGGAGATCGCCCCCAACTCGGCGCCGCCCGTTTGCAAGATTCTCGATCTCGGCAAGCTGAAATACGCGAACCAGAAGCGCGCCGCCGAGGCCCGCAAGAAGCAAAAAGTCGTCGAAGTCAAAGAAATCAAGATGCGCCCCAACATCGACACCCATGACTATCAGGTGAAGATGAAGGCGATGAACAAGTTCTTCGAGGAAGGCGACAAGGTCAAGGTGACGCTTCGTTTCCGCGGACGCGAGATGGCCCACCAGGAACTGGGCATGAAGCTTCTGTCCCAGGTCAAGGAAGACACCGCCGAAATCGCCAAGGTGGAGGCCGAGCCGAAGCTCGAAGGCCGCCAGATGCTGATGGTGCTTGCACCGAAATAAGCCTTCGGGCTCACGCTGTTGACGCGCCGTCCGGCCAGGAAAACTGGCCGAGGCGGCGAATTGCGTGTGTGGCAAGACAAGCGGTTGCGCTTTTCAGACAAACCGCGTATAAGCGCGCCGTTCTGACGGATCGCCTTCTGGCGGACCGCCCTGGAACAGGCCGGCAGGGCATGCCGTGTCTGTTCGAAAATGCAAATGAGGCCCGGGTTCGTCGCCCTTAGGCCCCAATCAACAACAACGGAGTAGCAAAATGCCCAAGATGAAGACGAAATCGTCGGTCAAGAAGCGTTTCAAGCTGACCGCGAGCGGCAAGGTCAAGGTTGCGGCTGCAGGCAAGCAGCACGGCATGATCAAGCGTTCCAACAAGTTTATCCGTGATGCGCGCGGCACGATGGTCCTGTCCGATCAGGACGCCAAGATCGTCAAGCAGTTCATGCCCTACGGCAAGTAACGCCCGCACTTTATCCCAACGCATTCCGATAGATTTCAAGGAGAACCGAAATGGCTCGCGTAAAACGTGGCGTGACTGCACACGCAAAGCACAAGAAAGTCATCAAGCAGGCCAAGGGCTTCTACGGCCGCCGCAAGAACACCATCCGCACGGCCAAGGCTGCTGTCGACAAGTCGAAGCAGTACGCCTACCGCGACCGCAAGGTCAACAAGCGCAATTTCCGCGCTCTGTGGGTGCAGCGCATCAACGCTGCCGTGCGTGAACACGGCCTCACCTATGGCCGCTTCATCGACGGCCTGAACAAGGCCGGCATCGAAGTTGACCGCAAGGTCCTGTCCGACATGGCCATCCATGAGCCGGCAGCATTCGCAAGCCTGGTTGCCGCTGCGAAGAAGGGCCTCGAGTACCTCAAGAAAGAGGGCACGGCCAACGAGTTTGAAAGCGCGGTTGCATAAGCCAGCGCTTCCCAAGCTTTTCGAATTTTACCTTTTTGGGAAACCCGCGCTGGCCGGACCAGTGCGGGTTTTTCATTTTGAAATCACATAATCCCTGTATCTGACCGGTTGGGGGAGCGGCCAACGCTCCGGCAAGGAAGAGATAAGATGTCCGATCTTGAGGATCTGAAGTCCAAATTGATGGCGGAAATCGCCGGTGCTGAGGACGAAGCGGCGATCGAAGCCGTGCGCGTTGCGGCCATCGGCAAGAAAGGCTCGGTCTCCGAGCTTCTGAAGACGCTCGGCAAGATGGATCAGGAAGAGCGCAAGACGCGCGGCGCGGCCATCAACGCATTGCGCAACGATGTCGGCGAGGCGATTGCCGCCCGCAAGGCTGAGCTGAAGGATGCCGCGATTGCGGCGCGCCTTGCCGCCGAAACCGTCGATGTGACGCTGCCGGTGCGGCCCTCGCCCTCGCTGTCCGGTCGCATCCACCCGGTCAGCCAGGTGATCGACGAGATTTCCGCCATTTTCGGCGATATGGGCTTTTCGATTGCCGAGGGGCCGGAAATCGAGACGGACTATTACAATTTCACCGCGCTGAACTTCCCCGAAGGCCATCCCGCGCGGGAAATGCACGACACCTTCTTCTTCAACCCGGATGAGAATGGCAAGCGCAAGGTGCTGCGCACCCACACCTCGCCCGTGCAGATCCGCACCATGGAAAGCCAGGAGCCGCCGATCCGCGTGGTGATCCCCGGCAAGACCTACCGTCAGGACTCGGACGCCACCCATTCGCCGATGTTTCATCAGCTCGAGGGTCTCGTCATCGACAAGACCACCCATGTCGGCCATCTGCGCTGGACGCTGGAGGAATTCTGCAAGGCGTTTTTCGAGGTCGACAGCGTGACCATGCGTTTCCGCCCGTCCTTCTTCCCCTTCACCGAGCCCTCCTTCGAGGTCGATATCCAGTGCGACCGCTCCGGCGACCAGGTGAAGTTCGGCACCGGCACGGACTGGATGGAAATCCTCGGCTGCGGCATGGTGCACCCCAACGTGCTGCGCCATTGCGGCCTCGATCCGGACGTCTACCAGGGTTTCGCCTGGGGCATGGGCCTCGACCGCATCGCCATGCTGAAGTACGGCATGCCGGACCTGCGCGACTTCTTCGCCGCCGATGAGCGCTGGACCGCGCATTACGGCTTCCGGCCGCTCGACATTCCGACGCTGTTCGGCGGGTTGTCATCGTGAGCGGGCTTCCGGAGCGCTACCGGGACGCCATCCAGTTCGCGTTCGGCGATACCCCCGCGCTGAAGGACGAGCTTCTGGCGCTGGTGCTTGCCGGCAAGAAAACGGCCACCTGCGGCGCACTCCGCGACGTGACCGAGGCCGGAGAGCCAATGCCCGAAGTCGGCCGTCGCGATGTGGTGCTGGATAGCGCCGGCAAGCCGGCCGCCGTCATCGAGACGACCGAGGTGACAATCCGTCGGTTCAACGCGGTGGATGCGGCGTTTGCGCGCGATGAGGGCGAGGGCGACCTGTCGCTGGAATACTGGCGCGAAGGCCATGAGGCCTACTTTACGCGCAATGGCGGCTTTTCGCCCGACATGGAGCTGATCTGCGAGCGGTTCCGGCTGGTCGAAGTTCTGAACGCAGACGAGAACGTTTGAGACAACAGAATTCGGCCGAGACGGATTGCGGCAATCCGGGCAACGGTCGACTGAAATGGTGAGGCGAGAGACATGAAATTCACACTGTCCTGGTTGAAGGACCATCTGGAAACCGATGCTTCTCTGGAAGAAATCTGCGAGCGGTTGACGACGATCGGGCTTGAGGTCGAGGACGTTGACGACAAGGCGGCCTTCAAGCCATTCACCATCGCCAAGGTGATTGAGGCAAGACAGCATCCCGATGCCGACCGGCTGAAGGTGCTGACGGTGGATGCCGGCGACGGCAAGCCGCTCACGATTGTCTGCGGCGCGCCGAATGCGCGGGCGGGTCTTGTCGGCGCCCTGGCGCGGCCGGGCACCTATGTACCGGGCATCGATGTAACGCTTGCCGTCGGCAAGATCCGCGGCGTCGAAAGCCATGGCATGATGTGCTCGGAAAAAGAGCTCGACATGTCCGACAATCACGACGGCATTATCGATCTGCCGGAAGACGCGCCCGTCGGGACGAGCTTTGCCGAATATGCAGGCCTTGACGATCCGGTCATCGAGATCAACCTGACGCCGAACCGGCCGGACTGCACGTCCATTTACGGCATTGCCCGCGACCTTGCCGCCTCCGGCCTTGGCACGCTGAAGACCAGGCCCACGCCGTCCTTCGAGGCTGAGGGCGACATGCCGGTTTCGCTGACGCTCGACTTTTCGCCGGAAGACAAGCATCTCTGCCCCGGTTTTGCGCTGCGGCTGGTGCGCGGCGTGAAGAACGGGCCAAGCCCGAAATGGATGCAGCAGCGGCTGATCGCCATCGGCCTGCGCCCCATCAACGCGCTGGTCGACATCACCAATTACATGACCTTCGATCAGGGCCGGCCGATGCATGTCTTCGACGCCGCCAAGGTCAAGGGCGGGCTGACGGTGCGCCGCGCCAAGGCCGGCGAAAAGATCCTGGCGCTTGATGAACGCGAATATGAATTGAACCATGACAATGTCGTCATCGCCGATGACAACGGCGTCGAATCCATCGGCGGCGTCATGGGCGGCGAGCATTCCGGCTGCGATGAGACCACCACGGACGTGCTGATCGAATCGGCGCTTTGGGACCCGATGAACATCGCCCGCACCGGCCGCACGCTCGGCATCATCACCGATGCGCGCTATCGCTTCGAACGCGGCGTCGATCCGGAATACATGGTCCCCGGCCTTGAGCGCACGACAGAACTGGTGCTGGACATCTGCGGCGGCAAGGCCAGCGAGAAGATCGTCACCGGCTATGAAGGCCACACGTCCAAGGTGATCGGCTTCCCGTTCTCGGAAGTGAAGCGGCTGACCGGGCTTGCGGTTTCGGCTGATGAAAGTCGCGATATCCTCACCCGCCTTGGTTTTGGCGTGGACGGCAGCGGCGAGACGGTTGCCGTCTCCGTCCCCTCCTGGCGGCCCGATGTGGAAGGCAAGGCGGATCTCGTCGAAGAGGTCATGCGCATTTTCGGCGTCGACAAGATCAGCCCGGAAGCGCTTCCCTCAGCCGGCGCGGTCAATGAGAAGATCCTGACGACGCTGCAGATCCGCTCGCGCGCTGCGCGGCGGGAACTCGCCGCGCGCGGCATGATGGAGGCCGTCACCTGGTCCTTCATTCCGGAAGAGGCGGCAAGGCTCTTCGGCGGCGGTGATCCCGCGCTGAAGCTCTCGAACCCGATTGCGGCCGACATGTCGGACATGCGTCCCTCGCTTCTGCCGGGCCTTCTGGCGGCGGCAAAACGCAATGCGGCGATCGGCCATGGCGATGTCGCCCTGTTCGAAGTTGCCGCGACCTACGAGAACGACAGGCCGGAAGGCCAGCGCCGCGTGGCTGGCGGCATTCGTCGCGGTACAGCCACGCTTTCGGGCGCCGGCCGCATGTGGTCGAACGCTGAGACCGGGGCCGGCCGCGGCGTCGGCGTCTTCGATGCCAAGGCCGATGCTCTGGCCGTGATCGAGGCCTGCGGCGTGCCCATGGGCAATGTCCAGATCGTCGCCGGCGGGCCGGACTGGTATCACCCCGGCCGTTCCGGCACCATCAAGATGGGGCCAAAGATCGTGCTCGGCCATTTCGGCGAGTTCCATCCCAAGGTTATGGAAGCGCTCGATGTCTCCGGCAGGCTTGCGGGTTTCGAGGTCCTCATCGATGCCATGCCGGAGCCGAAGAAGAAGGCGACCCGCACCAAGCCGGCGCTGACGCTGTCGCCCTTCCAGGCCGTCACCCGCGACTTCGCCTTCGTCGTCGACCGCGATGTGGAAGCGTCCGCCATCGAGCGCGCCGCTGCCACCGCCGACCGCAAGCTGATCACCGGCGTTGTCGTCTTTGACGTATTCACCGGCGCCTCGCTGGGCGAAGGCAAGAAGTCGGTCGCCGTTGAGGTCGCGATCCAGCCGAGCGACCGCACGCTGACGGACGAGGATTTCGAGGCGCTGACGAAGAAGATCGTCGCCAATGTCGAAAAGGCGACCGGCGGCGTCATCCGCGCCTGACCGGCCCGCCATCCGAGCCAGAACCCCGTCAACGGCCCGGCCCCGCCCGGGCCGTTTTCGCGTTCGCGCGAGGCGGCGGCGCGCTCTTGGAAATCCGGCAATCCGCCTTACATCTCAAGAATGCGGGCCGTGCGCTTGGAGCGAGAGTGCAGAAAGCGCCGGACTTGCTTGCCGCTGACCCCGCCCGCTTCTATAAGCGGATGACAGAAGCAGGCGATTTGAGATCGGATATCCATCCGGGCTTGCCTGCGCAGCAATAGATGAATGAGCGGCCCTGAATGCCGCTCGCCATGCCGGAGATGAGGCCAATGAGCAACGCCGAAAAGACGACGATTGACGACAGCCAGGTCGAGTGGTTCTCGAAAATGGCGGCTGAATGGTGGGACCCGACCGGCAAGTTCAAGCCGCTGCACAAGTTCAATCCGGTGCGCATCTCCTATATCCGCGAAAAGGCCTCGGCCCATTTCGCCCGCGACGAGAAATCGGCCCGACCGCTCACCGGCCTTCGCATCCTCGATGTCGGCTGCGGCGGCGGGCTTCTGGCCGAACCGCTGACGCGCATGGGCGCGAGCGTGACCGGCATCGACCCGGCGGAGAAGAATATCGGCATCGCCTCCACCCATGCCGCCGAGTCCGGGCTGGAGATCGACTACCGGGCGACAACGGCCGAAGCCCTGGCGGAAGCCGGCGAGACCTTCGACATCGTCCTCAATATGGAAGTGGTGGAGCATGTCTCCGATGTGGATTTTTTCCTGACCACCTGCGCCTCGCTTGTTCGCCCCGGCGGCATGATGTTCGTCGCCACGATCAACCGGACGCTGAAGGCGCGCGCGCTGGCGATCTTTGCCGCCGAACAGGTGCTCCGCTGGCTGCCGCCTGGCACGCATCAATATGAAAAGCTGGTGCGGCCGGAAGAGATCGAAAAGCCCTTGAAGGCCGCAGGCATGGAGATCGTCGAGCGCCAGGGCGTGTTCTACAACGTGCTCACGGATAGCTGGAACCGCTCGAGGGACACCGACGTCAACTACATGGTGCTGACCACGAAGCCCGAGACCTGAGACGGTCTATTTGAAGACCTCGTTGGGGTAGACGCCCCAGAGATCGTTCTGGTGCATGTAGCCGGAAACGCCCTTGACCTCCAGCTCGCACCAGGTGCCGTCGCATCTCGACAGGTGCACGATCACGCCGGGCTCAAGCTTGGCGACATCGCGGGCGGAGTCATTTGCGCTGCCCTTGACGTCGAGATAGGTGTCCTCGGCACTGTTGCCGCGCAGCCAGGGCGCGACCATGGCATTGCGTACGGACGACAGCACCGAGACATGCATCCAGCCTTCCGTGCCGTCAGCATCGCGCACCTGCCGCCAGACGGCATATTCCTCGATGATTTCCACCGGCAGACCCGGGCGTTTGTAGATCCATTTGGTGGCGTAGTTGAAACCGGGGCCAACGCGCATGCGGGCGCGATCCGGTTTGATGATGGCAAAGCGTGGCAGGGGCGCGCCGGAGGCTCCGCGCCGTTCGCTTTGCGCCTCAGCCGGAGAAACCGGCATGACGACAACGAGGACGACGAGCACACTGAGAACCAGACTGACGATGCGACGCATGGCATTCCCTTGAATTTCCGCCCTTTCTCAGGGCTTTGCACGGCCTTGATTGGCCACCCGGACGGCGGTCTTTGGGCCGCAACGCCGATTTCGGCCCCCTGCCCTCCGCTTCAGGTGGAAAAAAGCCTGCAATATGTGCATTATCGCCGGACATGTTTAATGAGCTGTAAACGATGACCCACCAGAAGAAACCCGATGTCTTTGTCACGCGGAAACTGCCAGCATCTGTTGAGGCGCGCATGCAGGAACTGTTCACGGTCACGCTGAACCGCGACGACCGGCCGCTTTCGCGCGATGAACTGGCGGACGCCATGGCCCGGGCCGATGTTCTGGTGCCGACGCTGACGGACCGCATCGACAAGGACCTGATCGAAAAGGCAGGCCCACGGCTGAAGCTGATCGCGAGCTTTTCCAACGGCGTCGACAATGTCGACGTCAATGCCGCCGCCAGGAAGGGCATCACCGTCACCAACACGCCGAATGTGCTGACCGAGGACACCGCCGACATGACCATGGCGCTGGTGCTCGCCGTGCCGCGCCGGCTGGCGGAAGGCGCGCGCTTCCTTTCAAGCGCCGAACCCGGCGAATGGCAGGGCTGGAGCCCCACCTGGATGCTGGGACGCCGTATCTGGGGCAAGCGCATCGGCATTGTCGGCATGGGCCGCATCGGCACGGCGGTCGGCCGCCGGGCCAAGGCCTTCGGGCTATCGGTCAATTATCACAATCGCGGTCGCATCAGCCCGGAAACGGAGGCGGAACTTGAGGCCACCTATTGGGACAGTCTCGACCAGATGCTGGCCCGCGTCGATATCGTCTCGGTCAATTGCCCGTCGACACCGGCCACCTATCACCTGATCTCGGCTCGCCGCCTGCAGCTGATGCGGCCGGAAGCCTATATCGTCAACACCGCGCGCGGCGACGTGATCGACGAGGAGGCGCTGATCAAATGCCTTGAGGAAGACCGGATCGCCGGCGCCGGGCTGGACGTTTTCGAAAACGAGCCGGACGTCAATCCGCGCCTTGTGGAGCTGGCGAAAAAGGGCAAGGCCGTTCTTCTGCCGCATATGGGCTCGGCGACGCTGGAAAGCCGGATCGACATGGGCGACAAGGTGATCATCAACATCCGCACCTTCTTCGACGGCCACCGCCCGCCAAACCGGGTGCTGCCGGGGCGGGATTGAGGCTTTGTCCGGACCGGCGCGACACGCGCAAACCATGCTTTTGCTGACGTTCGTTGTCGTCGCCGGCATACCGCAATCCGTGAACTCAAGCATGCCGATGCCAATGACGCCTGCCGTCCTGCCGGTTATTCCGGCGGCCGGCTGGTCCTGCAAGCAGGCCTCCAACTGCGCTGAAGCGGTGCGGCAATGGTGCAACGGCTATCGCCGCGCGGACGGCGACAATGACGGGATCCCCTGCGAGAATGTCTGCAGGTCGCTTGCCGAAGTAAAACGCATCCGCAGCCAGATCGGCTGCTGACCCTTCATTTGAGCGCCGCAAACAGCCCGTCGGCATCATCGGTGGTGATCTGGTCGGCCTTCAGCGCGACAAGCCGTTCGGCCAGGGCAAGGCTTTCCGCATCGCTGCCCTTGATGGTCCAGGCATCGAGCGTCTTTCCGGCGGCGTGAAAAGCTGCGATCATGTCGAAGCCGGCATCCGCCGCGGCAAGAACCAGTTCGTAGTGCAGATAGAACATCCGCGCGTCAGGCGCGGTTTCAAGCGCACCGGCAACGAAATCGCCGTAACGCCCGTTTTCCATCACCCGCTCCATCGTCCCGTCAAGGCAGGGATCATAGCCGGTGGCGAGGCCGGACGCGGCATCGGAAAGGCGCTTCACCGCAGCCGCATCGCCGCCAGACAGGATCATGTGGCGCGCGACGGGACGGACAGCGTCTGCAAAACGGGCGATGCGGTCCGGCGAGAAGGCGGAAAGACTTTCCTTGAGATCGAGCTGCAGGACCGCCGCCTCTTCCGCGCCAGCCTCACGCACCAGCCGCGCCAGGTCCTCGAACAGCATCACGCTTTCGCCGGTGTCGCGCCCGTCCGGGTCAAGAAGGCAGGCGGCGCGGACCTGATCGGCGCTCGCCTTGGCGACCGGGCCGACCCCAGTGGTCGATTGTTCCAGCAGTTCGTCATGCAGCACCGCCAGAGCGCCGTCGGCGGTCAGTTGCAGGTCGATCTCGCTGCTGGCGCCGGCCTTGAGGCCCTCGGCGATGCGTACGCGCGAAAATGCGGTGTCGTGCGGAAAGCGCCGGCCGCGATGCCACTTCAGGGCCGTGCGGTGACCATTGCGGATGATGGCGACGGGTGCGGTCATGATCAGTTCTTCCGTCTGGCGACGAAATGAGCCGCCTCCACCAGCGTCTCGGCTTTCGCGCCGAAGGGCGCGAGCAGGCTCTCGGCCTCGGCCACCAGTTCACCGAGCCGCCTTTCCGCCCATTCCGGCCCGTGAAGCGCCACCAGCGTGCCCTTGCCGCGCCCGGCATCCTTGCCGGTTGCCTTGCCCATGGTCTCGGCATCCGCCGTCAGGTCCAGAAGATCATCGGCCAGCTGGAAGGCAAGGCCGATGACCGCGCCATAGCGGTGCAGCCGCCTACGTTCGTCCTCTCCCGCGCCGGCGATCATCGCGCCCGCCTCTGCGCCGAAACGGATCAGCGCGCCGGTCTTCATCGCCTGCAGCGTGATAATGCCCTCTTCGTCCGGCGGTGATTTCTCCGCCGCCAGATCCAGCGCCTGTCCGCCCGCCATGCCGCCAATGCCGGCCGCGCGCGAAAGAGCGGTAACGAGCTTCAGCCGGACCTCGGGGGAAAGCGCGGTTTCATTGTCCGCGATGATATCGAAGGCGAGCGTCAGCAGGCTGTCTCCGGCAAGAATGGCGCTCGCCTCGTCATAGGCCTTGTGCACGGTCGGCCGGCCGCGGCGAAGATCGTCGTCATCCATGGCTGGCAGGTCGTCATGGATCAGCGAGTAGCAATGGATGCATTCCAGCGCCGCGCCGACCCTGAGCGCGGCCTGTTCAGAACCATCGAAAAGCCTTGTGCTCTCGATCACCAGAAACGGCCGGAAGCGCTTGCCGCCATTCAGCACGCCATGGCGGATCGCCGCCATCAGCGTCGGCGGTCGCGCGGTTTCGCCTGCACGCGGTTCGGGGCCGAGAAGCCCTTCGAGGCAGGCCTCGACACGGGCGCGGGCATCATCAAGACGGTCGGTGAAAAACTGTGCGGTCATGCGCTTGTCTTGGCACGCCGCCCGGCGCCGTTCAAGCCGCAATGATCAAGCCTTGGCCTTCTTTTCAAGCCAGCCATTTTCGCGCTATGGAGAGAAGGACATTCATGAGGACTGGTTGATATATGGGCGAGAGGCCGGAGTTTGACGACGAAGAGGAGGCGCCGCGAAAGGGCCTTTTTCGCCGCTGGTTCCGGATCGCGCTTCTTGCGCTCGCCGTTTTCGTGCTGTTGCCCTATCTGTTCCTGCCGCTTTACCGCCCGGCCTTCGTCCATCCGGTGTCGACGCTGATGATGACGCGGGCACTGTCGGGCTATGACCGGCAATGGGTCGCCTTCGATGATATCGCCCCGGTTCTGGTGCAGTCGGTGCTGATGTCGGAGGACGGGCAGTTCTGCAATCACTACGGCGTCGACTGGCGAGAATACAAGGCGGTGATCGAGGATGCGCTTTCCGGCGAGAAGACGCGCGGCGCCAGCACCATTCCCATGCAGACGGTGAAGAACCTGTTCCTCTGGAACGACCGCTCCTATGTGCGCAAGGTCCTGGAACTGCCGCTCGCCGTTGCCGCCGACGCCTTCTGGTCGAAGAAACGGATGATGGAGATCTATCTCAACATCGCCCAGTGGGGGCCGGAAACCTTCGGCATCGAGGCCGCCGCGCGCGAGCAGTTCGGTCTCTCCGCCTCCGACCTTTCGCGCCGTCAGGCCGCCCTTCTCGCCGTCTCGCTACCGAACCCCACGGGCCGGCAGGCGGCGGCCCCGAGCGCCCACATGAACCGGCTTGCCGACCGGGTGGAGCGGCTCGCGTCCCGCTCCGGAGCCTATATAGGCTGCCTTTATGACTGATATCCGATAAATCCATTGGCGTCTTGCGAGCATTTGAGGTTAACTCCCGCAGCGGTTTAGTATCGAAAAGGATACCCTGATGAGCGATCTGACGCTTTATATCGGCAACAAGCGCTATTCATCCTGGTCGCTGAGGCCATGGCTTGCCATGGAAGCTTCGGGCATTCCCTTCAAGGAAGTGCTGATCCCGTTCGATTTTCCCGCCGGCAATCCGCGTTTCCGCGAGCTCTCGCCCGTCGGCATGGTGCCGGTTCTGCATCACGGCAAGGCGAGGATCTGGGAATCGCTCGCCATCATCGAATATGTCGCCGAGCTTTATCCCGAGGCCCAGCTGTGGCCGGAAGATCGGATCGAGCGCGCTGCCGCCCGCGCGCTTTCCGCCGAAATGCATGCCGGCTTCCGCGCGCTCCGCGGCGGATGCCCGATGAATTTCGGCCGCAAACCGGCTCCGCTTGCCGTCGACGATGCGGTGAAGGCCGATGTGGCAAGGATCGAGACCATGTGGCGCGATGCGCTGGAAGCTTCCGGCGGGCCCTTCCTGTTCGGCCATTTTACCGCCGCCGACGCCATGTATGCGCCGGTCGTCAACCGCTTCGAGATCTACGAACTGGCCGATTCAACGCCGACGCTTGCCTATATGAACGCGGTCAAGAGCCTGCCCGCCTTCCAGCGCTGGCGCGATGGCGCGCTGGCAGAAAGCTGGGTTGTGCCCGAAGACGAAGTGTGAGAAGAAGGCTTCCTGCCGCATGGTGCAAAAAAATGCCGCAGGGACTGGTCAAACGGGCGCAAGACCTGTATAAGCGCGCCAAATTTCATGAATTTCGAGGCTGAAATCGCGGTGGTTAACCCCGCCGGTGACCGAGCCTTGCCGAAACTGGAGTAGTCCAATGGCTGTACCGAAAAGAAAAACGACCCCGTCCAAGCGCGGTATGCGCCGTGCTGCAGACGCTCTGAAGAACCCGACCTATGTCGAGGACAAGAATTCCGGCGAACTGCGCCGCCCGCACCATATCGATCTGAAGACCGGCATGTATCGCGGCCGCCAGGTTCTGACGCCGAAGGAAGCCTGATCGGCTCCTTGCAGACCTTATGAAAAAAGCCGTCCCTCGGGGCGGCTTTTTTGTTGCCGCTTACGGCCAAAAGAAAAATGCCCGCAAACCGATCAAAGCCGGAATGCGGGCCAAATGAATGCGGCAAATAGGAAACCGCATCATCACGGGAGCCGCGCGCCGATGCCGGCTCCCGCGCAGTGCTGTCAGCCGATCACGGCCTCGACCGTCACGGCGGTCACGCCCGCGGCCGGCGGGGCGATCAGGTTCCCCTCGATGGCATTGCCGTCGATGGTCAGGGCCACATCATTGCCCGGTCCCTTGCGGGTGACGGTGATGTCGTAGGTGACGCCGCGCCAGGTGCGCTTTACCTTGAAGCCGGTCCAGCGTTCCGGGATCACGGGCGCGACGCGCAGGCCCTCATATTCCGGACGAATGCCGAGAATGAACTGGGTTGCGGCATAGTAGTTCCAGGCCGCCGTTCCTGTCAGCCAGGAGTTCTTGGCCTCGCCGTGGCGGGTCGCATCGCGGCCTGCGATCATCTGGGCATAGACGTAGGGCTCCAGCCGGTGCGTATCGGAAATGCCCTCGCGCGCCGAGGGATTGATGCGGGTGTAATAGTCGAACGCCGCATCGCCATTGCCCAGCACGGTCTCACCGATCACCACCCACGGATTGTTGTGGCAGAAGATGCCGGCATTTTCCTTGTAGCCCGGGGGATAGGTCGAGATCTCGCCATACTCGATATAATATTTGGTATAGGCCGGCTGCAGCACCACGATGCCATGCGGCGTCGCCAGATGTTTCGCGACCGAATCGAGCGCCTTGCGGGCCTTGCCATCTTCGACGCCAACGCCTGCAAGCGTGCAGAAACCCTGGCTTTCGATATAGATCTTGCCTTCCGCATTTTCCTTCGAGCCGATCGGCCGGCCGAAATCGTCATAGGCGCGGATGAACCATTCGCCGTCCCAGCCATGTTCGCGGATCGTCGCGTCCATGTCCTTCGACACTTTTGCGTAGAAGTCGGCATCCTCGGCCTTGCCGGTCTCTTTCGCGATATCGGAAAGCTCCTTCGCCGACAGCACCATCAAGCCGGCAATGAACACGCTTTCGGCAACCTTGCCATCCTTGCTGGTGGTGGTCTGGAAGCTTTCGCCGGGCGTGTCGGAGAAGCAGTTGAGGTTGAGGCAGTCGTTCCAGTCGGCACGGCCGATGAGCGGCAGGCCATGCGGGCCGATGCGATCCAGCGCATATTGCATGGAGCGCTGGAGATGGGCGTAAAGCGGCTCTTCCGTGCCGGGCTTGTTATCGAAGACGACGGGCTCTTCCAGGATCGAGAAATCGCCGGTTTCCTTCAGATAGGCGGCAACGCCGATGATCAGCCAGTGCGGATCGTCGTTGAAGTCGCCGCCAATGTCGTTATTGCCCTTTTTGGTCAGCGGCTGGTACTGGTGATAGGCGCCGCCGGAGGCAAGCTGCGTGGCAGCGATGTCGAGAATGCGCTCGCGGGCACGCGCCGGAACCATGTGGACGAAGCCGAGCAGATCCTGGTTGGAATCGCGGAAACCGAGGCCCCGGCCAATGCCGCTTTCAAAGGAAGACGCCGAGCGCGACATGTTGAACGTCGCCATGCACTGATAGGCGTTCCAGATATTGACCATGCGGTCGGTATGGATATCGGGCGTTTCGGCCTGATAGACGCCGAGCAGATCGTCCCAGTGCTTCGCGAGCGCGGCAAAGGCCGCTTCCACGTTTTCGACGTCGCGATATTTGTCGATGACGGGTTTGACGGTCTTCTTGTTGATCGTCTGCGAGCCGGGCGGATCGAATTTGTCGTCCTTGTCGTTCTCGTGATAGCCGAGGACAAAGATCACCTGGCGGGTCTCGCCGGGCTGAAGCGTCATCTTCACCTGATGCGACCCCATCGGCGACCAGCCATGGGCAACCGAATTGCGCGACTTGCCCTCGGCAACGGCGACCGGCTTGTCCCAGCCGCGCCAGGGGCCCAGGAACTCTTCGCGGGCCGTATCGAAACCGGCAAGCGGTTCGGAACAGGCGAAATAGGCGAAATGATTGCGACGTTCTCGGTATTCGGTCTTGTGGTAGATGACCTCGTCTTCCACCTCGACCTGACCGGTCGACAGGTTGCGCTGGAAATTGCTCTGGTCGTCGAGCGCATCCCAAAGGCAGAACTCGACCGAGGAAAACAGCGAGATGTCGGCAGGAACGAGGCGCTCATTGGTCACCGTCAGCTGCCAGATTTCCAGCGTCTCGCCGAGCGGCACGAAATAGCGGTTCGAGACGCGGATACCGTTTCGTTTTGAACCGATCGTCGAATAGCCCATGCCGTGGCGGCAGGCAAAATCCTCGACCTCCGACTGCGTCGGCATCCAGGTCGGCGACCAGAAATCGCCATCCTCATTGTCGCGGACATAGACGTAACGGCCGCCATTATCATAGGGCACATTGTTGTAGCGGCCACGGGTGAGGCGGCGCAGGCGCGCATCGCGATAATAGGAATAGCCGCCGGCGGTGCCCGACAGGATGCCGAAATAGCCCTCGCAGCCGATATAGTTGATCCACGGATAGGGCGTATCGGGGCGTGTGATCACATATTCGCGCGCGGCGTCGTCAAAGAAACCATATTTCATTTTGGAAATCCCATCCTTGGTAAAGGCGCTCCGCATCGTTTCAGATCAGGCAACCCTCATTCCTCCAGCGCACCTCTCCTAGCACAGAAAATCGAACTCCAAAAGCCGGATAGTGCGCTTCATGGCATTTTTTGGCATTCCAAAGCGCTTTAAACCGACGATATCCGTATCTTTAGACCCACCCTACCCTATTCTGAACGGACGAATTCTCAGCGCTTTTCGGCGCTGAACAGAATAGAAACGGGTGAATTTCGGCAAAAATCTGTAACGTTACAGCCTTGGTGTCGGCAGCTGTTTCCCATGATTTCCGGGAACCATCCGGACGCTGCGGTCCATGATCTGCCAGGCCGTAGCCCTGAACGGCAGCGCACCCTGTTGCAAAACCTCTCCTGACCTTTGCCAAAGCGCAGGTCGGGAGGCGTCATGGGGCGCTTTCCTGATTGACAATCGAAGCCGGCTTGGTCCAGCTTCTTCGCAACCGCAAAGTCCTGAAAAACCATGAGTGGGAAAACATGAAGACCATGCTGAAATCGGCGACCGTGTTCGCGAGCGCGCTGTTCATGAGCCAGGCGGCAAGCGCCGAAACGCTGACGGTGGCCAACTGGCTGCCGCCGTCGCACCCGCTGGTTGCCGATGTGATCGCGCCGTTCGCCGCTTCGATTGCCGAGGCGACCGACGGCCGGGTGACGGCCAACATCCTGCCGGCGCCGCTCGGTCCCCCGCCGGCCCAGTATGATCTTGCCGTCAACGGCGTTGCCGACATCACCTTCGGCGTTCAGGGCTACAATCCCGGCCGTTTCCGCACCACCAACCTCGCCGAGATCCCGTTCTGGGGCGACACGGCAGAGGAAACCTCCGTTGCCTACTGGCGCACCTGGGACAACCTTTTGCAGGAAGCCGGCGAATATGACGATGTTCATGTACTGGCCGTCTTTACCCATGGTCCCGGCCAGATCTTCATGAAGGGCGGCGACCTTTCCGAGCTTTCCACCCTTGAGGGCGCCAAGATCCGCGTCGGCGGCGGCATCGTCCATGAACTGGTTACCGCCCTTGGTGGCGTGCCGGTCGAAGGCCCGTCCTCGCAAACCTATGAGCTCTTGTCGCAGGGCGTTGCCGACGGCATTACCTTCCCTTACGAATCGGTCGCTTTCTTCGGTCTGACGGATCTGGTCGATCAGGCGATGGTGATCCCTGGCGGGCTCTTCAACACGTCGTTCTTCGTGGTGATGAACAAGGACACCTGGGACGGGCTCTCGCCCGAAGACCAGGCCGCGATCGACAGCGTTTCCGGCGAGGCGCTGGCACGGCTTGCGGGCAAGGCCTGGGACGCGGCGGATGCCGCCGGCTTCGAGGCCATGCAGGGCAAGGTGACCTTCCACGACGCCACGCCCGAACAGGTTGACGAGATCAGCCAGAAGGTCGCGCCCGTGGTCGAGGCTAAACTCGCCGAGATCGATGCCGCCGGCATTCCCTCGGACAAGGCCGTTGCGATGATGAAGGAAAACATCGAAGCGCTGCAGGCTGAATGAGCGAGGCAGACCTTCTTTCCGAACGCACAAGCGCCGCGAGTCCCCTGGCTCGCGGCCTTCGCATTGTTCTGAGCATAACCGCCGGCGCGCTTCTGATGGCGCTGATGGGGCTCACCGTCATTGATGTGATCGGCCGCTATGTCCTCAACGCCCCGGTCAAGGGCGCGGCGGAACTCTCCGAACTGCTTCTGGTTTCCCTCGTCTATCTCGGCCTGCCCGCCGTCTGCCTTGATGGCGGCCATGTCACCGTCGACCTCCTCACCAAGTCGCTGCCGCGCTGGAGCGAGCGGGCACGACTTTTCGTGACGGGTATCGTTTCCTCCGGCGTCCTCGGCATCATTGCCTGGCGGCTCTATGCCTATGGCGCGCAGGTCGGCGGCTATAATCTCGTCACCAATTCGCTGCGCCTGCCGGTTGCTCCCGTCGTCTGGTTCTGCGCCGTCCTTGCCGGCATCTCGGCGCTCGTGACGCTTGCCCTCGCGCTTGCCGCGCTATTCAAGAGACTGAGATGATCGAATGGCCCATCGGAATTGCGGTGCTGATCGCACTGCTCCTTGTCGGCATGCCGATCGCCTTTTCGCTGACGCTGATCGGCATCATCGGTACGGCCTCGATCATCGGGCTGAAGCCCTCCTTCGCGCTGCTCGGCGCCACCTTTTTCGACAATGGCCGCTCCTATACGCTGACGGTGATGCCGCTCTTCCTGCTGATGGGCAATTTCGTCGTGCAGTCAGGCATCGCGCGCGAGCTTTACGACAGCGCCCATGCCTGGCTCAGGCACCGCAAGGGCGGGCTGGCGCTGGCAACGGTTGCCGCCTGCGGCGGGTTTTCCTCCGTCTGCGGCTCGTCGCTTGCAACGGCGGCGACCATGTCGAAGATCGCCCTGCCCTCCATGCGCCGTTTCGGCTATCCCGACAGCCTCGCCACCGCATCGATTGCCGCCGGCGGCACGCTCGGCATCCTGATCCCGCCCTCCGTCATTCTGGTGTTCTACGGCATCATGACGCAGCAGAATATCGGCAAGCTGTTCATGGCCGGCATCCTGCCGGGCTTGATCGGCATTCTCGGCTATTCGGTGGCGGTGATGATTTCCGTGCGCCTGTCGAAACAGGACCTGCCGGCGGAGCCGAAACTCTCGCTGAAGGAGCGTTTTCTCGCGCTGAAGGGCACAGCCGGGGCGCTGCTTCTCTTCATCTTCGTCATGGGCGGCATCTATCTCGGCATCTTCACCCCGACGGAAAGCGCGGGCATGGGCGCCTTCGGCGCGTTTCTGCTGGCGGTTTTTTCGGGCCGGCTGAAGCTTTCCGACCTTGGCGACATTCTCTATTCGACCGCCAAGACAACGGCGATGATGTTCTTCATCCTGTTCGGAGCGCTGACCTTTACCAATTATGTCAATCTTTCCGGCATGACGAGCGATATCCAGTCGGCCCTGTCGATGTTCGGCGACGGGCCTTATGCCACCATCATCGCCATCCTGATCATCTATCTTCTGCTTGGCTGCGTGCTGGAAGGGCTTTCGATGATCACGCTGACCGTGCCGATCTTCTACCCGATCGTGGCCGCCCAGGGTTTCGACCTGATCTGGTTCGGCATCTTCGTCGTCGTCATCACCGAAGTGAGCTACATCACCCCGCCCGTGGGCATGAATGCCTTCGTGCTCAACACCGTGGTGCGCGACGTCAGCCTCAGAACCATTTTCTCCGGCCTTCTCCCCTTCGTCGCCATGGACATCGTCCGCATCGCCCTGCTGATCGCCTTTCCGGCCATCGCACTCACCATTCCGTCGATGATGTGAGGCTTCTACGTCCGCGACGCCCCGCTGTTCTCGTGAACATGACGGACGTGTCGGGGCGGGCAGGTTTTCGACGCCGACAAGCCCGTCAGCCGAAATCCACATATCGCGGCCGTTACACTCCCACAGGCCGATTCGTGTCTAGATTTTCACCGGCGCTGCGTCTAGGATCGCGCATATTCAAAAAACTTCATTTATCGGAAATTTCTTTTTTTTGTCCTCTGTGATTTAACGCATCCTTTGCCTCCAGTGCGCCTTGGAAAAAACAACGGGCTGATATGAATCAAATTCAAAACTCTCACGACGACGAAATTGACCTCGGGAAGCTGTTTCAGGTCTTTTGGCGCGGCAAGCTTGTTATTGCCTTTTTCACCGCGCTTTTCGCGGGTTTGGGCGTCTATTATGCTTTTATGCTGACGACGCCGATCTATAACGCCAATTCGGTCGTGATGCTGAACAGCCAGTCCGAGCAGATCGTCGATCTCCCCAGTGTCTTGAGCCAGCTGACGAATGACGAAACGGTCGTTCAGACCGAAATCGAAGTCATGCGGTCGCGTATCCTTGTCGGCAAGGTTGTCGATGAGCTCGACCTGATGTCCGACCCGGAGTTCAACGCCTCATTGCGGGAGCCCAGCCTGACGGCCCGCATCAAGGATGCAATCAAGTCGCTCCTGCCAGCCGGGTTCACCGCCGCGGACGGAGAAGAAGCCATCTCTGACAATGTCCTGAGGGACCAAGTCATTGACAATGTTCTGGAAAGCTATTCGGTATCGGTTGTACCGAATACAACGGCATTCAGGATTGTCGCCCGTACCGAAGCCCCCGCGAAGTCTGCCCGTCTGGCCGATACCGTGGCCGAGAAATATGTTCAAAGCCAGATCGACATCAAACGCGATGCGACCATGCAGGCGATTGACTGGCTGAGCGACCAGGTCAGCGAACTGAGACTGAGCCTTCAGAAGTCGGAAAACGCCGTCAAGCAGTTCAAGACGGATACGCCGATGATTTCGCCGGATGTTCTCTCCGGCCTCGAGCGTCAATTGCGGTCCCTGCGTGATCGCATCCAGTCCACCGAGCGGGATGCAGAGGAGGCAAGCCTCTTTCTCTCTCAGGTCTCCTCGGCTGAAACCTATGCCGAAAAGGCGGCAATCGCCGACAACAGCCTTCTGAACAGTCTCGCCGCCCGGGCTGAGACGGATCCCGACGCGGCCCGCCGCTTTGATGCGCAGTTCAATTCGCTGATCGAACGCGCCAGACGCGCGGTCTCGGAGGCGGATTCCCAGCTCAACACGCTGCGCACGTCGGAAAGCGTTCTCGAAGAGAAGATCCAGAAGGAAAGCGAAGCATTCGTCGAACTGGAACAGCTGACGCGTGAGGCGGAAGCCAATCGCACGCTCTATGAGTATTTTCTCGCCAGGCTGAAGGAAACCTCGGCACAGCAAGGCATCCAGCAGTCCGACAGCCGGATACTGTCTTACGCGGTCATTCCGCTGTATCCATCCGAACCGAACAAGAAGCTGATTGTGTCCTTGTGCATATTGCTGGGCTTCGGTCTCGGAGGCGGCATTGTCCTTCTGCTTGAGCTGCGCAAACGCACCTTCCGTTCCTCGCAGGAACTGGAGCAGTTTTCGGGCTTCCGCGTGACAGGCCAGATTCCGCTGATCGCCAGCCGCAACAGGCAAGGCGTCCTCAGCTACGTCCTGGAAAATCCGACGTCCCCCGTGACGGAGGCCATTCGCAATCTGCGAACATCGGTCCTGCTTGCCAATATCGACCAGCCGCCGAAACTCATCATGACGACGTCTTCGATACCGGGAGAAGGCAAGACCACCATCGCCGCCTCCCTGGCGATGAATTTCGTCGGCATGGGCAAGAGGGTCCTTCTCATCGAGGGCGACCTGCGCCGTCGTTCGCTGGAACAGTACTTTGGCAAGAACACCACGGGCACCGGCCTGATCTCCGCGCTGACCACCGACACGACCCTCCAGGAAGCTGTCACGCACCTCCCGGACTACGGGATCGATATTCTGTTCGGCGAGAAGACAGAGGCGAATGCGGCGGATATCCTGTCCTCCGGCAGCATGCAGAAGCTCCTGGCAGAAGCACGAGACGCCTATGACATTGTCATCATCGACACGCCTCCCGTCCTGATCGTTCCGGATGCCCGCGTTGTCAGCCAGTGCGTTGATGCCGTTCTGTTCGTCGTGAAGTGGGATTCGACCCATCATCAGCAAGTCGAGGAGGCGCTGGGACTGTTCTCGCCCGACGTGATCGGCGGTCTTGTCCTCAACCAGATCGACCCCAACGGCTTCAAGCGCTACGGCTATAGTCACGGCTATGGCTATGGCTACGCCGCCAATTACGGCAACGACTATTACAAGGCAGACTAGAGCCCTTCAGCCCGAAAATCGGAATCGGTTTTCGGAAAGCAAGATGCTTAGACTCAACAGGATAGAGCGCCGTGCGTATGAGTCGACGCACGGCGCTCTATCTCTTTGTTCTGATGCAATTTCGCGGACGACAGACGCCTTCTTTCGGCTGAGGAAAGCGCTGGAGCGTCAGGTTGAACCCGGCCTCGTTGCCCATGGTCGCATCGTCCCGCCTTCCCTCGGCCATTCGGTGAAGATCGTCGCGGCAACTTTGTTCGTGCCTGTGCCGCCGGCCATGGCTCCTGCTTTGCTGGCCCACAAGAAACACGGATCGAACACGATCTTCCGGCTGCGCCTTTTCTGCCCGATACCCCGGTGGCGGTCGCAAGAGGCCTGATCCGGAGCGCTGTCTTCGACTGCGCGGGCGGGCTTGCCGCTGAGATCGGCCGCCGGTTCAACACCGGGAATTCCTGCCTTTCGCCGACCGGCAAAGACGTTCACCGCCGCTCCGGTCGTCAGCGCCGGACAGAGCGGCCGATCATTCCGGCGACCGCCATACGCGGACATTGGGCACGACCGGAGGGAGGCAGGCGGCTGCCAAAAGAGCTGCACACCGTAACGATATCAGAAAGGTACGCTGAGACGGACCTTTCCGGCGTTTGACGAGATCTTGTCGGAGAAACGGCCTTCATATTCCAGGCGCAGGTCGACATTCTTCAGGGTCGTGATCTGGAAGCCCGCCGCGACCGTGGCGAAGGTGTCGGCGTAATCGAGCGAGGTTGCAAAGCCATTGCCCGGCACCGGCGCATTGATGAACGCGGCAGACGTCTTCCAGTCATCGCTCGACATGAAGGTCATTCCGAGACGGCCGTAGAGCCGCAGCGTTTCGCCGCTGTCGAAATTGTGGCGGCCGCCGATCTCGATATTCGGCGATGCGGCAAAGCTCCACTGGCCGTGGCCGGCGACCGAGAGGCCATAGATGCCGCTCTCGGTATAGCCGTTCTGATGGGTGTAGACCGCATCGAGATCGACATAGGGCTTCAGATAGACGCGATCGAGATCAATCATCTTGGCAATGCGCCCGGTGAACGAACCCGCCGTGACATCGGGCGAGCTCGAGGCCACCTCGGCGACATAGGGAATGTTGATGGCGCGGTCGATCTCGTAGCTTCCGTAACTTCCGGCAAGCGCGCCGGCAAAGGTCCAACCGTCAATCTCATGCTTGAGGCTGACGCCCGCATAGCCGGCATCGCCGTCGCCGCTGACAGAGCCGGAATCCTGCGAAATCCAGCTCTGCTGATAGGCAAGCGAACCGCCGAGGAACCAGCCGGGCGTGAACTCCTTCTGTCCGCCGAACTGGAGGGTGAAGGTGTCGAGGTCATAGCTTGCGGCATTGGCGACGGCCGCGCGCCGGTCATTGCTGCCGGAAACCGAGGCCCATGCGCAGCTTCCCTCGACGACGGTGACGGTGGTACCCTCGAAATCCGGGCAGCTCATCAGGCTGGCGCCAAATTCGAGCATCTCGAAATTCTGCTCCACCGCCGTTGCAAAGGCCGCGCGCGGACGCAGCTCGTCGAGCGTGCCCTGATAATTGCCCGGCGCGCCATCGGTCTGCTCGGCAAAGGCGCCGAACAGGCTGCCGAAAGCGTTGTTGCCGCCCGCATCCCAGATTTTCTGCAGCGTGTTGGCAAGCTGGTGCTGGTCGTTGTTGAGATTGGTGACCGAGGCCGGGGTGAAATCCGCGCCGGTAACGCTGAAGAACATCTCCTGACCGATCGTGTCGATCTGATAGTCGAACAGCGTCGAATCCCGCGGCGTCAGGCTGCCGCTCATATTGCCGGCCACGGTCAGGAAACGGGCCGAACGGTTCGGCAGCAGGCTGATTGCGTTGAGGCCCATCGTCCCGTCCAGGCGCGCATCGCGTTCCAGCGACAAAAGGTCGGCATTGAAATTGTTGAGATCGATATCCGGGATCAGCCATCCCGTCGCGGACTGCTCGAAATCGCCGGACACCACTGTTGTGCCGGGGCGGCGGGCGCGGCCCACCTGGAATGCCCCCTCGTTGACGAGGTCGGCGTCGTAGACATAGCCATCCGTCAACGTGCCGCGCGCACCATTGTTGACCGAGATCGCCATGGCATCGGCATCACCCGCCTCGGTCGCATTGCCGATGCCGCCGCCGATGCTGCCCGTCCCCTCATTGTCGACTGTCAGCGTAGCGCTGCTCGCGCCGTTAGCCGTGAAGTAAACGGCGAAGTTGGAGCTGTAGTCGTTGCCGGTTGCCGAAGCGCCGGACTGGATACTGGCGTTATCGCTGAGGTGGACGGTGTTGTCCGTCCCGCCAACGACCCAGATTGCTGCGGCATCATCGCTCTGGCCGCCGGAAACCGTGCCGCTGCCGTTGAGGGCAACGACGACTTGGTTATTGCCGGAAATGCCCTCGCTTTCAGCAAAAATGCCGACGCCACGCGTGCCCGTGGCCGAAATCGTGCCGGACGAATTGATCATGACCGTGCCACCAGTGCCGGAGGTCGCGGTCGACGAAACCCCGGCAAAGCCGGAGCCCCCGCCAGCGCCGCCAAAGCCGCCGCCACCGCCGATCGACTGCGCCAGAACGCCGAAGGCATCGGCGCCGGTCGTCACCAGCGCACCGTCGAGCGTCAGGTTGATGGCCCCGCCATTCCCGCTTGCTCCACCCGAAGCCTGTGCATTGACCGGCAACACGGTGATCAGGCCGCCGGTCGCATCGCCGCCAATGCCGCCGCCGCCGCCGATCGACTGTGCAACCAGCGCATGCGCGCCGGCGCCGCTGGTCTGGATGCCCTGGTTCGAAGACGCGGTCATATTGAACGTCACGGTGTCGCCATTGCCGCCGGCTCCGCCCTGGCCGCCGATCGCTAGGTCGAGACCACCGGCAACTTCACCCGTGACCCCAATGCCGCCACCGCCGCCGATCGACTGCATCAAAAGGCCGAAAGCGCGGTCGCCATAGGTAACGATGTCGGTCCCGGAACCGAAATCCAAATTCACCGTACCACCATTGCCGGCCATGCCGCCCTTGCCGCCAATGGAGAGGCTCAACTCGCCGCTGCGGATATGGGTGGCCTCGATGCTGTTGCCGACGCCGCCCTGGCCGCCGCCGCCGCCGATAGACTGCGCGGCGATGCCGATGGCGTCGGAGCCATGGGTCACGATATGCGGCGTGTTCGTGCCGGTTGTCGAAACAGCGCCGCCGTTTCCGCCGATGCCGCCCTTTCCGCCGGCATCGCCACCGATTGCAAGCGTGCCGGTCTGCTGGTCCGACCCGTCGGCGCCCTGGCCGCCGCCGCCGCCAATCGACTGGGCGAGGATGCCATAGGCGCCATAGCCGTATGTATGGATATAGTCCGAGCCATAGGGCTCGAAGGTGAACGAGACCGGGCCGCCATCGCTGCCGCTACCGCCCGTGCCGCCAACCGCGACCTCGATATTGGCGGTGATCTCGCTGCCGGATGCGACGGAAGAACCGCCCTGCCCGCCGCCGCCGCCGATCGATTGCAGTACCGCGCCATCGGCCCAGTCGCCCATCGTCGTTACCTGGCCGCCGAAATCGAGATAGACGGCGCCGCCCGTGCCGGCCGTACCGCCCTGGCCGCCGACATCGACGGTGAGCTCATAGGTGTTTCCGGCATCCGTCAGCCGCCCGAACTGGTCTTCGAGATTGCCGATCAGGTCGAGAATCTTGTGCGAGGAGGCATCGCTGCCAAGCGAACCGCCAATGCCGCCGCCGCCGCCAATCGACTGCATCACGATCGCATCGGCATCGCCGCCGAAGGTCTGGATGCCGCCATAGACCGAGCCCGAAACCGACTGCCCCTTGCCGCCCGAACCGCCGGTAAGCCCCAGCCCGACATTCAGCCGCGCGTCATAGCCTTTGGCGCTGCCGGCAATATAAAGCGTGCCACCCTGCGAGGTGCCGCCGCCGCCGCCGATCGATTGCGCCACGATGCCCTTCGAACCGGACCCCTGGGTCTGGATATTGTAGTTGGCGTAATGGTTGACGGTCACATCGCCGCCGTCGCCGCCGGTGCCGCCCTTGCCGCCCAGCCCGATATCGGCCTTCAGCGAAACGACGCCGCCCTGCGAATAGGCGTTGCTGTTGCCGATCCCGCCATTGCCGCCGCCGCCGCCAACCGACTGCGCCAGAACACCGTAGGAACTGTCGCTATAGGTCAGAAGCGTGCCCGCCGGCGTTTCGCCCCTGATCGGGTCGGTGATGTTGGCGGTGGTTGCGTTGCTCCATTCGCCGAGCGTCACGGTGACGTTGCCGCCGCTGCCGCCGCCCGAGGTCGTGAAATTGTAGTTGTTGTTGGTGCCGCCATTGGACGTGTCGCCGAGAATATTGCCCGCGCCGCCGCCGAAGGAGACGCTCGCCGTCAGCTCGACCGTATCCTCGTCGCCAAGGGTCGTCGAAAGCACCGAGGAATCGCCGCCATTGCCGCCGCCGCCGCCGATCGACTGGGCAATGATGCCGTTCGAGCCATCGCCAAGCGTGGTCAGTTTCGACTGGGAATCGAGCGAAATGCTGACCGCGCCGCCATCGCCGGCGTTGCCGCCATTGCCGCCGACCGCGGCCTGATAGTTGAACGCCACCGGAACGCCGGTTCCCGTGGGCGCGGCAACGAGAAAATCCTTGGCAGAGGTTGCGCCGCCATTGCCGCCGCCGCCGCCGATCGACTGCGCGATGATGCCAGCGGAATCTCCCGGCAGGTTGACGCTGTCGTTGCGCACCACGGCGCCGGTGAAGATGGCGGAATCCTGCAGCGTAATGTCGATGGTGCCTGCCGAACCGCCAATGCCGCCGCTGCCGCCGAGGATGAAGGCGGCGTTGAAGCCGACCGTCGCATCGAAATAGTTGGCGCTGCCTCCGGTTCCGCCGCCGCCGCCGATCGATTGCGTTATGATGCCGGGGGCCTGCGCGCCCGCCGTCGTGATCTGGAGGTTGTCCTGCGCGACCCTCACCGCGCCGCCCGCCCCGCCCCCGCCGCCATTGCCGCCGGTCTGCAGGGCGATGAAGGAGAGGACGCTGTAATTCTTGACGCTGCCGCCATTACCGCCGCCACCGCCGATCGACTGGGCGATCAGGCCGGGCGAGAAATCGCCGACGGTGCTGATGGCCGCATCGCCGGCCCCCGTCGAAGCGTATAGATTATCGTCATAGGTCGTGACCGACCCGTCCGAGTTCGGGGTCCCGCACAGCGCCGTATTGTCAATGCAGATCGTGCCGCCATTGCCGCCCTGCGATGCCGAGCCGCCAAGCCCGATCGAGGCGATCGCGGACAGGGTCATCACCGCGCCGCCATTGCCGCCGCCGCCGCCGACGGACTGAGCCACCACGCCGGGTGAAAACTCGCCGATCGTGCTGATGCCGCCGAGATTGGAGACGGTGATCGTGCCGCCATGGCCGCCGGCGCTGCCCTGACCGCCAACGCCGGCCGTCCCGAAGGAATCGCCGCCGGACCCGCCACCGCCGCCGACCGATTGCGCCAGAATGCCGATGGACGAGTCGTTGCCGGTGGAAATCCTGCCGGTGTTGGAAATCCCCACGGTGCCGCCGTTCGCGATAGTGCTCCCGGCGGCATTACCTCCGACGCTGACAAGTCCTGATGCAGACCCCGCCGCGCCGCCGCCGCCGCCGATGGACTGGGCAACGATGCCCAGCGCATTGTAGCCCGCCGTCGTGATGTCGGCGGCGTAATTGACCGTCACCATGCCAGGCGTACCGCCGCCCGCGCCGTCGCCGCCGAGGCCGACGAAAGACGAAACGTCGATGCCGCCCGTGCCGCCGCTGCCGGCAATCGACTGCGCCACCACGCCAAAGGCATTATCGCCGCCCGTGGTGATGGCCATATCGCTGTAAACCCCGACATCGCCGGCATCGCCGCCGTTGCCGCCATTGCCGGCCTGGCCGCCCAGCACGCTGACGAATTCGCCGCCTGTGCCGCCGCCGCCGCCGACCGAATGAGCCACGATGCCGGCCGCATAGTCACCGGTCGTCGTCAGGGTTCCGGCATTGGTAAAGCTGACGTTGATGCCGCCGGCATTGCCGCCGAAGCCGCCGCCGCCGCCCTGGCCGGCAAGCGCCGTTCCGTCGCCTCCATCGCCACCCTGACCGCCAACGCTCTGGCCAATGACGCCATAGACATAATCGCCGGCCGTCGTGATCGACATCGCGCCGCCGGTATTGCCGAGTGTGATCGCGCCGCCAGTGCCGCCATTGCCGCCCGGCTTGTCCTTGGTCGGCCCGGTGCCGCCCTTGCCGCCAATGCTGCGTGCGGCCATGGCGGCGCTGATATAGGGCGTCGAGCCGGCGACATCGACGATGATGCTGGTGTCGCTCTGAACCGTGACATTGCCGCCAGCCCCACCTGCACCGCCCGGATCGGAGGCATCGTTCTTGGTGTTGCTGTATCCGCCGCCGCCGACGCTCAAGCCGGCGAGCCCGAACAGACCGGCGCCGCCGCCGGACGTCGCGTTCCAGTAGATCGAGACCGCAGGGGTTTTGGTGATGGAAATCGTGCCGCCGCTGCCGGCATTGCCATTGCTGTAGCCGCCGCCGCCGCCCACGGATTCGGCAATGAAACCGCCGCCCTGGGCGATGCCGGAAAAGCGTGAGGAGGACGTGCCGATCTTCGCCGCGCCGCTGCTGTCGCCGTTGATCGTGATTGCCCCCCCGGCGCCGCCGGTGCCGCCATACTGATCGCCGGTCAGGCCGCTGTTCTGGTTGCCGCCCGCGCCGCCGATCGTCGCCGCATAGAGGATCGCAGCCCCGTCGCTGCTGGAACCGTTGAGCGTGTAGCTGGTGCCGGAATTGCTGGTGAACGTCAGCGCCCCGCCGGACCCGCCCGCGCCGCCGCTGGACTTGTAGTTATTGTTGGTCGCATCACCCGATCCGCCGATGCTTTCCATGTAGATCAGCGATGCGATGCCGCTCGAGACGCTGGCGGTGCCTGTAAACGAGCCGCCGGTATTGTTGATCGTCAGCCAGCCGCCCTGGCCGGCCGCGCCGCCATTGTCATCGCCGTCGGCGCCCTCGGAACCGATGAGCCAGCCGGCATTCTGCGTTCCGGAATCGATGGAGAGCGTCTGGGTCGAGCCGTCCTGCGTGACCTGGATCGCCGCCCCGTCATCCCCGGCATCCAGTGAAAGCGCCCGGACGTTGAGATTCACGGAGGCGCTGCCGGCATTGAGCGAACACGTGAAGGGGTCGCCGGTTTCGTCGCAATCATCGGCTCGGCCCGGCGCGGCGGCCATCAGCGCCGCCGCGCAAACCGACCCGAACATGATCGCCCGGAAGCCTGGAGCGAGCGAGGCCGAGCTCACCTTTGCGGTGCCGGCGCGGCGCGATTCGCTGAAAGTCATGCAAGCCTCCCGAAGCCAATGATGATCGATCGCAACCACTTTCGGCATCCGTGCAAAATCGCGCCGGGATCGATGTAGAATTGACATGCATCATGCCAAACGATGGCGCGAATTCATCAGCATTTCGACGAAAGCGATGTTTTTTTCGATGAAACGGCATTCGCTCCCGCGCGCGGTCGGCGTAGATTGGGGGCAATCGCCGCGAAGGAACGAAGCCCGCCCATGGTCAGCGATACTGTGGATCTCAGCGCCGCAGACGGCAGAACGCGCGTGAACGCGGCGCACGGCGGAGGCACGCCCGTGCTCACGACGTTCTGGGGCGCGCAATGCGCCGTCTGGAGCTTTCTGATCCTGGTCGGCTGGACAGCGCGGCTCATCACCTTCGGCGATGTCTTTGCCGCGACCGTGATGACGCTGGCCGTGGACCCGGTCGCCTTTCTCATGACCGGCGCGCTTCATGTGGTTTTTCTGTCGCGCCGCCGTCAGATCACATCCATTCCGGTCATCCTCTTCCTGTTGTGCTTTTCGCTTGCCGGAGGGTTTCTGCTGAGGGCGATCGCCGAGATCGTGCGCAGGCTGGCGCTTGATAACATCGCATTGCCGCTCGCCCCGGCGATGATGGCCGCATTCTACGCGATCCTGCTCATCGGCTGGGCGCTGATGTATTGCTGGTGGTCGTCGCTGATGGAGGCCCGCTCCGAGCGACTGCGCGCTGCCGAGGCGCGCGAGGAGGCGATCCGGCTGGAGATGGAACGACTGCACCTCCAGCTTGCGCCGCATTTTCTCTTCAACGCCCTCAACTCGGTCGCATCCGAAATTCACGACCGGCCCGACGAGGCGCTCGAGATGGTGCGCCGCATCGCCGCCTATCTACGCTACTGTCTCGACCACGCGGCCCATTCGCGCTGTCCGCTGGAAGACGAGCTGGAGGCGATGCGCGCCTATCTGCGCATTCAGGAACTGCGGTTCGAGGAAAGGCTGAGAACCACCGTGAGCGTCGAGCCGACCGCCCTCAATGTGCTGGTGCCGCACATGATCCTGCAGGGGCTCGTTGAAAATGCCGTCAAGCACGGTCTCAGGCATCAGGACGACGATATCGAGATCGGCGTGCGGGTGGAGCGTCTCGATGAAAACAGCATCCTCATCGAGGTCGTCAATTCCGGCACGCTCCAGCCCGAGCGCCAGGGTCGCACGGCCATCGGCCTTGCCAATACCAGACAGCGCCTCAACCTTCACTACCCGGAGGGCTACGAGCTGACACTGAAACAGGCGGGCGACCGCGTCGTTGCAAGACTGATGCTGAGGGGATCCGCATGCCTCGCGTAATACTCATCGATGACGAACCGCCCGCACGGCGCGGACTCAGGCGCATGCTCGCAGCCTTCGACGACGTGGAGGTCATCGGCGAGGCCGGGACAATCGACCAGGCGCACGCCCTGATCTCGACCGAACGCCCCGATGCCGTGTTTCTCGATATCGAGCTTTCGAGCGGCAAGGGCTTCGAGATCGTCACCGATCTGTCGCCCGAGACCAGCGTCATCGTCGTGACCGCCTACAGCCTCTATGCGACCGACGCATTTGACGTTGCCGCGCTCGATTTTCTGGTCAAGCCGGTGGACCCGTTCCGGCTGGAAACGGCGATCAACCGGTTGAGGGAACGCCTTGCCCAGCAGCCGTCCGCTGCCGGCAACAGGCCGCCTCAGCGTATTCTGCTGAAGTCGATGATGTCTTCGGTGATGGTCCCGGTGAATACGATCACGCTGCTGCAGGCCGAAGCGGACTTCACGCGGGTGCATGTCGATAGCGACCAGACCTATCTCGCCGCAGGCCTGCTCGGCAAGTTCGAGGCCGACCTGCCATCACCGCCCTTTCGTCGTCTGAACCGCTCCATGATCGTCAATTTGGAGCAGATCCATACCGTTGAATGGCAGACCGGCGGACGCTCCCTGCTCCGTTTCAGCCCCGCCGGCAGCGCAATAGCCATAGGCCCAACGGCAACCAGGCGTCTGCGCCAACTGCTGCATTGCTGAACCCGCTTCGGGCCTCGGAGCCAAATCCCTTCTTGCCTCTCTGCAGGCCGGCCTCAACGCCCCACGCGTTGTGTGAGCGGAGGCAATCGCCTGCGACGACGACACGCCACCATTCCGTTTGAAGGATGACGAATTGCTGACCGAGCGCAAGCCTTCGCCGGGACGGCAGATGCAGGGCGGGTGCGTATTGGTCCGGATCGCTATCACGCTTCTCCGAAAAACGATTCCGATTTTCGGGCCGATGCGCTTTCAGCCAAAACCTGGCTACAATTTATTTATTTAATAAATTAATTTGACTCAAAAAATGAAAAGTGCATGATCCGAACAGCCAAAGGGAGGTTCAGACATGGCGCATTTCACACTTACACGACGCTCATTCCTTGCCACGACGGCAGCCGCCTCGGTATCGCTGTCGATGCCGGCGATCGCGCAGTCGCGCGAGCTGGTGATGATCTCGAACCGGGGGAACCCCGGCCAGCGCGCGGCCCTCGAAAAGATCGCGGCCGATTTCGGCCAGTCTGCCGGCGTCAAGGTTTCGGTCAACAATATGGACCACGAGGCCCACAAGACCGCCATCCGCAACTATCTGGTGGCGAGCCCGCCGGACATTTGTTTCTGGTTCTCCGGTGAACGCATGCGCGGTTTCGTCGAACGCGGCCTGTTCGCCGACATTTCCGATCTGGTGGACCGGGAGGGCTGGAAGAAGGTCGTGCCGTCCATGAGCGCCGTCACGGTGGGCGGCAAGCAGTACGGCCTGCCGACATCCGGCACCCTCTGGGGCCTGTTCTACCGTCAGGACACATTCGACGAACATGGGCTGACGCCGCCGGAAACCTTCGAGGACCTGCTGACTTTCGGCGAAAAATCCAAGGCGAAGGGGCTGACGCCGATTACGATCGGCACCAAGAACATGTGGCCGGCCTCAGGCCTGTTCGACCACTTCAACCTGCGGATCAACGGTCTCGAATTCCATCAGGCGCTGATGGAAGGCAAGGTCTCCTACACCGATGCCCGCGTCGTCAAGGTCATGAACACCTGGGCGGAAGCGGTGAACGCCGGGCTGTTCACCCAGAACGCCACGTCCTACGCCTGGGAACAGGCCGCCGCCGCGCTCGTCCAGAAGCGCGCGGGCATGATGGATCTCGGTCTTTTCATCAAGCAGGCATTCCCCAAAGATGAACTCGACCAGGTCCGTTTCCAGCTTTTCCCGACCGTCGATCCCTCGATCGGCCGTTTCGAGGATTTCTCGGTCGATTCCATCCACATCCCTTCCGGTGCGCCGCATCCTGAAGTCGCCCGCGAATTCCTCGCCTATTTCTATCAGCCGGACAACCTGAAGGCTTACATAGAGCCGGAAGGCAATGTGCCGGCGCGCACCGATGTCGATCTTACCAGCGATCCGCTTGTCGCCATGGCAACCGATGCGCTGAAACAGGTCGATGGCACCTCGCAATATTACGATCGCGACACCAGCCCCGACGTCGCGCAGGCAGGGCTTAAGGGCTTTCAGGAATTCATGGTTCATCCGGACAGAGTCGACCGTATCCTCCCGCAGATCGAGCGCGCTCGCGAACGCGCTTACGGCGCACTCTGACGGCTGGCGGCGGCGGCCACCTCTCTCCCGGCCGCCGCCTCCGGTTGCATTCTTCATGGAAAAAGGAGGCTTTCTTGACAACGCCTCGTCAGAAAATGCTTGAGCGGTGGACACCCGCTCTTCTTCTTGCGCCCGGCCTGATCCTGTTCTTCGGCGTCATCGTTTTTTCAGCGTTCAGGACCTTCTGGATCTCGCTGCACGAATGGGACGGTTTCGGTACCGCCGTCTATGTCGGACTGGCGAATTACCGGGAATTGTGGACGGACCCGCAGTTCTGGATGTCGCTCAAGAACAATGCCATCTGGCTGGTCGTGTTTCTGCTCGCCCCGCCGCTGGGTCTCGCAATCGCGCTTCTGGTGAACCAGAAAATCGCCGGCATGCGGTTCGCCAAATCGCTGTTCTTCATGCCGCTGGTGCTCTCGCTGGTGACGGTGGGCGTCATCTTCAGCTGGTTCTATGATCCGACATTCGGCATTCTGGCAAAGATTTTCGGCCTCTTTGGCGCCGAAGCGCCCGCCCTTCTCTCAAGCGAGCGCTATGTCACCTTCGCCGTCGTCTTTGCCGGGCTGTGGCCGCAGGTGGCGTTCTGTCTTGTGCTGTTCCTGGCGGGCCTCAACAATCTCGATTCCGAGATTATCGGCGCCGGGCGCGTCGACAATGCCCGCGGCTGGCAGATGTTGCGTCATGTCGTGTTGCCGCAGCTCAAGCAGGTCAGTTTCATCGCCATCGCGATCTCGATGATCGGCGCGCTTCGCTCCTTCGATATCATATCGGTGATGACATCGGGCGGCCCGTTCGGCTCATCCAGCGTGCTGGCCTATCAGATGTATGAGGAATCGCTGTTTTCCTATCGCTACGGCTACGGCGCAGCCATCGCCACGGTGCTGTTCGCGATCATGCTGATCTTTATCGTCTGGTATCTCGCAAACCTTCTGAAAAATGAAAACGGGGCTTGAGCGATGTATCCGAAACCCATTCCTCCGTCGCACCGCACGAGCCGCATTCTCTATATGACCGGCGTCTGGGCCGTACTCGCCATCTGGCTTTTGCCTGTCGCGGCAATCATCATGACGTCCTTCCGGACCTTCGACGACATCATGGCCGGCAATTACTGGGGCTGGCCGACCAAGTTCAACATTCTCGAAAACTATGCGGCGATCTTCCAGCACACCGACATGCTGGTCTATTTCCGCAACAGCCTGATCATCACCATCCCGTCGGTGGTGCTCGTTTTAGCGCTTTCGACGATGACCGGCTTTGTGCTCTCCCGTCACAAGTTCGTTGGCTCGACACTGCTGTTCGCTGCCTTCATCGCCGGCAATTTCATGCCCTATCAGGTGTTCATGATCCCCGTGCGCGACCTGATGGTTTCGCTCGGCCTCTACGACACTTACGGGGCACTGATCCTGTTTCACGTCTCTTTCCAGCTCGGCTTTGCCACGCTGTTCATGCGCAATTTCATCGCGGCACTGCCGGGAGAGCTTTTCCAGGCAGCCCGCGCGGAGGGCGCCTCGCCGATGCAGATCCTCAGGATCATCGTCGTGCCGCTGGTCCGGCCCGCGCTGGCGGCGCTGGCCATCCTGCTCTTCACCTTCATCTGGAACGACTATTTCTGGGCGATCGTTCTGACCCAGACCGACGCCGTCAAACCCGTGACCGCCGGTCTCGCCAACCTGCGCGGCGAATGGGTTTCCGCCTGGAACGTGATTTCCGCCGCAACACTGTTTGTCGCCATCCCCCCGGTGCTGATGTTCTTCCTGATGCAGAAGCACTTCGTCTCCGGCCTGACCATGGGCGCGGTCAAGGGTTGAGGTCGAAAGGAATTTTGAAGATGTCCAACGTCACACTGAAGAACGTCAACAAGCATTACGGACCGTTTCACGCGCTGAAGAATATCGATCTCGATATTGTGCCGGGCGAGTTCGTCGTCATGGTCGGCCCGTCCGGATGCGGCAAGTCCACGCTGCTGAAAACCATCGCCGGGCTGGAAGAGGTCACCAACGGCACGATCAATATTGCCGGGCGCGATGTAACCCGTGAGGAGCCCGGCGACCGCGGCATCGCCATGGTGTTCCAGTCCTACGCACTCTATCCGCATATGACGGTGCGGCAGAACATGGGCTTCGGGCTCAGGATCATGAAACGCCCGCCAGAAGAAATCGAGGCCGCCGTTCAGCGCGCGGCCAGGATTCTCAGGATCGAGGAACTGCTGGAAAAGAAGCCGGCGCAGCTTTCCGGCGGCCAGCGTCAGCGCGTCGCGATCGGCAGGGCGATTACCCGCGAGCCCCACGTTTTCCTGTTCGACGAGCCGCTGTCCAACCTCGACGCAGCACTGAGAACACAGATGCGCGTCGAACTCGCAACGCTGCACAAGGACCTAAACGCCACGATGATCTATGTGACCCACGATCAGATCGAGGCGATGACGATGGCCGACCGGATTGTCGTGCTGCGCGCCGGCGTGATCGAACAGGTGGGCACACCGCTGGGGCTTTACCACAACCCGGCGAACCGCTTCGTGGCATCCTTCCTCGGTTCGCCGCGCATGAACTTTTTTGAGGGAATAGTCTCAAGCATTGAAGACGGAGCGGTTGTCGTAAATGTCGATGGATTGCCGCCGCTAGCCTTCGCGAATATCCGCGAAGGCCACGGTCTGACGCAGAACGCCACCGTGGCCGTCGGCGTCAGACCGGAGCATCTGCATCTGTCCGGCGACCACGAAATCCAGGCACCGGCAAAGATCCGTCTTTCAGAGCAACTCGGCCGGGAAACGGTGCTCTACGCGGATGCGGGCGCTTTGAAGACCGTCGGTTCCGATACTGGCACGTCCGACGTGACGCTGCTTGCCGGAGAAGGCGGCATTCCAGCCGAAGCCAGCACGGTGACATTCGGCTTCGATACAAACCGCGCCTATCTTTTCGGTCCGGACGGGCAGACGCTGACCACCGAGAAAACCATCGGCGCCTGATGGCGCCTTCCCGCACTGAAACTATTCTGAAGGTTTCGTCATGAAGAAGAACAACAAGCCCGCGCCGTTGTCGGTGTGGCGTCCGATCAATATCGACCGCTTCATCATCGGTGTCCCGCATTATCCCGAACATGTGGACGAGAGCTATTGGGAGCGCGATGCCGAACGCATGGCGGCAGCCGGCTTCAACGCCGTGCGCATGGGCGAGTTCGCCTGGCATATATGGGAGCCCTATCAGGGTCACTTCGATTTCGATCTGTTCGACCGCGCCATCGCGGTGCTTGCCCGCCACGGCATCAAGACCATCCTGTGCACGCCGACGGCAACGCCGCCGCGCTGGCTGACGATGGCACATCCCGAAATGCTGCGCGTCGACGAAAACGGACGGCAGGCAAGCCACGGCTCGCGCCAGCACGCCGACACCACCAGCCCGGTGCTGAGAGACCATTCCCGCCGCATCACCCGCGCGATGGCAGAACACTACAGGGACAATCCGGATGTCATCGGCTGGCAGACCGACAACGAGCTCAACACCACGACCTCGCTGAGTTTTTCGGAAAGCTGCGCCGCCGAATTCCGCAAATGGTGTCACCTGCGCTACAAGACGATCGAGGCGCTGAACGCCGCCTGGGGCGGCGATTTCTGGGCCACCCAATACGACAATTTCGACCAGGTGGTGCTGCCGCTGCCGATGGCGCCCGGCCATGTTTCGCCCGGCCACCGTCAGGACTATCATCGCTTCCTCGCCGATGCCACGGCCGCCTTCCAGCATGATCAGGTCGAGATCCTGCGCGCCGCCAATCCGGACTGGTTCGTGTTCCATAATCTCGGACAACTCGAGGACATTGATTTCCGCGGCCAGTTCGGCGAGGATCTCGACTTCATCGGCTTCGACATCTACCCGATGCTCTACGACGAAATGCGCCGCACGGGCGGTCATGCCTATACACAGGCGCTGCAGCTCGATATCTGCCGGGCCTATAGCGGCAATTTCATCGTGCCCGAGCAAGCTTCAGGCTTCGGCAGCCAGCCGACATTTTCAACCATGACGCCGGAACCCGGCGAGATGCGGCGCATGGCCATGAGTTCGGTCGCGCGCGGGGCCGACAGCCTGATGTTCTTCCGCTGGCGCCCCGCCCATTTCGGCGCGGAAATCTACTGGATGGGCATCATCGATCACGACGATGTGCCGCGCCGCCGCTACGAAGAGGCAAAGCAGTTTGCCGGCGATATCGCCGCCATCGAGAAGCAGCTGATCGGCTCCAGCGTCCGCATGGATGTCGGCATCGCCGGCGCCGATTTCGATAATCAGGAAGCCTACCGCACCTATCCGATGGGCCTTCTCTCGCCGCTGGAAGACGGCCTCCTTCTGCATCGGACCCTCTACCGTCGCAATGTGGCCACCGGCTTCATTCATCCCTCCGATGATCTCTCCCGCCTGAAAGCGCTCTACGTTCCGCATTTCCTGATGTGGGATGATGCCTGGACCGAGAATGTCCGGCGCTTCGTCGAAAATGGCGGAACCCTGATCGTTTCGGCAATGACGGGAACGCGCACCCGCGACAACCATATCCATCGCCAACTCGCTCCCGCAAACGGCCTTGCCGACCTTCTCGGCGTTCGGGTCGAGGAATTCGGCCGGATCGCTGCACCTGAAAGCGACGGTCTGTTCGAGCCGCCGGGGGCCGACGCCGGCTTCAGGGCTTCGGGCGTCAAGCGCCTGCCCGCCTGCTCGGCCGGCCGCCGCTATCTTCTGCGCCATGGCAACACAACGTTTCCGGCAAGTCACCTCTACGAGAAGCTGATCGTCGCAGACGACGTGGAAGCCCTGATGTCCTGGGGCAATCGCTTCCTCGATGGCGAGCCCGCCGTCACCATGCGTCGGATCGGCAAGGGCAAGGCCATTTATGCCGGCACCTATCTCACCGACGAACTGACCGAAAGGCTGGCGGACCTGCTGCGCGACGATGGCGTCATGCCGCTTCTGCCGGACGCGCCCGAAACCGTTGAAGTAACCGAACGCATCGGCGCCAACGGGGAGCGGCTTTTGTTCATCCTGAACACGACCGACGAGCCGGCCAGCGTTGCGCTTGCCGCGCCGGCGACGGATCTTCTGACCGGCACCAGCCATTCCGGCACACTCGAACTTGGGACCTATGGGGTTTCTGTTCTGCAGCCATGAAATAGGCTATAGCGATCATAACCGCGCCGCGCGACCGCGGCACGGTCCGGTTTGCGGTCGCAGCCCCTCGCTGCGACCGTCCTTGTTGAGATGGATGCCGTTGAAAGATGAACCGCCGCGAGACACAGAAGATCGACCAGAAAACCGGGCGGGCAATCAACAGGCAGATGATTTTGAACATCATACGCCGGTCCGATGGCCTCAGCCGGGCGGACATCGCGGCGCAGACCGGCCTGTCGGCCGCAGTCGTCGGCTTTGTGATCCGGGAACTTCTCGATGAGGGTTTTCTTGTCGAGGAAAAGCCCCGTGACAGCCGGTCGGGCCGCCGCCCGGTCCCCCTCAGGCTAAACGAGAACGGACACCTGGCGATCGGCCTCAAGATCAGCAGTCGGCGTCTCGACTGTCTTCTGACCGATATTGCCATGGGATCGCTGGACAGGCTCTCCATTGATCTTCCTGACGGGAATCCGGCCACGGTCGTTGCCCACGCGCGACAGATTGTCGATGAAGTCGTCAGCCGCCAGAATGGCCCGAAACGCCCGATCCTCGGCGTCGGTCTCAGCCTCCCCGCAAGGGTCGATCCGGACAACGGTATCTGTATCCGCTCCCACCGTCTCGGCTGGAACGATGTTGCGATCGGGCCGATGATGCGCGAAGCCCTTGGGCTTCCGGTGTTCATCGAAGACGATACATTGGCCTACGGGCTTGCGCACGCATTGTTCGGCATCGGGCAGAATCTCGGATCCTTCTGCGCGCTGGCCGTCGGCGAGGGAATTGGCTGCGCCTCCATCATCGATGGTCAGGTCTGGCGTGGCAACCTCGGAAACGCCGGCAAGGTCGGGCATGTGTTCCATCAGGAGGACGGACCTGTCTGCGAATGCGGCCGGCGCGGCTGCCTCCAGACCTTTTACGCAGCAACGGCCCTCGAGCAGCGCTGGCGCGAAACGGGCGGACAATCCGTACTCGGCGAGGCTTTGCTGAACGGTGATGAGGAAGCGCGCGCACTCGTCGCAGAAGCCGGCGCCGTCATCGGCCGGTATCTTGCCAACTGGGTTACGGTCGTCGACCCCGAGCTGATCGTTCTCGGCGGCGAAAGCACGGCATTCGGCGAGGTATTTCTCGCCCCGATGCAGGCCGCGCTCGATCATTTCTACTACCGCGAACAGGGCCCGCGCATCGTGCCGGACGATACCAGCTTCTACTGGACGGCAGGTGCCGCCGCCGTCGCCATCCAGCATGTATTCAGGGATCCCTACCCGGCTTAGCGACAGTCTGATGCGCACCCGGCAAGGCGAACCGCCGACCGCTTTCCTGCACTGACGCCGACCGGCGGCGTTTTCGCGATCTCCGTGCGCGAAGCGCTGGGGCGGCGCCACAGCTGCCTGTCGCCACAGCAACCGTTTATGCATTGCTGAGCATAAGCCTGCGGGTCAGCGGCGCCTGGCCGATGACCCGAGCCTCTGAACTTCCTCCAGATTCTGGCAGAGCCCGTCACGACATGGAGGCGGTGCGAAGACGGCAGATTTTGCCGCAAGCACGGCATCTTAGATGCGACATTCTGCACAAACAAGGCGAAGTCGGGGGAATTTCTGGGGCGCTGAAAATGCCCTGGACTTAGCATTTGTCACGATAGGAGGCTTTTCCTGTGCCTTGACTTGATAAATTCTACTTTCGCCATCCGTCTCGCCGGCGCACTTTCCTGAAGCGAAATCCAACCTTTGCTGCATCACGGTTCCTGCTCCTTTTTGCCCACCCTTCAGGTTTAGGTCCCGTCCGTTGCAGCCAGAAACCTCCAGGACAAGACGATGGCGATCGAACAAACCGATACTCTTATAGTTGGCGGCGGCCAGTCCGGCATTGCCATGAGCGAGCACCTGACGGAGGCAGGCGTCGATCATATCGTGCTCGAACGTCATCGCATTGCCGAGCGCTGGCGCTCCGAGCGTTGGGATTCGCTTGTTGCCAATGGACCGGCCTGGCATGACCGTTTTCCCGGCCTTGAATTCGATGATGTCTCGCCCGAGACCTTTCCGCCGAAGGAACGCGTGGCCCGCTATTTCGAAGACTATGCGGCAATGATCAAGGCCCCCATTCGCTGCGGCGTCACGGTGAAAAGCGCGCGCCGGCTGGAAGGGCGACCCGGCTTTCGCGTGGAAACCTCCGAGGGCGTGATCGAGGCGCAGCGGGTCGTTGCCGCCACCGGCCCGTTCCAGAAGCCTTCCTTCCCCGCCATTGTGCCCGAAGAGGCCGGCATCACCCAGATCCATTCCAGCAGCTACCGCAATCCCGACCAACTGCCCGAAGGGGCGGTGCTTGTGGTTGGCGGCGGGGCCTCCGGCGCGCAGATTGCGGAGGAACTGAACCGTGCAGGACGCAAGGTGTTTCTGTGCGTGGGCGAGCACTACCGTCCGCCGCGTTCCTATCGCAACCGCGACTATGTCTGGTGGCTGGGCGTGCTCGGCAAATGGGACGAGATCAAGATCGATTCCCGCAACAAGCATGTGGCCTTTGCCGTCAGCGGTTATGATGGCGGCAAGACCGTCGATTTCCGCCGCCTCGGCAATGCCGGCGTCACCATTCTCGGCAAAGCCGAAAGCTACGACAATGGCGTCATGCGTTTCAGCGACGATCTGACCGCCAATATCGCCGAGGGCGACCGCGCCTATCTGGAAGTGCTGCAGGAGGCTGATGATTATATCGCCGCCAACGGCCTCGACCTGCCGGAAGAGCCGGAGGCCTGGAAGATCGAGCAGGATCCGGACTGCATCAGCAATCCGACCCTGAGCCTCGATCTTGCCAAAGAGGGGATCACCTCTATCGTCTGGGCAACGGGCTTCCAGTTCGATTTCGGCTGGCTGCAGGTTCCCGGCGCCTTCACCCCCGATGGACGGCCCTTCCACAAGCGCGGCATCTCGGCTCAGCCGGGGATCTATTTCCTCGGCCTGCCGGAACTGACCAACCGTGCCTCTTCCTTCATCTATGGCTGCTGGTACGATGCCAAATATCTCGCCACCCATATCGGCGTGCAGCAGGCCTATGTGGCCTATGAAAAGGCGTAGTCTCCCGACCAGCTGAAATACCCGACGCCGATCATTTGCGCTTTCCATCGCAGATGAAGGGCGGCGGGTTTCCCGTTTCCAGGACAGACAGAAGGACCGATTCCCATGGAATCAGTGATGTTTCTCAACGGCCCGAATGCCAATCTCTACGGGCTGGACCCTTCGGGGACCTACGGCACCGACAGTTTCCCGCAGATCGAGGCAGCCTGCAGGACGCGCGCGGGAGAACTCGGACTGACGCTCGATTTCCGCCAGTCGAACCATGAGGGCGTGCTGGTCGACTGGATCCAGGAGGCGCGGCAGTCCTGCAGCGGCTTGCTGATCAACGCGGCCGGGCTGACCTATACTTCCGTTTCGATCCTTGACGCGCTTCTGGCCTTTCCGGGGCCGATCATCGAATGTCATATGAGCAATATCTGGAAACGTGAGCCCTTCCGCCATCACTCCTATGTCTCCCGCGCGGCCACAGGCGTTGTTGCCGGCCTTGGCCTTCGCGGCTATCTGCTTGGTCTTTCGGCGATGGCAGAGCTGATCGAAGAGGTGCAGTCATGACCGACACGCTGGTCTTCTACAGCAAGCCGGACCCGTTCGAGCGCTGGCGCGATGCGCTTTCGCCCCTTCTTGGCGACGCGGTGCGGATAGAGAGCGCGGATGCGGTGACGGACCCTGAGACGGTTCGCTTCGCGCTGGTGTGGATGCCGCCGGAAGGTTTTTTCGCGCGGTTTCCCAACCTTGAACTCGTCATCAATCTTGGCGCCGGCGTCGACCGACTGGTGGCGCGGACCGATCTGCCGGATGTGCCGGTCACCCGCCTTTCCGATCCGGAAATGGCGCGGATGATGGCCGGTTTCGTGCTGTTCTCGGTGCTGCGCCATGGCCGCGATATCCCGCATTTCCAAGCCGCACAGACCCGGCGCGAATGGGCCTATCGCCATCCAAGAGCGGCGACCGAAATCTCGGTGGCGGTTCTGGGTCTGGGTGAACTCGGCGCATTGGCCGCAACCGAGATCGCGCGGCAGGGCTACCAGACCCATGGTTGGGCAACCGGGCCGAAGGACCTGCCCGGCGTGACGGTGCATCACGGCGAGGAGGCGCTTTTGCCGCTGCTTTCGATGGCCGAAATCGTCGTCTGCATGCTGCCGCTGACGCCCGGCACGCGCGGCCTGCTTGATGCGGCGGCCTTCGCAGCCATGAAACCGGGCGCTGCCTTCGTCAATGTCTCCCGCGGCGAGATTGTGGATGAGGCGGCGATGATTGCGGCGCTCGGCTCCGGCCATCTTTCCGGGGCGACGCTGGATGTCTTTGCCTCCGAGCCGCTTTCGCCTGAAAGCCCGCTGTGGACGCTGCCCGGCGTGCTGATCACGCCGCATCTGGCCTCCGTTGCCCTGCCGGAAAGCGCTGCTCCGCAGATCGCCGCCAACATCTTGGCAATCCGCAAGGGCCTGCCGCTCGCCAACAGCGTCTCCCGGTCACGTGGATACTAGACATTCGTCATTTTATTTCGGCGTTGCAAAACACGATAATTGTTAAAAATATAATATTTTCTGATACTTGACTTACTGAGTTGGCAAAATCTTCGCAGCGCATCGAGAAATGCGATTTCTGTTTCCCGCTGAAGGTCGGCAAATTGCGAATTGCTAATTGCCAAGCGGATTTCATAGCGGATCACTCCCGTCCCTGTGATGCAACAAAGCCGCACTCCCGACTGACCGTGCTGCAAAAGACGCGGTTTTCTCTCAGACCAAGAGGATATTCGAACATGAAACGACTGCTTCTCACTGCCACTGCCCTCAGCCTGATGGCGCCTGCAGCCTTCGCCGAAACGCTGGTTGTCTCAAGCTGGGGCGGCAGCTTTCGCGATTTGATCCAGGACACGATCGCCAAGAAATTCACCGAGGAAACCGGCGTTGACGTCGAGTTCATCACCGGCGGCACGATCGACCGGCTGAACCAGGCCAAGCTCAGCAAGGATACGCCGGAAAGCGACGTCACCTTCACCACTTCGCATATCGGCTGGCTCTACAACAATGACGGCTTGTTCGAGGAACTCGACATGTCGAAGATCCCGAACGCCGAGCACCTCGTCGAGCAGGCCAAGATCAGCCCCTCGCATATCGGCGCCTGGGCCTATGTCTACACCATCGGCTATCTGCCCGACATGATCCCCGAAGATATCGACTTCGACAGCTGGGAGGACCTGTGGTCGCCGGAGCTGGAAGACATGATCGCCGCACCGGATTTCGACCCCTCACACATCATCGCCGTTGCCTCCAAGCTGGAAGGCGTAGACATTGCGGACTGGGAAGAAGCGCAGGGCAAGCTGCTGGAACTGAAGCCCAATTTCAGGGCCTTCTACACCAATGACGCCAATTCGCAGCAGCTGCTTTCGACCGGCGAAACCCCGGTGCAGATCATCCTGTCGATGAATGCCTATCACATGAAGGACCAGGGCCTTGATGTGGAACTGGCGATCCCGAAGGAAGGCGCTGTTCTCGGCGTTGATACGATGGGCATCACCGCCGGCACCGACAAGGAAGAGCTGGCCTACCAGTTCATCAATGCAGCACTCGATCCCGAAGTTCAGGCCGAGATTGCCCGCATCAAGAAGGGCAGCCCGGTGATCGACAATGCCACGCTTGATGAAGATCTGATCGGCCTTCCCGGCATCTTCACCACGCCCGAGGAATGGGACACCCAGACGCTTGTCATTCCGCACGAACTGCGCGCCGAAATGACCGCTGAATGGCGTCAGTGGTTCTCGGAAAACATGATCGCCGGCCAATAATCGGCTACACCTGACCGGACCCCGGCGGGTTTTGCCGCCGGGGTCGCCCCTTTCCCGATGACCCCGGACTGACGCTGGAATATGTCGAAACGCCCCTTTCTCGGCTGGTTTGCCACGCCCTCTTTCCTGATCGCCTTTGCGATCGTGGCGTCGTTCCTCGCCATCGTGCAATACAGTCTGCGCGCCTATATCCCCGGTTCGCTGGATCCGGGCGGCTTCACGCTGGAAAACTTCACCACGCTGTGGAAGGCGGCCTATGGCCAGGCCTTCGTGACGACGGTGATGCTGTGCATCTGGACCGCGATCTTCACGCTTCTTGTCGGCTATCCGCTGGCCTATGCCATGGTGCGGGTGCGCTCCGCCTCTCTGCGCAGCGCCATCCTGTTGATCTCGCTGACGCCGCTCTTCCTCGGCGAGATCGTGCGCACCTATTCCTGGATGATCGTGCTCGGCAATCGCGGTTTTCTGAATGTCGTGCTGATGCAGCTGGGCATTATCGACCGGCCGATCCGCTTCATGTTCACCGAGCTTGGCGTGGTGATCGCGCTTGTCCACTTCACCCTGCCGATCGTGGTGGTGATGCTGGCCGCGGCCATTTCCCATATCGACCGGAATTACGAGCGCGCCGCCGCCTCCCTTGGCGCCGGCCGCGTGCGGGTCTTCTTCACGGTGACGCTGCCGCTTTCGATCCCCGGCATCGTTGCGGCGACATCCACCGCCTTTGCCTGGACATTCTCGGCCTTCGCCACCCCGCAGATGATCGGCGGCGGCAAGGTGCAGACGATCTCCACGCTGGTCTATCAGGTCGGCTTCGCCTCGTTCAATTTCCCGCTTGCCGCCTCGCTTTCGCTGGTCGGACTGCTGTTTACCATCGCCGTTCTTTCCCTCTTCAACGCCGGCATGCGCCGGGTCGAGAAACTGGGAGCCCACTGACATGCGCAAGACCTTCATCGATCATGTTCTGGACTGGAGCGGCCGGCTGCTGCTGACGCTGATCCTTCTGTTCGTGATGCTGCCCTTCATCGTCGTGGCCATCGCCTCGTTCAATGACAGCGCCATTTTGACCTTCCCGCCCAAATCCTGGTCGCTGCACTGGTATGCCAATGCGCTGAGCTATCGCGATTTCGGCGAAGGGCTGGTGAACTCGCTGAAGGTTGCAGGCCTTGCCGCGATCATCGCCATCTGCGCCGGCTCGGGCTTTGCCTATGTCATCGACCGTTATGAATTCTCCCTGAAGGGCGTGCTCAACGGCGTGCTGATGTCGCCGCTGATCATCCCGAACTTTACCATCGGCCTCGGCCTGCTGATCCTCTCTGCTGCGGCCTCCCTGCCGCGCTCGCTGTGGCTGGTGGTGACGGTCCATGTCATCATCATCATGCCGTTTGTCGTGCGCTCCGTTTACGTGTCGCTGCGTAATTTCGAGCGACGCTATGAACAGGCCGCCGAAAGCCTTGGCGGCACGCCGCTGCATGTCCTCCTGACGATCACGCTTCCGCTTCTGGTGCCCGGCCTCATCTCCGGCGCGCTGTTTGCGGTGATCCTTTCCTTCAACGAGTTCACCGCCTCGCTGTTCGTGGTCAACCAGTCGACCCAGACGCTGCCGGTGGCCATGTACAATTATGTCCGTGAATATGCCGACCCGACGCTGGCCGCGATCTCCGTCATCTATGTGGCGGTGGTGGCCGTGACGCTTCTGGTCGTGCACAAGATCTTCCGCCTCGAAAAGGTGCTCAATGTCGAATGATAAAACCCCCGTGCTGCAGCAGGGCGATCGCCCTGCCGTGCAGATTGACGGCGTGACGAAATCCTTCTCCGGAACCACCGCGCTGGAACCCGTCTGGCTGAAGATCCGGCGCGGCGAATTCCTGACCCTGCTCGGCCCTTCGGGCTGCGGAAAGACGACGCTGCTCAATCTGATCGCGGGCTTCCTTGAAGCCGATAATGGCGAGCTTTTCATCGATCGCGAACTGGTCACCCAGGTGCCGCCGCACCAGCGCGAGATCGGCATCGTGTTCCAGAATTACGCGCTTTTCCCGCATATGAGCGTGGCGCAGAATGTCGCCTATGGCCTGCGCACCCGCCGGGTCTCCAAGGCCGAGATAGAGACGCGCGTGCGCGAAGCACTGGCGCTGGTCAAGCTGGAGGACTTTGCCGATCGTCGCCCGCGCCAGCTTTCCGGCGGTCAGCAGCAGCGCGTGGCCCTTGCCCGCGCGCTGGTGATCCGTCCGCGCGTGCTGCTGCTTGACGAGCCCTTCTCGGCGCTCGACCGGAACTTGCGCACCGCCATGCAGGTGGAACTGCGCGAAATCCAGACCCGGCTTGGCCTGACGACGGTGTTTGTGACGCATGATCAGGGCGAGGCGCTCAGCATGTCGGACAGGATCGCGGTGATGTCGCGCGGGCGCATCCGCCAGATCGGCAGCCCGTCGGAAATCTACGACACGCCCGATAATCACTTCGTTTCCACCTTTGTCGGCGATGCCAACCTGTTCCACGCCACTCTTCGCAAGGTATCAGGCCAGGAACTCAGTCTCGATGTGGACGACACCACGATGGCACTGACCACCTATCAGGAACACCTGCCTGCCGCTGGCCCGGTCACGCTTTTCACCCGGCCCGAGCATTGCAGCCTGACTGCGACCGGAACCCCCGGCAGCATTCCCGCAACCGTTGCCCTTTCGGTCTATCAGGGGAGCCATGCCGAGCTGCATCTCGATTGCCCGGTCGCCGTTGGCGGCCGCGTCATGCTGCGCGTGCCCTCGGCCGAAGCCCTGCCTGCGGGTACGGCCGTCGGGATCGTGCTGCCGAACCGAGGTCCGGCCATCTTCGCAACCGAGGAGGCCGCATCATGAGTGCCATGATGAAAGCCGTTATCGCCACCGCCGCCGGTGGTCCCGAGGTACTGACGCTCGTTGACCGTCCCGTGCCCGCTCCTGCCGCCGGAGAGGTGCTGATCCGCGTTGCCGCCGCCGGCGTCAACCGTCCCGATGTCATGCAGCGCAGCGGCGCGCTGCCCGCGCCCGCCGATGTCTCCGACATCCTCGGACTGGAGGTCTGTGGCGTGATCGAAGCGCTGGGCGATGGCGTTGATCCCGCGCTCCACGGAAAAACCGTCATGGCGCTCACCAAGGCCGGTGGCTATGCCGAAGCCGTCACCGCCCGCGCCGACCACTGCCTGCCCCTGCCCGATGGGCTCACGGCCACGGAAGGTGCAGTGCTGCCCGAAGGGCTCTTCACCATCTGGCATAACCTGTTTGAGCGCGGCGCGCTGAAACCCGGCGAACGCCTGTTGATCGAAGGCGGCGCAAGCGGCATTGGCACGCTGGCGCTGCAATTGGCCAAGGCGAAGGGCGCAAGCGTGATCGTCACCGCCGGCGGCCCGGAAAAATGCGCGCGACTGGAAGCGATGGGCGTTGCCGCCATCGATTATCGCAGTGAGGATGTGACCGCGGAGGTCCTGCGGCTGACCGATGGCGCCGGTGTCGATGTCATGCTCGACATTCTCGGCGGCGATGCGATCAACCGTCACCTTGCCTGCATGGCCTATGGCGGGCGTCACGTCGGTCTCTCCTTCATGTCCGGCATGATGGCGCCGGTCGATCTCGGCATCCTGATGCGCAAGGGGTTGTGGCTGACCTCGTCGACGTTGCGCCCGCGCAGCGATGCGGAGAAAGCTGCCATTGCCGAAGGCGTTCGCCGCGATCTCCTGCCGCTGATCGGCAAGGACAAGGTGCGGCCCGTCCTGTCCGAGAGCTTCCCGCTTTCAAGGGCCGCCGATGCGCATGCCCTGATGGAAAGCGGCGATAATTTCGGCAAGATCGTGCTGACGACCGATGGCGAGGTTGCCCGATGATGCTGACGCTTTACTGGGGCTCGGCCTCACCCTTCGTGCGCAAGGTCATGGTCACCGCCCATGAGCTGGGGCTTGCAGACCGGATCGAGATCCTCGACAGCGCCGCCCATCCCGTGGAGCGCGATGCGCGCATTCAGGCGTTCAACCCGCTTGCCAAGGTTCCCGCGGCCCGCACCGCCGATGGCATGGACCTCTATGACAGCCGGGTGATCTGCGAATATCTCGATGATCTTGCATCGGGCGGGCTTTTCCCGCCGCCCGGCCCTGCCCGCTGGACGGCGCTGCGCCGTCAGGCGCTCGCCGATGGCCTTCTCGATGCCGCACTTCTGGTGCGCTACGAACGCCTTGCCCGCCCCGAGCCGCAGCGCTGGCCGCTCTGGATCGACAAGCAGCTTGAAAAAGTATCTGATGCGCTTGATGCGATGGCCGCCGATCTGCCTTCCGCAGACTGCCACGATATCGGCGCGATTTCGTTCGCCTCAGCCCTTGGCTGGCTCAGCTTCCGCTTCCCCGAAATCGACTGGCGAGAGGGCCGTGCGAAACTTGCGCAATGGCATGCCGGTTTTGAAACCCGTCCGGCCATGCAGGCCACGCGCCCTGCTGCCGCCTGACACCATATCCAGAAAGAACCCGACCATGGCTCATTACCGTCACCGCCCCTTCAACACCAAGGAAACCTATCCCGAGCAGAACCTCGACAACGACCTCGCCCAGGCCGTTGTTGCCGAGGGCGGGAAGACGATCTTCCTGCGCGGCCAGTGCCCGCAAGATCTCGACACCGCCATCAACATCACCTCCAGCGATCCGGTCGAGCAGACCCACAAGGTGATGAGCAATATCCGCCAGCTCGTCGAGGAATGCGGCGGCGAGATGGGCCATGTCACCAAGCTGGTCGTCTACCTCACCGATGTGCGCCATCGCGAGGCCGTCTATCGCACCATGGGCGAATATATCCGCGGCGTGCACCCCGTCTGCACCGGCCTTGTCGTCGTGGCGCTGGCGCGTCCCGAATGGCTGGTAGAAATCGACGCCACCGCCGTGATCCCGGCATAAGCCGGGAAAAACCTTTCGCTGAAACCAAAGCCAGCCCTCGCAGGAGACAGCATGACTTTTTCGATTATCGGCCACTGCCCGGAAACCGGCATGTTCGGCATGGCGATCTCTTCCTCCTCGCCGGCCGTTGCCGCCCGCTGCGCCTTTGCCCGCGCGGGCGTTGGCGTGGTCTCGACGCAGAATGTCACGGATCCCCGGCTCGGGCCCCATGCGCTCGACCTGATGGCGCGCGGGGCCAGTGCTGCAGAAGCCGTCGCGATCCTCGCCCGCAGCGGCGGCAAGCACATGGCCTGGCGTCAGGTGCTGGCGCTCGGTCGCTCCGGCGAAAGCGCCATCCACTCGGGCACCAATGTGCTCGGCATGTGGTCCGAGGCGCAAGGCCGCGACACCGCCGCTGCCGGCAATCTTCTCGCCGATGCCGGCGTGCCCGAGGTCATGGTGCAGCATTTCCAGTCGAGTGACGGCCATCTCGGCGCCCGCCTGGTGGGCGCTCTGCGCGCCGGGCTTGACGCCGGTGGCGAGGCCGGCCCGGTCCATTCCGCAGGTCTGCTTGTCGTCGACAAGGAAAGCTGGCCGCTGGCGGAACTGCGCATCGACTGGACGGAAGACTGCCCGGTCGCAGCGCTTGAGGCCGCGTGGAAGGTCTATGCGCCGCAAATGCAGGACTACGTAACCCGCGCCCTCGACCCGGAAGCCGCGCCCTCCTATGGCGTTCCCGGCGACGAGTGACTGGCTTTTTCCAAGGTGAGTGACTAGCTTTTCCTGCGGTTCCACTGCAGCGATCATGAAAGGCCAGACAGACCGATGCCCCTCAGATTCACGCTTCGCCAGCTCGAATACTTCATTGCCGTGGGCGAGGCCGGCAGCATCGCGCTGGCCTCGGAAAAGGTGAACGTCACCGCCCCCTCCATGTCGTCCGCCATCGCGCAGCTGGAGGCGGGCTTCGGCGTGCAGCTTTTCACCCGGCGCCATGCGCAGGGTTCGGTGCTGACGCCGACCGGAGAACGCTTTATCGAACAGGCCCGCGCCGTCCTCGCCGAGGCGGAAAAGCTCAACGATATGGCCAATATCTATACCGACAGCGTGCGCGGCTCGCTGAGGATTGGCTGCATGCGCACCTTCGTCCAACTTCTGGTGCCGCAGCTGCGACGCAGTTTCGAAGACAAGTACAAGACCGTGGATTTTTCGCAGGTGGAGCTCGATCAGGCGCAGATTTTCGACGCGCTTGGTGCCGCCCGTATCGATGTGGCGCTGACCTATGATCTCTCGCTGCCGAGCGATATCGAGTTCCAGCCTCTGGTCCCGCTTCCCCCTTACGTGATGGTCGATCCCGACCATCCGCTCGCCGGCCGTGACCGGGTTTCTCCAGCCGATCTGGTGGACCACGACATGGTGCTCCTCGACCTGCCGCACAGTTCGAGCTATTTCCTGTCGCTCTTCCGGTCGCTCGGAAGACGGCCCCACATTGCCGAACGCACGGCCGAAGTGACGGTCCAGCGCGGCCTCGTCGCCAATGGCTTCGGCTTTGCCATTTCCAACATGCGCACGGTCAGTCAGTTCTCGATGGATGGCAAGCCGCTGAAATTCATACCGCTTGAGAGCGATGTGCCGCCTCTGCAGCTTGGCATCGCCATGTCGCGCGCCGCCCATGTCTCCCGCACCATTCAGGCCTTCATCGACCACTGCCATGAAATGGTGGATGCCGGCGGCCTGCCCGGACTTGTCACCGACCGGAATCCCTCCGCATGACGCCTGTTCTTCCCTCCGTCCCGGAAATTCTTGCCCGCCTGATCGCCTTCCCGACCGTGTCGCGCCAGTCGAACCTCGCGCTTCTCGATTATGTCGAAGGGCTTCTTGCACCCGCCGGCGTGCGGCTGGAGCGGTTTGTCAGCGCGGATGGCACCCGCGCCAATCTGCTGGCGCGGCTCGGACCTGACGGTCCTGGCGGCATCGTGCTTTCCGGCCATTGCGATGTGGTGCCGACGGAAGGTCAGGCCTGGCAAAGCGACCCCTTCGTACTCCGCCATGAGGACGGGCGCTATTACGGGCGCGGTGCGGCAGATATGAAAGGCTTTCTCGCCGTCGCCATCCGCGCCATGCTGAAGGCCGCCGATAAGCCGCTTTCCCTGCCGCTGCAGCTCGCGATCTCCTATGACGAGGAGATCGGCTGCATGGGTGTGCGCGGCATGCTCGATGCGCTCGGCGAACGCGAAGACCGGCCGGCCCTTTGCCTGATCGGCGAGCCGACCGGCATGCGGATTGCCACCGGCCACAAGGGCAAGCGGGCGCTCAGGGCCTGCTGTCACGGTCAGGAAGGCCATTCCGCACTGGCACCGGAAGCACTGAACGCATTGCATCTCGGCGCCGATTTCCTGATCCGGCTACAGGCGCGTCAGGAAGAGCTGCGCCTGCGAGGCGCACAGGACCCGGATTACGACATTCCCTACTCCACCATCCATGTCGGCGTGATGCAGGGCGGCACGGCGCTTAACATCGTGCCGAACCGTTGCACGCTCGATTTCGAGATCCGCAATGTCGCCGGTGACGATCCGGAGGAAATCCTTGCCGGCATTCGCGCCGATGCGGAAGCCACCGCGACCCCGCACCGCAACCGTTTTCCCAGCGCCTGCGTCGAGGTGGAAGAAATCTCCGGCTATCCGGGGCTCGATACACCGCCCGCGACGGCTGCGGTCGCGCTTCTGAAGGACATCCTCGGGCGCGAGACCCCGACGATCAAGGTCGCATTCGGCACCGAGGCCGGGCTCTTTTCGGACAAACTCGGGGTTCCCAGCCTCGTCTGCGGACCCGGCCATATGGCGCAGGGTCACAAGCCCGATGAATATGTCAGCGAAGAACAGCTTCTCGAATGCGAGGCGTTTCTGGATGCCCTGACAACGCTCCTGATGACGGGCGAAGCGCCCGCGCTTTGCGCCTGAGCGTTTCCCCATCGCCCCGAGACGCTGAAAGGTTCCCCATTGATGTCCCGTCCCCTGATCTCGGTTGAGGATTTGCGCCGCCGCGCCAAAGCCCGCATACCGCGCTTTGCCTTCGACTACATCGATGGCGGCGCGGGCCGGGAAATGGCCTTGCAGCGCAGTGAGGCGGCCTTCCGGGAAACCTGCCTCACGCCGCGCGTGCTGGTGAATTCCGCCACGCCCGCCGATCTCGGCACCCGGTTTCTCGGGCGTGACTGGGCGCTCCCCTTTGGTGTTGCACCGATGGGGCTGCCGGGGCTCGCCTGGCCCGGCGCAGATCTGATGATGGCGCGGGCGGCGGAAGCGGCAGGTGCGCCGATGGTGGCGGCAACGCCGGGCACCGCCCGGCTGGAGGCTGTGCGCGAACAGGCGCCGACCGCCTCGATGTTTCAGCTCTATGTCGGGGCCTCGGCGGACATTACCGAGGATCTGATCGCCCGCGCCGAGCGCGCGGGCTACGATACGCTGATCGTCACCGCCGATGTCCCCCGCCCCGGCAAGCGCCTCAGGGACCTGCGCAACGGCTTTTCCCTGCCGCTCCGGCCCGGCCCGCGCCTGCTCGCCGAGCTTCTGCGCTGCCCGGCATGGAGCTTGGCAACCGCCCGCCATGGCTCTCCTTCGCTGGTCAATCTCGCCGATTACGCAGAACCGGGCGCGAGCGCCAGCGGCCTTGCAGCGCTGATGGCGCGCCAGAGTTCCGGGCGGCTGGACTGGCAGGTGTTTTCCGAAATCCGCAAGCGCTGGTCCGGCAAGCTGGTGCTGAAAGGCGTACTGGCGGCCGAAGATGCGCTGAAAGCGCATGACACCGGAGCCGACGCCGTCTGGATCTCCAGCCATGGCGGCCGCCAGCTCGATGCGGCCCCGGCGACGCTGACCGCATTGCGCCAGATCCGCGCCGCCATCCCCCGCGATATTCCGCTCGCCGTCGATGGCGGCGTGCGCAACGGCGAAGATATCCTCAAGGCCCTGGAAGCCGGCGCCGACTTCGTCTTCATCGGTCGCCCCTTTCTCTACGCCATCGGTGCAATGGGTGTGACCGGACCTGCCGCGCTGTTCGAGATGTTCGCGACCGAGCTCGAAGCTGCCATGGCCTTGTCCGGTCGCCGTTCCTTCGCCCGCAACGGCCCGTCACGGCAATGGTAGACAGAAAACGGGGCCTTGCCCCGTTGAACTGATCCATTTGAAGTAAGCGCTGCCCTATTTGCAGCGCGCCGGATCAGCCGATCGAACGCGTGCGCTTCATGTCGCCGCAGCTTCCCGACACAGTGCATATCAATGCTCAGGACCGGCAACCGCTCCACCAGGCACAAGGCGCTCCAACTGGCATCGGCTCAGGCCGATCGAAGGCCGGAAACACTTCCGCTCGCGGTAATTTCGGATCTCCGGCAAGACATGCCAGGCAAGCTGCGGGTCGCGCACAGCCGGGACCGGCCGCACATATATGAAATTTTCTTTCATATTGAGAATTTATTTCCAGACTGCATAATGAATCTCATCACAAGCGTTCACTTGCGTTTTGAACGCAAGGTGAGCGGAAGACAATGTGCCACAGGGAGTGAGACAATGAAGAAAATGACATCCGCAGTGGCTGTATTGGCTGCAGGCATGACGCTTGCAGCCGGTTCGGCCAACGCCACCGTGCGCCTGAAACTGGCCGATGCGTTGGCAGCGGACCATCCGACGAGCGTCATTCTGGAACAGTTTGCCGAAGAGGTCGAGGAAAAGACCGACGGCGAAGTCAAGATCAAGCTCTACATGAACGGCGTTCTCGGTTCCGAGCGCGAGGTTCTGGAGCAGGTGCAGAATGGCGCCGTGGACATCACACGCGTCAGCGCCGCCAATCTCGAGAACTTCAACCCGATCTATCAGGCGTTCACGCTGCCCTATCTGTTCAACAGCCAGGCGCATTTCTACGAGGTCATGGACGGTCCGATCGTCGACCCGGTCTACCAGGCTTCGCTCGACAGCGGCTTCATGGGCCTGACCTATTTCGACAGCGGCGCCCGCTCCTTCTACACCAAATCGAAATGCGTCGAGACGCCGGACGACCTCAAGGGCCAGAAGCTGCGCGTCATCAACTCGCATACCTCGATCCGGATGGTTGAACTGATGGGCGGCATTCCGACCCCGCTGCCCTATGGCGAGATCTACACGGCGCTGCAGCAGGGCGTCATCGACGGCGCGGAAAACAACCCGACGGCGCTGACGCTCGGCCGTCACGGCGAAGTGGTCAAGTGCTATTCGCTCGACGAGCATCTGCGCATCCCTGACTTCCTGGTGATCTCCAAGACCGCGATGGACAAGCTGACAGATGAGCAGATCGCCATCATCAAGGAGGCCGCGGTCAACGCCACCCAGGCCCAGAAGCAGGTCTGGAACGAGGCCGTCAATGAGGCCATGCAGCAGATCAAGGAAATGGGCGTCACCATCGTGACCCCCGACAAGGCGCCGTTCCAGGAAAAGGTTGCGCCGCTGATCGAGGAATACAAGCAGGATCCGGCAATCGGCCAGCTGGTCGATGCCATTCAGAACGCTCAGTAAAATCCTCCCGGATTTGACCGCGAAGGCGCTTCTTGTCTCATCACACAGGGAGCGCCTTTTCTTTTCCAGACGTTGCCGCCGCAACGTCTCCCCCGTCAAGAGACTGGAAGAACCCCATGATCACCGATGATTTTCACCTTTCCGGAAAAACCGCCATCGTCACCGGCTGCGATACCGGCCTTGGCCAGGGCATGGCCGTCGCGCTGGCCGAAGCGGGGGCGGACATTGTCGGCGTCAACATCGTCGAGCCGACGGAAACCATTGCCAAGGTCGAGGCGCTCGGACGCCGTTTCGTGTCGATCGAAGCCAATCTGATGAAGCAGGATGACATCCCTCAGATCGTGGAAACGGCCGTCCGCGCATTCGGAAAAGTCGATATTCTGGTCAACAATGCCGGCATTATCCGCCGGGATGATGCCGTCGCCTTTTCCGAAAAGGACTGGGACGACGTCATGAACATCAATATCAAGAGCGTCTTCTTCCTGTCGCAGGCCGTCGCCCGCCGGTTCATCGAACAGGGGCATGGCGGCAAGATCATCAATGTCGCCTCGATGCTGTCGTTCCAGGGCGGAATCCGGGTGCCCTCCTACACCGCCTCGAAGAGCGGCGTCATGGGCATCACCAAGCTGCTTGCCAATGAATGGGCGCATCACGGCATCAACGTCAACGCCATCGCGCCCGGCTACATGGCCACCAACAACACCGCGGCGTTGAGGGCCGACGAAGAGCGCAGCAACGAAATCCTCGGCCGCATTCCGGCCGCGCGCTGGGGCCTGCCGCGCGATCTCGCCGGACCGGTGGTGTTCCTCGCAAGCGACGCCTCCGCCTATGTCAACGGCTATACCATTGCGGTTGACGGCGGCTGGCTCGCCCGCTGAGGCTTTCGGCCTGCCGATAACCGGCGGACATTTGCATCTGTGGGAAAGAATCCGAACAGGGCGGTTGCGCATAGGCGCAGCCGCTTTGGCGCGTTGGCCATTGCCCGGGGCGCGTTCCAAATCACCCAATATGAAATTTTCTTTCATATTTCGCAAACATTTTTCATGATGCATATTGTTGCCATCATCATCATGCACCGGAGGAAAAGCCGTGCTTTCCAAAAAGCAACTGAAACAGAAGATCGAGCTCCTGGTCGCTGGCCTGAAATCACTGCGGGATGAAGGCAAGTTCAACGAACCGAATCTCGACGGGACCGCCGGCGACTATGTGAGCTTCAACGCCTGGGAATGGCCGCAGGGCGTCGGCCTTTACGGTCTCGCCCAGATGTGGCTGAAGACGGGCGATGCCGCGGTGAAGACCCTGCTGGAGGACTGGTATTCCGCCCATATCGAAAAGGGCCTGCCGCCGCAGAACGTCAACACCACCGCGCCGCTTCTGGCATTGTCCCTGCTGTGGCGCGAAACCCGCGATCCGCGATGGGAAGCGCCGATGAAGGACTGGGCGGACAGGATCCTGACCGAAATGCCGCGCACGCGCTGCGGCGGTTTCCAGCACAATGTCTCGGACAAGATCAATGACGACGAATTGTGGGACGACACGCTGTTCATGGTGGCGCTGTTTCTGGCAAGCTATGGCGAGGGCGCGGGACGCCGCGACCTCGTGAGCGAGGCCGCCTTCCAGTTTCTGGTGCACACGCATTATCTGGCGGAGCCGGAAACCGGGCTGTGGTTCCACGGCTGGACCTTTGACGGCAACCACAATTTCGCCCGCGCCCGCTGGGCACGCGGCAATTCCTGGATTTCCGCCGGTGTTCTCGACCTGCTCGAGCTTGCCGAGCTCGATGACGCCACCAAACGCTACCTCACCGAGGTGGTGAAGGCCCAGCTTGAAGCGCTGATCGGCTATCAGGCGGCAAGCGGCGCCTGGCACACGCTGGTGGACGATCCGTCTTCCTATGAGGAAATCTCCGCCACCGCCGCCATCGGCTACGCGCTTCTGAAGGGCGCCAGGCTCGGCATCGGCCCGCAAAGCTGGCGCGAGGCGGGCCTGAAGGCGCTTGCCGTCACGCTCGACAATATCGGCGAGGACGGCATCGTCGACAATGTGTCCTATGGCACCCGCATGGGCCACGATCTCCAGTTCTACAAGGACATTCCGATCCAGCCGACCGGCTATGGCCAGTCCATGGCCCTGCTGCTTCTGGTCGAAGCCCTCAACATCGCCAAAGCGGAGGAAGAATAATGTTTGAAGACACCCGCTATTCCGTTTCCCCGAAAGACGTACGCGGCTACAGCAACGAACGCCTGCGGGAGGAATTCCTCATCGACAATCTGTTCGTCGCCGACAGGCTGCAGATGGTCTACACCCATGTCGACCGGATGATCATCGGCGGCTTTCTGGCCGTCGAGAGCGAAGCCGAAATCGCCGACGGCGCCGCGGTCGGCACGCCCGGCTTCTTCGATGCCCGCGAGATGGGTATCGTCAATCTCGGCGGCACGGGAAGCGTGACGGTCGATGGCACGGTCTATACGGTCGAGCATCGCGATATCGTCTATGTCGGTCGCGATACGAAATCCGTGCGTCTTGCCTCGAAAGACCCGGCCACGCCCGCCGCCTTCTACATGAACTCGGTGCCCGCCGGCTATGCCGTGCCCTCGGCGCTCATCCGGAAAGCCGACTCCAAACCCGTCACCATGGGCGACGAGGCGCATGCCAACAAGCGCACGCTGCGCATGTATATCCATCCGGAAGTCTCGCCGAGCTGCCTGCTTTTGATGGGCATCACCGAACCCGCGCCCGGCAGCATCTGGAACACCGAGCCGCCGCATGTCCACGAGCGCCGCATGGAAGCCTATGTCTATTTCAACATGGCGCCCGAAGACCGGGTCATGCATTTCATGGGCGAGCCGAAGCAGGTGCGCAATATCGTCGTTGCCGACCGCCAGGCCATCCTGTCGCCGGCCTGGTCGATCCATATGGGCGCAGGCACCGGCCCCTATTGCTTCGTCTGGGGCATGACAGGGGAAAACAAGGCCTATAATGATGTGACACCCGTTGCCGTGAAAGATCTGCTGTGATGGCCCAACATGCACAAGGCGGCGCGATGCGCCGGCCGCTTCCGAACGGTTCGCCGATCTGCTACTGGCACGTATCGGCGATCGCCGAAGCGGAATACAACGTGCCCGACACCACCATGTCGGGCCACATGGATGCCCAGTTCTTTCTCACCAAGGAAAAGAACTTCATCCCGCACGAATATCCCTGCCGCACGCAGTTCGTCAGCGAGCGGCGCGGCAAACGGCCCGTGATCATCGAAAAACAGGGACCCGGACGCATCTGGACGCCCTTTGGCTCGCCGCGCGTCGATCTCTCGGGCTTCTGGTTCCGGGCCACGGCCGTTTCGGCCTGGGCGGAAACACGCATCGAGGCTAAAACCGCCGGAACGGCGCGACTGAAGCTCAGTTGCTGCGGCGGCGCCATCCTCTTCGTCAACGGCGAAGAGGCGGGTTTCATGAGCGTCTATCAGCGCAATTTCGAAACCGATCAGGCATTCGACGTCGAACTGAAGGCCGGTCTCAACGAGATTGCCGTGTTCTTCGATGATCTCGCCGAACGCGACGCCCGCTACTTCTTCGAGCTCGACTACTGCGACGGGCCGGAAGCCGCCGTTTCTCTCGATGTCCCCTGCGAAAGCGGACTTGCCGACGAGATCGAAAACATGCTGGAGACCATGCATTTCGAGCAGCCGGCCTACTCGTCAGGAACCGTTGCCTTTCATTGCCCGCAGACTGTCAGCCGCGACCTCGATGTTGAAATCATGGTTGCAGGCGATTTTCTCGCCGAAGAACACGACATTTTCACCACCCGGCTGCCCGCCGGTTCCGCGCGGCTGGTCGTCGGCGACGTATCGTCGTTCCACAGCGATTTCCGCCATTTCGACGTGCGCCTCAGCGCCAGCGGCCTGACCCTGTCGCGCCCGTTCACGGTTGAGATCGCGCGCTGCGAGGATCAGGGCGAGCCGCCCGAAAGCCTCGACGCCCGTATCGAGGAAGCGCTCCGTCATGTCGCCGAAAATGGCTATGCGGATGCGATTTCGGCGCTGGCACGGCTCGGGCTTGGCCTCGGCGATGCCCGCGCCGAGGCGATGATTTCCGCCTCGCTGCCAAAGATCGAGAACTGCCACGACTGCGCCGATTTCCATCTCGTGCCCCTGCTGTTTGGCAGGATCCGCTATGGCCATCTTCTGTCGGAGGACATCCGCGCGCGGATCGATGCCGCCACGCTCAACTTCCGCTACTGGCTGGATGAGCCCGGCAATGACGTGCAGTGGTACTATTCGGAAAACCACGCGCTGCTGTTCCACACCGCCGCCTATCTGGCAGGGCATTTCCATGCCGACAAGACATTCGTTCGCGCCAATGTGACGGGGGCCGAACAGTCAGAACGCGGCGCGGCGCGGCTTCGGGACTGGTTCGACCATTTCGAAAAATGGGAAATGGCCGAGTTCAATTCGGTTCCCTATTTCCCGATCGACCTCAAGGGCCTGACGACGCTCTACGCCCTTGCCCATGACGAGGATATCCGGGAGCGGGCCGGCAAGGCGATCCTGCGGCTGATCTCGGTGGTTGCCGCTTCCGCCCATCACGGCACGCTGACCGCCGCCCAAGGCCGCTCCTACGAGCACACGCTGATGGCCGCGCGCACCAGCGAACTCTCGGCCATCGCCCGCGTTCTCTGGGGACGCGGAAATTACGGCCGCACCTTCCAGACCCTGCCGCAACTCCTGCTGTGCCTGCGTGATTTCGGCCTTGCGATCCCTGAAAGCGATCGTGACACGGCCCGGCTTTCCAGTGGCGCACGCCAGGAATGGACCTTCTCGCAGGGCGAAAACCGGTTTGCCCATCTCTACCATTACAAGACCGCGGAAACGGCGATGGGCTCGCTTGCCCGCTATCGTTGGGGCGAATGGGGCTATCAGGAAACCGTGCTGCAACTGCGGATCGGCCGCAATCCCGATGCGCAGATCTGGGTGAACCATCCCGGAGAGGTGATCCATTGCGGTTTCGGCAGGCCCTCCTATTGGGGCGGTTGCGGCGCGCTACCGCGCGTTCATCAGTACCGCAACCTCGCCGTGGTTCTGTTCGAAACCCACGAGGGACAGCCGGACTTCAGCCATATCTGGTTCCCCGCCCGGGCCTTCGACGAAACCATCGCAGCGCCCAGCCTTGCCTGCGCGCGTTCGGGTGACGGGTTCGTCATGGTCAGCGGAACGGCCCCTCTCGAGCCGATCGAGACCGGCCCGACCGCCGGCATGGAAATCCGCCAGACCGGTCGCAAGACCGCATGGCTGTTCCGGCTGGCCGAAAGCGGAGAGGTCGAGGGCGGTCTTGCCGGCTTCCGCCAGCGTTTCGAAGCCTTGGCCTACGTCCTTGCCGAAGACGGGACCATCACCGTTGATGATCCGGACTATGGCAGGGTCGTCTTTGGCATGGATGGCACGATTGCGGCGGAGGGGCGCAGCCTCAACCCCGCCGACTGGACGATCGAGGGCACAATCCGCCAGTGCGATTGAAGCCCTTTGCGAAGACCGGCGGGGGCTGCAGGAGCGCACCCGCCGGTCTTCGCATCGCGCAAGGCAAAGATCAGCTTTTCACGCGCGCTGTCGAGCCGCTCTCGACAAGGCCGCAGGACAGTTCCGTCCGCCGCGGCAGGAATGTCTCGTTGTCGATGAGGTCGCGCATCAGATCCAGCGCTGCTGCCCCCATCTCGCGCATCGGGATCTGGACGGTGGTCAGCGGAGGATCAAGGAAGTCGCTTTGCGGCAGGCCATCAATGCCCATGACAGAAACCTCATCGGGGACCGACAGGCCAAGCTCCCGCAAGCCGAAAATGGCGCCGGCCGCGAGGCTGTCGCCGGCGGCGAGAACGGCCGTGAATTCAGTCCCCTTTTCATCAACATGGCGGCGTACTGCCTCGATCGCAGCTTCCGGCGTCCAGTCCGTGGCGTCAACGACAAGATCGCGCCAGTTGACGCCGGACATGGTTTCGATTTCGTCGCGCCAGCCTTCCAGTCGTCTGAGGATGGTGCGACGTCCGGGCCGCGAAAGAAACAGGATACGGGAATGCCCAAGCGACTTGAGATAGCGGGTGGCAAGGGCCGCTGCGGCGCGGTTGTGTGGAGCAATGCTCGAAAGGCGCATCAGCGGATCGTCACCATTGACAAGCAGTGTGGGCTTGGCGAAGGCACGCGCCGGCACCAGCATCTCGTCTTCATCGATCGTCAGCATCAAAACCCCGGCGATTTCGGGGTCTGCGGCGGCCTCCTCCAGCATTTTCCGTTCGTCGTCGGCACTGGAGATCGCTTTTGTCGACAACGACAGGCCAAGAACCTCGGCACGCTCGCGCATACCTTCCAGGACGAATGCCGTGAACTGGTTTCGCTGATAGTCGAGCATGGCGCTGGCGCTGGCCGCGACAATGACCTTCATGCCCGCAATCGACATGGGAACGTGATAATTCTGTGACTTGGCCGCCTGCAGGATCTTCTCCCTCAGCTCCGGGCGAACCCCCGGCGTTCCCGACAGCGCCCGCGACGCGGTGGATGGCGAAACGCCGCAATAGCGCGCCAGGTCGCTCAGCCGAAGCCGCCTGCCTTCCTTTTTCATCTGCATCACTCCGTTTGCCACACTATGAAATATTCTTTCATATGGCGCAATCTTTTTTCATGTTGCATGATATCATCAAAAGCGACTGCCCAGGGAGGACACCTTCGCGGCCGCACCAAAAGAACAGTCCCGAGCGACAAAGCCTTCCCTCTTTCGCTCGGGACATGGAGGAAATCCATGATAGACAAAATTAAGCACACTCTGGAAAGCCTGCTGCTTTACCTGACCTCCGCAATGCTTGCCATCATGGCCGGACTGATGCTGTGGCAGGTTTTCACCCGCTATGTACTCGCATCGCCGGCGCTCTACACCGAGGAACTTCTCCGGTTCATGATGATCTGGATGGCCTTCCTGGGATCGGCTTACGCCTTCGGCACGCGCCAGCACCTGTCGCTCGTATTCGCCGTCGAGGCCTTGTCCGGCCGCAATAAACTCATCCTGATGCTGATCAACGATAGCGTCGTGCTGATATTCTCGGTGTTCATCCTGTTCCTGGGAGGCATCAAGGCTGTCACATCGTCGATGACGCAGTTTTCACCGATCATGCGCATTCCTATCGGCGACGTCTATCTGATCATGCCGATCGCCGCCGTGCTGATCTTCATCCTTCAGTGCCTGAACATGATCATCCTGGTTCGCGACAGCAACCGGGCGTCGCCCAAGCCGGCCGGGAGCCTCTGACATGGACTTCATCTTCGACTATGTGGACGAGACCGTCTTCGCCTCCATCCTGCTTTTTGGCCTGTTCTTCCTGATGCTGGCCCAGGGCATCGCTATCTCGGTCGCGATCGCGGTGTCATCGATCCTGACCGGACTTTTTTTCCTGCCGCCGAGCGTCGCCTTTTTTGTCGCCACGCAGAAGATGTTTGCAGGCGTCGATTCGTTCACCCTGTTGGCGATCCCCTTCTTCATCCTTGCCGGCAACATCATGAACAAGGGCGGCATCGCCATCCGGCTTGTAAATCTCGCCAAGCTGATCGGCGGACGCCTGCCGGGTTCGCTCGCGCACACCAACGTGATCGCCAACATGCTGTTCGGCTCGATCTCGGGCTCAGCCATCGCTGCGGCTGCCGCCGTGGGCGGCACCATGGCGCCCCTGCAGAAGAAAGAGGGCTATGACCCGACCTTCTCGGCGGCCGTCAACATCGCCTCGGCGCCCTCCGGCATCCTGATCCCGCCGAGCGGTCCGCTGATCCTGTTTTCGCTGGTTTCCGGCGGCACCTCGATTTCCGCGCTCTTCATCGGCGGCTACGTGCCCGGCCTTCTGATGGGGCTCTCGGTGATGATCGTCGCCGGTATCATCGCCAAAAGGCGAAAGTTTCCGGTCTCGGAAATCCCCGGCCTCGGCGAAGCGGCAAAGATCGTCTGGCAGGCATTGCCGCCGCTGCTGATGGTGGTGGTCGTGATCGGCGGTATCGTCATTGGCGCCTTCACCGCGACCGAGGGCGCGGCTGTTGCCGTTCTTTACTCCTTCGTTCTGTCGCTGATCTATCGGCTTGCCACATGGCGGGAATATATCGACGTTCTGAAGAGCTCGATGGTCACCAGCGCCGTCATCCTGTTCCTGATCGCCGCCTCCGGGGTGATGTCCTATGTGATGACGATCACCGGCATTCCGGACGCGATCGCCGATGCGCTTTTGACGTTCAAGAACCCGATCGTGATCCTGCTGATCATGAATATCTGCCTCTTGATCATCGGCTTCTTCATGGACCTGACGCCGGCGGTGCTGATTTTCACCCCGATCTTCCTGCCGATCGCGCGGGAAGTGGGTATGGACCCGGTACAGTTCGGTTTGATGATGATCTTCAACCTCGGCATCGGCTCGATGACGCCGCCGGTGGGGTCGGTTCTGTTCGTGGGCTGCAGCATCGGCGGCGTGAGTATCGAAAAGGTGGCGAAGCCACTGCTGCCGTTCTTCATCACGCTGATGATCGCGCTGATGATGATCACCTACATCCCCGCGCTGACCACCGGCCTGCCGCGTCTTTTGGGGCTGATGTAGTCCGCAGACCATCTGTCATCATGGCGACGGCGCGCGGCGCCGCGCCTTCCATGCGCGCCGGAGAACCGGAAGATTGCCGCCCAGATGTGTGAAGTAGCCCGGTTTGTTTGAACAGGCAGACGTTCGTGGCGATCTCGCTGGAAATCTTACGCTTTCGGTGCAAACGAAAAACCCCGCCGGTGTGGCGGGGTCATCGCAGGTAAAGTTGGTTGCGGGGGCAGGATTTGGACACTGTTTTGCGACCGCCAACGCCTTCAATCCAAGTAGAAGTGACCGGGCGAAATCTCGTTGTAGTTCTGCACTTTCGCTGAATAGTCGAGCGAACGGATTGGGCTCTTCAGGTCATCAACCTGACCGCCGCGCTTCATGCCGAGACGTGCAGGATCGGGGATCGGCACCGCCTGCATCAATTTGCGCGTATAGGGATGCTGCGGATTGGAGAACACCGCGTCGCGCGGGCCGATCTCGACGATTTCGCCGAGATACATGACAGCCACCTGATGGCTGACACGCTCAACTACGGCCATATCGTGGGAGATGAACAGGAAAGCGATATTCAGGCTTTCCTGAAGGTCGAGCATCAGGTTGATAACCTGCGCCTTGATCGAAACATCAAGCGCCGACACGCTTTCATCGGCAATGATGACCTTCGGATTGAGCGCGAGGGCACGGGCAATGCAGATGCGCTGGCGCTGGCCACCGGAAAACTCATGCGGATAGCGTTTCGCCATGTCAGGCGAGAGGCCAACTTTGTCGAGGATATCGGAAACCATTTCGCGGGCTTCCTGCCGTGTACCCAGCTTGTGTTCAAGATAGGGTTCGGCAACAGCCTCGCCGACCGTCATGCGCGGATTGAGGCTGGCGAAAGGGTCCTGAAAGATCATTTGCACCGATTGGCGCAGCTTGCGCATCGTGCGTCCGTCGTAGGCGAGCACATTTTCGCCATTGACGAGGACCTCGCCGCTGTCCGGCTCGAGCAACCTCATGATGGCGCGCCCCGTCGTGGATTTGCCACAGCCCGACTCGCCCACAAGGGAAAGCGTTTCACCGGCCTGGAGCTTGAATGACGCATTTTCAACCGCATGAACCCGGCCGGAAAGCCGCGACAGAAGGCCGGAGTGGACGTCAAACCGAACAGAAAGGTTCCGGGCCTCGAGCACGGGCTCATCGTTACGCGCGACCGTGTCTTTGGAAAGGGCAGCCGGTGTGATGTCCCCGGTCCGGGCATCGGTAATGGGAAAACGTTCCGGCAGTTGCGTGCCGGACATCGAGCCAAGCACCGGCACCGCTGACAGCAATGCGCGCGTGTAGGGCTCGCGGCTGTTGGCGAAGATATCGCTGGTTTTGCCGCTTTCGATCTGTTCGCCCCGGTACATCACGACCGTGCGGTCAGCAATCTCGGCGACCACGCCCATGTCATGGGTGATGAAAAGGACGGAGGTGCCCTCTTCTTCCTGCAGTGTCTTGATGAGATCAAGGATCTGCCCCTGAATAGTCACATCCAGCGCCGTCGTCGGCTCGTCGGCGATCAGCAGCTTCGGACGAGCCGCCAGGGCCATGGCAATCATCACACGCTGGCGCATGCCACCTGAAAAACGGTGCGGATATTCATCGAAGCGGGATGCAGCAGAGGGAATGCGAACCTTTTCGAGCAGGCGGATCGTCTCGTCGCGCGCCTCTTTCCTGCTAACATCGCTGTGGCAGCGGATGGCTTCGGCAATCTGGTCCCCGATGGTGAAGAGCGGATTGAGGCTCGTCATCGGCTCCTGGAAGATCATCGAGACGTCGGCGCCACGCGTTGCCCGCATCTCTTTGTCCGTAGCTTGCAGCAGATCGCGGCCATCCAGAAAAATACGCCCTGTGACGCGCGACATGTCGCGCGGCAGGAGCCCCATGATCGAAAGCGAGGTCACGCTCTTGCCCGACCCGCTTTCGCCGACGATCGCAAGGGTCTCGCCCGGCATGACGTCGAAGGAGACATTGCGGACGACGCTGCGCCAGTCGCCTTCGGAATAGAACGACGTGGTCAGGTTCTGAACAGACAGAACCGGCGCCGCCTTGCTGGCATTCGTGATTGGCTGATGTGGCATTTTTCGCTGTCCCCTTCGTTGCCTTGCGGTCTTCAGTCAGGCCATTTGAGCAGGCTGTCGAACCGGTGGCGGCTGAGATCCTCGATCGGCGTGGCAATAATGTCGTTGGAGCGGCGAGCCCTGTCGAGTTCCTCACCAAGGCGGCGCGCCACGATGTGTTCCTGTCCCGGGTGCAGGTTGCAGGGGTCGAGATAGAAATACTGATGCTCCGCCTCATGGTCGCGTACGATGATGGGCGGGTCGCCGGCAGCAAGGGCCGCCGAAAGATCCCAGGCTGTGATGCGAGCCTCAGTGGGATCGATCATGACCTTGAGCCGATCAAGCGGGTTGTTGGTCGGATCGGGATCGATGACCGCGGTGATACCAGGACGGCCATCAAGCGTCTCTTTCCAGAGATCGAGATAACTCTTCTCGCGGAGACGAATGCCCTCGTGATCGCGCGTTTCCCACGCTTCCAGTGCAGCCATGACGCCAAATATGCTTTCCTTGCCGACCTTCATGCCACGGCCTATGCCGTAATTCTGAATATAGGCATCTCGGACCATATCCTTGCGCCCGGCAACAATGCCGGAGGTCGGTCCGCCAAGGAACTTGTGACCGGAATAGAGCACGATATCAGCGCCCGTTTCCAGAAAGCCTCTGAGGTCGTATTCCGATGCCGCATCGACGATCACCGGCACACCGCGCGCATGGGCGATTTCCACGAACTCGCTCAGATGCAGGAGACCGTAATCCACCACATGATGGGAGACGACATAGACAGCTGCCGCCGTGTTCTCCGTGATCGCATGTTCCAGATGGAAACGGTGCGTCGAGGTCGCCTGACCGATCGGCACGACGGTTCCCCCTGCAAGGCGGATCGCCTGATCAACGGGCGCGCCGTAGTTGACTATATGGCCAGCCTGCACGATAAACTCCTTGCGGGTCGTCTTCGCTTCGGGTAGGCGCTCGACGGCGAGAAGGTCCGGACCGGTAATGGCGCCAGCAACCGCAAGACTTATACCCGAGGCGCAAGATGCCGTGACGAAACCCGCTTCGGCGCCGGTCAGCCGTGCAATGACTTCACCGGCCTTGCGCTGCAGGTCGTTCATCTCAACGAACTGCGGCATGATCTTGGCAACCGCGTCGACAGCTTCGGGCACCGCAATTGACGCACCAAGACTGGTCATCGTGCCGGATGCATTGATGACCGGCCGCAATCCGAGCGACGGCCTGATATCTTCACTCATTGATAGTCTCCATGGGTATGTCGAATGCACCGGGTACAACTCGACAAATATATCGTAATAATGCAACATCGCCCCGAACTGAGGAACGATCATGACCGAGACGAACGACACCGGCACCGTTGCACAACCGGCGGACGCCCCTGCAAAGAAAAAGAAACGAACGCGGGTCAGCGGCATCGACCGTATTCTTCAGATCATCGATCATCTCTATGAAACAGGAGAACCGGCCGGTGCCTACGCCATCGCCAAGGCGATCCGCGCACCGCTTTCCACCATCTACACGATCACCGAGGACCTCGTTCAAAAGGAAGTGCTGACCCGCGCCCATGATGGCACGCTGTGGCTCGGACCTCGCCTTTACAACTACGGCATCGCCTATGCGCGCTCCGTCGATTTCATGCGCGTGGCGACGCAGGAAATGCATGACCTTTGCCGACGTGCCGGCGAGACGGTTCAGCTTTGTGGCCGCGACGGTCACCACATGCTGGTTATGGCGATGGCCGATGGCCCCAGTCATTTTCAGGTGATGTCGCGCGTCGGCTCTCGCATTCCGCTGAACTGGACCGCATCCGGCCGGCTGCTGGTCGGCCACATGCCGGACCATGACCGAATCGAGCTTTTCACGCGCGGCGCCCGTGCTTCGCCCACCGGCCGTGCAACCATCGACCCGAAAGAACTGTCTAGAGCAGCGGCCGAGGCGTTTGACAACCGGCTCTCGGTTCAGGTCGGCGAATCCGACTATTCCGTCGCATGCATCGCCTCGCCGATCTGTAACGCCGAGGGCGAATGCACCGCGACGATATCCATCGTGCTGCCCGAGCAGAAAGCCACGGCAGGCGATATGCCATTCGGCGACTATGTCCGCGATTCGGCGGAACGCATCGAGCGACTGATGGGATGGCGCGAACACTAGGTCTCAGTCCTTCAGAGCAACAATCGCTTCGATTTCAACGGTAATGTTGTTCGGCAAGGAACCGAGGCCAATGGCCGAGCGCGCGTGAATGCCGGCCTCCCCGAACACTTCGATAAACAGGTCCGAGCAGCCGTTGATGACCGACGGATGCTGGGTGAAATCAGGGGCTGCGTTGACCATGCCGAGGATCTTAACCACATGCTTGACGCGGTCTAGATCACCGATTGCATCCTGCATGACGGCCAGAAGGTTGAGCCCCGTCAGACGAGCATGCTTGTAGGCCTCCTCGACGGTTACACTGCCGCCGACCTTGCCGTAATGTTGCGAACCGTCCTTTTCGCTCGGCCCCTGACCTGACAGGTAGAGAATATTTCCTTCCTGCTTGAACGCCGCGAAATTGGCGATCGGCGGCTGAGCCGGCGGGATCTCGATGCCAAGTGTCGCGAGGCGCTCCGCCACGCTGGTCGGCTCGCCTTTCTTGATTGCGGATGTCTGGGACACGAAATCTCCTGTACTTTCAAAATGTGTTGGCTGAGCTTGGCGACAGTCAGCGAAATGCATAATTCTGCCCGTTATAACCGGCGCGCCATGTGCCAGGCGTATGGCGCGAGGCCTTGACAGCCTGCGTGCCGATGACGGCATAGACGGGATCGAAGAGCCGCGTCATATGCGCCGGATCGCCGTTGGAATCGATCACGTCGAGCTCTTCGTCGACCAGATTGAAGATGGTGAATTCGGCACGCGCGCCCGGTGCCAGCAGGTTTTCCATCGGAAGGCCGATGACGGCAGCCGGAGCGTGTGTCACCGCATCGACAATCTTGTCGAACGGCATACCGACTGAAAGCAGTTTCGACATGGTCGTCGCCATGTCCCAGACAGCGCCGTTCAACGAGTGACCGTGAAGATCGGTCGAAATCGAGAACGGCATCAGGCCGCGCTCAATTGCCGCTTCGGCCACCTTGAAGGAAAAGGATGCACCACCGTGACCGATATCAAGACGCACCCCCTCGCCGGCGCAGCGCTCCGCAAGATTGAAGAGGTCTTCATCTTCCATAATTGAGGAGCCGAGTTTGCCGTTGAAGCAATGCGTAATGATGTCACCGGGGCCGAGAACCTCGAGAACGTCCTCATAAAGGGCCGGCGGCTCGCCGACATGAACCATCATCGGAATTTTGAGGATCTTGGCGATCTTCTTGCCGAGCTTGACCGGCGTGATACCCCAGGAGCCGGTGATGACGTGGCTGGCACGCACCTTGATGCCGACAATATGCTCGCGGTTTTCCTCGTAGCACTGCAGGATACGGTCGAAATCAACGTCCTTGATGTCGCGCAGTTCCGGCACGCGGTTGCAGGCAACCAACCCAATCGAACCAAGATTGAGGAAGGCCTTCACCCGTTCAACGGACGGCTCGATGATGTATTCGCGGAAACCGTGGAAATTGGCCTCGCCTGCGGAACCGGCATCCACCAATGTGGTAACGCCGCGCTCGACGCCGCATTGCGAGGGCCTGATCGAGATATCCGTACCGCCATGCCAGATATGGACGTGAAGGTCGGTCCAGCCAGGTGAAATCCATGCCCCGGCACCATCGACGACCGCCATGCCTTCGCTGACCGGAAGGCCGCGCCCGGTCGCCGCGATTTTTCCATCGGCGCCGATGGCGATGTCGATTGGCCCTTCCGGCGCATCGGCTCCGAAGGAGACGGGCCGTACATTGCGGATCAGCATGGGTGAACCAGTGTTTTCAAGCGGCATTTTTTTAGAAGTCCTTTTTCAGGCGGGGATCCAGCATGTCGCGCAGGCCGTCGCCGACGATCTGGAGAGAGAGAACGGCCAGAATGATGGCCAGCCCCGGAAACAGCGTCATCCAGTCGGCAGCACCGAGATACTGACGCCCGGCGGCAATCATCGTGCCCCAGGTCGGCACTTCGGGACTGACGCCGAGACCGAGGAAGGAGAGACCCGCTTCAGCCAGAATGGCGTTGGCAAACAGAAAGGTCGCCTGAACCAGAATGGGTGAGACCAGATTGCGCAGCACATGCCGGGTCATGATGTGGCCGGTGGAGATCCCCATCGAACGGGCGGCCTCGACAAATGGCAGCTCGCGCAGCACCAGCGTCGAGGCGCGCACGATGCGGGCGAGCCTCGGTGCATAGACAATCGAGAGCGCAACGATGACCGTCAGCAATGACGGGCCGAGAGCAGCAACCAGCGCGATCGCCAACAGGATATCGGGAAATGCCATCATCGCATCGATCAGACGCGCAATCGGCGTATCAAGCCGCTTGAAGAAGCCTGCAATCAGGCCGAGTGTCACGCCGATAATGCTGGAGAACACCACGACCGCCGCGCCAACAAGCAAAGAGAGACGTCCGGCAAAAAGCGTGCGGGCAAAAACGTCGCGCCCGAACTCATCGGTGCCGAACCAGTATTCCGCACCGGGGGGCGTCAGCCGGTGCGCGATCGAAAGCTTGTAGGCGGAGTGCGGCGTGATCCACGGCGCGAGAGCGGCAAGTGCTACGAATATCAGCAGCACACCCAGACCGAATGCCACGCTCTTGCGCTTCAAAAGCTGCATGATGAATTTCGCCCGTTCACTGCGGGGGTTGGCGGTGGTTTGTATCTCGGCCATCAGTAACGCACCCTCGGGTCGACCAGCAGATAGAGCATGTCGATTGCAAAATTGATGAGGACATAAAGTCCGGCGATGACGAGCAGCGCGCCCTGGATGACGGGATAGTCGCGCCTGAGCACCGCGGAGACCACAAGGCTGCCAACGCCCGGAAGCGCAAACACCGTCTCGGTCACCACCGCACCAGCGACCAGCACGGCTGCCGTCAGACCAAGGACAGTGAGGATCGGGATCAGGGCATTCTTCAGCGCATGCTTCAGCACGACCCACCCTTCAGCAAGCCCCTTGGCGCGCGCCGTGCGGATATAGTCGTCATTGAAGACGTCCAGCATCGCGGCACGGGTGAAGCGCAGGATCAACGCCGAAGAGACAACGCCAAGCGAGACCGCCGGCAGGACGAGATGATACAGCCGATCCGAAAAACTCGCACCGGGCCCCCCATAGCCGGAAACCGGGAAGAAGCCGAAACGCACGGCGAACACTTGAATAAGAATAAGGCCCAGCCAGAAACTCGGCACGCTCGCTGCCGTCATCGCCACCATGGTCGATGCCTGGTCGATAATGGACCCGCGTCTGTAGGCGGCATAAATCCCAACTGGCAGCGCGATGACCGCAGCGAGCAGAAGCGAGAACATTGTCAGGAAGAAGGTCGGCTCGGCGCGCTGGGCCAGCGCCGTCGTCACCGGAATATTGAGGAAGATGGATCGCCCGAGATCGCCCTGCAGCATCTGCCCGATATAGATGACATATTGCTGAAGGATCGATTGATCGAGGCCGAGCCGCGTTCTCAGTTCGGCAATGTCCTGCGGCGTCGCATCCGGCCCGAGCATCACGGCGGCCGGATCGCCGGGCGTGACGCGCACGATGACGAAGACGATCGTCACCACCAGAAACATCACGACGATCATTCCGAACAGTCGTTTGAGAATATACCGGATCATGAATTCATCTTCCTGCTGCGGCAATCCGCACCGACGCGGCAAGCACCGGCTGCGGTCGGTCGGTTTTCAAAGTGCATTCTTTTCGATCACACCTTTCAGCCAGTGATAGGAGGCCTTGGGAATGCGCTGCAGCGTCGGATAGTCAACATAGACAAGGCCAAAGCGCTTGGAATAGCCGCGTCCCCATTCGAAATTGTCCATCAGTGACCAGGCGAAGTAACCACGCACATCATGCCCTTCATGGATGGCATCGAGAAGCGCGGCGAGATATTTTTCGAAGTAGCGGATACGGTCGTTGTCGATGACGGTGCGATCGGGCCTGAGCATATCGGGATAGGAGGCGCCGTTTTCGGTAATGTAGATCACCGGCTTGCCGTAACGGTTGCTGGTGTCGCGGATCTGTTCGAGGAAGGCATCCGGATCGACGAGCCAGTTAACGTCGGTGAACGGCCCCATGCCGGATGGCGGCATAACCTCCGAATAACCGAACGTGGCGTTCGGATTGGGCGCAACGAAGACCGGGTTATAGTGATTGAGGCCGAAGAAATCGAGCTTCTGGCTGATTTCCTCCATGTCGCCGGGCTGGATCAGCGGTTCGATCTTTTCGGCAAGCGGCGCGGGATAGGTGCCGAGCCAAAGCGGATCGACCATGACGCGCCGCCACATGCAGTCGCCGAAAACGCGCGCTTCTTCGTGCGCCGCGTCCTCATAATGCGGGCGAACGGGACCGAGCGAGACGATGTTGCCGATCTCGGCATCGGGCGCCTCGGCGCGCACGGCGGTAACCGTCTTGCCATGGGCAAGATTGAGGTTGTGGATCGCCTGAAGACAGGCGTCATAGCTCTGCTTTCCCGGCGCGTGACGACCGAGATTATAGGCAACCCACGGAATGACATTGGGTTCGTTGATCGGCGCGAAACGCTTTACGCGGTCGCCGAAACGGCGGATGACCTCGGCCGCGTAGTCACCGAAGATCTTTGCCGTTTCGCGGGAGCGCCAGCCACCGGCCTCCTCGATCGGCACGGGCATGTCCCAGTGATGCAGGCAGATCCAGGGTTCAATGCCTTCATGCAGCATCAGGTCGATCAGCCGATCATAAAAATCGACACCGCGCTGGTTCACCTGCCCCTTGCCCTCGGGAAAAATGCGCGGCCAAGCCGTAGACAGTCGGAAGGCTTTGACGCCAAGCCCCCGCATCAACGCGATGTCTTCGGGATAGCGATGGTAATGATCGCAGGAAATATCGGCGGTATCGCCGTTGACGATATTGCCCGGCGCTTTCGCGTAGGCGTCCCAGACGCTCGCTCCCCGGCCATCAGTTTCAGTGGCGCCTTCGGTCTGATAGGCGGAGGCAGCAGCTCCCCAGAGGAAATCAGGCGGAAAGTTACGGACCATCATCGAGCTTTCGGAATGGGATACCGGGCCGATGCGAACACCATGGCTTCCGGTTTCAGATCAATATCGGCAGGCCTGTTTCCGGCGCAATCGCCGGAAACAGCTTTGTTTTTTGGAGGGATCCGGAGCTACTTGCCGTTTTCCGTGCTGACGTTCCAGAAGAAGGGCCATGGCGAGGGCTTGAAGTCTTTCAGCGTCACCGCTTCGGCGCTCAGTGAGTTGAAATCGCCGACCTTGAAGACCGGCGCGTCTTCATAAAAGACCGTCTGAACCTCCGCAAAAAGCGCTTTGCGCTTCTCGGGATCGGATTCCGCCAGGAAGGGTTCCGTCGCGGCATGCTTGGCATCGGAAGACCACCAGCCCGGATAGTCGTCCGACATCCAGCCATTGAGCGCTGGCTCGGCCGGGAACGGACCATGGGTGATGAAGATATCCCAGAGCGCCGGATCGGCGCGACGCTGGGTGAGCGTCGCCCAGTCATAGACCTCCAGCTCTACCGGGAAGCCGGCCATCTTGAGATATTCGGCGGCAACCTGGGCCATCTTGTAGTGGAATTCGTACTGGCGGCTGGTCAGAATGCGCAGCGGGCTGCCGTCATAACCGGCCTCCTCAAGCATTTTCTTGGCGGCCATCGGATCGCCATCGCCATAGCGCTCGATGCCTGCATCGGTGTGCCAGACATAGCCCTCGGGATAAAGTGCGCCATCGACCGCGAAGAACCGCGGATCGCCGAATGCTGCGAGCAGCATGTCTTCGGGATTCAAGGCCTCCTGAACGGCATGGCGGATGCCCTTGTTGGTCATGATGCCCTGTTTGGTGTTCATCACGAAGACCGGAGCGCCATAGGGATCGAGCACGACCGGAACGGCCTGATCGGACTCCTCGATACGGCTGAAGTTCTCTGTCGGCAGCGATTCTGCGAAATCGAACTGGCCGGAAACGATCCCTTCCAGGCGCGTATTCGGGTCGGCAACCGGGACGAAACGGATCTCGTCGAGCACCGCGTCGCGCTTGCCGCTGAAGCCGTTGGCCGGTTCGGAACGGGCGGCATAGTCGTCAAAGCGAACAAGCTGGATATACTGGTCGGGACGATGCTCCTTCAGCATATAGGGCCCGGTTCCGATGAACTTCGTCAACGGTTCTGCAAGATTTTCCTTCGGCATTATGACGGCAGCCGAATTGTTGAAGGCGAGAAGCGACATCAGCGGCGCATAGGGTTCGTTGAGGACGATCCGGACAGTATCGTCGCCGGTCGCCGTCACGTCCTTGATGTAGGGCGCTGCCTGTTTGCCGCGCGAGGCGATCTTCATCCAGCGCTCGATGGCGGCCGCGACATCGCTGGAATCCATGATCGTTCCATCATGGAAGGGGACATTGTCCCGCAGCTTGATATCATAGACCGTCCCGTCTTCAGAGATATCCGGCATCGTCGCCGCGAGTAGCGGAACGACATTCCACTGATCGTCATAGGTGAACAGTGTTTCGAAAATGTGCTGGGTCGTCATGCCGACCACGTCGGCAGTGGATGCCATCGGATCGAGTGTCGGCGGTTCGCCGATCGTGGCAACATCAACGATACCATCGGCCAGAACGACGGCCGGAGTAAGCGGCAGAATCATGCAGGTGGCTGCAAGCAGCATTCTTTTCATCATGAGATAGTCCCCTTCATTTATTCTATTATAAAAGAATAACAGCTATTATTATGATAATAGTGGCCAGTTCGGTGCGACTGTCAAGTCCCGGGTTCAGCTTTCTGCCGAACATGCCTCTGGACCAGCCTCCATGACAGCCTGCTTCAACGGCTGAAATACCTGCTCGGCGACTGCATCCTAAGAGTTGAAAGAGCATTGTTTCCAAAAGGAAAACACGAATTCCCTATCTGTATCGACAAGCAGAGACGCAAGAGGACCATGGATCACCTCAATTTTGTGTCCGGCCACGGGCAGAACCCCCAGAACAAGGTGCGAGGTCGGAACTCAGTTCCGGCGTGACGGTAACGGTGGTGACAAAGTTCCTGCAGGCCCATCGAGACCGCGGGCAGGGTCGTAAACATGTAGCTTCCGGCTTGTGGCCCGCGCATATCAAGACCGCGCTGGGAAAACCCGAGCAGAATTCAGAAGCGCAGAGGCGAGGCGAAGTGCAAAAGAGCGAAATGAGGGGAAAGGTGCCCAAACAGGTTAGCCTGCCAGGTATCGCTGACTATTCCCGGCCTGACATCATGGGAACATGCTAACCGGTCTAACGAAGACAAAAACCTGAACAGCGCTGGCTTATAGCCGCAGGCTCCATGGGGAGCAGGTCATCTCGCGAAGAGCTGACAACAGTCTGTCAATATGGATAGTTTTGCACTGATCAAAAATGTGCTCATCCTGTTTTCGTTTCTCACAGCCACCTCCTATTCCGTTCAGAGGCGAAGAATAGAGGTCAAGTGCAGCATGGTCGGTCAGTCCGCGGACATGCGCCGCAGTGCCGAAATGTCGGTAGAAGGTGATGCGGTCTTCAGGGAGCGCACATATCGTCTCCGCAGCACCCGATCGGATGAAATAGTAGTCTTCCAGCAGTTGGCCCAGACGGAGGCTTGCCATGTCCGGCCGGAGCCTCAATGCATCGGCGAGATAAGACGTGCCGTCCGATAATTGCGCCAAGGGCGTATCGACGTGTTCCTGCAGTTCCGGTGGCCAGTCTTTCGGGATGTGTCTTGCGGCGATGATACCTTTCTGATGCGCGCGCAGGAAGCTTTCATAGTCCGCAGCGGCGAGCGCTTCATGGCAGGCGTCCGGCATCTCGGCCGAGCGCAATTGCGCCCTGTAGGCAGGAAAGGCGGTGTCGAAACCCGGCGTGGTCTTCAGACGCACGAATTCGCAATCGATATTGCTGTGGTCACCCCTCACAACGACATAGCCGCCCGGATAGGCGACGGGCGATGGGACGGCGATGTTGATCAGCCCGTCCAACTCCACCCGCCCTGCCACATGCATGTGACCGCTGAAATGCCAGCGCATCCCGGCTTCGGCCAGCGCTCTGCCGCTTTGAAGCGACGGCATCCGCTTCAGCCAGTCCGGCGTGCAGGCCGCAACCGGCAAACCGCGCTCAACCGTCATCGCCAGCGGTAGAGCGGGGTAATGGGAAAATGCCAGAAGCGTCTTGCCCATCCGCTGCGCTCGTTCACTGACATCGGCGATCCAGTCGAGGAGATAAGGCCGCTGTGCGAGGACATGGTCCCAAGCCGCATTCGACCTGAGCTGCCACAGGCCATCCAGTCGATGGAAAACATTGGCATCCAGCATCAGAAGCCAGAGCCCGTCCTGTGGCTCGACGAGATAGGAAGCGTCGGGGCCATCGGCAGCATGGTCTTCGCGGCGAAACCGTCGCGAGCCGTCATGATCGATGAAAGGGGTTTCCCAATGCAGCACGCCGTCCGGCCGGGTGATGCCATAATGCGCCATGGCCGCGATCGCATCGGGCATCGACATGCCGATCATCCCGTCCCGGACAATGGCATCGACGGCTGGCGAGCACGGGTCGCTCGTCACCAGACGCGGGGCGAGACCATCCGCTTTTGTCAGCCATTTTTCTTGATGGCGTGGCGCCGGGCCAAAACAGTCATGGTTCCCGAAGGTCGCGAAGAACCGCAGGCCATGCACCGTCTCGTAGGCAGAGAGAATACGCTTCAGGGCGGCCACCGCACCCGGCTGGCCATCGTCGGAATAGTCGCCGAGCAGCACCACGTTGCGGATCCCGCGCCGGACGATATCGTCGAGCACCGCACGAAACGCCGCATCACTTTCGTTGAACACCCGGGTGGAAGCCATGGTGTCTTCAAGAGTGCGAAGGGCAATGTCGCCACTGCCATCCTCAAGCCATCCATAGCCGCCTTCAAGATCGTGCAGGTGAACATCGGCGACAACGGCGAGCTTCATCAGGCGGTAGCTCCGTCCAGATCCCGGCGCGCGGCATCGAACAGGTCCGGGCGGTCGAGATTGACATAATCGACGCCGGCGGCGGCGATCTCGCGATGAATGTCGATGTCGCTACCGCCGTAATAGACCATGATCTCGAGGCCGGCCTTCAAGCTCGCCGCAACAATGCCGGGACGGCGCATCTGGTCGACCGTGATCTCAATGATCGATGCATGATGCACGGCACCGACGAGCGAGGGGGATTTGGCCATATCGAGCGTCATCATCTTGCGAAACTCCGGCGCAATGACCTGCAGGTCGCGGCGCATTTCCTCGGAAAACGAGAAATAGAACGTGTCGCGCACCATGCCAAGGCCGCGGACGAGTGCAACAACCTTGGCCGGGTCGCAATATTTCAGCTCGAGATAGACCCCGGCTCGGCCCCGCAGATGCTCCAGATAGGAATCTAGACGCGGCACGACAGCACCGGTGAAAGTCGCGCCGAACCAGCTTCCAGCATCTAGCGTGTCAATCTCGCTCGACAGCATGTGCCCAATCGGCCCGGTGCCATTGGTTGTGCGGTCCAGCGTTTCGTCGTGCATGACGTAGAGCACGCCGTCCGCACTTTCGCGGACGTCGAGTTCGATGTAATCGGCGCCCTGCTCCAACGCGCGATCGGCTGCGGCAAATGTATTTTCCGGCGCAAACGTGTTGGCGCCGCGATGCGATACGATCCTGGTCACGAAAAAATCCTGTCAGTTTGCTGCTGCGCGTTCGCTGGCGCGATGTTCGGCATCATGGAAAGAATCGACGTGGAGATCGGCGATGCGATTTCCCGACGCGTCAAAGACGAGGGTGAGTTCTGGTTTGCAGGTGATGCCGACCGTGGCGCCGGGCGCATGCTGCACGGCTTCACCATGCTCCAGGGCATGGACAAGGCCTGCGGGCGTAGCAAGGCCGTAGAAGACCTCGCGCCCCAGCGGCTCAACGGTGACGACCTCGCCCCTAAACCCGGCGTTTTCGGTGGCGGCAAGCGTGAGGTCTTCCGGGCGCAGACCCAATGTCGCAGCACCGTTATATGCCGCGCCGAGACCGAATACGGCATCGCCGATGTGCAGGTTGCGGCCATGGCCATCGCCTTGGAGAAAGTTCATCGGCGGCGTTCCGATGAAGCCGGCGACGAAGAGGTTGTCGGGTCGGCGGTAGAGATCATCGGGCGTGCCGATCTGTGCAACTTCGCCATTGTTCATGCAGATGATCCGGTCCGCCATGGTGATCGCCTCGATCTGGTCATGGGTGACGATCAGCGTGGTGATGCCGAGGCGCTTCTGGATGCTTTTCAACTCCGCCCGCATGCTGATGCGCAGCGTGGCATCGAGATTTGAAAGCGGCTCGTCCAGGAGAAGGATATTCGGCTCCTTCACCAGTGCGCGCGCCAGCGCCACGCGCTGCTGCTGGCCGCCGGAAAGCTGGGACGGACGCCGGTCGAGAAGCGTGCCGATCTGCACCAGCTTTGCCGCCTCGTCCACGCGCCGGGCGGCTTCTTCCTTGCCCATCGTCTTGAACCGCAGGGGAAAGGCGATGTTTTCCCTGACCGTCAGGTTGGGATAGAGCGCATAGGACTGGAACACGATACCGACATTGCGGTCGCGCGCGTCGATGCGGTTGACGTTGTGGCCATCGAAGGAGATCGCGCCGCCGCTTGGCGCGTAAAGACCCGCCAGCAGAAACAGCGTCGTCGACTTGCCGCAGCCGGAAGGCCCCAGAATGGCGACGAACTCGCCGTTTTCGATCTGAAGGTTCATCGGCCTCAGAACCCGGGTCTCGCCCCAGCTTTTGGTGACGTTGTCGAGGGTGATTTGTGCCATGATATTATCCCTTGATCCCGCCGAAGCTCATTTGCGTGATATATTTCTGGGTGAAGGTGTAGAGGATCAGCACAGGCAGGAGATAGACAATGCCGACCGCGGCGATCAGGCCGTAATCCGCGCCCATATTGTCCTGTGCGACGAAGAAGAGGTAAAGGCTCATCGTCATGTGGCTCTTGTCGATCAGGAGCGTTTTGACGAAGACATATTCCTCCCAACCCCTGAGAAAGGTGAAGGTCGCGACCGCGATCAGACCGCCGCGCACCTGCGGCAGCACGACCATGCGGAACGCCTGCGAGCGGGTGGCGCCATCGGTCACCGCGCTCATCTCGATGTCCCAGGGCACATTGTCGAAAAAGCTCTTCAGCACGAAGATCGCAAACGGCAGTTCCAGCGCGCTCATCACCAGGACCACGCCGGTGAGGCTGTTGAGCAGGCCCATATAGTAGAGCTGGATGAAGATGGCGACGGTCAGCGCCAGCGCCGGAAAGGCGTGCAGCAGGAGCAGGCCGCGCAGGAAATTTTCGCGTCCCGCGAAGGCAAAGCGCGACAGGGCGTAGGCCGCCGGCGTTGCGATCAGGGAGACAATCAACGTCTGGCCGACGGCGAAGGCCAGAGAACTGCCAAGTGCTGACCATATCGACGGCATCAGGTCCAGACGCGTGGTGCCGGTGCCTTCAATGTCGCGGTTCCAGAGAAACCGGTAATTGTCGAAGGTCAGGTGCGGGACGAGAAACACCGCCGCCAGCAGAATTACAGCAACGGCGAGCGCACCCCAGGAGAATAAGGGCCTGCGCAGCCGATCGGCCAGAAAGGCGAGCGCGATGGCGCCGATATAGGCGAGCGCGGCAATCGCGGTCGCGCGCCACAGCACCATACGGCTGACGGACGCATCCGACGAGGTCAGCGATTTCACCAGCAGCCAGAGATAGGGCAGGATGATCGGCACGGAAACGATCGTCAGGAACAGGATGATCGCAGACAGGAAGCCGGCACGGTTGATGGTGCCGCGCCGTTCAAGCCGGCTCCAGTGATCGCTCGCCATGGGCGTGAAGGACAGGGTTTCTGATTGGACAAGCGTCATCACAACACCTCGATTTTTGGCGCGGCGAAGGTGTCGCGCATATTGGTGACGCGCCATTGCACCAGTGTGAAGGCAATGCCGATCACCATCAGGCCAAGCGCCAGGGCCGCGCCATAGGCGTAAGCGCCGTTATCAAAGGCGCGGCGATAGATGTAGAGCGCATAGGGCGTGGAATCGTAGACCGGGCCGCCGCCGGTGATCAGCAGGATATATTCATAGGTCGTCAGCAGCGACAGCGCCTGATAGATCGTGATGAAGCGGATCGGCTGCGAGAGCGCCGGCGCCACGACATGGCGCAGCACGCCCCATTCGCTGGCGCCGTCAACGCGCGCGGCATTGGCCAGATGCGCGGGAATGGAGCGGACCGACGAGGTGAGGATCACCATGGCGAAGGAAGCGCCGACGACGCCATTTGCCAGAATGACCAGCAACAGCGGAAAATCATTGCGCAGATTGAGCGGCGGCAGGCCGAATGCGCCGGTGACCTGATTGAGCAGGCCCGATGACGTCGGGTCGGCGATCCATATCCACAAGATGGCGTAAAGCACCGCCGGAGACATGCGCGGCAGCAGCCACAACCCGCGGAAGAAATTGCCAAGCCTGTCCGGGATCGCCGTCGAGGTGATCGCCAGAAGCGCGCCGAGGCCGATATTGAAGATGAACAGCGTGGCCGTGACATAGATCAGCGTCGTCAGCAGCACCATGGGGATGCGGGCGTCGCGCTGCACGATCCGCTCGAAATTGCGAAACGTGAACTCACCGACCCGAAGATTTGCGCCCATATCGGTAAAGGCGATCACGATGTTGACGATGATCGGTGCCAGGAAAAACACGGCGAGAAGCGCAATCGCCGGCGCGAGATAATAAAGCGGCCGCGCCGGCCGACGCGGCCTGATCTGGAAATTCGACATTGCAGGGCACCCTTGGAAAAGGTGATGCCGCCCGACGCAGCAGCCGGGCGGCACGGATTGTGATCGGGCTTAGTTGACGGCTGTTTCGCGGATCTCGATGTCGTCACCGAACTGCAGATCGAGTTCGTCAGCGATGAACTCGACCGCTTCCTCGGCGGTCATCCTGCCGGTTTCGACGGCCTGCAGACCACTGAACAGCACCTTGTTATAGCTGCCAAACTGGGTGTGGTTCGGCACGAACCGGGCATGCGCCATCATCGGAGAGGCGGTGGAGAGAACCCAGTTGTCCTTGTATTTCGGCATCGCGGTCTGCGCGTTGCTGATCGCCGTGTGGTAGGAGGTCACCGCGTGCTCGTTGTTGAAATAGGGCAGCGAGGCGAGCGCCACGAGATCGGCCGCGAGATCGGCGTTCTCGCTCTTGGCATTGACGGTATAGAGCAGCGGATGCGACAGGTTGGCGGGCTTGCCGCCCTTTTCGGCGGCCGGCGCCGGAATCCAGCCGATCTTGTTGAAATAGCCGTCCTTGTCGGTCGGCCAGGTCGCGCCGCTGCCTTCACCGAGCTGCCATGCAACAGCCCAGACGCCCTGATGGAAGATAAATGCGTTTTCTGTCTTGAAGGCTTCCTTGATGGCGTCCCAGCTCATGGCGGTGTTGTCCGCCGGGGTCACGCCTTCCTTGGCGTTGCGTTCGTACCAGCCAAGCGCTTTGGTCATCTCCGCCTTCGGGAACACCAGCTTGCCGGTGTCCTCATCCATGAACTTGACGCCGTAGGACTGGAAGACCATCAGGTAGTCGATGCCGACATTCGGGCGGTGCAGCATGCCGTAGGGCGCGACACCAGCGTCAACGACCTCCTTGGAAAGCGCCGTCAGATCGTCGAGCGTGAATTCGCCGGCCTCGACCTTGGCCGGCAGGCCTTCGATAAAGGCCTCGTCCTTGCCGATCTTGCGCAGCATATCCTTGTTGTAGAAGAACATGCGGATTTCAGCATCCTGCGGCACGCCATAGATCTTGCCGTCGGTTGCCCTGGCAGCATTCCACAGAACCGGCAGGATATCACCATAGACCCAGGGGGAAGCGGCGATCTTGTCGTCCATCGGCAAGGCATAGCCGTCCTCAGCAAACTCGCCGATCCACTCATGCGGCAGAACGTAGATGTCCGGTCCCTGACCGACGGCCATCGCCTTCAGCGTTTCAAGCGCCAGATCATCCCAGCCCTGGACTGTGCTGTTGTTGACGTCGATGACGATATGCTTGTCCACGCCTGCAGCCTCGAACTGCTGGTTCATGATTTCGGCAGCGCCCTCGATATTGGTGATGCGGGCCGGCGCGCTGCGCTCGGCAAGCGTCGAGAGTTTGATTGTGATGTCTTCGGCCTGGGCCAGACCGGCGCTGAGCGCGGAGATCGAAACGGCGGCAAGGAAGGGGAGAAGTTTGGTCATGGTGGTGAGGTCCCGTTGGTATTACTTATTTAATTAAGTTGCTTAAGTAACAAGAACATGACATCTGGAAAGGAAAATGGGAGAGCAGATCGTGTCAGCAAACAGCCGCACCGCCTTTGAGGGCCTCGGGAATACTCAGGCCGCCGTCATGCGCTATCTTCGCCGCAAACATGCCGCCGCACGCGCCGAAATCGCCGCCTTGTGCGGCGTGACCCCAGCGGCTGTCAGCATGCTCACCCGCGATCTCATCGGTCGCGGGATTGTGGTCGAAGGCGCACGACGCCAGACCGGCCGGGGCGCGCCGCATGTCGACCTCATGCTCAACCCGTTGATCGGCTACGCCCTGGGCGCGCATGCCAATCGGTTTTCCGTCACGCTGACCCTGCTCGATTTCGGCGGCAGCATGGTGGACGAGCTGCAACTGCCGGGCAGCTACGACACCTTCGCGGATGTTCAGTCGGGGATCGAAAAGGGCAAGGCGGCTTTGCTCGACCGCAACGGGGTCGCGGCGGATCAGCTGCTCGGCGCAGGCATTGCCATGCCTACGCGGTTCCGGCAGGGAACGTCCTTTCTAGATCTTGCGGAAGAGGTGATTTCCTGGGCCGAACCTGACATGAGCACCTCCCTCAGCGCGGTGCTTGGCTGCCCCGTCGCGATCGAAAATGATGCGAACGCCGCCGCGATCGGGGAGCTTTCGCTTGGCAACAGCGCCGGCCATGAAAACTTTGTCTATCTCTATCTTTCGGAAGGCATCGGCAGCGGCATCATCATTGACAAGCAACTCTATCGCGGCAATCTCGGCAATGCCGGCGAGATCGGTGCGTTGCGCGCGCGCGGGCTGTCGCGACCGACATTCGAGGATCTTGCCGGATGGTGCGCCGACAGGATCGGCGAAACGCCCGGCGGCAGATCGTCCGAGCTGTGGACCAGCTATCTGCGCGACAACCGCGCCGTGCTCGATCAATGGCTTGAACGCGCCGGGCCGGAAACGGCAAGGCTTGCCTTCGCCATCAGCGCCATCCTTGCCCCCTCCGCCATCTATCTCGGCGGAACGCTACCGCATATGGTGCGCAAAGAGCTCGCGCGATGGTTGGATTTCATCAGATCAGACCCGTTCGACGGCGCGCGCGTGGTTCAGCCTGAGATAATGCTGCCGGAAGTTTCAGCCACCGACACCGTCGCCTTCGGCGGCGCCGCGATGATCCTGCATAATCTGGAGGCGCTGGGCTGAACGAGGGACTCGGTTACCCGTTTGCCGAAGAATGAAAAGTGGCAAAATTCTTGATCTTCAACCGCGGCAGCTCCACAAAAACCATGCCTTTGCCGAGCGCCGCGATGATCCTGCATAATCTGGAGGCGCTGGGCTGAACGAGGGACTCGGTTACCCGTTTGCCGAAGAATGAAAAGTGGCAAAATTCTTGATCTTCAACCGTTTTGCATAGCGGCAGCTCCACAAAAACCATGCCTTTGCCGAGAACTTAGGCCATAGACTCGTAACGCTTTATCCATAATCGCACAGAGAAGAGTTTGATTGCGGCAAGATAGTTGTCGGCTCGCTTGTCGTAACGCGTTGCAATTCCACGCACTTTTTTGATGCGGTTGAAGAACCGTTCGACGAGGTTTCGATAGCGATAGAGGAACGGACTGAAAGCGAAGGTCTTTTTCCGGTTCCGTTTCGCCGGGATGTTGGCAAGTGCCTTTGCCTGAGTTGCCGTGGCGAGGATGGCGTCGGTGTCATAGCCACGATCGGCCAAAAAAGCGTCGTTCCGGCGTGAAGTTTGGTGAGCAGGTCTTCGGCGTAGCGACAGTCAGCATGAGCTACTCCCGATTCGTTGGACAGATCGTGTCCCAGCGCGTGGTGTAGCTGGATTTCATAGCCATCGGTGATTTCCGGTAGGGTCGGGTTGCTTAGAACCAACCTTAAGGACACCACCGATGACCGACGACATGATGAACCTGCGCTTGGCTGTTGAGAAGAGCGCTGATGCCGATTTGCTGCGTGAGATGATCGGCTTTGCAGCCGAGAAACTGATGGCGCTGGAGGTCGGGGCGAAGACAGGCGCTGGATACGGCGAGAAGACCACGTTCCGGCTTGCCCAGCGCAACGGCTACCGCGATCGAGACTGGGAAACGCGAGCGGGCACCGTTGAGCTGCGCATCCCCAAGCTTCGCACCGGCAGCTATTTTCCGAGCTTTCTCGAACCACGCCGGATGGCGGAGAAGGCTCTGACGGCGGTCATCCAGGAAGCCTATATCCAGGGCGTTTCGACCCGGTCCGTCGATGATCTCGTCAAAGCCATGGGCATGTCGGGCATCTCCAAGAGCCAGGTCTCGCGACTTTGCGAGGAAATAGACGACAAGGTGAAGGCCTTCCTCGACAGGCCCATCGAAGGCGAATGGCCATACCTCTGGATCGATGCCACCTATCTGAAGGTCCGACGCGGCGGGCGCATCGTCTCTGTCGCCGTCATCATCGCAGTGGGCGTGAACACCGACGGCCGACGCGAAGTGCTCGGCATGGAAATCGGCACATCCGAGGCAGAGGCGATCTGGACGGAGTTCCTGCGCAAGCTGACCAGGCGTGGGCTGCGGGGCGTCAAGCTCGTCGTCTCCGATGCCCATGAGGGGATCAAGGCCGCTGTGTCGAAGGTGCTTTGCGCCACCTGGCAGCGCTGCAGGGTCCACTTCATGCGCAATGCGCTTGCCCATGCAGGAAAGAGCGGGCGGCGCGTCGTCTCCGCCTTCATCGCCACGGCTTTTGCCCAGGACACGCCGGAGGCGGCGAGCACCCAGTGGCGCAATGTCGCCGACCAGATCAGGCCGAAGGTGCCGAAACTCGCCACGCTGATGGATAGTGCCGAACAGGATGTGCTCGCATACATGACCTTTCCAAGGCAGCACTGGGCAAAGCTTCACAGCACAAACCCGATCGAACGTCTGAACGGCGAGATCAAGCGGCGCACCGAGGTTGTCGGCATCTTCCCCAACGATGACGCCATCGTTCGTCTCGTCGGCGCGCTCCTGCTCGAACAGAACGATGAATGGGCCGTCCAACGATCCCGCTACATGACACTGGAAACCATCGCCACAATGAGCGATGATCCGCTCATCAGCCTGCCAGCCGCAAGCTGACACTCATCCGCCCCTCTGGGATGAGCCGTGGTCGTCTAAGCTACACCACGTCATGGGACACGATCGTTGGACAGGTTTCGGCGTAAATTAAGCTACTCTCTGCACCTGCTGATCGGGTTGGTTTTGTTCGTTGCGGTGCCAATAGACCACGGCAGGCGGTTTTCCGCCAAGGGCAGAGTGCGGGCGCTTTCGGTTATAGAAGTCCATCCATTTTCGGAGGCCATCCCTGGTCTGCGATCCGGTTTCCCAAGCGTGCAGATAAACGCACTCGTATTTGAGCGTACGCCACAGCCGCTCGACGAAGATATTGTCGAGGAACCGTCCCTTGCCGTCCATAGAGACGCGCACGCCCATCAGGGCGAGGTACATCTCACTCTCGCCCTTCGGCGTGCAATAGAAAGACGAGCGCGAGATCGACAGCAGCGAACACTGCTTGCCGACCGATAAGTCTGGAGGCCTTGGCTCGATCCATGCCGCGCCTCACTTCACGCCCCAGGGCTTGAGCTTTCTGGACAAAAAATCGTTGGCGACCGCCAGCTCCCCGATCTTGGCGTGGAGCTCTTTCACCTGGTCTTCGTCGTGCTCTGACGTGCGTTTGCCGCCACGTTCAAAAACGTCCGAAGCTCCTTCCAGCAGGGCACGCTTCCATTGATGGATCATGGTCGGATGAACCCCGAACCGGCTCGCCAGCTCCGAGACCGTCTCTTTGCCCTTCAAGGCTTCCAGGGCAACTTTCGCCTTGAACTCCGGCGAATGTTGCTTGCGTTTCGAAATTTCTGATCTCCTTGTTCTCGAAGACCAGCAGACAACAAATCGTAGCTTACGTCAGCGTCCGAATTTCGGGAGGTAGCTCACGGATTTGAGCCCCCGCATCCCGCTTCACATCGGGCGTCACGATTTTCTTGAAGCGACATCCTTCAGGATCGCATTGTCGAGCATGGCCTCGGCGAGCTGCTTCACCGGCCGGGCATTCTCGTCCTCAAGCGCCTTGAGCTTGCGGGCATCGGACACCGCCATAACTTCGCGTTGCATTTGTCGAAGGTCGCGTCCGAGATGCCGTGCGTGCGGCAGACATCGACCGTCTTCGTGCCCACCTCCTGCTCCTTCAATATCCCGATGATCTGCTCTTCCGTGAACCGTGAATGCTCCATTCGTCCGTCTCCTGATCGTGACAGACTCTAACAAATTTTGGAGGACGTTCAGGGGTTCAGGTCATCGGTCTTCAAAATACAAAAGCCCCGCCGGTTTTCACCGGGCGGGGCTTTTGCATATCGGATAAGTCAGTCTTGGTTGCGGGGGCAGGATTTGAACCTGCGGCCTTCAGGTTATGAGCCTGACGAGCTACCGGGCTGCTCCACCCCGCGTTATGTTTTGAGCGTTTCCGGGTTAGGCGTCTGACGGTTGGGTCGTGCCTTGCCGGTTTTTTTGTTTTGCCGGTCTTCAAAGGCTTGGCCTTCTGCGATCCGGCGGGGGCTGCTCTTGCCCTGGATATCGTATTGAGGCAACAAAAAAGCCGCCTTTTACGGCGGCTTGATATCGGCAGTCGCCGGTTATTTTGATTGAGAAGATATACATGTTGCATTTGGCAGACCTGGCAGCGACTTACTCTCCCGTGCCTTAAGACAAAGTACCATCAGCGCTGGGGCATTTCACGGCCGTGTTCGGAATGGGAACGGGTGTTAAGGACCCCGCCATAGCCACCAGGTCAGCCAAGTGCAGCATGTTTTTCGAGAAGCTGGTTGTTGAAGCGCTTGCGTTACGCACATTGGCGTTGGCTATCGAGGGACTACCCTCAGCAGCTTGCCTGCGTCGCGTCAGCGCGCCTTCCGCAGCGTAGTGGCCAAAGGCCACGACAGCGTGAGGACAAAAGATCGTGTTCATCGGCATTTCCTGTGCGTGCGGCCGCCCTGGGCCAACCCCGCACGGGGCGATGAACATGAACAATGAGAACGATCAAGCCAATCGAGCGATTAGTACCGGTAAGCTTCACACATTGCTGCGCTTCCACACCCGGCCTATCAACGTTGTCGTCTACAACGGCTCTGATAGGGAACACTCGTTTTCAGGTTGGTTTCCCGCTTAGATGCCTTCAGCGGTTATCCATTCCGTATATAGCTACCCTGCTATGCGGCTGGCGCCACAACAGGTCCACCAGAGATACGTCCATCCCGGTCCTCTCGTACTAGGGACAGATCCTGTCAATATTCCTACACCCACGGCAGATAGGGACCGAACTGTCTCACGACGTTCTGAACCCAGCTCACGTACCGCTTTAATTGGCGAACAGCCAAACCCTTGGGACCTGCTCCAGCCCCAGGATGCGATGAGCCGACATCGAGGTGCCAAACAACCCCGTCGATATGGACTCTTGGGGGTCATCAGCCTGTTATCCCCGGCGTACCTTTTATCCGTTGAGCGATGGCCCTTCCACGCGGGACCACCGGATCACTATGACCGACTTTCGTCTCTGCTCGACTTGTCAGTCTCGCAGTCAGGCGGGCTTATGCCATTGCACTCGACGACCGATTTCCGACCGGTCTGAGCCCACCATCGCGCGCCTCCGTTACTCTTTAGGAGGCGACCGCCCCAGTCAAACTACCCACCATACACTGTCCCGGAACCGGATAACGGATCGCGGTTAGACATCCACAAAGATAAGGGTGGTATTTCAAGGATGGCTCCACGCAAACTGGCGTCCGCGCTTCAAAGCCTACCACCTATCCTACACATGTCTTGGTAAATGCCAGTGTAAAGCTATAGTAAAGGTGCACGGGGTCTTTCCGTCTGACCGCAGGAACCCCGCATCTTCACGGGGAATTCAATTTCACTGAGTCTGCGTTGGAGACAGCGGGGAAGTCGTTACGCCATTCGTGCAGGTCGGAACTTACCCGACAAGGAATTTCGCTACCTTAGGACCGTTATAGTTACGGCCGCCGTTTACTGGGGCTTCAATTCAATGCTTGCACATCTCCTTTTAACCTTCCAGCACCGGGCAGGCGTCAGACCCTATACGTCGTCTTAAAGACTTCGCAGAGCCCTGTGTTTTTGATAAACAGTCGCTACCCCCTGGTCTGTGCCACCTCTCAATACTTGCGTATAAAGAGGTCACGCTTCTTCCGAAGTTACGCGTGCAATTTGCCGAGTTCCTTCAACGCAGTTCTCTCAAGCGCCTTGGTATACTCTACCTGACCACCTGTGTCGGTTTCGGGTACGGTCTCATGGCGGGGCTATTTCCTGGAACCGCTTCACCGCACAATCAATCCAATAAGATCATACGATTTACGCAATCCGTCACCACCGCCTGGCCCACGAATATTAACGTGGTTCCCATCGACTACGCGTTTCCGCCTCGTCTTAGGGGCCGGCTAACCCTGCTCAGATTAACTTTAAGCAGGAACCCTTGGTCTTTCGGCGAGAGGGTCTCTCACCCTCTTTATCGTTACTCATGTCAACATTCGCACTTCCGATACCTCCAGGACCCCTCACGGGTATCCCTTCATCAGCCTACGGAACGCTCCGCTACCACGTGGATAAATCCACATCCTCAGCTTCGGTGCATGGCTTGAGCCCCGGTACATTTTCGGCGCAAAGACCCTTATTTAGACCAGTGAGCTGTTACGCTTTCTTTAAATGATGGCTGCTTCTAAGCCAACATCCTGGTTGTTTTGGGATCCTCACATCCTTTCCCACTTAGCCATGACTTGGGGACCTTAGCTGGAGGTCAGGGTTGTTGCCCTTTTCACGACGGACGTTAGCACCCGCCGTGTGTCTGCTGAACAGTACTCTTCGGTATTCGCAGTTTGGTTAGGATCAGTAAGACGGTGAGTCCCCATAGCCCATCCAGTGCTCTACCCCCGAAGGTATTCATTCAACGCTCTACCTAAATAGATTTCGCGGAGAACCAGCTATCTCCGAGTTTGATTGGCCTTTCACCCCTAGCCACAAGTCATCCCAATCTATTGCAACAGATGCGGGTTCGGTCCTCCAGTTGGTGTTACCCAACCTTCAACCTGCTCATGGCTAGATCACTCGGTTTCGGGTCTAATGCATCTAACTAAGTCG
>CAXXRG010000003.1:0-680000 GCA_963676545.2 uncultured Martelella sp. | reverse complement strand
CGTGCGGGTGGTGATCGACAGCGGCCTGCAGCGCCTGCCGGTGTTCGAGCCGGCAACCGGGATCACCAGACTGGAAACCGTGAAGGCTTCGCGCGCGGCGGCCGATCAGCGCGCGGGCCGCGCCGGGCGCACGGCGCCGGGCATCGCGCTCAGGCTCTGGCACGAGGGCCAGACGGCCGCCCTTCCCGCCTTCAACCCGCCGGAGATCCTGTCTTCCGACCTTACCGGCCTGGCGCTCGACCTTGCCCATTGGGGCGTCGTCGATCCCGCGCAGCTCTCCTTTGCCGATCAGCCGCCCGGACCCGCCCTTGCCGAAGCGCGCAAGCTGTTGCGGATGCTCGGCGCGCTCGATCCGGCGGGGCGGCTGACGCCTTCCGGCGAACGCTTGCGGTCCATACCGCTGCCGCCGCGCCTTGCGGGCATGGTCGTCAGGGCAGCGGAAAGCGGCTCGGCCCTGAAGGCAGCCGAGCTTGCCGTGCTCCTGACCGAACAGGGACTTGGCGGCGCCGGAATCGACCTTTCCGAAAGGCTCAGGCGGTTTCGCGCCGAGAAAGGCCCGCGGGCCGAGGCCGCGCGCGGCCTTGCCGCCCGCATTGCGAAAACGGCGGGCGGCGACCGCGACGAGAACGGTCCCTTCGATCCGGGCGCGGCTCTGATCCACGCCTTTTTCGACCGCATCGCCATGGCGCGCGGTGGACGCGGTCGCTATCTGATGGCAAACGGGCGCGGCGCGGAGCTTGCCGAAGACGACCCGCTTGCGGGAGAGGAGTTTCTCGTCATCGCCGACCTGACGGGCTCGGCGGCGCGCGGGCGCGTGCTCGCTGCCTGCCCCGTGACCCGCGAAACCATCCTTGAGACCCGCGCCGATGCGATCGTCACCCGCGCGGAATGCATCTTCGACCGCGACAGCCTCTCCGTCAGGGCGCGCAGCGTCACCCGGCTCGATGCGCTGGTGCTTTCCGAGCGCCAGGGAACGAAACCATCCGGCACGGAAGCGGCGGAAGCGCTCGCCGACGGGCTTCGCCAATACGGGCTTTCGCTTCTCGCCTTGCCGAAGGAGGCGGCGCACCTCGTCGAACGGATCGGCTTTCTCCACCGCAAGCTTGGCGACCCCTGGCCGAATGTCTCGGAAAAGGGACTGCTGGAAAGCCTGGACATATGGTTCACCCCATTCCAGACCGGCGTGTCCGCCCTTTCGGCCGTCAGTCCGAAAAGTCTGACGCAGGGGCTGCAGGCGCTTCTGCCCTATCCGCTAGCCGCCGATCTCGACCGGCTGGCGCCGACGCATTTTCGAGCGCCGACCGGCGACCGGACGCCGATCCGCTATGATGGCGACGAACCGGTGCTTTCGATCCGGGTGCAGATGCTCTACGGACTAAAGCGCCATCCGGAAATTGCCGGCGGCGTGCCGCTGGTTCTGGAACTGACCTCGCCGGCAGGCCGGCCGATCCAGACGACCCGCGACCTGCCCGGCTTCTGGGCAGGATCCTGGAAGGATGTGCGGGCCGATATGCGCGGACGCTACCCGAAACATGTCTGGCCGGAGGACCCGGCCAATGCTGAAGCCACACGGCGGGCCAAGCCGCGCGGGACGTAAGGAGAAATGCGATGAACAAACCGGTCGCCGATATGGTCGGGCACGAACGCCGCGGAAACCTGCGCCTGCAGACGCTGGTGCGACTCAGATGGCTGGCGGTTGCCGGCCAGACGGCGACGGCGATGACGGTCGCCTTCGGGCTCGATTTTCCGATGCCGATCGTGCCGGTGATGGCGCTGATCGCGGCGCTCGCGCTCGGCAATCTGGTGCTGAGCGTGAGTTTTCCGGCCACCCAGCGCGTTTCGCCGCGCATCGCCTTCGGCATGATCGGCTTCGACCTGTTGCAGCTGACCGCGCTTCTCTATCTGACCGGCGGGCTTGCCAATCCCTTCGCGCCGCTGATCTGCGTGCCGGTAATCATTTCCTTTGCCGCGCTGCCGCTGCACTATTCCTTCGCGCTGCTGGCCTTTGCCGTGTCGGGCGTTTCGGCGCTGGCGCTGAGCCCCTTTCCGCTGCCCTGGCATGCGGGAATCATTCTCGAGGTCGAGCCGATCCTGAAATTCGGCGTCTGGATCGCGATCATCTCGATGCTGGGTTTTGCCGCCTTCTACGTCCAGCGCATCACGCTCGAGGCACAGCAAATCTCCGATGCGCTGGCGGCGACCGAACTGGTGCTGCAGCGCGAGCAGCATCTCTCCCAGCTTGACGGACTGGCCGCCGCCGCCGCCCATGAGCTCGGCACCCCGCTTGCCACGATTTCGGTGGTGGCCAAGGAGATGGCGCGCGCGCTTTCCGACGATCCCGAACATGGCGAGGATGTGCAACTGCTCGTCAGCCAGAGCCAGCGCTGCCGGGATATTCTCTCCCGCCTCACCTCGCTTTCAAAGGAAGACGAGGCCCATATGCGGCTTCTGCCGCTGACCTCCCTGATCGAGGAAGTGGTGGCGCCCCACCGGCCCTTTGTCTCGCAGATGGAAATCCGCGTTTCCGGCGAGGCCGGCGAACCGGTTGGCAACCGCAATCCGGGCATTCTTTACGGCCTCGGCAATATCGTCGAGAACGCCGTCGAACATGCCCGCAAGACCGTTGAGATTTCCGCGCATTACAGCGACACACGGGTGACGATCACCGTCACCGATGACGGCGGCGGCTACACGCCGGACATCCTGCCGCGCATCGGCGATCCCTTCGTCTCCGACCGGCAGAAGAACCCGGCCGACAGCCGCGCCGGCGGGCTTGGCCTCGGTCTGTTCATCGCCAAGACGCTTCTGGAACGCTCCGGCGCGCGGCTGACCTTCGAAAATGTCGGCGGCGCGCGCATAACCGTCTCCTGGCCGCGCTGGCGGATGGAGGCGGATATGGCCGATCAGAGCTGAGACTTCTCTGCCGGGATCACCTGCGTCAGGAAGATCGCGACCGTTGCGAGGCCTGCAAAGATCGCCAGCAGGAAGCCGGGCGCGAGCGTGAAACCCGTCTGCTGGATGATGAAGGTGGCGAGAAGCGGCGTCAGCCCGCCGACAATGGCAAAGCCGATATTGTAGACGAAGGCGACGCCGGTATAGCGCACGTCGGTCGGGAAGATCGCGGTCAGCAGCACCGGCCCGACGCCCCAGGCAAAGGCGCCGATCAGCGAGATCACGATCATCGCCGGCATCAGCGAGGCGATGCCCTCGTGGATCCAGACATAGACAGGTATGGCCGCGATCGCCAGCAGCAGCGTGGCGACAAAGGCCGGCACCTTGATGCCGATGAAATCGGAAATCGCCCCGGCCACCGGCATCGGCAGCGAAAAGACAATGATGCCGACGAGAACGGCGGTCGCGACCTGGTCCGGATCGTAATGCAGGAAATCCGTCAGATAGCTGTTCATGTAGAGGTAGAGCAGCGGCACGGCGGCGGCCCCCAGCCCGGTGATGAACAGGCCGAGCCAGACGGCGCGCGCATTGTCGCGGAAGAGCGCGGCCAGCGGCACCTTGTGGGTTGCCGATTCCATCTCGGCAAAGGCCGGGCTTTCCGCCAGACGGGCGCGCAGGATGAAGCCGACGATCGCCACCAGCCCGCCGATGAAGAAACCGATGCGCCAGCCATAGGACAGAACCGCAGCATCGCTCAGCAGGTGTTCGATCGCCCATTGCACCGCCTGGGCCGCCAGCATGCCGACATTGATGATCATGAACAGGAAGCCGCAGGCAAGGCCGCGCCGCTTCGGCATGGTTTCGGTGATCAGCGTCATCGCGCCGGGAATTTCGCCGCCAAGGCAAAGGCCCTGCACCATGCGCAGCACAACGAGCGCGATGGTGGCCGAGATCCCCCAGGTGGCATAGCCGGGCATGAAGGCGATGAGGAAGGTAGCCCCCGCCATGCCGGCGATCGAGAGGCGCAGCATCAGCTTGCGGCCATGCTTGTCGCCGAAATGCGAAAACAGGATGCCGCCGATCGGGCGCACCAGATAGCCGGCGGCAAAAACGGCGAAGGCTGCCAGAAGCCGGGTCGACGCCTCTTCTGCCGGAAAGAAGGTCTTGCCGATCTGCGAGGCGAAGGTGGCGTAGATCACGAAATCATAGAATTCCAGGCCGCCGCCCATACTGCCCAGAAAAAGCGCCCGGTTGCGCTCGCCCGCCGTCACCGCCATGTCTCACCCTCCGATCGGTATCTCGGATTGACAATTGGCCGAAGGCACAACGAAAGGCAAGCCTAATATAAGGCAATAACGACAACCGAGGCTTGCGTGAAGGGCCGGCAAGCAGCCTTTGCCGCAACCGCTCTCTAGCGAAAAGTGACGGCGCTGAGGCCCGCAATCGCCTCGTCGGCGATCACCTCCAGCGGATTGTCGATATCAACCGTGACCACGCCGGGCTCCCCGGTCGGGTCCTCGAGGGTGTCGAGCTGGCTTTTCAACAGCGTCGTCGGCATGAAATGGCCTGCTCGCGCGCCGATCCGCTCGGTCAGAAGCGCCTCGCTGCCATTGAGGAAAACGAAGGCAAGCGGCTGACCCGCCGCCGCGCGCAACCGGTCGCGATAGACCTTTTTCAGCGCCGAGCAGGTGACCACGACGCCTTCCGTGCGGGGTCTGGCCAGTTCAGCGCCGACGAGATCGAGCCAGGGCCAGCGATCGGCATCCTCGAGCGGGATGCCGGCCCTCATCTTTTCAACGTTCGAGGCCGGGTGAAGGTCGTCGCCCTCCACCTGGTCGTAACCCAGGCGTTCGGCCACCAGCCTTGCGATGGAGGATTTTCCGCATCCGCTCACACCCATGACGATGATGGCGCGCGGCGCCTCGGCCTTGCTATTGTTCATTGATTGCTTCATCCGTTCCGGCAGGAAAGATCGGCGGCAATGCCGCCATCTGGTGCTTTTCGCGTTAGCACGTCCGGATATCTGATCGCAACGGGACAGAATGTCCGCCGGGCTGTGCGTCCCGGCGGAAAGCAGGGCATTTCTGCCTTTAACGCTGGATACCCAGCTCGCTGACATCGATCTCAAGCGGGCCCGAAAGGTCCTCGATCGAATCGTAGAGCAGTTCCAGCACATATTGCGGATTATGCGCGAAGGCGCCGGGGTCCGCCGTGACGAATTTCCAGTTATAGGCCGCCTTCAGGCTGCGCGGCGTCCAGGCCTTGTAGCTCGCTGCCCGCCCGTCAACCTCATCGGCGCGGCCGTCCTGATCGGCGTCGACGAAGAAGTAGGGATAGTGCGGCTCGAAGACGATCGGCGTGCCGGCGACATTGGCGGCGTAATCCTGGATCATCTCCATCAGCAGCGTGGCATTGTTGGCGACATCCGACCGGATGCCCTTGGAAAGATCGCCGCTGCCGTCATAGCTGACGCGGGAAATGCGGATCGCGTCGAAATTGCCGGTCTCGTGGCAGGTGAGACAGGTCTCTTCCGCCACCGTCAACGTATGCGGATTGTGGCAGGAGGCACAATCGGCAACCGGACGGGCATGGAAGAACCGGCCCGAATAGGTCTTGCCGGGATATTCGAAACCGCCCGCCCCGACGGCGCCGAGACGCACGGCGCCGGCCAGAGCATAATGCGGATTGACGAAGCCGATTTCCGGATCCGGCGTGTCATCGGGCTTTTCGCCGACGGCATTGGAGACCGTCACGCCGGCGGCACGGCCGGAGTGACAGGTGAGACAGGCCGCCTCGACGCCGGGCTTGACCGGATGTTCGATACCGCTCGGCAGTGTGATCGCGGTGATTTCGGCAAGGCCGGGGCTGTGGCAGGTCTCGCAATCGACGACGCCGCCGACCGGCACGGCGACCGCCACGCCCGGCTCGCTGCCATCCAGGCCATGGAAGGCGCGGAAGCCCGCGCCGGAGTGACAGGTGGAACAGCTGGCGGGCACCTCGCCCTCGCCGTCCCAGTGGGTGAAGGCCTCGGCAGAGGCATCGGCATGGGCGGAACGCGCCCAGGCTTCGATCATCTTCTGCTGCGGGATCGAGATCTGATCCGGACGGAACGGCCCGGATTGCGGCATGACGAAGAGCTCAAGCGCTTCGACCGCCGCCTCGCCTTCCCCGCTATCCTGTGCGGAGACGCCACTGGAATTGACAAACGTCAATGTCGCTGCAATAACTGCAATGAAAGCTGAAGAAAACCGCTTCACTCCATAAGACATGGCTTTTCACCCCCGCTGAAAATTCATAGTCTCTTCTTGGCTTATGCTAAACAATTCGGCCCGTTCCGGCAAATCAAATGTCGGGAAGACCGGAGTGTTTGACGCCGAAACGTTTGGGAGTGACTTGTTGGACCGCCTTTTTTCCGCCGGCCTGTCCGTGCCGACCGGCCCTTCATTGCCCGCTGACCATGCTGCAGACACGCTTCTGACCGAAGAGGCGGCCCTTGTGCCCGCCCCCGGCGAGGAATTACGCGTCGTGCCGCTGGTCGAGGTCGACCAGTGCGTTGCCCAGGGCCAGCCGCTTTTCTCGCTGCGCGCGGCAGAGGAGATCAAGCTTGTCGCGCCCATGCCCGCGCGGGTGGCGGCCATCGAGCTCAATCCCGGCCGAAGGCTGATCCAGATGCTGCTGTTCCGCGAGGATGGCGGCGACCGGCACGCATTCCCGACAGAAAAGGCAGACAGCGATGCCGCCGCGCTGCGCGCCCTGATGCAGGAAGCCGGCCTCTGGCGGCTGTTCCGCAGCAGGCCTTTCGGCCACATACCCGCCCTTTCCGAGACACCAGCGGCGATCTTCGCCATGGCGGCAGACACAAGGCCCGCCGCCCCCGATCCGAAGACGGCGCTCTCGGGCCGCGAAGAGGCCTTGTCACGCGGCCTTGCCGCGCTGAAGCTTCTGGCCGGCGACCAGGTGTTCCTGTGCGAGGCAAAGGGCAGGCCTCTTGACCGCGACATGGCAAGCGGGGTCCGCCGCATAACCTGCGGTGCGCTGCACCCGCAGGGTCTCGCCGGCCTCCAGATCCACCGCCACGCGCCGGCCGCCGTCGACGCCCGCGTATGGGACATTCATGCGGAAGATATTGCCGATCTCGGTGATCTTCTCGCCTCGGGCTTTCTGCCCGAGACCCGGCTCGTCACCGTCACCGGTTCGGCCATGCGCGAACCGCGCCTCATCCGCTGCCAGCCCGGTGCGGATTTGCGCGGGCTCTGTCACGGCCATGTCCAGCCCGGGCCCTACCAGGTGCTCTCAGGCTCCGTGCTCGATGGCCAGCCCGCCCACTGGCTCGGTCCGCGCGACCGGCAGGCAAGCGTGCTTTCGCGCGGTTCCGGCAAAAGGCGCGGCCACTGGTTTTCCGCAGCGCTGACCCGCGCCGCCCGGCCACTGCCGATCATTCCGACGGCCGCCCTGTCCCAGGCCTTCGGCGGCGACATCCCTGCCGCCGCCCTGATGCGCGCGCTTTCCGCCGGCGACCAGGAAGCCGCCGCCCGTCTCGGCGCGCTGTCGCTTCTGGAAGAGGATCTTGCGCTGGTCGATTACGTCACCTCCGCCGAGCCATCGCTTTCCGCCCAGTTGCGCGGGCTTTTGAACGCTATTGAGAAAGAGGAGGCGCCCGCATGAACCACGGATTGTGGGACCGGGAGACCGTCGCCCTTCTGCTGCTGATCTCGGTCATGCCGCTGGCGCTGACCTGGCTCTGGTATGGCGGGCTCGACGCCGCCGGCCTTCTGCTGCTGGCGCTGATCATCTCCGGCCTCTGGCACGTCATCTTCATGCTGGCCCGCGCCCAGCCGCCCTCCTTTGCCGGCGCACTGACGGCGCTGGCGATTGCCATGCTGGCGCCGGAGGACCTCAGCATCGTCCAGCTTGTCCTCGGCATCTCCTTCGGTTCTGTCATGGCGGAACTCGTCTTCGGCGGCTGGGGCCGCAACGTGCTGAACCCGGCAACCGTCACGCTCGCCTTTCTCGGCTTCGGCTTCGTCACAGCCCCCTGGCCGGAACTGCCGCTGCCGCTCGCCTGGGCCGCCATCCCCGTAGCCCTTCTCGGCGCGCTTTTCGGCGTCATGCCGGCGCGCGTGATCGCCGGCGCTGTCGTCATTATCGGCGGCGCGCATTTCCTCGGCGTACCGGTCACGCCTGCCCTCCCGGCCATTGCCGTGGTGCTGGTGCTGCTGGTTGCCGATCCCGTGGCCAGCGCCTCGACAAAGCTCGGCGGTTGGCTCAACGGCGCCTTTTTCGGCGCAATGATCATCCTGTTTACGCTTGGCTGGCAGAGCGCTGCGCATGTGCAGATGGCCGTTTCCGCCGCCCTTCTGACCTCGCTTGCCGCCCCGTTGCTGGACGAAGCCGCCATTGCGCTGTGGCTTGCCCAAAGGAGAAGACGTCATGGCTGACCTGAACCCGTTCTCGGCATGGCGCCGGTTCCTGGCCCTGCCCAATGAAAACCGGACAAAGACCGTCGTCATCGCCTTTCTCGTTTCGGCCATCTGCGCCCTCATGGTCTCCGGCGCGACAGTCATCCTGCGCCCCATCCAGACGGCAAACCGCGCGGCGGAGGAACAGGCGCGGCTTGAAGCGCTGGTTGCCGGCATTCCCGGCATGACGCAGATCCTCGAGCAATCCGGCGGCTCGCTGTCCACCGTCGTCATCAACCTGCCGAAGGGTCAGGCCGCGCAGAATGTCACTCCGGCAACGCTCGCGGCAGCCCTCGACGATGCGGCCAACTGGACGACGCTGACGCCGGCGGAAGACACGGCCGGCATCGGCCGGCGGCCGGATTACGCCCAGATCTACCTGCTCAGAAACGAGGCCGGCGACATTTCACTGGCGCTTTTGCCGATCAGCGGACCGGGCTACCAGGCGCCGATCGATGCGATCGTGGCGCTGCGCGGCGACATGAACACGATCGCGGGCCTTGCGATCACCAACCAGGCCGAAACGCCCGGCCTTGGCGGGCGCATCGAGGAGCCGGCCTGGCTCGCCCAGTTCCCCGGCACCGAGCTCGCCGATCAAACGGGCACCGTGCGCTTTGCTGTCGCCAAGGGCGTCGCGGGCAATGAATACGAGGTGGACGGAATCACGGGCGCCACCCGCACCGGCAATGCGTTCACCAAGATCATGCGCTTCTGGGGCGGGCCGGAAGGTTATGGCCCGTTCATAGACGCCGTTCAGCGCGGGGAGTTCTGATATGGCCCGGTCAACCAATCTCTGGTCGACGCTGACGGAGCCGCTCGTCCTGCAAAACCCGGTGACGCTGCAGATCCTCGGCATCTGCTCGGCGCTCGCCGTCACCACCTCGGTGGCTACGGCGCTCACCATGTCGGCCTCGCTGACGACGGTTCTGGTGCTCTCGGCCATGCTGGTGAGCCTGATCCGCCGGCATATTCCCGATTCCATCCGCCTCATCGTCCAGATCGTCATCGTCGCCTCGCTTGTGGTGGTCATCGACCAGTTCCTGCAGGCCTATTTCTTCGACATCAGCCGCAAGCTCTCGGTCTTCGTCAGCCTGATCACCACAAACTGCCTGGTGCTGGGACGCACGGAGAGCTTCTCCCGCTCCAACCCGCCGCTTCCCTCCATGGTCGACGCGCTCGGCAACGGGCTTGGCTATTCGCTGGTGCTGATCGTCATCGGATCCGCGCGCGAACTCTTCGGCGCCGGCAAGCTGATGGGCTATCAGGTCTTTCCCGTGGTTGCCGACGGCGGCTGGTTCACGCCGCTCAATCTGATGCTGCTCGCCCCGAGCGCCTTCTTCATGCTCGGCGGTCTCGTCTGGGCGATCCGCACCGTTCTGCCGCAGCAGGCCGAACCCTCCGAATTCAACCCGCCGAAGACAGAGGAGGCCGGAAAATGACCGACCTCTGGAACCTGTTCCTCAGTGCCGCCTTCGTCGAGAATGCGCCGCTGACGCTGTTTCTCGGGCTCTGCACCTTCCTCGCGCTCTCCCGCCGCACGCCGTCGGCCATCGGCCTCGGCATCGCGGTCACCGCCGTCATGGGCGTCACCGTGCCGCTCAACCAGGTAATCTATCATGCGCTGCTGGCGCCGGGCGCCTGGGCCTGGGCCGGCATGCCGGAAATCGACCTTTCCTATCTGAAGCTGATCTCCTTCATCGGCGTCATCGCCGCGACGGTTCAGCTGGTGGAAATGGTACTCGACCGCTTTTTTCCGGCGATCTATGCCTCCTTCGGCGTGTTCCTGCCGCTTCTGACCGTGCATTGCGCCATCCTTGCCGGCAGCCTGTTCATGGTCGACCGCGATTATTCCATCGGTGAATCCGCCGTCTTCGGTCTGGGCCAGGGTTTTGGCTTCGGCGTCGCCGTGGTGCTTCTCGGCGCGATCCGCGCGCGCCTTGCCTATGCCGACCTGCCGCAGGGCCTGCGCGGGCTTGGCATCACCTTCACCCTTGCCGGGATGATGTCCCTCGGCTTTTCCGCATTCGCGCAAATGGTGACGCCATGAACGAGATTGCAGTCGGAGCCCTTGTCGTCATCGGCCTTGTCCTCGTGCTGACGCTCGCTCTCCTGATCACCCGCGCGCGGCTGATCCCCGCCGAGGCGCTGACGGTGACGGTCAACGAAACCATGACAATCGAGGCCAATCGCGGCGACCGCCTGCTCGGCGTCCTGCATGGCGCGGGCATCGGCATACCGGCGGCCTGCGGCGGATCGGGCACATGCGGGCTCTGCCGCGTGCATGTGGAGGGAGAAGGCGCGGGCGAACCGCAGGCGACCGAACGCGGCGTATTGTCCGCCGCCGAGCGCCGCGCCCATATGCGCCTCGCCTGCCAGACCGCCCTCAGAGGCCCCTGCTCGGTGACCGTGCCGCAGGATTTCGTCGGGGCGACCGGCTTTACCTGCCGCGTCGTCTCCAACGAGATGAAGGCCCCGCTGATCCGCGAACTGGTGCTGCAGCTGCCCGAAGGCCAGCCGTTCGATTTCATCGCCGGCGGCTTCATGCAGCTGACCGCGCCCGCCTACAGGCTCGATTTCCGCGACATCGACATCGACCCGCCTTTCCGCGACGCCTGGGCGATGTCCGGCTGGTCGGAGATGACCTCCCATGCGGAGAAACCCGTCACCCGCGCTTATTCGATCGCCTGCCGGCCGGAGGATGCGAAGGCCGAGCGCGCCGTCTTCAACATTCGCCTCGCCGCCCCGCCGCCCGGCCGCGAGCATGAAATTCCGCCGGGCATCGTCTCCTCCTTCCTGTTTGCACTGAAACCGGGCGACGAAATCGAGGCTTCCGGTCCCTTCGGCGAGTTCGAGGTTCAGCCAACAGACCGCGAGATGGTGTTCATCGGCGGCGGCGTCGGCATGGCCCCGCTCAGGGCCATGATCCACGACCAGATCGGCAGGAACACGCCCCGGCGAATGCGCTTCTTCTATGGCGCGCGCTCGGTCGCCGATCTCTTCTATGTCGAGGAGTTCGAGAAGATCGCCGCCGAGCACGACAATTTCTCCTGGACGCCGGCGCTTTCCGACCCCGCGCCCGGCGACCGCTGGACCGGCGCGAGCGGTTTCATCCACGATATCGTGCGGGCCGAGCTTTCCCGTCATCCCGCGCCCGAGGATTGCGAATACTATATGTGCGGACCGCCGGTGATGATTTCGGCGGTCACCAACACGCTGCACCGGCTCGGCGTCGAGCCGAAGTCCATCTTCTACGACGATTTCGGAGTCTGACCTCATGAAAGCACGTCATACCTATCTGACCCGCCGCCGCGTTCTGGCGCTTTCCGGAGCAGGCCTTCTGGCCGCCACCGCCGCCCGTGCCGAAGCGCCTGCGATCCTGAGATCCGCGCCCGCGACCCGGCAGATCACCGGCGAGGCCTTCGCCACCACATGGCGGGTCGCCGTGCCGGATAACGGGCAGCCGGAAGCGCTTCGCGGCGATATCGAGACGCTTCTTTCCGGCATCGACCGGATGATGTCACCCTGGCGGGACGACAGCGAGATCACCGCCTTCAACCACGCCGGCCCCGGCGGCGAAAGGGTATCCGCCGAAACCGCCTTCGTCGCGCAATCGGCGCTCGATGTCGCGCGCGCGAGCGACGGCTGGTTCGATCCAAGCGTCGGACCTCTGGTCGCCCGATACGGCTTCGGTCCCATTACGGGAGACGCCGCCGAGGATGGCGCGCCGCCGCTCTGGCATGCGCTCGGCGTCGACGGAAACCGGCTGGAAAAGACGAAATCCGGCGTCACAATAGACCTTTGCGGCATTGCCAAGGGCCGCGCGCTCGACCTGATGGCAAACCGCCTGATGGATGCCGGCTATTCCGATTTCCTCATCGATCTCGGCGGCGAGCTTGTCGCGCGCGGAAAACATCCGGCGGGTCGTCCCTGGCGGGTGGCGGTGGAAGATCCGCGGCCGGACGCCAACGGCGGCGCCGGCGTGCTGCGCCTTGCCGACGGCGCGGTCGCGACCTCCGGGCTTCGCGCGCAGAGCTATGCGCTCTCCGGCCACAGCTACAGCCACATCATCGATCCGCGCCATGCCGTCCCGGTCGAGGGCGCGATCGCTTCGGTCTCGGTGCTGGCGCAAGACGCGATGACGGCAGACGGCTGGGCCACGGCGCTGACGGCCGCCGGCGAGGATGGCCCGGCGCTGGCCCGCCGCCAGTCGATCGCCGCCCTGTTCCTCTTCCATGAGGGGCAAGGCCTCCGGCGCGAAACAACGGGCGGTTTCGATCGTTTTCTGCTATAATCGCCTCGAAGGGAGCATGGACATGGAAATCCTGCTGGCAATCGCGATCGTCGGTCTCGGCATGGCCGGTCTTGGCGTCAGCCTCTTCGTCGGGCGCGGCCCGCTGAAGGGTTCGTGCGGCGGCATGGCCTGCATGAAGGAGGCCGCCTGCGAGGGCTGCCCGAACCGCCTGTCGAGCGAGGCCGAATGACCGACACGATCGCCGAAATCACCAAGACCGACGCGCTGACCGTCACGCCGGACATGCCGATCCGCCGCGCCGTTGCGCTTCTGGTCGAAAGCAAGGCGGCGGCGGCACCAGTTGTCGATGAAGGCGGGGCGCTTTGCGGCATCCTCACCCAGAAGGACTGTTTCAACCCCGCCCTGCAGGCGAGCTATTACCAGGAGTGGAAGGGAACGGTCGCCGACCATATGAGCCGCAATGTCGTCAGCCTGCCGGCAAGCACCGATCTGGTTGCCGCCGCGGAGGCCTTCATTTCCCATCCGCACCGCGTCTTCCCGGTCACCGATGGCAACCGGCTTGTCGGCCTTCTGCGCCGTTCCGACGTGCTCTCGGCCCTTGTCCGGCTGAGCGGATAGACCGTCCGCGCGAACCCTTGAGCCCCGGCCTGCCAGTCAGCCGGATCGCTCCTGCCAGCCGGCCCGCGCTGCGCCGAGACGCGTCGCATACGACCGTTTTTGAGACGGTTCAGGGTTTACCCCCAGCCCGAGGAGGTTCATAACCAACTGACAAGATTGACGCGCGGTCAAATGCCGCACACGAGAATTCAGGCATGACAGACATGGACGACAGGCAAGAAACGGATTTCGGCAGGGATGCGCTGACGGGTGAACGGGATGGAGAAATGAGCCTTCTGATCGTCGATGACGACACGCCGTTCCTGCGCCGCATCGCCCGAGCCATGGAAACGCGTGGATTTGCCATCGAGACAGCCGAGACCGTTGCCGAGGGCATTGAAAAGGCAAAGGCGCGCCCACCGAAATACGCCGTCGTTGACCTCAGGCTTGAAGACGGCACCGGGCTTGACGTGATCGCCGCCATTCGCGAGGCCCGCGAGGATACCCGCATCGTGGTGCTGACCGGCTACGGCAATATCGCCACCGCCGTCACCGCCGTGAAACTCGGCGCGCTCGACTATCTGGCCAAGCCCGCCGATGCCGACGATATCGTTCATGCCCTGACCCAGGCGCCGGGCGAAAAGGTCGATCCGCCGGAAAACCCGATGTCGGCCGACCGCGTGCGCTGGGAACATATCCAGCGGGTCTACGAGATGTGCGACCGCAATGTGTCGGAAACCGCCCGCCGTCTCAACATGCACCGCCGCACCCTGCAGCGGATCCTGGCCAAACGCGCGCCGCGCTGAAGTCACCCTTCACGCGGGAACACGCGCCCGTCGAACAGCTTGCGCGCGGTGCGGCGATTGCCCGCGCCGAGGATTTCGCCGTCCGCGCCGATGTCGAGAAATACGTCCAGCGCCCCGGTCGGATGCTCGACCAGATAATTGCCGTCGCCCGGATCGACGGCGCAATCCTTCGCCACCGAGCCCTCGATCCGCGTCGCCGTTGCCACCGAGATGGCGGCGAACACGCCGATGGCGGCATGGACCCTGTGCGGAATGAAGGAACGCGTGGCAATCGAACCGCCATTTTCCGGCGCGGAGACCAGCGTCATCTTCGGCACCGAGGCCTCCGTCACATCGCCGAGCGCCATCATCGGCCCGGCCTTCCGCCGGATCGCCTCCAGCCGTTTCTTCAGTTCCGCGTCCTTTTCCAGCACCTCCGGCGCTTCCTTGCCGGTCAGGCCGAAATCCTCCGCCCGGAGGATGACGCAGGGCATGCCATTGTCGATCAGCGTCGCCTTCACGCCATCGATCTCGTCAACCGCATTACCGGTGGGCAAAAGCGCGCCGCACATGGAGCCGGCAATGTTTTTGAAGAGAAGCGGGATCGCCGCATGATGGCCGGGAACCCCGGCGATTTCGGCATCGCCCGCATAATTGACCCTGCCGCCGGGGGTTTCGATCCGCGCCACCGCGATCTCGCCGGTATTGACCATATGGATCCGGACCTCGGTCGTCTCGCCCGTCGCCGGCACAAGCCCGCGCTCGATCGCCGCCGGAGCGACGCCGGCGAGGATATTGCCGCAGCCCTGCCTGTCGCTCACCAGCGGCTTGTCGACGAAGACCTGCAGGAACAGATAGTCGACATCGGCATCACCGCGCGAGGACGGCGACAGGATCGCCACCTTCGAGGTCAGCGGATCGGCGCCGCCAATGCCGTCAATCTGGCGCGGATCGGGCGAGCCCATGATCCGCAGCAGCAGATCGTCGCGCGCGGCCTTCTCGTCCGGCAGGTCGGAGGCCAGAAAATAGGCGCCCTTGGACGAGCCGCCGCGCATCCACAGGCACGGAATGCCGTCCTCAGACATATTTCAGGCCCTTTTCAGCAAGGCGGGGGCGCATGTCGTAGATATCGAGGCCGAGTTCGCCGGCGGCAAGCCGCTTGCGCTTCGTCTCCTCATTGTCGAGCCGCTTTTGCGCCGCTGCCAGCACCTTTTCCGCATCCGCCCTTTTGACGACCGCCACACCATCATCATCGGCAACGATAATATCGCCCGCTTCGATCAGCTGCCCGCCGCAGATCACCGGCACATTGACCGAGCCGAGCGTCTCCTTGACCGTGCCCTGCACGCTGACGGCCTTCGACCAGACGGGGAAATCCATTTCCTCAAGGTCCTTCGTGTCGCGCACCCCGGCATCGATGATCAGACCACGGCAGCCGCGCACTTTTGCCGATGTCGCCAGAAGATCGCCGAAATAGCCGTTATTGCAGGGGCTGGTCGGGGCCAGCACCAGTATGTCGCCCGGCTGGAGCTGCTCGATCGCCACATGGATCATCCAGTTGTCGCCGGGCGGGGCGGAAATGGTGACGGCGGAACCGGCAATCTGCGCGCCGCGATAGATCGGCCGCAGATCGGCGGAAAGGCAGCCGATACGCCCCTGCGCCTCATGCACGGTCGCCACGCCTGCCCTGCCGAGCGCATCAACAACAGCGCCGTCGGCGCGCGCAACGTTCCGGATCACATAGCCGGGGGTTCCGGGCGCCAGTTTGAGAGTGTCGGTGTTCATTCTTCACTCCTTGCCGGCAACCGGCGGCGTGCCGTGCGTGTGGAAGCTTTCAATCGTCTTCAGCCCCCAGGCCTGCCCCTTCCTGCGGTCGGCCTCTGTCCAGCGGACAGGCTGCCAGTCGGGGGCCAGAACGAGGCGGGAACCGGCATTGGCGAGCTCGACGCGGTTGCCCGCCGGCTCCCAGACATAAAGGAAAAAGGTGCCCTGAATGGCGTGCTTGTGCGGACCGGTCTCGATGTGAACGCCGTTCTGCAGGAAGATGTCGGCCGCGCGCAGAATGTCCTCGCGCTGGTCGGTGGCATAGGTCACGTGATGCAGCCGCCCCTTGCCGCCGCCATGCTCCTCGGTGCAGGCGAGGTCATAGCTCTTGTTGTTGATGGTGAACCAGCAGCCGCCGATCCGGCCATTGTCGAGCTCTATATATTCCGTCACCCGCGCGCCGAGGCAGGTGATCATGAAACGGCGAAATTCGGTGACGTCCTCGGACAGCAGGTTGATATGGTCGAGGCGGCGCGGCGGCATGCCGGTAAAGGCGGATGCCGTGTTCTTCAGCGCCGCCTTTTCCGCGTCGTCCTGCGGCTCGTACCAGTTGGTGTCGTAATAGATCTCGAACACATGGCCGAACGGGTCCTCGAAACGGAAGGCACGGCCATGGCTGAGATCGCCGTCATTCCAGCCGATCACCTTGAAATCCGAGGCCTCGATTGCCGCAACGCGCCGTTCCAGCGCTTCCGGCGAGGCGGCGCGATAGCCGATATGGGCAATGCCCGTGGTCTCGGATTTCGTCAGCTTCAGCGTCGCATATTCATAATCGTCCCAGGCTCTCAGATAGGCCGAACTGTCATCCTGCCCGGAAAGCTTCAGCCCGTAGATCCGGGTAAAGAAGTCGAGACTGTCCTCGAACGTATTGGTCAGCATTTCCACATGGCCGAGATGGGCGATGTCGAAGCTCGGATTTGTTGGTTCCGTCGTCATTCCTGTTCCTCCCCTTGGATCAGTCGGCTCTTTAGGCTCGCCGCTTCGCCCTAAAGCTCGTCGACCGTGCGCGGAAAGATCGACTGGAACCCTTCCGCATATTTGCAATCGCGCCCTGACGCCTGACCGCCAGAATTGCGCTTGAAATGATTGGCGCGGTTGATGGCGACGCGGGTGTAATATTCCCAGAGGTGCTCCTGTCCGGCCATGCATTCGATCGCCGCGCGCTTCTTCTCCCAGACCGGCGTGATGTCGAGGAAGGTGTCCGGCTTCCAGCCCATCTGCTCGGTCTGGTGCGGCTCGAACAGGTAAAGCTGCGGCGCGCCCAGCACCTTCTCGCCGGGATTGTGCCCCCAGGCCTGGGCGATCATCCGGCATTCGAGCGCCACTTGCGTGGCGTACATATGGTCGGTGTTGTAGGGGTCATACTGCGAGTGCGACAGCATGAAGGCGGGCTGCACCTTGCGGATGACCTCGACCACCCTGTTCTTGTCCTCGCGGGAAAGCTCCAGCGGATAGTCGCCGAGATCGAGGCAGACGAGATCGTGGACGCCAAGGGCTTCCGCCGCCTGTTCTGCCTCCTTGCGGCGCTCTGTCTTGACCCTGTCGAGGGTCATGCCCTCCTGCTTCCACAGTTTCGCGCTCTCGCCGCGCTCGCCGAAAGAAAGGCACAGCACCGTGACCTCGTAGCCCTTTGCCGCATGCAGCGCGATCGCCCCGCCGCAGCGCCAGACGAAATCGGCGGCATGAGCGCTGATCACAAGCGCGGTCTTGTTGGTGTCGGGCATGGTTTCCTCCGTTACTCCGTTATTTGCCATCTCACGCCGGAGGGCCCTCAATGACAATTTCGGATTGCGGCGCCGGCATAAGAAATTGCTATAGCACCTCGCCGGAAACATTCGAATGGCCCGAGAATGCCTCCCTTCTATAGCTATTACTTATGGCCGTGCCGGGCTTCTGAATGGTCTTTGCCCCGCCGCGTGGTTCTAGATGTCAGTTCCGGTTTGCCGGAGCGGGCGGAGTTCTGCGGAGGAAGAGCCATGACAGCCATCGGATTTATCGGTTTCGGCGAGGCCGCGCGCGCCATCGCGGACGGCTGGGCGGCGGCAGGCATCGCCAGGCCCCTTGCCGCCTTCGATATCAAGACACTGCAGGACGACACCGCGCAAGCAATCACAGAAGCCTGCGACAAACGCGGCATCTTCTGCGCCCCATCTTCCGCCGATCTGCTGCGGCGAAGCGATATCGTCTTCAGCCTGGTCACCGCCGACAACGCGTTTTCCGCCGCCAAGGCTGCCGCGCCGCATATCAGGCCCGGCACGCTCTACCTCGACGGCAATTCCTGTTCGCCGGAGACCAAGCGCCGGAACGCGACACTGATCGATGCCGCCGGCGCGCGCTACGTCGATGTCGCAATCATGAGCCCGATCCACCCGAAGCGTCACGAAACGCCCTGCCTTGTCTCCGGTCCGCATGCCGGGCCGGGCGCTGAGGCGATGGCCGGTCTCGGCATGAACGGACGGGTAATCGGTCCTGAGATCGGCGATGCCTCGTCGGTGAAGATGATCCGCTCGGTGATGATCAAGGGCACCGAGGCGCTGATGGCGGAATGCTTCATCGCCGCTGAAAAGGCCGGCGTCAGCGCTGAGGTGCTCGCCTCGCTTTCCGCCTCCGATCCGCAGATCGACTGGCCGAAAAAGGCCGCCTACTGCCTGGAGCGGATGATGGTGCACGGAACGCGGCGCGCAGCGGAGATGCGAGAGGTTGCGGCGACCGTCAGCGATCTCGGGTTTGAGGCGCGCATGAGCGCGGCAACGATTGCCTGGCAGGCGGAAATCGGGGGCTATGGGCTGAAGACGGCGAAAGTCGATGACCTTGCGGACCGCGTCGGGTTGATTCTTTCGGCAAGGGACAGGGCCCGCGCCGGAGGCTGAGCCCCGCACACCAACCGTGCCTTTGCCATCGCTTCCGACGCTGCGCATGCTATAAATCCGCCGAACACGTCGCGGAGGCGCCCTTGCCCTACAATCTTCGCCATCTCAGGGTCTTCCTGGCCGTTGCCGAGACGCATTCGGTCACGCGGGCGGCCGAGATGTGCTTCGTCTCTCAACCGGCTGTAACCCAGGCGTTGGGCAAGATCGCAAGCCTTGCCGGGGCGACGCTTTTTTCGCGCACGCCCCAGGGGCTTTACGTCACCGGGGCCGGCGAGACGCTTGCCCGTCGCGTGAGGCGCGCCTTCGCCTTTCTCGATCCCGCGCTTGCCGATGTTGCCCCGCGCCTGAAGGTGACGGTCACGCGCGCGCAGCTGAAGGCGCTGATTGCCGTTGCCGAAACCCAGAACTTCACGCTGGCCGCCAAGCGGCTCGGCCTCGCCCAGCCAACGGTCCATCGCGCCGTCAGCCAGCTTGAAAGCGAGGCGGAGCGTCCGCTTTTCGAGCGCACCGCCTATGGCATCGTCGCCACCCGCGCGGCATCCGCGCTCGCCCAGGCCGCGCGGCTTGCCTTTGCCGAACTCGCTCAGGCGGACGCCGATCTGGCCGAGGCGATGGAACGGGAAACCGGCCGGATCGTCGTCGGCGCCATGCCGCTGTCGCGCGCCTGCGTGCTGCCGGATGCGATCGTCGCCTTTCGCGCGCTCGGCCGTGCGATCCCGATCGATGTGCTGGAGGGCGATTACGACGACCTGCTTGCCGGGCTGAGGCGCGGCGAGACCGATTTCCTGATCGGCGCGCTGCGCGACCCCGCCCCCATCGGCGATATCGTTCAGGAAGAACTGTTTTCCGATAGTGTCGTTCTGGTTGCCGGCCCCGGCCATCCGCTGCTGCGCGCAAGGCAGGACGGCGCACTGCTGCAGCCGACCTTCGAGGCGCTGGCCCGCTATCCCTTCGTCGTCGCCCCTGAAGGCACGCCGATCCGCAGCCATTTCGACCGTCTTTTCGGGGCCGCCGGGCTTGCCGTTCCGTCACGACTGGTGGAGACGCGCTCGGTGATCCTGATGCGCGAGCTTCTGGAAAAGAGCGACCATCTCGGCTGCGTCTCGAAACGCCAGGCGGAAGCCGAAATCGACCACGGACTGATGGTCGCCCTGCCGTTCGAACTCCCCGCAAGCCAGCGCCCGATCGGGCTGACGCTGCGCGCCGGTTTCCTGCCAACCGCCGCCCAGGCGCTGTTCCTCAAGCTGCTGCGCGAGACGGCGCTTTCGCTTTCCGGTACGACATGATCGTCAGGCCTGAGGCTCACGCCTGTTCGGCAGGAACCTGAACCGTCAAACCGTCGAAGAGGTGCTCCCGCGATGGAAGGCAAATGAATGGCTCAACCGCGCAGGGACTTACTGACGCAGACGGACCGGTCGGGTCATGGCTTTGTTCGGGTGTGGTCCGGCTTGCCGCGCGACCGCCTCAGACGGCGGCCGGGGCGGGTGCGGCGGCGCTGTGGCGGGCCGCCCAGTTGGCGCAGGCGCCGATGCCGCCCAGCGGGAAGAAGTGGATCTGGGCCACGGTCGGGCCGCCGTTCCGTTTCGCCGCATTGGCGAAATCGGCAAGAACATCCGTCGGCTCATAGGGCAGCACCAGCTTGGACACATCCATCGCCCGGCGCTGCAGCACCTTGAGCGAGGACCCGACGCCGCAGGCGATCGCGAACTTGATCAGCGTCTGCAGCCTGGCCGGCCCGGCAATGCCGACATGAACGGGAAGATCGACGCCGAAACCGCGCAGCCGCTCGATCCAGGCCAGCACCGGCTCCGCCTGAAAGGCAAACTGCGTGACGATCGCCATTTCGGCGTCGGTGCGCCCGGCAAAGTCCTGCTTCCACCTGAGGGCGGCGTCGACATTGCCGGTCGACCCGTCGAGATCGATATCCCTGTTGCCTTCCGGGTGGCCGGCCACATGCAGCCGCTTGAACCCGGCCTTGTCGAACAGACCGGTCTCCATCAGCTGCATCGATGAATGAAACGCGCCGACCGGCGCGGCGACGCCGCCGGCCAGCAACAGCGCCTGATCAACGCCGGCCTCGCCCTGATAGCGCGCAATCCAGTCTTCCAGGGTCGCCCTGTCCTTGATGATACGGGCGGGAAAATGCGGCATGACCGGAAACCCGTCCTCCGACAGACGCCGCGCGGTCGCCACCATATCCTCAATCGGCGTGCCTTCGATATGGGCTATGTATACACGTGTGCCGGCCGGCAGCAGTGCCTTGAAATCATCCACCTTGGCCGCGGTGCGCGGCATGACCTCTATTGAAAAACCTTCCAATAAAGGCGCTAAGGCGGCATTGTCGGCGGCTCCCTGTTTGCCGCGTCTGCCCAGAAATCCAATCATTCCGCAGACCCTCCTCCAGGTTGGGATGAATTAAATGTATACATTTTAGTTCCATCTGGCAAGCATTTCACCGATTCTTTCCGCAATCATTGCCAGACTGTATGCATGGCAAGGCGCGCCCTGCTTTGGCGTTTGCGACACCGGCGCGCTATCGACGCCCGCCGCAACGCTCCTGCCCGAGGGTCGGAAGACGCCCTGCCCCCAACAGATTCTATTTTTCGAAAACCACCGTCTTCTTCCCGTTCAGCATCACCCGGCGCTGAAGATGCAGGGTCACGGCCTTGGCCAGCACCCGGCGCTCGATGTCACGCCCCTTGCGGACCAGGTCTTCCGGCGTATCGGCATGGGTGACCGCCTCGACGTCCTGGGCGATGATCGGGCCCTCATCGAGGTCCTCGGTCACGTAATGCGAGGTCGCGCCGATCATCTTCACCCCGCGCTCGAAGGCCTGATGATAGGGCTTCGCGCCCTTGAAGCCCGGCAGGAAGGAGTGATGGATATTGATGCAGCGTCCGGAGAGAAACGCCGAGAGATCATCGGAGAGGATCTGCATGTAGCGTGCAAGCACGACCAGCTCCGCCCCCGTCTCGTTCACCAGGGCCTTGATCGCGGCCTCCTGCTGCGGCTTTGTGTCCTTCGTGATCGGCAGGTGGCGATAGGGAATATCGCCCATCAGCGTCAGGTTCAGCGCCTCCTTCGGATGATTGGAGGCGATCGCGACGACCTCCATGTCCAGTTCGCCGATCCGGTTGCGATAAAGCAGGTCGCCGAGACAATGATCGAATTTCGAGACCATCATCAGCACTTTCGGCCGCCGCGTCATGTCCCACAATTCCCAGGTCATGCCATATTCGGCCGCGAGCTTTTCCATCTCGGCGCGCAGGGCGGCCTCATCGCCGGGATATTCCACGACGACGCGCATGAAGAACGTGTCGCTTGACGCATCGTCGAACTGGCGCGCCTCGGTGATATCGCCGTCGGCACGCGCAAGCAGGGTGGCAACGGCTGCGACAATGCCGGGGCGATTGACGCATTTGATCGACAGGACATAGGACTTCATCGCAGGGATCTCCTCCAAACCGGGGCGCGGAAACCCGCCCCTTTCAGACAGCATGCGTTCCCCTCTTTCGAGCGGCGAACGATCTTTCATTCCTTCAAGGCGCCGCATGGCGGCAGGGCTCTCCCGCCGTTTCAGGCGCGCGTTTTCCCACTGCCGGCGCGCAGGCCGCATCGGCAGTCAAGGCTTCGATTGTCTTCCACGACATGGTCGGGCGGCGCCTTTTCGGTCAAAGATCCCGCCGAAATCTCCAGCGCGCCTGCGGGCGGAGAACCGTCTCCGCCCGCAGGCGCATTACGCTAGTTCATCATCGTGTTCGGCAGGATCAGCGTGATCTGCGGAAAGGCGATCAGCACGATCAGCGTCCCCAGCATCGCGAACCAGAACGGCGTGACGCCGGCAAAGATGCGGGCGAGCGGAACGTCGCGGGCCACGGATTTGACGATGAAGACATTCACCCCGACCGGCGGCGAGATCAGACCCATTTCCAGCGTCAGAACCACAAGCACGCCGAACCAGATCGGATCGATCCCGAGTTGCGAGATCACCGGGAAATAGATCGGCATGGTCAGCACCAGCATGGCGAAGCCCTCGAGGAAACAGCCGAGGATCAGATAGGTCAGCAGGATCAGCGCCAGAACCGTGATCGGCCCGACCTCAAGACCTTCCAGAAAGGTGCCGACCAGATCGGGAATATGGGTCAGCGCCAGGAACGGGTTGAGGATATGGGCGGAAATCAGGATCAGCATCACCGCTGCCGTTGTCACGACCGAATCCTTGGCCGCCGTCCAGAAGGTTCGAGGCGTCAGCTTGCCGGTTGCCGCGCCGATGACGATGATCAGCCCGGCGCCGACGGCGGAGGCCTCGACCGGGGAAAAGATCCCGGCATAAATGCCGCCGATCGTCAGGATCACCACCAACAGAACAGGGAGCGCGCCGACGAGTTTTCTGGTCTTTTCCCCCATTGTCGTGCGCGGGCCGGCAGGGCCAAAGCCAGGTCTCAGCCAGCACAGTATGGTGATGGTGGCGATGAACATCGAAAGCAGAAGGATGCCCGGCAGCACGCCCGCCAGAAAAAGCCGGCCGATCGATTGCTGCGTCAGGATCGCGTAGATGACGAAACCGGTCGAAGGCGGGATCAGGATACCGAGCGTGCCGCCGGCGGCGACCACGCCGGTCGACAGCCGGTTGTCGTAGTTGAAGCGATCCATCTCGGCCATGGATACCTTGCCCATGGTCAGCGCCGAGGCGACCGAGGAGCCGGAAAGCGCCGCGAAGCCCGCGCAGCCGAGCACGGTGGCCGAGGCGAGCCCGCCGCGAAACCGCCCGACAATGGCATAGGCCGCATCGTAAAGCCTGCCGCTCATGCCCGTCACCGAGGCGACATTGCCCATCAGGATGAACAGCGGCACCACCACCAGTTCGGCAGACGAGGCAATCGTGAAGCTTTCCGAAGCCATCAGGCTCATCGCCGCCTTCAGGTCGCGCAGCGCCCAGATGCCGGCAAAGCCGACCGAAAACATCGCCAGCGCCACCGGCACGCGGATCACCAGCAGCACGAACAGCACCGCAAGGCCGATCAGGCCGACCAGTTCTCCGCTCATTCCCCAAACTCCCGCCTGGCTCGGCCGTGCGGCCCGGAAAGCGCAAGCTCAACGGCGCGCAGCGCCATGCCGATGGCGGTGATCAGCGCCATGATCGACAGGGCCCACTGGAAATACCACTTGGGCATGCGCACGATATTGGTGGCAAGCTTGAGCATCTGCGACAGTTTCGAGGAATCGTAGACGGTATAGGCAATGCCGGCGAAGATCACCGCGCCGAGAAGCGCGGCGAAGATGTTGAGCCAGTGATTGAAGGCATCCGGGAAGTGATCTTCGAAGACATCGACCGCGACATGGCCGCCGAGCTTGTCGCACAGTGCCATGCCGCCGAAGACGATGATGACCATGCCCATCTGGTAGAAGTCCTGCGCGCCGCGCAGCGGCGCGCCGAAGGCCCTTCCGATCACGTCCGCAAGCACGACCAGCGTCACGAAGATCAGTCCGAGCGTACCGGCCAGCGCGGAGAGCGATATCAGCCGGTCCGCGAGCTTGCGGAGCGTGGCAAGCATGGTCTTATTCACCACGCATCGAGGCAAGAACGTCCTCGGCGCCAAGCTCGGTAACGATTTCCTCGGTCACCGGAATGGTGATCGCGCCGAAGGCCGCCACCTGGTCCGCATCGAGCGTGATCACGGTCTTGGCCGGATCGGCCTCGAGCCCGGCGATCGTTTCTTCGGCAACCCGGTTCCATGCCGTCTCTGCGCTTTCGGACAGATATTCGCCGGCATATTTGTCGATCGCCGCCTTTTGCGCATCGCTCAGGCTATCATAACGCGCCTGACTCATAACCACATAGAAGGTCAGGCGGCCAAGCGGCGCGCCGATCGTGTAGCTGTCGGCCACTTCGGAAAGCTTGAAGTCGGTGACGGCGGAAGCGCCGGTGACGACGCCGTCGATCAGACCGGTTTGCAGGGCGTTGTAGAGTTCGCCGGCCGGCATCTGCACCGGCGTGGCGCCAAGTGCTTCGAGAACGGCGGCCGTTGTCGAGCCGGCGGCACGGATCTTCAGGCCCTTCAGATCATCCGGCGTGCGGATATCCTTATCCTTCATGATGAAGATGTTCGGCTCCGAGGTCCACAGCGCCAGCGGCTTGGTGCCCGGGAACTCGTCCTTGATCATGTCCATGGAGCGCCAGATTGCCGGATAGCCGGGCTCGCCGAGCTCGATCACGCCCGGCATTTCGGCGATCATGGTTTTCGGGAACTGCGACGAGGTGTAGCCCGGAAGGCCCCAGACGATGTCGGCAACGCCCTGAAGCACGCGGACATACTGTTCCAGCGGCCCCTTGCCGAGCTCGCCGCCCGGATAGACGCGGATGGTCAGCTCGTCGCCGACCTCGTTGGCGATGCCGGCCTGCAGCGGCTCGATGACCGAACCGGTCAGCGTGTGCTGCGGGGGAACGAAATGGGCGAAAGACAGTTCTTCCGCCGAAGAGGCCGCGGCAGCGCCGGCGAAAATCGCGGCGGATACGGCAAGTGTGCGCAGGGACCTGTAGATCATGATTCTCCTCCCCAGGTTTCATGACTTGAAAAATTGGGCGTATCCGCTGGTGTGCGGCCACGCCCGGCTGTTCCATTGTGCACCGCTCCGGCCAGAAAAGCCGGACATGCTGCGGCAATGCGACGGTGCGGCCATGGCGGTCAGACAGGCCCTCCTCGGCCTGCCCGCGCCCCGCAATCCGCTCGCTGCCCGCCGGCAGACCTGGCAATCGCCATGATGCCTGCGGACCATTGCAGCCTAGCATAATGCCGGCAACCGCCCTAGTCGCGGGCGGCGCCGATTATCATGGAAAAGACGTCAGCGGCTCGCCTTGGTGCGCCAGCTGTCGGCGTAGTTTTCGCGGGCCTCGGCGGCATAGGGCGTCGGCGAAACGCGCACGCGGATCTCCGCCTGGCGGTGCGGCTCGACCGAAGTCTTCTGCGTTGCCTCCGGCTCGCCCCATTTCAGCGTCAGCACGTCGCCGACATTGACGTCCGGGCTGACGACGCCGAGCGACAGAACCCGGCGCTCATTGTAGGAATAGCCGTTGAACATCGACATGCCGACCATCTTGTCGCCGTTCATGACCATGTCGGCGGTCGACGAGGCATAGTTCGGCTGCGGGAAGTCGATCCACTTGTAGGGCGTGCCTTCCTCGAAATTCGAGGCGATGACCTTCAGGACATCTTCGGGATTCCACTCGAAGGTGACCTTCTTGCGGTTCGTCGGCGCATCCTTCAGCCTGGCGAGCGCATCCTTGCCGATGAAATCGTCCTTCTTCCAGCCGATGTAGAAGCCGTAACCGAGCTCGAACGGGTTGGTGTAATAATCTTCGACATTGTCGGAGACGAAGGAGCCGCCGATGGAACCGACAGCCTCATAGGCATCGGCGCCGAGCCAGTCGCGATAGTCCGCCATCATCCCGTCGCCGGAATAGATGCCCGGCAGCGGCGAGGGAATCCAGCCGGATTCGAGCGTGTTGGTGGAGTAGGCGCGCGAGCCGACGCGGCGCAGATCGACGCCGGTCTTGGCCGCAGCCTCGAGAATGGTCGACAGGACATAGGCCTTGTCGGAATAGGGGCCCCAGATTTCCAGTCCCGGCGCGCCGGCCATGCCGTGGCGCAACGCCTGCACCCTCTTCGATCCGACATTGATCCAGTCGACATGGAAGAACTTGATTTCGGGAACCGGACCGCCATTGATGGCGTCGAGGATCTTGTTCGCATCCGGACCCTGGATCTGGAAGCGATAATGGGTGCGCAGCACGCGCTCGCCCTCGGGGCGCGAATCCGAACGCGGATCGTGGACGAGCCGCACGTTCCACTTGCCGATGGCGGCCTGGAACTTGGTCCAGTTGGCGGTCGGCTGACGACCGACGAGGACGAATTTGTCCTCACGCTCGCGGAAGATGATCATGTCGCCGATGACATGGCCCGCGGGCGTGACCGGCACGAAATGCTTGGCGCGGTTCAGATCGAAATTCGAAAACGCGTTGATCCCGACATAGGCGAGAAACGCCTCGGCATCCGGCCCCTCGACGATCAGCTCGTCCATGTGGTGGGTCTGATCGAACAGCACGGCGGTGTGGCGCCATGCCATCTGCTCGCTGCGCCAGTTGGAAAACTCAGGCGCCACAACAGGGTATACATAAATCCCCGAACGCGAATTCCGCAAAAGCTCAACGGGGTTTGAAAACCCCTTCATTACAGTCGATAGGCTTTGACCTGCCACTTTTCAACTCCTCCCAAAGCGTCAAGAATGTATACATACATTTGCAAGTCGGCCTGAAGAATGCAAGCGGAAAAATCAGTCCGTCTGCAAATTCTCGCGATACTGGCACACGTGCTCAGGGCAACGCCGGATCGTTCGGCGCCACGAGCGCAAGGCCGGGCACGGTGCTGACGAGGTTGCGATCCCTGGAGAAGATATATTCGAGGTTCCGCCGCGCCGCGCAGGCATGTTCACGCGTCAGGGCTTCCGCCCGCGATCCCTGCCGCCGGGCGATGGCGGTGACGATCTCGCGGTGCTGTTCCTGGGCCACCTGCAGCGAGCGGCGGAAGTCGGAAAGCTTGGTCTTGTCCGGCAGGAAGGCAGAGGGCGAGGCAAACGGCAATTGCTTGGCGCGAGCCAGTTCGCGCTCCAGCGTCGCCGAGCGCGGCAGGGCCGCAAGCGCATCGTGAAACTCGCTGTTGAGTTCCGAATAGGTCTCGAAGTCGACCTCGTCGGGATGGACGCCGACACAGCCGTCAAGCGCGCGGACAATGGCGGAAATCTCCTTCAGCGCCTTCTCGCTCGCCCCGCGTTCAGCCGCCAGCCGCGCCGCCGTGCCCTCCAGCACGCCGCGCAGTTCGATCGTGTCCAGAACATCGGCATAGGCGAAGCTGCGCACCAGAAAGCCGCCGTTGCGCGCGCGCTCCAGAAGCCCCTCCTCCGCCAGCCGCGACATCGCCTCGCGCACCGGCGTGCGCGAGATCTGCAGATCATCGGCCAGCGCCACCTCGAACAGGCGCGTGCCGCCCGGAATGGCGCCATCGAGAATCCGCTTGCGCAGTTCCACCAGCGCCCGCATCGTGTGGGTCTTTGCCGTCGTTTGCCTGTCCATCCCTACCTCCGGAGCTAATGTGACCCGATGGACCGGGCCAGGAACGCCTAATGTATACATAGAACGGATCGGCGCAAGATCACCCAGCCCGCCCCAAGGGTCTTCCGGCCAGGTTATGTATACATTTTAGATGGTTTTCGGTTGATTTTCACCGCATTCTTCGCTAATCCTACAAATAATGTATTCACGATGGCGTTGGGAGGGCCAATCATGACGACAGTGCTTCTCATTCCCGGCCTGGTGTCGGACGCGCGCGTCTGGCGCGCCGTGGCCGAGGCCGCCCCGGAGTGGCTGGCGGTCGCCAACGCCGACCTCACCCGTGAACCGACCATCGAGGACATGGCGGCGCGGCTCCTGCGCGAGAATGACGGGCCGCTGATCCCTGTCGGCCATTCCCTGGGCGGGCGCGTTGCGATGGAAATGGCGCACCAGGCGCCGGAGCGCATGCGCGGCCTCATTTTGGCCAATACGGGCCATGACGGCTTGGGCGAGAACGAGGCGCCGAAGCGGCTCGCCAAGATCGCCCGCGGTTACGAGGACATGGCGGCCCTGGCCGCCGAATGGCTGCCGCCAATGCTCGCTGAAGGCATCACGCCGGACCCGGCGCTCGTCGACGACCTGACCGACATGGTGCTCAAGGCCGGTCCCGACATTCATGCCCGCCAGATCCGCGCCATCATGGAGCGCCCGAACGCGATGGAATACATTTCCGCCATCACCTGTCCGGTTCTGCTGATCACCGGCGCGCAGGACAGTTGGTCGCCGGAAAAGCAGCATCGCGAGATCGCCGAGAAGCTTGCGGCCTCAGTGCTTCAGGTCATCGACGGCGCCGGGCATTTCATGCCCGTCGAGCGCCCGGACGAAACGGTTGCCGTCATCACCGGCTGGCTTGATCGGCACAAGGAGGTGCTCAATGCCTGACGTGCTCGAAATCCCTGAAACGCCGCTCTTTGAGCGTGAGCGCTCGAAAAACGGCTACCGGATGAACAAGATGGCCATGTCGCTCGGCAAGCCGGAAAACCGTGCGGCCTTCATCGCCGACGAGGCGGCCTTCCTCGACAGTTTCGGCCTTGGCGAGGCGGAAAAACAGGCCGTCATGAGCCGCGACTGGCACAAGATGGTCTCCCTTGGCGGCAATCTCTTCTTCATCCTGAAGATCGCGGCGATAGACCCGGCCAGCATGGTCGAGATCGGCGCGGCGCAGGCCGGCATGAGCCAGGAAGAATTTCTCAAGACCAGACTGGGGAAGATATAATGGCCGAAATCATTGGCGGCGTGGGCACCAGCCACGTGCCCTCCATCGGCGTGGCGCTCGACAAGGGCCTTGCCGATACGCCCGACTGGAAGCCCTTCTTCGACGGCTATATTCCGGGCAAGAAATGGATGGCGGACAAGAAGCCCGATGTCGCGGTCGTGATCTTCAACGACCATGGCAACAGCTTCTTCCTCGACCGCGTGCCGACCTTCGCCATCGGCGTTGCCGACAGCTACAAGCCGGTGGACGAGGGTTGGGGCCCGCGCGCCGTGCCTGAATTCGAGGGCGCCGCCGATCTCTCATGGCATATTGTCGACACGATGGTGGAAAACCATTTCGACCCGCTGGTCTGCCGCGAGATCGAGGTCGACCACGGGCTTCAGGTGCCGCTCGAACTGTTCTTCGGCCGCCCGGAACACTGGCCGGTCAAGGTGGTGCCGATCTGGGTCAACACCATCCAGTACCCGATCCCCACCCCGCAGCGCTGCTGGGAGATGGGCAAGGTGCTGCGCAAGGCGATCGAGAGCTTCCCCGGCGATGAGCGTGTGGTGATCATGGGGACGGGCGGGCTTTCGCACCAGCTACAGGGCAGCCGCGCCGGCTTCATCAACCGCGAGGCCGACGAGGCCTGGCTCGACGGCATCGCCAATGACTACGAGAAATACCGCGACATGAGCCGCAAGGACTATGTCGACCAGTTCGGCTCGGAGGGCGCGGAACTGATCATGTGGCTGGTGATGCGGGCGGCGATGAACCCGCATGTGGCGTTGAAGCACAGGCATTATTACGCCCCCGCCTCGCTCACCGGCGCCGGCATGGTCGTGCTGGAGAATGCGTGATGGCATTTTTCCTGATGCGCTGCCTGAACAATCCGGATGTCCAGGCGTTGCGCGAAAAAATCCGCCCGCAGCACCGCGAATGGGTGGGCTCCGGCGGCAATGGCCTGGTCTCGGTGCTGATCGGCTCGGCGCTTGTGGATGACGAAGGCCGTTCCTGCGGCAATTTCGGCATTCTGGAAGCCAGAAGCCGCGCCGATGCCGAGGCCTTTGCCGAGGGCGACCCCTTTCGCAAGGCCGGCATTGTCGCGACCATCGAGCTGACCCTCCTGCCCGACACGTTCCAGGCCGGGCGGATCAGCGCGCCGATGAGCCCGCGCCTTCCGGCAGACTGAGCCGGCTTGCATGGGAAACGCCGACGGGAGGACGAGATGACGGCGAAGATCATTGACGGAAAGGCCTTTGCGGCCAGGCTTCGCGGCGCGCTGGCCTGCCACGTGTCGCGGATGAAGGCCGAACACGGCGTGACGCCGGGCCTTGCCGTGATTCTGGTCGGCAATGATCCGGCCTCCGAGGTCTATGTCCGCGCCAAGCACAAGCAGACGCTCGAGGCGGGCATGAATTCCTTCGAGCACCGCCTGCCGGAGGAAACGTCCGCCGCTGACCTTCTGGCGCTGGTTGCCCGGCTGAACGCCGATGACGCGGTCGATGGCATTCTCGTGCAATTGCCCCTGCCCGCCCATATTGCCGAAGCCGAGGTTCTGGCGGCGATCGACCCGGCGAAGGATGTCGACGGTTTTCACATCCATAATGTCGGGCTTCTCGCCACCGGGCAGAAGGCGATGGTGCCCTGCACCCCGCTTGGCTGCCTGATGATGCTGAAAGCCGAACACGGCGATCTTTCCGGCCTTGAGGCCGTGGTCATCGGCCGCTCCAATATCGTCGGCAAACCGATGGCGCAATTGCTGCTTGCCGCCAACGCCACCGTCACCATCGCCCATTCGCGCACGCGGGATCTGAAATCCGTTGTCAGCCGCGCCGATATCGTCGTCGCCGCCGTTGGCAGGCCCGGCATGGTCAGGGGCGACTGGATCAAGCCGGGCGCCAGCGTCATTGATGTCGGCATAAACCGCATCGACGCGCCGGAGCGCGGGGAAGGAAAGACCCGGCTGACCGGCGACGTCGATTTTGCCGCCGCAAGCGCTGTCGCCGGCGCCATCACCCCGGTTCCGGGCGGCGTCGGCCCGATGACGATCGCCTGCCTGCTGGCCAATACGCTGACGGCCGCCTGTCGCCGCCACGGGTTTGCTGAACCGGAGGAGCTTATGGCCTGACGCTGCTGCCTTGCGGAGAAGGGCGTTGTTCGCGGGCCAGGCGCAATCTGCGGGTGTAGAATGCATCATCGTGGTCTGACATAGGGAGGAGAAGACCAGTGACTATTGCACAGGACGTCAAACAGGCGGCAACGCGCGCGCCGGAAAAGTTCTTCATCGACGGCGCATGGGTTGAGCCCCTGTCTTCGGCAAGGATCGATATTGTCTCGCCGGTCACCGAAGAGGTGGTGATGACCTATCCGGAGGCCTCGACCGCGGACATCGACCATGCGGTTGCCGCCGCGCGCGAAGCCTTTGACAACGGCCCCTGGCCGCATATGGCGCCGGCGGAGCGGGCCCGCTATCTGCGCAAGGTCGCCGAACATCTGCGCGAACGGCTGGACGATGTCGCCCATGACTGGTCGTGGCAGATGGGCGCGCCGATCTCGCTGACGAAGAAGCTCGCCGGCCAGAGCCCGCTGCTCTTCGACAATTACGCCGATATCATCGAGACCTATCCCTTTGTCGATCCGCGCGATCGGCTCGACGGCGGTATCACCCGCGTGGTGCAGGAACCGGTCGGCGTCGTCGGCGCGATCACGCCGTGGAACGCGCCGCTGGTGCTATTGACCTACAAGGTTTCCGCGGCGCTGGCCGCCGGCTGCACCATGGTCGCCAAACCCTCGCCGGAAACGCCGCTGGAAGCCTATATCCTGGCCGAATGCATCGAAAAGGCAGGACTGCCGCGCGGCGTGTTCAACCTCGTGCCGGCCGGACGCGAAGGCGGCGATCATCTCGTGCGCCATCCCGGCATCGACAAGGTGGCCTTTACCGGCTCCACCGCCGCAGGCAAGAAGATTGCCGCTGCCTGCGCCGAACGTCTGGCGCGCGTCAGCCTGGAACTGGGCGGCAAGTCGGCAGCGGTGTTGCTGGAGGACGCCGATTTTGCCGCCGCCCTTCCCTCGCTGATGGTCTACACCATGCCGATCACCGGGCAGGTCTGCTTTTCGCTCACCCGCATTCTGGTGCCCGAATCGCGCAAGCAGGAATTCATCGATCTCTATGTCGGCGCGCTCAAGAACGTCACCGTTGGCGATCCGATGGACCCGGCAACGCTGATGGGTCCGCTGGCCAAGGCCGAGCAATATGCCCGCGTGACCAATTATATCGATCTCGGCCGCAGCGAGGGCGCGACGCTCGCCTGCGGCGGCGGACGGCCGGCGGGCCTCGACAAGGGCTATTTCGTCGAGCCGACCGTCTTTGTCGATGTCGATCCTTCCATGCGCATCGCAAAGGAAGAAATCTTCGGCCCGGTCGTTTCGATCATCACCTATGACGGCGAGGCAGACGCGATCCGCAAGGCCAATGACAGCGTCTACGGCCTCAACGCCTCGATCTATGCCGGCGATCCGGAACGGGCCTATCACCTCGCCCGGCAGGTGCGCGCCGGCAACATCACCGTCAACGGCGTAATCGTCGATCCGCGCATGCCCTTCGGCGGCTTCAAGGAATCGGGCATGGGCCGCGAGGGCGGTCTTGAGGGGCTCGCCAACTATCTGGAGACCAAGTCGATCCATATGGCCTGATCATTTCAGGCGCTTCAGCGATACAGGGCGGCGCAGGTCTCCTCCGGCGGCAACGCCGCGCGCCGCCCTGGACCGTTCTTTCTTGGCGAACCCCGTTTTCAAACCGGTCATGGCTTCCTATGCTGGACCAGCAATTCAGGAAGGAATGTCATGACAATCGGGTTTATCGGGACGGGCGAGATCACAAAGGCAGTGGTGACCGGCATGAGCACGGTCGATGGCGAGAAGCCAACCATTCTTGTCTCGCCCCGCAATGAGGGGATCGCCGCCGGCCTTGCCGACCGCTTCGAAAATGTTGAGATCGCCGCGAGCAACCAGGACGTGATCGACGGCGCTGAAACCGTCTGTCTGGCGCTGAGGCCGGGCGATGCCGAAGAGATCGTCAAGACGCTGAAATTCGGCCCATCGCACCACGTCATCAGCTTCATGCCGACTTTCAGCCAGGCGCGGCTTGCCGGGATCGTCGCCCCGGCAACGCGGATCACGCTGGTGACGCCGCTGCCGGCCGTTGCCTTTCACGGCGGGCCGACGCCCATCTTTCCACCGGATGAGGACGCGATCGCGATGTTCGAGCCGCTCGGCACCGTGGTCGCCGCCGAGACGGATGACGCATACCAGGCGATGTGCGTTGCCACCGCCTCGCTTGCCGGCGCCTTTGCCTATTACGAGACGATTGCCGACTGGCTGGAGACGAAGAACCTGCCCCCCGACAAGGCGCGGGCCTTTTCCGGCGCGGTGTTCTACGCGCTTGCCGCAACGGCCCGCAACGCGCCGGAGATGTCGTTTTCCGAACTCACCCATGAATCGGCAACGCGCGGCGGCACCAATGAACAGGTGCTCAAGCACCTGAAGGACCACAACGTCTATACCGAATTTTCAAAGGCGCTTGACGGCATTTGGGATCGGTTTGAAAATGCGAAACCCTCTTCTCGCTGACAGGACAGGATGATGGATACGCCGCAGCTTCTGGGATCGCTTGCCCTTGCCTGGACGGCCTATTTCATCGCCGTCGTCAGCCCCGGCCCGGCAACGCTCGCCATTGCCGGCACGGCCATGGGCCAGGGCAGGCGGCAGGCTGTCGCGCTGGCAAACGGCGTTCTGACCGGCTCCTTCTTCTGGGCCGTGCTGGCCGGCGCCGGCATGGCCGCCGTGGTGACGAAGCTCGCCTATGGGCTGATGGCTCTGAAGATCATCGGCGGATGTTATCTGCTTTATCTCGCCTATAAGAGTTTCCGCGCCGCGATGCGCGCCGATGCCGCTGACATGGCGCCGAAGATTGCAGGACGTCCCGGCCTCGGCGCCTTCTACCGGCGCGGCCTCTATATCCACCTCACCAATCCGAAGGCGATCTTTGCCTGGGTCTCGCTCGTTTCCATCGGTCTGCCGAAGGATGCGGATCACGGAACCATCATCCTGTTCATCGCCGGCGCCAATATCATCGGCTTTCTGACCTTCAACACGCTGGCGCTGATGTTTTCCTCCAGCCTCGTGGTGCGCGGCTACCGCAAGGGCCGTCGCGCCATCGAGGGGACCATGGCCGCGCTCTTCACGCTTGCCGGCCTGAAACTGCTGACGACAAGGTTCTGACGTGCTCGATGAAGACGCGATCGCAAACCGGCTTCTGGCACAGGAGCCGGGCGAATTTCATTTTCCCGAACTCTACGGCGAAGGCTGGGACCGGCTCTATATCGGCGACAAGGTGAAGATCGGTCGCGAATTCCTCAACGCCGTGCGCAAGGGCCGCTTTCCCGGCGTGGAAGACACCGGCCGCAAAAAGGGCGGCGGCAGGGTTTATGTGAAGAGGGGATGACCCCTACTCCGCAGCCTGACTGCCCGACCCAAAACGATTTTCGATATAATCGCTGACCATCGCCTCGAAATCGGCGGCGATGTTCGGGCCGCGCAAGGTCTTGGCCTTCTTGCCATCGATGAAGACCGGGGCGGCGGGCGTTTCGCCGGTGCCGGGCAGCGAGATGCCGATATCGGCATGCTTGCTTTCGCCGGGTCCATTGACGATGCAGCCCATGACGGCGACGTTCAGCGCCTCGACGCCCGGATATTTCTCGCGCCAGACCGGCATGTTGCGGCGGATATCGGACTGGATCTTGGAGGCCAGCTCCTGGAATACGGTGGAGGTGGTGCGCCCGCAGCCGGGACAGGCGGCGACCACCGGCACGAACTGGCGGAAACCCATGACCTGCAGCAATTCCTGCGCCACCTGCACCTCGCGGGTGCGGTCGCCGCCGGGTTCCGGCGTCAGCGAAACGCGGATCGTGTCGCCGATGCCGTGCTGCAGCACATAGCCCATGGAGGCCGACGAGGCGACAATGCCCTTTGTGCCCATGCCGGCTTCCGTGAGCCCCAGATGCAGCGCATGGTCGGAACGTTCGGCGAGCATGGAATAGACGGCAATCAGATCCTGAACCTGCGACACCTTGGCCGAGAGGATGATGCGGTTCCTCGGAAGGCCGATCTCTTCGGCCAGCTCGGCTGAAAGAAGCGCCGACTGCACGATGGCTTCACGCGTTACGTCGCGGGCGGAAAGCGGCGCGCCGGCCTCGGCATTCTCGTCCATCAGCCGGGTCAGCAATTCCTGATCGAGCGAGCCCCAGTTGACGCCGATCCTGACCGGCTTGTCGTAGCGGATCGCCATTTCGATGATTTCGGCGAACTGCTTGTCGCGCTTGTCGCGGAAGCCCACATTGCCGGGATTGATGCGGTATTTGGCAAGCGCCTCGGCGCAGGCCGGGTGATCGGCCAAGAGCTTGTGGCCGATATAGTGAAAATCGCCGACGAGCGGCACGTCGAGGCCGAGATGCTCCAGACGTTCGCGGATGCGCGGCACGGCGGCGGCCGCCTCGTCGCGATCAACCGTGATGCGCACCAGTTCCGAGCCGGCCTTCGACAAGGCCGCGACCTGGGCCACGGTGGCGTCGATATCGGCCGTATCCGTGTTGGTCATCGATTGCACGACCACCGGCGCGCCGCCGCCGACAATCACGCCGCCGACATCGACGGCGACCGAGGCGCGGCGGGGCAAGGGGTCGAAATTGCGGGGAGCGGCAAGTGTCATGATCATCTCCGGAACGGCTCATGCCAAGGATCAGCCCTTCAGGTGGTACAATGGCGCGGTCTTGTCAACTATCAGCCGATCCGCTCGCGGTCGGCGTAGCGCATCAGCGGCGCCAGCAGGAAGACGATGACATGAAGAAGCGACAGCCCCATGAAGATCGGCGAAAAGCCAGTGTGCTCTGCCAGAAAGCCGATCAGCGATGGGGCTACGAGAATGCCGGAATAGCCAAGCGTGGTCGTGACCGAAAGGCCGATGCCCGGGGCCATGCCCGGCAGGTTGCCCGCGGCCGAAAACGCGATCGGCACCATGTTGGAAATGCCGAGTCCCGCAATGGCAAAGCCCAGAATGATCCATGGCGTCGTCGGCGCCAGGCCCGAAAGCAGCAGACCGGTCACGGAAAGCACGGCGCAGATCCGCATGGTCTTCACCCCGCCGAAGCGGTCGCGCACATGGTCGCCGGCAAAGCGCATCACGGTCATGGAAAGCTGGAAGGCGGCATAGCCGAAACCGGCAAGCGCGATGTCGACGCCGCGTTCGTTGCGCAGGTAGAGCGCGCTCCAGTCGGTAATGGCGCCCTCGGGAATCATCGAGAAAAGCGCGACGATGCCGATCAGCCATGGCAGCGGCGTCATCGGCAGACGGATTTTCTGGCTCTTCTGTTCGCCCGTCGGCGTATCCTCGACCAGCCGCGGAAAGGCGATTGCCAGAAACAGGCCCGCCAGGGCCGTTGCCGCGATCGCGTGGCCGAGCGGCCCCGTCATTTCGATCAGAAAACCGCCCATGGCAGCGCCCAGAAGGCCGCCAAGGCTCCAGAAGGCGTGGCAGGAAGACATGATCGCCCGATGCTCGACCTTTTCGACGGCAACCGTATTGGCGTTCATCGACACGTCCATCGAGGCCATCAGCCCGCCAAACAGGAAGATCACGACCGCCGCCAGCCAGACGGTGTTGGAAAGCGTGATCAGGATCAGCATCGGCAGGAACATCAGCGCCGAGACCTTGCCGACCCTTGTCGAGCCGTAGCGGGCGTTGAAGATGCCGGTCAACGGCATGGCCAGGATCGAGCCGACCCCGAAGACCAGGATCATCAGCCCCAGTTCGCCCTCCGAAAGGCCGAGCTTTTCCGCGAAGACCGGAATCTTCGGCGCCCAGGACCCCATGTAGAAGCCGTTCATGAGAAAGAGCAGCGACACGCCGAGGCGGTGAGGCGACATGTAGCGGCGCCGGCGGCGGGTTTCGTGAAGCGGGGTGTCGGTCATTGTTTTTCTCGTTATGCAGTAATTTCAATCAGATTGCCGTCCGGGTCGGTCAGCACGGCCTCGTAGAAGCCGTCGCCGGTCCAGCGCGGCGGACTATTCAGAAAGCCGCCCTGGTCCGCCTCCTCCGCCAACCGGTCAACCGCCGCAATGCTGCCGAGGCTGATGGCGATATGGGCCCAGCCCGGCCGCTCGCTGCCGGAATACTCAACCGGGTCGAGCCAGGGCGCCTGCATGATCTCGATAGCAGGTCCATCTGTCAGGGTCATGAAGCGCGAAACGAAACCGGGACGGCGACGACTTTCATAACGTTCGCCGACATGCGCGGCAAAGACGCGTTGATAAAAGGCCGCAAGACGTTCGAGATCGGCGGTCCAGAGTGCGACATGGGCAATGCGAATGGCGGTCATCGTTCCGCTTCCTCCCCGATCAGCTCCAGGCCGGTTTCCGCGAGCGCTTCCCGCGCTGCCATATCGAGCGTTTCCGGAACGGCCAGCGCATCGAGCGCGTCGAGCGCGATAACGCTGCAGGGCGCGCGGGTGGCAAACTTTGCGGCCGTCATGGCGGTGATGACGCGGCGGGCGCAGGCGGCGGCCTCGCGCTTGAACAGGGCGTCCTCATAGTGAAAGCAGGTCAGTCCCGCCTCGACATCGATCCCGCAGGCGCCGAGCAGACAAAGATCGAAATGGAAAGCCTGAAGGTCTTCGATCGCGCCCGCGCCGATGGCCCCGCCGACCTCGCGGTGAATGCGCCCGCCGATCATGATCACATCAAGGGTCTGGTGCCCGTCGAGCACGGCGGCAATCGACGGCGCGTTGGTGACGATCACCCCATGCAGGGTCTCCGGCAGGGCGCGGGCGGCGGCGATATTCGTGCTGGAGGCATCGAGGAAAACGCTCATGCCGTCGCGGACCTCGCCGGCAAGCAGGCGGCCGAGCGCCTTTTTTTCCGCATCGTCCCTGTTATCGCGCAGCTTCAGCGGCCCCGCAGCCGGCGCAAGGGGCAGCGCCCCGCCATAAACGCGCTCGCAAAGCCCGCGCGCCGCCAGGTCTCTCAGGTCCCGCCGGACGGTGTCTTCGGACACGGCAAACTCCGCCGCCAGTTCGGCGGCCAGAACCCGGTTGCCGGCCTTCAGCCGTTGAAGAATGATGTCCTGTCTTTCGCGGATCAGATGCATGGTCTTTTCCAAATCGTGCAGAAACGTGCATAAACACGTTCAACTCGACACGCAAGGGAAAATGGACAGGCCAGCGAAGTGGCGCGGTATTCGGCCGAAGCACGGCGGCCGTCAGCAAGCTGGGAATTGTGGCACGATCGCGCCTCCTACAGCTCTCGACACCGGATAGGCAGCTCCCGGCCTCGGTTCGTTGACAACCAACGCCCCACCCTCATCCGTCATGCCGGCCTTGAGCCGGCATCCAGGGCCAAGGATCAAGTACTATCGCTTTCAAGGTGCTGCGGCAAAGAGTGTTTCGTGGCCCTGGACCCCGGCTCAAGGCCGGGGTGACGGAGAATGTGAACTGGCCCTATCCGGTGATATTCTTGGGCTTGTCTCGAGGGTCCAGGCACCTCGTCTACGCCAGGCAACTCTGCGGCGTCATGAAGTCCTTGTAGTGTCACACGAAAAGTCCACCAGCGCTCCTCGTGTTCTGCGTGGCTGCATGCTCGCGACAGGCCCGAGCATGCCAAGCGCCACGAGCGAAGGCTTGTCAACATACGGCGGCAAGCCCACTGCCCGGTCGAGCCGCCCTGGCGGCGGCTCGTCCTTGTCTGATCACGCCGCCTTGGTCTTGTTCTGGCGGTTTTCGATGAGGTCGTCGACGACGCCGGGGTCGGCGAGCGTCGATGTGTCGCCGAGCGCGCCGAAATCATCCTCGGCGATCTTGCGCAGGATGCGGCGCATGATCTTGCCGGACCGCGTCTTCGGCAGACCCGGTGCAAACTGGATCTTGTCGGGCGTGGCGATCGGGCCGATCTCGGCACGCACCCATTTGATCAGTTCCTGCCTGAGCGCCTCGTCGGGCTCGTGCTCGCTCATCAGCGTGACATAGCAATAGATGCCCTGGCCCTTGACCGGATGCGGATAGCCGACAACGGCGGCCTCGGACACGAAGTGATGCGAGACCAGCGCGCTCTCGATTTCCGCCGTGCCGAGACGGTGGCCGGAAACATTGAGCACGTCGTCGACGCGGCCGGTGATCCAGTAATAGCCGTCCTCGTCGCGCCGGCAGCCATCGCCGGTGAAATATTTCCCCTTATAGGTGGAGAAATAGGTCTGGATGAAGCGATTGTGGTCGCCATAGACCGAGCGCGCCTGCCCCGGCCAGCTGTCGGTGATGCAGAGATTGCCGTCGGCAGCCCCTTCCAGCACATTGCCCTCATTGTCGACCAGCTGCGGCTGCACCCCGAAGAAGGGTTTCGTCGCCGAACCGGGCTTGAGGTCGGTGACGCCCGGCAGCGGCGTGATCATCATGCCGCCGGTTTCCGTCTGCCACCAGGTGTCGACGATCGGGCAACGCTCCTCGCCGACCACGCGATAGTACCATTCCCAGGCTTCCGGGTTGATCGGCTCGCCGACCGTGCCAAGCAGCCGCAGGCTTTCGCGCGAGGATTTCTTCACCAGATCGTCGCCCGCGCCCATCAGCGCGCGGATCGCGGTCGGAGCGGTGTAGAGGATGTTGACCTGGTGCTTGTCCACCACTTCCCAGAAGCGGCCGGAATCCGGGAAGGTCGGCACGCCTTCGAACATCAGCGTCGTCGCGCAGTTGGCGAGCGGCCCGTAGACGATATAGGAATGGCCGGTCACCCAGCCGACATCGGCCGCGCACCAGTAAATCTCGCCTTCCTTGTAGTCGAACACATATTCATGGGTCATCGAGGCCCAGACGAGATAGCCCCCGGTGGTGTGCAGCACGCCCTTCGGCTTGCCGGTGGAACCGGACGTATAGAGGATGAACAGCGGATCTTCCGCCCGCATCTTCACCGGCGGGCAATCGCCCTTCACCGTCTTGATTTCCTCGTGATACCAGAGATCGCGTCCGCGCGCCCAGCCGACATGACCGCCGGTACGGCGCACGCAGAGCACATGGTTGACCATCACATACTGCTTGGCGGCGATATCGATGGCGAGGTCGACATTCTCCTTCAGCTGGATCGGCTTGCCGCCGCGCACGCCCTGGTCGCAGGTGATGACAAAGGTCGATTCGCAATCGACGATGCGGCCGGCAAGCGCTTCCGGCGAGAAGCCGGCGAAGACGACCGAATGAATGGCGCCGATGCGCGCACAGGCGAGCATGGCGAAGGCTGCCTCCGGCACCATCGGCATGTAGATCGTCACCCGGTCGCCCTTCTTGACGCCATGCTTCTTCATCACGTTTGCCATGCGGCAGACCTGATCGTAAAGCTGGTTATAGGTGATCTTCTTGTCGATATAGGGGTTGTCGCCTTCCCAGATGATGGCGGTCTGTTCCCCGTGGGTCTTCAGATGCCGGTCGATGCAGTTATAGGAGACATTGGTCTGTCCGTCCTCGAACCACTTGATCGAGACCCGACCGGTAAACGAGGTATTCTTGATCTTGGTATAGGGCTTGAACCAGTCGATCCGCCGGCCATGCCGGTCCCAGAAGATTTCCGGCTCCTCAATGCTTTCCTGATACCATTTCTCGTATTTGTTGGCGTCGATCAATGCGCGCGTCTTTGCCGGCTTCAAAACCGGATATGTCTTGCCTGACATATAATCCTCCTCAAGATTTCCTCCGTTGTCCCATTCATACGAGGCTCACGAAGGGTCTTCAATACGACGTTCGTCAATTGTTTCGACGTGATTGCATTCGAAGCGCTAAGGGACTATATGAACGCCAAGTATTCCCGGAAATTGTGGCAAACACCCACGGACCGCGACACCGGCGCGGACGACAGAAGGACTTTATCCAATGGCACAAAAGCTGCTTATGCCCAAGGCGACAGCCGTATGGCTCGTGGACAACACGGCTTTGTCGTTCGACCAGATTGCCGAGCTGTGCAAACTCCACCCGCTTGAAGTCAAGGCGATTGCCGATGGCGAGAGCGCGCAGGGCATCAAGGGCCTCGACCCGATCTCCACCGGCCAGCTCTCGCGTGACGAGATTGCGCGCGCGGAAGGTAATCCGAACCACAAGCTGAAGCTCTCCGAGCCGAAGGTGCGGGTGCCGGAATCCAAGCGCAAGGGCCCGCGCTACACGCCCGTCTCCAAACGCCAGGACCGCCCGAACGCCATTTTGTGGCTGGTGCGCAACCACCCGGAGCTGAAGGACGCACAGATTTCGCGCCTCGTCGGCACCACCAAATCGACGATCGAGCAGATCCGCGACCGCACCCACTGGAACTCGGCCAATCTGACGCCGATGGATCCGGTGACGCTCGGCCTCTGCAGCCAGATCGACCTTGATCTGGAAGTCGAAAAGTCCGCCAAGGACCGGCCTCTGCCGACGGCGGAGGAACTCGACAATGCCCGCCTCGCCTCGGCCGCGGAAATGGAGAGCCTCGGCGATAGCGTCAGCTCTTCGCAGGAAGACAAGGCAATGTCCGCCGACGAGGTGTTCTCGCGCTTTGCCTCGCTGAAGAATGAAAGCAACGAAGACGAGGATGACGACAACCGCTGATCGGCGGTTCTCGTTCTCGACCGATTTTGGGGGGCCGCGCGCCCGCTTCTGTTTGCTAGACAAACCTCCCCTCGTTATCCGGGTCATCCTCGTGCTTGACACGAGGATCCAGGCTGCCCGAGAGATGGCTGCAGAAATATCAATAATTTCAAAGAGTTGCGTCGCCTGGATGCTCGGATCAAGTCCGAGCATGACGCCTCTTGGGGAGGTCTCGCGACGACGCGCCCCAAAAGTCGTATGCTCTGTCAGCTGCCAGCGGAGCCGCAGGCCCCCTTTTCCGCATCCGTTTCAGCCCTTCTTGCCGTCAAAGGCCGCGCGCGCATCGGCGATTTCATCGCGATTGTCGATCGTCCAGCGGTAGAGCGCGAAATGCAGCGATTTCGCCGAATGGCCGAGCGGCGTCAGCGCATATTCCACGCCGACCGGCGCAGTCGGCAACACACGGCGCTGGACGAGGCCGTTCCGTTCCAGACGGCGCAGCGTATCCGTCAGCGCCTTCTGGCTGACCCCCTCCAGATGGCGTTTGATGCCGTTGAACCGCATCGGCCCGTGATCGAGAACGGCGAGCGTCATGATCGACCATTTGCCGGAGATCTGGTCGAGAATCTCCCGGCTCATGCAGCCAGCATCGAAATGGGGGCATCCCTTCATGGCTCAGGTTTCCTTCGCTATACCTGAAAAACATATAGTGCCTTATTGACACTAGGTCCATAATTTATACCTATAGCGGCATTCACTCCCCAGGGCGCCGTGCGTCCGCTCGGCCGCACAAAGGACGCTCAACCATTGAATCCACGCATCACGCTTTCCGAAAATCAGACCCGATTCTCGGGCCGATGCGCCAGGCATTTGAGCCCGCAAAGGAAATCCCATGACCGCTCCAGACACAAAGACCCTGTTCAGGCCGTTCAAGTTCAAGAAGCTCGAACTGAAGAACCGCATCGTTATGGCGCCGATGACGCGCACATTTTCGCCCGAGGGCGTTCCCGGCGACAATGTCGCCGCCTATTACAAACGCCGCGCGGAAAATGATGTCGGCCTGATCCTCTCCGAGGGCACGGTGATCAATCGTCCGACCTCCAAGAACCATCCGGCGATCCCCGATTTTTACGGCGAGAAGGCGCTTGCCGGGTGGAAGACCGTCATCGACGGCGTTCATGCGGCGGGTGGCAAAATGGGCCCGCAGATCTGGCATGTGGCCAACACCATCGCCCATCCGGACTACCCCGATCCCGACCGGACCGAAAGCCCGTCCGGCTATGTGAAGCCGGGCGAGAAACGCGGCCGCGCCATGAGCGAGGAAGACATTGCCGACACGATCGCCGCCTTCGCCGAGGCTGCCGCCAATGCCGAACGTCTCGGCTTCGACGTGGTCGAAATCCACGGCGCGCATGGCTACCTGATCGACCAGTTCTTCTGGTCGGAGCTGAACCTGCGCGAAGACCGCTGGGGCGGACCGGCAATCGCGGAACGTGCCCGTTTCGGCGCGGAAGTGGTCAAGGCCGTGCGCGCGGCCGTATCCGACGATATGCCGGTGATCATCCGCCTCAGCCAGTGGAAGCAGCAGGATTACAACGCGAGGATCGCCACCACCCCGGACGAGATGGCCGAATGGCTGGAGCCCCTGGTGGATGCCGGCGCCGATATTCTCCACTGTTCTCAGCGCCGCTTCTGGGAACCGGAATTCCCCGAAATCGATGGTGAAAACGGCCTGAACTTCGCCGGCTGGGCCAAGAAGATCACCGGCGTGCCGACGATTTCGGTCGGCTCGGTCGGTCTCGACGGCGCAGACTTCCTCGGCTCCTTCGGCGGCGCTGAAACCTCCGCCTCGGCGTCCGGCATCGAGAAGCTGGTCAGCCGCATGGAAAAGGACGAGTTCGACCTGATTGCCGTCGGCCGTGCGCTGATCAAGGATCCTGCATGGGTGAAGAAGGTCGAGGCCGGCGAGATCGACAAGCTTCAGGCGTTTTCACGTGAAACGCTCGCAGAGCTTGTCTGATTTGCAGGAAGAAAACCGGACGCTGTCAGCGTCCGGTTAGTTTATTGACATAGCCTGCCCCTCGGCTCCGCGTCATCAACTCAGTTGGATGACTCAGAGTGGGTGGACGGGCTTCTCAAGAAACCGGGCGGAAACCGCAAACGCCGGTCTTCGCTCCTTCGGCGCGGCGGCGCTCACTCAAACGCCGCCAGCCACTTTGCCAGAAGCCGGTCAAGCGCCGCGCGATCTTCCATCGGCAGGGATGCAATCAGCCTGTGCTGGTTCTCGACATGGGCGCTCACCGCCTCGTCGATCAGGGCGAAGCCCTTGTCTGACAGCGCAATGACGAAACCGCGGCCATCCTCGGGATTGCGCTCGCGCGAGATGAAGCCCGCCGCCTCCAGCCGGTCAAGCCGGTTGGTCATGGTGCCGGAGGAGACCATCGTCCGCTCCATCAGCGCCGAAGGCGAAAGCGCATAGGGCGGGCCGGAACGCCTCAGCGTTGCCAGCACGTCGAAACTCGCGGCATTCAGCCCGTATCGGGAGAACACAGTTTCCAGATTGCGGGCAAGATGTTGCTGAAGCCGTTTGAGGCGTCCCATCACGCCCATCGGCATGGCGTCGAGATCCGGACGCTCGGCCTGCCACTCTGCAAGAATACTGTCGACATGATCCATGGTTCGACCATGCGGAGATTTTATCTTGACGTCAAGCTAAATCCATATAGTTTGACGTCAAGGTAAATGGAGGCGGTCATGCCGAAAACATCCGATGTCCTGCTCACCGCGCTGGCGCCCGCCATCTGGGGCAGCACCTATATCGTCACAACCGAGCTTCTGCCGCCGGGCATGCCCTTGACCCTCGGCCTGCTCAGAGCGCTGCCGGCGGGCCTCATCCTGCTTGCCGTGGTCCGGCAATTGCCCTCCCCCGCCATGCTGCCGCGCCTGTTTGCGCTCGGTTTCCTGAACTTCGCACTGTTCTGGAGCCTGCTCTTCGTTGCCGCCTACCGCCTGCCCGGCGGCGTTGCCGCAACACTCGGCGCGACCCAGCCGCTGATCGTGCTGTTTCTTGCGCGCGCTGCGCTTGGTACGGCGATCCGGCCGCTCGGCGTGCTGGCCGCGCTTGGCGGGCTCGCCGGCGTCGGCTTTCTCGTGCTGTCGCCGAACGCCGTGCTCGATCCCCTCGGCATTGCCGCTGCCTTCGGCGGCGCGCTGTCGATGGCGGCAGGCACTGTGCTGACCCGCAAATGGCAGTTTCCCGTGCCGCCGCTGACGCTGACCGCCTGGCAATTGACCACCGGCGGCCTGCTGCTTCTGCCGCTGGCCCTCACCCTCGAGCCCACCTTCCCGGTTCCGACGGCAGAAAACCTGATCGGCCTTGCCTGGCTCGGCCTCATCGGCGCGGCGCTCACCTATTTCTTCTGGTTTCGCGGCATTGCCATGATCGGCCCCTCACGCGCCGCCCTCCTCGGCTTTCTGAGCCCCTTGAGCGCGGTCCTGCTCGGCTGGATCCTGCTCGGTCAGGCCTTGTCGCCGCTGCAGGTCGCAGGCGCCGTGCTGGTGCTGGCAAGCCTCTGGCTCGGCCGTATGGGCAGCCCCACCCCCTCGCCCGTCGCGACGCCGGAAAACGCAAAAACCCCGGCCGAATGACCGGGATCAGACTGCTGACAAAGTTCCCTCCTCCGTCATGCCGGCCTTGAGCCGGCATCCAGAGCCATACGGAAGGCCTTGCGACCGACTTCAGGATGCACCCGTCGTACTGCCCTGGACCCCGGCTTAGGGCCGGGGTGACGGAGAATGGGGGCAGGCTCTCTGCTTCTGCAGTTTTCTTCAACCCCGGCCGAATGACCGGGGTTCGCTTGTTTCCGATAACTGCGAGCGTCCTCAGTCCTCGAACACCACCAGAAGATCCTTGGCGTCGATCTGGTCGCCGGCCTTGACGTGAACTTCCTTGATGACGCCGTCGCGGTCGGCGTGGAGCGCGGTTTCCATCTTCATGGCTTCGATGGAGACCAGAACGTCGCCGGAGGAGACCTGCTGGCCGGCGGAGATGGCAACCGTCGAGATCACGCCCGGCATCGGCGCTCCCACCTGGTTCGGGTTGGCCGGATCCACCTTCTGGTTGGCGCCGCCGGTTGCGCCATGGGCGCGGTCCGGCACCTTGATCGAGCGCGGCGCGCCGTTCAGCTCGAAGAACACGGTGACCATGCCCTTCTCGTCCGGGCTGGTAACGGCCTGGTTCTGCACCACGATGGTCTTGCCCACTTCCAGATCGGCGAAGAGCTCGTCGCCCTCGTCGAGACCGTAGAAATAGGCCGGCGTCGGCAGGACCGAGACGGGGCCGTAAGTCTCGCTCGCCAGCGCATAGTCGACAAAGACCTTCGGATACATCAGGTAGGAGGCGAGTTCGAAATCGTTGATCTCGCGACCGACCTTTTCCTCGGCCTGTTTGCGTTCAGCCTCAAGGTCCGCGTCTTCCAGAAGCGAGCCGGGGCGCACCGTATAGGGCTTGTCGCCCTTCAGCGCCTTCTTCTGCAGGCCTTCCGGCCATCCGGCCGGCGGCTGGCCGAGATCGCCCTTCAGCATGGAGATGACCGAATCGGGGAAGGACATGTCCTTGGCCGGGCTTTCGACATCGGCAACGGAGAGATCCTGGCTCACCATCATCAGCGCCATGTCGCCGACCACCTTGGAGGACGGCGTCACCTTGACGATATCGCCGAACATCTGGTTGGCGTCGGCATAGGCCTGCGCCACTTCATGCCAGCGGGTCTCCAGACCGAGCGAACGGGCCTGTTCCTTCAGATTGGTGAACTGGCCGCCCGGCATTTCGTGAAGATAGACTTCCGAGGCGGGTCCCTTCAGATCGCTTTCAAAGGCGGAATACTGGTGGCGCACGGCCTCCCAGTAGAAGGAGATGCGGCGAATATAGCCTGTGTTCAGCCCCGGATCGCGCTCATGGCCCTTCAGCGCCTCGACGATCGAGCCAAGGCAGGGCTGCGATGTATTGCCGGAGAACGCGTCCATCGCCGCATCGACGGCATCGACGCCGGCGTCGATCGCCGAAAGCACGGTGGCGGCCGAAATGCCCGATGTGTCATGCGTGTGGAAATGGATCGGCAGCTCGGTGGCATCGCGCAGTGCGGTGAACAGCATCTTGGCGGCTGCCGGCTTCAGCAGACCCGCCATGTCCTTGACCGCGATGATATGGGCGCCGGCGGCTTCCAGTTCCTTGGCAAGGTCGGTGTAGTATTTCAGGTCATATTGCGGACGGCGCGCGTTCAGAATGTCGCCCGTATAGCAGATTGCCGCCTCGCAGAGCTTGCCTTCCTCGGCGACGGCATCCATCGAGACGCGCATGTTCTCCACCCAGTTGAGGCAGTCGAAGACGCGGAAAAGATCGATCCCGCCGGCGGCGGCCTGACGGACGAAATACTTGACCACATTGTCGGGGTAGTTCTTGTAGCCGACGCCGTTTGCGCCTCTGAGCAGCATCTGCAGCAGAAGGTTCGGCGCGTTCTGGCGGACCTTCGCCAGCCGCTCCCACGGGTCTTCCGTCAGGAAGCGCATCGACACGTCGAAGGTCGCCCCACCCCAGCATTCAAGCGAAAGCAGTTCCGGCAGCGCCTTGGCATAGGTGCCGGCAATCGTGGCAATGTCATGGGTGCGCATGCGGGTCGCCAGCAGCGACTGGTGGCCGTCGCGCATGGTGGTGTCCGTCATCAGGACGCGCTTTTCATTGCGCATCCATTTGGCGAATTTTTCCGGTCCCATCTTGTCGAAAAGCTGCTTGGTGCCCGGCTTCGGGTCGCCCTCGATGAAGGGGACGACCGGTGCGGCAATCTCGTCGGAGGGGCGCGGACGGCCCTTGACTTCCGGGTGGCCGTTGACGGTGACATCGGCCAGATAGGTCAGGAGCTTGGTGGCGCGGTCGGCGCGCTTGACCTGGGAAAACAGCTCCGGCGTTTCGTCGATGAAACGCGTCGTGTAGCTGTAATCCATGAATTGCGGATGGGTGATGATCGCTTCGAGGAAGGTCAGGTTGGTGGCAACGCCGCGAATGCGGAATTCCCTGAGCGCCCGGTCCATGCGGCGCGCGGCCTCCTGCGGCGACGGCGCCCAGGCGGTGACCTTTTCCAGAAGCGGATCGTAGAAACGGGTGATCACCGCGCCGGAATAGGCCGTGCCGCCGTCCAGACGGATGCCGAAGCCGGTGGCGCCGCGATAGGCGGTGATGCGGCCGTAATCGGGAATGAAATTGTGTTCCGGGTCTTCCGTGGTGATGCGGCACTGCAGCGCATGGCCGCGCAGATAGATCTCTTCCTGCGGGGGAACGCCGGATTCCTCGGTGCCGATCGCGGCCCCGTCGAGAATATGGATCTGCGCCTTGACGATATCGATGCCGGTCACGGTTTCGGTGACGGTGTGCTCGACCTGGATACGCGGATTGACTTCGATGAAGTAGAACTTGCCGGTATCGGCATCCATCAGATACTCGACCGTGCCCGCGCCGATATAATCTGTGGCCCGGCCGATCTTCAGCGAATATTCGGCGAGTTCGGCGCGCTGTTCCTCGGTAAGGTACGGCGCCGGCGCACGCTCGACGACCTTCTGGTTGCGGCGCTGGATCGAACAGTCGCGCTCGAACAGATGCACCACATTGCCGTGGGTGTCGCCGAGAATCTGGCTCTCCACGTGGCGGGCGCGCTCGACCAGCTTTTCGAGATAGACCTCATCCTTGCCGAAGGCGGCCTTGGCCTCGCGCTTTGCTTCCGTCACCTCGCGGGCGAGATCGGCCTTGGAACGGATGACGCGCATGCCGCGACCGCCGCCGCCCCAGGATGCCTTCAGCATCACCGGAAAGCCGATTTCCTCGGCCATCCGCTCGACTTCCGCCATGTCGTCGGGCAGCGGATCGGTTGCCGGCACGACCGGAACCCCGACCTCGATGGCAAGGTTGCGGGCGGCAACCTTGTTGCCGAGCCGGCGCATGGTCTCGGCCTTCGGGCCGATGAAGGTGATGCCGGCTTCCGCGCAGGCATCCACGAATTCTGGACTTTCGGAGAGAAGGCCATATCCCGGGTGAATGGCATCGGCGCCGGAGAGCTTGGCGACGCGGATCACTTCCTCGATCGAGAGGTAGCTTTCGATCGGACCCATGTCGTGATCAAGATGCGGGCCGCGTCCGACCTGGTAGCTCTCATCCGCCTTGAACCGGTGGAGCGCCAGCTTGTCCTCTTCCGCCCAGATCGCGACCGTTTTTATGTCGAGTTCGTTTGCAGCGCGAAAAACACGGATGGCAATCTCGGAACGGTTGGCGACGAGAATCTTTGAAATCGGCAAGGAAAGCCTCCTCAGGAAAAAAGCGTGACAATCGCAATTTTAAAGTCATAGCCAAACTCTGAGGCAAGCGCAAATCCGGCTTTCCGCCTTGGTCGATTCGCGGCGATCAGGAGACGAGACCGAGCCGGAATGCAAGGGCGACAAGGTTTTGCCGGTTGCGGGCGCCGAGCTTCTGCTGCAGCCCGCTGACATACCAGTTGACGGTATGATTGGTGAGGCCGATGGTCTTGCCGGTCTCGACCGAGGTCATGCCGTCCGCCAGGTTCTTGAGGATGGTCAGCTCGCGCAGCGACAGGTCGGGGGCGGCGCTTCGGGCGGGCGTATCGCCTTTGCCGCGTTGCAGAATGACAAGACAGCGTTCCAGCGTCTCGCGGGCCAGCGCGCTAAAAAGGCTGATCTCCAGCGGAGAGAGGTCGATCCGGCCGCCGCGTCCCAACGCAAGCGCACCGGCCAGCCCCTCCCGCCCGAAAACCGGAAAGGTAACGCCGTGGGTCAGGCCCTGCTGCGCCGCCCGGGCACAGCGTGTGCGCAAATCACGCGAGAGCGCGGGGTTGAGCCTCCCGGCCGCAATCGCCGTTTCCCAGAAATAGGCGCCGCCAAAGGCGTCAGTGGCCAGCAGGACGCCGTCAACCGCACCGTCAAACAGGATGGAGCACTCCGCGGCGGGTCCGCTCTCGACAAGACAGCGCCATGCAACCGCATCTCGCGACGGCGTCAGCGACCGGTGAAACAATCCGGTCCGGGCGAGATCATAGCGCCGGGCGACCTTGTCGATGGCCGCGCGAAGGCTCGTCAGGCTGTCGATCTCGTGAACCAGAACGAGATATTCCAGCAGGTCATGATATTTCTTCAAGGGAATCGTGTCTTTCGGGCGCGCTGGCGTGGCTCCTGTGCACCGGCCTACGGCTGATTTCGCTTTGAATCACCTGCAGTTAAGAGCGCAAGCGACATGTGATTACAACGCATAGTTTTTACACGTATCAAGGGCAATGGCAACCATGGGATTAGTGAGGCAAAACTTTTCCACTAAACGCTAGAGTGGAGAAAGCCCATGGCGCAGACCGCCCAAAGGAAGACGCCGGGAATGTTGCGGCCGCCGTTTTTTGCCCGGCGGCCGCAGGGTTCCGGATCAGCTTCTCAGCGCCCGGTAGATTGCCGGAATGATCAGCACCGTCAGCAGGGTCGACGATATCAGGCCGAACAGAAGCGAGATCGCCAGGCCCTGAAAGATCGGATCGGCCAGGATGACCGCCGCGCCGATGATGGCCGCAAGCGCGGTCAGGAGGATCGGCTTGAAACGGATCGCGCCGGCGGCGATCAGCGTCTCGACCATGGGCACGTCATCCGATTTGGTATGCCGGATGAAGTCGACCAGCAGGATCGAGTTGCGCACGATGATGCCCGCAAGCGCGATGAAGCCAATCATCGAAGTTGCCGTGAACGGCGCGTGGAACATCCAGTGGCCGAGCATGATGCCGATGAAGGTCAGCGGCACCGGCGTCAGGATTACCAGCGGCACCTTGAACGAGCCGAACTGGGCGACGACGAGGATATAGATCCCGAGGAGCGCGACCATGAAGGCGGCGCCCATGTCGCGGAACGTCACCCAGGTGACTTCCCATTCGCCGTCCCACAGCAGCACGGGTTCGGATTCGTCCTCCGGCTGGCCGTGCAACTTGATCACCGGTTTCGGCAGGTCGCCCCAGTCCATCGCATCGATCGCGTCCTGAACGGCGAGCATGCCGTAGAGCGGCGCCTCGAAATCGCCCGCCAGTTCGCCGGTCACCATGTCTGCATAATGGCCGTTGTGGCGGAAGATGGCGTAGGAGGTCGGCTCTTCGGTAACCGTCACGACATCGCCGAGTTCGACCACGGAGGCGGTTCCGCCCGTGGCGGAAGCCACCGGCGTCGACAGGAAGGTCTCGTCGAGCACCTTCTGGTTCTTGGTGCGACCGATCTCGATCGGGATCGGGGGACGGCCGCCGCCGCGATGGGAGTAACCGACCGTGGTTGTGCCGTTGAGCGCCGACAGCGCGTCGAAGACATCCTGTTCGGCAACGCCGTAGCTTTCCAGGTCATCGCCGGAGATCGCGACCCTCAGCCGGCGCGTCTGCTGGCCGTAGCTGTCATCGACATCGACGATGAAGGGTACCGAGCGGAAGGCTTCCTTGACCTTTTCGGCAACGGCGCGACGGGTTTCGGCGTCCGGGCCGTAGATCTCCGCCAAGAGCGTGGCCATGACTGGCGGACCGGGCGGCGGCTCGACGACCTTGAGCGAACTGCCGGCGGGCACGGGAACGTCCGCCAGGATCTTCTGCCTCAGATCGAGCGCGATCTCGTGGCTGGAGCGGTCGCGCTCGCCCTTCGGCGTCAGATTGATCTGGACATCGCCCATCTCCGGCCGGTTACGCATGTAATAGTGACGCACCAGTCCGTTGAAGTTGAAGGGCGAAGCCGTGCCGGCATGGGTCTGGACCGACATGACCTCCGGTGTCTGCAGCACCACATCGGCCACGGCCTGGGCAATGGCGTCGGTCTCCTCGACCGAGGCGCCTTCCGGCAGGTCGATCGTCACCTGCAGTTCCGACTTGTTGTCGAAGGGCAGAAGCTTGACGGTGACATGCTTGGTGTAGAACAGGCTGAGCGAGCCGAAGGTGGCGACCAGAACGAGCCCGATAAAGGTCCAGGAGCGGACCTTCGTCTTCAGGATCGGGCGGGCGACCGCCGCATAGGCGCGGCCGAGCGCGCCGCCGCCATGGCCGTCCTCAGCATGGAGCTTGGCATTGCCGGCAATCTTCACCATCAGCCAGGGCGTGATCATCACCGCTACGAAGAAGGAGAAGATCATCGCGGCGGAGGCCACCGCCGGGATCGGGCTCATATAGGGGCCCATCATGCCGGAAACGAACATCATCGGCAGCAGTGCCGCAACCACGGTCAGCGTTGCGACGATGGTCGGGTTGCCGACTTCCGCCACCGCCTCGATCGCCGCCTGTACGCGGGTGCGTTCATCGGGCATGGCCCAGTGGCGGGCAATGTTCTCGATCACGACGATCGCATCGTCCACCAGGATGCCGATGGAGAAGATCAGCGCGAACAGCGACACGCGGTTCAGCGTATAGCCCATGATATTGGCGGCAAACAGCGTCAGCAGGATCGTCACCGGAATGACGATGGCGACGACAAGCGCTTCCCTGAGACCGATCGCCACCCAGACGAGGATGATGATCGACACGGTTGCAAGCGCCAGGTGGAACAGCAGTTCGTTGGCCTTTTCGTTGGCCGTCTCGCCATAGTCACGGGTGACCGAAACGGCCATCGTGTCGGGGATCAGCGTGCCCTTCAACTCGTCGACGCGGTGGAGAATGTCGTGGGCGACATTGACCGCGTTGGCGCCTGCGCGCTTGGCGATTGCCAGGGTGACGGCCGGAACGCGATCCATCGTTCCGTCTTCGGCAAGCGTGACCGAGGAGGTAATCGCGTCGGAATCATTGGTGATATAGGAAATGTCGGCCACATCGCGGACATAGACCGGGCGTCCGTCGGCGCTCGTCAGCAGGAGATTGCCGATCTCGCCGGGCGAAGACAGGGTCTGGCCGGCCATCACGTCGATCTGCATGCCGTTGTCGCGCACCGTGCCGGTGGAGAAGGCGCGGTTGGCCGCCGTCACCTTGCCGGTCAGCGCCTTTAGCGTCACGCCATAGAGCGCCAGCCGTTCGGGATCGGGCGCGATGCGGATCGCCTCGCCGGTCTCGCCGACCAGATAGGTGAGCCCCACCTCATCGATCTTGGTGAGTTCGGTCTGCAGTTCGCGGGCAACCCGGGTCAGGTCATTGGCGGTGATGTCCGCATCCTGGCCATCGGCCGGCGTCAGCGTCAGCGCGACAATGGCGACGTCATCAATGGTACGGCCGATGATCAGCGGCTCGGGTATGCCGACGGGAATATCGGAGATATTGGCCATGACCTTGTCATGGACGCGCAGCACCGCGCTGTCGGCCGGCGTGCCGACCTTGAAGCGGGCCGTTACCATGACCTGATTGTCGGATGTCTGCGAATAGACATGCTCGACATCATTGATGCCCTTGATGATCGTCTCCAGCGGTTCGGAGACAAGCTTGACGGCATCCTCCGCCTTCAGCCCGGGAGCCTGGACAATGATGTCGACCATGGGCACGGAGATCTGCGGCTCTTCCTCGCGCGGCAGGGTGAGAAGGGCCACGATACCGAGCGCCAGCGCCGCCAGCAGGAAAAGCGGCGTCAGCGGCGAGGCGATGAAGGATTTGGTCAGCCCGCCGGCAAGACCAAGCTTGTGCGGTTTCATGGGACGATTACCTCATCGCCGGGGGAAAGCCCGGTCAGTATCTCGGTCATGGTCTGACCGTTGATGTTGGCATTGCCGCCGGTCATCACGGTCTTCTCGCGCATTTCCCCGCCGCCAAGGGCCACGGTGACGAAATCGAGCCCATGACGGGTGGTCACGGCGTTTTCGGGCACGAAGAAAGCCTCGCGATCGCCGATCGGCACACGCACCAGGAAGCGCTGATTGACGTAGCTGGTCTTCAGCCCCTCAACCTCGACATCGGCGATCACCCGGTTGTTCTCGAGTTCCGGATAGAGCTTGACGAGTTTGCCGGTGGCCTCACCCTTGGCGTCGGGACGGCTGATCTCGATGGACGCCCCCTCCTCCAGAAGGTTTGCGTGGCGGGCGGGAATGGCAAGCCGCAGATAGAAGCCGCCGGAACCGATCGTGGCGACCGTCTCGCCGGGCAGAATGACCGAGCCCTCGACAACCGGCACCTTCAGCACGCGGCCCGATGCCGGCGCCAGGATATCGCCCTCGCGCAGCTGCTGGCGCACCACTTCCATATTGGCGTTGACCGAGGCGATGTTGTTGACGACGACATCGACCTGGGTCCTCAGCGTATCGAGTTGCTGATTGCTCATCACGCCGCGCTGGTTGAGGTTTTCGCCGCGTTCCAGTTCTGAACGGGCATTTTCCAGCGAGGCGTTGAGCCCCTTCAGCTGCGCCTCATAGGCGGCAATCTGATATTCGAGCTTGTCGTCCCTGACGGTTCCGATCACATCGCCTTCGCTGACCGTGTCGCCTTCCGTCAGCGTCAGCGATTCCAGCGTGCCGCCGATGCGGGCGCGCGCCGGCACGGTGTCGCGGGCCTTGACCTCGCCATAGACGGCCTTCCACTCCGGCACGGTCATCGGCTCGACCTTCAGCGTTGCGGCGGAGGCTGAAACGGCCGTGAGAAAGGCGGCGAGAAGCGCGGCCGTGCCGCGCCATGCAAGCGCTCTGGGCATCATCATCCAGCCTTTCAGAATGCGGTGCCGGGCTTGATGCCGAGCTTCTTGAAAATCATGGCCGCCGGGCAAAAGCCGGTGAAGGCCGATTGCAGCATGTTGAAGCCGATGAAGGCGGTGAACCACAGCCAGTAGATGCTGACGAACACCGTCAGAACCACCGACAGAAGAACCATGACACCGGCAAAGGCCAGAACGGCACGATCGAGAGACATTGCAAACTCCTCGCTAAAAGATACGTACTTTCGTATATACGTTATTATAACGATTTTGCAAGTGCCGTTCTGCTCTCCATCCGGGCAACGACGAGTCTGGAAAGCCGAAACGGCCATTCCCATATCATACGGCAGGGCGGCCCAACCGCCGATTGATCAAGGTCACAATCATGGTGCAACAACAACACGACCCCTATCAATTGCTCGGCGTTGCCAAGACGGCCTCTCAGGACGAGATCAAGAAGGCCTACCGGCAGCTTGCCAAGAAGCTTCACCCGGACCTCAACCCCGGCGACGCCGCCAAGGCCGACCAGTTCGGCCGGGTGACGGCGGCCTATGACCTGTTGAGCGATCCGGAGAAACGCCGCCGGTTCGATGCCGGCGAGATCGACATCAACCAGCAGGAACGGCCGGAGCGGCAATATTACCGCGCCCATGCCGAGGCCGACCCGAGCGCGCGCTACGAATTCGAGGGCGGGTTCGACGATCTCGGCGAGTTCTTCTCCCGCGCCTTCGGCGGCAGGGCATCCGGCGGCTCATTCGGGGAGCGCGGTTCGATGCGCATGCGCGGACAGGATCGCCATTTTCATCTTCAGGTGAGCCTCATCGAGGCACTCACCGGCGCGAAGAAGACGGTCGGCCTGCCCGAGGGCGGCAAGATCGCGCTCACCATTCCCGCCGGGATCGAGGACGGCAAGACGATGAGGCTTGCCGGCAAGGGCGAGCCGGGCCTCAATAGCGGGCCGCCGGGCGATGCCTATGTGCGCATCGAGGTGTCGCCCGATCCCGTCTTCACCCGCGACGGCGATGACATCAAGATCGACCTGCCCGTCGGCATCGATGAGGCGGTGCTGGGCGCGACGGTTTCCGTGCCGACGATCGACGGCCGGGTCAATCTGAAGGTGCCGCCGAATTCGAGTTCGGGCCGGGTGATGCGGCTCAAGGGCAAGGGCGCGCCGAAGGCAGGCGGCGGCGCCGGCGACATGCTGGTGACGCTGAAGATCGTGCTGCCGAACAAGGCGGATCCCGCCCTTGAGGAAGCGCTCAAGACATGGCGCGAGAACCATCCGCACGATCCGCGCGCGGGCTGGAAGGGAGGCCGGCGATGATCATCATGACGAAGACAGAGGTGCTGGAACGGGTCGGACGGCTGAGTGCCGAACGCCTGGAAATCTGTGTCACCCGCTCATGGGTCAAGCCCCGGCAGGGTGAACGCGGCCCGGCCTTCGACGAGACCGACCTTGCCCGCCTGCAGCTGATTGTCGAACTGACCGAGGATCTCGAGGTCAATGACGAGGCCGTTCCGGTGGTCCTCGGCCTGATGGACGAGCTCAACACGCTGCGTCGACGGATGAAGGCTCTGGACGTAGTATTGGAAGACCTCGAACCCGATACTCGCAGGGTTGTAATTGAGCATCTACGAGCTAAAATTCTAGGTGAAGGTTAGTAAAACGCGGAGGATTTGGGAGGATGCCAATTTTACGATGTAGTGTTCATGTGCCCCAAGGCCGAGATGGGCCCTACACATCAAAGGTCGAACCTATAGGATATCCAGAAACGGCTGCGATTTGTGGGCGGGAGGGTTGTAGAACGCCTGGGTTTCTTTGGCTTAAAACTCCCGAACAAAAGGCATATGAGACGGGTGAGAGAGTTTTTGATCTTCCAACAAAGGCGATAAAGGTTCGCGTAAAGTAGCCTTATTTTTGCCTGTCTATCAGACAAACTTCTTTGCCATCCACTCAGCAAGCCTCAGGGCGACATCCTGTTTGTCCATATCCGGCCAGGTCTCGGCGCCAGCCTCGCTCACCAGCGTCACCGCGTTGCGCGCCCCGCCCATGACGCCGACCTTTGATACATCATTGGCGACGATCAGGTCGGCGCCCTTGCGGGCGAGCTTGTCACGGGCATAAGCGACAACATCGCTGGTCTCGGCGGCAAAGCCGACAACGAGCGCCGGACGGCGCTGGTGATGGCCGATGGTCTTGAGAATATCCGGGTTTTCCGCAAGCAGCAGCGGCGGCGGCGCTTCCCCCTGCTTCTTCTTCATCTTCTGCGTGGCTGAATCGGCTGCCCGCCAGTCGGCAACGGCCGCCACCATGACCGCGATATCGGCGGGCAACGCTTTCTCCACGGCGGCGAGCATTTCGCGGGCGCTCTCCACATGAACCGTGGTCACGCCTTCAGGATCGGCAATCGTCACCGGGCCGGAGACAAGCGTCACATCGGCCCCGAGCCTCGATAGCGCCGCGGCGATGGCATGGCCCTGGCGGCCGGACGAACGGTTGGCGATATAGCGCACCGGGTCGATCGGCTCATGGGTGGGGCCGGAGGTGACAATCGCACGCTTTCCCGCAAGCGGCTTCGGCGCGTCGTCGAAAAAGGCCTCGATGGCAGCGACGATCTCCAGCGGCTCGGCCATCCGTCCGGTCCCGGCCTCGCCGCTTTCGGCCATTTCGCCCGCCATTGGCCCAATGGTCTTTGCGCCATCGGCAAGAAGCGTCGCCAGATTACGCTGCGTCGGGGCGGCCGACCACATTTTCGGGTTCATGGCAGGCGCCAGCAGAAGCGGGCAATCGCGCGCCAGAAGCACGGCGCTTGCCAGATCATCGGCGATGCCATTGGCCGCCTTCGCCATCAGATTGGCCGTCGCCGGCGCGACCACGATCAGGTCATTCTCGCGCGCGAGCCGGATATGGCCGACATCCTGCTCCTCGGTGCGGGAGAAGAGATCGGTGAACACATGCCCGCCGGACAGCGCGCCGACGGCGAGCGGCGTGATGAATTCCTGCGCCGCCGTGGTCATCACCGGGGTGACCCGCGCGCCGCGCTCCTTCAGCCTGCGGATCAGATCGAGGCTTTTATAAGCCGCGATCCCGCCGGCAATGATCAGGAGAATGCGTTTGTCTTTCAGCGCCATGAGAAGCCCGCCCGTTGTTCAGGCGGTTTTAGCACGAAGCGGACAAAGAAAAACCCCGCAGCGTTTCCGCTACGGGGTCGATAGATGTCCACCGCCGGATTTACTTCGAAAAATCGAGCGCGCGGTCGCCGTTTTCGTCCTTGATCCGGGTCGGCAGGCCGATCTGGTTCAGGACATGCAGGAAGGGCTTGGGCGGCAGTTCCTCGACATTGGCCATGGTCTTCACGTCCCATTCGCCGGACGCCACCAGAATGGCGGCGGCGACCGGGGGAACGCCGGCGGTGTAGGAAATGCCCTGGCTGCCGACTTCGTTGTAGGCCTCCTTGTGGTCGGAGACGTTGTAGATGAAGACTTCCGCCGGCTTGCCGTCCTTGGTGCCCTTGACGAAGTCGCCGATGCAGGTCTTGCCGGTATAGTTCGGCGCAAGCGACGAGGGGTCCGGCAACACGGCCTTGACCACCTTCAGCGGCACCACTTCCTGGCCTTCCGCCGTCATCACCGGCTGCTCGGACAACAGGCCGAGGCTCTTCAGCACGGTGAAGACGTTGATGTAGTGATCGCCAAAGCCCATCCAGAAGCGGACATTGGGCGAGCCCATATTCTTCGACAGCGAATGGATCTCGTCATGGCCGGACATATAGGCTTTCTGCTTGCCGACGACCGGCAGGTCGAACTCGTGGCCGACCTCGAACATCTTGTTGGTCGTCCACTCATTGTTCTGCCAGGCATAGACCGTGCCGGTGAACTCGCGGAAATTGATCTCAGGATCGAAATTCGTGGCGAAATACTTGCCATGGCTGCCGGCATTGATGTCGACAATGTCGATATCGGTGATGTCGTCGACATAATCATCCTTGGCAAGGCGGGCATAGGCATTGACGACGCCCGGATCGAAACCGGCGCCGAGAATGGCGGTGACGCCCTTTTCCGCGCAGCGATCCTTGCGCTTCCACTCGTAATTCGCATACCACGGCGGCGTTTCGCAGATCTTGTCGGGCTCTTCGTGGATGGCGGTGTCGATATAGGCCGCGCCCGTCTCGAGGCAGGCTTCCAGCACCGACATGTTGAGGAAGGCCGTCCCGACATTGATGACGATCTCGACGCCGGTCTGGTTGATCAGCGCAACGGTCGAGGGAATATCGAGCGCATCGAGCTGATGGGCCAGCAGGACGCCATCCTCTTTCATCGCCTTCTTTTCCAGAACGCTCTCGATGATCGCATCGCATTTGGACTTGGTGCGCGAGGCGATATGGATATCGCCGAGCACATCATTGTTCTGGGCACATTTATGCGCAACCACCTGGGCCACGCCGCCCGCGCCGATAATCAGCACATTTTTCTTCATCGGAACAACGCCTCCGGTTTTGGGCAGCTTCGCCTGCCCCAAATCAAGGGTTGGAGCGGCAGGCCGCTCCGCGGGGTCTGCCCGGTCTTACGACAGGGCGGATCTGAAATCTTCATAGCCGAATTCGCGAACGGTACGGATCTCGCCGTTCTCCTCGCGGATCGCGATCGCCGGCATTTTCACGCCATTGAACCAGTTCTTCTTGACCATAGTGTAACCGGCGGCATTTTCGATGGACAACCGGTCGCCGACCTTGACCGGTTCCTCAAAGGAAAATTCGCCGAAAATATCGCCAGCCAGACAGGATTTTCCGCAGATCATCACCCTGTGCGGACCGGTATCGGGCAGGATCTTCGCGCTTTCGCGATAGATCAGAAGATCCAGCATATGCGCCTCGATCGATGAATCGACGATGGCGAGGTCCTTGCCATTGTTCAGCGTGTCGAGCACGGTGACCTCCAGCGTTGCGGCACCGGTGATCGCCGCCTCCCCCGGCTCCAGATAGACCTGTACGCCGTATTTTTCGGCAAAAGCCTTGAGCCGCGCGGCGAGCTTTTCCAGGGGATAGTTCTCGCCGGTAAAATGAATGCCGCCGCCGAGGCTCACCCAGTCGAGACGTTCGATCAGAGAACCGAAGCGCTCCTCGATGACGGTGAGCATCGCGTCGAACCGGTCGAAATCCTCGTTCTCGCAATTGTTGTGAAACATGAAGCCGGAGACCTGGTCCAGCACGGATTCGATCACCGCCGGATCATGCTCGCCGAGCCGCGAGAAGGGACGGGCCGGGTCGGCAAGGTCGAAATCCGAGGTCGAGACCTGCGGATTGACGCGCAGGCCGCGGATCTTGCCTTCCGACTGCACCTTGAACCGCGAAAGCTGGCCGATCGAGTTGAAGATGATCTTGTCGCAGTTTTGCAGAACCTCGTCGATCTCGTCTTCGGCATAGGCAACCGAATAGGCATGGGTCTCGCCGCCGAATTTCTCGTGGCCAAGCTTGACCTCGAAAAGCGAGGAGGATGTCGTGCCGTCCATATAGCGGCTCATCTGGTCAAAGACCGACCATGTGGCAAAGCATTTGAGCGCCAGAAGCGCCCTGGCGCCCGAGGCCTCGCGCAGCCAGGCGATCTTGTCGAGGTTCTGCTGAAGCCGTGACCTGTCGATGAGGTAATAGGGGGTCTGCATAGCCGTGCCTTTCGGGTTGCGGCGAAAGGGCATGCCGCTTGAAGTGTTTTGGCTCTATCTATCGAAGCATTCGCCAAAATCAAGCGCGGGAGGCTGAATTCGCGGTCGGGAAACGAAAAAGGCGGCCTCCGGGACCGCCTTTTCTTCACATCCTGGAACTGTGCTCAGCCCGGCAGCACGACAACCTTGGTACGCTTGTCGGGATCGACGCGGGCATAGAGGTCGATAATGTCCTGGTTGATCATGCGGATGCAGCCGGAGGATACCGCCTGGCCGATCGAGGTCCAGTTGGGGTTGCCGTGAATGCGGAACATGGTGTCGTTGCCGTTGCGGTAGAGATAGAGCGCGCGGGCGCCGAGCGGGTTCATGATGCCGGGCTCCATGCCGCCGGCATATTCCTTGAGCTCCGGCTGGCGCTTGACCATGGCTGACGGCGGATACCAGGTCGGCCATTCGGCGCGGCGGCCGATATAGGCATCGCCCGACCAGCGGAAACCGTCGCGGCCGACGCCAATGCCGTAACGCACGGCCTTGCCGTCTTCCTCGACGTAATAGAGCAGGCGCTCCTTGGTATCGACAACGATCGTGCCCGGCGCTTCATCGGTCTCGTAATCAACGATCTGGCGGCGATACTTGTCGTCGACTTCCGTGATCGGCACGCGCGGCAGCTCGATACCCTCGTCATTGACGGCGGCATAGGCCGAAATCGGCGCCATCTTGCCCGAGGACATGCCGTCGGTCGTGGTGCAGCCGGCAGCGGCAAGCAGACCGGTGAATGAGAGTGCAAGAAGAAGCGTTCTGATGTGCATGGGCTGTCTCGTGGCGACGTTTGGAGCGAAAAGTGATAATAGTTAGCTGATAAAAGCTTATGGTTAACATTTCATTGCATGACAAGCGCAAGTGGTGGGAAGCCATGTCAGTGGCCACATGCCGCCTCGCGCTGTTGTGAAAATGCATCGATTGAAGGGAAGTTCCATGGCGATCGTCGATCTTCACGCCAAGAACCCGACGGCCGACGGCCGCCAGTCCGAGCGGGCGCTCATGGTCCGCCGCGGCGTCCAGCACCTGATGAAGCATATGCGCAACGCCGTCATCAGCGAGATGACGCTCAGGAACGGCCGTCGCGCCGACCTCATCTGCCTCACCGAGAAGGGCGAGATCTGGATCATCGAGATCAAGTCCTCAATCGAGGATTTTCGCGTCGACAACAAGTGGCCGGACTATCGCGATTACTGCGACCGGCTGTTCTTCGCCACCCATGCAGGCGTGCCGCTGGAGATTTTCCCGGAAGATTGCGGCCTGCTGCTTGCAGACCGCTACGGCGCTGAAGTCATCCGCCCGGCACCCGAACACAGGCTGGCGCCGGCGCGGCGCAAGCTCCTGACCCTCGCCTTTGCCCGCAATGCCGCCGAGCGGCTGACAGCGGCCGAACTGGTGCTGGAAAAGCTGGAGGCGGAAGGCGTGACCTTCTGAGGCTGAAACAAAAACAGACTCAGCCCCGGCCGATCCGCCTGACCTTGCCGCAAAGCGCGATCGCGGCTGAAAGCGACCGGCCGGTCGCGAGCGTCATCTGCGGCAGGATCATCCATTCGAGATTCCAGGCCGCGCCCGAACGCTCCTGTTCATGGACAAGGGCGTGATGCAGGCCGGAAACCTGCACCGCGTTGAAGCGGGCAAGCGTGACCAGGAGTTCGGCGAGCACCGGATTGTTCTTGTGCGGCATGGCGGACGACCCGCCGCCGCCGGAAAGGGCGATCTCGTCAATGCCCTGCTGGGCCATCAACGCCACGTCCTGGCCCATCTTGCCGAGCGTTCCGGAAATCAGCGACAGCACCGAGGCATAGTCGGCAATGCCCTCGCGCATGGCGTGCCAGGCTTTGCCGGCGGGGTGAAGACCAAGCTCTGCGGCAACAGAGGCAACCATGGCGTCCGCCTTTTCGCCAAGCGCCGCACGGTCGCCGGCAGGCCCGCCGATCTGAACCTTCTCGACGTGCGGCCCAAGGGCTTTCAGCCGATCGGCATGGTCTGCGAGCGGCAGCCGCCATGTGGCGATCCGCTCGCGCGCCTTGATTTCAGCCGCCGCCTGCATGCGCGTGCGGCCCATGATTGCCACATCGCCGAAGGATCGCTCCAGCGCCTGCAAGGCTGCGTCGAGCTTTGTCAGACGGCCGAGAAACAGCGCCGTCGTCTCCCGCAAGGTCATGGCAAGCGCGGTGTCCACCACGTCTTGAGAGGTTGCGCCCTTGTGCAGGGCGGCATCCGGCGCGCTTTCGCGCAGGATGGCGAGAAGCGCCGGCACCGGCACGCCGTCCGCGGCCATGCCTGCCCTCAGCGCTTCGGGCGGTATCTCGGCCGCCTCGATTGCCACAGCCGCCTTTTCGGCTTCCCCGGCATCGCAGAAGCCTGAGACGCCCAGCGCCCGGCTCCAGGCCGCCTCGAAGGCCAGCATGTGCAGCAATTGCCGCTCCGGCGACCAGATCGCAACGGTTTCCGGGTCGCCGAAATAAGCGCCGAGCCAGGGGTGTTCGAATGCCGATATGGTCACGCGTGGTGCTCCTCTCGTTTGAAGGCGACCGGCAAGGCCTCAAGTGCGCATGGCTCAAGTTCCTGCCGGCGGCCGATCTCAGATATCCAGAAACACCGTCTCACCTTCGCCCTGCAGACGCACGTCGAAGCGATATTGCCCGTCTCCGGTCTTTCTGGCGATCAGAGTCGGCACCCGGTGCTTCAGTTCGACGGCTTTGAGGATGCGGTCATTGGCGTTATCCTCGTCCTCGAAATAGATGCGGGTGTTGAGCCCGATATTGATGCCGCGCGCGACGATCCACAGCGAGATATGCGGCGCGTTGTGCGAGCCGCCCCTGCCCTTGAAGGCGCCGGGCTTCACCGTTTTCAGCACGAACTCGCCGCTGTCGGCATCGGCTGCGAAGCGGCAGAGACCCGAAACGGCCGGATCGGCGCCCGGCTGGCCGGGGAAGATGCCGGCGGCATCCGGCTGCCAGCTTTCGAGCATGGCATCGCGGATCGCATTGCCCGTGCCGTCGATCACCTGACCGCGGATCTCGATGATTTCGCCCTTTGCCCCTTCCGAAATGGGGCTGACGCCGATTTCCTGCTCATAGGAGCCGGGATTGCCGGCATAGGTCGGCATCAGGCCGATATGGACGTAAGGACCAGCGGTCTGGGATGCTGTTTCCTGCAGGTTCTGAAGTTTCTGGACCATATCACATCCCCTCCATCTTGTTCTCGAACATGGTCTGGCGGCGGCCGCGCAGCACGATGTCGAACTTGTAGGCCAGGAAGTCATGCGGGCGCGACATGTTCATGTCGAGCGGCGCGACGAGGCCGTCGAGATCGCCGCGCTGGCGCACGGTGTTGGCAATCGGACAGAGCGGGATCAGCGGATCGCCCTCGAAATACATCTGGGTGATCAGCCGCTGGCCGAAGCTGTGGCCGTAGACCGAGACGTGAATATGCATCGGCCGCCAGTCATTGCCGCCATTGGGCCAGGGATAGGCGCCGGGCCGAATGGTGAGGAACTGGTAATTGCCATCGGCGTCGGTGATCGTGCGCCCGCAGCCGCCGAAATTCGGGTCGAGCGGGGCAAAATACGTATCCTTCTTGTGGCGGTAGCGGCCGCCGGCGTTCGCCTGCCAGATCTCGATCAGCGTTTCCGGCACCGGCTTGCCGCGCTCGTCCATAATGCGGCCATAGACCAGGATCCGCTCGCCGACGGCGGGCGCCTCGCCCTTCGTCCAGTTGAGGATCAGGTTGTTGTCCAGCGCGCCAAGCTGGTTGTGGCCGAACACCGGCCCGGTCTCTTCCGACGGGCCACTCTCCAGAGACAGAAGCGGCAGGCTCGGCGAGCGGGCAACCGAGGTCTTGTAGCCCGGCGTATAGGCCGGGGGATGAACCATCCGGTTTCGCGGGATCAGTGGTCCCAGATCAGTCATCGTCATTTTCCTCCATTTCGGCAAAGGCTGCCTTTGCAAGTTTCAGGGCATGATTGGCGCGCGGCACGCCGGCATAGATGGCGACGTGCTGGAACGCCTCCACTACATCCTGCCGGCTGGCCCCGGTGCGGGCCGTCGCGCGGATATGCATCGGGATTTCATCGAAATTGCCGGTTGCGGCGAGAAGCGCCAGCGTCAGCATCGAGCGCTCCCGCCGGCTGATCGCGTCCGAGGCCCAGACCGTGCCCCAGGCGCTTTCGGTGATCAGCGTCTGGAACGCCTCGTCGAGCGGCGTCTTGGCGGCCTCGGCGCGATCGACATGGGCATCGCCCAGAACCGAGCGGCGGACCCGCATGCCGGCTGCGTAGCGCCCGCCGTCCTCGCCCGTATCGTCCAGAAACGCCGAAAGAAGGCTTGCAACGGCTTCCGGCTGCTCAACGGGCGGCAAATGGCCGGCATTGTCGATCAGACGGAACGGCGCGTCATAGGCTTCGGCTGTCGCGCGCACCAGATCGGGCGGCGTCGAACCGTCAAGCGCGCCGCACAGCGCCAGCACCGGACATGTCACCTCCGCCGCGCGGCTGGTGTAATCCGCACCGGCCAGTGCCCTGCAGCAGGCGATGTAGCCGTCGAGCGGCGTGCGTTCCAGCATGGCGCGCCACATCGCAGCCTCGGATGACGCCAGAAAGTCCGGCCCGAACCACCGCGCCAGAACCGCCTCGGAGATCGCGGCAATGCCGCCGGCCTCAAGCGCTGCGATGCGCTCGCCCCACATTTCGGCGGTGCCGATACGCATCGCGGTATCCATCAGCACCACGGCGCGGACTAGGCCGGGCCGCTTCAGCGTGACGGCCTGCGCGATCAGGCCGCCGATCGAAAGCCCGACCAGCGTCACATCCTCAAGCTTCAGAGCCGCGCAAATGGCGATCGCGTCATCGGCAAGGGTTTCGATGGAAAGGCCGGCGCCGGCGGAACCGAGGCCCGAGAGCCCATGGCCGCGCTTGTCATACCGGATAAGCCGAAGCCCTTTCGGCAGGAGCGGCATCAGCCGGTCCCAGACCCTGAGATCGGTCCCCAGAGAATTGATGAACAGGACTGCGCGACCGTTTTCGGGCCCGTCCTGGCGCACATGCAATGCAGTGCCGTCTGCGTGAATGATCATGCCGTCCTCCCAGCCTGTTTTGCCATAGCCAGAACGCACAAAAAATTATAATTAAGGGAAAGTATCATAACCTATAGGTTAACCTTGCTGGATCCTCGCCTGCGCATGCGCCACCTGCGCTCTTTTCTCGAAACCGCGCGGCGCGGCTCGCTGAGCGGGGCCGCGATCGCGCTTCATGTCAGCCAGCCCGCCGTCTCGAAAACCATACGCGAACTGGAGGAGATCCTGCAGGTCGAACTGTTCGACCGTTCCGGCCGCCGGCTGACGCTGACCCAGGCGGGCAAGACCTTCCAGCAATATGGCGGCCAGGCGCTGGTGGACCTCATCCGTGCCCAGGACCTTGTGCGCGAGGGCAGGCCGCCGCGCACCCGTCTGATCGTCGGCGCATTGCCAACGGCCTCGACCGCGCTCGTCCCGCGCGCAGCGCTTCATCTCCGCCAAAGCGCGCCGCAATGCATGCTGCGGGTGACCACCGGCCCCAACTGGCTGCTGCTTTCCCAGTTGAGAGAAGGCGCGCTCGACATGGTTGTCGGTCGCATGGCCTCGGCCACGCTGATGGAGGGGCTTTCCTTCCGCCAGCTCTATTCGGAGCGGATCGTTGCCGTCGTACGCCGTGGCCATCCGCTCGACGGCCTTGCCCCGGATGCCGAAGCCCTCCGCAGCCACCCGCTGATGCTGCCGCCGCCGGGCGCGGTGATCGCGCCGCTGGTCACGGCCTATCTTCATGCGCTTGGTCTCGCCCAACCGGAACCCGCCTTCGAGAGCGTGGCTCTCGCCTTCGGGCGGCGGGTCGTGCTCGATTCCGACACGGTCTGGTTCATTTCCGAGGGCGTGGTGCGCGATGAACTTGAAAACGGAACGCTGGCGACGCTGTCCATTGAGGACGACCTGCTCGGCGGCCCGGTCGGCGTTTCCATGCGCACCAATGTCACGCCCACAGCCGAGCAGCGCCTGTTCGTCGCCGCGCTGGAACAGGCCGCCGGAAACGGAAATTTCCGCCCGGCCGCCCCGGCATAGCAGGTCGCTCACTTCAAAAGATCCGGCAGGAACATCACCACCGAGGGCACCGCGATCACCAGCGCGATGACGAACAGGTCCATGATGATGAAGGGCAGGACGCCGGCGAAGACCTGGGCAATCGAAACATACTTGCCCGCCACATTCTTGATGACGAAGACGTTCATGCCGACGGGCGGCGTGATCATGCCGATTTCCAGCATCTTCACCACGACGACGCCGAACCAGACGAGACTGATGCCTTCCGCGCGCAGGATCGGCAGGAAGATCGGCAGCGTCGTCAGCATGGCGCCGAAGGGCTCCATGAAGGTGCCGAGCGCCAGGTAGATCAGCACGATGATCAACATCAGTTTGAAATAGCCGAGATCGGCGCCGGCGACGAAGGACGAGAGGAAATGCGACAGGCCTGAGATGCCGAGAAAGCGGGTGAACATCGCGGCGCCGACGCCGATGATGAACAGCGCCCCGGTGGAGGTCACCGTATCGATCAGGGAATGCGTGATGTTCCATTTCGTCAGGCGCCCGGTGACGGCTGCAAGCAGGATGGTGCCGAGCGCGCCGACCGCGCCGGCCTCCGTTGCCGTGAAAAGCCCGGAAAACATGCCGCCGAAGATCAGGAGCACCAGAATTGTAATCGGCATCACCTGAAGGATGGCGGCGCGCCCCTCCTCGCTGACCGGCGATGTGTCGCGGGCGGGCACGAGGTCGGGCCGGAAGAGGCTTATGCCGATGATGACGAGGCAATAGCCGATGGCGGTGATGACGCCGATGCCGACGCCGCCGATGAAGACCTGGGTGACCGAGGTTTCGGCGAAGACGCCATAGATGATCATCAGGATCGAGGGCGGGATCAGCGCGCCGATCGTACCGCCGGCGGCGATCGATCCGGCAGCGATCGAGGGACGATAGCCGGCAGCGACCATTTCCGGGATGGCGATCCGGCCCATGGCCGCGGCGCAGGCGAGCGACGAGCCGGAAACGGCGGCAAAGCCGGAACAGGCGAAGATGGACGAGACGGCGAGACCGCCCGGCAGCCGGCGCAGCACCACCTTGGCGGCGGCGAAGAGCCCGCCGGTGAGCCCGGAATGAAAGGCGACGAAACCCATCAGCAGAAACATCGGCACCGCCGACATCGTCCAGCTGGCAACGAAGGAATAGGGCGTGTTCGACAGGATGCCGAAGGCCGGCGTGACGCCGAGAAGCGCGGTGATGCCGCCAAAGGACACGGCGATCAGCGCCATGGCCACCGGCACGCGCAGCAGGAGCAGGATGATCAGGATGCCAATGCCGACAAATCCGACTTCGGGGTTCATGACGCTTCCTCCGCATGCGAGGCTGCCGGATGAAGATCGTGAAAGGTCAGAAGCAGGCAGGTTGCGGCCGCGATGGCGAAACCGACAGGGGGCAGGAAAAAGCTGTGCCAGACAGGCATTTTCATAGAGGCAAGCTCCACATAGGTGCCGGAACGGAAATTGGAAAGCGCCGCATTCCAGGTGGCCCAGGCAAGGCTGGCATAGACGATCGCCGACACGAGGCACACCAGCGCATCGGAGACGCGGCGAACGGAGCGCGTCATGGCGAATTCGAACAGTTCGACCGACACCATTTCGCGGCGCAGCTCCAGCCATGAGAGCGGCAGGAAGGCGGTGGCGACCATGTAATAGCGGGCCACCATCTCGGCCGTGACGGGGATCGCGATGCGAAACAGGTTGCGCAAGGCCACATCAAGGCTGATGTGAACCATCATCAGCACGACACCGGCTGCGCCGATGAAGGCCAGGATACGCGCGACCACGGCGGCGAGCCGAAGGAGTGCGGTCATCGAAAGGCTCCGGAACTGGACAGCAATAGCGGCGGAAAGATCATCCGCGAAACGCGGCGGGGTTACCGCCGCGCTCCGGTTTCACGGTCAGTTCTCACATGCCGTAGGTGGCGAAATCGATCTTGCTCCAGACCTCGTCGACCATGCGCTCGGCCAGCGCATCGGGATCATTGCCGACCTCGTCGGCGATCGCGGTCCATTTTTCCACCAGTTCGGTAAAGTAGACGGCTTCCGCGCCCGAAAGCGCGGTGCGGTCCCTGACGTCCTGGGCAGCGAAGGCCTCCGAGGCTTCGAGGAAAGCCGGATCGGGCTCGATCACCTCGATATCGGTCTTGGCCAGTGCCTCTTTCGCTGCCGACGGCAGCTGGAAGGCCCAGCGATCGGTCAGGTCGAAATTGGCACGGGCTGCGGCCATGCCGATCTCTTCGCGCTCTTCGGTCGAAAACGCGCGCCAGGTATCAAGGCCCACGGTAAAGTTCGAGGTCACGTGATAGGTGCCGATCGGCACGACGGTGACGTTCTTGGCGATATCGATCAGCCGGAACGACAAGAGGTCGACGGTCGACGCCATGGTGCCGTCGATCGTGCCCTGGCTCATCGCCTCGAACGTGTCGCCAACGCCGATATTGACCGGCGTCGCTCCGAAATGCTCGGCCCAGCGCGAATAGGGCGCGCCGCCGGTGCGAAGCCGCATGCCCTTCAGGTCATCGGCATTGTGCACGGGCCTGGTGGTGATCAGGTTGTAGACGTTGGACGATCCGGCGCCGAGGAAGACCATGCCGAGTTTCTTGAACTCCTCCTGGCAGGGCTCGCAGGTCATACCATATTCGGTCATCGCCATGGCCATGGCGTGCGGATTGCGGCCGATCAGCGCCAGGTCGGCGGCAATGCCGGTGACCTCCATGTCGGCCGGGAAATAAAGCGGCAGGACATTGCCGGCGTCCACGAGCCCGGTCTGCAGCGCATCCTTCATCTGCGGCAGCGACACGACTTCCGGACCGAGGATCAGCCCGGTCATAGCGCCGCCCGAGTTTTCGGCGATGTTTTCGGCGAAATGCTCATACATGTAATAGGCCGGATGCGCCGGCGGCCCTCCCGGCGCAAGGCGCAGTTCGCGCGCCGATGCGGTGGTTCCGACGGCCATCATCGCGACAGCGGCCAATGCAGCGAATTTCTCAATGCGATTCATGAATTCTCCTCCCAAAAAATTCGAATGCTGTGTTTCGTCAGGTCGTTACATCGCCAGAAGCTTCCTCGCATTCTCCTTCAGAAGCAGCGGGCGAACCTCGTCCTTGATGTCTATCTGCTCGAAATCGGCAAGCCAGCGATCCGGCGTGATGGCGGGCCAGTCGGAGCCGAACAGCAGCTTGTGCTTCAGCAGCGAATTGGCGTATTTCACCAGGATCGGCGGGAAATATTTCGGGCTCCAGCCCGAAAGATCGATATAGACATTGGGTTTGTGCTGGGCGACGGCGAGCGCTTCTTCCTGCCATGGGAAGGAAGGATGCGCGGCGATGATCTTCAGGTCGGGAAAATCCACCGCCACGTCGTCGAGATACATGGGATTGGAATATTTCAGCCGCATGCCCATGCCGCCATGCATGCCGGAGCCGACGCCGGTCTGGCCGGTGTGAAACAGCGCGATGCCGCCCTCTTCCTCGATCGCCTCGTAAAGTCCGTAGGCCGACCGGTCGTTGGGGAAAAAGCCCTGATAGGTCGGATGAAACTTGAAACCGCGCACGCCATGATCGCGCATCAGGCTTTTCGCCTCGCGGACGCCGAGTTTGCCCTTGGCCGGATCGATGGAGGCAAAGGGCACCATGACATCGCTGTTCTTCGCCGCGATCTCCGCCACTTCATGGTTGGAATAGCGGCGGAAACCGGTCTCGCGCTCGGCATCGACGGGAAAGATGATGCAGCCGATCTTGCGCTCGCGGAAATAGGCGGCGGTCTCCTCCACCGTCGGCAGCATGCCATCGCGACCGGCCGGGTTCTTGAAATATTTCGCCATGCCGGCCTGGAATTCCATATAGCCGTCATCGCGATGGGTGCAGCAGGGCTCCTCGGCATGGACATGGACGTCGAAGGCGATCAGTTCGTCGAAATTCATGAGATCTCCTTCGCCTCCAACCCGGCATAGCGCTTGAGCAGATGGGCAAGCATCGCCTCCTCCTCCGCGCTCAGCCCATGGTTGTTATAGGCGTTGTCTCCGAAAAAATTACGCTTGTTGGCGGCGACGAAGTCCTCGCCCTTCCCGGTCAGCTTCAACAGCACGGAGCGGCGGTCGTGATCGGGAATTTCCCGTTCGATCAGGCCCTGGTCCTCGAAACGGCGAACCGTCTTGGTCATGTGGGCCGGCTTGATCCTCAGCGTCTGCGCCAGAACGCCCTGCTTGATGCCGGGGTTGAGATGCATGACCCAAAGCATGGAAAACTCGCCCGGGCGCAGGTCGTCGGCGCCGAAACGTTCATAGAACTGATCATAGACGCGCACCTGCGCCACACGTACCAGAAAGCCGAGCGAATTGTTGAGCTCGCCAAGTTCGACATCTTCGGTCATTTGCGGGGAAAGGCGCGGTTCCTGGCCCATGTCAGCGCCCGCCGGGCGCTGCCACCTTGGCGGCGCGCTTTTCGAGGAAGGCGATCAGCCGCTCCTCGGCCTCGGGAGAGGCGGCGGTGAAGGACGAGATGAAGCTTTCCATCAGAAGACCGTCGTCGCGGCTCATCTCGGGCATGCGCGGCAGGACGTTGATGACGGCGTAGTTGGAGAGGTCCGCATTGGTCGCCGCCCGGGCGGCAAGCTCCAGCGCCTTCTCGACCGACTTGCCGGCGGGAACCACATATTGCGCGAGATTCCAGCGCTCGCCGGTCTCCGCATCGATCGAGCGGCCCGTCAGCATCATATCCGTCATCCGCGCCACGCCCATCAGCCGGGCGGTGCGCACCGAGCCGCCGCCGCCGACGAAGATGCCGCGCTGACCTTCCGGCAGGGCAAAGAAGGTGGTTTCATCGGCAACCCGCACCTGAGCGGCCGAGGCAAGTTCCAGACCGCCGCCGACAACGGCACCGTGCAACGCGCAGAACCAGGGAATGGGGCCGAATTCGATCCGGCCGAAGACTTCGTGCCAGCGCCGCGACCCCTCGACACCCTCGAAGGCCGATTTCTTCACATGTTCGGAAAGATCGAGGCCGGCGCAGAAATGCCGGCCATTGCCGAAGATCACGCCGGCCTTTGCCTCGCGGCGCGCCCGCTCGACCGCATCGGCCAGGGCTTCGACGAAACGGTCGCTGATCGCATTGCGTTTTTCCGGACGATTAAGCCCGACAAGCGCGACGTTGCCCCGCATTTCATAGGTTACCAGCGCCGTCTCTTCTGCCTCTTTCACAGCATGCTTCCTTTCGAACATTCCAGTTTTCTCTATACGAGAAAATATTTTCCTTGTAAACAATATACCGGCAAACAGTATAAGGTGACATCGTCGCGGAGGACGACTGAAGCCGGCCGTCGACGAGGACAGAGGGATTTCGCACGCCCGGACGTGCCGGGAAAGTGGAGAATTGGAGGAGGTTCCATGACAGCCATGGGAAAGATACGTCCGGTGCGGGTATGGGAGCCGCGCATCCGGGTGGAGGAACGCGCGGACGGCAGCCAGATCATCTGGCAGGAGGACAGGCTGGACCCCTATCCCGCCCGCATCGGTGACCGCATCCTGCACTGGGCCGAAACGGCGCCCGAGCGCGCCTGGATGGCCGAGCGCGACGAAAACGGCGCATGGCGCACGATCACCTTCGGCAGGCTGCGCGAATTGATGCGCCGCGTCGGCACCTTCCTGCTTGCCCATGATCTCTCGCCCGAGCGGCCGCTGATGATCCTGTCGGAGAATTCGCTCGAACACGCCGTCATGGCGCTTTCCGCACAATATGTGGGCGTGCCTTCGGCCGCCGTGGCGCCGGCCTATTCGCTGATCCCCGAGGGACGCGCAAAACTCAAGGAGATCGCCGGTGCGGTGACGCCCGGTGCGATCTTCGCGCGGGACGCAGACCGCTTCGCCGCAGCGATCACCGAGGTCATCGATCCCGCCGTGCCGCTCATTCTGGCGGGCGGCGCCGTTCCCGGCCGGGACCATTTCGCCTGGGATGACGTGATTGCGACAGAGCCTTCATCGGCGGCCGACGAGGCCTTTGCCGCAACCGGGCCGGATACGATCGCGAAATTCCTGTTTACCTCCGGCACCACCGGCACGCCCAAGGCGGTGATCCAGACGCAGCGGATGATGTGCGCCAACATGGCGCAGGTCCTCGATTGCTACCGCTTTCTCGGCGACCAGCCGCCGGTTCTCGTTGACTGGGCGCCCTGGAACCATGTCGCCAGCGGCAACAAGGTGTTCAACATCGCGCTTTACAATGGCGGCACCTATTTTATCGATGCCGGCAAGCCGACGCCGAAGGGCATGGCCGAGACGATCCGCAATCTGCGCGAGATCTCGCCGACCTGGTATTTCAACGTGCCGGCAGGCTATGAAATGCTGTGCGAGGCGATGGAGAAGGACGATGTCCTGCGCGACAGTTTCTTCCGGAACCTGAAGATGATCATGTATGCCGGCGCCGGCATGGCGAGCCACACCTGGCATCACCTCAATGCGCTCTCCGAACGCTCCATCGGCGCGCAGACGCTGATGGGCTCCGGCCTCGGTTCCACCGAGACCGGCCCGTTTGCCATGTTCTGCACCGAACCGCAGGAGGAGCCCGGCAATTGCGGCGTTCCGGCGCGCGAGGTGACCATGAAGCTGGTGCCCGTCGGCGGCAAGATGGAAGTGCGCTTCAAGGGGCCGAATGTGACGCCCGGCTATTGGCGGCGACCGGATCTGACGGAAAAGGCCTTCGACGAGGAGGGCTTTTACAATATGGGCGATGCGATGCGCCCCGCGGTACCCGGCGACCCGGCGCGCGGCTTCCTGTTCGACGGACGCACGGCGGAAAACTTCAAGCTCCAGACCGGTACCTGGGTTGCCGTTGGCGCGATGCGGGCGAAGCTCATCGACGCCATGGGCGGGCTGGTGCGCGATGCGGTGATCGCCGGCGAGGACCAGTTCGAGCTCGGCGCCCTGCTCATACCCTTCCGCCCGGCCATCGAGCGGCTGGTGGAAGGCGGGGCCGAAATGGATGATGCAGCGCTTTATGCCCATCCGGCAGTGCTTGCCCGGCTTGGCGATCTCCTGACGGATTTCGCCAGACATGCCACCGGTTCCTCCAACCGCATTGCCCGCGCCATGCTGATGACCGCGCCGCTTCGCATGGACAAGGGCGAGGTGACAGACAAGGGTTCGGTCAATCAGCGCGCCGTTCTCACCAATCGCGCCGATCTGGTGGAAGCGCTTTATGCCGGCGGCGCCGAAGTGATCATCGCGGAGAAACCGCAAAACAGAAAGGCGGGCTGACAATGAAGATCGAAGGCATGGCCGCGCTGGTGACCGGCGCGGGTTCCGGGCTTGGGGCGGCAACGGCGCGCGCGCTCGCGGAAAAGGGCGCCAGGGTGACGGTGCTGGACATGAACGGCGCGGCGGCCGAAAAGATCGCGGCCGAAATCGGCGGGCTTGCCGTTGTCGGCGATGTCTCCAGCGAGGCCGACGTCACGGCCGCGCTCGATGCAGCCGAGGAAGCCCATGGCACGGTCAGGATCGCGGTCAGCTGCGCCGGCATCGGCACGGCCGGTCGCACCGTCGGCCGCGACGGGCCGATGCCCATGGCCGATTTCGAGCGCACGCTCAGGGTCAACCTGATGGGCACGTTCAATGTCGTCCGGCTTTCCGCCCACCGGATGTCGCTTGCAGAACCGGTGGGCGAGAGCCGCGGCGTCATCGTCAACACCGCCTCGATCGCCGCCTTCGAGGGCCAGATCGGACAGGCGGCCTATGCAGCATCCAAAGGCGGCATCGTCTCGATGACCCTGCCGCTGGCCCGTGAATTCGCCCGTTTCGGCGTTCGGGTCAACACGCTGGCGCCCGGCGTTTTTTTGACGCCCCTGCTCTACAACCTGCCGGAAGAGGCGCAGGGCTCGATCGCGGCGACGATCCCCTTCCCAGCCCGCCTTGGCGATCCGGCGGAGTTCGCCCATGCGGCGGTTTTCGCGGTCGAAAACGACTATCTCAACGGCGAGGTGATCCGCCTCGACGGCGCAAACAGGCTGACGCCGAAGTGAGACCGAGAACAAGTCGGGTTTTCACGTGAAACATCCGCCTGGCGGACGGCGCAGAGCCTTTGGGAAAGACGTTCAGGCCGGATAGTCCCGTTCGCCGAAGATCGCGGAGCCGACGCGCACGCTGGTGGCGCCAAAGGCGACCGCGATCTCATAATCGCCGGACATGCCCATGGAGAGCTTCGGCACGTTGTTTTCCTTGGCAAGGTCGGAAAGCAGGGCAAAATGCGGGCCCGGATTTTCACCCGCCGGCGGGATGCACATCAGCCCCTCGATCGAAAGGCCCAGTTCCTCGCGGCAAAGGTTCAGAAAGGCTTCTGTCTCGCGGGGATCGATGCCGGCCTTCTGCGGTTCATTGCCGGTATTGACCTGCACGTAAAGCCTTGGCGCCCTGCCCTGCTTGTCGATTTCCTTGGCAAGCGCGCGGGCGATCTTCTCGCGATCGACGCTTTCGATCACATCGAAAAGCTTCACGGCGTCTTCCGCCTTGTTGGACTGCAGCGGCCCGATGAGGCGCAGTTCCAGATCCGGCGTCTCTTCCTTCAGCGCCGGAAACTTCTTCTGTGCCTCCTGGACGCGGTTCTCGCCGAAAATACGCTGTCCCGCCGCGATCGCCTCGCGGATGACTTCGGCTTCGTGGGTCTTGGAAACGGCCACCAGCGTCACCGCGTTTTCAGGCCGTTCGGCCTCATGTTCGGCGGCGAGGATTTTTGCGCGCACGTCCTCGAGATTTTCGGCAACACCCATCGGTTTCAACTCCTTTTTCCGCCGCCGCACCTTATGGCAAACGCGGGGGCCGCCGCAACGGGTCCCTGCCGCTTTCCCATACCGCCAATTCGGCCCGTTTAACTTGACGCTGGGGCGCTTTCATGATGAAGCTCACCGCCAAAATCACCAAGAAAATGACCGAGTAGCACCGATATGGCCTCTGAACGTTACAACCCGCGCAAAGTCGAACCGAATTGGCAGAAGAAGTGGAACGAGGACAATGTCTTCGTCACTGACAATGCCGACCCGCGCGAGACCTACTACGTGCTTGAAATGTTTCCCTATCCCTCGGGACGCATTCATATTGGCCATGTCCGTAACTACGCCATGGGCGACGTGGTGGCCCGCTACAAGCGCGCCCGCGGCTACAATGTTCTCCACCCCATGGGCTGGGACGCTTTCGGCATGCCGGCGGAAAATGCCGCGATGCAGAACAAGGTCCACCCCAAGGACTGGACCTACGAGAACATTGCGACGATGCGCAACCAGCTGAAATCCATGGGCCTGTCGCTCGACTGGACCCGTGAATTCGCCACCTGCGATGTCGAATATTACCAGCGCCAGCAGCATCTCTTCATCGACATGCTGGAAAAGGGTCTGGTCTACCGCAAGCAGTCGAAGGTAAACTGGGACCCGGTCGACATGACGGTGCTCGCCAACGAGCAGGTGATCGAGGGTCGGGGCTGGCGTTCCGGCGCGCTCGTCGAGCAGCGCGAGCTGACGCAGTGGTTCTTCAAGATCACCGATTTTGCCCAGGACCTGCTGGACGCCCTCGACACGCTGGATGGCTGGCCGGAAAAGGTGCGGCTGATGCAGAAGAACTGGATCGGCCGTTCCGAAGGCATGATGGTGCGCTGGGACATTTCCGACGGTGCGGATAAGGCCGGCGACCACGAGGAACTGACGGTCTACACCACCCGCCCGGACACGATCTTCGGCGCCTCCTTTATGGCGATTTCCGCCGACCATCCGCTGGCGAAGGAAGCCGCGAAGCATGACGAGAAGGTCGCCGCCTTCTGCGAGGAGACCCGCCGCGCCGGCACCTCGCTGGCAGCGCTGGAGACAGCTGAAAAGAAGGGCGTCGACACCGGTATCCGCGTGCGCCATCCCTTTGACGAGAACTGGGAACTGCCTGTTTACGTCGCCAATTTCGTGCTCATGGATTACGGCACGGGCGCGATCTTCGGCTGCCCCTCCGGCGACCAGCGTGACCTCGACTTTGCCCGCAAATACGGCCTGCCGGTGACCGCCGTGGTAATGCCGAAGGATGGCGATGCGGCGACCTTCGAGATCGGCGACGAGGCTTACACCGATGACGGCGTAATGATCAATTCGCGCTTCCTCGACGGCATGAGCACGGACGACGCCTTCGAGGCGATCGCGCTGAAGCTCGAGGCTGATGTCGTGCGCGGCGCGCCGCGCGGGACACGCAAGGTCAATTTCCGCCTGCGCGACTGGGGCATTTCCCGCCAGCGCTACTGGGGCTGCCCGATCCCGGTTATCCATTGCGATGACTGCGGCGTGGTGCCGGTTCCGAAGTCCGATTTGCCGGTTCAGCTGCCCGACGACATCGACTTCGAAAAGCCCGGCAATCCGCTCGACCGGCACGCCACATGGCGCCATGTCGCCTGCCCGCAATGCGGCAAGGATGCCCGGCGCGAAACCGACACGATGGACACATTCGTCGATTCGAGCTGGTATTACACCCGCTTTACCGCACCCCATGAGGATGCGCCGACGGACCCGGCGATTGCCGACCGCTGGCTGCCGGTCGACCAGTATATCGGCGGTATCGAGCACGCGATCCTGCATCTGCTCTATTCACGCTTTTTCACCCGCGCGATGAAGGCAACCGGACATGTCGGTCACGACGAACCGTTCAAGGGCCTGTTCACCCAGGGCATGGTGGTGCACGAAACCTACCGCCTCGGCGGCAGCGGCACATCCGGCCGCTGGGTCTCGCCAAGCGAAATCCGCATCGAGGAAACCGATGGCGCGCGCAAGGCCTTCCTTGTCGATACCGATGAGGAAGTGGCAATCGGCTCCATCGAAAAGATGTCGAAGTCGAAGAAGAACGTCATCGACCCCGATGATATTCTGGCGACCTATGGCGCTGATACGGCTCGCTTTTTCGTGTTGTCCGATAGTCCGCCCGACCGCGATGTGGTCTGGACCGAGGCAGGCGTTCAAGGCACGTTCCGCTTTGTTCAGCGCATCTGGCGGCTGATTTCGGAGGCGGCCCCTGCCCTGGCCGACATTGAGGCGAAGGCCGGCGGCGACGGCAAGGCGCTGGAGATCTCCCGTGCCGCCCACAAGACCCTGAAGGCGGTTGCCGCCGATCTCGACGGACTTGCCTTCAACAAGGCGATTGCCCGCATCTACGAGCTTGTGAACATTCTGGCGCAGCCGCTCTCGGAGGTTGACAAGGCCGATGACGAATTGAAGGGCGCGCTGAAACAGGCAAGCCTGTTCCTGACCCATTGCTTTGCGCCGATGATGCCGCATCTGGCCGAAGAATGCTGGCAGACGCTCGGTGCGGAGGGTATGATCGCCATGGCGGCTTGGCCGAAGCATGACGAGGCCCTAACCGCCGACAATGAGGTAGTGCTGCCGGTGCAGGTCAACGGCAAGAAGCGCGCCGAACTGACGGTTGCGCGCGATGCCGACCAGGAAAGCATCAAACAGGCGGTGCTTGAACTTGAAGCCGTTGTCCGCGCGCTGGACGGCAAGGAACCGCGCAAGATCATCGTCGTGCCGCAGAGGATCGTGAATGTTGTTGTCTAGATCACGCCTGAGAGCGCTCGTCCTTTCGCTCACCGCTGTCGCCACGCTTGCCTCGTGCCAGGTGCGCCCGCTCTACGGCGGGGCGGAAGGCACCGCCCTGAACGCAAAAATGCACGAGCTTGCCTTTTCCGTTCCGACGACGCCTGTGGCTCAATATGTTCGCAACGAGCTGATATTCCTGACAAGCGGCGGCGCGGGCGAAAGCATCAATGCCAAATATGACGTTGACCTCTCGGCCTTCGCCGTGACGTCCGAACTCCTGCAGGACGACAGTTCCGATACGGCGAGCGCGGGGCGCACCATCGTGACCGCCGATTTCGCCCTGAGACGGCGCGAGGACAACAAGCTTCTGGCAACCGGCCGGCGTCGGGCGACCGCGCTTCTCGATTTTCCCTCGCAGGAATTTGCCAAGCTGAGGGCCATTCGCGACGCCGAGCAGCGCGCCTCCAAGGAAGTCGCCGAGATCATCAATGCCGATCTCGCGATCGCCCTCAACAAGGAACCGCCGCTGGACCTGCCCAAACCGCCGGCCGAATAGGCGAAACCGCCCGAACACGCTATCATGGCCGGGCGGTCTGTGCGAATGACCGAGAGGCCCAGCGCGAGCGATCTGAACCGGCGAAGCAATGACGGAAATCAAGTCCTACAAGTTCGACGAATTTCTGCGGCAGGACGCGGGCCGCTATCGCCTGTTTCTGGTCTACGGACCGGACCGCGGGCTCGTCAGCGAGCGCGCCGGGCTGATTGCAAAGGGTTCGGGCGTGCCGCTCGACGACCCCTTCTCCGTGATGAAGCTCGATATCGGGGACCTCGAGGGCGATGCGGGACGCATCGTTGACGAGGTGAACGCGATCGGGCTTTTCGGCGGCTCAAGGCTTGTCTGGGTGCGCGCGGGCGGCAATGACAAGGCGCTGACCAGTGCGCTCAACACGCTTTCGCAAAATCCGCCCGAAAGCGCCTATCTGATCATCGAGGCCGGAGATTTGCGCAAAGGGACCGCCATGCGTAAGGCCGCCGAGAACGCACGCAGCATCGCCGCAATCCCCTGTTATGCCGACGACGCACGCGCGCTCAATGCGCTCATCGACCAGACGCTCGCCGAGGCGGAACTGAGGATCACGCCGCAGGCGCGACAGCTCCTGGTATCGATGATCGGCGGCGACCGCCTTGCAACGCGCAACGAGATCGAGAAACTTGCGCTCTACGGGCGCGGGCTCGATATGATCACCGAAGAAGATGTCGCCGCCGTCATCGGCGATGCCAGCGCGATTTCCGCCGATGATGCTGTGGATGCCGTTCTGTCCGGCGATGTCGCAGCGCTGCGCCACGCCATGGCCAAGGTCTCGCAATCGAAAACCCCGATCTTCATGATTCTCAACGGCTGCATCCGCCAGTTCCACCTGCTCGACCAGATGCGGGCCGAGATGGAAAGCAAGCGCACGCCGGCAAGCCAGGTGATGCAGAGCCACGGCCGCCAGATCTTCTTCCGCCGCAAGCCTATTTTCGAGAAGGCGCTCTCGGCCTGGAACGGCAATGCCACCGAACGGGCGCTCAGAATGCTCTCCGAGGCCGTGCTCAACACGCGGCGCTATCCGGCCCTTGAGGAGAGCATCGCGACGCAGACGCTGCTGGCGCTGACGTTGCGTTCGAACCGCCGCGCCGGCTGACCTGACCCACCCTGCCCCGCGGTTATATTGCCAGGCCCGCTAGGCAGCCCGCCTCGCGGACGACAAAATAACCATATGAAAAGAAAAGCATAAATTGTATCATATCAAATTGACCTGATACAATTTTCAAGGGTTGCGCTCGAGCCGCCGGCAGATGTCATCGAGCTGATCGAGCGAGCTATAGGCGATTTTGATCTGCCCGCCGTCACCCTTGTGGTCTATGGTGATGGCCAGCCCGAGCCGGTCTGAAAGCGAACGTTCCAGTGCCACCGTATCGGCGTCTTTCTGCCTTGCCGGCCGCGCGGCCCGAGCGCCGCCGCCTTCGATTGCCCTTTGTGCAAGCTTTTCCGTTTCCCGAACGGAGAGACCCTTCTGCACAACCGTCTGGGCCAGCGCCAGCGGGTCGGGCGTCGAGATCAACGCACGTGCGTGGCCGGCGGAAAGGGCGCCATCGGCGAGCATGGTGCGCACGCCTTCCGGAAGCTTCAAAAGACGCAGGCTGTTGGCCACATGGCTGCGGCTCTTGCCGATGATCTCGCCAAGATCGTTCTGCGTATAGCCGTGTTCAGCCATCAGCAGTTCGTAGCCATCGGCCTCTTCCAACGGGTTGAGATCGGCGCGCTGCACATTCTCAACGATGGCGATTTCCAGCGCCGTACGGTCATCGACGTCGCGGATCAACACCGGAACTTCCGAGAGGCCGGCAAGCTGGGCGGCCCGCCAGCGCCGTTCGCCGGCGATGATTTCAAAGCGCTGCTCGCCGATGGTACGGACAACAACAGGCTGCACGATACCGTGCTGGCGGACCGAGGCCGCAAGATCGCGAAGATCGTCTTCCTCGAAATGGCGACGCGGATTGCGCGGATTTCGGGTGATGAACTCAACCGGAATCCGCCGGTCCGCCGTTACCTGGCTCACCGCCGGTTCGCTCGGCTCGGCCTTCTCGATGTCGCCGATCAGAGCCGCAAGCCCGCGCCCGAGCCGCCTCTTGGAATTGTCTTCGCTCATGCTGTTCACCTTCGAATGCTAGCTGTTCAGGCCGCCGCCATGGCCCGCTCGCGCTGGATGATCTCCGAGGCCAACTGGATATAGGCCTGGCTGCCCTGACATTTCAGGTCATAGAGAATGACGGGCTTGCCGAAAGACGGCGCTTCGGAAACACGCACATTGCGCGGGATAAGCGTCTTGTAGACCTTGTCGCCCATATATTCGCGCACATCGGAGACCACTTGCTGGGCCAGATTATTGCGGGAATCGAACATGGTGAGCACCACGCCCTGTATCTCAAGCCCCGGATTGATTGTGCTGCGCACTTCGGAAACGGTATCCAGCAGCTGGCTCAGCCCTTCCAGGGCGAAGAACTCGCACTGCAGCGGCACCAGAATGGCCTGGGCGGCGCCCATGGCGTTCATCGTCAGGAGATTGAAGGAAGGCGGGCAATCGCAGAAAACATAGCGATAACGGCTGACATCAGACTGCGACAGCGCATCGCGAAGCTTGAACACCCGGCGCGGATCGGAGGCGATTTCAAGTTCGAAGCCGAGAAGATCAAGGGTCGAGGGAACCAGATCAAGATTTGGAACAGCCGTGGGGATCGCGGCCTCGACGACGGGCTTTTCGCCAACGAGAACATCATAGGCGGAGAATTCCCGCTGGTCGCGTTCGATGCCCAGCCCGGTGCTGGCATTACCCTGTGGATCAAGATCGAGCACCAAAACCTTTTCGCCAATCGCGGCAAGAGCTGTCGCCAGATTGATGGCAGTGGTGGTTTTTCCGACGCCACCCTTCTGGTTGGCGACCGTGATGACACGCGTTTTACGATTCATTGACCATACCGCCAGTTTTCAAGAGGCCGAGGACGACGCAAGGCGCGATATTTCCAGGATCACGGAGCCAGGTTCAACCTTGCTTTCATGTTTTACCAGATCGAAGTCCCAATGGTCACGTGCTTTGTCGATCTCGCGCTGATAATCCCGGCCTTTGTGGAAAAAGGCGCGGAATTCCGGCGCTGCGCCAAACCAGGGCGCCGCATATCCGAGCAGAAGCGAAAGGTCGGCAAGCGCGCGTGCAGACATCGCATCACAGCTTTCGATCTCGCCCGGCGCCATCTCGGCCCGGATCGCATGCACGCTGGCGCGCGCGCCGGTCTCGCGGATGGCCGTCCGCAGAAACGATGCCTTCTTGTTGTTGCTTTCGAACAGATGAACCCATCCTTCGCCCTGCTCCGCCAGAAGGATCGCGGTGATCAGCCCGGGAAAACCGCCGCCGCTGCCGATATCGATCCATGTCTTCGGCTTTGGCGAGAGCTGATAGACCTGCGCGCTGTCCGCGACATGGCGATCCCAGAACTGTTGGCGGGTCGATGGCGCAACCAGATTGATTGACTTCGCCCACTTGTCGAAGTGGGCGGCAAAGGCTTCGAGGCGTGTTTGTGTTTCACGTGAAACAGTCTGTCCGTTCAGCTTCATGCCTCACCTCAAGCTGTGGCCGATCGGCCGGTTTTAAGCCGCACAAGCAGCAGGGAAAGGGCGGCAGGCGTCATTCCGTCGATCCGGCTCGCCTGAGCAATGGTTGCCGGGCGGGCCTGCGCCAACTTCCCCTTGAGCTCATTGGACAGGCCAGGCAATGCGGCATAGTCGAAGTCCTCCGGTATCGCCCTCCCCTCATCCTTGCGAACCTGGGCGATATCCGAAGCCTGACGATCGAGATAGACGGCATAGGCCGCCTCGATCTCGATCGCTGAACGGACCTTCGCCTCGGTCTCCGCAAGTTCCGGCCAGATCGAAATCAAGCCTTCAAAATCCTGGTCAGGATAGGCGAGAAGATCATAGGCCGTGCGGCGCTGCCCATCCTGGTTGAGTTTGAGACCGTGAGCCGCCGCTTGATTCGGGGTCAACGACCGTGCCTTGAGCGCGGCCCGCACCTCCTCCAGCGCGGCGGCATAGGTTTCATACCGTGCGCGCCGGGCATGCGACGCAATGCCGAGTTCGATGGCAAGCGGCGTCAGCCGCTCATCGGCATTGTCCGCGCGCAGCGTCAGCCGGTATTCCGCCCGTGAGGTAAACATCCGATAGGGCTCGGCGACCCCACGCGTCGTCAGGTCATCGACCATGACGCCGATATAGGAATCCGTACGCGAAAAGAGCACCGCCTCGCTGTCGCCGGCGAGCCGCGCGGCGTTCAACCCCGCGACGAGGCCTTGCGCACCAGCCTCTTCATAGCCGGTCGTGCCGTTGATCTGCCCGGCCAGAAACAGACCGGGCATCTTCTTCAACTCCAGAGACGCCTTCAACTCCCGCGGGTCGACATGATCATATTCGATCGCATAGCCCGGCTGTAGGATCGAAACCTTTTCGAGACCCGGAATCGCACGCATAAAAGCATTCTGCACGTCCTCCGGCAAGGAGGTCGAAATGCCGTTGGGATAGACCGTATGATCATCCAGGCCCTCCGGCTCGAGAAAGATCTGGTGTCCGTCGCGATCGCCGAAGCGCATGATCTTGTCCTCGATCGAGGGACAATAGCGCGGCCCGACTCCCTCGATCTGCCCCGAATACATCGCCGAAAGCCCTATATTATCGCGAATGATCGCGTGGACCTCCGGCGTCGTGCGGGTAATGCCACAATCGATCTGCGGATTCTGTACCCCGTCCGTCATGAAGGAAAACGGCACGGCGTCATCATCGGCCTGCTGCCGATCCAGTGATGCCCAGTCGATGGTTCGCCCGTCAAGGCGCGCCGGTGTCCCCGTCTTCAGCCGGCCGAGGGAGAGCCCGAGCCGGCCGAGGGTTTCAGACAGCCCGAGCGACGGAGCCTCCCCGACACGGCCAGCCGGAATCTTCCGCATACCGATATGGATCAGACCGCGCAGGAAAGTGCCCGTCGTCAACACAGCCGCGCCGCAGCTATACCGCCGCCCGTCGCCTGTCGTCACGGCAACGACACGACCCTTATCTGTCTCGATATCGAAGACATCGCCTTCAATGATCACGAGATTGTCGGTCTTCGCCAGCGCCGCCTGCATCGTCTCGCGATAAAGCCGGCGGTCAGCCTGGCTGCGGGGTCCGCGGACAGCCGGGCCCTTGCGCCGGTTCAGCATGCGGTACTGGATCGCCGCGGCATCGGCGACGCGGCCCATCAGCCCGTCCAGCGCATCGATCTCGCGCACGAGATGCCCCTTCCCCAATCCGCCGATAGCGGGATTGCACGACATCACGCCGATGGTCTCGCGCTTGTGGGTGATCAGCGCCGTGCGCGCGCCGCTGCGTGCCGCCGCCGAAGCCGCCTCACATCCTGCATGGCCACCGCCAATGACGATGACATCATAATGATCGCTCATGAAATTGCTCCGTTCGGGCTCGACGACCACTGGCCGGAACCCTTGCTTTGCCGGTGTTTGTGCCGTCTTGCCTGTGACGAGTCAAGATTGTTTCACGTGAAACACGGGCTACTTGCCGACGCAGAAGGATGAAAAGATCACGTCGAGAAGATCCTCTACATCAACCCGGCCTGTGATCCGACCCAAAGCCTCCGCGCCCCGACGCAGGGACTCCGACGGGAGCTCGGGCGATAGTTCACGCGCGGCCATCGCTTCCTCAAGCGCGACAAGCGCCAGTCGCAGACAGTCCGCCTGCCGCGCGCGCACGGGAAGACTCAAGGATGAGCCTGCGACCCGCGCTGAAAGCCGATTGGAAATCTCTGCGATCAGTTGATCGATCCCCTCACCGCTCTTTACGGAAAGCTCCAGATCATACCCGGAGCCACCCGATACGAGGTCCGATTTCGTCCCAACGCGCAGGCAATCCCGATCAGGAAACGCCTCGGGTCCCACACCGCCCGTCATATCGGCAAGCGACAGAACAAGATCAGCGGTCTGCAGCAAGGCGCGGGCGCGTCGCACACCTTCCGCTTCAACCCTGTCGTCGGTTTCGCGCAGGCCCGCCGTGTCGTAGAGGCGAACGGCATAGCCGCCAATATCGAGGTGAACCTCAAGAATATCACGTGTTGTGCCGGCAATGTCGGTGACAATGGCGATATCGCGTTTCGCGAGAGCGTTCAAAAGGCTCGACTTACCGGCATTGGGCGCGCCGGCAATCACCACCTGGTAGCCGTCGCGGATGATCTCTCCCGTGCGAAGGCCTGCCAAATGCCCGCGGATTTCGGCAGCCACGCCATCAACGCTTTGCCAGATGGTGGCGGAAACCGAGCCCGGAATGTCTTCTTCGTCGGAAAAATCCAGCTCCGCCTCGATCATGGCGCGCGCATGGGTCAGCGCCTCGGCCCAACGCTCATAGAGCCCGGACAAGCGGCCGCTAGCCTGCTCCATTGCAAGCCGACGCTGCATCTCCGTCTCGGCGACAATGATGTCGGAAAGTCCTTCTGCCTCGACCAGATCGAGCTTGCCGTTCTCGAAGGAACGCCGGGTGAATTCACCGGCTTCGGCGTGGCGTGTCTCGGGAAAGGCTGACAGCCGATCCAGCATGGCCTTGACCACGGCACGACCGCCATGAAGATGAAACTCGACGCAGTCCTCGCCGGTGAAGGATGCCGGCCCGGCAAAGGCCAGCACCAGAGCCTGGTCGATGGCAACGCCCTGAGCATCCCGCAGCGTCATCAACCGCGCCTGACGAACGGGCGGCACATGACCGGCAACGCCGGCGCAAATCTCAAACGCCTTCGCACCGGACAGACGGATCACCGCTACGCCCGAGGGCAAGGCGCCGCTTGAGAGGGCGAAAATGGTGTCGGTCGATCGCATGAGATGCGCCTATGACGGATCGAAATCAAAAATAGTTATTTATTTCAATAACTTAATTGGAATCCGTTGAAGATTCCGAAACCGAATGCGACGGCAAGAAAACCGCTTTCTGCGCATGAAAACCTGGCCAGGCCCGTCCGGATGTCACCGGTCCGGGCCTTAATTGTCCTCAGGTGTTCATCGATTCGAAGAACTCGGCATTGCTCTTCGTCTGCTTCAGCTTGTCGATGAGGAACTCGATACCGTCTGTCGTGCCCATCGGCGCGAGAATACGGCGCAGAACGAAGACCTTCTGCAGATCCTGACGCGGGACCAGAAGGTCCTCCTTGCGGGTACCGGATTTGAGGATATCGATGGCCGGGAAGATGCGCTTGTCGGCAACCTTCCGGTCGAGAACGATTTCCGAGTTGCCGGTGCCCTTGAATTCTTCAAAGATCACTTCGTCCATGCGGCTGCCGGTATCGATCAGCGCTGTAGCGATGATCGTCAGCGAACCGCCCTCCTCGATATTACGGGCCGCACCGAAGAAGCGCTTCGGCCTCTGCAAGGCATTGGCGTCAACGCCGCCGGTCAGAACCTTGCCGGAAGACGGCACCACGGTGTTGTAGGCGCGGCCGAGACGGGTGATGGAATCAAGCAGGATGACAACGTCGCGGCCGTGTTCGACCAGACGCTTCGCCTTCTCGATCACCATTTCGGCGACCTGAACGTGACGCACCGCCGGTTCATCGAAGGTTGACGACACGACTTCGCCCTTCACCGAGCGCTGCATGTCGGTCACTTCTTCCGGACGCTCGTCGATCAGAAGAACGATCAGGAAGCATTCGGGATGATTGGCCGTGATCGAATGGGCAATGTTCTGCAGCAGAACCGTCTTACCCGTGCGCGGCGGCGCGACGATCAGGCCGCGCTGGCCCTTGCCGAGCGGCGCCACCAGATCGATGACGCGCGGCGACAGATCTTTCGACGTCGGGTTTTCGAGTTCCATGTTGAACCGCTCATCGGGATAAAGCGGCGTCAAATTGTCGAAATGGACCTTGTGACGGATCTTTTCCGGATCGTCCGAATTGATCGTGTTGACCTTGAGAAGGGCAAAATACCGCTCGCCTTCCTTCGGTCCGCGGATCGGCCCCTCAACCGTATCACCGGTTTTCAAAGCGAAGCGGCGGATTTGCGAGGGCGAAATATAGATGTCGTCCGGGCCGGGCAGGTAATTGGCGTTGGCCGAGCGCAGGAAGCCGAAGCCGTCCTGAAGAACCTCGACAACACCTTCGCCGATAATCTCGACGTCCTGTGTTGCCAGCACCTTGAGAATGGCGAACATCAGCTCCTGCTTGCGCATCGTGCTGGCGCCTTCGACCTCAAGTGACTCGGCAAAGGCCAGGAGGTCGGTTGGTGTCTTGCTCTTCAGTTCCTGAAGCTTCATTTGAGACATGAAGTAAACCGTGAATTGTTGTGATGATCGAAAGGCCGGTTGCACTGATGGAGCAGTGCCAATTCGGATTGGCGCAGGGGTAGTCTTGCACAGCCTTTTTGGATGGGTTGGCAGGAAGATACTGATTTGCCCGTGTCGTTACAAGAGCAAATATGCGTTTTTGTCCCGGAAAACGCGCCAAACCATTTATCAAACGATTAAAAGGGCTTAACGATCACCATAATCACGGCAATGATCATCAGTACGGTCGGCGCTTCGTTGACAATCCGCCAGTGCCGAGCGCTTGTCGAGCGCTTGTCGGCGGCAAAATCCTTGATCGCCTTGCTGTAATAGCCATGGACGCCGGACATCAGGAAAACGGCGAGAAGCTTCACATGCAGCCAGCCATCGGTCAGCCATCCGCCATCCCAGGCGAGATAAAGGCCGAATATCCAGGTCAGGATCATGGCCGGGTTCATGATCACCTTCATCAGACGGTGTTCCATGACCTTGAAGGTTTCCGATTTCTCAGAGCCCGGCGTGCTGTCGGCATGGTAGACGAAGAGCCGCGGCATGTAGAACATGCCCGCCATCCAGGAAATCACCGCGATAACGTGGATCGCCGTCGCCCAGAGATAGAAGCTGTCGCGCTGGAAGATGAACAGCCCCAGACAGACGAACAGGAACAAAAGCAGCGCCGTCATCGCCCGGCTTGCCGATTTCTTGCCAGCGACCTTTCCGGTTTCGCCCTGGTCCGTCATCATATCCTCCGCAAATAATTGTTTTATATTTACTATTTCTCGCCGCGCACCAGCTTTACCAGCGTTTCGACGGTTTCCGGTTTCACGTCCGGCGTAATCCCATGGCCCAGATTGAAGATCATCGGACCGCCCGACAAGGCTTCAAGAATGGCCGCTGCGCGCGCTTTCATCAGATCACCGCCCGCGACCAGTGACAGAGGATCGAGATTGCCCTGCACCGGGCCATCCTTCTGCAGCTCCCTGGCAATGGCAAGCGGCACGGTCCAGTCGAGGCCGATCGCATTGGCATCGGTTTTCTGCCGGTAGGTCGAAAGATTGGGGCCTGCACCCTTGGCAAAGGCAATGATCTTTGCCCCCGGCACGGCCTGGCGCACCGTCTTGACGATACGGGCAACCGGGGCAGCGGCAAAATCGGCAAAATCCTCTTCGCCGAGCACCCCGGCCCAGCTGTCGAAAATCTGCACCGCGTCGGCGCCCGCCTTCAATTGCCGGATCAGATAGTCGGCGGAAAGGTCGGCAAGCAGATCGAGAAGCTTCAGGAATTCCGTCCTGTGACGATAGGCGAAAAGTCGTGCAGGTGCCTGATCGCTCGTTCCCTTCCCTGCAATCATGTAGGTTGCAACGGTCCAGGGTGCCCCGCAGAAGCCGAGGAGGCTCGTTTCATGCGGTAGGTTTGCGCGGATCCGCCCAACTGCTTCTATCACAGGATCAAGCGTATCAGCCGCATAGCGGGCTTCCAGTCTGGCAATATCAGTCGCTTCTATCGGATCAAGGCGTGGTCCCTCGCCCTTTTCAAAGCGAACGCCGCACTTCAATGCATCCGGTATCACCAGAATATCGGAAAACAGAATGGCGGCGTCAAAGCCGTAACGCCTGATTGGCTGCAGGGTCACTTCCGTCGCGAAGTCGGGATTGTAGCAAAGGTTGAGGAAGCCACCCGCCTTCTCCCGTAGGGCCCGGTATTCCGGCAGATAACGGCCTGCCTGCCGCATCAGCCAGATCGGCGGCGGGTTGATGGTTTCGCCCTCAAGCACGCGTTCCAGCGTCCGTTCTGCCATATCCCCAGCCCTTGTAAATAATGAATCTGTTTATGTTTGGATTCCTTTTATTTCTTAGAGTCTGTGAGGATCAAGGATTAAAGGGTTTTCCGGAATTATGAGTCTTATCCACGCATTCGGCGATCATGCCCCGTGCGAAAATGCCGTCTCGTTGGCAATTGTGGGGATGGACGCGGATTAGTTCATGGATTCAAATCCTTGGCTTGCCGCACCGGCACCCGGCCGCCTGTGCAAAACCGTTGGACTTCTGCCGCAAAAGCCGTTCTTTTCCCCGTTTTCAACAGAGGCGTTTGAACCTTTTCGACAAAAGGGGATATGTGGATAAATCGCAGGACTACCCACAGGCCAAAATCGGCGCTTCGCATTCGTCCTGATTTGTCCAACGTTATGAACAGGAGGCGAAGGACATCGTGGAAAACCGCAAAAACTTCTTTCACCTCCATCTGATCTCCGATTCGACGGGCGAAACCCTGATCTCGACCGGGCGCGCGGTGTCCGCCCAGTTCGGCGGCTACGAGCCGATCGAGCACGTCTATCCGCTGGTGCGCAGCCGCAAGCAGGTGCTCGCCGTGCTCAGGGCGATCGATGAGGCGCCGGGCATCGTGCTCTATACGGTGGTCAACGAGGAACTTGGCGCGCTTCTGGAAGAAATGTGCCGCGACATGAATGTGCCCTGCGTCAATGTTCTCGATCCGGTCGCACGGGTGTTCCAGTCCTATCTCGGCACGGCCTCGCGCCGGCGTTCGGGTGCCCAGCACAGCCTGGACGAGGACTATTTTGCTCGCATCGAGGCGCTGAACTACGCCATGGATCATGATGACGGGCAGATGCCGGAGACCTATGACGAGGCGGATGTCGTCATTCTCGGCATTTCCCGCACATCGAAGACGCCGACCAGCGTCTATCTCGCCAATCGCGGCGTGAAGGCGGCCAATATTCCGATCGTGCCGGGCATGAAACTGCCGGAAAGCCTCTATCGGGCGGAGAGGCCGCTGATCGTTTGCCTGATCGCCTCGCCGGGACGGATTTCACAGGTCCGCGAGTTTCGCGAATTCGGCAGCGGCGCGGATGAAGGCAAGAACGAATATACCGATCGCGCGGTGATTGCCGAAGAGCTGAAATATGCCCGCAGCCTTGCCGCCCAGAACAACTGGCCGATCATCGATGTCTCCCGCCGGTCGATCGAGGAGACGGCGGCGGCCATTCTTGCTCTGAAATACGAGCTGAAATAGCAACGCCGGAGCTGCGAGAGGAAAGCGCCGATGCCGAAGAACGAAGCGATCATCCTGGCCTCCACCAGTCCGTCCAGACGGGCGCTGCTCGCCAATGCAGGGATCGCCTTTTCCAGCATGCGCCCGCATGTGGATGAACGGGCGACGGAAGCGCCCTTCCTGAAGACCGGCGCGACGCCGGGTTTTCTTGCCGGCCTTTTGTCGCGGGCAAAGGCGCTCGATGTCACGGGCCGCGCGCCGGGCACCTTCGTGATCGGCGGCGATCAGGTGATGGCGTTCGAGGGTCGGCCCTATTCCAAGCCGGAAAACCGGGAAGAAGCGCGCGAGCACCTGAAGCGCCTTTCCGGCAAGACGCACTACCTGATGAGCGCCTTCGCAATCGCCCGTGACGGCGATATCCTGTTCGAGGCCTGCGAGACGGCGGTCTTGCATATGCGCCGTCTCGATGACGCGGAAATCGATCTTTATCTGACGCGCCTTTCCGATGAGACGCTGTTTTCCTCCGGCGTTTACCAGCTGGAAGGCCCGGGTGTGCGACTGTTCGAACGGATCGACGGCGATTTCTTCACGATATTGGGCATGCCGATGCTGCAATTGCTGGCGGCCCTGCGCAAACTCGGAGCACTGCATGACTGATTCACGTGAAACCAATCTGCGGCGGGCCTGCGTCATCGGCCATCCCGTTTCCCAGTCGCGCTCGCCGCTGGTTCATGGCTACTGGCTGAAGAAATACGACATCTCCGGGGAATATGTGCGCCAGGACGTGGCTCCGGGAGAGATCGCGGGCTTCATCGACCGGTTGCGCTCCGGCGAGGCCGGTTTTGTCGGCTGCAATGTCACCATCCCCCACAAGATGGCCGCTTTCGAACTGGCCGACGAGGCCGACGAAAATGCCACGCTTCTGGGCGCGGCCAACACGCTGTGGGTCGAAAACGGGCGTGTTCATGCCGCCAATACGGATGGCCTCGGCTTTACCGGCAATCTCGACGCGATCCATCCCGGCTGGGACTATGCGGAGAAGGCGGTCGTATTGGGCGCCGGCGGCGGCGCGCGCTCGATCGCCATGGCGCTGAAACAGCGCGGCATCTCCCACATCCACATCGTCAACCGCACGCTGGCGCGGGCGTCCGAGCTTGCCGCACGGCTTGGCGACCGCGTCGACGCCCATGACATGGACCGGCTCGACGACGTGATGAAAGGCGCCGGGCTTTTCGTCAACACAACCTCGCTCGGCATGAAGGGCGGCGCCGTACCGGATTTCGATTTCGGCCTGCTCTCCGAAAACGCCATTGTTGCCGATATCGTCTATGTGCCGCTCGAAACGCCGATCCTGAAACAGGCAAAGGCGCATGGGTTGAAGACGGCGGACGGGCTCGGCATGCTGTTGCACCAGGCCGTTCCGGGTTTTGAGAAATGGTTCGGCAGGAAGCCCGAAGTCGACGCCGCGCTCAGGGACGAGATCATCGCCGATCTTGCGGCAAACGGATGATCATTCTCGGCCTCACCGGATCGATCGGCATGGGAAAGTCCACCACGGCGGGCTTTTTCGCCGAGGCCGGCATACCGGTGCAAAATTCAGACGAGGTGGTTCATGCGCTTTATCGCGGCAGGGCGGTGGCGCCGGTCGAGGCTGCCTTTCCGGGCGTTGCCGAAGATGGCGTGATCAATCGCGCGCGCCTCAGCAAGGCGCTTGCCGGCAAGCCGGAGAATTTCGAAAAACTCGAAGCGATCGTCCATCCGCTGGTGCGCGCGGAACGCGACCTTTTCCTCAAAAAGGCGCGCGCCGACGAAGCGCCGATCGCCGTGCTCGACATCCCCCTCCTGTATGAGACCGGGGCCGAGCGCGCCGTCGATTACGTGCTCGTCGTCACCTGCGATCCGGCGATCCAGCGCGAACGCGTGCTGTCGCGACCGGATATGACAGTGGAAAAGTTCGAAACCGTGCTGAAACGTCAGCTTGCCGATGGCGAAAAACGCGCGCGGGCCGACTATATTGTCGACACGGGACACGGCATTGACCAGGCGCGGGCGGCGGTCGGTCACATCATTGCCGAGTTGAAGGACAAGGCGGCGGACGACGCGGCGCAGAACGACTAAGGAGCGGTGATGAAGGTCACGCGCGATATCATCTTCGATACCGAAACAACGGGTATGGACAAGAATGACGACCGGCTGATCGAGATCGGCGGCGTCGAGCTGATCGACCATTTCCCGACCGGCAAGACCTTTCACGTCTATGTCAATCCGGATGGCAAGAGCGTGCATCCGGAAGCCCTGCAGGTGCACGGCATTTCGGACGAGTTCCTCAAGGACAAGCCGGTTTTTGCCGATATCGTCGACGATCTTCTGGCCTTTTTCGATGGCGCGCGGTGGATCGCCCACAATGCCGCCTTCGACATGGGCTTCATCAATGCGGAGCTTGGCCGCCTCGGCAAGCCGCCGATCGATCAGGAGATGGTGGTCGACACGCTGGCGCTGGCCAGGCGCAAGCACCCGATGGGTCCCAACAGCCTCGACGCGCTCTGCAAGCGCTATTCGATCGATAACGCCCACCGCACCAAGCACGGAGCGCTGCTCGATGCGGAATTGCTGGCGGAGGTCTATATCGAGATGTCCGGCGGGCGTCAGGCGGCCTTCCGTCTGGTCAATGCCGGTTCGGCCGATGAATATGACGCCGATGGAAATCTGCGCAAGCTGCCGCCCCTCGTCCGTCCCCGCCCGCTCCCCTCGCGCGTCCATGCTGAAGAGGCCGAGGCGCACGCAAAGATGCTCGCCGAGATCGGTGACAAGGCGATGTGGCACAGCGTTTCGGAGACGTGAAGGGAGCCTGCTCTGTCTTTACGGCCCGAACATGCAGGCGTGGATGAATTGCCTCGCCGCATAGGCTCTGGCCTGACCGCTGAATTCAGACGTCGGTCACTTTTAATTGGCGTCATCCTCGGGTCAGGCCCGAGGATGACGCGGGTGTACGGTATAGAAGCGCTCGCCCCTGCCCTCACTTCACATATTTGCGCCAGTCGTGCTGCTCCTCAAAACCCAGAACCTCGCGGATCTTGCGGTTGGAAAGCGGCGCTTCGTAATCGCCCATCTCTCGGGTGATCGGCGTGTTGGGCGCATATTTCTTCAGGAAGTCGACGCTCTTCTCGTTCGCCGTGATCGTGTCGTTGGTGGCGTTGAAGACCTGGAAGCCGAGGCCGTCCTTCTTCAGACACAGATCGACGATCTGGCCGAGGTCGCGCGCATCGATATAGCTCCAGGCATTGCGCTTGCGCGAGGGCGGATCGGCGAGGAAGGCCGGGAACCTGGCATAGTCGTCCGGCGAAATGACATTGCCGATCCGAAGCGCGTAGATATCGGCGCCGAAGCGCTGTGCAAAGGCGCGCGCCGTCTTCTCGTTGCAGACCTTGGAAAGCCCGTAGCTGTCGAGCGGATCGACGTCGTAATCCTCTTCCAGCGGGAAGCTATGGAAATCCCGGTCTCCTTCGGCAAAGCAAACGCCGTAGGTCGTCTCGCTGGAGGCGATGATGACCTTGCGCACGCCGAGCTTCATTGCCGCCTCGATGACGTTGTAGGTCGAGATCACATTGGTCTGGTAGGTGACATTGTCGGGCGTGATCATGACGCGGGGAATGGCGGCGAAATGCACCACCGCATCGGGCGCTTCGGGCAATTTGCCGGCGTCGTAGCGGTCCATGCCGAAATGCATGGACATGGCGTTGAACACCTGTCCGCTGTCCGTCAGATCGGTGACCAGCGTGTTGACCCCCGGATGATCGAGCGCGACCAGATCGAGATTGAGAACGTCGTGGCCCCTGTCGAGTAGATAGGGGATCACGTCGCGGCCGGCCTTGCCGCTGCCGCCGGTGAAAACGATGCGTTTTGTCATTTTTTCCTCGCTATTGGCATGCTCCTCGAACCGGCGGGATCGTGCAACGATCGGACGGGGGCGTCAAACCGAATTTTTCGGCTTTTGCAGGACCGGCTTGGCAGGGCCGCAATGACATGGCTATTCTGGCCCGCGATATTGACGAGGGGCCAATCAGGCGGGGTGAACGAGACCATGGCGAGAAAATCCGGCAGCACGTCACGGCTTGACGAGGCAGCGAGGGCCGGCTGGCTCTATTATGTCGCCGGCCGCACCCAGGACGAGATTGCCGCCGCCATGGGCATTTCCCGCCAGAGCGCGCAGCGCCTTGTTTCGCTTGCCATGTCCGAACGGCTGATCAAGGTGCGTCTCGACCACCCGATCGCCGAGTGCATGGCGCTTTCGGCCGCGCTTGAGGAGCGCTACGGGCTGAAGCAGGTGCAGGTCGTGCCGAGCGATCCGAACAACGAGACGGCGCCGACCGGCATTGCCGAGGAAGGCGCGGCCGAGATCGAGCGCTGGCTGAAGCGGAGCGAGCCGACCGTGCTTGCCATGGGCACGGGCCGCACGCTGCGTTCGGCGGTGGAGCAGTTGCCGCCAATGGCCTGTCCGCAACATCGCATCGTCTCGCTCACCGGCAATATCAGCCCCGATGGTTCAGCCGCCTATTACAACGTCATCTTCCTGATGGCCGACGCCATTCAGGCGCGGCACTTCCCCATGCCGTTGCCGGTTCTGGTGTCGACGCCGGAGGAGCGCGCCCTCTTCCATGCCCAGCCGCTGGTGAAACCGACGCTGGAACTCGGCGGCAAGGCCGATGTCACCTTTGTCGGCATTGGCGAGCTCGGCCCCAGGGGTCCGCTGCTGGTGGACGGATTTCTCACCGCGGACGAGATGGAAGAGCTCGTCGAAGCCGGCGCGGCCGGCGAGATCTGCGGCTGGCTTTTCGATGATGACGGCAGGCTGCTCGATCACCCGATCAACCAGCGCGTCGCCAGTATCCCCCTGCCTTCAACCGAAGACACGATCATCTTCGGCATGGCCCGCGGCAAGCCCAAGCACCGCGCCATCCGCGGGGCCTTGCGGGGTGGCCTGATCAATGCATTGATCACGGATGAAGATGCGGCGCGGTTTCTGCTCGAAGGCTGAGGCGCTGCAGGAGTTCACCGTGGAGCGGTCGCGCTGTTTCAACGCGAGGAGGCCCCCGCCTCAACCAGGCCTGTTCCCGCTCACAGCTTCCTCAGCGCCACCGTTTCGACCAGGTGATCCTGACCCTTGCGCAGGATCAGGTCGGCGCGAGGACGGGTGGGGAGGATGTTGTCCTCGAGATTCCTGAAGTTGATGTTGTTCCAGAGATCCTCCGCCGTCGACAACGCATCCTTTTCCGAAAGCAGGGCATAGCGGTGGAAATAGGAAGCGGGATCCTGGAAGGCGGTGTTGCGCAGCTTCTTGAAGCGCTCGATATACCAGTGGTGGATGAGCGAGACATCGGCGTCGATATAGATCGAGAAGTCGAAGAAATCCGAGACCATCGGCACCATGCGCCCGCCGGCGGGCAGGTTGCGGGCCTGCAGCACATTGATGCCCTCGAAGATCAGGATATCGGGGCGGTCGACCGTGGTGAAGCGATCGGGCAGAACATCATAGGTCAGGTGCGAATAAAGCGGCGCCTTCACATTCGGCATGCCGGCCTTGATGGCGGAGAGAAATCTGAGGATCGCCGCCGTATCGAAGCTTTCGGGAAAGCCCTTGCGCCGCATCAGACCTTCCATTTCCAGAACCGCATTGGGAAACAGGAAGCCATCGGAAGTGACGAGATCGACCTTGGGACTGGAAGGCCAGCGCGCGAGAAGCTGCTTCAGAAGACGCGCGGTGGTGGACTTGCCGACCGCGACAGGACCGGCGACGCCGATGATGAAGGGCGTCTTGCTGTCCTGCTTGCCGAAACTCAGGAAACGGCTGCGCTGGCGAAACAGCATCTGCGAGCTTTCCACATGGGTGGAGAGAAGCCGCGACAGTGACAGATAGATGCGCCGCACCTCCTCGAGCTCGATCGGGTCGTTGAGCGAACGCAGCTTGCGGACTTCTTCGGCCGTCAGCGTCAGCGGCGTGTCGGCACGAAAGCGCGACCACTCCTCGGCGGAAAAGAAACGATAGGGCGAGACCGGATCGGCCAGCGCCTCGCCGGCATTTTCCTGCAGAAACGTGTCCTCGAACTCCTGGATCATGAAGGCGCGCGCCCCGCCTTTTCGGCAAGGCCGGACTGGCCCGTGCGCCTTGCCAGTTCGTCGAGTACGTCTGACAACGGAATGTCGGCGATCTTCAGCACCACGAGGAGGTGATAGAGCAGGTCGGCGCTCTCGCTCGTCAGGTTTTCCCGGTCTTCGGCAATCGCCGCAATCACGGTCTCGACGGCTTCTTCGCCGAGCTTCTTGGCCGCCTTGCGCTGGCCCTTGGAAACGAGCTTGGCCGTCCAGCTTTCCTCCGGCGAGGCTTTGGCGCGGCTGGCGACGATCACCTCGAGATCGGCGAGTGTGAATTCGGACATATCCTTCCTCCCCGCCTCAGTCGAGGCGCATGGCGATGCCGTGATCAGCCATATACTGTTTTGCTTGCCCGATGGAATAGGTACCAAAGTGGAAGATCGAGGCGGCAAGCACGGCCGTTGCATGGCCGTCGCGAATGCCCTCGACCATGTGATCGAGATTACCGACGCCGCCGGAGGCGATAACCGGCACGGAAACCGCATCGGCGATCGCGCGCGTCAGTTCGATATCGTAGCCCGATTTGGTGCCGTCGCGGTCCATCGAGGTCAGCATGATCTCGCCGGCGCCAAGGGCAACGACCTTTCGGGCGAATTTCACGGCATCAATGCCGGTTGGCTGCCTGCCGCCATGGGTAAAGATTTCCCAGGCGCTGTCGCCCTCGCCCGCCGGTGTTTCCCGTCGTTTGGCATCGATCGAGACGACAATGCACTGATTGCCGAACTTGTCGGCCGCTTCGGCGACGAAATCCGGGTTCTTCACTGCCGCCGAGTTGATCGACACCTTGTCTGCGCCGCAAAGCAGAAGCTTGCGGATATCGGCCACCGTGCGCACCCCGCCGCCCACCGTCAGCGGCATGAAGCAGTGTTCGGCCGTGCGGGTCACAACGTCGAAAATGGTTTCGCGATTGTCGGAGGTGGCGGTGATGTCGAGAAAGCAAAGCTCGTCGGCCCCCGCCGCATCATAGGCGCGTGCAGCCTCCACCGGATCGCCGGCGTCGATCAGGTCGACAAAGTTCACCCCCTTGACGACACGGCCGTCCTTGACATCGAGGCAGGGGATTACACGGGCTTTCAGGGTCATCGGAAACACTCCGGACAAAACGGGGCAGACAGTCAGTTATCGGCCGGACGTCTGGGACATGCGTTCAACCGAGTGGTTCAGGATGCTTTCCGCCCTTCTTATAGCGGCTGACGGCTCGCTTCAATGCCAGAAAGACGAGCCATAGGAGAGCGATACCGACAGCAAGCGGTTGTGAGATCAGGAAGAGCCACACCCCCATGGCCATGGTGCCAAGCAGTTGGCCGTAGTCGTGCCCGCCGATGATACACGGATAGAAGCCTGCTTCATCCAGTCTGCAGTCAAAGGCATTTGCGACCGAAGCGGCAACGGCCGTCAGGAGAATGGGCGTGAAGGCGAGGAGCAGAAGAAAGGCGGCGAAGAGGATCGAGAACCAGGGCCTTCGTCTTTCGGTTCGGCTCGGCATCAGGCATTGCGGGCATTGAGACGCGCCAATGCCTCGGCCGGATCGATGCGGCCATCATAAAGCGCGCGGCCGGAGATTGCGCCTTCGAGGATCTGGGCGTCGGGCTCGGTCATGCGGGCGATGTCGTCCATCGAGGCGAGACCGCCGGAGGCGATGACCGGGATGTTGACGGCAGCGGCGAGCGAAAGGGTCGAATCCCAGTTGATGCCGGTCAGCACGCCGTCGCGGTCGATATCGGTGTAGATGATCGCGGCAACGCCGGCGCCCTCGAACCGCTTTGCCAGTTCGACGACCTCAAGTTCGGAGGCCTCCGCCCAGCCCTCGACCGCAACCTTGCCGCCGCGTGCGTCGATGCCGACGGCGATCTTGCCGGAGAACGCCCTGCAGGCCGCCTTGACCAGTTCCGGGTCGCGCACCGCAACGGTGCCGAGAATGACGCGGGCAAGGCCTTTCGACAGCCAGTTTTCGATATGATCGAGCGAACGGATGCCGCCGCCGAGCTGCACCGGGTTCTTCGTCGCCTTCAAAATTGCATCGACGGCATCGCCATTGACGCTCTCGCCGGCAAAGGCGCCGTTCAGGTCCACCACATGCAGATGAGTAAAGCCCTGGTCCTCAAAGGCCTTGGCCTGGGCGGCGGGATCGGGATTGTAGATCGTCGCCTGCTCCATGTCGCCGAGCTTGAGGCGTACGCACTGGCCGTCTTTCAGGTCGATTGCGGGAAATAGGATCATGATTGTCTTGCTTCATTGGGAAGTAACAGAATGCGCGGAAGTGTAGCCGTCTATCAGATCTGATCCGAAGATGGCCGCGCCTGCAATAATTGCGGTAACAAGAAAGGTCCAGATCGCTGTCGCAATAAACCCTGTCCAGACTTGATTCCAGAAACCGCTTTTCTCTCGAAGAGATTCTTCAATGCTGCGGGCTTGACGCAAAACTTCATTGTTCAGCGCGTCTTCCCTGATTTGTCGCTCGGACGCCTCTACATAGATTTGACCATATTTGCTTAGTATGTCCGATGCACGATCACGCAAGGTTTGTTGCATGTCGTTGGTCAGATAGCTTCCGGTTACAGCAGAAAGGGCATGTTCATCGGGCGGGCGGCCATCGTGTAACTTTCGAAACTGGACAATCCAGTCTCTTTTTTGACGCTTGTATAGTGAATAGGCGAGTAAACCGACGATATCCAAATCGCCATTATCTAAGTCTTCGACATAAATCTCGAAAATCTGATTATAGTCTTTCCCGGCTGTGCCGGGCAATTCTTGATCGGACACATCGTCATTTCTGGATGTGTCCTTTTCCATCATGCATGTTCCTTAAATGCTTTGGCGGCATTGGCAAGCGCACGCTTGTGCACAGCTTCATTTACGCGGCGTATAATCGTACCATTCGGAAGTCGGACATCGGAAAAGGCCGACTGTCCTTCTTTTGCCGAACGCATCGAATAGACAACGTGTTCTTCTGCGGAAGCTTTTTTGATCGTTTTCATCATCGGCACTCCTTCATCCTTGCTCAATATAGGTGCATTTTGCACCTATGGGAATCCCTATGGCTTCCACGTCAGAAAATTGGCGATCAGCTTCAGGCCGAGCGTCTGGCTCTTTTCCGGGTGGAATTGCGAGCCGGCCTTGTTGCCGTCGGCGACGAAGGCGGTGACGGGGCCTCCGTAATCGGTGGTGGCGATCACCTGTTCAGGCTTTTTCGCGGCCAGGTGATAGGAGTGGACGAAATAGGCGTGCAAGCCGTCCTCGCCGGTCGGAATGCCGTCGAAGAGCGGATGCGGCGTGTTGAGCGAAAGCGTGTTCCAGCCGATCTGCGGGATCTTCAGGTCAGGATCGGTGGGCCTGATTTCGGTCACGTCGCCGGCAATCCAGCCGAAACCTTCCGAAACGGTCTTCTCCAGGCCGCGTTCGGACATCAGCTGCATGCCGACGCAGATGCCGAGGAAGGGGCGGGCCTTTTCCTCCACAGTCTCGCGGATGGCGTCGACCATGCCCGACACGGCATGCAGTCCGGCGCGGCAATCGGCATAGGCGCCAACGCCCGGCAACACGATGCGGTCGGCAGCGGCGACGATCTCGGCCTTGTCGGTGAGGATGACCTCGGCATCGAGCCCTTGTTCGCGAACCGCCCGTTCGAACGCCTTGGTGGCCGAGCGCAGATTGCCCGAGCCGTAATCGATTATCGCAACTTTCATCATCGTCATCTTGCAGAATATGTGTCCATCAGGCCGATGCCGGCAGGCATTGGTCCGCGATTGCCGGCAGGGCCGGAGGTGAAATCGGTGAATATCGGCTTTTCACTTCGGCCGGCGAAATAGATCGCTTCCGCCGTCTCGATATCGGGCGCGACCACCACGCCATCAGCGAGGAAACCGCGACGTTCCATGGCAAGCGCCTTCCATTCGCGCCCCTCGAACCCGATCAGCAGGTTGAGCGCGAGCGAGGCGGCGCTTGCGCCAAGCGAAAGCGGCTCGAAATAACCGGCAACGGCCAGCGCAATCGAAAGCGCCAGCGTGATGAAGCCCGCCAGCCAGGCCCGGTTTGCCAGAAGCCAGAACGGGCCGAACAGGAAGGCAAGCCAGGCGAAGCGGTCGCGAATGAAGCGGATCTTCTCCGGGTCATTGTCGCCGGGCGGGATCAGGACGCGGTAACTTCCCATCGGGCCTCCTCTCAGGCGAGCATGCCCTTCGTCGAGGGCACGCGACCCTCCTGGCGCGGATCGATCTCGGCGGCGGCGCGCAGGGCGCGCGCCACGGCCTTGAAACAGGTCTCGGCAATATGATGGCTGTTGGCGCCGTAGTGGTTCAGGATGTGCAGGGTGATGCCGGCATTCTGGGCCAGTGCATGGAAGAATTCGCGCACCAGTTCGGTGTCGAACGTGCCGATCTTTTCAGACGGGAAAGTGACGTTCCACACCAGGAACGGCCGGCCGGAAAGGTCGAGCGCCGCCTTGGTCATGGTCTCGTCCATGGCAAGGTCGATCGAGGCATAACGGGTTACGCCGGCGCGGTCGCCAAGCGCCTTTGCCAGCGCCTGGCCGATGGCGATGCCGACATCCTCCACTGTATGATGATCATCGATGTGCAGGTCGCCCCTCGCCTCGATCGTCATGTCGATCAGCGAATGACGCGAGAGCTGGTCGAGCATATGGTCGAAAAAGCCGATCCCCGTCGAAATCCGCGCCTCGCCGGTGCCGTCAACATTGACGAAAACGGAAATAGCGGTTTCCTTGGTCTTGCGCGCAATCTCCGCGCGGCGGGCTTCGCTTTCGGCAGCCATTCTTGTCTTCTCTCTCCATGACATGCGGTATCGCCGTTTCTTAACAGGCAGGCCCGGCAAGCGCAAAAGAAAAGCGGAATCGCCAATGTGGCGGTGCTGTCCGGTTTGACGATTGAGAGGCCGGTGACGGATTTTAGCCATCGGCAGCTTTTCTGCGCCGGATGCGCCTTTCATTGCCGCTGGTTCTCGGCTACAGCCTGAAAACGCAAATACCCCTGAAAGCCTCCCTTCATGTCCACAACTATGCGCCCTTCAATCATCTATTTTGTCGCTGCCTTCATCGCCGGCTGCATCATGGCCGTGATGACGCATCTCAATGCGGTTGTCGCCCTTTATGGTTCGCCCATGTACGCCTCCTGGGCCGGCCATGGCTGCGGCACGGTTGCTGCCATTGCCATTCTCGTCTTCCTCCGTTTCCGCAAATCCGGGATAGAGGAGAACACGGCGAAGACCGAAAAAATCCGCGTGCCCTGGTGGGGCTATCTCGGCGGCGTTTCGGGTGCTGCCACCGTTGTTGCCGCTTCGCTTGCCGTCAATTCGCCGCTGGCGCTGTCGGGCGCCATCGCCCTTGGCCTTGGCGGTCAGGTGTTGTTTTCGCTCGCCGCCGACCAGTGGGGCCTGTTCGGCCTTCCGGCAAGGCGGCTTGATCTCAGGGATCTGTTGGCCGTGATCTTCATTCTGTCGGGCAGCATTCTCGTCATCATGTCAGGGGGAGCGCAGGCATGATTTTCTCTATCCTCTTTGCCGTTACGGCCGGTGTTCTCGTCGGCATCAGCCGACAGGTGAACGGACGCCTCAGCGTCTCCACCTCGCCGATGGTGTCCTCCTTCTACAATCACATTGTCGGTTTCATCACCGTCAGCATCGTCGCCGTATTCATCGGCGGTCTGATTCCGCCGACGGTGTCCGAAGTCCCGCTTTACGGCTATCTCGCCGGCCCCATCGGCGTCATCTTCGTCGCGGCCGGCTCCTGGGTCATTCCGAAGATCGGCGCGGTCAACACGGCCGTGCTGATCATCGGCGGCCAGATGTTCATGAGCGCGGTCATGGATGTGGTCGAAGGCGTTGAGGGTCAGCCACTACTGAGACTTGCGGGACTGGCGCTCATTCTCGTCGGCATGATCATCGCCCAGAGCCGCAAGAAGCCGCAAGTCGCAAGCTGAGGCTGACTTCACGGATTGCAAATGTGGCACGGCTGCCTACATAGGAAGCCGGACAGGGCTTCGTGCGCTTTGGCGAAGCCCGCAAATGAGGTGACTATCATGAGCGAACACAATCCCTTCGGCACCATGCACGCCACCACGATCATCACCGTGCGCAAGGATGGCAAGGTGGTGATGGCCGGTGACGGCCAGGTCTCGCTCGGCCAGACGGTGATGAAGGGCAATGCCCGCAAGGTCCGCCGCATCGGCAAGGGCAATGTCATCGCCGGTTTTGCCGGCGCCACGGCCGATGCCTTCACCCTGCTGGAGCGGCTGGAACGCAAGCTCGAGCAGTATCCGGACCAGTTGATGCGCGCCTGCGTCGAGCTTGCCAAGGACTGGCGCACCGACAAATATCTGCGCAATCTCGAAGCGATGATGCTGGTCGCCGACAAGGACATCACGCTGGCTGTCACCGGCAATGGCGATGTGCTGGAGCCGGAGCAAGGCGTGATGGCCATCGGCTCGGGCGGCAATTATGCGCTTTCGGCAGCTCTGGCGCTGATGGACAGCGACAAGTCCGCCGATCAGGTCGCCCGCCGCGCCATGGAAATAGCATCGCAAATCTGCGTTTACACCAACGGCAATATCATCGTGGAAACGCTGGATGCCGCATGACGGGACCATAGGTTTCAGGCCGCTTCGCGAAGACGACCTTGAAATGATGGCCCGCTGGCTGCAGATGCCGCATGTCGCGATGTGGTGGGAAAGGGCGGAGAGACAGGTCGAACAGATGCGTTCACACCTTGATGATCCGACGGTTTCCCCTTTCGTCGTTTTGCTGGATGATCTGCCGATCGGCTATATCCAGCTTTGTGATCTCGACGGCGAGCGCGAAAAGGAGCCCGCCCTTGCCGAGCAGCCCGCCGGCACGTTCGGGATCGACCAGTTTATCGGCCCGACCGAGATGATCGGCAAGGGTCTCGGCACGAAGCTCGTCTCCGCCATGGCGGAGAGGGCACTGAAGAAAGACGCCAAGCGCGTCCTCGTCGATCCGCACCCCGACAATGCGGCGGCGATCCGCGCCTATGAGAAGGCCGGCTTTGTCCGGCTCGGTACCTTCAGCATGACAAGCGGTCCGGCGCTGCTGATGGCCCGCGACCCTTGAGGAGCAATAACAGATGACCAATTTTTCCCCCCGCGAGATCGTCTCCGAGCTCGACCGCTATATCATCGGCCAGCATGACGCCAAGCGCGCCGTCGCAATCGCGCTCAGGAACCGCTGGCGTCGCCAGCAGCTTCCCGACGATCTGCGTGACGAGGTGATGCCGAAGAACATTCTGATGATCGGCCCGACCGGCGTTGGCAAGACCGAGATTTCGCGCCGTCTCGCCAAGCTTGCGGGCGCGCCCTTCATCAAGGTCGAGGCCACCAAGTTCACCGAGGTTGGCTATGTCGGTCGGGATGTCGAGCAGATCATCCGCGACCTCGTGGAACTCGGCCTTGTTCTGGTGCGCGAGAAGAAGCGTCAGGAAGTGCAGGCCAAGGCCCATGCCAATGCCGAGGAACGCGTGCTCGATGCGCTGGTCGGCAAGACCGCCTCGCCTGCCACCCGCGACAGTTTCCGCAAGAAGCTGCGTGCCGGCGAACTGGACGACAAGGAAATCGATATCGAGATCGCCGATACCGCTTCAGGCATGCCGGGTCTGGAGATTCCGGGCATGCCGGGCGCCAATATCGGCGTTCTGAACCTGTCGGAAATGTTCGGCAAGGGCATGGGCGGCAAGACTAAGAAGGTCCGCACAACGGTCAAGGCCTCCTATGAGGACCTGATCCGCGACGAAAGCGACAAGCTGCTTGATGACGAGGTGATCCAGCGCGAGGCGCTGCGGCTGGTGCAGGAGGATGGCATCGTCTTCCTCGACGAGATCGACAAGATCGCCGCCGGCGACGGGCGCATGGGGGCCGGCGTCTCCCGCGAGGGCGTGCAGCGCGACCTTCTGCCGCTGGTCGAGGGCACGACGGTTGCCACCAAATACGGGCCGGTCAAGACCGACCATATCCTGTTCATCGCGTCCGGCGCCTTCCACGTTTCCAAGCCATCCGATCTTCTGCCGGAGCTTCAGGGCCGCCTGCCGATCCGCGTCGAGCTGCAGGCGCTGACCAAGGAAGACTTCCGTCGCATCCTGACCGAAACAGAGGCAAGCCTCATCCGCCAGTATCGCGCGCTGATGGAAACGGAGGAACTGAAGCTCGACTTCACCGAAGACGCGATCGACGCGCTCGCCGATGTCGCCGTGCATCTCAACGCCACGGTGGAAAATATCGGCGCACGGCGGCTTCAGACGGTGATGGAACGGGTTCTCGACGAGATCTCGTTCACCGCGCCCGACCAGTCCGGCCAGGAGATCATGATCGATTCCGATTACGTGCGCGAGCATGTCGGCGACATGGCACAGGACACGGATCTGTCACGCTACATTCTCTAGCGCATCGACCCGAGAAACGGGTCTGATTTTGGGATGGATGGAGCGTTCTTGATGAGTCCGAAAGGACCCACGACGCTACAGGATTTCTTAACCCTGTTTTTTCACGTGAAACAATAAAGGCCGGCAGTGGATGCCGGCCTTTCTGCTTTCTCTGGGATTTTCGTCCGCGCGGAGCCTAACTGGTGCGGCTGGCGAGCTGGGTGCTCAGGCCCTTCTTCAGGCTCGGCACGGCGACGATATAGTCCACCTTGTTGTCATGGTAGGCTTTCAGGAACTTGTAGTAGTCCTTGAACACCAGGCAGCCGTGGGAATCGCCCGGCGTGCGCAGCATGTAGGTATGGGCGAGAATGCCGGTGCGTCCGAGCGGATTGGTGCCATCGACCGAGGTCATGCGCAGCGCGGGGACGCCGTGGAACAGCGATTCCCGCATCGACAGCCTGTAGGTGGCGGCCGGAACGGCGCCGGCCATCTTCACATGGGTATGGTTCGGATCGTCGCGATACTTGCCGCGGCCCGAATGGGCCTCCATCACCTCGCCGTCGGGCATGTAGACCTTGCCGGCGGCAATATCATAGACTGCCACCTTCGATGTGCGTTCCGGCACTTCGCCGAAAATGTCATCAAGACCGTCGTGGCCGAAATCGGCATAGGCAAGCGTCAGGCCCGCCGGGCGCTTTTCCGGGGTCGGAACCTCGCCGGGCGCCAGACGCGAGTCGTCGGCTCCCTGCAACACCAGCTTGAAAGCGCCGTCCGCACTGTCGTCCGCCGCGCCACCCGGTGAAACGGCGGCAAGCGCCGTGGCTGGCGCAATCGTGGCCGGGCGCGGCGTGGTTGCAGACGCCTTCGGCATCAGTTCCGCCGGAACGCCGGCAAGAGCGATCTCGCTTCCGGCATTGTCGGCAATCTGTTCGGTGATCATCTTGCGCTGCAGGACAGTGAGCGCCGTCTGGCCGCTCAGTTCAAGCTTCGGCTTGAGATAGGACAGGCGCACATCCTCGGCATTCAGCCCCTTGGCCCGGGCCTGGCCCTCGCGTGCGGCAAGAAGCCGCGATGCCTTGGCGCTCTGGGCCCGTTCGGGTGTCCTGAAGGCCGGGTTGAGCGTCAGGCTCAGCCCGCTGGCAGATGCCAGCCGTGGCTTGGCGACCGTTGCCGAAATGATCGGCGAGGCCGCGATCACCGCGATCGCGCCACCTGTCACGAGCAGGAAGGCGGCCGCCGTAGCAAGCCGGGTCATGCGGCTTCTGCCGCCGCGGCGAATGGGCGAATTCTTATACTTCTTCGACGTCACGAGGCACACTTCCTACGCATTACTCAAAGACGGTGTGTCTGTTTTCAGCCGGTAAAATACTGCGCGCAGGGTAAATTTTTCATTACCCGGGCGCAAAGCGCTTTCACTCGCGGCCGACGCGCCTGGCCCCGGAACCTCTTCCCCGCAGAATGCGTTCAGAGAAAGTGTGGCAGTCAAGGGCAAAGATGCCGCGAGAAAATCTGCTGTCATGCCGTTGCCTTTCGTTGTCCGATTGGTCGCTTCCGGACGCTAACGTTCGCGTCAGTTTTCGTCCTGCGTTGCCGGTATTTGCAAAAAAGGGGCAAAATGCGGCCACGCCGGAAAATGCGCGGCGGCGGAACAGCAGGGGAAGCAGAGCCGGAAAATGCCGGCCAATCGATCTTTCCAGGGCGCGCCGAGGCTTGCGGCGGCCCCCGTTTCCGTTCAATATCCGCCCAACCGGCTTCACGCCGGGCAATTTCAGACCGCCCTTTTTCATAACAAACTGCGGGCCGATTTGACAAGTTCTGCCTGCCTTCCGCCGGTTGGCATCGCATCTATCGATTTCGGCCACGAGGCCCCGACTTGGTTGAGAATTTTCATCTCTACGCCACGCTGGCAATTATCGCCGGAACGATTCTTCTCTACGCGCTCGACCGGTTTCCGGTGGAGAGCATTTCGCTTGGCACGATAACCCTTCTTCTCGTCCTGTTCGGCACCTTCCCCTTCACGCCGGAGGGCGGCGCAGCCGTTACCGTGGAGGCGCTTCTGTCCGGCTTCGCCTCGCCGGCGCTGATCACGGTCCTGGCGCTGCTGATTGTCGGCAAGGGGCTTTTTGCCACGGACGCGCTGGAAGGCGTCACCAACCGCATCGGCCGGATCTATGGCGGCAATCCGAAGCTTTCGATTGCCATCATTCTCGTGGTCGCCGGCGTCACCTCGGCCTTTTTGAACAATACGCCGGTGGTGGTCATCTTCATTCCGGTGTTGACGTCGCTTGCCGCCCGCTTCCGCCTTCCGGCCTACCAGATCTTCATGCCGCTTTCCTTCATCACCATTCTCGGCGGCATGACGACGATGATCGGTTCGTCGACAAACCTGATCGCCGCCGGCATGGCCGCGAAAGAGGGGCTCGAGATCGGCTTCTTCGAGATTACCGGCATGGGCATGATCCTTGCCGGCATCGGCTATCTCTATGTACTGTTTGTCCTGCCCCGCATTCTCGGCAGCGAGCGCGCGGAGCAGAAGTCGGGTCTGCAAAGCTCCGGCACGCAGTTTCTCGGCGAAATCGTGCTGCAGTCGTCCAGCCGCTTTGTCGGCGACAGTCCCCGCTCGGGCTTCTTTCCCAATCTGACGCCGATGTCGCTGCATGCGGTCATCCGCGAAGGCACGGTGCTGCTGCCGCCCTATGATGACGGGCTTGCGCTGCGCGAGGGCGACCGGCTGCAGATGACCGGCACCCGCAAGGCCTTCATGGACATGCTGGCAAAGGGCGAGATCAGCCTTTCGGAACCCCCGGACGGAACCATACCCGCCGCGGAAACCAAGGTCGGGCCGCATTATCATCTGGCGGAGGCGGTGATCGCGCCCGGCTCCCTGTTCGAGGGGCGGACCGTGCGCTTCAGCGGCATCCAGCAGCGTTTCAACGTTACTGTCTTCGGCGTCCGCCGCAAAAGCCGCATGGCCCGCGCGCCGCTGGCGCAGCTGAGGTTCGAGGCCGGCGACACGCTTCTGGTCGGCGGCCATGAGGACGACGTGATGTCGATGCGCGGCAATCACGACCTGCTCCTGCTGGAACATTCGGCCGAAAGCGTTCCGCCGCGCAACAAGGCGCTGATTGCAAGCTTCCTGTTTGCCGCCATCGTCATCCTGTCGGCCACCGGGCTTTCGCCCATGGTCGTCAACTCGGTCGCTGGCGCATTGTTGATGATCGTCTTCGGCTGCCTCACCTTCCAGCAGGCCGCCCGCGCCTTCGACCGGCAGATTTTCCTGCTCGTCGGCGCCTCGATCGCCATGGCCACCGCGCTTGAGGCAACCGGCGGCGCGCGCATGATCGCTGAAGGCATCATCGGCCTTGGCGGCGGGTCTTCCGCTCCGGTCATCCTGGCGCTGCTGTTTGTCGGGGTGGCGCTGTTGACCAATGTGCTGTCGAACAACGCGGCAGCCGCGCTGTTCATCCCCATTGCGCTCGACATGGCAAACCGCATCGGCGCGCCGCCGGAGGTGTTCGCCGCCGCCGTCATCTATGCGGCGAACTGCTCGTTCGCGACACCCATCGCCTATCAGACGAACCTCATGGTTATGGGACCGGGCCATTACGGCTTCGGCGATTTCCTGCGCGCGGGCCTGCCGCTGATCGCCGTCATCACTGTCGCGTTCTCGCTTCTGGCGCCCTGGTATTACGGGCTTTGAGCATTTCGCAGTCAGATGGAAACATCTGACGTCCGCGAAAATGCGTCAAAACGAAGAGAGAGCGGTTGCGCGTTTCCATGAAAGGCGGAACCGCTCCGAGCGCTCAGTTCACGCTCGTCCAGTCGGCGGATTTGCAGATCAGCTTGCCGAGCACGCAGCCGCGCGTGCGCATGGCCGCGCCGTCGAGCGAGATTTCCATGGAATAGGTCATGCCGCGCCGGACATCGCGCGCCTTGCCTTCATAGCGCGATTGCGAAACCGGCTCGACATCCATGATCAACTTGTCGCCTACCTTCTCATGGCGCGTTCCGGGCTTGACCCAGATATTGGTGGCGCAAAGATCATCGCCGCAGCGGTCAACGCGCACCTGCGCCTTGCCGTCACCGCGCGCCCAGACGCCCGTGAGCTCGGACGCCTCGGCAAGACAGGGCAAAGCCGCCATCGGAAGGGCAAATAATAGTCCGGTTCTGCTGGTCACTTTCGTTCTCCTCACATAACGCTGTGAAGAGATACGAAAGGGCGGGCGGATTGGTTCAGTCGCCTGCGTTTTTATAATCAAGGCCGATATCGAGAACCGGCGCGGAGTGGGTGAGCCAGCCAATGGAAATGAGATCGACGCCGGCTTCGGCGACAGCGCCCGCCGTTTCCGGGGTGATGCCGCCGGAGGCTTCGGTCACCGCCCGACCGCCAACGATCGCGACCGCCTTCCTGAGTGTCTCAGGCGTCATGTTGTCGAGCAGCACGGCATCGACGCCCACATCCATTGCCTGTTCCAGCTGGTCGAGCGTATCGACCTCCACCTCGATCTTCACCATATGCCCGGCGTTTTCCTTGGCACGGAGAATGGCGGTTTGGATATCGCCGGCAATGGCGATGTGGTTATCCTTGATCAGCACGGCATCGGCCAGCGAGAAACGGTGATTGCCGCCGCCGCCAGCCTTGACCGCGTATTTCTCCAGCGCCCTCAGCCCCGGCGTCGTCTTGCGGGTGCAGACAATGCTGGCGCCGGTGCCGGCAACAGCATCGACAATGCCGCGCGTGACGGTGGCGATGCCGGAAAGATGGCCAAGGAAGTTGAGCGCCGTGCGTTCGCCGGTCAGAAGCGCGCGCGACGACCCGGTGACGGTGGCAACGGTCGTGCCGGCGGCGATGACTTCACCGTCTTCAACATGGCGGATAAAACGGATGTCAGGGTCGACCAGGGCAAAGGCAAGGGCAGCCGCATCGAGCCCGGCAATCACCCCCGCCTTGCGCGCGGCCATCACCACCGTTGAGCGATGGGCGGTCGGGATGACGGCATTCGCGGTGATATCGCCGGCAAGACCGAGGTCTTCCTCAAGCGCGCGGCGCACGGCGGGTTCGATGATCAGGCGGGGAAGCGGTGCCGGCATGTCAGGCGCTCCTTCGGTATGGTGTATGGCAAAGGGCATGCGCCGCGTCGAGGATTTCAGGCAGCGTCATGACCTGCCGTTCGGGTTGTGGCCGCTTCAGCGGGAAGTCGCTGCGGGCATGGCCGCCGCGCGATTCCTCCCGCCGATGGGCGAAAACGGCAATCGAAAGCGCGACCAGCGCCGGATCGGATGTTGCCTCTTCCGCCTCGACCAGCGGCAGCAGGGTTTCGATTGCCCGGGCAAGGCTCTCTCCCGAGCGCAGCACGCCAAGCGTTTGCGAAACGACATCCCGCACGATGCCGATCTCCGTCGGCAGCGGCGGACGGGCCGGAGGGAGCGGCCGACCGGATGCCTCCGATAAGCGCGCGATATCGCGGGCGGCGGCAAGGCCGCAGACGGCGGCTTCGAGAAGTGAATTGCTGGCAAGCCGGTTGGCGCCGTGAAGCCCGGTGGCAGCGCATTCGCCGACGGCCCAGAGGCCGGCCACGCTCGCGCGTGCACTTTGGTCGACGGCGATGCCGCCCATAAAATAGTGTTCGGCCGGCTGCACGGGGATGAGCGCTTCGGCCGGATTTATGCCGGCTTTGGCGCAGATTGCCGAAATCGCCGGAAACCGGGCGGAGAACCGAGCCCCGAGCGCCTGTCTGGCGTCCAGGTAGACCTTGCCGCCGCGCGCGAGCTCGGCGGCGATGGCGCGGGCGACCACGTCGCGCGGCGCAAGCTCGGCGCCGGGGGTTGCCGCAAGAAAGCGCTCGCCCTTCTCGTTGACCAGTACGGCGCCTTCTCCCCTCACCGCCTCGCTGATCAGCGGCAGCGGACGCAGATCTGTGGCAAGCGCCGTCGGGTGGAACTGGACGAATTCCATATCGGCAAGGAGAGCGCCGGCGCGGGCGGCCAGCATCACGCCCTGGCCGAAATTGCCGGCTGGGTTGGTCGAAATGTCGTAGAGCCCGCCAATGCCGCCGGTCGCGATCACAACGCGGCTGGTCGGGATGGTCAGCGGTTCGCCGTTGCGGGTCGCGACAATGCCGCAGACCGCGCCATCGGCAATGATCAGCCGCCTCACCTCGGTATCGGCCATGACGGTGATGGAGGGCGTTTGCGCAACGGCCCTGGTCAGCGCGGCGATGACGGCGGCGCCCGTCGCATCGCCGCCGGCATGCAGGATACGTCGACGCGCATGGGCCGCTTCCAGGCCGAAGGCGAGCCGGCCGTCGGTGTCACGGTCGAAGACAACGCCATGGCGTTGAAGAAAACCGATGGCCTCGGGCGCAGCGGCAAGGATCCCATGGGCCGCCTCCCGGTCGCAGAGCCCGTCGCCTGCGGCAAGCGTGTCGGCAAGATGAAGCGCGGTGCTGTCATCGTCGCCAAGGGCTGCGGCAATGCCGCCCTGCGCCCAACCCGTGGAGGTTTCGCCGCCGGGCGCCGCCTTCGTCACCATCACCACCGGGCGGGGCGCCAGGGCCAGCGCCGTCACCAGTCCGCCAATGCCCGAACCGATGACGACGACGGGCGCGCTCATACCGCAAGCATCCGTTCGACCGCGCGCCGCGCATCGTCGGCAATCGCCGGATCAACGGTGACTTCGTGGCGGTTTTCTTCCAGGGCAGCGCGGATATTGGATAGCGAGATGCGCTTCATATGCGGACAGAGATTGCAGGGCCGGACGAAATCGACATCAGGGTGCTGAACGGAGACATTGTCGCTCATCGAGCACTCGGTCAGAAGCACGACGCGGCCGGGCTTTGCCGTGCCGACATAATCGGACATGCCGGCGGTCGAGCCGGAGAAGTCCGCCTCGGCGACCACATCCGGCGGGCATTCGGGATGGGCGATGATGGTGACGCCCGGCCAGGCGGCGCGCATTTCGCGCACATCGTCGGCGGTGAACAGCTCGTGCACCTCGCAGTGGCCGTGCCAGGCGATCAGCTCGACGTCGGTTTCGCGGGCAATGTTCTTCGCCAGATATTCATCCGGCAGCATCAGCACTTTCGGTACGCCGAGGGATTCGACCACCTTCTTCGCATTGCCGGAGGTGCAGCAGATATCGGACGCGGCTTTGACGGCGGCAGAGGTGTTCACATAGGTGACCACCGGCACGCCGGGATGAGCCTGACGCAGAAGCGCGATGTCCTCCGGCGTGATGGAATCGGCGAGCGAGCAGCCGGCGCTCATATCGGGGATCAGCACCGTCTTTTCCGGGTTCAGCAGTTTCGCGGTCTCGGCCATGAAATGAACGCCGGCCAGCACGATCACATCCGCCTCAACCTTGGTCGCCTCGCGCGCCAGCGCCAGGCTGTCGCCGACGATATCGGCAACGCCGTGAAAAATCTCCGGCGTCTGGTAGTTATGCGCCAGGATGACGGCGTTCCTTTCCCGCTTCAGGTGCAGGATCGCGTCGATATCATCCTCGAAGGAAAGCCATTCGGCCTTGGGCACCACATGGGCAACGCGATCATAGAGCGCGGCGGCAGAGAGGGGGGCATTCATCGGCACATCCTCCTTGGGGCAGGCGCGGTTCCCCACGCCATTTAATACTCATTTGGAGTATATCTCGGTGGCGAGTCATAAACCCATGTCTGTGCGGTGTCAATTGTGGGCTTTTATCGGGATCCGAGAGGCGGCTTGCTCGCCCGTCACATCCGTGCGACGGGCAGCCTCGAGCCGGAGAGCGCGCGTTCCTCGCGCACGGCGTGGCGGTAGCGGAAGAGCTTGGCCGGGCGGCCGCCGGTCCCGCTCGTCGTCTCGCCGGTTTCCTCGATCAGCTGCTGCTGGTCGATCTGGCGGCGGAAATTCGGCTTGTGCAGCGTCAGCCCGGCAAGCGCCTCGACGCCCTTCTGCAACTGAAGCAGCGTGAAGCATTCGGGCATCAGCTCGAAGATCACCGGCCGGTACTTGATCTTGGCGCGCAGCCGGGCAATGCCTGTGGCAAGGATGCGCCGGTGGTCGGCGGCCATCGGCCTTCCGAACCAGAAGGCCGGCGCAAGGCCCGCCTCGGCGATCAGCCCGGCCTCATACATCAGTTCGTAGCGCTGCAGCACCAGTTCCTCGTTCCAGGCCATGCCGTTGAGCCCGAAGGCGAAATCCAGCCGGTGACGGCGTGCGGCGCGGCCGGGCCTTTCGCTCGCGGCCCACTGGCTGAGCATATCCGTGACCTGTTCGAGGATTTCCGGGCGACCGGCGCGTAAGTCCTCCCAGGGAAAATAGCTGTACCAGTCCTTCCAAAGCGGACCGCCGCTTCCCGGCGGCGGCTGTTCGCGCACCAGACCCAGATAGCTGATCGAGATCGTCCGGTGTTCGGCCGGCTCGAAACCGCGATCGCGATCGGCGAAGGTGTAGAGCTGCTCGAGATAGCCGACCGGATGGCCCGTCTGGCTTTCCACCCAGGCGCGCAGTCCGGCCTGCAGGCTGCTGTGCGCGCTTTCGAACGGACCGGAAGGCAGCGCCTTCCCCATGGCAACGGTCATCACCCGCGGCGCGTCATCCGTCAACGCGGTCAAAACGGCAATCAGTTCAGGATGGGCAAGGGCCTCGGTCACGGGCGCTCCGCTGGTTGGGCTTTCCCCATGGGCCTAACACCGAATGGCGGCATCGCCAAGGAGGAGATCAGGCGAAGAGCGATGCGAGGTGCGGACGGACGCGTTCGTTGATCGCATTGCGCGTCATGAGCGCCATCCCGGTGCCCAAAAGGATCATGCCTTGAACCGCCGCGTGGTCCTCTGGTAAATTCCGGATAAGGCGTCTGCAATCGCGCGTCATACTGGCGGGGCCACCGGCTGCGTTGCTGATTGAGGGCGATGATCGTCAATTTGACGCACTTCAGCACGGGTTGTTGCCGCCACTGTGGAAAGCAATCATCCTAAAGAGGGAAGCCGCGCGGCGGAAACAGAATTGCGCTGAGGCTGCCTTATTTTTACGAAAACGTGAATTTTGTGAATTCGAGAGCTATTTCAGGCGCTTGCATATTGTTCAATTCACCGGGACAAAAGCTTTTTGATTGCATGGTCAAAAAAAAACGATAGTCTCGCCATCAGTATGGCAGCCGTGGTTGGGAACGGCGCCATGCGCATGACTTTCGTGCGCGCCAAGGCAACTGAAACGATGCCGGCTGGCGCCGATGCGGCTTTGATCCGTTGCGGCTGACATGTTCTTTATGGTCGTGCGGGTTTCACGGAGGATCCGGCTTGTTGAAAGGCCGATCCGATGACCAACAAGGGGAAAATGATGAAAAAACTGAAGGCTTTGGCGCTCGCCACGAGCTTCTTCGTCGCGCTTGGCGGTGCAGCCAGCGCAAAGACTCTTGTCTATTGTTCCGAAGGTTCGCCGGAAGGTTTCGACCCGGCACCCTATACGTCCGGCACGACCTTCGACGCTGCCTCCCGCACCGTCTTCAACCGTCTTGCAGAGTTCAAGCACGGCTCCACCGAAGTCGAGCCCGGCCTTGCCGAAAGCTGGGACGTATCCGATGACGGACTGGAATACACCTTCCACCTGCGTCCGGGCGTCAAGTTCCAGACCACCGACTATTTTACGCCGACGCGCGAGATGAACGCCGACGACGTCATCTTCTCCTTCATGCGTCAGATGGATGAGACCAGCCCCTGGTACCAGTATGCACCGGGCATCTCCTGGGAATATTTCAACGGCATGTCGATGCCGGATCTGATCGAGAGCATCGAGAAGGTCGACGACTTGACGGTCAAGTTCAAGCTCACGCGCCCGGAAGCGCCGATGATCGCGAACCTCGCCATGGACTTCGCCTCGATCGTCTCCAAGGAATATGCCGACCAGCTCGCCGAAGCCGGCACGATGGAGCAGTTCAACCAGAAGCCCGTCGGCACAGGCCCGTTCACCTTCGTGAACTACCAGCAGGATGCCGTCATCCGCTACAAGGCCAACCCGGACTACTTCAAGGGCCAGCAGGCGATCGACAACCTGATCTTCGCGATCACCACCGATGCCGCCGTGCGCCGCCAGAAGCTTGAAGCCGGCGAATGCCACATCATGCCCTATCCGTCGCCCGCCGATCTCGAGGCTCTGGAAGCCAATGACGATCTGACAGTGATGGAGAAGGAAGGCCTGAACGTCGGTTACCTCGCCTACAACACCAAGGTCGCGCCCTTCGACAATCCGAAGGTCCGCAAGGCATTGAACATGGCGATCGACAAGCAGGCCATTCTGGAATCGGTCTTCCAGGGTGCCGGCGAAGTGGCCAAGAACCCGATCCCGCCGACCATGTGGTCCTATAACGACGCCGTTCAGGACGACCCCTACGATCCGGAAGCCGCAAAGGCCATGCTGGAAGAGGAAGGCGTCACCGATCTTTCCATGAAGATCTGGGCCATGCCGGTGCAGCGTCCCTATAACCCGAATGCCCGTCGCATGGCGGAGCTGATGCAGGCTGACCTGGCTCAGATCGGTGTCGATGCCGAAGTCGTCTCCTATGAATGGGGCGAATATCTGGCCCGTTCGTCGGCTGAAGACCGCGACGGCGCCGTTCTCCTCGGCTGGACCGGCGACAATGGCGACCCGGACAACTTCCTGGCCGTTCTGCTCGGTTGCGATGCCGTTGGCGGTTCCAACCGTGCGCAGTGGTGCTACCAGCCCTTCGAGGACCTGATCCAGAAGGCCAAGGTTACCTCCGACGTTGAAGAGCGTACCGCCCTTTACGAAGAGGCCCAGGTCGTCTTCAAGGAACAGGCGCCGTGGAACACGATCGCCCATTCCAAGGTGTTCATGCCGATGTCGACTTCGGTCGAAGGCTTCGTCATGGATCCGCTCGGCTATCACCGCTTCGATGATGTGACCATCAACGAATAAGAACAGACTTTAGAAGCTTTGGGGCCGGTTAAACCCGGCCCCTTCGCAATCAAGGCGTAATCACGTTATGCTCCGATTTCTTTTCAGCAAGCTGCTGCTGATCGTCCCGACCTTTATCGGGATCACCATCGTTGCCTTCGGTTTTGTGCGTGTCCTGCCCGGCGATCCCGTCCTGCTTCTGGCCGGCGAACGCGGCATGAACCCCGACCGTTATCAGGCGCTTCTCCATCAATTCGGCTATGACCGCCCGATCGTCGTCCAGTATTTCGACTATGTCTGGGGTCTGCTGCACGGCGATTTCGGCATTTCGATCTCGACCAAACAGCCGGTTTTCCAGGAATTCCTGAACCTGTTTCCGGCGACCGCCGAACTGGCGATCTGCGCCATGTTTCTGGCGATCATCATCGGCATTCCCGCCGGCATCCTCTCGGCCGTCAAACGCGGTTCGATCTTCGATCAGGCGACCATGGGCATTGCGCTCACCGGTTATTCCATGCCGATCTTCTGGTGGGGCCTGCTGCTGATCATCCTGTTTTCCGGCATTCTCGGCTGGACGCCGGTTTCGGGTCGCATCTCGCTGTTCTATTATTTCCCCTCTGTCACCGGCTTCATGACGATCGACTCGCTGTTGTCGGGTGAAAAGGGCGCGTTTACCTCGGCTCTCTCGCACCTGATCCTGCCATCGATCGTGCTGGCCACCATTCCGCTGGCGGTGATTGCGCGGCAGACGCGTTCGGCCATGCTGGAAGTGCTGGGCGAGGATTATGTGCGCACCGCCCGCGCAAAGGGCCTGTCCCACAAGCGCGTCATTGGCGTTCACGCACTCAGAAACGCGATGATCCCGGTGATCACCACGATCGGCCTGCAGATCGGCATGCTGATGGCCGGCGCGATCCTGACGGAGACGATCTTTTCTTGGCCGGGCATCGGCAAGTGGATGATCGATTCCATTTCCAGGCGCGACTATCCGGTCGTGCAGGGCGGGCTGGTGCTGATTGCCGCCCTCGTCATGTTCGTCAATCTCGTGGTCGACCTGCTTTACGGTCTGATCAACCCCCGTATCCGTCACCAGTAGGAGCTCAGCCATGTCAGATAGCACGCTGGGCCAGCCGGTCCAAAAACGAAATGTCCGCCTGCAGATGCTCGCCGAGTTCTGGCACTATTTCAGCCAGAACAAGGGCGCCGTCGTAGGTCTCGCCATTCTCATCCTTCTGGTGCTGGTGGCGGTCTTCGCGCCGCTGCTCGCGCCGCATAATCCGATCGAGCAATATCGCGACATGTTCCTGACGCCGCCGTTCTGGCAGGAGGGCGGCACGCTTTCCTTCCCGCTCGGAACCGATGCGGTCGGCCGCGATATCCTGTCGCGCCTCATCTACGGTTCGCGCTATTCGCTGGCAATCGGCCTGATCGTCGTCTCGATTGCGCTGCTCCTTGGCATCACGCTCGGCCTGCTCGCCGGTTTCTTCCGCGGCTGGGTCGATGTCGCGATCATGCGCGTCATGGACGTGATCCTCGCCTTCCCGCCGCTGCTTCTGGCGCTGGTGCTGGTCGCCGTTCTCGGCCCCGGCCTGTTCAACGCCATGATCGCCATCGCGCTCGTGCTGCAGCCGCATTTTGCCCGCCTCACCCGCGCGGCGGTGATGGCAGAGGCAAAGCGGGAATATGTGGTCTCCGCCCGCGTTGCCGGCGCCCGCAATGTCCGGCTGATGTTCAAGACCATCCTGCCGAACTGCCTGGCGCCGCTGATCGTTCAGGCGACGCTGTCGTTTTCCAACGCTATCCTCGAGGCCGCGGCCCTTGGCTTTCTCGGCATGGGCGCCCAGCCGCCGACGCCGGAATGGGGCACGATGCTGGCCGAAGCACGCGAGTTCATCCTGCGCGCCTGGTGGGTCGTCACCTTCCCCGGCCTTGCCATCCTGATCACCGTGCTGGCGATCAACCTCGTCGGCGACGGTCTGCGCGACGCGCTGGATCCCAAGCTGAAGCGGAGCTGAGCCCATGGATCAGACAATGGAACCCCTTCTTGAAGTTCAGAACCTTTCCGTCAGCTTCCCGACAGCCAATGGCGAGACGACGGTGCTGCACAATGCCTCCTACCGGATTGACCGCAGCGAAGTGCTCGCCATTGTCGGCGAGAGCGGCTCGGGCAAGTCGGTCGCCATGCTCGCCGTCATGGGGCTTCTGCCCGGCACGGCGCGGGTGACGGCCGACCGCATCGCCTTCGAGGGCCGCGACCTCGTCAGCATGTCGGAAAAGGAACGGCGCAAGATCATCGGCAGTGAAATCTCGATGATCTTCCAGGAGCCGATCGCCAGCCTCAATCCATGTTTCACCGCCGGTTTCCAGATCGAGGAAGTGCTGAAGCAGCACACCGATCTCGACAAGAAGGGGCGCCACAAACGCGCCGTCGAATTGCTGGAAGCCGTCGGCCTGCCGAACCCGGAAGACCGGCTGAAGGCCTATCCGCATCAGATGTCGGGCGGCCAGTGCCAGCGCATCATGATCGCCATCGCCATGGCCTGCTCGCCGAAACTGCTGATTGCCGACGAGCCGACCACGGCGCTCGATGTGACCATCCAGAAGCAGATCCTCGAACTGCTCGCCCGCCTGCAGGCGGAAACCGGCATGGCGATGATCATGATCACCCATGATATGGGCGTCGTCGCCGAAACCGCAGACCGCGTGGTGGTGCAGTACAAGGGCCGCAAGATGGAAGAGGCGGACGTGCTGTCGCTGTTTGAAAACCCGAAGCATGCCTATACCCGCGCGCTGCTTTCCGCCCTGCCGGAAAACGCCACCGGCGACCGCCTGCCGACCATCGACTATTCGGCCGACTTTACGGGAGAAACGCTGTGAGCGAGATCGTCGCAGAGGGAAAGAACATCGTCCGCGACTACATCGTGCCGGGCGGCATGTTCCACAAGGCCCGCACGGTGCGGGCGCTGAAGGGCGTCGATTTCTCCGTCGAGCGCGGCAAGACGCTGGCGCTTGTGGGGGAATCGGGCTGCGGCAAGTCGACCCTTGCCCGCATCATCACCATGATCGATGCCCAGACTGATGGTGAGCTGACCATTGAAGGCCAGAAGGTCGATATTTCCGGCACGCGGCCAACGCCGGAACAGCGCCGCAAGGTGCAGATCGTGTTCCAGAACCCCTATGGCTCGCTCAATCCGCGCCAGAAGGTGGGCGACGTGCTGATGGAGCCCTTGCTGCTCAACACCGATTATTCGGCAACAGACCGGCGTGACAAGGCGCAGGACCTGTTGAAGAAGGTCGGCCTCGGGCCGGAGCATTTCGACCGCTATCCGCACATGTTTTCCGGCGGCCAGCGCCAGCGCATTGCCATCGCCCGCGCGCTGATCCTGAACCCGTCCCTGCTGGTGCTGGACGAACCGGTTTCCGCGCTCGACCTGTCGGTGCAGGCCCAGATCCTGAACCTGCTCGCAGACCTGCAGGACGAGTTCAACCTCACCTATATCTTCGTCAGCCACGATCTTTCCGTGGTCCGCTATATCTGCGACGAGATCATGGTGATGTATTTTGGCGAGGTCGTGGAGCGCGGATCGCGCGATCAGGTGTTCACCGATCCGCAGCACGAATATACCCAGACCCTGTTCAAGGCGACGCCGCGCGCCGATGTCGAAAGCATCCGCGCACGCCTTGCCGCCAAACAGGCGAAGATGGCTGCCGGCAACTGAGATTGCCGGTCTGAGCGGTTCCGCTTTTCTCCGAGACGCGAAACCGCTCAATCTCCTTGTTTTGCGCGTTTCCGGACGGAAAACCGGTATCCACTTTTCCTGGAAAAGCTGCCCCTCATCGATCCGACGCCTGCCAGCGCGGATTGAGCCAGGGTTCGGCATTTTCAGGCGGAAGCGGCTGGCGGCCCAGAATATGGTCGCTCGCCTTTTCCCCGACCATGATCGACGGCGCGTTGAGATTGCCGTTGGTGATGCGCGGGAAGACCGAACTGTCGGCAACGCGCAGGCCGTCCACACCGATCACCCGGCATTCGGGATCGACCACCGCCATCGGATCATCGGCGCGACCCATTTTCGCCGTGCCGCAGGGATGGTAGGCGCTTTCGGCCTCCTCGCGAATGAACGCGTCGATCTCGTCATCGCTTTGAACGTCGCTGCCCGGCTGGATCTCCTTGCCGCGATAGGGATCGAAGGCGGCCTGTGCGAAGATTTCACGCGTCAGGCGTACACAGCGGCGGAAATCTTCCCAGTCCTTCTCGTGGCTCATATAGTTGAACACGATCTTCGGCGCGTCCTTCGGGTCGGTCCCTTTCAGCGTCACCTCTCCGCGCGAGGGCGAGCGCATCGGTCCGACATGGGCCTGAAAGCCGTGGCCTTCCGCCGGCGCGGTGCCATCATAGCGCACCGCCATCGGCAGGAAATGGTACTGGATATCCGGATAGTCGATGCCGGGGCGCGAACGCACGAAGGCCGCGCTTTCAAACTGGTTGGAAGCGCCGATGCCGGTCTTGAAGAACAGCCATTGCGCGCCTGCCAGCCCCTTGCCGAAGATGTTCCAGTGCTTGTAAAGCGTGATCGGCTGGGTGCTCGCCTGCTGGATATAAACCTCCAGATGGTCCTGCAGGTTCTTGCCGACGCCGGGGCGATCAGCAACAACGGGAATGCCGAGTTCGGCAAGTTCCGCCGCCGGGCCGATGCCGGAGAGAAGCAGCATTTTCGGCGTATTGATGGAAGAGGCCGCCAGGATGACCTCGCGGCGCGCGCGGATGGTCTCGATGCGGCCGCCGCGCTCGATCTCGACGCCGACGGCGCGGCCGTCCTCGATGATCACCTTGCGGGCAAAACAGCGGATGAGGTCGAGATTCTGCCGTTTCAGCGCCGGCTTGAGGTAAGCATTGGCCGCCGACCAGCGCCTGCCCTTCCACACCGTCTGCTCCATCGGCCCGAAGCCTTCCTGCTTCTCGCCGTTATAGTCGCCGGTTGTCTCGAAGCCCGCCTGCTTTCCGGCTTCCACGAAGGCGTGAAACAGCGGGTTTTCGCGCGGGCCGCGCGTCACATGCAGCGGGCCGTCCTTGCCCCGCCAGGACGGATCGCCGCCATGGCCGCCATCATGCCAGTGTTCCATGCGCTTGAAATAGGGCAGCACATCCGCGTAAGCCCAGCCGGTCGCGCCCGATTGCGCCCAGTGATCGTAGTCGCGCGCGTGGCCGCGCACATAGACCATGCCGTTGATCGAGGAGGAGCCGCCGATCACCTTGCCGCGCGGGGTCACCAGCCGGCGGTTGCCCAGATGCGGCTCCGGCTCGGAGACAAAACCCCAGTCATAGCGCTTCATGTTCATCGGGTAGGACAGCGCCGCCGGCATCTGGATAAAGGGGCCGATATCGGTTCCCCCGAATTCCAGCACCAGGACGGAGTGTTTGCCGTCTTCCGAAAGCCGCGCGGCCATGGCCGAGCCGGCCGAGCCTGAACCAACGATGACAAAATCTGCTTCAGTCAAATTCGAACCTTTCATTGCCGCGGTGGGCAAATATTTCACGAGGCGCTGCTTGCGGCGTTTACCCGCCCCCTCGCTACCCGACACCTTCTCCCCCTCTCTGCGTCATCCTCGGGTTTGACCCGAGGATCTAATCACCTTTCCACACGAGACGCGTAACGGCTGTCCCGCTGGGGCATTTCACCCAAAGACCCGCCTACTCCGCTCGCGACCGACGTGGTTGGATCCTCGGGTCAAACCCGAGGATGACGCCGAAGGAGAAGGAGGGCCTATCGTGCAAAAGCACCCTTTCCCCTCAATACGGGCTATCGACCTTGCCGAGCGCCACCTGAACCGTCTTCAGCTGCGAATAGAATTCCATCGCCGCGCGTCCGTTCTCGCGACCGAAGCCCGATTGCTTGACGCCGCCGAAGGGGATTTCGACCGGCGTCAGATTATAGGTGTTGAGCCAGCAGATGCCGGCCTGAAGCGCATCCGCCACCCGGTGGCCACGGGCGAGGTCGCGGGTGAAGACGCCCGCCGCCAGACCGAAGGGCGTATCGTTTGCCCGCGCGATCACCTCGTCTTCGGTGTCAAACGCCAGCACGCTCATCACCGGCCCGAAAATCTCCTCACGCGCAATGGTCATGTCGTCGGTGACATCGGCAAAGACGGTGGGTTCGATATAGGCGCCTTTGGCGAAGGCCTTGCCTTCGGGAACGCCGCCGCCGGTCACAAGCCTCGCGCCCTCGCTCTTTCCCGCTTCGATATAGAACAGCACCTTGCGCCGCTGCTCTTCCGAAATCAGCGGCCCGAGATGGGTTTCCGGGTCCAGCGGATCGCCGATCCGGATCGTGTTGGTGCGTTCAACAAGACGGGCGAGAAAGGCCTCCAGAATGGATCTCTGCACGAAGACGCGCGTGCCGTTGGAGCAGATCTGGCCGGTGGAATAGAAATTGCCGAGCATCGCCCCGCCGATCGCGTCTTCCAGATCGGCATCCTCGAACACCACCATCGGCGATTTGCCGCCAAGCTCCATCGTGGCATGGCGCATGCCGGAGGCCGCAGCCGCATAGACCTTGCCGCCGGTGGGAACGGAACCGGTGAGCGACACCTTGGCCGTCTTTTCATGGGTGGCAAGCGCCGCCCCGACATCGCCAAAGCCCTGCACCACGTTGAAGAGACCCTTCGGCGCGCCGGCCTCTATCAGGATTTCCGCCAGTTTCAGCGCCGAAAGCGGCGTCATTTCAGACGGCTTGAACACCATGGCATTGCCGCAGGCAAGCGCGGGCGCGGCCTTCCATGCGGCAATCTGGATAGGATAGTTCCAGGCGCCGATGCCGACGCAGATGCCGAGCGGTTCGCGCTTGGTATAGGCAAAGCCTTCGCCAAGCGGCACGCTTTCGCCGGAAAGGCCGGCAGCCTGGGCCGAAAACCATTCGAGTGCATCTGCCCCCGAGGCGGCATCGGCAACAAGCGTTTCCTGAATGGCCTTGCCGGTGTCGAGCGTTTCGAGCCTGGACAATTCCTCATTGCGCTCGCGCATCAGGTCGGAAGCCCGGCGCAGCACGCGGGCGCGCTCCACCGGCAGCCATGACGCCCATTCACGCTGCGCGCGTTCGGCAGCCGCCATGGCGCGCTCGATAATCGCCGGTGTTGCCGCATGCAGCGTCGCGATCACCGCGCCGGTTGCCGGATTGATGCTGTCAAAGGCCCGGCCGTCGGCATCCTCGACATAGTCGCCGTCGATGAAATGGCTGGCTTGTACATGCATTGTTGGTCTCCGCTTTTCGCGTTCGTGTGTCTCGAGGACGAAAATGCCCTATTTGCCGCGCGGCCAGCGCTGGCTGGCCTCCAGGATGTTGAGGTCCATGTGGTTGCGCATGAAACGCTCGGAGGCGTCCTTCATCGGCTGATGGTCCCAGGGGTGATAGTCGCCCGCCCGCAGGGCCTCATAGACGATGTGGCGGCGCGCCTGGCTTTCGCGGATCTCCGCGTCATAGGCCGCCATGTCCCAGTATTCGCGCACCTTCGCCGCGAAACTGGCCGCCGTCTCGGCATGGGCGGGATCATCGGCCAGGTTGGCCAATTCGTGCGGATCGGCCTCAAGGTCGAAGAGCTGCGGCGGATCCAGCTCGCAGTGATTATATTTGAACCGGCCCTCGCGAATGGAGACCAGCGGCGCTTCCGAGGCTTCGGCCGCATATTCCATGCGCACCGGCATTTTCCGCTCCGCACCGGCGGCGATCGGAACAAGGCTTTCGCCGTCGCTCCAGGGGGCGACGCTTGTCATGTCGACGCCGGCGAGATCGGCAAGCGTCGCGGCGATATCGACGGTCGAGGCCGGTGTCCTGACGAGGCTCGGCTTCATGCCGGGGGCTGAAATCATCAGCGGCACGCGCGACGAGCCCTCATAAAAGCTCATCTTGAACCACAATCCGCGCTCGCCCAGCATGTCGCCATGATCGGAGAGGAAGACGATTGCCGTATCCTCGGCAAGGCCGACGCCGTCCAGCGCCTCGAGGATCTCGCCAATCTTGTCATCGATATAGGAGATATTGGCGAAATAGGCGCGCCGCGCCCGGCGGATGTCCTCCTTCGTGATATCGAAATTACGAAAATCATTGGCATCGAAGATCCGCTTCGAATGACCGTCCTGCGCCTCGTAGTCGATGGAGCCCACTTCAGGCTCCAGATGATCGCAATCCTCGTAGAGATCCCAGTACTTCTTCCGCGCCACATAGGGGTCGTGCGGATGGGTGAAGGAGACGGTCAGCATGAAGGGCCGGTCATCCTTGCGGCGGCCGAGATCATAGACCTTGCGCACCGCCTCATAGGCGACCTCGTCATCATATTCGAGCTGGTTGGTGATCTCGCCGACGCCGGCGCCGGTGACCGAGCCCATATTGTGATACCACCAGTCGATGCGCTCGCCGGGCTTGCCGTAATCCGGCGTCCAGCCGTAATCGGCGGGGTAGACATCGGTGGTCAGCCGCTCCTCGAAACCGTGCAGCTGGTCGGGACCGACGAAATGCATCTTGCCGGCGAGCGATGTCTGGTAGCCGGCGCGGCGCAGGTGATGGGCATAGGTGACGATGTCGGGCGAGAACTCGGCGGCATTGTCATAGACGCGGGTGCGGCGCGGCAATTGCCCGCTCATGAAGGAGGCGCGTGCCGGCGCGCAGAGCGGCGAGCCGGTATAGGCGTTCTGAAACCGCGTCGAGCGTTCGGCGAGCGTCTTCAGGTTCGGCGTATGCAGGAAATCGGCCGGGCCATCGGGAAACAGCGTTCCGGCAAGCTGATCGACCATGAGAACGAGAATGTTCGGCCGCGCGGTCATTTGGACATCTCCTTGGCAAGGGTGAGTTCAAGATATTCCCTGGTCATTTCAATGGCGCCCTGGCGGGTGCTGCCGAAATCCTTCAGCGCCGCGCGCAGGTAGAACCCGTCGATCATCGAGCCAAGGCCGGTGGCGATACGGTGGGCCGCCGCGCGGCTGACGCGCATTCTCAGCGCGAAGACCAAGTTGGAACGCAGCCGCGCCTCGTAGATCGACAGAAGCCGGCTGGCATCGCCCTTGCGCTGGGCCTGGACATAGAAGGCAAGCCAGGCGGCAACGACGGCGGGATCGAACTGGTCGGGGCCGAAACTCGCCTCGATGATGGCGCCAAGCCGTTCTTCCGGCGTGCGCGCGCTTTTGTAGCGGGCCTTGACCGAGGCCCCGAACTCATCAAGGATGCGCCGCATGGCCGCGAACAATATCTTGTCCTTGGAGCCGAAATAATGATGCGCAAGCGCCGGCGAGACCCCCGCCCGCTTGGCGATCTTCGCGACCGTGACGTCAACCATGCCGACCTTGCCGACTTCCTCGATCGCGGCCCGGACAAGGGCATCGCGACGGATCGTTTCCATTCCGATTTTCGGCATCGGCACAACTCGCTGAAAAAATACTCAGAGACGCTTAATGGCGAAGAAATATGCAGCTTTGCCTGCTTCGCCGTTTACAGGAATTAACATATGTTATATTGATTGACTGATCAATCAAAGAAGCCAACAGTTTTTCGCCGCGTCGGTCAAGGCGCAACGGCAATCTTGCAACGGACCCGAAAGGAACGCTGACATGTCTGACAACTTCCGAATGATCTTCGCCGCGCTCGCCGCCGCAACGACCCTTTCCGCCGGCGCTGCAGCAGCCCAGGAAACGGCCTGTGACAGCGTAAGCTTCTCAGATGTCGGCTGGACGGATATCACCACCACGACCGCGACCGCGAAGCACCTGCTGGAGGGCCTCGGCTACAAGGTCGACGTCAAGGTTCTCTCCGTCCCGGTGACTTTTGCATCGCTGAAGAGCGACGATGTTGACGTTTTCCTCGGCAACTGGATGCCGGCCCAGACCAGCGCCATCACCCCTTATGTCGACGAGGGCGAGATCGACGTCGTCGCCACCAATCTGGAAGGCACCAAATACACGCTTGCCGTGCCCACCTATACCTATGAGAAGGGCCTGAAGACCTATGCCGACATCGCCAAGTTCGGTGATGAACTCGACGACAAGATCTACGGCATCGAGCCGGGCAATGAGGGCAATGCCTATCTCGTCTCGCTGATCGACGAGAACAAGTTCGGCCTCAAGGATTTCGAGGTTGTCGAGAGCTCCGAACAGGGCATGCTCGCCATGGTTGGCCGTGCCTACAAGAAGGAAGAGCCGATCGTCTTCCTCGGCTGGGAACCGCACCCGATGAACTCAACCTATTCGCTGAAATACCTCACCGGTGGCGAGGATTTCTTCGGCGGCGAGGGGATTGTGCGCACCGTGACGCGCAAGGGTTATGCGGAAGAATGCCCGAATGTCGGCAAGCTTCTGACCAACCTGAAATTCTCTCTGCCCATGGAAAACGAGATCATGGGCAAGATCCTGAATGACGGCGAAAACGAGGGCGATGCGACCAGGGAATGGCTCGTTGCCCATCCGGAGGTGCTGGACGGCTGGCTCGACGGCGTGACGACGACGTCCGGCGAGCCGGGGTTGCCGGCGGTCAAGTCTTCGCTCGGCCTTTGATTTTCTGTCGGCCCGGAAGTCTCTTCCGGGCCGCTTCGTTCGCATGAACGGCATGGCCCGCCGGCCTGCCGCAGAGGGCCGCCGCGTCACCGAAGCGCCGGCGGCAAGGGGACAAGAAGGAGTTTTTCCTTGCACTGGCTGACGGATTACAAGATTCCGATCGGACATTGGTTTGCCGATATCTTCGACTGGTTGCAGACCCATGGCGGCTGGTTCTTCGACGGACTGGCCGCAGTGATGAGCTGGCTCATCGACCAACTTCTCTTCATCCTGCAGGCGCCCGGACCGATTGTCGTCGCGGTGGTGGTTACCGCGATCTCCTACTGGCTGCAGCGCAACTGGAAAGTCTCGCTGCTGGTCTTCCTCGGCTTCCTGTTCATCGTCAATCAGGGCTATTGGGAAGAAACCACCGAGAGCCTGGCGCTGGTCATTTCCTCCTGCATCATCTGCATGGCGATCGGCGTTCCGATCGGCATTCTCGCCGCGCACCGGCCCCGTCTATATCAGGTGATCCTGCCTGTTCTCGACCTGATGCAGACGCTACCGCCCTTCGTCTATCTCATTCCGGCGATCGTGTTTTTCGGCATCGGCATGGTGCCGGGCCTGCTTGCCACTGTCATCTTCGTCGTCGCGGCGCCCATCCGCCTCACCTATCTCGGCATCTCGTCCGTTCCCAAGCCCCTGCTTGAGGCGGCCGATGCCTTCGGCGGCACGGCCTGGCAGAAGCTGACCAAGGTGGAACTGCATCATGCGCTGCCGCAGATCATGGCCGGGCTGAACCAGACCATCATGCTGTCGCTGTCCATGGTGGTGGTCGCTGCCCTTGTCGGCGCCGATGGTCTCGGCGTGCCGGTGGTGCGCGCGCTCAACCAGGTCAATCCCGCGCTCGGGTTTGAAAGCGGTTTCGTCATTGTCGTCGTCGCCATCATTCTTGACCGGGTTCTGAAGATCGGAGGGCGCAATCATGGCTGATGCGGTTGTCTTTGAAGATGTGAATATCGTGTTCGGCGACAAGCCGCAAAGCGCCCTGCCGCTGATGGATTCAGGCAAGGACCGTGCGGAAGTCCAGAATGAAACCGGCCAGGTGCTCGGCGTCCACAATTGCTCGCTCGCCGTCGGCGAAGGCGAGCTTCTGGTGCTGATGGGGCTGTCGGGTTCGGGCAAGTCGACCCTTCTCAGGGCCGTCAACCGGCTCAATCCGGTCTGCCGCGGCCGCGTTCTGGTCAATGACGGTTCGCAGATGACCGACGTGACCTCGGCCGACAACAAGACGCTGCGCCATATCCGGCTGCAACGCGTCTCCATGGTGTTCCAGCAGTTCGGTCTCCTGCCCTGGCGCAATGTGCGCGACAACGTCGCCCTCGGCCTCGAATTTGCCGGTCTGAGCAAGAAGGAGCGGCTGGAAAAGGCCGAGGCCCAGCTTGAACTCGTCGGGCTGAAGGACTGGGGCGACCAGCTTGTCGGCGAACTCTCCGGCGGCATGCAGCAGCGCGTCGGCCTTGCCCGCGCCTTTGCCACCGAAGCGCCGATCCTGCTGATGGACGAACCGTTTTCAGCGCTCGATCCGCTGATCCGCACGCGGCTTCAGGACGAGCTGATCGAATTGCAGCGCAATCTGAAGCGCACCATCATCTTCGTCAGCCATGACCTCGACGAAGCCTTCAAGATCGGCGACCGGATCGCGATCATGGAAGGCGGACGCATCGTCCAGTGCGGCACGCCGTCGGAGATCGTGCGCCAGCCCGCCGATGCCTATGTCGCCGATTTCGTCGCCAATGTGAACCCGCTCGGCGTGCTGCGCGCCGCCGATGTGATGAGCGACGACTTGGCGCCCGACGGCGCCCGTCCCATCGATATCAACACCAAGCTGGCAGACATGATGGAGGCGCTCGGCAAGGGCGCGACGCTCAGCGTGGTTGACGGCGAGGGCCGAACCGTCGGCAGCGTCCGTCCCTCCAATGTCGTGACCGCGCTCAACCCGGCGATACCGCTTGGATAAAACTCTGATAGTTTTCTTTTGAGACAGAAAAGGCGCTCCCTGGGGGCGCCTTTTGTCATCGCATGCAGACCATCGCGGTCACCGCGGCATCAGAAAGAATTCCAGCACGCCGGTGCGGATCTTGCGGCGCTTGACCTTGCTCTTGAAGGGCAGGGAAATCATGTTTCCGATCAGGCGACAGATCTTGTAGGGGCGATAGTAGCGGTCGATCATCTCGCGCTCGTCGTCATGCGCCGGCACGACCGCGTTCGGGTCGACATGCTTCTGGTAGAGCCCGATCCATTCATTATGCGTGTAGCAGGTCTTGAACGAATTGGGATGGACCTTCATGAAGAAAGTCGGTTTGGACGGTTCGAGATTGAACTGGCCGAAGGAGAGGAAGACGAAATTGGAGGCGAAATACTTCTCGGTTGCCTCCACGGAAGCTTCGTTTCCGTCATTGTAGTGCGCGCACGGCACCTCGCGCCCGGCATTGCGAAGGGCGTTGACGAAGATATGCTGCTCGGGCGTGTAGCGGTTGTAGCGCTTGCCGCCCGTGTCCCAGAGCGCCTCCGCCTCTGTCATCAGCGGCACATCATAGAGCTTCCTGATGTCTTCGGTCAGACCGAAGAAGGCAAGGTCGGACGGGTGGAAGGGAAAACGCAGCCGTGAGCGCGGATTGCGTGAGAAATAGCTGCAGGCCAGGAGCTTGTGCGAAAACAGCGCATAGGCCTCGTCGCGCTTCGGAAAGGCGTCGAAGAACTGCAGGAAGCCATTGCCGGTCAGCCTGAAATCCGTGCGTATGCGGAAGCAGTAGGTTGTCTCGACCCGTTCCAGCCCGGCGCGGTTGCCGACGATCTGCCGGTTGACATTGTTGGCCTTTTCGCCCGGCTGGTCGGAATAGTAGAAGAAGCCCGGATCGTCCGATAGTACCAGTTCGTCATAATCCAGTCCGTCGACATCAGCCTTTTGCCAGGTCGACAGAATGATCTTCGACCCGGGGAAAAAACGCCTGACGGCAGCGAAGCTGTCGCGGACAAGCGGTTTGTCCACGACGCCCTGAAACAGAAATGTGATCTCTTTTGTGTCCATCACCGAATGACCTGTGTGACCGTCAAACGCGAGCACCCCTGTACCCGTTCCGCCATCTGCGCCGCCTTTGGCCAAACCTGCCTCCCTCGCCCGCATTATGCGCCCCCCAAATGGGGCATGTCGAGCAGGTTTTCTTACTGCTTCCGGGGCCGCCCGTCTGTCCCGCCTGCCCGCTCAAGGCGCGCTGCCGGGATATTTGTCATTGCTCGCGCCGGGAAGCTTCACCACCACGTTGACGGTTCCGTCCTCAAGGCAGGCAAAGTCTGTCGCTTCGCCCGGCTCCATCACGACAATGTCGCCGGCGCCGTATTCAATGCCGTTCATGGCGACGCGACCGGCGATGATCACCGTATATTCCGTGGCGACCTTGTGGTGATGCAGCGCCTCGCTGTCGCCGCGCCGATAGTGCTTGACGGCAACTTCGACGTCTTCGGTACGGGCCAGGCTCGGTTCGAAATTGCCGATGAACCAGCCCTTGACCATGTCTTCCAGCTTCGCCGTCCTCAATGCAGGAAACCTTCCCTGTGCTCATGCAGCTGCGAGATATACTGGGCGAGCTGCATTTCCGTCTTTACCGGGTGGAACTGTTCGTTGTCGATGAACTCGATTGCGACCTTTTTGTGGCGCAGCACCATCTCGTTGATGGTCTGGCTGATGAAGAAGGCGTCCTTGATCTTGCGGTCCTTGCGCACCACGCTCTGGGCACAGAGCACGAAGTCGCTGCCCTTGCGGAAATAATAGAAGCTCGCCAGCGCATGCTTGCTGATCGGTCGCTTCTCCGCGACCTCGCAGACGAAGCCGGCATCGTCCAGAAGGGCGAAGGAATAACGCGGGTGGACCGAGCGGAAGGAGAGGACGCCGGCATCGGCCTTCCGCTCGCGAAACGCCTCTACGATCTGGGTGAGATCGGCATCGATCAACTCGTCGACGGCAACAAGGATGACCTCCTCGTCCTTGTCGATCTGCTCGGCCGCCAGGAGCGCCGTGCACACCGAACCGGCTGTCGGCCCGGATACCTCGACACAGGCGCCGTTTTCCGCGCTCTGGGCGATCACGTCATCGACGTTGAATTCCTTGATGTCGGAACTTCTGACGCAGAAGATGATGGCGCTCGGGTCAAGCGTTTGCAAGGCGGTGATCTGGCGCTCGAGAATGAGCTGCTCGTTGAATTCGGTCATGTAGAGCGGGTAGCGCTCGCCCTTGATGTCGAGGTTTTCGCCGCCCATCAGAACCAGGATTTTCATGCTGCAGACCCCACGGATTTGCCGGTCGCGTCGATATCGGCGATACGCCGCTTGAGGCCCTTGTAGTTGACGTCGTCGACATCCTTGACGGGCATCACATGGGCGCCGGAGGCTTCCGCCGCCTTCAGCCCGTTGGGATTGTCCTCGACGATGAGGCATTCCTTCGGATGAAGCTTCAGCATCTCGATCGCCTTCAGATAGATCTCCGGATCTGGCTTTGACCGCTTTACATCCTGGTTGGAAAGCATGAAATCGAGATAGGGCGTCAGGCTCGCCTTCTGCATCATCTGCTCGACTGTATCGCGCGTCGAATTGGAGGCGACGGCCAGCCGGTAGCCCTCCATTTTCAGCCGGGACAGGGCGTATTCGTGATCGAAGCGCGGCCGACAGCGTTCGACGATGATCTCCAGCGTGTAGCGCTGCTTCATCTCGTTGATGAAGCCGTGGAGATAGGTCGGCAGGTTCTTGTCGATGGAGAGGCGCTGCAGCTTCACCTTGGTCGGCAGGCCGTCATAGACGGTGGCGTGTTCATGGCGCTCGATCGTGTAGCCGAACAGGCCGAGCGCCCGGTTGAGCGCGTCGTAGTGCCATTCCTTGGCCTCGATCAGCACCCCGTCCATGTCGAAAATGACGGCCTTTATTGCCATTATCGTGCCTCCTCGAACGCGTCTTTCGCCTTTTCCGGCATGTCGGTGCACAAAAGGAGCGCGTCACTAGCGAGTGATTGGGCCGATTTTATGATCGGCCACTGAATGCCGACGTCACGCCGGTGAAGGTCGGCGGAGACGATGCAGACGCGCTTTTTCTGTGCGATCAGCCCGTCGATCAGCCCCGGTCCATACCAGTCGGAGCGGAAACAGTCGAGCCAGACCCCGTCCGCAGCCTCGAGCAGCGGGGCATGCGGCTGGAGGTCGGAGAGACCGGTAAAGGCCGTCAGGCCGTCTTCAAGCTGGCGCACCAGATCCGGCAGCGACATGTCGAAGACGAAATAATTGCTGTGGCCGAAATCGTCCAGGATCGCCTTGATCTCCCGGCTCAGCCCGTCGGCCTTGATGTTGAGCGCCAGAGTGAGGTTGCGTCCGTCCATGATCTCGAGAAAGGCGGAAAACGGCATCTCCCCGCCCTTCGCCATGTCATGGGCAATGACGATTTCGCCATTGTGGTCCCTGAGATCCGTCTCGGTGCCGAAGCCGCGATCGAAGGAGCGGCGAAAGGCCGCCTCGGTGTTCTTCTCCGCCGCCGTCTCCCAGAGGCCGCGATGTGAAAGGATCTCCACTACTTCACCCTTTCGGAAACCGGATGCTTCAGAAAGAAGTCGAGGTCACCCGGTATGCCCAGCCCGTACATGCCGTCATACTCCTTGCCGATGGAATAGTGCCCGATCTTCTGGCCGTCGCGAATCAGATAGTTGTAAACCGGGCAAACATAAAACTCGCCGTTGATTCGCACATTGTCATGGATCATTTTTTTCGACGCGCGCACCAGATCGCGGCCTTTTCTGAAATTGAAGATGCCGACGGCGGCGTTGTCGGAAATCACCTTCTTTTCGGCGGTCTCGACAATGCGTCCCTCCTCCTCGCGCACGAAGGACCACTTCGGATCGTCGGCCTTCATCGTCATGATCAGACCGTCATAGCGGCCATCGTCCATGAAGCCGAGATAGGCATCAATGTCGGCATCGATATACTGGTCGGAATTGACGGTCATCACCGGCTCGTCATTGTCGATCAGCGCTTCCGCCAGAAGCACGGTCGATGCCTGCCCCTCGGTGACGCGATCGATGCCGATGATCTCGACATGTTCGGCGAGGCCCTTGAGCTTTTCCTCAAGCCCGTAGTCCGCGATATGGCCATTCTGGCAGATGAAGATGAAGCGATGGGGCACGGAGGGGGTAAGGTTTTCGACCACAACCTGGATCATCGGCTTGCCATGCACCGGTATCAGCGGTTTGGGATCCGTGTAACCGGCATCGGCAAACCGGCTTCCCCTGCCGGCCATCGGAACAACAATATTCAGCACGTCAACTCACTTCCCGTCACATTGCCTCGGTTTACCCGCTTGAGGCTGCGCCATCATAGCAGACTAATCCGACATGCCTTTTCAACATTGTTTACAAGACGTGTCAGACGCCAAGGCCCCTCCGGTCCCCCGCTTCCCGCCATAACTTGCAGTTTTACGTGGTAGCCGAAGCGCTCGTCGCCGACAACATGACGCCGGGGCAAAGGCGGACTTTTTCTGCCAAAATCGGAAATTGTCGGCATACTGATTGCCGAACGCGAGGTCGTCCCCTAAACATTTTATCAGGGTTTGGAACGGGCCAAATCGGGAGGAGACGGTATGAAGTGGGGGCTTGTCGGGGCCAGCACAATCGCGTCCGAGCACATGATCGGGGCAATCAGGGCGCAGTACGGCCACACGGTCGAGGCGGTCCTGTCGTCGAGCGCAGAGCGCGGCCAGACCTTTGCGACGCGCAACGGCATTCCGCACGCCTTCACTGATCTCGACGCCCTTCTGGCGCGCCCGGAGATCGGCGCTGTCTACATCTCCACCATCAACGAGAAGCATTTCTCTCAGGCCATGGCCGCCTTTGCCGCCGGCAAGCATGTGCTGTGCGAAAAGCCATTGGCGCTCAGCGTCGATGACGCGGCGCAAATGGTCGAAGCGGCCAGAACCGCCGGCCTCGTCTTCGCCACCAATCATCACCTGCGCTGCGCCGGCGCGCATCTTGCCATTCGCCAGATCATCGCCGAGGGCCGGCTCGGGCGTATCCTGTCGATGCGGGTATTCCATGCCGTCAGCCTGCCGGAGCGTCTGCGCGGCTGGCGCATCGACAACCGGGGCGCCGGCGGGGGCGTCATCGCCGACATTACCGTCCATGACGCCGACACGGTGCGCTTTCACCTCGGCGAAGACCCGAAGACCGTCGTCGCGCAGGCCGTCTCCTCCGGGCTTGGCGAGGGCGTTGAAGACAGCGTCATGTCTGTCTGGACCATGCCGTCCGGCATCATGGTGCAGACCCATGAGAGCTTTACCCACCCCTATGCCGGTTCCGGCATCGAGGTTCACGGCACGGAAGCTTCGCTTTTTGCCGAGGGCGTCATGACCCAGCGACCGACCGGCACGATCACGATGACCGAAAAGGATGGCTCCGTACACCTCAACTACGAACGTCACGACGTCTACGGCTACGGCCTGAAGGCCTTCAACCGGGCGGTTGCCGGCCATGGCTGCCCGGCTGCGGACGGCATCGACGGACTGAAGTCGCTCGCGGTCGCGATGGCCGTCGCCCGATCAGCGCGCGAGGGACAGGCCGTCGACGTGGACTACAAGGGATATTGAGACATGGAGAGCAAGCGCGTCCGGGCGGAAGCCGCCGTCCGCCAGCGTCAGACGGCAGGCGCGTCGCGCGATTTCCCCATCAAAAATCAACCCTTCCTGACGATGTGCAAGGCGTGAAGGCGCGAATCGGTTCATCGATAGGCATGGCCAAAACCACCATATGTTGATGCGGTGTTGAAAAGACATACCATATGCGGTGCGGCCATGATCTCAAACCGAGGGGACCCGATCATGCCTGAAGCGCCTGCCGCGTTGGAAAAACTGTCTGCTGCAACGGAGGAGAGACTGCCCTCCTTCGCGGTCAAACGAAACGGCGCGCGCATGCCGTTTGCTGCGGACAAGATCGCGCGCGCGATTGAAAAGGCAGGCGAGGCGACAGGGGCGTTCGGCCCCGGCGAGGCGCACAGGCTTACAGATCAGGTGGTCAAGGTTATCAGCCACAGCGCGCTTGACGATGCCATCGAGATCGAGCGCATCCAGGATATTGTCGAGCAGGTGCTGATCTCGGCCAATTTCTTCGAGACCGCCCGCGCCTATATCGTCTACCGGGAAAAACACGCCAAGCTGCGCGAAAGCGGCAAGGTTGCCGTCGATGTGATTTCCTCGATCGATGAATATCTCGACCGCTCCGACTGGCGCGTCAATGCCAATGCCAATCAGGGCTACTCGCTGGGCGGGCTGATCCTCAACGTCTCCGGCAAGGTCGTCGCCAATTACTGGCTCTCCCATGTCTATGATCCGCAGATTGGCGAGGCGCACCGCGCCGGTGATCTCCATATCCACGATCTCGACATGCTGTCGGGCTATTGCGCCGGCTGGTCGCTCAGGACGCTGATCACGGAAGGCCTGAACGGCGTGCCCGGCAAGGTCGAGGCTGATCCGCCCAAGCACATGTCGTCGGCCGTCGGCCAGATCGTCAACTTCCTCGGCACGCTGCAGAATGAATGGGCCGGCGCCCAGGCGTTTTCCTCCTTCGACACCTATATGGCGCCGTTCATCCGCAAGGATGATCTTTCCTACGAGGACGTGCTGCAGTCGATCCAGGAGCTGATCTACAATCTCAACGTCCCCTCGCGCTGGGGCACGCAGACGCCCTTTACCAACCTCACCTTCGACTGGGTCTGCCCGGACGACCTGAAAGAGCAGCGCCCGATCATTGGCGGCGAAGAAATGCCGTTTGCCTATGGCGAGCTGCAGGTCGAAATGGACATGATCAACCGCGCCTATATGGAGATCATGACCAAGGGCGACGCCAAGGGCCGGGTGTTCACCTTCCCGATCCCGACCTACAACATCACGCCCGATTTTCCCTGGGAAAGCGAGAACGCCACCCGGCTTTTCGAGATGACGGCCAAATACGGCCTGCCCTATTTCCAGAATTTCCTGAATTCCGACCTGTCGCCCAATATGGTGCGCTCCATGTGCTGCCGCTTGCAGCTCGACCTGACGGAGCTTCTGAAGCGCGGCAACGGGCTTTTCGGCTCGGCTGAACAGACCGGCTCGCTCGGCGTCGTCACCATCAACTGCGCCCGCCTCGGCTTCACCCACAAGGGCGATGAGGCCGGACTGCTGGCCCGCCTTGACGAATTGCTCGAGCTTGGCCGCGACAGTCTCGAGATCAAGCGCAAGGTGATCCAGCGGCTGATCGATGAGGGGCTGTTCCCCTATACCAAGCGCTATCTCGGCACGCTGCGCAATCATTTCTCCACGCTCGGCGTCAATGGCGTCAACGAGATGATCCGCAATTTCACCGGCGACCGCGAGGATATCACCACCGAATGGGGTTATGATTTCGCGCTGAGATTCCTTGATCATGTGCGCGAAAAGATTGTCTCCTTCCAGGAGGAGACCGGCCATCTCTACAATCTCGAAGCCACGCCGGCGGAAGGCACGGCGCATCGCTTTGCCCGCGAGGATGCCAAGCGCTTTGCCGGCATCATCCAGGCCGGCACGCCGGAAAACGCCTATTACACCAATTCCAGCCAGTTGCCGGTCGGCTTTACCGAAGATCCCTTCGAGGCGCTGACCCGCCAGGAAGTGCTGCAGAAGAAATATACCGGCGGCACGGTGCTGCACCTCTATATGGGCAGCCGCATCTCCTCCGGCGAGGCTTGCAAGGCGCTGGTCAAACGCGCGCTCAGCAATTTCCGCCTGCCCTACATCACCGTAACGCCCACTTTCTCCATCTGCCCGACCCATGGCTATCTGGAGGGCGAGCACGAATTCTGCCCGAAATGCGATGCCGAACGTCTATCGAAAAAACGCGCCACGCTGATGGCTGCCGAATGAAAGGAAGAACCATGTCTGTGATTGAAAAGGACATTGTCGCCGAAACCGAAATCACGCTCTCCGATGAAGAGCGTCAGCCCTGCGAGATCTGGACGCGGGTGATGGGCTATCACCGCCCGGTTTCCTCCTTCAACCGCGGCAAGAAGGGCGAATTCGCCGAGCGCCGCTATTTCCGGGAAATGCGCGGTGAGCGGGCGTAACGGGACGCAAGCAGGCGGGCGCCCTCCAGTCTCCGCCCTCCCCGCGTCACCCTCGGGCTTGACCCGAGGGTCCATGATGCTTGCTCCGGGTGGCCTGGATCCTCGGGGCAAGCCCGAGGATGACGCACAACAGAGGCCATGTGCACCGGACGCTCCGTCTCAACATGACCTGCGCATCGGCGGCTTCGAACCGTTTTCCCTTTGCGACTGGCCGGGCAGGATCGTGGCCACGCTGTTTCTGCAGGGCTGCCCGTGGCGCTGCCCCTATTGCCATAATCCCGGCCTGATCGATGCTTCGACCGAAACCGGCTACACATTTGCCGGTATTCTCGATTTTCTCCAGAGCCGGCGCGGGCTTCTGGACGGTGTTGTCTTTTCCGGCGGCGAGCCGACGCTGCAGAAGGCGCTCGTGCCTGCGATGGAGGTGGTGCGCGCGATGGGCTTTGCCATCGGCCTCCACTCCGGCGGCGCTTATCCTGAAAGGCTGAAGGACGCGCTTCGTCACGCCGACTGGATCGGTTTCGATATCAAGGCTTCGCGCCGCGACTACGACCGCATGACCGATACGCCGAAAAGCGGTGACCGCGCCTTCGCAAGCCTCCAGCATGTGATGGCGAGCGGTATCGACTACGAGGTCCGCACCACCGTGCATCCTGAACTTCTGAATGCGGCCGAGATCGCGGAGCTCGAGGCTGATCTCTCCCATTATGGCATTGCCGAACACAAGATCCAGATCTTCCGCATGGAGGGCGTCGACCGCGACCGGCTCGCCGGCGCGCTTGAAAAGCGTCGCGCCTGAGCGGACCGGAAACCCCTTCCCAGACGCGAAATCCGCCATCGGCCCATTTTTGCCGTGATTGCGAACAATACTGGGAATCGAAAGAACAAGTCTTGAACGCTATAAAGAGCATTTCCATATAGCTTCTGTCGGCAGATTTTATGCCGTAACAAAGCGAGGAAAACTTGAGATGAACGAGACAGCATTGCTGCGTCCGGCGTGGACGCCACTTACGATTGCCCTGATGGTAGTCGGCTTTGTCGTCTTCTGGCCGCTGGGCCTGGTCATGCTTGCCTACATCATCTGGGGCGACCGGCTGAACATGCGCAAGGGCGATTGGAAACGCTCTGCCGAGCGGGCTTTCGGCTCCTGCAAGCGCAATATGCGCAATGCGGACTACACCATGCATTCGACCGGCAACGCTGCCTTCGATGAGTGGCGCCGCAGCGAGATGGAGCGGATCGAGGCCGAGCGCCGCAAGCTCGATGAGATGCGTGCCGAGTTCGACCGCTATAGCGATGAACTGCGCAAGGCGCGTGACCGGGAGGAATTCGACCGGTTCATGCGCGAGCGCGGTAGCAACTTCAATACTTCCGGGTCGAACCCTGCGCCCGAAGCATAAGAGAGAATGACCTCCGAACTTTAGGCATCGCCCTTTCCCCCGGGGTGGTGCCTTTTTTTGTGCCTGCTTCTGGCGCGCGGGCGGGAAAACCGCTACGCCTCAGCCGATGATCCTCAATGACGAGCCCTGACGTGGAAAAACGCGCCAAACCCACGACAATCGATCTCGGCGGCAGGATGCTGCCGCTCAACCTGAAGACCAATGCCCGCGCCCGGCGGATGACGCTGAAGATCGAGCCCGGCGGCCATGCCGTCAGCCTCACGGTCCCCCCCGGTCTTGCCCGCCATGAGGTCGACGGTTTCCTGCGCCGCCACCATGACTGGCTGATCGAGCGCATGGCGCGGTTTGAAGACCATGACGACCACGTTGCCGATGGCGGCACGGTCAAGATTTTCGGCGTTCCCCATATCATTCGCCACAACGGCAATCTGCGTGGAATCACCGAAGCCCGCAACGAGCCCGAAGGCATGGTACTGCGTGTCTCCGGCCCGACCGAGAGCATCGGACGGCGCGTTGCCGACTATCTGAAGAAGGAAGCGCGGCGCGAAATCACAGACCGGGTGAAGGTACATGCTGCGGCGAGCGGCAAGTCCTATGCGTCGATCTCCTTCAAGGATACCCGCTCGCGCTGGGGGTCGTGCTCGTCTGTCGGCAATCTCAACTTCTCCTGGCGGATCGCCATGGCGCCGCTTTTCGTGGTTGATTATCTCGCCGCCCATGAAGTGGCGCACCTTTCTGAAATGAACCACGGGCCGCGCTTCTGGGCACTGTGCGAAAGGCTCTGCCCGCAAACACCGGAAGCCCGCCAATGGCTGAAAAACGAAGGCTCCTTCCTGCACGCAGTGCGTTTCGATGCGCCCTTTGCCTGATCAAGCCTTCGCAGCCCGCCTGTTCTTGTGATAGAAAAGCGTCATGAAAAGACCGGACATCAAGATCTGCGGCATCAGGACCAGGGAAACGCTCGACCATGTGATTGCCCGCGGCGCCAGCCATGTGGGCTTCATCTTCTTCGAGAAGAGCCCGCGCCATGTGGAAGTCGATGTCGCAGCCGACCTGATCGCGCATGTGCGCGGCCGGGCGAAGACGGTTGCCGTCAGCGTCAATGCCGATAACGAGCTGCTTGAGGAAATCGTCTTCGGCGCGCGACCGGACATGCTGCAGCTTCACGGCAAGGAGAGCGTCGAGCGTGTGGTCACCGTCAAGGCGCTTTACGGCCTGCCGGTGATCAAGGCCTTTTCAATCCGCGCGCCGGAAGACTTATCCTTTGCCCGCGAATATGAGGATGTCGCTGACCGCATTCTCTTCGACGCCAGGCCGCCTGAAAATGCCGACCTTCCCGGCGGGAATGGCGTTGCCTTTGATTGGCGCTTGCTTGACGGCTATCAGGCGACTATCCCTTGGTTTCTGTCAGGGGGACTGAACGCGGAAAATGTGGGCACGGCGCTCACCGACATCCACGCGCCGGGCCTTGACGTATCATCCGGTGTGGAAAGCGCGCCGGGCACAAAGGATCCGGCCCGGATCGATGCCTTTTTTGATGCCGTTGACGAGGCGCGGATGCGCCGGACGGCCTGATGGAGACTGACGTGAACGAGACGCCAAAACCTAACTCCTTCAAATCCGGCCCCGACGAGAGCGGCCTGTTCGGCATTTTCGGCGGACGTTTCGTGGCCGAAACGCTGATGCCGCTGATCCTTGATCTGCAGGCGGAGTGGGAAAAGGCCAAGACCGACCCGGCATTCAAGGCCGAGCTGACCGCGCTCGGCAAACATTATACCGGCCGCCCCAGCCCGCTTTATTATGCCGAACGGCTCAGCGAGCATCTCGGCGGCGCGAAGATCTATTTCAAGCGCGAGGAGCTGAACCACACCGGTTCGCACAAGATCAACAACTGCCTTGGCCAGATCCTTCTGGCAAAGCGCATGGGCAAGACCCGTATCATCGCCGAGACCGGCGCCGGACAGCACGGCGTGGCATCGGCCACCGTTGCCGCCCGCTTCGGCCTGCCCTGCGTGGTCTATATGGGCGCAACCGATGTCGAGCGTCAGGCGCCCAACGTCTTCCGCATGAAGCTTCTCGGCGCCGAGGTGAAGCCGGTGACCGCCGGTCATGGCACGCTGAAGGATGCCATGAACGAGGCGCTGCGCGACTGGGTCACAAACGTCGAAGACACCTATTACCTGATCGGCACGGCCGCAGGTCCCCATCCCTACCCGGAAATGGTGCGCGATTTTCAGGCGGTGATCGGCCAGGAAGCGCGCGAGCAGATCATGGAAGCCGAAGGCCGGTTGCCGGATCTGGTGATCGCGGCCGTCGGCGGCGGCTCCAACGCCATCGGCATCTTCCATCCCTTCCTCGATGATCCGGAAGTAAAGATCGTCGGCGTGGAAGCCGGCGGTCGCGGGCTCGACGGCGAGGAGCACTGCGCTTCGCTGACGGCAGGCGCGCCGGGCGTTCTCCACGGCAACCGCACCTATCTGCTGCAGGATGCCGGCGGCCAGATCAAGGAGGGCCATTCGGTCTCCGCCGGGCTCGACTATCCGGGCATCGGGCCGGAGCATTCCTGGCTCAATGATATCGGCCGCGTCGACTATGTGCCGATCCTCGATAACGAGGCGCTGGATGCCTTCCAGCTGATGACCCGGCTTGAGGGCATCATTCCCGCCCTTGAAGCCAGCCACGCGATTGCCGAGATTGTCAAGCGCGCGCCGAAAATGGGCAAGGACGAGATCATCCTTGCCAATCTTTCCGGTCGCGGCGACAAGGACGTCCACACGGTCGGCAAGATCCTTGGCATGGAGATGTAAGGTCCATGACGAGGGGTTCGCGCGCGGAAACCATTGAGGAGATGTCGGAACTGGCGGAGGCTCTTTTCGACATTATCGAGGAGGAGAATGCCGACGTGCCGGATATCCGCCACGCCGTGGTGGAAGCGCTGGCGCACCAGAACCTCTACAATATCGAGATGGCGGCGGTGCTTTCGGCGCTGAGCGAGGGCCGCAGGCCTGAAGCCGAGCTGGACAGCCTCGTCTTGAACATGAAGGCGGTGCACAAATCTCTGGTGAAGGCGATTTCGGCCTGGAACGAGGCTGATTAGCCCGTTCCGGCGCACCGCTTTCCGACACTTTCGCATCGAGGATGCCACGGAGCTAGACTATGACCGAACGCATGGAAAAACGCTTTGCAGCCCTGAAGGCCGAGGGCCGGCCGGCGCTGATCACCTATTTCATGGGTGGCGATCCCGATTTCGATACTTCACTCGAGATCATGAAGGCGTTGCCGAAGGCCGGCGCCGATGTGATCGAACTCGGCATGCCCTTTTCCGATCCGATGGCCGATGGTCCGGCGATCCAGATGGCGGGTCTGCGCGCGCTGAAGGGCGGCCAGACGCTGGAAAAGACGCTGGAGCTTGCGCGACAGTTTCGTGAAGGCGATGCCGATACGCCGATCGTGATGATGGGCTATTACAATCCGATCTATATCTACGGCGTCGAGCGCTTCGTCGACACCGCCCTTGAGGCCGGGATCGATGGTCTGATCATCGTCGACCTGCCGCCGGAAATGGACAATGAACTGTGCATTCCGGCGCTTGAAAAGGGCCTCAATTTCATTCGCCTCGCCACGCCGACCACGGACGAAAAGCGCCTGCCGACGGTTTTGAACAACACGTCCGGCTTCGTCTATTACGTGTCGATGAACGGGATTACCGGTTCGGCCCTGCCAGATCCGTCGAAGGTGGGGGCTGCCGTTTCGCGCATCAAGGCGCATACGGATCTCCCCGTCTGCGTCGGCTTCGGCGTCAAGACGGCAGAGCATGCGCGCCTGATTGGTGCGGCCGCGGACGGCGTGGTGGTTGGCACTGCGGTCGTCAACCAGATCGCCGGTTCGCTCGATGCCGATGGCAAGGGCGGCAAGGATACGGTGGATGCGGTTTCGACCTTCGTGCGCGGGCTTTCAAGCGGCGTGCGCGACGCCCGGCTTGCGGCGGCGGAGTAAATCTGGCAAACCGCAGGCAATTCTATTCAGGAGGTTCATTTGGTGAACTGGATAACCAATTATGTGCGGCCGCGGATCAACTCCATGTTCGGCAGGCGCGAGGTTCCCGAGAATTTATGGATCAAGTGTCCTGAAACAGGGGCCATGGTGTTTCACACCGATCTGGAAGAAAACAAGTGGGTGATCCCGTCTTCCGGTTTTCACATGAAGATGCCGGCCCGCGCCAGGCTTGCCGACCTGTTCGACAACGGCCAGTACGAGGACCTGCCGCAGCCGAAGGTGGCGCAGGACCCGCTGAAGTTCCGCGATTCCAAGAAATATGCCGACCGGCTGAAGGAAAACCGCGCCAAGACCGGCCAGGACGACACGATCATCGCCGGCGTCGGCACGCTCGAGGGACTGAAGCTGGTCGCCGTCGTCCATGAGTTCAAGTTTCTCGGCGGCTCGCTCGGCATGGCCGCCGGCGAGGCGATCATCCAGGCCTTCGACCGGGCGCTGAAGGAACATTGCCCGCTGGTGATCTTCCCGGCTTCCGGCGGCGCGCGCATGCAGGAAGGCGTTCTGTCGCTGATGCAAATGCCGCGCGTCACCGTGATGGTGGAGCTGATGCGCGAGGCGGGCCTGCCCTATATCGTGGTGCTCACCAACCCGACGACCGGCGGCGTTTCGGCCTCCTATGCCATGCTGGGCGACCTGCATATTGCTGAACCGGGCGCGGAAATCGGCTTTGCCGGCCGCCGTGTGATCGAGCAGACCATTCGCGAGCAGCTGCCCGATGGCTTCCAGACGGCGGAATATCTGCTGGACCACGGCATGGTCGACATGGTGGTCAAGCGCCACGAAATCCCCGAGACGCTGGCGCGCGTCCTGAAGATGATGACCGGCGCGCCGCCGACGGCGACCGCCATGCTGGAAGCGCCGAAGCACAAGGACGCGATCGTCGACGAAACGCCGCACGAGACGCTCGACAAGGATCAGGCGCCGACGCCGCAGGGCTGAGGCGCGCGGCCGGTGAGGAGGAGGCCAGACCGGTTTTCCGGCCTGGCCCGCGCAGCAGGAGAAACGGTTCCGGGCTTGAGATGTCGGAGCCGGTCGGTCTGCGCGAAACGACAGATGAAGCAGTGCGCGACTGATGAGAGCCTGGCGCACCGGAAATCGGACCAATCATGGACAACCATTCCTTCGGCGCCGCCGAGCGTGTGATCGATCACCTGATGCAGCTGCATCCCAAGGGTTTCGATCTGTCGCTCGAGCGGATCAGGGTTCTTCTTGAAAAGCTCGGCAACCCGCATCTGGCATTGCCGCCGGTGATCCATATTGCCGGCACCAATGGCAAGGGCTCGGCAAGCGCCTTTTCCCGCGCGCTGCTGGAAGCCGCCGGCCTTTCCGTCCATGTCCATTCCTCGCCGCATCTCGTGCGCTGGCACGAACGCTTCCGCATCGGCGGGCCCGGCGGGGCCAGCGGCTATGTCGATGACCAGCTGCTTGCCGAAACGCTGAAGCGGGTGGAAGCCGTCAATGCGGGCGCCACGGCCACGGTGTTCGAGCTGCTGACGGCTGCGACTTTCGTGCTGTTCGCCGAAATTCCCGCTGACGTGGTCATCCTCGAAGTTGGTCTTGGCGGCCGTTTCGACGCGACCAACATCATCGACAAGCCGGCCGTCAGCGTGATCATGCCGATCTCGCTCGACCACCAGGCCTATCTTGGCGACCGGGTCGAGCTGATCGCCGCCGAAAAGGCCGGGATCATGAAGCCGGGCGTGCCCGTGGTCATCGGCCAGCAGGAATATGAGGCCGCCGAGGACGTGCTGATCGCGACCGCCGACCGGCTCGGCTGTCCGCTGCATCTCTACGGACAGGACTACAGCGCCCATGAGGAACACGGACGCCTCGTCTATCAGGACGGCGACGGGCTGATGGATCTGCCGCTTCCGGCGCTTCCCGGCCGGCATCAATATGCCAATGCGGCGGCCGCGATCTCCGCGGTCAAGGCTGCGGGCTTTTCCATCGACGAGCTGGCGGCAGAGCGGGCGATGCGCAACGTTTTCTGGCCCGCGCGCCTGCAGCGCCTTCACGAAGGCGATCTGGTGACGGCAGCGCCGGACGGCAGCGAGATCTGGCTGGACGGCGGGCACAATCCCGGCGCCGGCGAGGTGATTGCCGAGGCGCTTGCCGGTTTCGAGGAACGCGACCCGCGTCCGCTGTTTCTGATCATCGGCATGATCAACACCAAGGACCCCTTCGGCTTCTTCGAACATTTCGCGGGGCTCGCGAACTACGTCTACTGCGCGCCGATCAAGGGCACGGAAGCCTCCATCGATCCGGTGGCGCTGGCCTCGTCGGCCGCCGATGCCGGGCTTTCCGCCGAGCCGGTTTCATCGATCGGGGAAGCGCTGGCGGCGATCTGCCTGCGCACGCGCGCCGACCAGCCGCCGCCCAGAATCCTGATCGGCGGCTCGCTCTATTTCGCCGGCAACGCGCTGTTCGAAAACGGCACGCCGCCGCTTTGAAACGCCGGATTTTTTACGCAAAAAAGGCCGCAGCGACCGTTTTGGTCCGCTGCGGCCTTTTTTGCGATGGTACCGCTGATCAGTAGCGGTAGTGTTCCGGTTTGAACGGGCCTTCCGGCGTGACGCCGATATAGGCGGCCTGTTCCTCGGAAAGCACGGTCAGCTTGGCACCGAGCTTGTCGAGATGCAGGCGCGCGACCTTCTCGTCGAGATGCTTCGGCAGGACGTGGACGGTGTTTTCGTATTTGTCGCGATGCTGGAAGATTTCCATCTGCGCCAGCACCTGGTTGGTGAAGGACGCGGACATGACGAAGGAGGGGTGGCCGGTGGCATTGCCGAGGTTCAGCAGACGACCTTCGGAGAGCAGGATCAGCCGCTTGCCGTCGGGGAAGGCAATCATGTCGACCTGCGGTTTGATGTTGGTCCACTTGTAATTGCGCAGCGAACTGACCTGAATTTCGTTATCGAAATGGCCGATATTGCCGACAATCGCCATATCCTTCATCTCGCGCATATGCTCAAGACGGATAATGTCCTTGTTGCCGGTGGTGGTGACGAAGATATCGGCGGTCGCAACGACATCTTCAAGCAGCACGACCTCGAACCCGTCCATGGCGGCCTGCAGCGCGCAGATCGGATCGGCTTCCGTCACCTTGACGCGGGCGCCGGCGCCCGAAAGCGAGGCGGCCGAGCCCTTGCCGACATCGCCGTAACCGCAGACGACGGCGACCTTGCCGGCCATCATCACATCGGTGGCGCGGCGGATGCCGTCGACGAGGGATTCCTTGCAGCCATACTTGTTGTCGAATTTCGACTTGGTGACGGAGTCATTGACGTTGATGGCCGGGAAGGGCAGCTGGCCGGCGCGGGCAAGCTGATAAAGCCGGTTGACGCCCGTCGTGGTTTCTTCGGTCACGCCCAGAAGTGCATCGCGCTGCTTGGTGAAGAAGCCGGGGGTTTCGGCCATGCGCTTCTTGATCTGCGCAAACAGCACTTCCTCTTCTTCCGAACCGGGTTTGGAGAGCACATCCTCGCCGGCCTCGGCGCGTGCGCCGATCAGGATATACATGGTAGCATCGCCGCCATCATCGAGGATCAGGTTCGACTGGCCGCCATCGGCCCACTGGAAGATCCTGTCAGTGTAGGACCAGTATTCCTCAAGGCTCTCGCCCTTGATGGCGAAAACCGGCGTGCCGGTGGCGGCGATCGCGGCGGCGGCATGGTCCTGGGTGGAGAAGATGTTGCACGATGCCCAGCGCACATCGGCGCCAAGCGCCTTCAGCGTCTCGATCAGAACGCCGGTCTGGATGGTCATGTGCAGCGAGCCGGAAATGCGCGCGCCCTTCAGTGGCTGGCTTTCGCCAAACTCCTCACGCGCGGCCATCAGGCCCGGCATTTCGGTTTCGGCAATATCCAGTTCCTTGCGGCCGTAATCGGCCAGCGCGATATCGGCAACGATGAAATCTTCTGTGGCGCTCATTGATAACTCCCGAGGCAAAAGGATGGTGCAGCGTCAGGCCCGGTCAGGCGGGCAACGCGCATTTTCAGTTTGCATCGTTAGTAACAGCCCCGGAGGAAACTGACAAGAAAGACATAAAGATTTCTTTATGTCTTTCTGTGCCTGTCTGCTTGTCGGCCAGTCATGGGTTCGTTGGACCAACAGGCGGCGCCGGTGGTTCGTATGGGTAGAGCTCCTGATCTGCCTTGAATCCGCCGATGAGGTGCGCTCCTTCCTTCGCGCCCTGCCCATCAATTACATAGGTGCCGCCCATAGCCTTGGCGGCATCACCGTAAAAGGCGCCTTCAACGGCAGATGTATTCTGGTTGATAACGCTAGTGTCATCATCGTAAATGCGATTGATGCCGCTCGGCGTATACTCTGATTCAAACAGCGCGATTGTTCCGGGATCGGAGGTGAATTCGGCACCGTTGATTGTGCCATCAAACGAGATTCGCTGGTTCGGCCCGTCAGGATAGATCGACCCATAGAGTGTACCCTCGCCAAAATTGACGGTAGCCCCAAAGGTATCACTTATCGCTCCGGAAGAACCATCCGATTGGAAGGCAAATCCGGAATGCTCACCGTGATAAATTGCCCTTCCTGTCGTCGGCATGTTCTCGGTCAGGCCTTCACTGGAGCGGAAGGCATAGAGAGCGATATCGTCATCCGAAACATCGTAGGCATCAATAACCGCGACGATCGGATCGCCGTCTAGGCTATAGGTGGTCATATAGGCTTCTGCCTGACCGCCTGATCCGCCGTCGCCGCTCCGGGGCGTGAAGGTCCGCTCCTCGCCGGCATAGGCGCCTTCAAGAATCTGAACCGTAAGGGAGCCATCATCATTGCGCGTAAAGAGTGCTTTCGAATCTTCGGAGCGCCATTCATTGGCGCCATCGTCAAAAGTCACCGCTGCGGAATAGCCAAGCGCATTTGGCATCATGCCCCCGCCACTGCTGCCGCCTCCGCTGCAGCCTGCAAGCGCTGTCAGCGCCATCGCTCCCGCCAGCGTGAGAAAGATTTTCGTCATGTCCCTGGCCCCCGCCGTCACTGTTAACTACCTGTAAACCACGTGTCGCAACCCTCGCGTGTGCGGTCAAGGAAAAAGTGGCGGAAATGTGGCTCTTGGCTGACGAAACGCAAAACGGGGGATACTTCACTTTTGCGCTGTCCAATTACGCTCAAGTCCGGGCAAGCTGATCCCGGCAGGCCTGCAATATCCTGAGCCTTGCATATTGGCGATCAAAGTAGTCGGCAAGCGCCGGATCGGGATCGAGCCGGGACGGGGTGGCCTGCATGGCCGCAGCCGCCGGTATGAGGCCGGGGTAGAGGTTTGAGGCAGCGGCGGCGTTGATGGCGGAGCCCAGGAGCACCACATCTTCCGTCGGCGCGATATGCACGGGAAGACCGGTCACGTCGGCGTAAAGGCTTGAAAGAAGAGGGTTTCTCCGGTGCCCGCCGGCAAGGTGAAGGCGCGTGGCGGGAATGCCGTTCTCGCCCAGATGTTCGAGGATCTGCCTCAGCGAAAGGGCAATGGCGATCGAGGCCCGCCAGTAGAGCCTGCAGAGCCCGTCGAAGGATTTGTCGAGGGTGAGGCCGGCAATCATGCCGGTCATGGTCGGGTCGGCAAAGGGCGAGCGACTGCCGTGGAAATCCGGCAGGATATCGAGCCCGTCGGCAAAACCGGGGCCGTTCTCGGCAAGCATCTCCGTGATCCGGGCGATCACCTGCTGGTGGCGGGTTTCGGTCGCCGGCCCGCCCTCCGCGTGGATTTCCAGAAGATGGTTGAGTAAACCGCCGGTTGCCGATTGACCGGCCTCGTAAACCCACTGGTCGGCATGGATCGCCGCAAGATAAGGCCCCCACAGGCTTTTGGCGAAGACCTGTTTGTTGCCCTCGCCGATCAGGCAGCTCGAGGTTCCCCCGATCAGGGCGAATTCGCCGGAGGCCTCGGCCCCACGCACGGGAAGCGCGCCAAGGGCTCCGGCATAGGCATCGACCATGCCGGCGGCGACCGTAACGTCGCGATCAAGCCCCAGCGCCTCCGCCGCCTGGCGCGTCAGCCGGCCAACGGACGAGCCGGGCGGGCAGGGCGCATGCGCGGCGCCGGCCTTTTCGGGAAGATCATCAAGGCCGAATTTTCCGAGAAGCGCGCGCGGCCAGGGCGCGTCACCGCCGGCCCTGTAAAACCATTTTGTCACAAGCGTGGAGATGGAGCGCGCCGGATTGCCGGTGGCGCGATAGCTCATATAGTCGGCGAGGTCGAAGAAGCCGCCCGCGCGTTGCCAGAGATCGGGTCGGTTGCGCTTCAGCCACAAGAGCTTCGGCACCTGCATTTCCGGCGAGATCGATCCGCCCGAATGCCGCACTGCCGGGTCATCCGTGGCGCTCAGTTCCTCCGCTTCCGTCTCGGCGCGGTGATCGAACCAGGCGAGCGTGTCACATACGCCGTCTTCGTTCTCGAAAAGCGGAAGCGCCTCGCCCTTGATGCCGACGAGAACGAGCGAGCAGGTCGCGCCGAAGGCGAGCCCCGCGATCTGCTCCGCGCCGAGACCGGCCGCAAGCCGCGCGGCCCGCACGGCTGTTGCCGTCGTCTGCCAGATGTCTTCGGAAATATATTCTCCGCGCCGTGCGCCCGGGCGGTGCAGCCGAAGCGGCTCCACCTTGCGGGCGAGCATGTTCCCGGTTTTATCGAAAACGCCTGCTCTGACGCTTGCCGTGCCGACATCGACCGCAATCACATGATCGCGCATCCCGCACGCTCCCCCACCTGCCCGTATTTTCGCACAAAGTGGACGAGATTATCCGTTTCGTCAAACCGTCCGGCAGCGCAGGACCGCACCCCGCGCGACGAGACCAAGCGGTATCGGGCGCTTCGGGCCCGCATCGGATTCAGCGGGATGACCTATGCCAGGTCGCCGTCGATATAGCGTTTCAGCGTCTCGGCGGTTCCGGCGGTCCTCAGGCTTTCAAGCGCCGTCGAGAAACGCTTGCGGAAGGTGTCATTATCGGCGATCGAACCGAAGATGGCGCGTTCCTGAAGGAAGATCATCGGGTCCCGCCTGCTTGCAAGCGCTGCCTTGTTGAGGCGCTCGGCCGCCTCGTCGTTGAAGCGGATTTTTCTGCCGCTGTCGGAGGTCCCCTCGAAATAGCGGCACCACAGCGCCGAGACCAATGCGAGGCCGACGACATCGAGACCTTTTTCAAGGCGGGCGGCGGTGGAGGGCAGGATGAATTTCGGCTGCCGGTTGGAGCCGTCGAGCGCCAGCCGCTCGATCGTATCGCCGATCTTGGGATTGGCGAAGCGGCGGGCGATCAGTTCATAATAGCCGGTCAGATCCGTATCGGGCACCGGCGGCACGATCGGGATGATCTCGTCCTTCTCCAGCTTTTCGAGAAAGGCGGCGATCAGCGCGTTTTCCATCGCCTCGTGGACAAAGTGAATGTCGAGCAACTCGCCCGGATAGGCGATTGCCGCATGGCCGCCGTTGAGGATGCGGAGCTTCATCAGTTCATAGGGGCTGACATCGTCGACAAAGGTAACGCCGACCTCTTCCAGCGCCGGGCGGCCCAGCGGAAAATCATCCTCCAGCACCCATTGCTTGAAGCCCTCGCAGAAAACCGGCCAGTTGTCCTCGATGCCGTATTCCGCGCGCGTGATGTCGCGTTCGCGCTTGCCGGTGGCCGGGGTGATCCGGTCGACCATGCCGTTGGGAAAGGCGACATGCGCGCGAATCCAGCCGGCAAAATCGGGATCGGAGAGTTCCGCAAGGCCCGAGACCGTCGCCTTGGTCACCGCGCCATTATGGGGAATGTTATCGCAGCACATCACGGTAAAGGGCGGGATGTTTTCGGCGCGGCGCTTCTTCAGACCGGCAATGATCAGGCCGAAAGCCGTCTTCGGCGCATCCGGATTTTCGCCGTCTGCGACGATTGCAGGATTGGTCGGGTCAAATCTGCCAGTCGCCGGATCGATGAAGTAACCGCCTTCCGTCACCGTCAGCGAGACGATGCGGATTGCCGGGTCGGCCAGCTTCTCGATCATCGCCTGATAGTCCGGCGGCGCGATCATGTCGATCATCGCCCCGGTGATTGTCGCCTCGCTCGCATCGGCCTCCTGGTCCACCACCGTCGTCAGGAAATCCTGGGCGGCAAGCACCTCGCGCATTTTCGTGTCGGAAGGCATGACGCCGGCGCCGATGATCGCCCAGTCGAGATCGCGGCCGGTGTTGAACAGCTGGTGCAGATAGACGGCCTGATGCGCGCGATGAAAATTGCCGACGCCGAAATGCAAAATACCGGCGGAAAGGTTGCCGCGGTCATAGGCGGGCACGGCCGCCTTGTCCGCGTGCTGATCAAGGCTTGCGAGGTTGAGTGGCTTGGTCATGGGTTCTTTTCCGCTATTGGCATTTCAGTATTCGGTTGAGACCGGGCCGACCGCTATTCAGCCGCCAGACCCTTTTCATCAAATCGGTAGAGGCGTTGGGTGTCCGGCGAGATGAAGACCGTGTCGCCATGGCGGACCGGAAACTCGCCGTCGGTGCGGGTGGTGATGTGGCCAAGTTCCGGCACATCGACATGCAGGAAGGTGTCGGAGCCCAGATGTTCGGAAACGGCAACCTTGCCCTTCCATTTGCCGCTTTCGGTGGAAAGGGCGACATGTTCCGGGCGGATGCCGATCGTGTGGGCGCCGAATTCCTCTGCCGCCTTGCCATCTATGAAATTCATCTTCGGCGAACCGATGAAGCCGGCCACGAACAGGTTGGCCGGGCTGCGATAAAGCTCCAGCGGCGAGCCGACCTGTTCGATATTGCCGGCGCGCAGGACCACGATCTTGTCGGCCATGGTCATGGCCTCGACCTGGTCATGGGTCACGTAGATGGAGGTTGCGCCAAGCTGCTGATGCAGTTCGGAAATCTCCAGCCGCATGTTCACCCGGAGCGCGGCATCGAGGTTCGACAGCGGCTCATCGAACAGAAAACATTCCGGCGAGCGGACGATCGCCCGGCCGATGGCGACGCGCTGGCGCTGGCCGCCGGAAAGGGCGCGCGGCTTGCGTTCCAGATAGTCGGTGAGGTTGAGGATCTCTGCTGCCTCGTTGACCTTTCGGTCGATCTCGGCCTTGTCCATATTCGCCATCTTCAGCGGAAAGCCGATATTGGAGCGCACGCTCATATGCGGGTAAAGCGCGTATGACTGGAACACCATGGCAAGCCCCCGCTTTGCCGGCGGCTTGGCGGTGGCGTCGTCGCCGTCGATGAGGATCCGTCCGCCGGAGACATCCTCCAGCCCCGCGATCAGGCGCAGAAGCGTGGATTTGCCGCAGCCCGAGGGGCCGACGAAGACGACGAACTCGCCGTCATTGATCTCCAGATCGATGCCGGGAATGACGGCATGTTCGCCAAAGCGCTTGGAGACGTTTTCAAGTCTGATGCTGCCCATTGGTCTTGTCCTTATTTAACCGCGCCGAAGGTGAGCCCGCGCACGAGCTGCTTCTGCGAAAACCAGCCGAGGATGACGATCGGCGCAATTGCCATGGTCGAGGCGGCGGAAAGCTTGGCGTAGAACAGGCCTTCCGGGCTCGAATAGGAGGCGATGAAGGCCGTCAGCGGCGCCGCCCTGGAGGCCGTCAGGTTCAGGGTCCAGAAGGCTTCGTTCCAGGCAAGGATGATGTTGAGAAGAAGGGTCGAGGCAATGCCCGGCACGGCCATCGGCGTCAGCACATAGATGAGCTCCTTGCCGAGCGTCGCGCCGTCCATGCGGGCGGCTTCCAGGATCTCGCCGGGGATTTCCTTGAAATAGGTGTAGAGCATCCACACCATGATCGGCAGGTTGATTAGCATCATCACCACGATCAGGCCGATGCGGGTGTCGAGCAGGCCGAGATCGCGGAAGATGATGTAGATCGGCACCAGCACGCCGACGGCCGGCAGCATCTTGGTGGAGAGCATCCAGAGCAGCACGTCCTTGGTGCGCTTGGTCGGCGAAAACGCCATCGCCCAGGCGGCCGGAACGGAGATCAGCAGGCCGACAACCGTGGAGCCGAGCGAGATTGCCACCGAATTCCAGAAGTGATGGAAATAGTTCGAGCGCGCCTGCACCTCCACATAGTTCTCCAGCGTCCAGTGGAAGAACAGGAAGGAGGGCGGCGAGGACACGGCCTCGCTTTCCGTCTTGAAGCTCGTCAGCACCGTCCACAGGATCGGGAAGAAGATGAGGAGCGCTACGACCCACGCAAGAAGCGTGAAGGCCAGTTTTTTCTGTGTCGTGACCTGGCGTGCCATCGTCAGTCCTCCAGGTTCTTGCCGATCATCCGCACCAGGAAGATCGCAACGATATTGGCGAGAATGACAGCGATGATGCCGCCGGCGGAGGCGCCGCCCACGTCGAACTGCAGCAGGGCCTGCATATAGACGAGGTAGGTGAGATTGGTGCTTTCCGTTCCCGGCCCGCCATTGGTGGTCACCAGGATTTCGGCAAAGACCGAAAGCAGGAAGATGGTCTCGATCAGCACCACAACGGTGATGGCGCGGGCCATATGCGGCAGGATGATGTAGACCAGCCGGTTCCAGGCATTCGCGCCGTCCATCTCGGCGGCTTCCTTCTGTTCTTCCGACAGCGACTGAAGCGCGGTCAGCAGAATGAGCGTTGCGAAGGGCAGCCATTGCCAGGCAACGATCAGGCTGATCGAGGTCAGCGGGATCGATGACAGAAAGTCGATGGGCTGAATGCCGATGAAGCGCGCCAGCGAGGCAAACAGCCCGTTGACCGGGTTCATCAGCATGTTCTTCCACACGAGCGCGGAAACCGTCGGCATGACGAAGAAGGGCGCGATCACCAGAATGCGGACAATGCCCTGGCCGAAGATCGGTTGATCGAGCAGCAGCGCCAGCGCGATGCCGCCGACAACGGTGGCAAACAGCACGCCGCCGACCAGGATCAGCGTATTGCCGATCGCCTGAAAGAAGGCCGGATCGGTCAGGAAGAAGCGGTAATTCATGAAGCCGGCGAAACTCTCCGTTCCCGGCATCAGCAGATTGTACCGGAGGAAGGAGAAGTAGACGGTCATCGACAGTGGAATGATCATCCACGCCAGGAGCAGAATGACCGAGGGCGCCATCATCAGCCGCGCCGCTTTTTGGGTATGGGTCGTCGCCATATCGGTGTTCCCCGCTCGGTGAGGCAGGCCGTATCTCCGGCCGCGTCACATCTTCAAGGTTCGACGCCGGCTCTGGTCCGGCACCGGAAATCAGAAGAGCCGCCGTCGGCAAATTGCGCGGCGGCTCTTCAAGATCAGTTCAGCAAGAAGAAAAAGGCGGGCGGCCGGGCAACGGGTCCCTACCGCCCTCAGGAGGAAGCCTTATTTCGGGTAACCGGCCTTCATCATCTCACGCGCGGTGAGTTGCTGGGCGTTCGAAAGCGCCTGCTCGGCCGTGGTGTTGCCGGCAAGAGCTGCCGAGAACTGCTGGCCGACCGCCGTGCCGATGCCCTGGAATTCCGGGATCGAGACGAACTGCGCACCGGTATAGGGAATGTCCTGAACCGAAGGCTTCTTGGTATCGACCGCATTGATCGATTCCAGCGTCATCTCGGCAAAGGGAGCAGCCTTCTGGTAATCCGGGTTCTTGTAGAGCGAGGTGCGGGTGCCGGGAGGGGCCGCGCGCCAGCCATCCTGCTTTGCCACAAGATCGGTATAGTGCTTGGAGGTTGCCCAGGCGACGAAGGCCTTGGCCGCATCCGCCTTCTTCGTGGAAGCCGGGATGGCGAGGTTCCACGACCACAGCCAGTTGCCGCGATTGCCGAGGTCACCCTTTTCCGGGAAGAGCGCGAAACCGACGCTGTCGGCAACCTTGCTTTCGTCCGGGTCGGTCACGAAGGAGGCAGCCACCGTGGCATCGATCCACATACCGCACTTGCCCTGCTGGAACAGCGCCAGATTTTCATTGAAGCCGTTGGAGGAGGCGCCGGGCGGACCGTAATTGTTCATCAGGTCCAGATAATCCGTCAGCGTCGCCTTCCATTCCGGCGTGTCGAACTGCGGCTTCCAGTCCATGTCGAACCAGCGGGCGCCATAGGAGTTCGACATGGCGCCGAGGAAGGCCATGTTCTCGCCCCAGCCGGCCTTGCCGCGCAGGCAGATGCCGTAAATCCCGGCATCCTTGTCGGTCATGGCGGCGGCCGCCTTCTTGATGTCGTCCCATTTCGGTTCGGCGGGAATGGTGACGCCGGCCTTTTCGGCCAGGTCCGTGCGGTACATCACCATGGCGCTTTCGCCGTAGAAGGGTGCGGCATAAAGCGTGTCGTTGACGGAAAGGCCACCGGCAATCGCCGGCAGAAGGTCGCCCGCGTCATAGTCGGCGGGAAGGTCGTCAAGCGCCAGCAGCCAGTCCTGCTTGGCCCAGATCGGCACTTCGTAATTGCCGATGGTCAGAACGTCGTACTGACCGCTCTTGGTGGCGATATCGGTGGTCACCCTCTGGCGCAGCACGTTCTCCTCGAGCGTGACCCACTCGAGATCGATATCGGGATGCTGCGCGGTGAAATCGTCGGTGAGCTTCTGCATGCGGATCATGTCGCCGTTGTTGACGGTGGCAATGGTCAGCGTTTCGGCCGAAGCGACGCCGGTGAGCGCCACAAGCGAGCACGCGCCCAGAAGTATCGTGTGCAGTCTCATACTCGTTCCTCCCTCAGAATTGAGCAATAGCTTACGATGCGGGCAATTACTCATCATTCATTGCGAAGTGTCAAGTGGGCGAATGCTCAGACTTTGGGCGAATATTTCATCCTGTTGATTTTCATGTTGAATTTTCCCGCCGCCTCGGGAAGGCATAACGTCAATCTTTCGATGGCGGGCCAAACCCGGTTCTCCCGCCATGCCTGTGCCCGGCATTGCGGCAGGTCTCTGCGCAAAAGGTCTGTCCGACGAGAACTCATCCCGGTTGGTCTGTTGAAGACTGAAAACGGCACGCTTCTTGGCGGAAAGGAAGGGCTGCGGGTCAAGCCCGAGGACGAGGAGAGGTCACGCGCCGCAGCGTCAGATTGATCCGTCCGCCGTGCTTCAGCAATGTCGAGGTTCCGGGATAGGTCCGCGTCACGCCGTGATAGGCGAGACGGCTCTTGCCGGCGAGCAGCACGATATCGCCGCTTGCGAGCTTCAGCGACTGGGCCTTGTCCTTGCGGTCGGTGCCGCCCACGCGAAACAGGCAGGTGTCGCCAAGCGAGATGGAGAGCACGGGAGCTGAAAAGTCCGCCTCGTCGCTGTCCTGATGCATGCCCATCTTCGCCGTGTCATCGTAGAAATTGATCAGGCAGGCTTCCGGCGGTTCAAGATAGCCGGCAAGGTCGCGCCAGAGCGTGGCGAGCCGTCCTGGCATTTGCGGCCAGGGTTTTCCCGTGACGGGATGGGTTGCCTGATAGCGATAGCCGCCTTCCTTGTCGGTTACCCAGCCGAGCGGGCCGCAATTGGTCATGCGCACGGACATCGGCTTTCCCGTGCGCGGCATGGTCGGTACGTAAAGCGGGGCTTCGGCCACCACGGCGCGGATATCCTCGACCAGCGCCTCCTGGGCGGCGCGGTCGAGATAATCCGGCAGATAGCGGAAGCCGTCGGGGAGAACGGGTTTGCCGGCGCTCATGGCTTACTCGTCGGAGGCGGGCTTGCCGCGCGTCTTTTTCAGTTCCGAACGGCCGGCCTTGGCCTTCAGTCGCCGCTCGATCGATCCGCGCGTCGGTTTCGTCTTGCGGCGGCGCGGCGGCGGCGGGGCTGCGGCGGCGAGGATCAGTTCCCGCAGCTTTTCGCGCGCCTCCTCGCGGTTGCGCTCCTGGCTGCGATGGGTATTGGCCTCGATCAGCAGCACGCCCTCCTTGGAAACCTTGCGGCCGCCGAGGCGCATCGCATTGCGTTTTACGCGCTCGGGCAGGGAAGGGGAGGCGGCGAGAGGGAAGAACAGCTGAACGGCGGTCGCCACCTTGTTGACGTTCTGCCCGCCGGGCCCGCCGGCCAGCACGAACTGCTCGGTCAGCTCCCAGCCGAAAATGGTGATCCGGTCGTTGATGATGAGATCGCGTGAGGCCATGGCCGCGTTATCCCACGCTGGCGCCTGGCCTTCAAGGCCGCAATCGCCTGCGAAACCGGGCTTTTGCTTGACGAGGACGGAAAACAGGCCTATCAGCCAGAACAAGGTGAGGGACGCCTGCCGCCCGCGGTTTTTGAACCATGGTGAAGTTCCCCTCGAACCGATGAGCGATGTTTTGACAACCTTGCGCATTCGCGGTTTTGGCAATGCGGGCACCGAACCACCAGACAGGCGAATGCGAAGGAAAGACTTCGCCATGTCCGACAGGCCCAATTCCGCCCTGCCTTCGCTTGAAACCCTCAAGGATCAAGCCAAACGCCTGCGCGCCCATCTCGGGCGGGAAGGCGAACCCATCACCCATTCCCGCGCGCTGGAACTGATCGCCGTTCAATACGGCTTTCGCGACTGGAACACGCTGCATGCCAGGATCGGCAATCGTCCGCCGCTCAATCCGTGGATGCTCGGGTCCCGCGTTTCGGGAACCTATCTCGGTCACGCCTTTGATGCGGAGATCATTTCCGTCAGCGCTTTTGCCGGCAAGCCGGGGCACTATCGCCTGACGCTGAAATTCGATGCGCCAGTCGATGTCGTCACCTTCGACAGCTTCTCCGCCTTCCGGAGCCGCATTAACTGCACGGTTGATGAGACCGGCCGGTCGCCGGCGAGAACGTCGGACGGGCGGCCGCATGTGGAGCTTGCCTGGTAGCGCCGTCGGCGGCCCGCGCAAAAAGAAACGCCCGGCGCCAGACGGCGACCGGGCATTTCCCACGCTCCTCCTGCGTATAACTCAGGCGGCGGCCAGCATTTTAGGCGCAGCGGCCTTCACGCCGGCATCCACATGATCCTCGAATTTGGCAAAATTGGCGACGAACATGTCGACAAGTTTCGCCGCCTGCGCATCATAGGCGTCCGCATCGGTCCAGGTGCCGCGCGGGTTGAGGATCGCCGCGTCGACGCCGGGCACGGCGACCGGAACCTCGAAGCCGAAATTCGGATCCACCCTGAATTCGGCGCCGGCAAGCCGGCCGGCAAGCGCCTCGGCCAGCATGGCCCGGGTCTGGCGGATTGGCATGCGCGAACCTGCGCCATAGGCGCCGCCGGTCCAGCCGGTGTTGACCAGCCAGCACTGCACGCCGTGCCTGGCGATCAGCGATTTCAGGAGGTTGCCGTATTCGGTCGGGTGGCGCGGCATGAAGGGGGCGCCAAAGCAGGTCGAGAAGGTCGCCTCGGGCTCGGTCACGCCCTTTTCCGTGCCCGCCACCTTGGCGGTGTAGCCGGAGAGGAAGTGATACATCGCCTGGTCGGGCGTCAGTTTCGCGATCGGCGGCAGCACGCCGAAGGCATCGGCCGTCAGCATGATGATCGTCTTCGGATGCGGCGCAAGTCCGGTGCGCGAGGCATTGGGAATATAGTCGAGCGGATAGGCGCAGCGCGTGTTCTCCGTCAGCGACCCGTCATCGAAATCGGGCTTGCGGTTGGCGTCGAGCACGACATTTTCCAGCACCGTGCCGAACCGCTTCGTCGTGGCAAAGATTTCCGGTTCGGCCTCGGCCGAAAGGCGGATGGTCTTGGCGTAGCAGCCGCCCTCGAAGTTGAACAGGCCGTTTTCGCCCCAGCCATGCTCGTCATCGCCGATCAGCGTGCGCGAAGGATCGGCCGAAAGCGTGGTCTTGCCGGTGCCCGACAGGCCGAAGAACACCGCGGCATCGCCCGCATCGCCGACATTGGCCGAGCAGTGCATCGGCATCACGCCGCGCGACGGCAGAAGATAATTGAGCGCGGTGAAGACCGACTTTTTCATTTCACCCGCATAGGATGTACCGCCGATCAGCACCAGACCGTTCTCCAGGTCGCAGGCGATCACCGTTTCCGTGCGGCAATTGTAGCGCTTCGGATCGGCGACGAAGGAGGGCAGGTTGATGATGGTCAGCTTCGCCTCGAAATCCTCCAGCGCATCGCGTTCCGGACGGATCAGCAGATTGCGGATGAACTGGGCATGCCAGGCATATTCGGTGATGACTCGCGTCGGCAGACGGTTTTCGGCATCCGCGCCGCCGACCAGGTCCTGCACGAACAGTTCCTTGCCGGCTGCATGGGCTAGCATGTCTTCCTTGAGGAGGGCGAAATGCTCCGGCGACATGGCCTTGTTGTTGTCCCACCAGATCTGGCTTTTGGTCTTGTCGTCGCAGACGATGAACTTGTCCTTGGCGGAGCGGCCGGTGTGCTGGCCGGTCAGCGCTCTCAGCGCGCCGTCCGCCGTCAGCACGGCCTCGCCGCGGCGAAGCGCCAGCTCGCAAAGCTCCGACGGCATCAGATTGTAGTAAATGCCGGCCAGGTCCTTCAGCCCTGCAGCCTCAACCGGAAAACGACGATTGTAGATTCCATGCTCCACCATGCGAAATGCCTCTCTAAACGAAATCTAATTTTTTAAAGACATATTAAAAATGTTCGCATCAGGCAACAGGGAATCTGACAAAATGTAATAATATCAGTTATTTAATCGATTAAAGGGATTTGGCGATTTTGATGGCTTCCGGATTATGAAGGATTCTCAGGCTGTTACCCGGTGCAAGTCGCGAGGGTTGAAAACGAATTTAACTACCCCGGATACGCGTAAAGGTAGGTATTGCCACAATTTGTTCCATTTTCTTTCCAACAAATGCTAGAAATCGCGAGACGGCGGAAAAAATGCCGTCCAAAGACCACAGAAACTGCAGTCAGGGAGACCCAAATGCAGACGATCGCACTCGTGGACGACGACCGGAACATTCTGACCTCGGTGTCGATTGCGCTGGAATCCGAAGGTTATCGCGTCGACACCTATACCGATGGCGCCACCGCGCTGACCGGGCTGCAGGCCAACCCGCCGCAGCTGGCCATCTTTGACATCAAGATGCCGCGCATGGACGGGATGGAGCTGCTGCGCCGCCTGCGACAGAAATCGGACATTCCGGTGATCTTCCTGACCTCGAAGGATGAGGAGATCGACGAGCTTTTCGGCCTGAAGATGGGCGCTGACGATTTCATCACCAAGCCCTTTTCCCAGCGGCTGCTGGTGGAGCGCGTGCGCGCCGTCCTGCGCCGGGTGGCCGCCCGCGAGGCCGCCATTGCCGGCGGCGGCGCCAAACCGGGCGAGGGCGAGGCGAACCGTCCGCTGGAGCGCGGCCCGCTGGTCATGGACCGCGAGCGCCATACCTGCACATGGAAGGGCGACGCCGTGACGCTGACGGTCACCGAGTTCCTGATCCTGCACTCGCTTGCCCAGCGCCCCGGCGTGGTCAAGAGCCGCGACGCGCTGATGGATGCAGCCTATGACGATCAGGTCTATGTCGACGACCGCACGATCGATAGCCACATCAAGCGCCTGCGCAAGAAGTTCAAGCTGGTTGACACCGATTTTGATATGATCGAAACCCTTTACGGCGTCGGCTATCGCTTCCGCGAGGCCGTCTGAAACAGGCATCCGGAGCCGGAAGCCAGAAGCGCGTGACCACACTAAGACCGCAATCGCGGGCTTGATAGCGGCTCGGGCAGCCGATGCGGGCGGGGCGAGGATTGACGAGCGACAAGGCCACAGAACAGGCCCCGGGCGGGGGCGCAAGCGGCAGCGGACGGAAAAAGGGCCGGCGCTGGCGAAAGCCCTTTGCCGCCATGCGCTGGGTGCTGGCGTCCACCGTTTTCTCCAGCCTCAACTGGCGCATCCTGTTCTTCAATCTTCTGGCGCTGTTCTTCCTCGTCGGCGGCATTCTCTATCTCAACCAGTTTCGCGAGGGTCTGATCGATGCGCGCGTTGAAAGCCTCCTGACCCAGGGCGAGATCATCGCCGGCGCAATCGCGTCCTCCGCCTCGGTCGAGACCGACACGATGACGATCGATCCGCAGGAGCTTCTGGAACTGCAGGCCGGAGAAAGCGCAAGGCCGACCTCCAGCGACGAGGACCTGCGTTTCCCCCTCAATCCGGAAAAGGTCGCGCCGATCCTGAGGCGACTGATCTCGCCGACACGCACGCGCGCGCGGATCTATGATCCCGATGCCAATCTGATCCTCGATTCGCGCTTTCTCTATTCGCGCGGTCAGGTGCTGCGCTATGACCTGCCGGACACCGAGAAGTCGACCGCGGAAAGCGTCTCGGACAAGCTCGGAAGCCTGATGAACCGGTTCCTGCAGCCGGGCAACCTGCCGCGCTACGAAGAGGCGCCCGGCGGCGACGGCTCGATCTACCCGGAAGTGATGAAGGCGCTCGATGCCCAGCGCTCAGCCGTGGTGCGGGTCACCGACAAGGGCGGGCTGATCGTTTCCGTCGCGGTGCCGATCCAGCGTTTCCGCGCCGTGCTCGGCGTGCTGCTCCTGTCCACCCAGGCCGGCGACATTGACAAGATCGTCCACGCCGAGCGCGTCGCGATCATCCGCGTCTTCGCGGTGACGGCGCTTGTCACCATGATCCTCTCCTTCATGCTGTCATCGACGATCGCAAGTCCGTTGCGCCGGCTTTCCGAAGCCGCCGTCAGGGTGCGGCGCGGCGGCCCGCGCGAGCGCGAGGAAATACCGGATTTCTCCGCCCGACAGGACGAGATCGGCCATCTGTCGACCACGCTTCGGGAGATGACCACGGCGCTTTATGACCGGATCGACGCGATTGACAGTTTCGCCGCCGATGTCGCCCACGAGCTGAAGAACCCGCTCACCTCGCTTCGAAGCGCGGTGGAAACCCTGCCGCTCGCAAAGACCGAAGAATCCAAGGCCCGCCTGACCGAGATTATCCAGCATGACGTGCGCCGGCTCGACCGGCTGATCAGCGACATCTCCGATGCCTCCAGGCTTGACGCGGAGCTTGCCCGCGAGGATGCCAAGCGGTTCGACGCCGAGGCGCTTCTGAGGGACCTGATCACGATTTCGCGCGAGACCGGAAAGCGCAACCGCAGCGTCCAGATCGGTTTCTCCGTCCATCCCGGCAATCACGGCAAGGGCGCCTTCGATGCCTTCGGTCATGATTTGAGGATCGGCCAGATCGTCACCAACCTGATCGAGAACGCCCGTTCCTTCGTGCCGGAAAAGGGCGGGCGCATCGACGTGACGCTCACCCGCACACGCGGCCAGATCGTCGTCACGGTCGATGACAACGGTCCGGGGATCCGCCCGGATGCGCTGGAACGCATCTTCGAGCGGTTCTACACCGACCGGCCCGACGGGGAGGCCTTTGGCCAGAATTCCGGGCTCGGCCTCTCGATCTCCCGCCAGATCGCCGAGGCCCATGGCGGCACGCTGACGGCCGAAAATATCGCCGATCCGGAGAGCGGCGAGGTCAGGGGCGCCCGCTTCACCCTCACGCTGCCGGCCGCCACCGGCAAGGCGCAATGACGGGGCAGGGCAGCACCAATCTTCACGCGACCGCTATCGTGCTCGGCTCGACCGGCATTCTGATCACCGGGCCTTCCGGCGCGGGCAAGAGCGAGCTTGCCCTTGCCCTTCTCCAGGCTGCCCGGCTGAACGACCTTCATGCGGCGCTCGTGGCCGATGATCAGGTGTTGATTTCGCATGCCGCCGGTCGGGTGATCGCCACCGCGCCGCCGGCAATCGCCGGGCTTATCGAAATTCGCGGCTCCGGGCTGGCCGAAATCCCTCATCTCGAAAGCGCGGTAATGGACTTTGCGCTCATGCCGGTGCCATCGGATGCGGCCGAACGCATGCCGCCGGAGGGCATCCGGTTGAAACTCCAAGAAAAAGGCGATCTGCCGCAGCTTTTCCTGCGCTGGCCCGCGCCGGACCCTTTCTCGAAGCTTGCGGCCCTTTGTCCCGGACTTCAAACCGGTCGTCCGGCCTGCCCCGCGCGCGCCGACAGAGACTGGTGAAACCGGAGGGCGGCCAGCCCGTGACTTGTGCCCGGCCTGCATCAACGGACACGGTTCACCTGTTTTCATGTGGTATTTTCGCCCTTTTGACTTGCACTTCGCGCCGGCTTCGACAAGATGCGGGGCGAAAGACCGTGGGCGGACGAAGGCCGTTGATGTTTCAAGGAGTGGCGCGAAGATGATCGGACTGGTGCTTGTGACCCATGGCGGCCTTGCGGAGGAATTCCGGCTGGCGGTCGAGCATGTCGTCGGGCCGCAGAACGCCATCGAAACCGTGTCGATCGGTCCCGAGGATGACATGGATCGCCGCCGCGACGATATTCTCGCCGCCGTCGGCAATGTCGACAGCGGCAATGGCGTCATCATCCTGACAGACATGTTCGGAGGCACGCCTTCCAACCTCGCGATTTCCGTGATGAATAACGGCACAGTCGAGGTGATCGCCGGCGTCAACCTGCCAATGCTGATCAAGCTCGTGGCCGTGCGCGCTGACAACGACATGGCCAAGGCGCTGGCCGAGGCCGAGGATGCCGGACGGCGCTACATCAATGTCGCAAGCCGCGTCTTGAGCGGGAAATAGAAGGCCCGATGGAAGACCCGGTTTCGCGTGAACTCACGATCATCAATCGCAGGGGGCTCCACGCCCGCGCCTCGGCCAAGTTCGTCCAGACGGTGGAAAAGCTGAACGCCTCCGTCAGCGTCGCGAAGGACGGTATGACCGTCGGCGGCACCTCGATCATGGGACTGATGATGCTGGCGGCCGGGATCAACAGCACGATTCTCGTGTCTGCCGCCGGGCCAGAAGCGGAAGCCGCGCTCGACGCCATCGAGGCGCTGGTCGCCGACCGCTTCGGCGAGGAGAGCTGAGCCCGCCCGGCCTGCGCCAGGCGGGTCAGTCGCGCGGAAACCAGCTCGTGTCGATGCGGTTATGCCGGTCGACGAAATCGCAAAGTCCGATCAGTTTTTCCTCCTCCAGAACCTCGACCGTGCCATTGTCGCGCCGGATCAGGCCATCCTTCTGCAGCGCGGTGAAGGACCGGCTGACATAGACATTGGTAAGCCCCAGAACATCGGATATTTCGGTCTGGTTGAGCGGCAGGCGAAAGACGGTCGACATCGGTTTGTTGGCGATCCTGAGCCGCGCCATCAGGTCGAGCAGGAAATAGGCGATCCGCTCGCGCGCGCTCATGCGGCCGATGGCCTGCAGGAAATCCGACATGATCACCTGGTTACGTACGGCGAGCGCGAACAGCAGCGCGGCAAGCTGCGGCGCGTTTGAAAAGACCTGATCGAGGTCCTTTTTCGGAAAAGGGCAGAGGCGCACATCCTCGGCCGCCTTCAGCGCCGTGGTGCGTTCATTGAAGGCGATGTCGGGAAAGCCGATGATATCGCCGGGATGGTGGATTTCCACGATCTGGCGCCGGCCGTCCTTCATGTCGGCATAGCTGTAGAGCCAGCCGTGCTTGACCACGTAGAGATTCGCGTTGCCGGCACCTGCCTCGTGGACTTCGGTCCCTCTGGCATAGTCGCGTTCCTCCCGCTCAAGACAGGCGATATTGTCCAGCGACCGCTGGCTCAGCGGCACATAGTGCGACAGTTTCTGAACCAGACAGCTATCGTGGCTCATCTTTCCAAATCCTCCGGCGACGTTCACAGAGTCTCTTCGACAGGGCAAGACCACGGCGAAAATGACCCGCCCGATACGCCATCGCAACGGAAAAGTGGAGGGTTCTGCCCGTTCCACGATTTTATTTCGCAAAATCTTCCGACTTCAAACCAGTTTAATGCAGGATCGGTCGAAAGGGTTCAGGAAGGGGCGCAATATGAGGAGATCATTCATGCCCGAAGCCCGCCTCAATCGGCGGAAGGGGGCACGCTAAGTGTCCTCCGCCATAGCAATCATCGATCCGTTTTGCCTGACGCCCTCGACGATTACTGCTTCTGACGCCGATCAGGTCGGCGGCACGGAGGCCATTGTCTTGAAGGTGGCGCGTGCTCTGTGCGACGACTTTCGTTTCCATTTCTACCAGAATGGGCGGCTTGACACGGACCGCGACAAATGCGGGCTCTACCGCCCGCTCGACACCGTCAGCGCCGCAAATCTCGCCGGCGTCACCGGCATCATCGTCATCAACTCCTGGAAGGCGGCGCTGAAGGCGCGACGGCTCAATCCCGGCTGCCCGATCTTTCTTTGGTCCCACTCGCATCCGGGCCGGCACAACCGCCGCATGGGCGAGGCAATGGCCGAGGCGCAGATCGAGATCGTCTGCACGTCGCAGGCCCACGCCGCCCACGTCACGCAGTTTCTCTCGCCGGAAAACCGTCGCCTGCCGAAAATCTGCTGGATACACTGCCCTGTCGATGACGGCCTGGTCGCCGACGACACGCCGCGCGATCGCGACCGGCTTTTCTTTCCCGGCATGCCGATGAAGGGCATTACGGAAGTCCTGGCGAAGTTCGCCGAGATCAGGAAGAACAGGCCGGCGCTGAGCCTCGATATCGCCGAGCCGGGCCATCTGGCCTGGCCTGACGGCGGTGCGCCTCAGGGCGTCAATTTTCTCGGTCGGCTCTCCCACAGCGCGCTGATTGCCCGCATGCGCCGCTCGCTCTGCGTCTTCTACCCGCAGACCCGCACGGACGATACGGCCAGCCTGCTCCTGGCCCAAGCCAATGCCGTTGGCACGCCAGTGATCGCCCAGCGCGGTCTCGGCGCCAATGACGAGATCGTCGGCACGTTCGGACAGGTGTTCGACACCGGTGACCTCAAGGCGCTCGGCGAACGCATCGACATGTGGAGGCTTGCGCCGCCGACGGTCGACGTTCCTCCGACGCTGAGGATGAAGGCGGTTGCCGGAGAATGGCGCGAGAAACTTGGCGTCGGAGAGGGCAGGAAGCCCCACCTCCCGGGCATTATCCCGCCAGGGTTGGCCGCAAGGCCGGCTGCCGCCCCCGACAAGTAGTCCCGATGCGTAGATCTAATAAGTTAGAGCGGTTCCGCCTTTCATGGAAACGCGCAACCGCTCTATCTCTTTGTTTTGACGCGTTTTCGCGGACGTCAGATGTTTCCATCTGACTGCGAAATGCTCTAGCCGATATGGCGCAGATCCTCCGGGAGAAGGGCCGACGGCATGCTCTGGTAGCAGACCGGGCGCAGGAAGCGGCGGATTGCTATCGTGCCGACGGATGTGGCGCCGAAATTGGTCGAAGCCGGGTACGGCCCGCCATGGACCATGGCGTCGGCAACGGCAACGCCGGTGGCAAAGCCGTTGGCGAGAAGCCGCCCCGCCTTGCGTTCGAGAACCGGAACGAAGCTCTGGGCGAACTCGACATCGTCATTGTCCATGTGCAGCGTGCAGGTCAGCTGGCCCTCAAGCCTCTCGGCGATCGCCCGCATCTCCTGGGCATTGGCCGCCATCACCACGATGCCGAGCGGGCCGAACACCTCATGGGCAAGCCTCGGATTGGCGAGAAAGTCGCGACCGGCGACGGTAAAGAGCGCCGGCGCGCCCTCGCGTCCATCGCAATCGCCCTTCACCAGCGTTTCGACGCCGTCCGTGCCGGCAATCTCCGTGCGTCCCCGGCGGAAGGCCTCGGCAATTCCGTCCGTCAGCATCACCGCCGGTCCGACATCGCCGAGCGCCCTGGCCGCGGCATCGGCGAAACGATCGGATTCCGGGCCGGCGAGCGTGATCATGATGCCGGGATTGGTGCAGAACTGGCCGACGCCCATGGTCAGCGAACCGGCCCAGCCCTTCGCGATCTCCTCGCCGCGATTGGCGAGCGCATCGGGCATGAGGAAGTTCGGGTTGACCGAACCCAGTTCGCCGAAGAAGGGAATGGGCTCGTCGCGTCGCGCGCAAAGGTCAAACAGCGCCTTGCCGCCGGCAAGCGAGCCGGTAAAGCCGACAGCCCGGATCAGCGGATGGGTGACGAGCGTGCCGCCGGCCTCGTGCGAGGCGCCCTGCAGCAGCGAGAAGACGCCCGGATGGATGCCGCATTTTTCCGCCGCCGCCGCGATCGCCTCGGCGACGATTTCGCCCGTGCCGGGATGGGCCGGGTGGCCCTTGACCACGACCGGGCAGCCGGCGGCAAGCGCCGATGCGGTATCGCCGCCGGCCGTCGAAAAGGCGAGCGGGAAATTGGACGCGCCGAAGACGGCGACGGGGCCGATCGGCCTTTGCACCATCTTCAGGTCCGGGCTCGGCGGTGTCGCGTCCGGATTGGCCGCATCATGGCGGCGGTCGAGATAATCGCCATCGAGAATATGGCGCGCGAACAGCCGCAACTGCCCTGTGGTGCGGCCACGCTCGCCCTCAAGGCGCGCGGCCGGAAGCCCTGATTCAGCCGAGGCGATTTCGGTGATGTCGCTGCCGCGTTTCTCGATCTCGTCTGCGATCTTGTTGAGGAATTCGGCGCGATCCCTGCGGGTCGCATAGCCATAGTGCCAGAATGCGGCTTCCGCGGATTTCGCGGCCCGGTCGATCAGTTTCTCGTTCGCCTCGCAAAAGGCGTGGGGTGCGCCGCTGACGGGTTTTGAGAGGAAGGTGATATCGGTCCCGACCCACTCGCCGCCGATCAGATGCCTGCCATGCGGTTTGAAACTCATCATTATTCTCCTCGGGCTTTGCGATTTCTCGTTTGTTTCAGATAAGGTCGCGCGCGGCGAGATTGCTCATCAGCGCGCGCACGCCGAATGTCCATGGCACGCATTCTGTCGACAGGCGCACGGTGTTTTCAAGGCGGCCGAGACCTTTTGCCGAAATCGTCACGCGGTCGCCCGGCTTGTGGGTGAAGCCCTCGCCGGCAACATCGCGATCCTCGCTCGGCGCAAACAGCGTGCCGAGATAAAGCATGAAGCCGTCCGGATACTGGTGATGGCGGCCGATGGTCTGGGCGACCAGCGCTTCCGGATCGCGGCTGATTTCCGACATCGAGGAATGCCCTTTCATTTCAAAACCGTCCTCGCCCCTGACCGTGAGCGAAACCTCGGCGCGGCGCACATCGTCCAGCGTGAAGCTGCCGTCGAACAGCCTGATCATCGGGCCGATCGCGGCGGAGGCGTTGTTGTCCTTGGCCTTGCCCAGCAAAAGCGCCGAGCGGCCCTCCACGTCGCGCAGGTTGACGTCATTGCCGAGCGTGGCGCCGACGATCCTGCCGGCAGAGGATACGGCGAGAACCACTTCGGGCTCCGGATTGTTCCATTTCGAGATCGGATGGAGGCCGACCTCGGCGCCCGGACCGACAGCCGAGAGCGCCTGCGCCTTGGAGAACACCTCCGCGTCCGGGCCGATGCCGACCTCGAGATACTGGCTCCACAATCCTTCGCGGATCAGGGCCTCCTTGGCGGCGGCCGCCGCTTTCGATCCCGCCTCGATATTCTTCAGGCTTTCGCCGATCGCCGCGCCGATGCGGTTCCTGATCGCTTCCGCCTTCTTCGGATCGCCCGCCGCCTTCTCCTCGATCACCCGCTCGACCATGGAACGGGCGAAGGTAACGCCGCAGGCCTTGATCGGCTGCAGGTCGGAGGGGCAGAGAAAATGGATGCGGCTTTCATCGCCGGGCGTCGCGGCGGCAATCTCCTCCAGCGTGCCGAGCCGGAAGCCGGGGGCCTCGTTGACGTAGAATGCCGGATCCTCCATCTCGCAGATATCGCGCGACAGCGGGGCGATCTCGGAGGTGATGTCGTAGACCGCGCCGCCGCGCAGCGTCACGACGGCCGGGCCGTTCGCCTCCGGCAGGAACACGCGTCCGAGCCAGGTGCCGTTGAAGTCATCGATGATTGTCATGGCGACATGTCCTCATGCGCGGCGCGTTCGGCGCCGCCTCCCGTGCCCGCACGACACATTGCCGGGGGAAAGACGCCAAACGCGCGTCGCCCACCATGACGTGCAGACCATCTACACTTAGGCCAACGGGCTGCCGGTTTAAAGCGCAGAACGGAATTTGGACGGTTTCGCTGTGGCTGGCCTTCAGTTGATTGATTTTGCCAGCCGTTTCAGCCCCGGCATCGCCGTCAGCACCAGAAGCAGCAGGGAGATCGCGATCATTACCGCAGAGCCGGGATGCTTGATGAAGGTCATGGGGTCGCCGCGCGAGAGCAGCATGGCGCGGCGCAGATATTCCTCCATCATCGGCCCCAGAATGAAACCGATCAGAAGCGGCGCGGGCTCATAGCGGTAGAGCCGCAGCACATAGCCGAGCACGCCGAAGCCGAGCATCGCCCAGACATCGAAGAGCGAATGATCGAGGCTGTAGACGCCGATCGAGATCAACACGACGATGGTGGGGTAGAGGAAATAATGGGGGATGCGCAGCAGTCGCACCCAGATGCCGATCAGCGGAATATTGAGCACCAGCAGGAAGAGATTGCCGAAAAGAAACGAGACAATCAGGCCCCAGAACAACTGGGGATGATCGGAAATCAGCCGCGGGCCGGGGGTGACGCCGTGGATCATCAGCGCGCCGATCATCAGCGCCATGGTGGTGGAGCCGGGAATGCCGAGCGTCAGCGTCGGGATGAAGGCGGTCTGCGCGGCGGCGTTGTTGGCCGATTCCGGGACCACCACGCCCTCGATTGCGCCCTTGCCGAAATTGGCGCGGTTGGGCGAGATCCGCTTTTCCACCGCATAGCCGATAGAGGAGGCGACCGTTTGACCCGTCCCGGGCAAAGTGCCGAAGAAGCTGCCGACGACGCTGCCCCGAATGGCGGGCCCGAGCGAGCGCATCCATTCGCCGCGCATCGGCAGGAAGCGCTGCCAGGAGACCTTTTCCGTGGCATAGGAGGCGGATGCGCCACGCGCCGAGTACATGGCTTCGGAAACGCCGAAGAGGCCCATGGCGACGACGACGAGATTGATGCCGTCGCGCAGATCCTGAACGCCGCCGGTAAAGCGGGTGGCGCCGCTGTTGACGTCAACGCCGATCGTGCCGAGCAGCACGCCGAGCGTCACCATCATCACGCCGCGCAACGTGCCGGAGCTTGAGACCACCGAGGCCGCGACAAGGCCAAGCAGCATCACCGCGAAATAATCCGCCGGTTCCAGCAACAGCGCGAAATCGGCAAGCACGGGCGCAAGGGCGGCGATCACCAGAATGCCGAAAATTCCGCCGAAGAAGGAGGCGAGCGCGGTCATCAGCAGGGCCACGCCGGCGCGGCCCTCGCGCGCCATCGGATACCCGTCGAGGCAGGTGATCGAGGAGGAGGGCGTGCCCGGAATATTGAGCAGGATAGAGGCGATGGAGCCGCCATATTCCGCGCCGTAATAGACGCCCGCCAGCATCACCAGCGCGGTTTCCGGCGGCAGGTAGAAGGAGACCGGCAGCAGCATGGCAACGGCCGCCAGCGGCCCGAGCCCCGGCAGCACGCCGATGAATGTGCCGAGAAACGTGCCGAGGAAGCAATAGAGAAGGTTGGAAACCGTGGTGGCGGTGGCAAAGCCGAGGGCGAGATTGTCGAGCATGGATCAGAACCCCCGGAAGGCTTCGAGCGGCAGGCGGAGGCCGACGATGAAGACAAGCCAGACGCCGAGGACGGCGCCGATGACGAGACCGGCGCGTCTTAAAAGCGAGAGCCTGCCGACGGCAAAGCTTGCAATCAGCACGCAGACGCCCGCGCCCGGCAGAACGCCGAAACGCGGCGTGACCAGCGCGAAACCTGCGACGGCCAGCGCGATCGGGATGACCGTGCGCCAGTCGATCTTCAGATGCTCGGCGTCAGCCTTCATGTCACCGACAAGGGCGATGATGGACAGGATGACGAGGATGCCGCCGGCAATCAGCGGAAAGGCGCCGGGGCCCATGCGGCGCGGCGTACCGAGATCGAGCACGGTCACAGCGCCGATGACGAAGACAAGCGCGATTGCGCCGATGAGCAGCGTGCCCGCCTGCGCCGAAAGCTTTCTCAGCATCGTCCCCTCTCCGTTTCCGGTTCGAACTCCGCGCCGTCATAGGTCTCGCGGATGGTGATGCGGCCCGCGCGGATTTCGGCTGCCGCTGCTGCTATCCGTTCCGCAACAGTTTCGGGCACATCGCCGGCGAGCGCCAGCGAAGCATAGTCGCCCTGCGGGAGGCCCAGAATGACCGGTTCCCGCGGCAGGCATCCCGCCGCAACATCGGCAATGGCCCGTTCCACGCCGAGATCGATGCGCGCAAGAGCCGAGGCGATGAACACATCGGGCGCCAGTGCCGTCCAGTCAAGCGCATTGCCGATCTGGTGTCGACCAGCGGCCCGGCAGGCATCGATCGCGCCCTGTCTTGCGCCGTTCAGCATGGTGAAGATCACGTCCGCCCCGGCCTTGATCTCGGCATCGGCCCAGCGACGGGTGACGGCATTGTCATCCTGCGAGCCGCAGAAGGATGTCAGCACCGCGACGGCGGGATTGGTTTCCCTGACGCCTTGCACAAAGGCGGCGCGGCCCTTCAGGCCCGGACGAACGCGGTGGCCCGAGAGGTGACCGACCGTGCCGGTCTTCGTCATCAGCGCCGCAAGGCAGCCGGCGAGATAGGCCGAATGTTCCTGCGCCACATCGTAGCTTGCGAGGTTTTGCCCGTGGGCATGGCCCTGGACGATGGCGAAGGGCTTGTCCGGCCAGTCGAGCGCCAGCACCGGCATGACCCGGTCGCCCTGGCCGCCGATGAAGACCAGACCGTCGAAATCCGCCATGATCGCGTCAAGGCTTTCAAGGATTTCGGCCGTATCATAGGCCAACCCGTCAATGATGCTGAGCCGGGCGGTTCCGGCGCGCGCGGCCTTTCGCGCGCCGGCAAGACCGCTGGCATTGAAGCCCGCATCCTCCGCCTCGCCGATGACGACGACGGCAATCTGCGGCAGAGCGGTCTTTTCGCAAGCAAGCGGGCTGATGCGCATCATTCGTTGGCCTGTTTGACGAGGGGCGCCCATTCGGCAACGCCGTCGGCAACATAGTCGGTGAATTCCGCGCTGGTCATCGTGCCGCCGACAATGCCCCAGGTCTCGAACTGGGCAACGACTTCATCGGTGGCCAGCGCGGTTTCGAGCGCCTCCTGAAGCGTTGCGACGATTTGCGGATCGATGCCGGCAGGGCCGGAAATGCCAAGCCAGTTTTCCGCGACGATATCATAGCCGAGTTCGGTGAAGGTCGGGGTGTCGGGCAGGGTTTCAAGGCGTTCGGGCGAAGAAACGGCGAGCGGGACGGCCGTTCCCTCGGCAATGGCGGGCAGGTTCTGCGGCACGGCATCGAAGATCACCGGAATGACGCCGGCGCGGAAATCAAGCCGCATCGGGCCGGAGCCCTTGTAGGGAATGTGCGACAGCGCGACGCCCGCCTCGTTCTCAAAGGCGACGGCGACGACATGGCCCCAAGAACCAACGCCGGAAGAGCCGTAATCCAGCATGCCGGGCTCAGCCTTTGCCTTTTCGACGAAGGCTGCCATGTCCGGCGTCTCAAGCTCCGGCGAGACGAACATGCCGAGGTGGACGGCGCCGATATAACCGATATGGGTGAAGTCCGCGATCGGGTCATAGGGCGTGTCGGGGAAGCTTGTCGGGGCGACATTGAACGGCGTCAGGTTGGACAGCATCAGCGTGTAGCCATCGGCTTCGGCATTCTTCAGCTCGGTCGCGGCCACGGTGCCGGCAGCGCCCGGCTTGTTTTCAACGACGAATTGCTGTCCAAGCTCCGCGCCGAGCTGCTCGGCAAGCAGGCGGGCAACGAGATCGCTGGAGCCACCCGGCGGGAAGGACACGAGAATGCGCACGGGACGCTCGGGATAATCGGCTGCAAGGGCGGCGGGGGCGAGGACTGCAAGGGCGGAGGCGGCGAGGATCGCGGATTTGAGCGGACGGACCGGCATGTCAGAACTCCAGTTTCTGCTGTCTTGGGGCGGGAGGATGCATTGACGAAATTCAAGTTCCAGAAAAGGAAACTATAGTTTCATAAATGGCGCAAGTAAAAAATAGGCATTCACCAATATTGGTTATTTTATAGGCATATTGGGTTCTCAATGGGCATCAAGCTGGCGCAGAAGCCCGATGAACCGGCAATTCCGACATCGGAAATCCCGAAGCGCGATCTGAAACCAGGATTTCGAATCCCATGGCTTGCCTTTTCGACGCCGTCGTCCTTAATGGGAAATTATGAAATCAGAATTTCAGAGACCGGTCGACGACGCCCCCTTCCTGACCCGTGTGCAGCGCGTTCTGCCGCAGCTCGCTCCGGCTGAACGCAAGCTTGGCGAGTTCCTGCTGGATTTTCCGGGCGAGCTTGGCAGCTATGATGCGCAGGAACTGGCGCGGCTTTGCGATGTTTCCAAGGCGACGGTCTCGCGTTTCATCCGCAGGCTTGGCTTTGCCAGCTACGACCAGGCGAAAAAGGCGGTGCGCGACGAGCGGCAGACCGGCTCGCGCGTTTTCTTCGCCCATGCCGAGCCGGAGGCCAATGCCGCAGCGCTTGCCCTCGACATGCGCGAGGAGAAGGACAATCTCGACTGGACCTTCGCCAATCTCGATGCCGGCGAACTGGAAGCGCTTGCCGCCGCCGTCGTGGGCGCCCGGAAGGTGTGGATCACCGGCCAGCGCATCAGCCAGTCCTTTGCCCATTACCTCTACTGGCAACTGACCAAGATTGTCGATGAAGTCGTGGTGTTCCCGCAGGGCGGCGAAACGCTGGGCGAGCATCTGTCGCGGATTGCGGAGGGCGATCTGGTGATTGCCATCACGCTGCGCCGCCGGATTGCCGGTACGCGGCAAGTGCTGGATACGATCGTGGAAAGCGGTGCGCGGCTGGCGCTGATCTCGGATGAAAACATGGTGCGCCATCCCGGCGCCCACTGGCATTTTCACTGCCGCATCCATTCCGAAGGGCCGCAGTTCAATCATGCCGCCGTGCTGGCGCTTTGCCACCAGATCGTGGTGCGCGCAACGCTGAACGCCGGGCGCCAGGGCCGCGAACGCCTGCGCAAGGTCGACGCCGTCAACGAAAAGCTGATGCAGTACGAATAACGTTTCCCGGAAACGCGCAGACTGCTGACACAGCATACGACGTATGTGTCCCATCCTTGCGAGACCTCCCCAAGAGGGGCATGCCCGGACTTTATCCGAGCAACCAGACGGCACAAATCTTTGAATTCAATGCTTTTTTCGAGCGGTCTGGATCCTCGCGTCAAGCACGCGGATGACGCAGACCAAGTGGGAGGTTTGTCAAGAACTGCGCTTCATCCTCATTCGTAATGCCGGTTCAAGGCCGGGGCGGGCTGGTCGCCACTGCCGCTCTCGCCAATCATTGCCTTCGCCGGCTCACGCTGGCCTCACACTGAGGGTGGTGCCGAACCTGATGGCCGGCGGCGGGGACATGGCGGAGTTTGAGGAAGACCTCGAACAGGCCGATTGATCACGGCGTCTCCACGCGCCGAAGCGTGATCGGCGCGCCGTCCGACAGCGTGTCGCTCGGGTGCAGCACCACCTGGTCGCCGGGGCCAAGCCCGCCGGTCACTTCCGCGTTCTCCTCGTTCATGCGGCCGATCCTGACCGTGGTGATCACGGCTGTGTCGCCCTCCACTTTGAACACCTGCCAGTCATTGCCGGAGCGGAAAAGGGCCGCAATCGGCACCTGTGTCACGGTGTCGGCCTGCCAGATCACCAACCGGGCATAGACGCGGAAGGCATTGCCGAGGCCTTCGGGCACCGTGTCGAAATCAAGGATCGCGTCGACCCGCTGTTCGGAAATGCCGAGCGCGGAAACCTTCTCGTAGGCTGCCGGCTCGACCCGGCGGACGGTGGCGGCAACCGGCTCTCCGCCCCAGTCGACGATCTCGGCCTTCGTGCCGGCATGGATATGGACCGCATCCGTCGACAAAAGATCGACCACGGCTTCAAGATTGCGCGGATCGCCGATATCGGCGATCTTGGCGCCGATCGCCACCGGCTGGGCGCTGCGGGCATAGATGTCGAGAATGACGCCGTCGGCGGGCGCGGTGAGGTCGATGCAGCAATCGTCTTCCTCGGCCAGAAGCGCCGCGCGCGGTTCGGAAAGCCGTGCCTCGGCCGCCTTCAGCTCCGCCTGGCGCAGCGAAACCGTGGCTTCGGCCGCGTTCAGCTGGGCCTTCGCCACCTCCACGGCGGTGACGGCCTGCTGCAGTTCCATCTCGGAAATTGTGTCGCGCTGGCTCAGATTGCGGTAGCGGCGAAGCTGGTCCTCGGCCTGTACGAGATTGGCCGAGGCCTTCAGCCTTTCGGCCTCGGCAATGGCGACCGCAACCTTTGCCGCATCGAGTGCGGCGCGCAACTCATCGCGGGTGCGCGGATCGAGAAGGGCGGATTGCGAGGGGAGGATGCGGGCGACGACGCTTGTCCCCGCCTCCACCGTGTCGCCCTCGTCAAAGCGGGTGCGCAGCATCTGCCCGGCAATCGGCGTGTGGATGGTGTAGATGTCCTTCACCCGCGTCTTTCCCTCCTGCAGGATGGTGACCTCCATCGGCCCCGACGTGATCGCTGCCACATCGACGGCCACCGGCTTTTCGCGCATGGCGAGATAGAAACCGCCGATCACGGCGAGCGCCACGATGACGAGAAGGCCTCTCCTGATCCACTTTCCCATTGGATTACTCTCTCGTTTTCAGCACTTCGACGAGATCGAAACGATCGATCCGCCGGCGCACGACCAGCGCGGACAAAAGACCGGCGATGACGACAACCAGCGAAGCGCGCGCATAGCTGTCGAGATCGACGACGAACGGAATGGTGAAAAGGTCGCTGGAAAAGCCGGAGATCACCAGCTTGGCGAAGACATAGCCGAGATACCAGCCAATCGGCTGGGCCAGCACAATCAGCGCCGCGATTTCCACCAGCAGCACCTGCGAGACTTCCGCGCGGGAGAAGCCGAGGACCCTGAGGCTTGCCAGCTCACGGCCGCGCTCGGACAGAAGAATACGCGCGGAATTATAGACGACGCCGAAGGTGATGACGGCGGCAAGCGCGATATAGATGGTCGACATGATGTCGATGTTCTCCCGCATGGTCTTGCGGAAATTCTCCAGCGACAGCCGGTTGAGCGCAACGCCGGCAATCCGCGGCGTGTCCTTCACCGCGCCGTAGAACGTCGCAAGCCGGGTTTCATCGACGGCGATATTGGCGCCCGAAACGCGGTCGCCATCACCGATCATATGGTCAAGGGCGCGGCCGTCCATGTAGACGGCAAGGCCCAGAAAACTCTGGACCACCGAGGTCACAGGCACGCTCACCAGACGATGGTTGCGGGTCACGAGTTCGACCTGCGCCAGATCCCCGGTGGAAAGGCCGAGCGTTTCGGCCACCCGCTCGCTGACCATCAGCCCCTCGGGCGGGATGGAGAGCTGCACGGCATCGGCATCGACCACGCGCGAAAGGTCGTCCAGATCCGAAGCGCTGCTGATCGACAGATGTTTCTCCCGATAGCCGTTGCGCAGGATCACCGGTTCGGCGCGAAATCCTTCCGCGCGCATAACCCCGGGCAGGCGGGCGAGCGAGACGAGCGCTTCCGGCGCCAGCGCATCGGTAAAGCTGACGGTCGCGTCCTGGCGCTGGGTGTCGAAGAAGATCGCCCGGATCATCGCATCCATGGAATTGGAGGTGGACCAGCCGACCGTCAAAAGCGCCACCGGCATGGCGATGCCGATCACGGTCATGGTCGCGCGCAGGGGAAAGCGGGAGATGTTGCGCAGCGCCATCACCGTCAGTTCGGAGAGAAGGCGCGGCAGGCGAAAGCCGAGGGAAAGCTGGCGATAGCGCACCGGTTCGGGCGGGCGCATGGCAACGGCGGCCGGCAGGCTCGCGGCGCTGTAGATCACCCGCGCCGCGCCGATGAGCGCGGCGGCAGCGGCAACGCCTCCCGCGAGCAGATAGACATCCGGGCTCCAGTCGAACACCAGAAACGGAAAGGTATAGAAGCGCACATAGAGCCTCGTCATCGCCACGCCCCACCAGCTGCCGAGCGCAAAGCCGATGGCCGTGCCGATGATGACGATCACCAAGGTGAGCTTGATATAGTGCACGGCGATGGCCGGGCTTGAGAAGCCCAACGCTTTCAACAGGCCGATCTGCTCGCGTTCCAGCGCGATCATCCGTGACAGAACCATGTTGACGAGGAAGGCGGCAACGCCGAGGAAGATCGGCGGCAAGACCCCCGCCATAGCCTTCAGCTGTGTCAGTTCGCTGTCAACGAAGGCGTTCGAGATTTGCCTGTCGCGGCCATAGGCGCCGACGCCGCCATAGGGGGAAAGCAGGCGGTCGAGGCGTTCGATCACCGCGTCCTCATTGGCGTTGCGTCCAAGCTTCAGCGTCACGTTGTTGAACGCGCCGTCCATGTCGAAAATGCCGTCGAGCACGCTTTCCGGCATATAGAGAATGCCGTAGCGGGCATTGTCGGGCACCATGTCGCCGGGGCCGATGGCATAGACATATTCGGGCGAGAGCACGATGGCCGTGATCGTCAGCCGGCGCTTCTTGCCGTCCATCAGCGCCTCGAAGTGGTCGCCCGGCTCAAAGCCATGCGCTTTGGCGAAATTCTCGGAGACCGCGACCTCGCCCACACGGTTCGGGTCGGGCAGTCGCCCGGCGCGGATATAGGCGCGGTTCAACAGCGGCTCGCCGCTGTCGGGCGTGGAAATCACCGTTGCCGCCGCCGGCGCCTCCATGCCGGTAATGTCGAGAATGGCCGGCTTGACCACGCGGAAATCGGCGCGCAGAACCCCGTCGATCGTGCGGATCTCGTCGGCCAGCCGGTCGGGCGCGCGGGTGACGCTGGCGAACACATCGGCAAAGCCGTAGCGGTCGTAGAAGGTGTCGCGGGTCTCGATCAGCGAACGGTAGACGCCGACCGCCATGATCAGCACCGCCACGCCGCAGGCGAGTACCAGCGCGACGGCCAGAAGCTGCGCCCAGAGACGCCGCACGTCGCGCAGAAGCTTGCGGTCGAGGATCGCTACCATTGGATGTCCGCCGGGCTCAGACGCTCCTGATTGATCTCCGTGCCCTCGATCCTGCCGTCGCGGAAGGTGATGACGCGATGGGCGATCCTGCGGATATCGGCATTGTGGGTGATGATGGCGACGGTCGCGCCAAGCGCCTCATTGATGCGGCAGAGCACCTCGAGCACCAGAATGCCGGTTTTCGAATCGAGTGCGCCGGTCGGTTCGTCGCAGAACAGAACCTCCGGCCGTTTGGCAATGGCGCGGGCGATGGCGACGCGCTGCTGCTCGCCGCCGGACATCTGGGCCGGAAAATGATCCATCCGCTGTTTCAGCCCGACCATTTCCAGCGCTTCTTCCGGCGGCATCGGATTTTTCGAGATTGCCCCGACAAGCGCTACGTTCTCGCGCGCCGTGAGGCTCGGGATCAGGTTGTAGAACTGGAAGACGAAGCCGACATGGGCGCGGCGATAGCGCGTCAGCTTCCATTCCGGGTAGTCGGAGATCATTTCGTCGCGGAACCTGACCGTGCCGGACGAGGCCCGGTCGAGCCCGCCGACAATGTTCAGAAGCGTCGACTTGCCGCTGCCCGAAGGGCCGAGCAGCACCACCATCTCGCCGGCCATGAGATCAAGATCGACGCCGTCGAGCGCTCTCACCTCGACTTCGCCCGTCATATAGACCTTCGAAATGCCGCGCGCGCAAAAAATCGGCGCACGTTCTCTGTCGTCGTTTTTGACTGCTTCCTGGCCCTGCATGATCACCCCGCAGTGCGGCCGCCGCCGCCGACTTTCTGCACGCGGCGACTTTACCGGCAAACCGGCCGAAGTCCAGTGTAGGGCAGGCGGGAGCCTCCACCTTGACGCGCATCAAGGAATGGGGAGCAAAGAAAAAACGCGCCGGAAACCGCCGCGCCCCAGGCTGCTGAAAAAGTCAGTTACAGAAGCGAGGAGTCCGATCCCTTTCTCCGTCACCCCGGCCTTGAGCCGGGGTCCAGGGCTACAAAAACACATTTTTGTAACAGTGCCTTAATCGCGAGAGTTATCGCTATTCGGCCCTGGATGCCGGCTCAAGGCCGGCATGACGGAGGAGGGTGGCGCAACCTTTGTCAACACATTGAAGGCGCGGCGGAAACCGCCGCGCCTTGCTCATTGTTCAAGATCGCTCTCAATCAGTCGCGGACGGCCGTCCAGCCCTGATACTCATCGATATTGTCCGCCGTGATCAGCTGCGGCTCGAGCAGCACGGTGGTCTCCTCGATTTCCTCGCCCTGATAGAACTTGTAGCCAAGCTCAAGCGCCTCGCCCGCCATGACGTAAGGGTCCTGGGAAGCGGATGCCTTCAGCAGCGAGTTCGGGTCCTTCAGCGATTTCTCCGTATCGGGAGCGCCGTCGACGCCGGCGATGATGATGTCGGTGCGGCCGAGCTGTTTGGCGGCAAGCTGCGCGCCGAGCGCCATCGGATCATTGGCGCCGAAGACCGCATCGAGATCGGAGAAGCGGGTCAGGAGGCCCTGCATCACATTCATGCCGCCTTCGCGCGCGGCCAGGCCGTTCTGGTCGTTGGAGACGACATTGATGCCGTCATTGGCCTCGAAGACTTCCATGCAGCCGTCGAAACGGTCATTCAGCGAAGAGGAGGACGGGCCCTTGATGATGGCGACATTGCCTTCGCCGTTGAGCGCATCGACGATGTACTGGCAGGCCTTCTGGCCGGCGGCGATATTGTCGGTCATCACCGTCACGTCGGCGCCCGGCGCGGAAACGTCGAAGGCGGCAATGGTGATGCCGGCATTCTTGGCGCGGTTGACGGCAGGCGCGATCGCCGTGTCGTCAACGGCGTTCAGCATGATGATATCGACGCCCTTGGCGATGAAGTTGTCGATCTGGCTGACCTGCTTGTTGAGGTCATAATCGGCCGAGACCGAGGTGATCTCGACATCGGGATTGATGTCGCGGGCGCGGTCCTCGATGCCCTTGATGGTGGCGACGAAGAACGGGTTGCCGAGCAGGCCGACGGAAATGCCGATGCTGTTCAGTTCCTTGTCCTGCGCCTGCGCGCCGGTCGCCGTCATGGCGATGGCGGCTGCCGCGCCAAGAAGAAGTTTCTTTGACATATGCATGGTTCGTGCTCCTCCACGTTTCGCATTTCATGCGTGAAATAAGGGCCTCTAGGTCCTGTCGGAGCCCTTGCCGCGGAAGCGGTCGAGGGTTACGGCAGCGATAATGACAAGGCCCTTGATGATGAACTGCCAGATGTCCGACGTTCCCGTCAGGATCAGGCCGTTCGACAAGACAGCGATGATCAGCGCACCGATCAGCGTGCCCCAGATCGAGCCAACGCCGCCAACGAAACTGGTACCGCCCAGAATGACGGCGGCGATTGCGTCGAGCTCATAGGATTGTCCGAGTTGCAGGCCGTTGGCCGCGTAAAGCCTGGCCGCCGACATGACGCCGCCAAGCCCGGCCATCAGGCCGGAGACGCCGTAGACGAACAAGAGGACGAGCGGCACCTTGATGCCGGTCAGCCGGGCGGCCTCCTGGTTGCCGCCGACGGCATAGATCCAGGTGCCGAGCACCGTGCGGCGCAGCACGAACCAGGAAATCAGGATGACCAGAAGGGCGATGATGGCGAGGATCGGCACGCCGAGGACCGCGCCGTTGCCGATCACCGCGAATGGCAGGTCCGCGTTGAACACCGTCGTGTCATTGCCCATCAGCCGGGCCACGCCGCGCACCGCCGTCAGCGACCCGAGCGTGACGATGAAGGGCGGTAATCGCAGGAAGGCAATCAGCGCGCCATTGGCAAGGCCGAAGACCAGGCCGAGCGCCAACCCCGCCGGAATGCCGATCCAGCCAAGCGCCGGATTGAGCGAGAAGATCACCGCCGCCATGGCCGAGGCCGCCAGAATTGAACCGACCGACAGGTCGATCCCGCCTGTCAGGATGACAAAGGTCATGCCGGCGGCGAGCACGATGTTGATCGAGGCCTGCTGCATCACGATCGACAGGTTGTTGACGCCCAAGAACTTGCCGGTCAGAAGCTGGAATCCGATTGCCAGCAGGATCAGCACCGGCAACATGCCGAGCGTCTTGATCAGTGTACCAACCTGATAGGACCGGCCGTTTGCCGCTCCCTTCTGCGCTTCACTCATGGATTTCCTCCCTCGGCTCTCAAGCGCCGGTTGTCATGCTGCGGCTTTCGTTCCCGTCGAAAGCCGCATGATTGCTTCCTGCTCGATCGCCTGCCCGTCCGCCGATTTCACCTCGCCGGCGATCTCGCCCTCGCGCATAACGATGACGCGGTCGGCAACATTGATGATTTCCGGCAGCTCGCTGGAGATCATCACCACGGCGAGGCCCTGGCGGGCCAACTCGTCGATCAGCCGGTAGATTTCCGATTTTGCGCCGACATCGACGCCGCGGGTCGGCTCGTCGAGAATGATCACCTTGGGCTTCACTTCCAGCAGGCGGCCGAGCAGCACCTTCTGCTGGTTGCCGCCCGACAGCGAGCCGACATTGACGAAGGGCGAGGGCGCGCGGATCGACAGTTTCTCGAACTCGGCGCGCGCCCGCTTGCGCGCCGCCTTGAAATTGCGCGTGCCGGCGGGCCCCGAATCCTCGCCCATGACGCAGATGTTGATGTTGTCGGCAATCGTCATGTCGAGGAACAGGCCGAGTTGCTTTCGGTCCTCCGTCAGGTAGACGATGCCGGCGTCAAGCGCGGCGCTCGGGCTTTGCGGAGTGACGTCCCGCCCTTCGAGCAGCACCGTGCCGGATGTCGCCTTGTCCGCGCCGTAGATCAGCCGGGCAAGCTCCGTGCGTCCGGATCCGACAAGTCCGGAAACGCCAAGCACCTCGCCGCGCCGCACGGAAAAGGAGCAATCGCGGACCTTGCGGCCGGCGCTCATATTGCGCACTTCCAGAACCATTTCCGCGCTTTCGTCGCGCTCCACATGCTCCTTCTTGTAGAAGGTCGAGAGATCGCGACCGACCATCATCGAGATCAGCCGCTCGGCGCTGAGTTCGTCACGGTCGAGCGTGCCGATATATTTTCCGTCGCGCAGCACCGAGCAGCGGTCGGCAAGCCGGTAGACCTCCTCCATGCGGTGCGAGATATAGATGATGGCGATGCCGTCGGCCTTGAGCGCGGCGATCACCTCGAACAGGCGTTCGGTCTCGCGGCTCGACAGCGACGTCGTCGGCTCGTCCATGACGATGATCTGCGCATTGGTGGACATGGCGCGGGCGATCTCGACAAGCTGTCGCTCGCCGAGCGAGAGGCTGCCGACCACGGTCGAGGGCGAGAAATCGACGCCGAGACGCTTCAGCAAAGGCGCGGTGCGCGAACGCATCTCCGCGCGGTTGACGATGCCGGAGCGCGCGCGCTCATTGCCGAGGAACACATTTTCGGCGACGGTCAGATTGGGCGCCAGCGACAGCTCCTGGTAGATCACGGCAACGCCCATGGCCTTGGCCGCCTTCGGGTTGCCTTCCGGCACAGGCTTTCCGCCCACCAGGATGGTGCCGCCCTTGTCCGGGGTATAGGCGCCGGAGAGGATCTTCATCAGGGTGGACTTGCCGGCGCCGTTTTCGCCCATCAGCGCGTGCACTTCGCCGCCATGGGCGGTGATCGCAACATCCTCAAGGGCCCTGACGGACCCGAAGGTCTTTGAAATACTTTCCATTTCCAGAACCGGGCGTGAGGTATCAGTCATGCGTCGGTCTCTCCCTTTCGCGCGGCGACGATATAGTCGACGCCTTCCTCCTCGAGCATGCGGGCATCGGCATCGGCGAGGCCGTCATCGGTCACCAATTTGCGGATCTGCGCAAAGGGCAGGGACAGCGTCGATGTCCGTTCGGCAAACTTTCGGCTGTCGACGAGCACGATGATCTCGTTGGCAAAGGCCGCCATGTCGCGGGTCAGCTGAACCAGCAGCGGATTGGTTTCCATGAGGCCCTGCCTCTCGATGCCGAGCGCGCCGACGAAGAATTGCGAGGCATAGAGGGTGCGCTCGTCGGAGAACCGGTCGTAGACGATGCCGGGCTCGCGATGCAGGTCGCCGCCGCCGATGGTCAGCTGACACTCGCCGAATTCGGCGAGATAGGCGGCAAGCGGCATGGAATGGGTGAAGACCCTGAGATTGCGCCGGGCGATCGCCATACCGAAGTGAAAGCAGGTGGAGCCACCGTGAATGATGATCGCGGTCCCGTCACGCACGAGCGACGAGGCCGCGGCCGCAATCGCCCGCTTTTGCTCTACGGCGATATCGCGGTTTTCCATGAAGGGGAGGGGGACGGCGCGCCGGGCGTGATGCCTTTTTTCGGCTGCTATGCCGCCATGCACGCGCTGGCCGAAGCCGGCCTTTTCGAGCTTGTCGATATCGCGCCGGACGGTTGCCGCGGACACGCCCGTCGCGTCGGTCAGCTCGGTGACCGAGAGAAAGGGGTGCTCAGCGAGCAGGGCCAGAATTTTCTGGTGCCGGTGCAACTCCGCCATTCCGTCCTCCCGTACGGAATTTCGTTTCGGAAAAAATGAACCAATGGATTCAGAAATGCAAGATTTTGTGCGTACTTTTCGCCGAAAAATGTTTTCATACGAGCAGAAGTTGATCGATATCAATCATTTCGGCTCTGATCTGGCGTCTTGGCATCTTGCGGAGGTTTTCGGTCGTCGACGGCAGTTGCAGCGGGCTGCGGCGTTGAGCGCCGGCCCGCTGCAACCACGGATCGGGTTCAGTCGGCCCGCAATCTGGTCAGGTGTTTCTCGATATCGGCGACCGACTGGTTGGCGAGTTCCTTCTGGATTTCCTCGCGCATCGCCGCGCTTGTCTCGGCCTTCAGATAGGGGCGGAGCGCGCCGATTGCCGGCGGCGGCGCGATCAGGACGTAGTCCTCGATCGTCTTGTCATAGACGAGGGCGTTGAGGCGTTCGGCGACACGTTTGATAAATTCCTGCTCCGCCTGTTCGTGCCAGTCGGTTTCCTCCATGGCGCTGCGACCGTTGCCGACCGACGAATGCGAGCGTCCGGGGCGGTCGGTGCCGAGGTCGCGCGAGGGCGCGTCTTCCTGGGCGAAACGCTCTGCCAGCCTGAGATTCAGGGTCTCGGCGTCGCCGCCATTTTCCAGAAACAGCGCCCGCGAACCATCGCAGACGATGACCCAGGATTTGTGGGGAACTTTGAACAGGCTCATCATGGATCTCCTCTTGGTTGCCGGGGAAGATTTGCCTGAAGCGGAAACCCTCCGGACAGGCCTGATGTTCCTCAAAAAGGTGTTCGAATTTTGAGGTCGAGCCCCTTCATTCGATTGCCGGCAAACCCTCCAGGATGCGCCCCGCCTTGCGGGCGGCCGCCGCTGTCGGCGGCCAGACCAGGGAGAGGGTGAGGCTGAAACGGTCCGCGAGCGGAATGCTGCCGATCGGGGCTGCCATGGAAAGAAAAGAGGCCTCCGGCAGCACTGCGATAAAGTCGTGCTCTATGACAAGGTTGACGATGATCGGCAGGGAATCGACTTCGACCATGCGCATGGCCATCCGTTCGGCCTCGCTCAGCTTCTCGGCGAAAAGCATGTCGGCCTTTTGCCTGAGCCCGCTCTTGAGGCTCGGAACCGCGACCGGGCGCGTCAGCACCAGATTGGCAATGTCGCCGCCGCTTGTCTCGATCAGCCGGCGCGGGCCGACGATCGAGAGGCGCGAGCGCGAGATCGCCCGGCGCTCGAAATTGTCCGGGATCGCCTCGGTATCCAGAAGCGCCACGTCATAGGTGCCGCCCTGCAGGCCGCGCATCAGTTCATCCGCCGTGGTGGAGGAGATGAACAGCGGCGCGCCGGGCCGCTGTTCGAGCCAGCGCGCGGAAAGCCGGGCGAGGGAGCGCGCCGTGTTGCTCTCGTAGCCAAGCGGGATAACCGAGCCCAGATGGCAGGTCGAAACGGTGCGGCTAAACTGGCGGGCCGCGCTCTTGGTCAGGTGTTTCCAAATTTCCTCAAGCGTCTCGGCAAGCGCAAGCACCTGCTGGCCGGCGGGCGTCAGGTCAATCCCCTCGGCGCTGCGGGTAAAGAGCGTCCGGTTCATGTCCGCCTCGAAGGCGGAAATCTGGCGCGAAAGCTGCGGTTGGCCGATGCCGATCTCGCGCGCGCCACGGCGGATACTGCCCGCTCGCGCCACCTGCGAGAAGCGCGAGAGCGTAAGGAAACTCACCGACAGCTTCGCCCTTCGCGCCGCGTCGACCGCCGCAAGTTCGCCAAGAGCACGGGCCGTGCCTGCCGCGAGCGCGATATCCGGCATCAACCGCCGTCCCTCGAGCGTCAGCGACAGGCGCGATCCGGCCTTCTGCACCAGCGGCGTGGCGAGTTCGTCCTCCATCCGGCCGACCGCCGCCGCCATGCTGGCCGGCGGGCGATGCAGTGCGCGCGCCGCCGGGCGCAGGCCGCCGCATTTCAGCACTTCATGCACGCTTGTGATCGTCAGCGTATCCACGGACATCGCCCATTTTGTCGTGCCTACATTTTATGCAAATTAGGGATTGCATAAATCGGGAGCATCTCCCGTTCATGATATGGGATATCCCGCCTTTCGCGATAATCCAATAGGCTTGCCTCAATAAATGGGGAACGCGATGAGCCCGAAGAACAAGAACATCATGTTTTCAGGACAGCCGCTGGATTTCGACATCCTGTCGCGGATCGGCGCCGGCCTTGCGCTTCCCGCCGTTACGCAGGCCGGCATCGAGCGGGTCGAGCGCGCCCATCAGGTGGTCAAGGACCGGCTTGCCGACGGGCTTTCGATCTATGGCGCCAATACCGGCGTCGGCGCGATGAAGGACACCGAATGGACGCCCGAGGCGCTGGAGGACTTCAATCTCGGCCTCGTGCGCGCCCATCACTTCGGAACCGGCGACCCCTTTCCGGTCGAAATCGTCCGCAACGCGATCGCGATCCGCATCAACACTGCGCTGACCGGTCGGGTCGGCTGCTCCATGGCGCTGGTGGAGGCGTTTCAGGCGCTTCTCGAACATGATGTCATCCCGGTCGTGCGCCGCACCGGTTCGATCGGCTGCGCCGATATCGGCCTGATGGGTCAGGTCTCGGCGGCGCTCACCGGCGTTGGCGATGCCGTCTATCAGGGACGTCGCATGCCGGTGACCGAGGCTTTTTCGGCGGCCGGTCTTCAGCCCCTGCGCATGGAGCCGCGCGATGCGCTGGCTTCGTTCTCGCTCAATGCCATCGGCTATGCCTCGGCCGCATCCGCCCTGCACAAGGCAGCCCTTGCCGTGCGGGTGCTTCTGGCGACGGGGTTGGCCACGGCCGGCGCGATGGGCGCCGCGATTGCGCCCTGGCGTTCGGTGGTCGAGGTTGGCACCCACGCCCATGCCGATATCGGCACCTGGCTGTGCCGCGCCTTCGACGACTGGTGCTGGACCTCGGCAAGCCATGTGCAGGACCCGCTGTCGATCCGCATGATGCCGCAGGTCTTCGGCACCACGATCGAGAGCCTGACGATTGCCGGCAACACAATCCTGGCCGCGACCGGGCGCACCGATGACAATCCGGTGGTCATCGGCAATGAGGTGCTCACCTCCGGCGGCTCGCTGCCGCTGGACGTGACGATCTACATGCAGGCCGCCCAGATCGCTATGGCCCATGTGGCGCGCAACATCTTCAACCGCTGCGTCATCCTCGCAAACGGAGGGCGTCGCGGCCTGCCGGTCAATCTCGTGCCGCATGGCACGGTGGCCACCGGCTTCGGCCCGATCCTGAAGCTTGCGGGCGATCTCTTCATCCGCACCCAGTCGCTGTCGTCGCCGATTTCGGCCCAGTCGCTGGTGGTGGCCGGCGGCATCGAGGATGAGGCCGCTTTCTTGCCGCTGGTGGTTGAACGCTTCGAGCGACAGGTCCGGGCGCTTCGGCGCATGGCGGGCCTCGAAGCGTTGCTGGCAGCCCAGGCCATGGATATTTCGGGCGATGAGCCGTGCGGCGTCGCAAATCTGGTCTATGCTATCGTCAGATCGCATTCCGCGCTCTATCTGAAGGACAGGCCGCTTTCGAGCGAGGTCGAGCAGATCGAAGAGGAGCTCGGCTCGGAGGCGACAATGACGCGACTGATCGACCAGGCGCCGCTGGCCCTGCTCGATGATTTTTTCGCACTCGCACCGCCTGAGACGGCCTGAGGCCACAGGCGATCAAGCACGGTTCCGAGCGGACCGACCAAGAGAGGGACAGATCATGAAACGACTTTTGACTTTGACAGGCGCGCTCGCCATTTCGGCCTTCGCCTTTGCAGGAACTGCTTCGGCCGATCCGGTCGTCGTCTCCTCGAAGATCGACACGGAAGGCGGCGTGCTCGGCAACATCATCCTGCAGGCGCTTGAGGCCAATGACATACCGACGGAAAACAAGATCCAGCTCGGCGGCACGCCGATCGTCCGCCAGGCGATCACGCAGGGGCAGATCGACATCTATCCGGAATATACAGGCAATGCCGCTTTCTTCTTCAACAAGACCGACCTTCCGGTCTGGAACAAGCCGGAAGCCGGCTATGAAGAGGCCAAGAAGCTCGATTACGATGCCAACAAGATCGTCTGGCTGACGCCGGCGGACGCCAACAACACCTGGGCGATCGCGCTGCGCAAGGATGTCGCCGATCCGAACAATCTCTCGACCATGAGCGAGTTCGGCGCCTTTGTCGCTGACGGCGGCACGGTGAAGCTTGCGGCATCCTCCGAATTCGTCACCTCGCCGGCCGCGCTTCCGGCCTTCGAGAAGGCCTATGGCTTCGACCTCACCTCCGGCCAGCTGATCCAGCTTTCCGGCGGCGATACGGCCGCAACCATCGCGGCCGCGGCCAAGCAGACCTCGGGCGCCAACGCCGCCATGGTCTACGGTACAGACGGCGGCATCGCGCCCTCCGGCCTGAAGGTGATGGAAGACGACAAGGGCGTCCAGCCGGTCTACCTGCCGACGCCGATCATCCGCGAGGTTCGGCTCGAGGAATATCCTGAGATCGCCGACATCCTGAAGCCGATCTTCGAGGGGCTGACGCTTGAAACCCTGCAGGACCTCAACGGCCGCGTCCAGGTTGGCGGCGAGCCGGCCGATGCCGTGGCCAAGGATTACCTGACGAAGAACGGGTTCGTGAAGTAACGGCGTTTGGACTCCGCTGCTTCATCCGTCATGCCGGGCTTGATCCGGCATCCAGGGCGGCTCGAAAAGCGGATGAAAATCGCCAAAAAAGGCTCTGCCACATGGCCCTGGATCCCGGCTCAAGGCCGGGATGACGGGAACGAGTATTTCCGGCTCCTTCCAATCTGCGTCATGCTCGGGCTTGACCGGAGCATGACGCAGCAGGTGGAGCGGGCGAATGCAAAAGACACTCAGGCTGCGCGCAGTACCAACCTGCCGCTGAAATGCATCGCAGTTAACCTCCCGCCGCAAGCGGGATAACCGACCGACAGCCGAAGGGCATGCCATGTCAGCCATCAGCGAATACCGAAAGGAAGGCCGGACCGTAGGGCGGCTGGACAAGCTCGGCGTCATCGTCGCGGCGATTGCGCTGGTGGCGCTGTTTCTCCAGCCCTTTGCGCTGTTTCGCGCAAACCGCATCGTGGCGGCGGATAATGTCATGGTCTGGTCGGCAATGCCGCTCTGGCAGGCCATTGCCCTTGTCGTTGCCATGCTCGCCGCCATCGTCGTCATCCTGTTCAGGACGCCGGTGAACCTCAGGCTCGGCGTTTCCATTGCCGCCATCGTGGTTCTGGCGCTGATGGTCGGCCGTGCCGGCTATGACCTGATGCCGGAAGACAACCCTTACGCCCGCGTTTCGCCCGGCGCGAGCTTCTGGATCCTGCTGTTCGCGTTTTCCATCGCCATGGCCGACGCGATCGTGCGCAAGGCCTTGTCGCCGATGATGCGGATCGCGTTCCTGATTGCCGCAGGCTTCGCAATCGGACTGCTGCTCTGGTCGGGCGCGTGGAACGACCTTTCGATCCTGCAGGAATACAATAACCGCGCCTCCGCCTTCTGGCGCGAGGGCCGCACCCATGTGGAACTGGCCTTCGGCTCGCTGGCGGCTGCCGCGCTTGCCGGTATCCCGATCGGCATTCTCTGCTTTCGCGTGCCGAAGGTGCGCGCCACCATTTTGAACAGCCTCAACGTGCTGCAGACGATCCCCTCGATCGCGCTCTTCGGCCTGCTGATCGCGCCGCTCGCCTGGGTTGGCCGCAATGTGCCGGGCGCGGCGGAACTCGGCATTGCCGGCATCGGCTTTGCGCCGGCGATCGTCGCGCTCTTTGCCTATTCGCTGCTGCCGGTCGTCTCCAACACGGTTGCCGGTCTCGATAGCGTGCCGCGCGATGCGCGCGAGGCGGCGCGCGGCATGGGCATGACCGGGCGTCAGCTTCTGATGCAGATCGAACTGCCGCTTGCCTTTCCCGTCATCCTCACCGGTATCCGCATCGTGCTGGTGCAGAATATCGGCCTTGCTGTGATCGCCGGCCTGATCGGTGGCGGCGGATACGGCACATTTGTTTTTCAGGGCATTGCCCAGACGGCGACCGATCTCGTGCTGCTCGGCGCGCTGCCGGTTGTCGGCATGGCCTTTGCCGCGGCCATCATTCTCGATGCGCTTGTTGAAATCAGCCAGACAAAATCCAAAAAGGGGAGCTGGGCATGATCGAGATCGAGGGAATTACCAAGGTCTATGGCGATTATAACGCCGTCGACAATGTCTCGCTCACCGTCGAGCGCGGCGAACTGGCGGCGATCGTCGGCACGTCCGGTTCCGGCAAGACCACGCTGATGCGAATGATCAACCGTCTGGTAGAGCCGACCTCGGGCACGATCCGCATCGACGGTCGCGACAACCGCGATCTGCCGGATTACGAGCTGCGCCGCGGCATCGGCTATGCCATTCAGGGCCACGGCCTGTTTCCGCACCGTTCGGTGGCCGAAAACATCGCCACCGTGCCGAAACTCCTCGGCTGGGACAGGAAGCGGCGCGATGCCCGCGTCGATGAATTGCTGGAGCTTTTCCATCTGGAGCCCGAAGCCTTTCGCGACCGCATGCCGCACGAGCTTTCCGGTGGCCAGCAGCAGCGCATCGGCGTCGCCCGCGCGCTTGCCGCCGAACCCGCCCTCCTGCTGATGGACGAGCCTTTCGGCGCTCTCGACCCGATCATCCGCGCCAAGGCGCAGGAAGACCTGATCGATATCCAGCGCAAGTTTTCCACCACGGTCGTGCTCGTCACTCATGACATGGACGAGGCAATCCTCCTCGGGCACAAGATCGCGGTGATGCATGAGGGCCGGCTCGAGCAATATGCGCCGGCTGCCGAAATCATCGCCGATCCGGCAAGCGCCTTCGTCAACGAACTGCTCGGCACAGGCGACAAGGCCTTCCGCATGCTCTCGCTGGAGGCCTGCGAAAACCTCGTTGAACAGGGGCCGGCAGAGGGCGAGGCAATCCCGGCTTCGGCAAGCCTCAAGGATGCGCTCGCCGCCGCACTCTGGTCGGGGCGCGATGCGCTGCCGGTCGAACGCGACGACAAGGTCATCGGCCGCGTTACCCGCGATGCCCTGATCCGCCGCGCCGCAGGGCCGGCATCATGAAAGCGTCGGTCCTCATCCGTCTGGGGCTTCTCGTGCTGCTGATCGCTTTCATCAGCTTTCCGCAAGCCTTCGCGCCGGTGTTTCGCCCGTTCACGCAGAACGGTGCGCCGGCGATCTACACTCAGACCAGCCTGTTGTCGCTGACGCTGAGCCACCTCGCCATCGTCGGCGCGGCGACGGTTGCGGCGACTATTTTTTCCGTTGGCCTAGCCATCATCGTCACAAGGCCCTTCGGCGTCGAATTCCTGCCGCTGTCGCGCTCGATTGCCAATATCGGCCAGACCTTTCCGCCCGTCGCGGTGCTGGCGCTTGCCGTGCCGATGTTCGGTTTCGGGCCGATCCCGACGCTGATCGCGCTGTTTCTCTACGGCCTTCTGCCGATCTTCGAAAACGCGCTGACGGGACTGACCAATCTGCCGGGCAACGTCTCGGAGGCCGCGCGCGGCGTCGGCATGACCGGTACGCAGCGCCTCATGCAGGTCGAGTTTCCGCTCGCCTTTCCCGTCATTCTCGCCGGCATCCGCCTCTCGGTCGTCATCTCGCTGGCAACGGCAACGATCGGCTCGACGGTTGCCGCCAAGACGCTCGGCGAGGTGATCATCGCCGGGCTGTTGTCGAACAACACCGCTTTCGTTCTGCAAGGCGGCCTCGTGGTCGGCGTTCTGGCGCTCCTCATTCACGATGCTTTCGTGATGTTCGAGCGGGCAACCGCGCGGCGCACCGGCCGGTTTCACTAGGAGACATCAAATGTCGGATTTCGATCTCGTTCTGAAAGGCACGCTGGTGCTTTCCGGTCGGGTGGTCAAGCGCGGCCATGTGGCGGTTCGCGACGGCCTGATCGCGGCCATCGGCCAGGGGGCGATGCCCGAAGCGCGCGAGCGATACGATCTGGGCGATGCCCTGATCCTGCCGGGTGCGATTGATGCGCAGGTACACTCGCTGAGCCAGAAGGATCAGGAGGATTTCACCTGGTCGACGCGCTCCGCGGCCGCAGGCGGCGTCACCACGATCGTCGATATGCCCTATGACGAGGGCAATGTGGTCAATTCGGCTGAAGCCGTGAACAAGAAGATCGCCCACGCTTCCCCGCAGGCGCGCGTCGATTTCGCGCTCTACGGCACGGTTGACCCCGCTGAAGGCGCGGCCCGCATTGCCGAGCAGGTAGAGGCCGGCGTCGCCGCCTTCAAGTTCTCCACATTTGGCACGCATCCGACCCGTTTCCCCCGTATCCCCGCCGCCCTTCTGGAAGAATGCTTTGCCGCGATCGCGCCAACCGGCCTTGCCGCCGGCGTCCATAATGAGGACGATGAATTCGTCAATGCGGCACTTGCCAGGGTCAAGGCCTCCGGCATTACCGATTACCGGGCCCACGCCCTGTCGCGCCCGCCGCTGACGGAACTGCTGGCCATGCACCATATCTACGAGACGGGCGCGCAAACCGGGTGCCCGGCGCATGTGGTCCATTGTTCGCTTGGCCGCGGCTATGAGATCGCCGCCGGTTATCGCGCGCAAGGTCACAATGCCACGGTGGAATGCTGCATTCATTATCTGACGCTGGACGAGGAAAACGATGTCAAGCGGCTTGGCGGCAAGGCCAAGATCAACCCGCCGGTACGGCCGCGCGCCGAGGTGGAAAAGCTCTGGCGGCATGTGGCTTGCGGCAATGTCACGCTGGTTTCCACCGATCACGTGAGCTGGTCGGAAGACCGCAAGACCAACCCGGATATGCTGGCGAATGCCTCGGGCGTGCCGGGGCTGGAAGTGATGATGCCGCTCTTCATCAAGGGCGCGATCGAGCATGGCGTTCCGCTCTTCTGGGCGGCACGGCTGATGGCGGCAAACCCGGCGAAGCATTTCCGCATTGACCACGTGAAGGGCGCGCTCGAGATCGGCAAGCACGCCGATATCGCCGTCATGGAACCGGGCGACTTCGTCTATGACGCTGCCGAAAGCGGCAATAATGTCGTCGGCTGGTCGCCCTATAACGGCATGCGCCTGCCCTACATGGTAACGGCGACCTTCCTGCGCGGAAAACAGGTCTTTGACGGAAAGGCCGTCGCCGAGCCCGGCACGGGCGGTTTCGTGCGCCCCGAGGCGAGCCTGCCGCTCAGGGAGATGATTCGATGAGCCGCAATCTTGCCGTCAGCGCGGAGCGGATCGCCGCCGATATCGATGCGCTGGCCGCGATCACCGATCCGGATCGACCGTGGACCCGCCGCGCCTTTTCCGACCTGTTCCGCGAAGGCCGCGCCTATCTCGAGAAGCAATTCCGGGCCGCAGGGCTTGAGACCCGCATCGATGCGGCGGGCAATCTGATCGGCACGCGCAAGGGCAAGAGGCCCGGCGCTGGGACGATCATGCTCGGCTCCCATTCCGATACCGTGCCCGATGGCGGCCGTTTCGACGGCATTGCCGGCGTGGTGGTGGCGCTGGAGGTTTCACGGGCGCTTGCCGAGGCCGGCATCGAACTCGAGCATGATCTGGAGGTAACCGATTTTCTCGCCGAGGAAGTCTCGATCTTCGGCGTGTCCTGCATCGGTTCGCGCGGCATGGCGGGCGTTCGCCCGGATGAATGGCTGGGGCGGGAAGCGAATGGCATGACGCTGGCGGAAGGCATCGAAAAGGTCGGCGGCGATCCGGCAAAACAACAGGTCCGCGACGACATCCGCGCCTTTCTCGAACTTCACATCGAGCAGGGACCGGTGCTGGAGGGCGAGAAGCTGGACATTGGCGTTGTCACGGCGATTGCCGGCATCACCCGCGTGGAGATCCTCGTCGAGGGCCGCGCCGACCATGCCGGCACCACGCCGATGGACCGCCGGGCCGATGCGCTCGGTGCGGCCGCCCATGTGGTGCTCGCTGTCGAAACCCTTGCCGGCGAGCTTGCCGCGACCCCGGGACACTTCGCAGCCACCACCGGCGAATTCGAGATGTGGCCGAACGCCGCCAATGTGGTGCCGTCGAAGGTGCGCATGCTGCTCGATATCCGCTCGGAAAAGCGCGAGGACCTCGATCAGTTTTTGACGGCGCTGAATGCGAGCGTCGAGATGACGGCGATGGAAACCGGCGTCAGCATCGCATCGCCGCGCCTTGTCTCCGACAATCCGGCCATGCCGATGGATGATCTCGTGATGGATGCGCTTGATGCGGCCAGCGTGGCGACGGGGGCCGGCCACCGCCGCATGGCCTCCGGCGCCGGCCACGATGCCGCCTTTATGGCGCGCATCGCCAGGGCCGGCATGGTGTTCATTCCCTGCCGCAACGGGCGCAGCCATGCGCCGGAAGAATTTGCTGAAAACGCCGATATCGCGCTCGGAGCGGACGTGCTGCTCGAAGCGGTGAAGCGGCTCGATACACAACTGATGGAGCAATGAGATGGGCCGTATCCTGACGACCAAAGATGTGGAGCCCGCCGTCAAGGGCGGCTCGGTTTATGCCGCCGGCGGCGGCGGCTGGGCCGATCACGGCCGCATGCTGGGCTATGCCGCCGTCAATGTCGGCACGCCGGAGCTGGTCTCGGTGGAGGAGCTTTCCGATGATGACTGGGTGGCAACGGCCGCTGCCATCGGCGCGCCGGCCTCGACCACGCCGTGGGAGATGCAGGGCATCGACTATATCAAGGCGGCGGAATTGCTGCAGGAAGCGCTCGGCGAAAAACTGTCCGGCCTGATCGTCGGCCAGAACGGAAAATCCTCGACGCTCAATGGCTGGCTGCCATCCGCCGTGCTCGGCACCAAGGTGGTGGATGCCGTCGGCGATATCCGCGCCCATCCAACCGGGGATATGGGCGCGATCGGCATGGCGAGTTCGCCGGAGCGGATGATCCAGACCGCCGTCGGCGGCAACCGCGCCGAAAACCGCTATATCGAACTCGTGGTCAAGGGCGCGACGGCGAAGATCTCGCCGGTGCTTCGAACCGCAGCCGACCAGTCCGGCGGCTTCATCGCGTCCTGCCGCAATCCGCTCAGGGCATCCTACGTGAAGGTGAATGCGGCGCTCGGCGGCATTTCCATGGCGCTGGCGCTTGGCGAGGCCATCATCGCGGCAGAAAAGAAAAGCGGCTCCGCCGTCATCGATGCCATCGTCAAAACCACCAGTGGCGCGATCCTGACCGAGGGCACGGTGACGAAAAAGGCGGTGGTCTACACCAATGAGGCCTTCGATGTCGGCAGGGTCACCGTCGGCTCCGGCGAGAAGGCCATGGTGCTGCATGTGATGAACGAATACATGGCCGTGGACGATGCCGGCGGCAACCGCCTCGCGACCTTTCCCGATGTGATCACCACGCTTTCGCCAGAGGGCGAACCCTTGAGCGTTGGCCAGTTGCAGGAAGGTATGACCATCTTTGTCCTTCATGTGCCGAAGACGGTCATTCCGCTGTCTTCAAGCGTCAGGGATCCCGCCGTCTATCCGGTGGTGGAAAAGGCGCTCGGCATTTCGATTGCCGATTACGCGCTGGCCTGAGGGAGGACGATATGCCGAAGGACAATCCGCGCCACCCGAATTTCCCCATCCCCGGCGGGCCTGAAGTCCGCGCCAAGGGCTGGCGGCAGGAAGCGCTGCTCAGGCTGATGGAAAACGTGCTTTCCGTCGGCGAGGACCCGGATAATCTCGTGGTCTATGCCGCGCTCGGCAAGGCCGCGCGCAACTGGCCGTCGCACGCCAAGATCGTCAGGACGCTTCTCGAAATGGACGAGAACCAGACGCTCATCATTCAGTCCGGCAAGCCGGTCGGTCTGCTGAAGACCCACGCGAAAGCGCCGCTTGTGATCATGGCGAACTGCAACATCGTCGGCCAGTGGGCGAAGGCCGAGGTGTTTTACGAGTTGGAGCGCAAGGGGTTGATCTGCTGGGGCGGTCTGACGGCCGGTGCGTGGCAGTATATCGGCTCTCAGGGCGTCATTCAGGGCACCTACGAAATCTTCATGCGCATTGCCGAAAAGCGGTTCGACGGCTCGCTTGCCGGCCGCTTCATTCTGACGGCGGGCCTTGGCGGCATGGGCGGCGCGCAACCGCTCGCGGGACGCATGGCGGGGGCTGCCATTCTTGTGGTCGATATCGATGCCGAACGGGCGCGGAAGCGCCACGAGATCGGCTTTCTCGACGAGGTCGCGCCCGATCTGGATACGGCACTTGATATGATTGACGAGGCCGTGGCCGGGAAAAGAGCCGTTTCCATCGGGCTTGTCGGCAACGCCGCCGATATCTATCCGGAGATCGCGCGGCGCGGCATCACGCCCGATATCGTCACCGATCAGACATCGGCCCATGATCTCGTCTATGGCTATGTGCCGAAGGGCATGAGCCTTGCGGAGGTGAAGCGCCTGCGCGCGGAAGGTCCGGCCCAACTGATGGCCGCAAGCCGCGCCTCAATCGTCGATCACGTCCGCGCCATGCTGGCATTCCAGCGGGAGGGCGCGGAGGTGTTCGACAATGGCAATCTGATCCGCACACAGGCGCGCGATGGCGGCGTTGAAAATGCCTTCGACATTCCGATCTTTACCGAGGCCTATCTCCGGCCACTCTTTTCCGAAGCCATCGGCCCGTTCCGCTGGATGGCGTTATCGGGGGAGGCGAGCGATATCGCCCGCATCGATGATCTTGTGCTCGAGATGTTTCCCGACAATTTCATCGTTACCAACTGGATCCGGCTTGCGCGCGAAAACGTGCCCTTCGAGGGCCTTCCCGCCCGTATTGCCTGGCTCGGCCACGGCGAGCGCACGCGGCTTGCCGTCGCCGTCAACGACCGCGTGGCAAAGGGCGAGCTGAAAGGACCGGTCGCATTTTCCCGCGATCATCTCGATGCCGGCGCCATGGCGCATCCGAACATCATGACGGAGAACATGAAGGACGGCTCCGACGCCATCGCCGACTGGCCGCTGATCAATGCCATGACCATGTGCGCCTCAATGGCCGATCTCGTGGTCATCCATTCCGGCGGCGGCGGCTATGCCGGCTACATGACCAGCGCCGGCGTCACCATCATCGCCGATGGCACGCCGGAAGGGGCCGAACGGCTGGAGCATGCGCTGACCAATGATACGTCGCTCGGCATCATCCGTTATGCGGATGCGGGGTATGAGCTTGCAGAGGCGGCGGCGGAACGCGGGAGCGTGGGGTATTTGCCGCTGGAGGGGTAAAGGCGGACGCTGCCTCAACCACACGCGTCACCCTCGGGCTTGACCCGAGGGTCCAATCACGCCTGTCTCGAGAAGCCTCGGCAGGATGTGCTCCAATGTCGCCAGGGCCCGCGACAGATCGCCTGGATCCTCGGGTCAAGCCCGAGGATGACGCCCAGAGAGGTTGAGGAGGACCCCGCAATAGACCTGCGGGACCGCTCCATCAGATATCGAGATTGGCCACCGACAATGCGTTTTCCTGGATGAAGTCGCGGCGCGGTTCAACCTCGTCGCCCATCAGGCGGGAGAACAGGCCGTCGGCGCTGGTGGCGTCTGCGACCTTGACCTGCAGCAGCGAGCGGACATTGGGATCCATCGTCGTTTCCCAGAGCTGCTCGGCGTTCATCTCGCCAAGGCCTTTGTAGCGCTGGGTGGTGAGGCCCCGGCGACCGGCTTCGAACACGGCTTCCAGCATGGCGCGCGGACCGTGGATGGTGAGGTCGCCATTCTTGCGGCTCAGGAGCGGCGGCTTGTCGTAGATCTCGAACAGGCGCTTCTGCATCTGGTCGATATAGCGCGCATCCGTGGAGCCGATCAGGCCCATATCGAGCGACGCGACTTCCTTGACGCCGCGCACGGTGCGCTCGAAGCGCAGCCCGCCATCGTCACGCACGAAACCTTCCCAGCCGCGCTCGGTTTCCTCGGCAATCACGTCGAGACGGGCGGCGATATCGGAGGCGAGACGCTCGGCCTCTGCCTGATCCGTCACCCGTTCGGCGTTCAGGGCGCCGGCAATTGCCGCCTGCTCGACCACGGCACGGTCGTAGCGCGAATGGATGCCTTCCATCAGGTTGCGCATGCGGATCGCATCGACAATCACCTGGCGCAGGTCCGCGCCGGCGCGCACTTCGCCCGAGGTCAGGTGCAGGGAGGCATCCTCAAGACCCTGGTCGATCAGGTAATCCTCGAGCGCCTGCTCGTTCTTCAGATACTGCGTCGATTTCCCGCGCGTCACCTTGTAGAGCGGCGGCTGGGCGATATAGAGATGCCCGCGCTCGATCAGTTCCGGCATCTGCCGGAAGAAGAAGGTCAGAAGCAGGGTGCGGATATGCGCGCCGTCCACGTCAGCATCGGTCATGATGATGATCTTGTGGTAGCGCAGCTTTTCCGGATTGTACTCGTCCTTGCCGATGCCCGTGCCAAGCGCGGTGATCATCGTGCCGATTTCCTGGCTCGACAGCATCTTGTCGAAACGGGCGCGTTCGACGTTCAGGATCTTACCCCTGAGCGGCAGGATCGCCTGGGTCTCGCGCGAACGGCCCTGCTTGGCCGAACCGCCAGCGGAATCGCCCTCCACCAGGATCAGTTCGGATTTCGACGGATCGCGGTTGGAGCAGTCGGCAAGCTTGCCGGGAAGAGAGGCGATATCGAGCGCGCCCTTGCGGCGCGTCAGTTCGCGGGCGCGCCGGGCCGCCTCACGGGCGGATGCGGCTTCTGCCACCTTGGTCACCAGCACGCGGGCCTCGTTCGGATGCTCTTCCAGCCACTGGCCGAGCGCGTCGTTGACGCAGCTTTCGACAACGGGGCGCACCTCGGAGGAAACCAGCTTGTCCTTGGTTTGTGAGGAGAATTTCGGGTCCGGGACCTTGACGGAAAGCACGGCAGTCAGGCCTTCGCGGCAGTCATCGCCGGTCAGCGTCACCTTTTCGCGCTTCAGAATACCGGATGTATCGGCGTAGGAAACCATCTGCCGTGTCAGCGCGCCGCGGAAACCGGCCATATGGGTGCCGCCGTCGCGCTGGGGAATGTTGTTGGTGAAGCAGAGCACGTTTTCGTGGTAGCTGTCGTTCCACCACATTGCCACCTCGACGGTGATGCCGTCCTTCTCGGTGGAAATCGCGATCGGTTCGGAGACGAGCGGCTTTTTCGAACGGTCGAGATAGGCGACGAAGGCGGCAAGCCCGCCGTCATAATGCATTTCCTTGGAAACCGGCTCGGCATGGCGATTGTCGGTTAAGAGAATGCGCACGCCGGAATTCAGGAAGGCGAGTTCATGCAGTCGCTTTTCCAGCGTGTCATAATCGAAGTCGATCATGGTGAAGGTTTCGGAACTGGGCATGAAGGTGAGCTCGGTTCCGGTCTCGTCGCCGGCATCGCCGATCACTTCCAGCGGCTTGTCGGCAACGCCGTGGGTAAAGGAAATCTCGTGCAGCTTGCCGTTGCGCTTGATCTTCAGCTTCAGCCAGACCGAAAGCGCGTTGACCACCGAAACGCCCACACCGTGCAGACCACCGGACACCTTGTAGGAATTCTGGTCGAACTTGCCGCCGGCATGCAGCTGCGTCATGATCACTTCAGCCGCCGAAATGCCCTCGCCGGTGTGAATATCTGTCGGAATGCCGCGGCCATTGTCGGTGACGGAGACGGAGCCGTCGGGGTTCAGCGTCACGGTGACCAGGTCGGCATAGCCGCCGAGCGCCTCGTCGATGGCGTTGTCCACCACTTCATAGACCATGTGATGCAGACCCGAACCGTCGTCGGTATCGCCGATATACATGCCCGGGCGCTTGCGCACGGCGTCGAGGCCCTTGAGAACCTTGATCGAATCGGCGCCGTATTCGGCTGCAACGCCGACGGCTGTTTCTGGAGTTTCGCTCATCAACAGGTCTTTCCGAATGTGTCAGGGGTGCGGCGGGTCGCAAAACCCCGCCGAATCACTGCTTTTTCAAGCGCCAAGCTTAGGGGAAAAGCCGTTTCCGCTCAAATCGTCGCGGCCCCTTTTACAGTCAAATTGGGGATAAACCTAGACCGTTTCAATGGCGGGGCCGGACCGGGCGAAAAGGCGTTCTGCCGACGGGCGACGAAAAGAGGCGGCGCCCCGGCAGGGCGCCGCCTCGAAATTCAGGATCGACGTGTCGCGCGATCGGACGCTTTCAGCCAGCCTTGCGGCGGGTCCAGCGTTCATTGGGCTCGATCAGCGCCGCATCGGCGAAGGTCGCCATCTCGTGCTCGGCCCTGTCATGGGTCAGGATGCCGTTCCAGTGAAGGTAGAGATAGCTGTCGCGAATGATCTGGTTGGTCGAGGGAATTTTGGCAGCAGTACTGCTTACACGATTGGACTGGGCGGCCGTCGGGGCCATGACCTTCTCCATGGAATGCTTGTAATTTTCAGGAGGCGCTTACCGGCGGGAAACGTCTTCGCATTCGAGGCCCCATACAAGTCTTGCAGGGCCGGATGCGGAGAACCTCTTGGCCAGAAGCTGTATCGAGGCCCCGAATGCAGTTTCACGGTAGTAAAACCGCCCCGGTTCTTCTTTGATCTCCCTCAAATTTCGTGAAGATCGTCACTTTTCGGGGTTCAGCGGGCCAGTTTCCGGTCAACAAGGCCGTCGAGTTCGCCGATCGCCTCCTCGTCGAGCTGGCCGATGATGCGCGACAGGCGGTTGGCAAAAGCGGTGTGGGCGGCCGAGAGGCCTGCCGTGTCGATCACGACGCGCGGATCGGACTGATCGGCGATGGCGAACAGCGCCTCGGCATCGTCCCAGATAATATGAAAATAGCCGGCCACGCGCTGGAGAAAGTCGAAACTCGGCTTGCCGCGCCGGCCATGCTCGAGCGCGGAGAGATAGGCTGCCGAAACGCCGATGGCTTCGGCCATCTCTTTCTGCGACACGCCGCGCTCTGCCCTCAGCTTACGAACGGCTTCTCCGAACGGCGTCATGCTCATGTCCCTTTCTCCGGGCAAGGCGCACGTAAAGCGCGCCCTCGCCGCCATGCTGGCGGGCCGCGGTCTCGTAGGACGAGATCAGCGGCCGGAAATCCGGCAGCGAGAACCAGATCGGCACGGCCCGCTTCAGCGCGCCGTCGCTGCCGATCGACCCGCCCTTGCCGGTGATCACCAGAATATGCCGGTGCCCCCTGTCATGGGCGCGGTGCAGGAATGCCAGAAGCAGCGCATGCGCCTCGTCCTGATAGAGGCCGTGCAGGTCGATCCTGGCATCGATTGCAAGCCGGCCGCTCGCCAGCTTGCGCTTGACCGGCCGTTCCAGCGGATGGTGCCTGCGCGGCTTCTCCCCTTCCGGCTTTTTCGGCAGCGCCAGCGGCGAAACGCTGGTCTTTCCTGTGTCGGTCTTTTTGCCGTCGGCGGCAATGCCATTCATCAGGTCGGGAAAACTTTCCGGGCCGGCGGCAGGCTTTTCCAGTTTCTTGCCGGGAAGCGGACGGGCCGTGCGCGCGACCTTCATCCACAAGTCCCGTTCTTCTGTGGAGAGCTTCCGGCGGTTCATCTTGAAGAAACTCCCGGCAAGACGAAGCGGCGCCGAAACGCCGCTCTCATCGAAACAGTGGCAAGGCCTATTCGGAGGCGGTGGCGATCAGCTTCCAGTTGGGGTCGCGCGCCCGCGTGTCGCGTGCAAACGTCCACAGATCCCGGATCTCGGCAATCTGCTCGGCATCACCGTCAACGATTTCGCCGTCCTTGCCGTAGGTGGCGGAAATCATCTGGCTGACGATCCTGAGCGTGATCCGGGCCTCGGTCTTGTCGACCTCCGCTTCGGTAATCTCGGCCTTCTCGATGCCGACAAAGCTTGCCTTGACGGATTCGCCACTGGCCTCTCGCTCGCTGATGGCGGCGTTGAAACCCTCATAGACCTCCTTGGACAAGAGACCCTTCAGCGTGCGGCGGTCGCCATCGGCAAAGGCCATGACGATCATTTCATAGGCCGCGTTGGCGCCCTTCATGAAGGCGGCCGGCTCGAATTGCGGATCAGCCTCGACAATGGCCCTCAGCCCCTTGTTCGCCTCGGTGCCCTCCGGCGCGATCTTGTCGACGGCGGCAAGCCGCTCTGCCTTGTTGTCCTTCTCAGTGCCGGGCAGCGTGATCACATTGCCCTCCTGTCGCGCAGCATCGGTGGCATCCGTTCGCGAGCGGACCGGGGTCTGCTCGTAGCGCGGTTTCTCGTTGCCGGTGCGGCGGCCCAGAACATTGCGGAGCTGGAAAAAAATCACCACCGCAGCAATCAGGAAGAAGAGTGTTACGAGATCGCTTGTGCCCATTTTGGTGTTAACCGCCGTTTCCCTTGTTGTTTCCACTCCCCATATAGACTTCACAGGGCCATGATTCAAATGTAACACTTCATAGAAAGGCGTTCATTTCGTCATGATGATAAACAAAGACGAACCGAACAGGAAACCGATTTGCCGCTTCTGATTGCCATCATTCTCTTCCCCTTCGTGGAAATCGCCGGGTTCATCATCGTCGGCCGGGCCATCGGCCTGTTTCCGACGCTGGGCCTGATCGTGCTGACTGCCGTGATCGGGGCAATCCTCTTGCGCGTGCAGGGCTTCGGCGTGCTGCAGCGTTTGCAGACGGACGTGCGCGACGGCGGCGATCCGGGCCGCGAGATGGTGCACGGGGCAATGATCGTGCTTGCCGGCATCCTGCTGCTCATTCCCGGCTTCGTCACAGATATCATCGGCTTTCTGCTTTTCATCCCGCCTTTCCGCGACTTTGTCTGGCGGCGGATCAGCCGGAACATGGTCGTGGTCTCGCAAGGCTCCGGCTTCTTTCGCGCCGGCGCACGGCCCGGCGGTCCAGGCGGACCGCGCAAGCCGTCCGGCAAGGGCCCGACCGTGGTCGATCTCGATGCCGAGGATTTTTCCTCCGGCTCGTCGGATCCGAACTCGCCCTGGGCCGAACGTGACAGGCTGGAGGGCGCGCGCTCCGACGACGACAAACATGACGACGGTAAACGATAGCCGGTTTGCGCGTTGTCCGCACCTTCGAAAAGCCGGCGTGAATGGTCGCCGGCCTTGCGCTGCGGGCCTTTCAGGGCTCCAAGGGTTGTGCGTTCGCCCCCCAAATGCTAACTGGCAATCCAAATTGACCACTCGAAAGGACGCGAAATGGCAGAGGAAAACGGCGCTGAAAAGAAGCAGAGCCCGTCGCTCAGCATTCTGACGCAGTACATCAAGGATCTTTCCTTCGAAAATCCCGGCGCCCCGGCTTCGCTGCAGAAGCGTGACGGCCAGCCGAACATCAACATCAGTGTCAATGTCAACGCCAATCCGCTCGGCGAGGACAATTACGACATTCTGCTTTCGCTGAAGGCCGAGGCCAAGTCCAACGACAAGACGCTGTTCCTGTGCGAGCTGGTCTATGGCGGCGTCTTCCGGGTGGCGAATTTCCCCAAGGAGCACGTGCTGCCGATGCTGTTCATCGAATGCCCGCGCCTGCTCTTCCCCTTCGCCCGCCAGATCGTAGCGGACGCCACCCGCAATGGCGGCTACCCGCCGCTTCTGGTCGACCCGATCGACTTTGCGCAGATGTTCCAGAAGCGCATGGCCGAGGAACAGGCCCGCGCCAAGGTGCAGCAGCCCGCCAACTGAGCGGACTGATAAGAGCTTCAGGAAAGACCCGGCCTTCGCGCCGGGTTTTTTTGTTTGGGCCGTTTCGTCTGAGGCGCTTGGCGCTCAGGCTTGCCGCGGAAAATTCTCCTCCGCGCCGATCAGCGCCAGACCGTGGGCGATCGAGAGAAGTTCGCCGCCGGTTTCGATGCGGAAGGCGTCGAAGCGGTTCTCGAAGATGTTCCGCACGGCTGGCACGAAGGACGAGCCGCCGGTCAGGAACACCTTGTCGATTTCATCTGCGGCGATGCCTGCTGCCGTGATCGCCTCGTCGAGCGCTTCTTCCATCTGCCGGAGTTCGCCGGAGATCCAGCCCTCGAAATCTGCGCGCCGCACGCTGCGGCGGCTGTCGCGACCGAGCGGCGCGAAGAAGAACTCGGCCTCGTCGTTTTGCGAAAGCGCCCTCTTGGTGGCCGAGACCGCTTCGTAGAGCGGGTAGCCCTCGTCGTTCTCGATGAGTTCGATGAAGAGTTCGAGCGCATCCGGGTCGCTCGCGTCGCGCACCAGGCTCTTCAGATCGGCGAAGTCGCGCGTGGTCTTGAAGATCGACAGCTGGCTCCAGCGGCCGAAACTGGCGTAATAGTTTGACGGCACGTCGAGGCTCTTGCCGAAGCTTTTATAGGTCGTGCCCTTGCCGAGCATCGGGCTTACGACATTGTCGATGATGCGGTAGTCGAACATGTCGCCGGCAACGCCGACGCCGGAATGCGACAGCGGTTCGGCGGAAAGCTTTCCGGCCGCCTTGGAAAAGCGGATGATCGAATAGTCGGTGGTGCCGCCGCCGAAATCGGCAACGAGGACATTGGCGTCCGATCTGAGCCGGCTGGCGAAATACCAGGCGGCGGCCACGGGTTCCAGCACGAAGCGGATCTCCGGGAAACCGAATCTTGAAAGCGCGTCATTGTAGCGCTCGAGCGCCAGCGTTTCGTCGGCGCCGATGCCGGCAAAGCGCACGGGACGGCCGGCAACCACACGGGCAACATCGCGGGGCCAGCCATCGCCCGCATAGGCCATCAGCTTTTCCAGGAACACCGCCATCAGGTCGGCAAAGCTGTGGCGGCGGCCGAGCACGGCAGTCTCCTTGAACAGCGGGCTCGCCGCATAGGTCTTGATCGACTGCAGGAAGCGGCACTCGCCGGGATGGTCGATCAGCGTGCGGATCGCTGCTGCGCCCGCTTCCGTGACAAGCGGCGCGCCGACGGCGGCCTGCCGGTCCTTCATGAAGGAAAGGCAGGTGCGCATCGTGTCGGTTGTTCCTGCCAGGCTCTCGAAGGTCAGCGAGCGGGTTTCGCCCTCACCATCTGCGGGAAGCGCGATCACGGTATTGGTCGTGCCGAAGTCCAAGCCGAGCGCGGTCATGACGCCGTCCTTTGATCTGAGAAATGTCTTGCGAAGGGCGGCGGTTATACGCCTTTGGGGCGGTATGGCAAGGCGCGGACGTGAAAAAGCCGCCGCGGCTTTCGCCGCAGCGGCTTCAGGCTCGGTTCGTCGCTGCTCAGAGCGCCGGGAACCGGCCGTTGCGGCGGGCATCCGCCATCAGGGCCGCGATCGCGCAGGAGCCGATACGGGCCTGCGCGCCATCGGCGCGGCTTGTCAGGATGATCGGAATGCGGGCGCCGAGGATGATGCCCGAGGAGGTGGCGCCGCCGAGAAGGACGAGCTGCTTGGCCAGCATGTTGCCCGATTCCAGGTCGGGCGTCAGCAGGATATCGGCATCGCCGGAAACGGCCGACGAGATGCCCTTGATCTTGGCCGCCTCGAGGCTGATCGCGTTGTCGAAGGCCAGCGGCCCGTCGACGATGGCGTTGGTGATCTGTCCGCGGTCGGCCATCTTCGACAGGCAGGCGGCGTCGATGGTCGACTGGATCGCGGGGTTGACGGTTTCGACGGCGGAAAGCACGGCGACCTTCGGCGTGATCTCGACATCGGAGATCGCGATCATCAGGTCGATGGCGTTCTGGGCGATGTCGACCTTGGCGGCGAGATCCGGCTTGATGTTCATCGCCGCGTCGGTGATGAAGAAGGGCTTGGGATATTCCGGGTCGACCATGGCGAAGACGTGGGAAATGCGGCGGCCGGTGCGCAGCCCGGCATCCTTCTTGATCACGGCGCCCATATATTCGTCCGTGTGCAGGCTGCCCTTCATCAGGGCTTCCGCCTCGCCCTTGCTGGCAAGGGCCACGGCCTGTGCCGCGGAGGCATGGCTGTGCGGCGTGTCGATGATCCTGTAGCCGGCAATGTCGATCTCGTGCTCGTCGGCGATCGCCTTGATCTTGCTTTCCGGGCCGACGAGAATCGGCTCGATCAGGTTTTCATGGGCGGCCTCGACGGCGCCCAGAAGCGCATCACGGCTGCAGGGATGCACAACGGCGGTGGCGATTGCGGGCTTCTGAGCGGCGCGTTCGATGAAATTCTTGTTGAAGCCTGCGACGTCGAATTTGTCGGCCATCGTGGAATACTCCTTGGGTGATCGGGTTATGCTCGGGAGGTTTCGGCTGAGAGGGGCAAAAGGCGGTTCGTACCGGACATGGGCGTTCCCGCGTCCGAACGGCGCGCGGCGCGGACTGAGGCCTTTGGGAGGGCGAGGCTTTGCTCCGGTTCTTCTGCCATATCGGTCTCTTCCAGTTCCCGTCATGCGCAAGTCGGCTGAGTGGACTTCGGCGAAGCCGCCGGTTAAACTGAACCTGCTTCTGCCCGGATGCCGCTGCAAGACGCCTTCGACTTAAGGCTAAGTTCCGGCGCCGGCCTTGAGCAAGATCAATCTGGCATATCAGTCTGCCACTGCCCATCCAAAACTTCGCGTCACCGGATGGAGCGCTTAAAATCACGTCAATGATAGGGAAGGTTCATGTCGAGGAAAAGAACAGTCTTGATGTCCGTCATGTTCGCGGGGCTTCTGGCCGGCGCGACGCAGGCTGAGACCGCGCTGTCGATCAAGGTGCCGGGCGGACCGGACGCGATCGATAACGAAGCCGTTTATGATTGCGGCGACTTCACCCTGAAGGCGCGGTACGTGACCAGCGGCGAAATTTCGCTGGCGCGGCTCGAATGGCCGGAGCATCTGACCGTCGCCGCTGAGGTGATTTCGGCTTCCGGCGCGCGCTATGCCGCCGGCCCCTGGGTCTGGTGGACCAAGGGCGACGGGGCGACGCTCTACAATGTGATGAACGGCGAGAACGATCCGGGTATTGCCTGCGAAACCGCATCCTGAGCGAAGATGGACAGGTTCTTCGTCATTTCCGGCTGTTCGGGCGGCGGCAAGTCGAGCCTGATCGAGGCGCTTGCGGCTAAAGGCTTTGCCGTGGTTCCAGAGCCGGGCCGGCGCATCGTCGCGGAGGAGATGGCGGGCGACGGCAGGGCGCTGCCATGGGTTGACATGGCGGCCTTTGCGAGAAGGGCGGCGGCAATGGCCGCCGCCGACCACCGGGCGATGCGCGAAACGGCAGGGCCCGTGTTCTTCGATCGCGGCCTTGTGGATGCCGTCGCGGGCCTCTGCCATGCGACCGGGGCCGCCGAGATCCCTGATGTCGCCCGGAATCTCCGCTATAACGCCACCGTTTTCATGACCCCGCCCTGGCCGGAGATCTACGTCAACGACGCCGAACGTCGCCACGGGCTTGAGGAAGGCATCGCCGAATATGAGCGGCTGATGGCTTTCTGTCCGAAGCTCGGCTACCGGCCAGTGGTGCTGCCGAAGGCCGATCTCGAGACCCGCATCCGCTTCATCCTGCAGCGGGTCGGCGCCTACTGAAAGCGGCCGCCGCGCTGCAGAACCTCGATCTTGTAGCCGTCCGGATCGGTGACAAAGAAGAAGCGGGCGAAGGGCGCGCCCTCGCGCTCCATCGTCACAGGCTTGCCAACAGGAATGCCGAGTTCTTTCAGTCGCTGGTGCTCGGCCTCGATGTCTTCGACGCTGACGGCGAGATGGCCGTAGCCATTGCCGAGATCGTAGGCCGCGCTCTGGTCCGCATTGACCGTCAGTTCCAGCTCGAAGCCGGTCTCGGCATTGGCGAGATAGATCAGCGTGAAGCCGTCGAACGGGTAGCGATCGACCACTTCAAGACCGAACAGAAGATTGTAGAAATCGATCGAGCGGGCTTCATCCAGCACGCGGATCATCGAATGGATCATCTTGGCCATGGCGGCGGCTCCCTTGGTTTTGTTCTCCCATAAGCCATTTGCCGCGGGCGGAAAAGGTCCGGCCGCGTTTCCCGCGGGGCGAACCGTTCCGGCGGTTCGACGGCTTGACCGCCCACGGGCGCGGGTCTATCGCGGAGCCCGTGGAGAGGCCATGCCGCAATGGGAGCGGGCAGGCGGAACGAGGGGCAATCATGGCATCACTGACCCGCACATCGGGCGTCGGCTTTGCGGTTGCGGCGGTGGCGACGCTGTCGGGCGTCGATGCGCTTGCCAAAAGCCTCGGCGCGGAGATGTCGAGCTTCCAGGTCGCCTTCCTGCGCTACACGGTCTCGGCCCTGTTTCTTGGCCTGTTCGTCGCCGTTTTCGTGCGCCGGAGGCCGAAACCCGGCTTCATCAAGGATCATGCGCTGAAGGGCTTCCTCGCGGCGGCCACGGCCAGCCTGTTCTTCTACGGCATTGCCGGCATGCCGCTTGTCATGGCGCTGGCGCTGGCCATGACGGCGCCGATCTACATGGCCCTGCTCGGCGCGCTGGTCTTCGGCGAGCGGCCCGGCCGGTCGACCTATCTGGCGCTTGTGCTTGCGGTGTCGGGATCGGGGCTCATCGTCGCGGCGAGGGGCACGGGGCTTGCCGGCCCGCCGGTTTCGCCCGCCGTCATCGCTGCCGGCCTTGCAGCCCCGCTTGCCTATGCCTTCACGGCGATCGCGATGAAGCGTTCGTCGGCCAATGATCATCCGATCACGCTCAGCATGATGCAGACGGCATTCGCCGCGCTCTTCTCCGCGCCGATGGCGCTCTTCCTGTGGCAGGCGCCCGATCCGGCGCTGTCCTGGCAGATCGGCCTGATCGGACTGTGCGGTGCGCTCGGCTTCATCTTTCTCGTCGCCGGGCTGAACCGCATGCCGGCCTCGCTTTATGCGGTGGTCGATTATTCGTCGCTGGTCTGGGCGGGCTTCTACGGTTTTGTCTTCTTCGACGAAATCCCGACATGGCCCACCCTTGCCGGCGGCGCGCTGATCGTCGCCGCCTGCGCAATCTCGGCTGGCGCGTCACGCGGCGCGGGCGCTCGGGACAGGCCTTGAATTCGACATCAGCCAGGGGCTAAAGCGTCTCCGGCAAGCAACAGGTGAAACGTGAACGATACTCCGAGACATATTGACGATCAGCGTCGCGAGACGATCATGAAGGCCGTGAGCGACATTCTGGTCGCGCTTGGCGAGGATCCGGCGCGCGAGGGCCTCAGGGATACGCCGTCGCGGGTGGCGAAAATGTATATGGACGTGTTTTCGGGCCTTTACGAGGATGCCTCGGAGCACCTGAAGACCGTGTTTACCGAAGATGGCCACAACGAGCTCGTCATCGTCAGGGATATTGCCTTCCACACCATGTGCGAGCATCACCTCCTGCCCTTCTTCGGAAGAGCGCATATTGCCTATCTGCCCGATGGCGGGCGGCTGACGGGGCTTTCCAAGCTTGCCCGCGTGGTCGAGACGCTTGCCCGCCGGCCGCAGCTTCAGGAGCGCCTCACCGGGCAGATCGCCGACGCGATCGAGACCGTCCTGCGGCCACAGGGCGTGATGGTGCTCGCCGAGGCGCGCCACATGTGCATGGAAATGCGCGGCATCAAGGCCCACGGCGCCAATACCGTCACGCTGGTTTCGCGCGGCGTCTTCGACAGCGATCCCGCAAGGCGCGCCGAAACGCTCGCCCTTCTGCGCAGCCCTGTCTGAGAAAGACGGATCCCGTCGGCATGATTTTTTGCCATGCGCCTCGCAAAGGCGCTTGAAAAACCGGCCAAGAGCCTGTAACAGCCCCATGCATCCATCGCAACGCGCCAAACGCGCGTTCGGGCCGCTTTAGCTCAGTTGGTAGAGCACATCATTCGTAATGATGGGGTCACGTGTTCGAGTCACGTAAGCGGCACCATTTCTCCGTTTCCTTGAACTGACCGTATTCCATTGTCCGCTCTCCGGCGGTGCTGTTTCCGTGAGCGTCAGAGCCATCGGACTTAATATGTGCGGTTCTGCGGCAAGGAAACTGCGCCAAAATGAGGGCTTTGGCGCAGGGCATGGCCGTGGCAATGTCCAACATGGCCTGTCTGGAGCACCGGCCCGAAAACCGGTTGTGATTTTCGGGAAGCGCGATGCGTAGCTTCAAAAGCCTGATCATGTCAGATCATGGACGGCAGTCGCCGGTCCGGCGTTACGCGGATGCGTTCCGCCTTTCCGAGTATCTGACCTTGCCTGGCCCTGTCAGGCCTCGCCCCAGAGATCCTCGGCCACCTTGACCACGAGTTCGAGCTTGCGGCGCTGGTCATCCTCCGTCAGCGCATTGCCGTGTTCGGTGGAGGCGAAGCCGCATTGGGGTGCGATGCCGAGCTGGTCCATGTCGACATATTCGGAGGCCTTGTCGAACTGGCCGCGGATCCAGTCCATGCTCTCCAGTTCCGGCGTCTTGGTGGTGATAAAGCCGGCCATGATGCGCTTCCTGCCCCTGGGCAGAAGCTTCAGCGGCTCGAGGCCGCCGGCGCGGTCGGTGTCATATTCCATGAAATAAATGTCGACGCCGGTCTTGTTGAAGATCGCGTCGGCCGCGGCGTCGTAACCGCCGGAAGCGGCATAGGTGGAGCGGAAATTGCCCCGGCACATATGCATGCCGATCAGCATATCGGCCGGGCGGTCCTTGATCGCCTCGTTCAGCATCCAGGCATAGCGGTCGATCAGCCAGTCGGGATCCTGCCCCATGGCCTTGCGCTGGGCGCGCTGCTCGGGGTCGCCGAGATAGGCGAAGAAGATGTCGTCGAGCTGCAGATAGCGGCAGCCTGCGGCGTAATAGGCGTCAACGGCCTGCTTGTAGGCGGCGGCGATGTCGGCGAACAGAACGTCCGGGTCCTTGTATTCCGCCGGCAATATGTCGGCCGGATCGGTGCGGAAATGGACGCAGGAGGGGCCGGGGATCGAGATTTTCGGGCAGACCCTGGTGTGGTCCTTCACAAAGGTGAAGTGCTCCAGCATCGGGTGATCGGCGGGAAAGCCGAGCTTGCCGTTGATGACCGGGCGGACCGGCGGGATCTTGGTGCCATGGAACTGCACCCCTTCGTCGCGCGTCTGCATCTCCATGCCGTCCAGCATGCCCATGAAGTCGAAGTGCCAGAAGGCGCGGCGCGCCTCGCCGTCGGTGACGACCTTCAGTCCGACATCCTCCTGCATCCTGATCAGCGCCGGGATCTCCGCGTCTTCAATGGCGCGCAGGTCTGCGGCCGGCACATGCGCGTTGCGGGCCTCGGCGATCCGGCGGGGGCGGAGAAGACTGCCGACATGATCGGCGCGGAAAGGGGGTGTGGGCATGGCTCGGGCCTCGCTCTGGATGCAGCGCTGCGCAAGGCGCAGCCTTCATGAATCGGGACTGCTGTTTATCATGGTTTCGACGGCGCGGTCGACAATGGCTTTTGCCGCGCCATGCGCCGCGAATGTCCTACTTTCTCGGCCTCACATAGATTTCCAGCCGATGGCTGACGATCGAGAAGCCGTGGCGCCGCGCGATCTCTTCCTGAAGCCGCTCGATCTCGTCGGAGCGGAATTCGATGACATCGCCGGTTTCGATATTGATCAGGTGATCGTGGTGCGGATGGTCCGCGCTTTCGAAGCGGGCGGGGCCATCGCCGAACCTGTGCTTTTCGAGAATGCCCTTTTCTTCCAGCAGTCTGAGCGTGCGATAGACGGTCGCCAGCGCGATGCCGGGATCGATCTCGATGACGCGCCTGTGCAGTTCGGCGGCATCGGGATGGTCGTCCATGCCTGCAAGCACCTGCAGAATGACGCGGCGCGGCTTGGTCAGGCGAAGGCCGTTTTCGGCGCAAAGGGCTTCGATATCCATGCGATACGCTCTCTCATCGGTGCTGCGGACGGCGATCCGCCTTCCAACCTTCGATCGCCTCGCTTTCGCAACTAGGCCAGTTGCGTCCCGATTGCAAATTCTCAGTCCTGCTTCGATATCCGCCTGCGCTCGGCGCGGGCCGTCTTTTGCGTGGCGTAGAGGAAGACAAGGATGAAGGCCGCCGAGAGCAGAACCACGATGGTCGGCGCCGGTGCGCTGTCGATGAAGAACGACAGGTAGATGCCGAGAAAGGACGACAGGACGGCGATGACCACCGACAGGACCAGCATGGTCCGGAAGTTCCGCGTCAGGAGAAAGGCAATCGCGCCGGGCGCGATCATCATCGAGATCGCCAGAATGATGCCGACGGCCTTCAGCGCGGCAACCACCGTCAGCGAGATCATGCAGAGCAGGCCGTAATGCAGCAGGCCGACGCGGAGCCCGACGGCGCGGGCTTGCGCCGGATCGAAGGCATGCAGCAGAAAGTCCTTCCATTTGAGGCCGAGGATTGCGGCGACGAGGGCGGAGATCGCGGCGGTCTCGGCAATATCGCCCCATGAGACGCCGAGCATGTCGCCGAAGAGGATATGGTCGAGATGCACCGAGGACTGGATCTTCACATACATGACGAGGCCAAGCCCGAACATGCCGGCAAAGACGATGCCCATCACCGTATCCTGCTTGATCCTGCTGTTCTCGCTCAGATAGCCGGTCGCCAGCGCGCACAGCATGCCCGCCGCAAACGCGCCGATCGCATAGGGAAAGCCGACGATATAGGCGATGACGACGCCGGGAAAGACGGCGTGCGAAATGGCATCGCCCATCAGCGACCAGCCCTTCAGCACCAGAAAGCAGGACAGCAGCGCCATGGGCACGGCGACCATTGTCGAAATGATCAGGGCGCGGACCATGAAGGAGAACTGGAACGGCATGACAAGGGTTTCGACCATGGTCATCGGCCTGTCTCCAGCGCCTTTCCGGCGCGACGTCTGGCGGCGCGCAGCCCGTGCTTGGGCGCGAAGACAAAGGCGATCAGGAAGAGGGTCGTCTGCAGGACGACAATGATGCCGCCGGTCGCGCCGTCGAGGAAATAGCTGGCATAGGCGCCGAAGAAGCTCGTCAGCGTGCCGATGACGACGGCAAGCGTCAGGAGGCGGGGGAAACGGTCCGTCAGCATATAGGCCGTGGCCCCCGGCGTGACGACCATGCAGATCACCAGAAACGCGCCGACGGTCTGCAGGGCCGCAACGGTGGAAGCGGCGAGAAGCGTGAAGAAGACGGCCTTCAGCAGGCCCGGTCTGAGGCCGATGGACCGCGCGTGGTTCTCGTCAAAGAAGGTCACCATCATGTCCTTCCACTTGGCGAGAAGAATGGCCAGCGAGACGAAGCCGATGATGGCGAGCTGCAGCGTGTCCTCCGGGGTGATTGCCAGGATATTGCCGAGCACGATGGTCTGGATGTTGACCGATGTCGGCGAGACCGAGGCCATGAACAGGCCAAGGCCGAAGAAGGAGGAAAAGATCAGGCCGATGATCGCGTCTTCCTTCAGCCTGGTGCGCTGATTGAGAAACAGCATCGCCGCCGCCGCCAGCCCGCCGGAAAAGAAGGCGCCAATGGAAAACGGCAGGCCGAGCATGAAGGCGCCGGCAACGCCCGGCACGATCGCGTGCGAAAGCGCGTCGCCGATCAGCGACCAGCCCTTCAGCATCAGGAAACAGGAGAGAAAGGCGCAGACCCCGCCGACCAGCGCGGAGACCCACATGGCGTTGGTCATGTAGTGATAGGTGAAGGGCTCGAAGAGGACGGACATCAGTTTCCGCTCCCCGCCGTCTCGTCCTCTTCCCGTTTCTGCGCAACGCCGTCGCGAAAGATCAGCGGCCGTTCGTCATCGGAGACGATGCCGACCGGGTTTGGCTGTTCGTGCCTTGCGCCATTGTTCAGCATGAAATGGCGCAGCACCCCGCCGAAGGCCTGTTCCAGATTGGCCTCGGTGAAGGTTGTCTCCGTCGGGCCATAGGCAAGCACCGTGCCCTTGACCAGCACGGTCTGGTCGCAGAACTCCGGCACGGAGCCGAGATTGTGGGTGGAAACCAGCATCACCCGGCCTTCGTCGCGCAGGTCGCGCAAAAGCCTGATAATCTGGTCCTCGGTCTTGACGTCGACGCCGGTAAAGGGCTCGTCGAGCAGGATGACGCGGCCATCCTGTGCCAGGGCGCGCGCCAGGAACACGCGCTTTTTCTGCCCGCCGGAAAGTTCGCCGATCTGGCGATGGCGGAATTCGCTCATATTGACACGGGCAAGGGCCTTGTCGACGGCCTCGCGATCGGCCGCCTTCGCGCGGCGCAGCGGGCCCATATGGCCATAGCGGCCCATCATCACCACATCTTCGACCAGAACCGGGAAGTTCCAGTCAACCTCTTCCGACTGCGGCACATAGGCGACGAGGTTCTTCCTCAGGGCCGCATCCACCGGCATGCCGAGGACGGATATGTCGCCCCTGGCCAGCCGCACGAAACCCATGATCGCCTTGAAGATCGTCGACTTGCCGGCCCCGTTGACGCCGACGAGGGCCGCGATCGTGCCGGAGGGGATGGCGAAGGTCGCATCGCGAAGCGCGGTGTGACCGTTGCGATAGGTGACGGTCGCCTGCGAAACCGCGATCCCCGCCGTCTGCGCTCGATGGTCGCCTGGCCCGTCCTTGCGTGCATTCATTTCGGCAATACCCTTGGGTTCGAGATGTTCGGCGGCTTCAGCTGTCAGGACTTGCCCGAAAGCCCGTCGGTGATCCGCTCCGAGGTTACCCGCAGCAGGTCGATATAGGTTGGGACCGGTCCGCCGGCCTCGCTCAGCGAATCCACATAGAGCACGCCGCCATAGTTGGCGCCGGTCTCGCGGGCGACCTGCTCGGCCGGTGCCGGCGAGATCGTGCTTTCGGAGAATACCACCTTGATGTCGTTCTCGCGCACGACGTCGATCACATGGCGCACCTGCTGCGGCGTGCCCTGCTGGTCGGCATTGATCGGCCAGAGATAGAGCTCCTTCAGCCCGAAATCGCGGGCGAGATAGGAGAACGCGCCTTCGCTTGAAACCAGCCAGCGTTCTTCTTCCGGCACGGCATCGAGTTTCGCCTCAATCGGGCCGACTGCGGCGCGGATCTCCTGCTTGTAGGCTTCGGCATTGGCCCTGTAGATCTCGGCATTGTCCGGGTCCTGCGCTGCGAAGGCATCGCGAATATTGTCCACATAGATCAGGGCCGATGCCGGCGACATCCAGGCATGCGGATTGGGCTTTCCCTGATAAGGACCGTCGGCAATGCTCATCGGCTCGATGCCATCGGAGACAACCACGCCCGGCACGTCCTTGAGGTTCTGAAAGAACCTCTCGAACCAGAGCTCGAGATTGAGCCCGTTCCAGAGGATCAGGTCGGCATTCTGGGCCCGCAGGATATCGCGCGGGGTCGGCGCGTAATTGTGGATTTCCGCGCCGGGCCTCGTGATCGATTCGACGATCGCCGCCTCGCCCGCGACATTCTGCGCCATATCGGCGATCACCGTGAAGGTGGTCACGGCCTTCAGCTTGCCGTCTTCGGCGGCGCTTGCGGGCAGGGCCGTCATGACCACCGAGAGAACGAAAGCCGTCATGGCGGTCAGGATGGATCGCCGTCTTGTCTGCAACATTTGCGCACTCCTGCTGGGACCGGTTCGGATGCCGTAACTTGCTTTTAATGTAATTAAGAATGATTTGCAATAAAACTCCTGCGTCTCCCCGCACTGCGCTATCGATCCTGCCTGCCGGTGGCCCGTTCCAGAACGCGCAAACACCCACCAAGGCCATTGCGATTTTAATAAATATACGTATATATGAATAAATACAGATTTCGGGTGGATCGATATGACCAATGTGACCATTATCGGAACCGGTTTCGCGGCTCTCACCACCGCGCGCGAACTGCGCAAGCGCGACAGTGCTTTGACGATCAGGATGATCTCGCCGCGCGCGGAGCTGCATTATCTGCCGAGCACGATCTGGCTGCCGGCCAGATTGCGGCAGGGGGAAAAGCTGAAAGTGCCGCTTGCCGGTTTCTTCGAGAAACATCGCATCGACTATGTGCCCGCCAGCGTCACCGGCCTTGCCGAGGACGGCCACACGGTTCTCACAGACAATGGCGACTATCGGGCCGATCATGTGGTCATCGCCTCCGGCGCGCGCTTTATCCGGAAGCTGCCGGGCATCGAGCATGCTCTGGTGCCCTGTGAAGGGATCGCCGTCGGCGAGGAGATCGCCCGGCGGCTGGAGGCGCTGGAGGGCGGCACGATCGCCGTCGGCTTTGCCTCCAACCCGAAGGAACAGGGCGCGGTGCGCGGTGGGCCGATGTTCGAGTTCCTGTTCATCATCGACACCCTGCTGCGGAAACAGAAGCGGCGCGACAAGTTCCGCCTTGTTTTCTTCAACCCGTCCAACCGGCCGGGTCAGAGGCTTGGCGACAAGGCCGTCGATGGTCTGCTGAAGGAGATGAAGCGGCGTAATATCGAGACCCGGCTCGGACACAAGATGGTCCGCTTCGGAAAGGATGAGGTCGTCACCGAAGGCGGCGCCTTTGCCGCCGACCTGATCCTGTTCATGCCGGGGTTGACCGGGCCGGCATGGCTGGAAAACACCGATCTGCCGCTTTCGCCCGGCGGCATGATCGCGGCCGACGAAATGTGTCGCGTCTCAGGTCGCGAAGGCCTCTGGGTCGTCGGCGACGCCGGCTCGTTTCCCGGACCGGAGTGGATGCCCAAACAGGCCCATCAGGCGGATCTTCAGGGCATGGCGGCTGCGGAAAATATCGCTTGCGCGCTGAAGGGCGAGGCGCCGCGCCGCGCCTTCAAGCCGGAGCTCATCTGTGTCGTCGATACGCTCGATGCCGGCATGCTCGTCTTCCGCAATCTGAAGCACAATATCGTCCTGCCGAAGAGCCGGATCTTCCATTGGCTGAAGCGCTATTTCGAGAGGCACTACCTCAAGGCCTTCCGCGACGCCTCGCCGCAGCGCTGAGGCTGTCGCGCCTGACGCGGGGCCCTTGTCGGAGCGTTCGGCAAGGCCATATGTGTCTTACGATCGGTTCAACGCGCACTGGCCGCCACGCGCCTTCGTGACGTGAGCGAGCGCCGTGAACCGCCAACCGGGAAAGGATGACAGCGATGAAAAACACCAAACTGATCGAATATCTCCAGCGCGCGGTAAACATGGAAATGAGCGCTGCCCATCAGTATCAGCTGCATGCCCATACGCTCGAGGACTGGGGCCTGACAAAGATGGCGGCGAAGATGCGCGAAGAAATGTCGGAGGAACTGGGCCATTCCGACCAGTTCATCGAGCGGTTGTTCTTCCTCAAGGCATCACCGAAGATCGCCTTCGACAAGCCTCCGCAGAAGGCTGAAAGCCTGCCGGAAATGTTCAAATCCGACAAGGCCGACGAGGAAGAGGCGATCGCCGTCTATACCGAAGCCGCGCAGCATGCCGCAGAGCTCGGCGATATCGGCACGCGGATGCTGTTCGAGAAGATCGTGCTCGACGAGGAAGGCCACAAGGACTGGCTTGAACTTCAGCTCGATCTGATCGACCGTCTTGGCGAGAAGACCTACGCCTCCAAGCTGGTTTCCTTCGCCGACGACGAAGACGAGGGCTGAAAAAAGCCCTTTTCCCCGCGCTGTCGGTTGAACGCGCGGGGGCATCGGTTTTCGGCTACTACGTTGCCGATCCGGAACGCTACGGCGTCGTTGCCTTCGACAAGGCCGGCAATGTGAGGGAAATCGTCGAGAAACCGGACGTGCCGCCGTCGAACTATGCGGTGACGGGTCTCTATTTCCTTGATGGCGAGGCCCCGGCGCGCGCGCGTTCCGTCAAGCCTTCGCCCCGTGGCGAGCTCGAGATCGTCTCGCTTCTGGAAAGCTATCTTCACCAGGGGGCGCTGAGCGTTGAACGCATGGGCCGCGGCTATGCATGGCTGGACACGGGGACCCATTCGAGCCTGCTCGACGCCGGCAATTTCATCCGCACCCTTTCCGTTCGGCAGGGCATGCAGTCCGGCTGTCCGGAAGAGATCGCCTATCGCCAGGGCTGGATCGATGCGGAAATGCTGGAAAAGCATGCGGAACGCTTCAGAACGACGGATTACGGCGCTTATCTGTTAAATCTCCTGAAGGCAGCGCCTGACCATCCGGTCGGGTAGGGCGGTTATAGGCATTGATGCCTCGCGGATGCGCGTTCGCGAGACTGCGGGCCGGCGAGAAGGCTGTTTGGGCCCCGGGCAAAAAGAGCCATTCTCCGTCTCGTTGCCGCCACGCCTGCAGGATGCTAGTGTCAGCGCATATTTAGTGCGCTTTCTTTCAGGATTTCAGTTTGTGCTTCTTAAGGTCCCTGTTCGGCATTTGCGCCGTTCTTGCGCTCACGCTGGGCTTATTGCCGTTCTTGTCGCAGGCATGGCCGTTCGTTTTCCTCGGCGGCATGCGCCTGCATATCGTCATCGTGGCCATCGTCTTCTCAATCATTTTTTGGGCGCTCGTCCGCTCGACATGGGCCGCGCTTCCCCTGGTTGCTGCCGCTCTTCTGTCGGTATGGGTCGTCTGGCTGCCCCTTGGCATCGTTCAGTCCGAGCGTGATGACGGGCCGCGTCGTGCCACGCTCAAGCTCATCGAGTTCAACATGCTCTTCAGCAACCAGAATGGCGCCGTCATTGCCGACTGGCTGGTGGCCCAAGATGCCGATATCGTCTATGCGCTGGAATCAAAACCGATCTGGTCGCAACTCGACGCGCTTTCGCAGGCCTATCCCTACTGCGCCGGCTGCGAGGGCAACGAACGCAGCGACGACCTGCTTGTTCTTTCGAAGTTTCCTCTGCAGGACGTGCGTATATCGGCGCTGCGGGAAGCTGCCTCCAATCGCTTTATCCGTTCGCGCATCGAGGTTGAAGGAACGTCGGTCACGCTTGTCGCGATGCATCTGACCAAGCCCTATTTCGACGCACTGCAGAAAGAGGAACTGGTGCGGGCGCGGCGTCTTCTCAGGACGGTCGAGGGACCGATCATCCTCGGGGGAGACTTCAATTCATCGCTGCTGTCTCCGGATATCCAGGCTTTCGTCGCCTCGACCGGCCTTAACTCCCATGCGCATGAGCCCCTAACATGGCCGGTCAGCGCGCCCTCGATCGGACTTGCGATCGATCATATCCTCGTCAGGCCGCCCGCCCATATCGACACGCTCGTCCGGATGGAGGACAGTCTCGGTTCCAATCATTTCGGATTGATCGCGGAGATTTCCATCCCCGTCGGGCCTCTCGCCGAGACCGGCGGGACCAAGGCCGCCATTCCCTGATTGCCCGCACATGGCTCGAGCCTGAAACTTTCCAACTGCCGGCTTCGCGTTTGCGCTGCCCAGAAGCACACACGGCTTTGCCTCGGGCCACAGGAACGGCGGGCCGGAAGCAACCCATGCCCGTGGCTCGCCGGGTGATGATTTCCAGCCGGGAAAGGCGGGTGCCGGTGGAGCGGTCGCGTCACCATCTCAGCCGCGCTGACAAAAGGAAGGCCGGTCATGTGCTGACCGGCCCTGCCCCTCTCCGTCATGTTTCCGTGCCTGCCGGCAATCAGGCCGCCTTTGAAAGGGCGGGGCGCTCCGGCTCGGCCAGCGCCCGGTGCAGCGCAATGATGACCGGGTTCAGCGCGTCGCGGTCGACGATGAACTGGACGTCGACATTGCGCGGGCCCTGGCTTGCGCCGATCGCTTCATGGCCGGCTGCGGCAATGGCCTGGAGGCCGCGCGTCAGCACCGAAAGGCCGTTCAGATCGCGGCCGACGACCGAGGCCATGGCGATCGCCCTCGAGGTGACTTCCGCCGACGGGCAGCGCTCGAAAAGATCCTTTTCCACGCGACGCAGCACCTTCAGCGAACTGTCGACATAATGGGTGATCGTGTTGGCGTTGGAGACCTTGGAGACGATGCGCACCTTGTGGCGCGTCAGCACTTCCAGGATCGCCGCGTCATAGCCCTTCACGCCGACCATGTCTTGTTCGAACAGTTCGAGCGCATAGAGTTCCAGACCCGTGACGATCTCGACGCCGGGCTTGTCCGCCGGCTGATCGTCGATCAGCGTGCCGGGATCCTTTGGCTCGAAGGCGTTGGTGACGCGCAGCGGCACGGCGGCGCGGCGCAGCGTCTTCGCGGCCTTCGGATGGATGGCTTCCATGCCGAGATTCGAGAGCTGGTCGGCGACATCGTAATTGGTGCGGCCAAGCTTGCGCACGGCATCCGCGCCGACAAGCGCGGGATCTGCGGATGACAGGTGGAATTCCTTGTGAATGATCGCTTCGCTCGCCCCTGAGATGGCGGCAAGGCGTGAGAAGGTCACTTCGGAATAGCCGCGATCGAACTCGCTCATCAGCCCTTCGATGCACTGCGCATAGCCGGTGACGATCGGCATCTCGGTCTCGAGGTCGATGTCCTTGATGCCTTCGCGAATACGATCTTCGAGCGACAGATCGCCTTCGTCATGCCAGCCGGAGAGATCGACGAAGCGGGCATTGACGCCGGCGCGCTTCAGCAGCAGCGTCGTGGCGAAGGCCGAATGCGCCTCGCCGAGACCCGACAGCAATTCGCGGATCTGGCTCATATGCTCCGACAGCCGGAAATGACCGTAGGAGCACAGGCGCTGCAGGTCGATCAGGCAGTTGCGGGCGCCCAGAATGCGCTCCTGCACGAAGGCATCGGCGCGCTCGATATCGGCCGGATTGTCCAGCACCTTGAAATGCGCTTCCTTCATGGCGCCGGCAACGCGGTCCAGCGCATCATGCCAGCCATGGTGGCTCTGATTGTTGACGAAGGCGGCGTAGACGCCGTTCTCGCCGGTCTTCTTGTGCTCCAGCAGCAAATTGGTGATGCCGCCAAAGGCGGAGACCACGAAAATCCGTCCGTAAAGCTCTTTTTCCTTGCGATCGCCGATGATCAGCGTGTCGCGCAGCTCATTGATGCGGGACATGGATGTCCCGCCAATCTTCTCAACAGTATGGGCCATGGGTTCAGGCGTTTTCCTCCGCCGGGGCATAGGATCCGTCTTCCCGGTGCACTTCCGTGCCGGTGACCGGGGGATTGAAGCAACAGGCCATCACCAGCTCCTCTTCGGAGCGCAGGATGTGGCGGTCATGCTCGTTCAGCGCATACATCACGCCGGGCTTGATCTGGTGCGTCTCGCCGGTGGCGATATCGGTGATCGAGCCCTTGCCGCTGATGCAGTAGACGCTCTCGAAGTGGTGCTTGTATTCGAATGTGTGCTCGGAGCCGGCTTCCAGAATGGTGATGTGGAAGGAAAAGCCCATGCCGTCGCCGGCAAGCAGCATGCGGATCGAGCGCCATTTGGCGTCAGCCACCACGCGGTCCTTGTCGGTTTTGATGATCTCGTTCAGGTCACGTACAATCATGGCATTACTCCGCAGCAATCTGTGTCTTGGCGGCCATCGTCTCGCGGACGGCTTCTGTCAGAATGTCAAAGCCTTCGGCGAAGATTTCTTCGGACGTGGTCAGCGGCGCGAGCACCTTGACCACCTGGTCCTCATTGCCGGAGGTCTCGATGATCAGCCCCTTGTCGAAGGCGCGGGCGCAAATTTCTTCCGCCAGCGCGCCGGTGCCGACATCCACACCCTGCATCAGGCCGCGGCCTTTCAGCGTCGCGCCGGGAATTTCGGCGGCGATGCGTGACAGCGCGCCGGTCAGCGTCGTGCTCTTGTCTGCCAGTTCCTTCCGGAAAGCGTCGTCGGTCCAGAACTTTTCGATGGCGACGCGCGCGGTGACAAAGGCGTGGGTGTTGCCGCGGAAGGTGCCGTTATGCTCGGCCGGGCCGAAGACATCGTGTTCGGGGCGAACCAGAACCAGCGCCATCGGCAGGCCAAAGCCGGAGACGGACTTCGCCATGGTGATGATATCCGGCGTCACGCCCATTTCCTCGAAGGAGAAGAAATGACCGGTGCGGCCGGAGCCGGCCTGGATGTCGTCGATGATCAGCAGAGCGCCGTGGTTGCGGGCAATCTCGGCCATGCGACGGATCCATTCCGGCGATGCGGCGTTCAGCCCGCCTTCGCCCTGCACGGTCTCGAACATGATCGCGGCCGGCTCGTCGACGCCGCTCGACGGGTCGGCAAGCATCTGTTCCAGAAGGGCGGCACTGTCGACGCCATCGGCATAATCGTCATAGGGAAGGCGGGTGACGCCGGAGGTGTCCATCGAGGCGCCGCCGCGATGATAGCCATTGCCGGTTGCCGCCAGCGCGCCCATGGTCACGCCGTGAAAGCCGTTGGTAAAGGCGATGATGTTGGTGCGGCCGGTCGATTTGCGGGCGATCTTCATCGCCGCCTCGACGGCGTTGGCGCCGGTCGGGCCGGTGAACATCACCTTGTGGTCCATGCCGCGCGGCTTCAGGATATGGGTCTCCATCGCCTTGAGGAAATCGCTCTTGGCATCGGTGTGCAGGTCGAGACCCTGGGCAATGCCGTCAGAGGAAATGTGCTCGATCAGCGCTTCCTTCATGTCGGCGTCGTTATGGCCATAGTTCAGCGAGGAACAGCCGGCGAGGAAGTCGATCCAGCGATTGCCGTCCTTGTCAAAAATTTCCGAGCCGCTGGCGCGGGTGAAGGTGGCCGGCATGCTGCGGCAATAGGAGCGCGCGGCGCTTTCGCGGCGCTTGAAAACATCGTTCTTGATCATGTCCATAGGCATGGAGCATCCTTTCGCTTGAAGCGATTTTTCGGGAAAAGGGTTCGGGCTTTTGGCTCAGGCGGCGTTCGCCAGCGCGCCGGGCTCGGGCAGGGTGATCGTCACCATATGCTCGGTATCGTGATGCCCGTCGAAATGGACATCGCGCTCATAATGCGGCTCGTCGGTGAGTTCGCCGCCGAGTGCGCGCGTGAAGCTCTTGAACAGGCCCCAGGAGGCATCGTTATCCTCGGTGATGGTCGTCTTCAGGTGAGTGATGTCGTCGCAGACATCGCGTTCGATCAGTTCGAACAGCATCTTCTTGCCGAGGCCGAGGCCGCGCGCCTTTTCGCCGACAGCGACCTGCCAGACGAACAGTTCCTGCTTGGCGGGAATGAGGTGGCCGGAAATCCAGCCGATGATTTCGCCGTCGAGTTCGGCGACCACGCAGGTGTCGGAAAAATGTTCCGCCTGAATGAGATTGCAGTACATCGAGTTTTCATCGAGCGGTTTGCAGCTCTTCACGAGCGACCAGATCCGGGCCCCGTCCGCTGCAGTGGGCTTGCGCAGGCGGGGCATGCTGGATCGGGGCTTGGCAACATTCCGGGACATCGTATGACCTCGTTTCAATTAGTTAGGTAGCCTAAGTAAATAACTCTGCCAGAAACATCAACCCTTGGGCGGGCATCGTCATAAAACCATAAAAATCAGCAAAAACAGCAAAATCGGCCGAAAGCCTATGAATCTCAAGGGGCGCAGAAGATTCATTTTGGCTAATTATTCAGGATGTTTTTTTGCTGGTGAAGGCATTTTTCTTCGTGCAATAATGGAACGATGACGACGACACCCGTTGACCGCGTTGATCAGAGCCTGATCGCACTCAGGCGGATTCTCCGCGCCACAGAAAATTACGAACGCGATCTGGCGCAGTCGGCGCGGCTGACGCCGGCGCAGTTGCGCGTGCTGCAGATTGTTGAGGAGCGCGGCAGCGTGACGCCGAAGGCGCTGGCCACCCAGATGGGCATCCGTCAGGCCTCCGTCACCACGCTGGTCGACAAGCTTGTCACGCGTGGCATGGTGGAGCGGGTGCCGTCGAAAACCGACCGGCGCCAGACCAATGTCACCGTCACCGATGCCGGTCGCGCCATGGTCGAGAGCGCGCCGGATGCCCTTCAACAGCGCTATGTCCAGGCCTTCGAAGCGCTGAAGGACTGGGAGCAGGCTCAGTTGATCGCCTCGCTCGAGCGCGTTGCGACCATGCTGGATGCCGAGGGAATCGACGCCTCGCCGGTTCTGGCGACGGGCGAGCTTCACGCTGAAAAGCGCCCGCGCTGAAACGGTCTGCGGTCAGCGGATGTGTCGATTCGATTGGATAGAGCGTCCTTTGTGCGTTCGGATGGGCTAGCCTGAGATCTCGTTGCGCATCGCACGGACGCGGAACTCCGTCATCGTGGTCCGTTCCGCCAGGAAACCGTCGCTGTTGCGGAAGGCGAGGCCGATATGGCGGTCAGCCTCTGCCGTCACCGCCAGGTAAAGCGTGAGGAACAGCCGGCGCGCTTCGTCCGCCGGCCAGTCTGCCGGCAGAGCATTGGCGGGAAGGCGCGGATCGGCAAGGGCCGCGGCGCGGAAATGATCGACAAGCCTCAGTCTGAGCGCCAGCGCTGTTGCGCCATCAGGGGGAGCGCCGGCGGAAAGCGCGGCATGGATCGGCGAAAAGGTCTCGATGAAATCGCGATAGGCCGCGCCGACGGCCTCAACCGGCCAGAGCCTTCGGGCAAGGTCGGGAAGGCTTTCGACGCCGGCAAGCGTTTGCGTCGTCAGTATGGCGCAGTCTCTCGGGCGTGCCGTGCCTTCCGGCGCAAGCGCCGCCTCCGGGCCGATCCGCGCCCAGCCCTCCGGCAGGTCGCGCGCGCCGAGCGCCATAAGCAAGCGTGCCGGCGACGGCGGCGGTGAATAGAGGATTTCGGCGGCGCGGGAGAATTCTGCCTCGGCCGCTTTTGTCAGCCGATAATAACTCTTGCGCCCGATGCGCTCGCCAGCCAGCCGGCCGTTTTCGACGAGCCGTGAAACGGCGGTGCGCACCAGGCTTTCGGAAATGCCCTGCGCCGCGCAGCTTTCGATCAGCGTGCCCATCCACAAGATGCCGCCGCGCGGCGCTGCGACATCGCCGTAAAGCGTGACGATGAAACCGCTGGCGCGCGGGCTGCCTGCGCCCAGGAAATCCTGGACCATGCCTCTGTCGCCTTCCCGAAGGCCTGAAACTTTTCCCATATCCCCCTGCCTGTGAGCGGCCGTCAGTGAACAAATCCCGCAGCGCGGTTTGCTCCTTATAGGCCGAGGCCGCGTCGATCGCCAGTGAGGCTGACAGAGGCGATCTTGCTCTTTTGTGATCCGCTGCTATCGTTGGCGCGTATTTCTCACATGGTGATATCAATTTGCGCAGGACGTTGGTGACGCCTTGCGGATCGGGAGGCAGTTTGGGCGAGCATTCAAGTGCGCGCGATCCATCGCGAATAACCATCACGGTGGAGCGCTATCCGGCGACATCGCGCATTCTTCACTGGCTGATCGCCGGCCTGGTGCTGGCGACATGGCCGCTCGGCATGGTCATCAAGTTCGTCAAGAACGAGGTCTCGCTCGATTTCTACATGGTCCACGAAAGCCTCGGCTTTCTGGTGCTGTGGCTGATGTTGCTCAGGGTCGGAAACCGGTTGCTGACGCGCAAGCCCGAGGAAGACGGACCACGGATCGAACGGATCGCCGCCGCATCGGTGCACGGCCTGTTCTACCTCTTCCTGATCATCATGCCATTGAGCGGCTTCCTTGCCACCAACGCCCATGGTTTTCCCTTCAGCTGGTTCGGCGTGCTGCCGATCTGGAGCCCGATCGGAAAGGCGCCGGACATAGCCTGGACGCTGTCGGGAATCCATCTCGCCAGCGCCTGGATCCTGGCCGTCCTGTTCGTGCTCCATATGGGTGCGGTGCTGATGCATCACGTGATCCGCCGCGACTTCACCCTCTACCGGATCCTCTAAGGCATGAACACAATCGACATGACCGAGGCCGTCTGGCAGCGGCTTCTCGCCCTTCGCGAAGGAGAAAGCGTCGCGGGCGACGAGGCGGCGATGGCGCTCTACGGGCCGATCGCCGGCGCAAGCGGCCGGTTCGTTCTCGCCCAGGTCGGCCAGTCGCTCGACGGGCGGGTCGCAACGCCTTCGGGCGATGCCATGGATGTCTCCGGCCCGGACGGCCTTGCCCATCTGCATCGCTGCCGGGCGCTCGTCGACGCGGTGATCGTCGGCGTCAACACGGTCAAGGCCGACAATCCGCGCCTTTCCGTCCGGCTTGTCGACGGTCCCTCGCCGGTGCGCGTGGTCATCGATTGCAACGGCGCGCTTGATGGCGACGAAGGCCTGTTTCATGACGGCGGCGCGCCGGTCATCGTGGTGATGGGCGACGACGCGCCCGATAAAGGCCTGCCGAATGCCGAAATGCTGCGCCTGTCATCTTCCGGCAAGGGCCTGGCGACGGACGCAATCCTCGATGCGCTGGCGGCGCGCGGCCTTCGCCGTATCCTCGTGGAAGGCGGCGCGCGCACCATCGCCCGGTTCATCGAGGAGAGAAAGGTCGACCGGCTGCATGTCGCCATTTCGCCGCTGATCATCGGCGCAGGCCCGAACGGCATCAATCTGCCGCCGGTCGCGCGGCTTGCAGACGCATTGCGCCCGCCGGCACAGGTCTACAGTCTGGGCAGCGATGTCCTTTTCGATTGCGTGCTTTCAGACCGGCAGGGCCAGTAGGTCGGTGTGGCCGACCGTACAATGACTGTCGGGCTTTTCTGTCGCGGCGAGCCGGAAGGCGATCCAGTCGTCGATATCGCTCGACGTCAGCCCGCCGATTTCCTGCAATGGCTGGCGGAACCCTTCAATGAAGGCTTTTTGGAGAGGGATGCTGTCGCTCGAAAGACGCCAGGGGCTGTCCGCCGTTTCAACCCGGAAACCAAGATCGCCGAAAAGAACCGCAAGGCGCGTCGCCGCCTCGGGCCCGAGCGCCACGCCGAACCCCTTATCCGTCTGCTGATGCCGGTTGAAGGCCGAGACCACGGGCTCATCCAGCGGGTGAGTCTCCGACCAGACGATGTGTCCGTCATAGTTCAGCGCGGCATAAAGCCCGACCGAACAGAGGGCGAGCCGCTCGGCAAACCGCGCTGAAAAATCCTCCGAGCAGAGGTCGAACAGCGCCGATGCGGTGACGATCGCGGCATCGGCCAGCGGCAGGCCGACAAGATCGTTGAGGTCATGCCTGCGCAGGGACACTGCGGATTGCGCCTTGCTGCGGCGCTCGGCCTCTTTGAGAAGCAGCGGGTCATTGTCGAGCAGAAGCCAGCTCTTGTCTGCGGGCACGGCATGGGCGAGGCTTCGAAGCGTCGAGCCGGTTCCGCATCCAATGTCGATGACAAGAGGCTTGGGCGTGCCTGAAAGGTGGCGGGTAAAGGCGGCGACAAGCGCTTCGTCCCGTGCGGTTCTGTCCGCCGGTTCGCGCAGTGTCAGCCAGTCGGCGTCAAAACTCATGTCAGTTTCTCCAGCATGTCCGAAACAATGCGGCCGGTCTCGTCCCAGCGGGGAAGGGCCTCTCCCGCGCGGCGGGCGCCCTCCGTCTTGTCGCGACGAATATCCGGGTCGCAAAGCAGGGCGCGCAGGGCAGCGGCGAAGGCATCAGCGTCATCGACATCCACGAGGAAGCCTGCCTCTTCCGGCACCACGTCCGGCACAGCGCCCGCCCGGCAGCCAATCACCGGCAGCCCGTGGGCGAGCGCCTCGGCGAAGACCATGCCATAGCCCTCATAGCGGCTGGCGAGCGCGAAGAGATCGGCCCCGGCATAGAGCGGTCCGGTATCGTCCACTGCGCCGGCAAGGCGGATCCGTCCGCCAAGACTGAGCGCCTCGATCTGTCGTTCGAGGGCCGCTGCAGTTTCGCCGTCAAGGTCGCGGCTGCCGGCGATCGTCGCCGTCCAGGCGAGGTCTGCGACCTTTCCCAGCGCGGCGACAAGAACGTCATGGCCCTTGCGCGGCGTCAGCGAGCCGATTGAAAGGATATGGGGGATGCCGCCGCTTCCGCGCGCCTGCGGTGCGGGATCGGTGCCCGGAACGGCGATGGTGATCCTGTCGCGGCTGACGGCAAAGCCCCGTTCCAGCTCGCGCGCCGTCTCGGGCGAGGTGACGATGGTATGGCGGGCATATTCGAGCGCGCGGGTCTCGCTTTCGCGCAGGGCTTCGGCCCGCGCGCGCGACAGCCCGGTTTCAAGCGCCAGCGGGTGGTGCACCAGGGCGACGAGTTTCAGGCGTTCGCCTTCCCGCGCGGCAAAGCCGTCGAGAACGCCGAAGGCGAGGCCGTCAATCATCACCAGCGCATCATCGGCAAGGGCCGACAGCGCCTTTTCCGCCTTGTCGATCGTCGCCGGTCCCGCGTCTGGAAAACCGTCGCCGAGCGGCAGGAGATCAACCTGCCAGCCCGCGTCTTCAAGCGTCGCGATCAGCCGGCGGTCATAGCCATAACCGCCGGTTCGAAGCTGAAGATCGCCGGGATAGGCGAAGACAAGTCTCACAGATCGGCCTCGTACCAGCCGCGCGCGGCATGGGATTCGTGCAGCGTGACGCGGATCTTGCGGATCCTGTCGCTGCCCGGCCCCAACCTGCCTTCCGCAACCGCTTCGGCGAGCCGGTCGAAGATGTATTTCGCGATGACCTCGGTTGTCGTCACCTTGCCGGAAAAGGCCTCGAGTTCGTCGAGGTTCTGGTAGTTGAGCGGCTTCAGGAGCTCTCCAAGCACCGTGGTCGCCGCGCCGATATCGACCGCCAGGCCGTCCTCGTCCAGATCGGCGGTGAAGAACGCCGCATCGGTGACGAAAGTTGCGCCATGCATGGCCTGGGCGGGTCCGAACACCGGACGGGGAAGGGAATGGGCGATCATGATGTGATCGCGAACCTCGACAGCAAACATGTTTGTTTTCCTCAATAGCGAATGCGATGGCAGAGCGTGTCGGGAGACGACAGGATGCCCGAATAGGCCGCCTCGATCTCCTCAAATGAAGTGTCGCCCGAAATCAGCGCGTCAAGGCGGGTGTCGGCAAGAAGCTGCAGCGCTTTGCCCATGCGCCGCGCGAATGTCCAACGGGCGCGGTGGGAGGGCGGCAGCGACCCGACCTGGGAACTGATGATGGCAAGCCGCCGCGCGTGAAACGGTCCGCCGAGCGGGATGGCGGCGTTGCCGCTGCCGTGCCAGCTTGCCTCGACGATGCGCGCCTCCTGCCCGGCTGCCGCGATGGCGGCGGCGAGCGCCCTGTCCGACCCCGATGCATTGATCGCAACGTCGAAGGGCCCTTGGTAATTCCCGGTCGAGAAGGCAAGGCCGAGCTTTTCGGCAAGCGCCGCCCGGTTTTCATTGGGATCGATCAGCGTCGTCTCGGTCGCCGGAATGGAGGACGCCAGGAAGGCCGCCAGCGCGCCGACCGTGCCCGCGCCGAAGACGGCGACCGTGTCGCCCGGCTGGATGCCGGCATCCCAGACGATGTTGAGCGCGGTCTCCATATTGGCGGCAAGAATGGCGCGTTCGGGCGGCAGGTCCTCGGGCAGGGGGGACAGCATGGCGGCGGGCGCCACGAACCGATCCTGATGGGGATGGAGGCAGAAGACGAGCCGGCCGACGAGATCATCCGGGCCCTCGGCGACCCTTCCGACGGCGGCATAGCCGTATTTCACCGGAAAGGAAAAATCGCCGGCCATATTGGGGCCGCGCATGCGCTCGCGCTCGCTTTCCGGCACCCTGCCGTGAAAAACGAGGCTCTCCGTGCCCCTGCTGATCCCGGTGAACAGCGTTTCGACAAGCGCTTCGTCAGCGCCGGGATGCTCCAGCGTTTCGCCGCGCAACAGGGCGCGTCCGGCTTCGGGAAACCACAAGGCCCGTGCCTCAAGCCGCCGTTCTCGTTCTGACACTGCCCTCTCCCTGCCGCAATCGATGACCATTCGTTCGAAGACGTCAACGGCGCGGCCTTTGTTCCGGATCACGCGAAGTTGCTCTTCAATTTCTGTTTTTTGTGCAGCAGACTGAACCACTTGGGAAGGGCAAACGTTGATAGGGACAGATCCAACGCATTTTCCGGGCGCCCGCGACGGCCTGTCGACCGGTGACAGCGCGCCCGAGGAGGAGATCAGCATGAGGCAAGACAAGAGTTTCGACTTTGCGTCCCTTACCCCCGAGGCCGAGGTGGAGCGGGCGGTGGCGGAACTGCGTTTCGGACGTCCCGTGATCATGCGGGACAGCGGGCGGCGGATCGCCGCGCTTGCGCTTGATTGCGTCGCGCCGGCGCTGTTCGACCAGTTCGCCCGCGCCGCCGACAATCGCCACAGCCTGTTCCTGACGCGTGAACGGGCCGAAAGGCTTGGCATTCGCGCGGAGGGCGGCATTGCCGTGCCGCTTGCCGGCATTGGTTTTGACGAAGCCTCGAGGCTTGCCTATGCGCTCTCCGGCGAGAAACCCGCCGACTGGACGGAAGCCGATCCCCTGGCGGCGGCTTCGCAGGAACTGGCGCGGCTTGCGCTGCTGCTGCCGGCCATGGTGACAAGCGTGATCGCGCCGGAAGATGGCCGGTTCGCCGCCTGCCAGGAAATCGATCTTGCAACGCTTGGCCGGAGCGAGGTCGCCCGGCAGAATTTCCAGCAGGTGGTGCGCACGCGGGTGCCGCTGAAGGAGATCGGCGACGCGGATTTCGCCGTTTTCCGCGGCGGGCTGGCGCAGAAGGACCAGATCGCCATCATCGTCGGCAAGCCGGATCTCGGCGCGCCGGTGCCGGTGCGCATCCACTCCTCCTGCATTACCGGCGATCTGTCCGGCTCGCTCAAATGCGATTGCGGCGACCAGCTTCGCAACGGATTGAAACAGCTGAAGGCCGCCGGCGGCGGTGTGCTGATCTATCTCGACCAGGAAGGACGCGGCACCGGCATCGGCGCCAAGATGCGCGCCTATGGCTATCAGCATCAGGGTCTCGACACGATCGACGCCGATGCGGAACTCGGCCTTGCGAGCGATCACCGCCGCTATGAGGCCGCTGCCGCCATGCTCAGCCTGCTCGGCATTTCCAGCGTCATCCTGCACACCAACAATCCGACGAAGATTGACGGATTGCGCGCAAACGGCATTGATGTATCCGGCCATGTCCGCGTTACCGGCACGGTGACGACCGACAATGTCAACTATCTTCGCACCAAGACGCTGAGGGCCGGTCACACGCTGGAGCTCGAAAGCCTGATCGCGGCAGAATAGGACGAGATGAGCACGCTTGAACCGCCGACTTCCGAGCGGCCCTATCTGCGCCGTTTCCGCCTGCCTGTTCAACATGGCGGGGAGGACGAAGCGCAATCGCGGGAACGCCGCCTCATCCGGAACACGCTCGCAGCGCTTTCGGCGATTTACCTCGTCTCGATCGCGGCGTTCGTTGTGCTTGCCGGACGGCTTGCGACGGGGCCTGATGCGGTGGTTGCGGCGGCGCTGCTGCTCTTCGTCATCTTCGCCCTGGTGGTTCACGCGCTGCCCGGCCATGAGCACGCCCGTTTCGGTCCGGCCAACATCATCACCGCCATTCGCGCGGCGATGGCGAGCTTCTTCGGCGCGGCGATGCTCTTCGGCGATCTTGCCGATCACACAGAGCTCTACGCGCTTGTTCTCCTCGTTGTCATCGCGCTCGCGCTCGACGGGGTCGATGGCTATCTCGCCCGGCGCACCCGCCTTCAGTCGGCGCTTGGCACGCGGTTCGACATGGAGGTCGATGCGTTTCTCATTCTGCTGCTGTCGGTCGCGGCCTTCCTGCTCGGCAAGGCCGGCATCTGGGTGCTGGCCATCGGCGCGATGCGCTATGGCTTCGTGCTGGCGCAGCTTGGTCTGCCTTTTCTCAACGCGCCCCTTCCGCCCTCGTTCCGGCGCAAGCTGGTCTGCGTCATTCAGGTCGCAGCCCTTTGCGTCCTGCTGCTGCCCGTCATTGCGCCGCCGGTCTCAACGGCGGTGGCGGCGATCGCCCTTCTCCTGATCACATATTCCTTCGGCGTCGATGTTATTCACCTCGCCCGCCGGCGTCACCGCCTGTCATGACCGCGACGGCGTTGCAGCGTGGCCGCCAGCAATACGAGGCCCTGCGGGGCAACGCCGAAGAGCGAGATGAGGCCGTAGAGCAGGCTTGCCGAAAGCCCCTCGGCGCTGGTGAGACCGAAGAGCGGCCAGAGAGCGGCCGCCGCCGCCTCCCGCGTGCCCCAGCCGCCGACGCCCGCCGGGATCAGCATCGTCATCAGGCAAAGCGGGATGACCGTGACGGCGGCAACCGGCGGCAGCGGCGCGCCGGTGGCAGAAGCCGCGATCATGAACACGGCGATATAGGACAGGACCGTCAGCATGCTGAGGCCGAACTGGATGCCGGCCGCGCCGCGCTGCCAGAAGACGGCGGCAAGATCGGGCTTCAGCGTTTCGAACCGGGCAAAAAGCCTGCTCCGGGCAATGACGAGACCGAGACCGGCGGCAAGCGCCAGAAAGCCCGCGCAGATGAGGACGAGCCGGTAGAAACCGGGCGGCAGGCTTTCCGCCAGAAGCAGCGGCCAGGCGAACAGGCCGGCGCCGGCGACGAGGAAGAAGGCAAGCTGCCCCGAAAGCCGTTCGAGCACGATGGCCGCCGCCGGTCTCTTCCAGCCGTCTTCCGTGCGGGCGCGGTAGGCGCGCACCGCGTCGCCCGCCATGCCGCCCGGCAGCACCTGATTGACGAAACTGGCAATGTAATATTCGCCGATGGCAAGGCGGACGGGAATGGCATGGCCGAGCCGTGCCGCCGTGAACCGCCAGCGCAGCGCCGACAGAATGACCTGCAGCTGCACGATGGCGAGCGCGGCGGCAAGCGGGGCGACAGTGACATTCTCGAAGGCCGCCGCGACATCGGCGGGGTCGACAGCGACGACCAGTCCGGCAATGATCGCCAGACAGAAGATGACAGCAAGGACGCCATATGCGGACAATAGCCGCTCCTTTTGCATTCGCGCGGGTTCCGGATGACCGGACGGTCGATACATGATGGCTGAGCGCGCGCCTGGCAAGCAGAACCTTTCCGCGCGGGCCATCGGCGCGGCGATGGCCTTCTCGGTCATCGCTCTTTTCGTGCTCAACCTGCCGGACCATCCGAATGCCTTTTCGCTCCGGGCCTTCCTGCATCTGCCTGTGGAGATCCCGGTCCTTGCGCTGGCGCTGGTGCTTTTGCCGCGCCGCCTCGCGCTCTTTCTCGCCGCCCTTGCGACCGGCGCGCTCGGGCTCGTGCTGTTCCTGCGGCTCGGGGATATCGGCGTGCAGTCGGCCTTCCAGCGCCGTTTCAATCCCTATCTGGATGTGCGGATCTTCGCCGATGGCTGGAACGTCTTTTCGGGCGCGGTCGGCTCCTTCTTTGCATCGCTGGCGGTTGCGGCCGCAGTCACCGCTTTCCTTGCCGTCATGGCGTTTTTCTTCCTTGTCGCCCGTGCGCTTGCGCGGCTCTCGGGCAAGGCGGCGCGCAAGACGGCTCTTGGCTTTTCCGGCCTCCTGGCCGTGGGTCTGGTGCTATGGGGCGCCGGAGCGGCAACCGGAACAAGACCCTATGCCGACACCGGCGGCTCCGCCTATGTCGTCTCGCGGGTCGAGGCGGTGGCAAGGGCGATGCAGGACATGCGGCGTTTCGACCGGATGCTTTCGGCAAGCGAGAACCCGCCGGATGCCGACACGCTTTTCCGGGCGGTCGAGGGCCGCGATATCATTGTGGTGTTCATCGAATCCTATGGTCGCAGCGCGGTCGAAGACCCGCGCTATGCCCCGCTGATCTCCCCGCGTCTTCAGGCGGTCGAGGAGGAACTGGCCGACGCCGGTTTTGCCTCTGCCAGCGGCTGGAACGTGTCGCCGACCATGGGCGGCCTCAGCTGGCTTGCCCACGGCACCTTCCTTTCCGGTCTCTGGGTCGACAACCAGGCCCGCTATGACCGGCTGATGATGAGCGACCGCAAGAGCCTGAACCGGCTGTTCCGCGAGGCCGGCTGGCGCACCGCCGCCATCATGCCGGCGATCACCATGGACTGGCCGGAAGGCGCTTATTACGGCTATGATACAATCTTTGCCTCGGATGATCTCGGCTATCAGGGCAAGCCGTTCAACTGGGTGACCATGCCCGACCAGTACACGCTGGTCGCCTTCGATCGACTGGCGCGCCATGCGGGTGACGACCGGCCGGTGATGGCCGAGATCGCGCTGATCTCCAGCCATGCCCCCTGGACCCCGGTGCCCGAACTGATCGACTGGGCCGATGTCGGCGATGGCCGCGTCTTCGATGCGCAGGCGACAAGCGGTGATCCGCCGGCGGTCGTCTGGGCGGATCGCGACCGGGTGCGCCGGCACTATATCGAGACCATCGATTATTCCCTGCAGACCATCGGCGACTATATCGCCCGCTTCGGCGAGGACGCTGTCTTCATCGTGCTCGGCGATCACCAGCCCGCGCCGCTCGTCACCGGGCCGGATGCCTCGCGCGCCGTGCCCGTCCACGTCATCAGTCGCGATAGAGGCCTTGTCGAAAGGTTTGAGGCCGAGGGATTTTCGCCCGGCATGATTCCCGCCGCCGATGCGCCCGAACTGTCCATGGACACGATGCGCGAAAGGGTGATCCGTATCTTCTCCGATCCGGTTCAGCCGCGATAGCGCACTCGGTCGATCAGCAGGCGCAGCGCCGAGCTCATCTGCCGGCGGCTGGAATAGCAAAGCTGGAAGCCGTCGAAAGGCTCGCACCAGTCGGCGAGCACGCGCTTGAGCCGGCCCGCCCTGATCTCGGCCTCGACTTCCGGCAGGGTGACGTAGCAGATGCCATAGCCTTCGCGCGCGGCCTGGACGCAGAACTCCGCCTCGTTGAACAGAAGCGGGCCGGAAACCTTGCGCACGATCTCCTCGCCGTCGCGCTCGAACTCCCAGTCATAGGCGGCACTGGTGGCGCCGAAGCGCATGACGATGCAGTCATGCCGGTCGAGATCGGCCGGATGCAGCGGCACGCCGCGCTTTTCGAAATAGGCGGGCGATCCGACGGCGGCCATCTCGACGGAGGGGCCGACGGGCACGGCGATCAGGTCCGGCCCGACCATCTCGGCAAGCCTGACGGCGGCATCGAACCGGCCTTCCGCGAGATCGGCAAGCCGGCTGTTGGTGTTGATCTCGACCTGGATATTCGGATAGTCGCGCACCAGTTCCATGATCACCGGCCACAGGATGAAACGCACCGCGGTGGCCGATGCCGTCAGCCGCACCAGCCCGCTCGGCGTATCGCCCAGCGATCGCAATTCCTCGATCCGGCTTTCGATCTGCTCGAGGCCGGGCTTCAGCGCGCTGATCAGCTTCTCGCCCATATCCGTGGTGGACACGCTGCGCGAGGTGCGGTTCAGAACGCGGAAGCCGAGCGCCGCCTCGAGCCGCCTGATCGTGTGGCTGACAGCCGATTGCGACACGCCGAGCCGATTGGCCGCACGGGTGAAGTTGCCCTCTTCCGCAACGGTCATGAACACCGTCAGATCGCCCAGTTCCTCGCGTCGCATGCTCATTCCGCTCCTCCATTGTGGCCATGTCGGGCAGCATAGCGGGCAAGCGCGCCACTATCCATGAATTTGGCTCATTCTTTCAATGAAGATAATGGCATGGTCCCGGCCTCGGTCTGGCCCTAGTTTCGGGCAAAGGCCATGGGGAACCGCAATGTTTCCCCCGTGGGAAGAGATTGGCGTCCTGCGCGCCGAGGTGCGCAATATCGAAAAGGAAAAGACCATGCTTGGAACCGTGATGCATGCCCCCGGCGATGTCCGCTACGAGACCGTCGACGATCCGAAGATCCTCAAGCCGACCGACGCGATCATCCGGCTGTCGGCCACCTGCATCTGTGGATCGGACCTGTGGCCCTATCGCGGCGCGCAGCCGCTCGATGAGCCGATGGCGATGGGCCACGAATATTGCGGCGTTGTCGAAGAGGTTGGCAGCGAGGTGAAGAATGTCAGGCCCGGCCAGTTCGTCGTCGGCTCCTTCGTTCTTTCGGACAATACCTGCCCGCATTGCCGCTTCGGCTATCCGTCCTCCTGTGAACAGCGCGAATTCATGACCGGCGCGCAGGCGCCCTACGCCCGCGTGCCGCTGGCGGATGGCACGCTGGTTGCGACCGAAAACATGCCAACCGACGCACAGATCCCGCACATGCTGGCCGTCTCCGATGTTCTGGGAACGGGCTATTACGCGGCTGAGGCCGCTGGCGTGAAGGAAGGCTCGACCGCCGTTGTCGTCGGCGACGGCGCTGTCGGCCTGATGGGCGTTCTCTCGGCAAAGCTAATGGGCGCCGAGCGCATCATCGCTATGAGCCGCCATGAAAGCCGGCAGAAGCTCGCCCGCGATTTTGGCGCGACCGATATCGTCGAGACCCGCGGCGAGGAAGGCGTTGCCGCGATCAAGGAGATGACCAATGGCGTCGGCGCCGATGCGGTTCTGGAATGCGTCGGCCTGCAGGAGAGCATGGATCAGGCGCTCGGCTGCGCGCGTCCCGGCGGCGCTGTCGGCTTTGTCGGCGTGCCGCATGGCGTGACGATTGCCGGCGAGGGCCTGTTCTTCCACCAGAAGCGCCTGTTCGGCGGTCCGGCGCCGGTGCGCCGCTATCTGCCGAAGCTGATGGATATGGTGCTGAAGAACGAAATCCAGCCCGGCAAGGTGTTTGACCTGGAGCTGCCGATCGATCAGGTCGCCGAAGGCTACAAGGCCATGGATGAGCGTCGCGCCATCAAGACGCTCTTAAGGGTGTAGAAACAACGCTGTCTGCCGGTTTCAAAAAGGCCGGCCGAGAACTGCTCTCTCCCCTTGAGGGGGAGAGCTATAGCATATGGCTTGCCGCACAGCCCCCAAGTCCTCTCGCCCCGGAGGGGAAAGATGTCGCGACAGCGACAGTGAGGGGGGAACTTATCCGCGCGAACGCCCTCACGAACGGAAATGCTGCTTCACCCTCACTGCCCCTTTTCGGGGCATCTCTCCCGCAAGCAGGAGAGAGTATATGGAGCGAGATCCAAGGCCAAATGCGATCCCCCCGCGAGGGGAGAGACTGATGGCGGCCATTTCAGCCGATCAGCCGCGCCGTATAAATCTCCGTTGCCGGCAGCGGCAAGAGCCGGTCGGCCATTTCGCGTTTCAGCGCCTCGTGGCGTTCGGTCTCCGCCGCCGTCTTGTCCTTCTTACCGCCAAGGCGCACGAACTCCTCCAGCACATGGCCGGGTTTGATCACGGCTTCGGCCAGTTTTCCCCGATAGGAAAAGCGGAAGAGATACGGTCCCGGCGGATCGGTGATCACATCCTTGCCGCCAAGCGGACGGAAGACGGCGAGCCGGTTTTCCGTCAGCGCCCGCGTCACCATTTCCAGCGCATCGCGCCCGCCCGGCCCGGTGAAGGCCGTCAGCACCGAAATTTCGCGACGTTCCAGCGGCGCCTCATCCAGCAGCGGAAAGGCGGCCTGCATGGCTTTCAGCCCATGGACCACGCCGCCGGGAAAACCGCCGCCGTGATAGGTCATGATATCGTCAAAGGAAAAGGTGAGCTCGCGGCCGTCTTCGCGGACCGTGATCGTGTCATGCATCGAGAAAACCCTTCAGATTGGGAATGAACCGGTCGAGGAAACGCGTCGTCGCCGGCATGAAATGGGAGCCATGGTGGAACATCGGATCGAGCGAGGAGACGATCATCCGCCCGGGCGTCGTAACTTCGTCGATATAGAAGATCGCGCGGCCCTCGCCATCGCGCGCCAGCACCTCCGCGCCTTCCGGCGGTTCGAAGAAGCCATGCAGATGCCAGGTCACGTCCCGGTCCGCCATCCCCGCCATCAGCGGGTGGGCGGGGTCTGCGATCCTGACCCCGAGATCGGCGCCCGACTCCAGCCACCACCACCAGTTTGTCGGCGTCTGGGTGAAGGCAACATTCGGCAGCCACAGATGCGAGAGACTTTCACCAAGCGCGATCACCGTGCCGCCGGCGGCAAGGTGGCGATCGATGACCGGTCTTTGCGCGATCATCCGCTGCGCCGGGGTGCGGCAGGGCACCCAGAGCGTGTCATCCGGCCGCAAGGTTTCACCAAGCGCCTCGGGCGTCGTGATCACATCGAAGGCGGATGTGAAGCGCGGCCCCTCAAGGCTGCGGATCTGGTAGTAGCAGCCCGATGAGGGCAGGACGAGGCGCTTCTTTCGTTCGGGCGCGGACCTGAAGCCCGGATAGTCCTCGGCATCGGCCAGCCGTTTGCTATAACCTTTTCCGGCCTGCGTCGCCGTCACCGGATCGATGCAATCGCCGCCATCGGCCCAGGCAATGATGCGCGCGGCAAGCTTTGGCGGCAGGTCCCATTCGCGCCCCATCGTGGCGAGATCATTGCCGGCATGGCTGAAGATGCGCCCGCCTTGAGGCCGCGCCCACACCCAGTCCACCGGCACGGCATCCGGGCCAAGCCCGTTGACGATGACGGCGCCGTCCGGCGGTGGGTTGCAGCCGCGCCCGTAAAAGCCCGCGACCCCCTTGTTGGTCTCGAGTTTTTTCAGATCGATGCCGTCAAAAATCGGATGGTCGTTGACGGCCGAGAGATCGAAATCCGGCCGTTTCGGCGCGGCAATCGGCCGGTATTGCGCCATGCCATCGACCAGCGGGCGCAGCATGTGGCCATTGAAGAACCAGCGGCCGCCACGGTCGAGAAAGGCGGCCAGTGCGTCTTTCAGGCCCAGCATGGCGTTCTGGTCGAGCTGATTGCCGGTGATCAGGCCGTCATGTTTGGCCAAGTGTTCCGCGCGCAGATCGGCCTGATCAACGATCGCCACCAGACCTTCTGCTTCTGCGGCGCGAAAGGTTGCCGACGGCCCCTCATGGGCCGATTTGACATAGAGAACGCTCATGAAAATTCCCTTCCGGCAAAAGCCGGTATCACGGCCTTGCGGGCGCCGCTTTCCGGTCCCGTCAGGTCCACCCAGCGCATGTCGACGCCGTAAAGCCTTGCCAGCGCCTCGGGCACGATCATCTCCTCCACCGTGCCGTTCACCTCATGCCCGCCCGGCATCATCAGCAGCACATCATCGGCGGCGGCCAGCGCGTGGTTTGGGTCGTGCGTGGTAAACAGGATCGCCCTGTCGCGCCGCGCGCGCAGCATGTTCAGAAGATCGAGCGTCTTTGCCTGGTTGCCGAGATCGAGCGCCGAGGTCGGCTCGTCGAAGACCAGCGCGGGCGAGCCGGTGGCAAGCGCACGGGCAATCAGGATCATTTGCCGTTGTCCGCCCGACATGCGGTCATAGCGCAGCTCAGCCAAATGCGTGGCGCCGACGATCTCAAGCGCCTCTTCAGCGGCTTCGAGATCATCCCTGCCCGGCTGGCCGAAAAGCCCGATCTGCGCGGCATGGCCCATGACCACGACATCGAGACCGGAGAGTTTCGCCTGCGAGGCGCCATGTTGAGGCACATAGCCGGCGATCTTCGGCGCGGTGCGGCGTCCCGTCTTCAGCGGCTGGAAGCCGAGAAGCGCGCGCAACAGCGTGGTCTTGCCGCGCCCGTTCGGCCCGAGGATCGCCATGGTGCGCCCGACCGGGACCTCGAAGCTCACATCGCGGAAGATGACATTGTGGCCGAAGGCGACGCTGGCATTTTCAAGCCCGATCATGGCTGGTTCGCTTTCGAGAAATGCCGGCGCAGGAGCAGACCGAAGACCGGTGCGCCGATCAGCGCTGTCAGCACGCCGAGCGGGATTTCCGCCGAGGTCAGCGTGCGCGCCAGCGTATCGACGAAGGTGAGGTAGGTTGCGCCGAGAATGGCCGAGGCCGGGATCAGCACGCGGTGATCCTCGCCGACGAGAATGCGTGCGGCGTGCGGGATGACAAGGCCGATCCAGCCGATAATGCCGGCAATCGCCACCGAGGTTGCCGTCATCAGCGCTGTGGCGATGAAGATGAACCAGCGCTCGCGATCCGGATTGACGCCAAGCGAACGCGCCTCGGTATCTTCCAGCGCCAGAAGATTGAGCCGGTAGCGGAAAAGCCACACGGCAACGATGCCGATGGCGAGACCCGGAAGCCCCAGCCAGAAACGCGCCCAGGTGGCGGTTGAAAACGAGCCCATCAGCCAATAGACGATCGCCGGCAGTGAGGTATTGGGATCGGCCACGAACTGCACCACGGAGACGAGCGCGGAGAAAAGTGCGCCGACCACCATGCCCGACAGGATGACGGTGACAATCTCGGTGCGCCCATTGATGCGCGCCAGAAGGCCGACAATGACGAGGGCGGCAAGGCCGAAGATGAAGGCGAGCCCCAAAAGCGTGACCCCGGCATAGCCGAGCAGAATGGCAAGCGCCCCGCCAAAGGCCGCTCCCTGGCTGATGCCGAGCACCTGTTGCGAGACCAGCGGATTGCGGAAAACGCCCTGAAGGGCGGCGCCGCCAACGGCAAGGGCAGCGCCGGAAACGGCGGCAATCAGCACGCGCGGCATGCGCACCAGCAGCACGATCCGCTCGTCGATATTCTCAAGCGGCGCACTGGGTGCGGCCATCCAGGCGAAAATGATCTCGGCGATCCGACCGGGCGAGACGGCAAAACGCCCCGCGCCGATGGCGAAGATCAGGGCCGCGAAAAGGGCGGCAAAAAGGCCGACAAAGACACCGGCACGCAAGGCGCCGGACCCGCCATGAAGGCGGGCGCCGGCAGTCACATCGCTCATGACTTGGCCTTGAACTGTTCGTAATTGGCCGCGCCCTCGTTGAGGTCGGTCCACAGGATGCCGTCAATGTCGTCTTCGGTCAGATCGTAGTCGTAGATCTTCGCATAGGCGTCCTTCATCTCGGCGCGCAGGTCATAATCGAAGACGTCCGGGTGCAGAAGCTCGGCAAGCCACATCCAGGTCAGCGGGCTCTCCGTGTTCGGCGGATCCCAGCGATAGCCGCCGAGCGGCATGCGGTAGACCTTGTGGTTCTGCGCCGCATTGGTGAGCGACAGGATCGGATCCTCATAGATACGCTCGGGCGAGATATCGCTCTCGAAATTGTTGAGCAGGATCACATCCGGGTTCCAGGCGGCAATCTGTTCGGGATTGATGGTGACGCCATTGGCCTCGAGATCGGCAGAGGCGCTCTTGCCGCCGGCAAGCTCGATATACCAGGTGTTGTAATTGTTCTTCGCGCCCGATGCCTTCAGGGTTTCCTGGGCCCGCAGCAGATAGAGCACTTTCGGCTTGTCGGCGTCATCAATGGCGGCGGCCTTGTCGGCGATGTCGCTGGCGACCTCTTCGCGCCATTCGATCAGCGGGCCGATGCGGTCGTCGCGGCCCATGGCGACGGCCGACATGGTCATGTAGTCGCGGGCCTTTTCCTCCGTGCCGTAGGAGATCAGCATGGTCGTCAGCCCGGCATTGGTGATCGGGTCGACAAGGTCATTGCCGCGATCGGCCCACTGGATGACGAGATCCGGATTGGTGGCGGCCAGTTCCTCGACATTCGGGATGAAGTTCGGCGCGGTGATATCGGAGGGGATGTCCCTGGCTTCCGGATAGATCTTGCCGAGAATGCCGTCGAGCACGGCCTGTTTGGCAACCGGGTTCATGCCGACCTGCTTTTCAACGCCGCCATCGATCGCGATCAGCGTCGAGGCCATCGGCATCGGGATCGAGGCAACACGCTCGGCGGGCTTTTCCAGAACCACCTCGCGGCCGGCCTGGTCGGTGATCTCAATCGGGTCGGCATGGGCGGCGCTTGCGCCGGCCAGGATGAGGGAAGCGATGCCGAGCGGCATGACGGTCTTCATGAAGGACTCCTTTGACGAATGGCAGGTAGGAACTTTATATTAACATGATTTTTATAGTCAAGTTTAAGTGCAACCCAAACGCTATTTCGCCGCAGGGCGCTGACTGAGACCGTGGCGGCGCATGCTATCTGGCCGGAGGGGAGCGGTTTCGCCAAGCCGAAGGCTAGGGTGCCCGGCGCGTGCCAAAACCTCGAAATTAAGTGTAAATAAATCAAACCCTTATCTCGTTTGAACTACAAAACATCACACAAAAAATGACAAAACTCTTTTTGCGTGATGTTTTATGCGCTATATAAGTGACCGATCGGTCGGCGAATTGAGGGTTCCCGGTCGAATGCCCGGCGAGTTCGGCCCGAGCGGTCGTCATGCGGGCAAGGGTTTTGATGCGGCGACTGCCGCCGAAGGAGGAGCATTTCATGGCGCAAGCCTTTATCTGCGATGGAATCCGCACGCCTGTGGGCCGCTATGGCGGCGCGCTTTCGGCTGTGCGCGCCGATGATCTGGCAGCCGTGCCGCTTTCCGCGCTTCAGGAAAGAAACGGCAAGGTCGACTGGGAAAGCGTCGATGACGTCATTCTCGGCTGCGCCAACCAGGCGGGCGAGGACAATCGCAATGTAGCGCGCATGGCGGTGTTGCTTTCCGGCCTGCCGGTCGCAGTGCCCGGCACCACGGTCAACCGGCTTTGCGGCTCCGGTATGGATGCGATCGGCCTTGCCGCGCGTACGATCCGCGCCGGCGACGGCGCCCTGATGATTGCCGGCGGCGTGGAAAGCATGAGCCGCGCGCCCTTCGTCATGGGCAAGGCGGAGACGGCTTTTTCCCGCAAGGCGGAAATCTACGACACCACCATCGGCTGGCGCTTCAAGAACAGGAAGCTTCACGCCGCATTCGGTACCCACTCCATGCCGGAAACGGCAGATAATGTGGCTGCCGACTACAACATTTCGCGCGAGGATCAGGACCGGTTCGCGGCCATGAGCCAGGCGCGCTGGAAGGCGGCGCAGGACGCGGGCATCTATGCCGACGAGATCGTGCCGGTCACCATTCCCCAGAAGAAGGGCAATCCGGTGATCGTCGATACCGACGAGCATCCGCGCCCCGGCACCACGGCGGAGGTGCTGGCAAAGCTGAAGGGCGTCAATGCGCCGGAGCTTTCGGTCACCGCCGGCAATGCATCGGGCGTCAATGACGGCGCGGCCGGCCTGCTGATCGCTTCGGAAGAGGCGGCCAATGCGAACGGGCTGACGCCGAAGGCGCGCGTCGTTGCCATGGCCGCTGCCGGCGTTCCGCCCCGCGTCATGGGCATCGGCCCGGTTCCGGCCACCCGCAAGGTGTTGAAGCTTGCCGGTCTGTCGCTTGCCGATATGGACGTGATTGAACTGAACGAAGCTTTTGCTGCGCAAAGCCTTGCCGTGCTGCGCGAACTCGGCCTGCCTGATGACGCGGCCCATGTGAACGCCAATGGCGGCGCGATCGCCATCGGCCATCCGCTTGGCATGTCCGGCGCCCGACTGGTGCTGACGGCCGCGAACCAGCTTCACCGCACCGGCGGACGTTATGCCCTTTGCACCATGTGCATCGGCGTCGGCCAGGGCATCGCCATGATTATCGAACGGATCTGACCAAGGAGGCCTTGAAAGCCATGTATGCACAAATGGTGAAATCGGAAGGCATGAAATCCCGCGAAGAGATGTCGCCGGAAGAACAGGCCTTTCAGGAGCGTATCGACCGCGGCGAGAAGATCGAGCCGAAGGACTGGATGCCGGAAGGCTATCGCAAGACGCTGGTGCGCCAGATCGGTCAGCACGCCCATTCGGAAATCGTCGGCCAGCTTCCCGAGGGCAACTGGATCACCCGCGCGCCCTCGCTGGAGCGCAAGGCGATCCTGCTTGCCAAGGTTCAGGACGAGGCCGGCCACGGGCTCTACCTCTATTCTGCCGCCGAAACGCTTGGCGTCTCGCGCGACGACCTGATGGAAAAGCTCCATGACGGGCGGATGAAGTATTCATCCATCTTCAATTACCCGACGCTCAACTGGGCGGATATGGGGGCTGTCGGCTGGCTGGTCGATGGGGCCGCGATCATGAACCAGGTGCCGCTGCAGCGCACCTCCTTCGGGCCCTATTCGCGGGCGATGATCCGCATCTGCAAGGAAGAGAGCTTCCACCAGCGCCAGGGCTATTCGATCATGATGAAGATGGCCTTCGGCACGCCGGAGCAGAAGGAGATGGCGCAGGATGCGCTCAACCGCTTCTGGTATCCGTCGCTGATGATGTTCGGTCCGTCTGACAAGGATTCGGTGCATTCGGCGCAGTCGATGGCGTGGAAGATCAAGATCAACACCAATGACGAACTTCGCCAGAAATTCGTCGATCAGACCGTGCCGCAGGCCAAATATCTCGGCCTGTCGATCCCGGACGAAAACCTCGCCTGGAACGAGGAGAAGGGCGGCTACGACTTCTCCGAGCCGGACTGGTCGGAATTCTTCGAGGTGATCAAGGGCAATGGTCCGTGCAACCGCGAACGCATCGAAGCCCGCCGCAAGGCCTGGGATGATGGCGAATGGTTCCGCGACGGGCTTGCCGCCCACGGCGAAAAGGAAGCGCGGCGCGCAAAGGCGCCGGTCGCAGCCGCAGAATAAGCGCACAGCGTTTTTCAAGGGAGGAAAACATGTCCAAGGAATGGCCGCTCTACGAAGTCTTCATCCGGGGTCAGCACGGTCTGAACCACCGCCATGTCGGCAGTCTGCACGCGCCGGACGCGGAAATGGCGATCCGCCACGCCCGCGATGTCTATACCCGCCGCAAGGAAGGCGTGTCGATCTGGGTGGTGAAGTCGAATGACATCACCGCATCCTCGCCGTCGGAAAAGGGCCCGCTCTTCGATCCGGCCGAAAGCAAGGCCTATCGTCACCCGACCTTCTTCGACATCCCGGAAGAAGTGGGGCATATGTGATGACGGCGACCGCTCAGCATACGGGCAATGTCACGCCGATGCCGGTGTCGACGACGCCCGATCCTTTCATCGGCAATGAGGTCCTGCGGCCTGCCTTTTTCGAATGGCTCTGTCGCCTCGGAGACAGCACGCTGGTGCTTGGCCACCGGGTTTCCGAATGGTGCGGCCATGCGCCGGTGCTGGAAGAAGACATCGCCTTCGCCAATACCGCGCTTGATCTGATCGGTCACACCCAGATGTGGCTCGGACTTGCCGGCGAGGTGGAAGGCGAGGGCCGCAGCGCCGATAATCTTGCCTATCTGCGCGACGCCGTGAAGTTCCGTAACCTGCTGATCGCCGAATTGCCGAAGGGCGATATGGCCGTGACGGTGATGCGTCAGTTCCTGTTCGATGTCTGGCATTTTGCGCTCTTGAAGCAGCTTGTGGACTCAAAAAGTCCGCGCGTTGCCGAGATAGCGGCAAAGGCGGTCAAGGAAGCGGCCTATCATTTCGAGCGCTCCGCCGATCTGGTGATCCGCCTTGGCGACGGGACCGAGGAAAGCCATCGGCGCATGCAGGATGCGCTTGACTATCTCTGGCCCTATACCGGCGAGATGTTCATCACCGACGATATTGACCGTCAGGTGGCCGATGCCGGCATTGCGCCCGCGCCCGATGCGCTGAAGGCCGAATGGGACCGGACGCTGGCCTCGGTGCTTTCCGAAGCGACGCTGAAAAAGCCGGAAGATGGCTACGCCCATACCGGCGGCAAGACCGGCCGTCACACGGAACATCTTGGTTTCATTCTCGCCGAGCTGCAATTTCTGCAGCGGGCCTATCCGGGAGCGGAATGGTGAGCGCGAAAACCGCCGTTCTGCCCTCGCCGGAAGAGGTGATGGCCTGGCTTTCCGAAGTGCCCGATCCCGAAATCCCGGTGATCTCGATCACCGAGCTCGGCATTGTGCGCAAGGTCGGCCACGACGGCGATACGCTCACCGTCACCGTGACGCCCACCTATTCCGGCTGCCCGGCCGTGTCGCTGATCAATCTGGAGATCGAGGCCAAGCTCCTGGAGAAGGGCGTCGAAAATTTCCGGATCGAGCAGCAGCTTTCCCCGCCCTGGACCACCGATTTCCTGTCAGTCGAGGCGCGGGAGAAGCTGAAAGCTTTCGGCATTGCCCCGCCGATTGACGGCACGGCGGCAGACGGGCGGCTTGTGGCCCGCGCGGCCCGGCTTTCCGGCCGCTCCAATCTCGTCATTGCCTGTCCGCGTTGCGGCTCGGGCAATACGGAACACGTTTCCCAGTTCGGCTCGACCCCCTGCAAGGCGTCCTATCGCTGCAAGGATTGTCTGGAGCCGTTCGATTATTTCAAGTGTATCTGAGGAGGAGTGATCAGATGGCACGGTTTCATCCGCTGGAAGTGACTGACATTCGCCGCGAAACGGCCGATGCGGTGGTGCTGACGCTGAAGCCCCGCGATGAGGATGCGGACGCCTTCGGCTTTACCCAGGGTCAGTATCTGACCTTCCGTCGTCAGTTTGACGGTGAAGAGGTGCGCCGGTCCTATTCGATCTGCGCGGGTCTCGACGAGGGCTGCCTCAAGGTGGGCGTCAAGCGCGTCGAGGGCGGCGCCTTTTCCACCTTCGCCAATGAGGAACTGAAGCCCGGCGACGTGATCGAGGCGATGCCGCCCATGGGCAAGTTCTTCACGCCGCTCGACGCGGATGTGAGCAAGGACTATCTCGGCTTTGCCGGCGGCTCCGGCATCACGCCGCTCCTCTCCATCGTCAAGACGGTGCTGGCGCGCGAGCCGCAATCGCGCTTCACGCTGGTCTATGCCAACCGCCAGATCAAGTCGATCATGTTCCGCGAGGAGCTGGAAGACCTGAAGAATACCTATCTCGGCCGGCTTTCCGTCATCCATGTGCTGGAGAGTGACAGCCAGGAGATCGACCTCTTCACCGGCCGTATCGACGAAGAAAAACTCGAAGCCTTCTTCAATCTCTGGATCGATCTTCCCGCCGTCGACACCGCCTTCATCTGCGGCCCGGAGCCGATGATGCTGACGATTGCGGCGGCACTGAAGAAGCACGGCATGAAGGATGAGCAGATCAAGTTCGAACTGTTCGCCTCCTCCCAGCCGGGCCGCGCGAAGCAGAAGGTGGTCTCGCAGACTGCCGCGACGGCCGGCGAGAGCGTGGAAATCCAGCTCACGCTCGATGGCACGACGCGCTCCTTCACCATGCAGCGCGACGGCACGGCGGTGCTCGATGCCGCGCTTGCCCACGATATCGACGCGCCCTATTCCTGCAAGGGCGGCATCTGCTCCACCTGCCGGGCCAAGGTGGTCGAGGGCGAGGTGGAGATGATCACCAATCACGCGCTTGAGGATTACGAGGTGAGGGCGGGCTATGTGCTCTCCTGCCAGTGCCTGCCGCTCTCGGAAAAGGTGGTGATCAGCTATGACGAATGACATGTCGATTGCCGATTATCTGGCCGGAGGCGGCAAGCTTTCCTCGCCGGACAACGCCCCGCCGCTCTACCGCGCGGAACTGATGCGGATGATGTCCTCCTTCGTCGACAGCGAGCTTGCGGGCTCTGCCGGTTTTGCCGCCGCCATCAACTGGGCGCCCGGCATTGCCGAGCGCATCGCCGCCAGCCGGATCGTGCTGGAAAAGGCCGATCATGCCGAACGCGTGCTCGAGCTGATGGGCGATTTCGGAACCGATACCGCGCTTTACAATCGCGCCCACAGCTGGGCGGCGCGCCTTCCGCGCGATGCCGTGGTCGATACCCGCCGCATGGGCGGCGACATGCGGCTTTCCGTTTTCCACTATCCCTTTGAGGACTGGACGGATGCTGTGGTGATGAACGTGCTGATGGGCCTTGCCTCCGTCATTCAGCTTGAGGAGATGACGCACGCCTCCTACACGCCCTATGCCGAGGTCATCCGCACTGTCCTGCCGCGCGAAAAGCGGCATATGGAGCTTGGCCTTGAGGGGCTGAAGAAGCTTGCCGCAAGCGATGACGGCCACGCGGCGGCGCAGAAGGCGGTTGCCTATTGGCATCCGCGCGTTGCCGAAACCTTCGGCCCGGCGGTGTCCGAACGCTTCGCCCGGCTTGCCCGTTTCGGCCTGCGCCATACGGAAAACGAGCCGCTGAGAGCCCGCTGGCGGGCCGATGCCGAAAGCGTGCTCGAGGACTGCGGGCTGAAGACGCCCGTCGCGGCATAACCTGCAACATTTTGAGGTCCTGTCCGCCCGAAAGGGCCGGCAGGGCCGACGAGGAAGGATATCCCCATGACTGAGACGGCCGCACGCCGCCTTGAGAGCTATGTGCTCGGCGCCTGGCAGACGGGATCGGGCGCGGGCAAGCCGCTGGCCCATGCCGCGACCGGCGAGACGATCGCGCTGATCGGCGCTGAAGGACTGGATTTTGCCGAAGCGCTCGCTTTTGGCCGCGAGAAGGGCGGAAGCGCGCTTCGGGCGATGACGATCCACGAGCGCGCGCTGATGCTGAAGGCGGTCGGCATGGCGCTGATGGAACGCAGGCAAGACTTCTACGTCGAAAATACATGGACCGGCGCGACGCGCCGCGATGGCTGGGTGGATATCGAGGGCGGAATCGGCACGCTGTTGACCTTCGCCTCCAAGGCCAGGCGCGAACTGCCGAACACGAAAGTGCTGAGCGAGGGTGATGTCGAGCCGCTGTCGAAGGATGGCAGTTTTGCCGGTCGCCATATCCTGACGCCGATGAAGGGCGTCGCGATCCACATCAATGCCTTCAACTTTCCCGTCTGGGGCATGCTGGAAAAGATTGCGCCGGCGCTGATTGCCGGCATGCCGTGCCTTGTCAAACCTGCCTCGCAGACGGCCTATCTCACCGAACGCGTCACCCGCGCCATCATCGAAACCGGGCTTTTGCCGGATGGCGCGCTGCAACTCATCTGCGGCAGCGCCGGCGACCTGCTGGACCATGTCACCGGACAGGATATCGTCACCTTCACCGGTTCGGCGACGACGGGGCGCAAGTTGAAGACCGGCAAGGCCATTGTCGAAAACGCCGTGCGCTTCAACATGGAGGCCGACAGTCTGAACGCCGCGATCCTTGGCGAAGACGCCGGGCCGGGCACGCCGGAATTCGACCTCTTCATCCGTGAGGCGGCCAATGAGATGACCTCCAAGGCCGGGCAGAAATGCACCGCCATTCGTCGCATCTTCGTGCCGCGCGCCCATGAAGGTGCGGTTATCGAGGCGCTTTCCGCGCGGCTTGCGAAAGCCACGGTCGGCCTGCCGGACGACGAAAACGCCCGCATGGGTTCGCTGGTGTCGCTGGCGGATCGCGATGGCGTGCGCGAAAAGATCGCGGCCCTTCTGGGCGACGGCGAGATCGTTCACGGCGATCCCGATCAGGTGACGCTGGTTTCGGGCGATGCGGAAACCGGTGCCTTCATGAGCCCCGTGCTTCTGCGTTGCGCGAACCCTTTGGAGGCAAAGGCCGTGCATGATGTCGAGGCCTTCGGGCCGGTCGCGACCGTCATGGCCTATGACGATGCCGAAGAAGCGGTGGCGCTTGCCGAACGCGGCAAGGGCTCGCTGGTCTCTTCGCTGTTCACCAATGACGGCGGCATTGCCGCCGAGATCGTCACCGGTCTTGCCGCCCATCATGGCCGCGTCATGATCGGCAATCGCGGTTCGGCGAAGTCCTCGACCGGTCATGGCTCGCCGCTAGCGCCGCTCGTCCATGGCGGTCCGGGGCGCGCCGGTGGCGGCGAGGAAATGGGCGGCATGCGCGGGGTCAAGCACTTCATGCAGCGCACCGCCGTGCAGGGCACGCCCGACATGCTGACCGCGATCACCGGCGAATGGGTCGATGGTGCGAAAAGCCGCAGCGACAAGCACCCCTTCCGCAAGTCGCTGGAAGAGCTGAAGATCGGCGACCAGATCGTCACCGAGAGCCGCACGGTCACGCGCGAGGATGTCGAGCATTTCGCCGAATTTACCGGCGATACGTTCTACGCCCATATGGACAGCGACGCGGCAAAGGCCAATCCCTTCTTCGAGGACCGGGTGGCTCATGGTTATCTGATTGCCTCGTTCGCGGCCGGCCTGTTCGTCGATCCCGATCCGGGTCCGGTTCTCGCCAATTACGGCGTCGACAATCTGCGCTTCCTCACCCCGGTCTATTTCGGCGATGCGCTGAAGGTGCGGCTCACCTGCAAGGCGATCAATCCGCGTGAAAACGCAGGCCACGGCGAAGTGCGCTGGGATTGCCGCGTCACCAACCAGAAGGATGAGACCGTCGCGCAATATGACGTCTTGACCATGGTCGCCAAGACCTGGCCGCTCGCCGCCGAAACACTGGCAGAGATGACCGGTTGAGCCATGGCTGTCTATGCCTATGACGATATCGTGCCGGTGATCGACCCGGATGCCTATGTGCATCCGGATGCCGTACTGATCGGTGATGTGATCGTCGGCCCGCAGTGCTTCGTTGGCGCCGGCGCGGTGCTGCGCGGCGATTTCGGCCGGATCGAGATGCAAGAGGGCTCCAATATTCAGGAGACCTGCGTGTGCCATTCCTTCCCGGATCGCGATGTCGTGGTCGAGCGTTTCGGCCATATCGGCCATGGCGCGGTGCTGCATGGCTGCCGCATCGGCGAAAACGCCATGGTCGGCATGAATGCCGTGGTCATGGACGCGGTGGTGATCGGCAGAAGCGCCATCATCGGCGCCATGGCCTTCGTCAAGCAGGGCTTCGTCGTGCCCGACGGCATGCTCGCCCATGGCAATCCGGCCCGCGTCATCCGGCCGCTGAGCGACGAGGAAATCGCCTGGAAGCGCGGCGGCACGGATATCTACCGCCAGCTCGCCTTCGAGGCGCGTGGCCGGATGAGGCCGAGCGAACCGCTTGCGCATGTCGAGGAAAACCGCCGCCGGATCGAAGCGCCGCGCTATGATCCGCTGATGTTTGCGCGGATGGGTGGCGGCAAGGGTTGAGGCTGGAGCGACACTTTCCAGTTTTCCTGAAGTGGCCAGTATGTCGCCAGAGGCGAACCACCCCACTCCGTGTCATCCTCGGGTCAAGCCCGAGGATGACGCAATTGGGAAGGTCTTCCCAAACCTTTCCGTCACGCCGTCGGAAGGGGGTGGAAACGTGCCGAGCCTGACCGCCCGGAACCAATCTTCGCCTCAAGGGGGGAGATTGTTGGGCGCCGAGCCTCCAGAATGCACTCTCTACCGAACCGCCTTCACGCCTTCCAGAAGCAGCGTCGTCGCCATTGCGGCATAATCCTCGCGGGTGATCTTGCCGCCTTCTCGGAACCACATATAGACCCAGTTCATCATGCCGAAGAGCGACATGGTGACCGGCATCAGGAGCGGGCGCTCCGGGCGGTCGAGTTCGGGGTGGATCTCGCGGATGACGGCGGAGAAGCGACCGACAATGCTGCGCTCCAGCGCGCGGATCTGCTTGGTCTGTTCGGGGGAAAGGGCGGGTGCTGCATTGAGCTGCACCTTGTGCTGGTCGTCAGCGCCGCGATACTCGTTCAGCACCGTCATCACCAGTTTCTCAAGCCGCGCCTTGTGTTCAAGCTTCGGGTCGTCGGCCTCTTCGAGCGCGGCGTCGAGCGCCTCCAGATGCGAGGCGATGATGGCGAAGATCAGGGCCTCCTTGGAGGGGTAATAGTGGTAGAGCAGCGCTTTCGACACGCCGGCCTCGCGCGCGATCTGCGACATCGACGCCTTTTCCATGCCCTGCGTGGCGAACACATGGGCGGCGTTCAAAAGCAGGCCATGCCGCTTTTCCTCGAAATCATTGGCCCGTGTTCTCGCCATGGTTTTCTCAAAACTCCTGATGGGCAGGTAAAAGGGGCGGTTTCGCCCCTTTCTAGCATCGGCTAATCAATTGACCAGCCGACCGGTAATCATTTCGGTCGGTTATCAACCACGCGCTTGGCCTTGCCTTCCGAGCGGGCAACGCTTTCCGGGTCGCGGATGTCGATCCTGGTGGAAACGCCGATCACCGACTTGATGTGGTGCGCCAGTTCCTTCGCCGATGCCATCCGCGCTTCGGCGGAAGACTGATCCGGCGTGCATTCCACATGCACGGTCATCACGTCCATGCGGTCCTTGCGGGTCAGCTCGATCTGGAAATGGGGGCTGAGGCCATCGCATTTCAGGATCATCTCCTCGATCTGCGTCGGGAAGACGTTGACGCCGCGCAGGATGATCATGTCATCGGAACGGCCGGTGATCTTCTCGATCCGGCGCATGGAGCGCGCCGTACCGGGCAGGATGCGGGTCAGGTCGCGGGTGCGGTAGCGCACCATCGGCAGGCCTTCCTTGGTCAGCGTGGTGAACACCAGTTCGCCCATCTCGCCGTCGGGAAGCACCTCGCCGGTCTGCGGGTCGATGATTTCCGGATAGAAATGGTCTTCCCAGACATGCAACCCGTCTTTGGTCTCCACGCATTCATTGGCAACGCCCGGCCCCATGATTTCCGAAAGGCCGTAAATGTCGACGGCATGCATGTCGAAGGCGTCCTCGATCTCCGCCCGCATCGCGTTGGTCCAGGGCTCCGCGCCGAAGATGCCGACCTTCAGCGAGCTTTCGCGCGGATCGACGCCCTGGCGGCGGAACTCGTCGAGGATCGACAGCATGTAGGAGGGCGTGACCATGATGATCTGCGGCTTGAAGTCGCTCATCAGCGTCACCTGCCGCTCGGTCATGCCGCCGGAGATCGGCACCACGGTGCAGCCAAGCCGCTCGGCGCCGTAATGGGCGCCGAGGCCGCCGGTGAAAAGCCCGTAGCCATAGGCCACATGACAGATATCGCCGGCGCGACCGCCGGACGCCCTGATCGAGCGGGCCACCACATCGGCCCAGACATTGATATCGTTCTTGGTGTAACCGACAACGGTCGGCCGTCCGGTGGTGCCGGAGGAGGCGTGGACACGGGCAAGCTTCTCGCGCGGAACGGCGAACATGCCGAAGGGATAGGTATCACGCAGGTCGGTTTTCACCGTGAAGGGGAACTTCGAAAGGTCCGAAAGCGTCTTGAAATCCGACGGGTGTACGCCGCTCTCATCGAAGCGCTTGCGGTAGAAGGGCGAGTTCTCATAGGCGTGGTTCAGCGACCAGGCCATGCGCTTTTGCTGAAGCGCGGAAATCTCGTCGCGGCTTGCCACCTCGATCGGATCGAGGATCTCGCGGGACGGTTTCAGGTTGTTGATGGCGTTCATGTCTTCCTCCTCGAAAACGGCTGCCGGTCAGGCGGGCAGCAGCGTGCCGTTGATGGTGCGCGAATGGCCGCGGAATTCGGCGATCACCGTTCCGTCCTCCCGTGTCACGCTTATATCATAGATGCCGGACCGGCCCCGGCGCGAAACCTCGCGCGCCGTAGCGGTCAGCCGGTCGCCGAGCGCGCCGGGCGCGACGTAGGTAATCGCGCAGTGCTGGGCGACGGTCAGCTGGTTGTAGGTGTTGCAGGCAAAGGCAAAGGCGCTGTCGGCAAGGGTGAACAGATAGCCGCCATGGGCATTGCCATGGCCATTGGTCATCGTTTCGGTCAGCGTCATGGAAAGCCTTGCCTCGCCCGGCGCGATATGCTCGATCGTCATGCCGAGGTGCCGTGAGGCGTTGTCGTCGTTCCACATGGCTTCGGCGCAGGCTTCGGCCAGTTCCTGCGGGCTCATGGCTGTCATTGTTGCGTCCATGTTCATTTTCCCTTGAAGACCGGCGCGCGCTTTTCCAGAAAGGCGGTGACGCCCTCGGCATAGTCATCGGTGCGGCCCGCCTCGCGCTGGCAGTCGCGCTCCATGTCGAGATGGGTGGAAAGGTCGTGTTCGGATGCCGCCTGGATCAGCCGTTTGGTCAGCCCCAGCCCCTTGGTCGGGCCGCTTGCAAGCTTTGCTGCAAGGCCGCTCGCCTCTTCCATCAGCTTCTCGTCATCGACCGCCTTCCAGATCAGGCCCCAGTCTTCCGCCTTCTCGGCGATAAGCGGCTCGGCGGTCATGGCAAGCGCCTTGGCGCGCGGCTCGCCGAGCGCGCGGGCCAGCGACCAGCTGCCGCCGGCATCGGGAATGAGGCCGATCTTCGAAAAGGCCTGAATGAATTTCGCGGATTTCGCCGCGAACACGATGTCGCAGGCAAAGGCGATATTGGCGCCGGCGCCCGCTGCCACGCCATTGACGGCGGCAATCACCGGCTTTTCCAGCGTGCGGATCAGTCTGAGCGTCGGATTGTAATAGGTCTCAAGCGTCTCACCGAGGTCCGGCTTTTCCGTCATCTTGCGCGGGTCGCGGTCGCCGAGGTCCTGGCCGGCGCAAAAGGCGCGGCCGGCGCCGGTCAGCAGCACAGCGCGGATTTCGTCCTCCTCATGGGCGCGTTCAAACGCTGCCCGCAGGGCGAGATGCATATCGACATTGAAGGAATTCAGCTTGTCGGGGCGGTTGAGCGTCAGCATCAACACGCCGTCTTTCAACGTGACGAGCACGGTTTGATTATCGGTCATTTTTTTCCTCCCGCTGCACTCTCCTCAAGCGCTGCTGATAATTGTTGTTGCATAAACCGTCCGGTCGGTCAATAATAGTCTCCAGAATTTGGGAGGAGATATGACGAACCTTTTTGATCGCCATTCCGCGCTTCTGGCGCGGGCGGCGGAAGCGCTGCGGACCCGCGCCTTCTGGACGCCCTTTCCGGAAGTGCCGTCGGGCAAGCTCTACGGCGAAAACGCCAAGGCAGAGGGCATCGCCGCCTTTGAGGCGCTGGTCGGCAATGCATTTGATATACCGGGCCACCCAGAGACGCGCCGCGTTGGCCGCGAAAACGCGCCCTGGGGCAAACGCCTTGCCATTTCCTATCCCGCTGCCGATCCTGCCGCGTTGATCGCCGCATCCGAAAAGGCTGCCGGACCCTGGGCCGCGGCTGATCCGGAAACCCGCGCGGGCATTCTTCTGGAGGCGCTCACCCGCCTCAATGCCATGAGCTTCCTCATCGGCCACGCCACCATGCACACCACCGGCCAGGCCTTTCCCATGGCGTTTCAGGCCGGCGGCCCGCATGCGCAGGATCGCGGTCTTGAGGCCGTCGCCGCTGCCTTTACGGAAATGACCAGCACGGCAACGGCTGCCACGTGGGAAAAGCCGCAGGGCAAGCACGATCCGATCACGCTGGAAAAGCGTTGGCGCATTGTCCCGCGCGGCCTGTCCTTGATGATCGGCTGCCAGACCTTCCCGAACTGGAATGGATATCCCGGCCTCTTTGCCAGCCTTGCCACCGGCAATAGCGTGGTCGTCAAGCCGCATCCGGGCGCAATCCTGCCGCTGGCGCTCACCGTCAAGGTGCTGCGCGCGGTTCTGGCGGAGGAAGGGTTTTCGCCGGATGTCGTGCTGCTTGCCGCAGACGAGCCGGGGGCGGAAATCACCAAGGCGCTGGTCGAGACAGGTGCCTTCTCGATCATCGACTATACCGGCTCCTCCTTCTTTGCCGCCTGGCTGCGCAGAAACGCCGGCAACGCGCTCGTCTTCACCGAGGAGACCGGCGTCAATTCGATCACCATTACCGGCACGGATGATTTTGCCGGCATGTGCGACAATATCGCCTTTTCGCTGTCGCTCTATTCCGGCCAGATGTGCACCTCGCCGCAGAACCTCTATCTGCCGAAGGGCGGTATCGAGACGGGCGAAGGTCCCAAGAGCTTTGACGATGTCGTCAGCGGCATCGTTGCGGCCATCGACCGGCTGCTGGCCGACGGCGCACAGGCTTCATCGATCTGCGGCGCAATCGCCAATGCCTCGACCTTCGAGCGCATCGAAAAGGCCCGCCATGCCGGGCGCGTGGTGCGCGAGAGCCGTGAAACCGGGCTTGGCGCCTCGGCGACGCCGCTGCTCGTGGTGGCCGATGACAGCCGGGACGGAGCTCAGAACGACGAATGCTTCGGCCCCGTCTCCTTCTTCATTGCCTGCGAGGATGCGCATGATGCCATCGCCAAGGCCTCGGCGATCGCGGCCGAAAAGGGCGCAATCACCGCAGCGCTCTACGCGACCGATGGCGCGCTGATCGAGGAGGCGGCAGCGGCCTTTGCCAGGGCCGGCGTCAATCTCTCGGTGAACCTCACCGGCAATATCTACGTCAACCAGTCGGCGGCCTTCTCGGACTACCACGTCACGGGCGCAAACCCTTCGGGCAATGCGAGCCTCACCGACACAGCCTTTGTCGCGCCGCGGTTCCGGCGCGTCATGATCCGCTGGCCGAAAGCTGCCTGAAACACAGCCGGCCAACATTGTTTTGGATAGATCAGGGAGGAGTATCCAATGAAATTCATGTCAACCACAGCTCTGGCCATGCTTGCCACGCTCGGCCTTGCAACCGCCGCAGGCGCGGAAATCAGGCTCGGCGCCAGCCTTTCAGCCACCGGCCCTGCCGCCTTTCTCGGCGACCCGGAAGCCAAGACCATCGAAATGCTGGTCGAGGAACTGAACGCCAATGGCGGCATCAATGGCGAAAAGATCGATCTGACGCTTTATGACGATGGCGGCGACCCCAACAAGGCGCGCACCTTCGCCACCCGTCTGATCGAGGATGACGAAGTGGTCGCCATCATCGGCGGCACCACCACCGGCACCTCGATGTCGATCCTGTCGGTTGCCGAGGATGAAGGCATTCCCTTCATCTCGCTCGCCGGCGCGCTGCAGATCATCGATCCGGTGAAGGAATACGTCTTCAAGACGCCGCATACCGATCGCATGGCCTGCGAAAAGATCTTCGACAACATGAAGAAGAACGGCATTACAAAGATCGGCATGATCTCCGGCACGGACGGCTTTGGCGCATCGATGCAGGCGCAGTGCAAGGATGTTGCCGGCGGCTATGATATCGAGATCCTCGCCGACGAGATCTACGGTCCGAGCGATGCCGACATGACGCCGCAGCTCACCAAAATCAAGAACACCGATGGCGTCCAGGCGATCCTCAACCCCGGTTTCGGCCAGGGCCCGGCGATCGTCACCCGCAATGCCAGCCAGCTCGGCATCGATCTGCCGCTCTACCAGAGCCACGGCGTTGCCTCCGACAGCTTCATCGAACTGGTTGGCGCCGATGCCGCCCAGGGCGTGCGCCTGCCGGGTACAGCACTTCTGATCGCCGATATCCTGCCGGAAGACGATATCCAGCGCGACGTGGTGATGAACTACAAGACCGCTTACGAGGGCAAATACGACCAGAACGTCTCGACCTTCGGCGGCTATGCCAATGACGCTTTCCTGCTGATGGTCAACGCCATGAGCGAGGCCGGCGGCGAAGACCCCGATGCCATCCGTGATGCGCTTGAGGCAACCGACGGTCTCGTCGGCACCACCGGCGTCTATACCATGAGCCCGGACAATCACCTCGGCCTCGATCTTTCCGCCTTCCGCATGCTCGAAATCGACAATGGCGGCTGGAAATCCATCGACTGACGCTTTGAAAGACAGCCCGCGCCCCTGACGGGCGCGGGATCAGGCTGGCGACAAAGCCTGTTGCAGGCAAATGGCGCTTCCCGACCGTCACCCCGGACTTGATCCGGGGTCCAGGGCGACAAAACACCTTTGTATCAAGACCTTGATTTGTTGGTCTTCGATATTTGGCCCTGGATGCCGGCTCAAGGCCGGCATGACGGAAGGTGAGGCGAGGGCCTTTGTCAAAAAAAACTGTCCCCGCGCCAAAATAGCGGCGTGGGGCGTTCGCCGCGGGTGCGTTTGCCCGCTTACCAGCAGTCACCGTTCGGGATCCATCCATGGACGCATTGATGCAATTCATTCTGTCGGGCTTTACGGTCGGTGCGGTCTACGCGCTGGTCGCGCTCGGCTTCACGATCATCTACAACGCCTCTGACGTGGTGAATTTCGCGCAGGGCGAATTCGTCATGCTGGGCGGCATGATCACCGCCTTCACCTATGCCGCCGGCCTGCCGCTGCCGCTGGCGGGGCTTCTCGCCATCGTCATCACCGCAGCCGTCGGCGTCGCGCTCAACAAGCTCGCGATCGAGCCCGCGCGCGGTGCCCCTGTGGTCTCGCTGGTGATCATCACCATCGGCGCCTCGATCTTCATTCGCGGCGTGGCACAGCTCGTCTTCGACAAGCAGCTGCATCGCTTTCCCGCCTTTTCCGGCGACGATCCGATCCACATTCTCGGCGCGACCATCCTGCCGCAGAGCTTGTGGGTCATCGGTGGCGCCGTCTTCGTCTTTGTCGGCCTGTGGGTCTTCTTCACCAAGACGCTCACCGGAAAGGCGGTGCTGGCGGCCGCCAATAACCGGCTCGCTGCCCAGCTTGTCGGCATCAACACAAACTGGGTGATGACGCTTTCCTTCTCGCTGTCGGCTGCAATCGCCGCCCTTGCGGGCGTGCTGATCACGCCGATCACGCTGGTCAGCTACGATGTGGGCGTGGCGCTGGCGCTGAAGGGCTTTGCCGCCGCCATGCTCGGCGGCATGGGCAATCCGAAGGGCGCACTCGTCGGTGGCATTGCGCTCGGCCTGATGGAAGCGCTGACGGCCGGCTATCTTTCCTCGCAATACAAGGAAGCCGTCGCCTTCGTCGTCATCCTCGCCGTGCTCTTCGTCATGCCCCAGGGCCTGTTCGGCGCCAGGTCGACGGAAAGGGTCTGAAGCCATGTCAGCACATTCGAAATGGATCCAGATCGCCATCGTCGCTGCCCTTGTCGCCGTCCTGCCCTTCTTCTTTCCGTCTGGCTATTACTACCGCGTCGGCGCGCTGATCTTCGTCAACGCGCTTTCGGTGATCGGCCTCGTCATCCTGATCGGCTATGCCGGGCAGATCTCGCTCGGTCATGCGGGCTTTGCCGGTATCGGCGCTTATTCTACCGCGCTGGCGCCGGAATATCTGGGTCTGCATCCGGCCCTTTCCGCCGTTCTCGGCGCTGTCATTTCCGCTGGCGTTGCGGCCCTTATCGGCCGGCCGATCCTGAAGCTCAAAGGTTATTATCTGGCCGTGGCAACGCTCGGCTTCGGCATTCTCGTGTCGCTGGTCCTTACCAATGAGCGCCAGCTCACCGGCGGGCCGGACGGCATGGCCGTGCCGGAACTCGGCCTGCGCGACCTTCTGCGCGATATGGGCTGGCGCTTGTCCGGCGGCGAGTTCTGGTATGGCGTTTCGGGCATCGTTCTGGTCATCGGCGTCTGGATCGCGCTCAATCTGGCGATGAGCCCGACGGGCCGCGCCATGCGCGCGCTACACGGTTCGGAAGTTGCCGCCCGCACGGTCGGCATCGATGTCGCCCGCGTCAAATTGCAGGCCTTCATCATTTCCGCCGTCTATGCCTCGGTCGCCGGTTCGTTGCTGGCTTTGCAGAACGGGTTCATCACGCCGGATGTGGCGGGTTTCATGCACTCGATCGAAATGGTCTCCATGGCCGTGCTCGGTGGCGTCGGCTCGATTCTCGGCGCCATGCTGGGGGCTGCGATCCTCACCCTTCTGCCGCAGGTGCTCACCGTCTTTGCCGAATATGAACAGCTCGTCCTCGGCGCCATCATGATTTCGGTGATGATCTTCCTGCCGCGCGGGCTCCTGCCCTCGATAGCGGCCAAACTGAAGGGGAGGGACGAATGAGCCTTCTTGATGTTCAGGGCCTTGGCATTTCCTTCGGCGGGTTGCGCGCCGTCAACAATGTCAGCTTTTCGGCAAAGGCCGGCGAGATCGTTTCGGTGATCGGACCGAACGGCGCAGGCAAGACCACGCTGTTCAACATGATCTCCGGCGTCTATCTGCCCGGCGAGGGCAAGGTGATGCTGGATGGCCGCGACATTACCGCCAAACGGCCCGACCGGCTGGCAAATCTCGGGCTGACGCGCACCTTCCAGAACCTGCAGATCTTTCAGGAAATGACGGTGCTGGAAAATGTCATCGCCGGGTTTCATCTGCAGGAACGCGGCGCGCTGGTCGCCGATCTCCTGTCGCTTCCGGCCTCGAAGAAACGGGCAGCGGAGGCGAAGAAGGGAGCGGAGGAACTGCTTGCCCGCGTCGGCCTGCAGAAGGCCGCCGAACGCCAGGCGGGAAACCTTTCCTATGGCGCGCTGAAGCGGCTGGAAATTGCCCGCGCCCTTGCCGTCTCCCCCCGCGTCCTGCTGCTCGATGAGCCGGCAGCCGGCTGCAATGCGGTGGAGACGGAAGAAATCGACCGGCTGATTGCCGAACTGGCGCAATCGGGCATCGCCATCCTTCTGGTCGAGCACGACATGAAGATGGTGATGCGCATCTCCAACCATATCGTGGTGCTCGATCACGGCGAGAAGATCGCCGAGGGCAACCCGGAAACCGTATCGCGCAACAAGGCGGTGATTGCCGCCTATCTTGGAACCGAAGAGGAGGCCGCCGATGCTGACGGTTAAGGGCCTGCGCTCGGCCTATGGCCGCATCGAGGTGCTGCACGGCATCGATCTCGAGGTCAAATCCGGCGAGATCGTCACCGTGGTCGGCGCCAATGGCGCGGGCAAGACGACGCTTCTGAAATGCCTCTCCGGCCTGCAGCCGGTGACCGATGGCGAAATGATCTTCCGCGGCGAGGTGATGACCACCGTGCCCGCCTTCAAGCGGCTGAAACAGGGGCTTGCCCAGTCGCCGGAAGGCCGGCAGATCTTCACCAATCTCTCGGTCGAGGAGAACCTGAGGCTCGGCGCCTTCCTCTATTCAGACGACCGCGTCGAACGCGACATGGAAGATGCCTTCGCCATGTTCCCGATCCTCAAGGAAAAGCGCAATCTCGTCGCTGGCGGCCTTTCCGGCGGTCAGCAGCAGATGCTGGCGATTGCCCGCGCGCTGATGGGGCGCCCCGCCTGCCTTCTGCTCGATGAACCCTCCATGGGGCTGGCGCCGCTGCTGGTGGCGCAGATCTTCGATGTGGTGAAGGCGCTGAAGGCGCGCGATGTCACCGTGCTGCTTGTGGAGCAGAACGCCTATGGCGCGCTGAAGATCGCCGACCGCGGCTATGTGATGGAAACCGGCCGCATCACCATGGAAGGCGCGGCTGAGGCGCTGATCGCCGATCCGCAGGTGCGCGAGGCCTATCTTGGAATTTGACATGACGTCCCTGGACCCTCAAATGAATGTAATGACCATCGACCGCCGCAGCGCAATTGCCGTGGTGACCATCGACAATCCGCCCGTCAACGCGCTTTCGAATGCCGTGCGCGCCGCATTGGTCGAAGCCGTCGAAACGCTTGACGCCGATGATCAGGTGAAGGCGGTGGTGCTTGCCTGCGCCGGACGCACCTTTATTGCAGGGGCCGATGTGCGCGAGTTCAACCTGCCGCCGCAAGAGCCGCTTCTGCCGGATGTGGTGGCGGCAATCGAGGATGCGGAAAAGCCCTGGGTCGCGGCCATTCACGGCGCGGCGCTGGGGGGCGGGTTTGAAATTGCGCTTGGCTGTCGTTTCAGGATTGCCGATGCCAAGGCCTCGGTCGGCCTGCCGGAAGTCACACTCGGCCTCATCCCCGGGGCTTCGGGAACGGTGCGCACGCCGCGTGTGGCCGGTGTGGAAACGGCGGTGAAGCTTGCCGTTTCCGGTCGTCCGATGAAGGCAAAAGCCGCGCTTGAGGTAGGGCTGATCGATGCGATTGCCGAAGGCGATCTCGTCACCGAGGCCGTCGCTTATGCCGAACAGGCGCTGACACGCCCGCTGCCGCTGAAAAGCCGTGAGCGCTCGATTACGCCCCCGGATGCCGATTTCTGGGCGGCGGCTGAAAAGGATGCGGCAAAGCCCGGCTATCGCGCGCCGCTGGAGGTGCTGGCATCGATCCGCTTTGCCGTTGAAAACCCGTTCGATGCGGCGATGAAACATGAACGCGCGGTGTTTCTGGAACTGCGCGGCTCGAAGGAGGCGGCGGCCCTTCGCCATGTCTTCTTCGCCGAAAGGGCGGCGGCCCGGCCGGAGAGCCTGAAGGGTGTTGCGCCGCTTGCCATCGCCTCCGTCGGCGTCATCGGCGGCGGCACGATGGGGGCGGGCATTGCCGTTGCCGCCCTGAATGCCGGCTTCCCCGTCACCCTGATCGAGCGCGACGAAGAGGCGGTGGCGCGTGGCATCCGCACGATCGATGGTATTCTGGCCGGCTCCGTCAAGCGCGGCAAGCTCACCGAGGCAGGTCGCGCCGATTTGATGGCGTCGCTGGGCGGCACGACGGAATATGCGGCACTTCGCGATTACGATCTGGTGATCGAGGCGGTGTTCGAGGAAATTTCCGTCAAACGCGCCGTCTTTGAAAAGCTCGGGCGCGTCTGCCGGGAAGATGCGGTGCTGGCCACCAACACCTCCTATCTTGATCCACGCCTGATTGCTGAAGGTCTGCCGAACCCCGAGCGCTTCATCGGCCTGCATTTCTTCTCGCCTGCCCATGTGATGAAGCTATTGGAAATCGTGCCTGTGCCGGAAACCTCCGACGCGGTGCTTGCCACCGCCTTTGCGCTGGCCAAGACGCTCGGCAAGATGCCGGTACGCGCCGGCATCTGCGAGGGCTTTATCGGCAACCGTGTCCTCAAGCGCTATCGCGCGGCAGCCGAGGAACTGGTCGAACAGGGCGTGGCCATTGCCGATATCGACGCGGCCATGCGCGGTTACGGCTTCAAGATGGGCCCCTTCGAGGCGCAGGATCTCGGCGGCCTCGACATCGCCTTCCTACAGCGCGAGGGGGCGCGGGCGGCGGGCGAAAACGTCCCCGAAACGCTCGGCGATATTCTGGTGCGCGCCGGGCGCAAGGGGCAGAAGACCGGCGGCGGCTGGTATGACTACGCGGCCGGAGACCGGACGCCGGTGGTTTCCGATACGGTGCATGCCCTGTTGAAAGCCCGGATTGCGGGCTCCTCTCAACTGAGCCTCGAGGCGATCGCCGACCGGCTTGTGAAGGCAATGGCGGATGAAGGCCGCGCGATCCTCGCCGAAGGCATTGCCGAAAAGCCGGCCGATATCGACCTTGTCGAAATTCATGGCTATGGTTTTCCGCGCCACAAGGGAGGGCCGATGTTTGCCAGCGAGGGCTAATCTTGGTCAGTCGACATTGACCTGTTGCGTGACGCAGTTAGGCTTGGGCCAAAATCATCACAAAACCGGAGGTCCCCATGTCGAAAACCCTGATCGCACTCATTGCCGCGCTGGCATCATCGTCCGCGCTCGCCCAGGAGATGCGGACGGTCTCTGGCGAGGCAAGCTACCGTGAACGCATGGCATTGCCGGATGATGCCGAGCTGATCGTCTTTCTGACAGGCTTTCAGGGCTACGAGCTTGGCGGCATGCGCCAGGCGGCGGACGGGCGGCAGGTGCCGTTGCCGTTTTCGTTTTCCGTGCCCGGCGGGCTCAAGGGCGAACTCACGGCCGCGATCATGGTCGACGACACGCTTCGCTTCGTCAGCGATCCGGTGGCGGTTGCGGCGGGAACGGCGGATATCGATATCGGCACAATCTGGCTCTCGGGCTTCACGCCTTCCGGTTTCCAGTCCACCTGGGCCTGTGGCGATGAACGCTTCACGATCGGCTTTCGCGACAATCTTGCCGTCATCGAAACGGATGAAAGGATTTTCGAGCTTCCCCAGGCGATTTCGGCCGATGGCGCGCGCTTTGCAAGCGAGGACGGTGAGAACGAGTTCTGGGGCAAGGGCGATCAGGCGACGCTGACGCTTGACGGCGTGACCTTGCCGGAGTGCGAGATGGTCGAGGATGACAGCAGCTGGACGGCGCAGGGCAACGAACCCGGCTGGCGCGCGGTAATTGACGGCGGACGCTTCCTCCTGGACCTCAATTACGGCGACGACCGGCTCGACCTCCGGCTTCCCGAAGCCGAAATCTCCGAAGCCGCCTATCATTATGCCTTCGACGCCTTCGGCCTGTCTCTTGCCGTCAGCGACCGGCTCTGCCGCGATGATATGAGCGGCCGGCTTTTCCCGCGGACAGTCGAACTGGCGACCGCGACAGGCGTTCTGCGCGGGTGCGGCGGCGATACAATGTCGCTTCTTGCCGGGCCGGAATGGGTGGTCTCGACAATCGGTTCGCAGGCCGTCGGCGATGAGGGCGAGGTGACGATTGCGGTTGACGCTGATGGCCGGATTTCAGGTTCCTCCGGCTGCAACCGCTATATGGGCCTCATCAGGCTTGGCGGCGAGGGCGGTCTCGAGATCGGCCCGCTGGCGGCGACAGAGATGGCCTGCATGGATGGCCGGATGACGCTGGAAGGCGACTTCTTCCGGGCGATCGATACGGTCGACGGCTTCGATATCGCCGAAGACGGCGACCTTCTCCTGACAGCGAATGGCGAAACCGTGATCCGCGCAACCCGCTGACAGGCCTTGGAGCGGTTCCTCCTTTCATGGAAACATGCAACCGCTCCAGCTATGAGTTATGACGCATTTTCGCTGAACGTCAGATTTCTCCATCTGACTGCGAAATGCGCTAGGGCACCAGCGTCAGGAGCACGAAGACGGCGAAGATCACCAGATGGACCGCGCCCTGCAGCACGGTGGTGCGGCCCGTTCCTAGCGTGATGGTGCTGACGAACAGCGTCAGGATGAGCATCACCATCTGTTCTGGCTCAAGGCCGAGCGTCATCTGACGGCCAAGCGCGATCGAGATCAGCGCCACGATCGGGATCGACAGGCCGATACTGGCAAGCGCCGAGCCGAGCACGAGGTTGATGCTCTGCTGGATCCTGTTCTTGAACGCTGCCTGCACAGACGAAATGCCCTCCGGCATCAGCACCAGCGCCGCGATCATCACGCCGACAAGCGTCTGCGGCAGGCCGGCCGCCGCAATGCCCCGGTCAAGCGGCGCGGACAGCATTTCGGCCAGCAGGATGACCATCAGCAGCGAAAACGGCAGCATCACCGCGCTCGCCGTGGTCATCCGGCCCGAGGGCGGCGCGTGGTGGTCAGGGAAGAACTCGCCCTCTTCCTCAGCGACTTCTTCGGTGAAATCGCTGCGGTGGCGCACGGTCTGGATGAACAGGAACACGCCGTAAAGCACCAGGCAGCAAATGCTGACGACCAGAAGCTGGGCCCATGAATATTGTTTTGCAGGGCCGGAAATGGCGAAATTCGGCAGCACGAAGGCGAGCGTTGAAAGCGTGCCGAGCACGGCAAGGGCAGCCGTGGCGGCGGCAAGCTTGAAGCTCTGCGCATGGTAGATCCGGCCGCCGACGACGAGGCATAGCCCGATAATGCCGTTCAGCACGATCATCACGGCGGAAAAAACGGTGTCGCGGGCCACGGCGTCTGTGCCCTCCGCCCCCGACAGCATGATCGAGACGATCAGCGCCACCTCGATCAGCGTCACGCAGCCGGCGAGAATGATCGAGCCCATCGGTTCGCCGACCCGGGCGCCCAGAACCTCTGCGTGGAGCACGGCGGCGAACACCGAGCCGCCAAGCAGAAGAACGGCGGGCACGAGAAAGACGACCGATGTGGCATGCAGCACGCCAAAGATCTCGAGCGCGACGATGATCATGGCCACAAAGGGCAACAACACGCTCCATCTGGGTATCGAACTTGGACTGTGCATGGTCTCTCCTGAAGGCGAGGCGTCGGTCGGCAACGCGATGATTGAGGCGGTTGTCCTAGCGCGGTTCAGCTTTCACGGAAACGCCGAACCGCTCTATCTCTCTGTTTTGCGCAATTCCGGATGGTGAACCGGTGTCCCCCTCACCTGGAATTGCTTTAGCGCGGAACGGTCGCCGCAGTCGAGGTGCCGAGCACGAAAGCGAGGTTGGCCGCAGCGGTGAAGGCCGCCTCGCGCGCGTCGCTTTCGGCAAGCCGCGCCTCGAGCAGGCCGGTTTCGGCCGTTGCCAGCGCTGAGACCGTGCCGACGCCGTTCTGATAGGCCTCAAGCGCGGAATCATAGGTCTTGTAGGCGGCCTGGCGGAGCTTGACGGCGGAGGCATTGGCCTGGAGCGCGGTCGTCAGCGCGTTCGAGGCGACGACGATCTCGCGGGCGGCGGCGTCCTTCAGCTGCTCGAAATTGCGCCTGGCCGCCTCGACCCGGCTTTCCGCCTGTTTCAGATTGGCGTCGCGCATGCCGGCGTCATAGAGCGGAATGGTGGCGCCGACCATGATATTGCCGTTGAGGCCGTTATTGTCGATGGTCGGCAGACCGCCCGCCGTCACGCCGGTTTCATAGGATGACAGCGTACCGAACACGCCGACCTTCGGCATGAAGTCGGATTTCGCCTTTTTCACGCCCTCCCGGCTGGCCTCAAGTGTGGCGTAACCCGCCAGAATGTCGGGCCGGTTGGAAAGGGCGATCTCGATCATGGTATCGACCGGCGCGCGGGAAGACGCCGGCAGGCCGCGCGTGGCCGTATCCTCGATCTTCAGCTTCGACATCGGCGAGATGCCAATCGCGCCGAGGAGCGCCTGATAGCTGTCCTGCTCGCTGCCTTTCGCCTGAACGAGCGCCAGCTCGGCCTGGGCGACGATCTGCTCGGCCTGGGCCTCATCGACGGAGGTGGCAAGGCCGCGCCCGCGTCTGGCGCTGACGGCGTCGAGCACGGTGCGGCTGTTGGCGAGCGACTGGCTTGCCGCGCGGCTATGGGCGCGGGCGGCGTTATAGTCGTGATAGGCGCCGGTCACCGCGAAGACGAGCTTCTGGTGCATGGCGTTGAACTGGTAGTTCGAGGCGAGCGACACCTGTTTTGCCGCCTCGACGACAGCGCTGCGGCCGCCGAAATCAAGCGCCAGCCATTGCAGCGCCATGAAGGGCACAACGCCCTGGATATTGCTGTCGAAATAGGCGCTGCCGCCGATCGGGATCGGCAGTTCGGCGGCGTTCTGGTTGGTGCCGGCAATCACGTTGGCGGTGATCACCGGCAGATAAGTCGCCTCCGCCATGCCGACGGCAAGCGCCGCCTGTCGCGCCTCCTCCCACGCCGCGCGCGTGCCCGGATTGGTGCGCTGGGCAAGATCGATCAGTTCGGGCAGCGTATAGGTTCTGGCGTTGTCGATGACGGGCGGGGAAAGCGCCAGTTCCGTGCCGCCCTGTGCCGCGGTTCTCAGGTCATCCGCATTGGTGTTTTCCGCCGCCGGCTGCCAGGGCCGGTCCGGTGAGGGCGGAGCCAGCGACAGCGAATCGGCCGCGCAGCCGCCAAGCGCCGTGAGCGTGACGATGGCGACGATGCCAGCCATTCCGGAAAGAAGGTTTCGCATCAGGTCGTCTCTCCCGTTTGGGCGGTTTTCGAAAAATCTGCCGGTTGGGCGGGGCTTGAGATTGTGTCCGGTTCCGGCACGGGCGGCGGCTCGGGGCGGAAATAAAGAGCAAGCGAAAGCGCGTCCAGCGCCCGCGCCGAGCCGGCATAGACTTTGCGCGCCTCAAGCGACGGGCGCATATGGCGCGGCTCGTAGGACGCCATTTCCACCGCGTTGCGGATCACGCCGATGTCGCTCTGCACCGAAGCGACCAGCGCGGTGGAGGCGCGACGGGTCTCGAAGTCCAGCCCGGCAAGCTGTTTCAGCTTCGCGGTGGCAAGGTCGACCCGGCGTTTCACCTCGTCGCCGACGCTCACCGGCCAGATCGTGGTGAAGATCACATAGACCACGGCATTGCCGAGGAGAATGCCGATGATGCGGTCGCTCGCTGCGCTCAGATCGGTGCTCGGGCCGAAGCCCTGCAGCACCGTCAGCAGGAAAGCGAGCGCGATCTGCACGCCGCCATAGGAAATCCGCTCATTGCCGGTCGAAACCCACGCAGCCAGCGAGACGACGGCGAAGATGAGGAAGGCGAGCCCGCCGACGGATTCAAGCTGCGGAATGACGAAGAGGATCGCCACCAGGCCGAAGAACGCGCCGATCAGGCAGCCGGTGATGCGCAGCACAAGTTTGTGCACCGTATCCCCCGTGGTGCCGAGGGCCGCGACATAGCAGGTGATCATCGCCGTATGAATGCCCTGCCAGTCAATCGCCGTGTAGATGAAGAAGCAGGTGACGGCGGCAAGCGTCGTTTTCAGTGCGAACTGCAGATGGACGGGGTTGGAGAAGATGTCGGGAGAGACCGCCGGGTCATCGACCGGCGCGCCCTTTTGCAGCGGCGCCATTTGGGAGAGGTCGTCCAGTGCTCCTGCGACATCGCCAAAGGCGGCATTCCCGGCAAAGGCCTGCGCATCGAATGCGGGCAGCGCCTGTTTCGCGGTTACGGCCTCAGCCATTTCGCGGCATAAACCGGCAAGTGCCGCGCGGGTTTCGCCGTCTGCCGTTTCCGGCAATGCGGAGACGGCCAGCAGAAGCCGGTAGCTGTGCGCCTGGCCGCGTTCGAGGAACTCATAGTCCTTGCCATAGACGAGGTTCAGGAGCTTCGTCAGCAGCAATCGCTTGTCGGATTCCGCCATGCCCTCGCCGAGTGCATCGGTGAAGGCGAGTTCGTCGGCGGGATCCGGCGTTTCGAGCCGGTCTGCGGCAAGCTCCAGCCGCTCGGCAATCGTCTGGCGCAGCAGCTTTTGCGGGGGAATGCCGAAGAGCAGATTGTAGACGGCCATCACCGCCATCGGCACGAACACCATGGCCCAGGCATAAAGCACGGCGCGGGTGGCAATCTCGCCGAGCGGGATATTGCCCAGCAGGGTCAGAACGAAGGCGATCACCAGTGCGACGATGCCCGCCTGTTCGCCGGCCTTTGTGGCCGAATCGAGATAGAGGAAGATGAAGGAGGCGACGACGATCGCCGCGATCTGTGCCGGCGGATGGTCGATCGTCAGGTTGATGATGCCGATCAGCAGCGCGACCACGAACGAGACGGCAATGATGATGCCGACGCCGGTGACGACGTTCTCCGCAGCATTGGCGCGCATCAGGAAGATCACCAGATAGCAGCCGATGGCCGCTTCCGGGAAATGATACATCATCGAGATGACGGTCGAGATGGCGCAGATGGCGCCGATGGAAAGCGAGAGGCGAAGGCGGCCGGGGAACGGCTTCAGGTCATCGACAAGCCGGTGCGACTTCCGCCTCAGCGCGCTTTCAGCAATCGTCGCCATGGCGGACCACTGTCGAGGCGGATGCGCCGATGCGCATCAGGTTTTCCGGCGGGTCGATCAGCTCGATGCGCACGGGGAAGCGCTGCGCTATCTGCACCCAGTCGAGTTCCTTCGGAACATAGGGAAGCGCGCTCGGCAGGTCGATCATGCTTTCCGTTGCCACGCCCCAGCCGATGCCCTGGACCCGGCCTTTGATCTCCACCGAGCGATCGGCCATGACATAGACGGAGGCGCAGGTGCCGGCGGGCAGGTCCTTCAGTTCCGCCTCCCGGTAGAGCGCCGTCGCGAACCACTGGCCGGTATTGACGAGCGTAAAGAGCGGCGCGCCGGAGACGACGAACTGGCCGCTCGAGAATTTCAGCCCGACAACGCGGCCGTCATGGGGCGAATAGATCCTGGTGTTGGCGAGGTTGTGCTTGGCAAGGTCGAGCGCGGCCCGGCGGGCCTCGATGACGGCCAGCGTCTCCTCCGGCGTCGAGATCAGGGCATCGGCGGCCTTTGACTGCTGCATTGCCTGTTCGAGGGAGACCTCGGCATCGCGTTTCGCCGTGCGGGCATCCTGCACCTGCTGGTCGGTGACATAGCCCTTGGGCTGCAGCGGCAGAAGCCGTTCCAGTGTCTCTTCCGCCAGTTCCAGATTGGCGCGCGCGCGCTCGATCTGCTGCACGGCGATCTCTGCATTGGCGGTTTCGGCGGCAATGCTGCGCTCCTGAGACTGGTAGAGCGCTTCCGCCGCCTTCAGCTCGGCTTCCGCCTGCGCCACCAGAAGACGGTAGGATTCGTCTTCCAGCGTGAACAGGAGCTCACCCTTCTTCACCGCCTGGTTTTCCACGACATTGATTTCAGCGATCCGGCCGGGAACGGTGGCCGAGATCTGCGTGATCGGCGCGGTCAGCTTCGCGTCCTGCGACAGGATATTCGCCTTCATCCGCGTCATATGCGTCCAGCCGAGATAGGCGGTCGCGCCGATGACGATGATCGGGATAAGGGCGACAAGCTTTGCCTTGGTGCTTAACATGGTCTACCGCCCGAACAGAAGGATTGACGAGGCAAGCCCGATGGCGATTGCCACAAACAGATAGACGATCACCCTGAGCGGCATGAGGGCGTCAATGCCGGCCTTGATGAAGATGAGCCGGATGATGACCGCGCTGATGATGCCGATCAGCGAACAGGCGATCCAGGAAGGAAAATAGGCTCCGAAAAAGGGAATGACGGGGCTGCGTTCGCTCATGCCGCAGGAGGCGAGCAAAACCGGCCCCAATAGAGCAAACCCTGTCTTACGCAATACCACGACGCCGCGCACCTGACCCTCTTTATCTTTTGTCCCGTTATTGCGCAGTTTCCTGCACAGTGCCTGCAAGTGTCAACCAAGTCTGACCATCAGGCTTAAAACCGGAAGGCAAGACCCACTGTCGGGCCTTGCATGTCCACGTCGAAAAGCGTGCCGTCCTTGTCATAGTCGATCGACAGATATTTGTAGCCGAAGGCCAGCGCCGTGGATTTGGACAGCTCATAGGTGACGGCGCCCATGGCCTGCCAGGTGAGGTCCGAGCCGACGGAAAAACCGCCGATATCGGCCTGGCCGACAAAGCCGAACCGATTGCCGAAACCATAGGCCAGACGCGCGCCGATGGCCGGATCCACCCAGCCGAAATCGCTCTTGGCCTGATAGCTGTAGGGCGTGCCGGGAATGCTGGCGGAGACCTCGGTCCAAGCCTTGATGGCGCGCACGCCCGCAAGCGCATCGAGCGCGAAACCGTCGGCCTGGGCAATGCGATAGGAGCCAAAAAGCGCTGCATTGAAAAGCTTGCTGTCAAGATTGACATTGACCCCCGGCACGGGGCCGAAGCCTGGAAGGGTCACCGGGCCGGTGGCGTGTTCCTCGGCCAGATCGACATACATGACATCTGCATAGACGCCGAATGTGCCGTTCGTGGCGAAGAAGTTGACGAAACCGGCGAGGTTGAGATCCTTCAGAATTTCGGAAAAGTCGCGCTCGATCGAAACTGTCGGTGCGCCGGCATAGGGGGAGACCTTTCCCGAAAGGCCCGCGCCCCAGATATAGGGCGTCAGCGCAAAGCGCCAGTCATCGTTGAGCGCGGGGGCCGCCGGGGCCGGTTGCGGCGGCGGCGGGGCAACGGGATCGGCGGCGTGCGCCGTGTGGGAAAGGGCGGCCGCTGCCACGCCCGCGAAAAGAAGTCTGACGGCTGATGCGCGCATTTCGGGCTCCTAGGCAAGCGTGTTCTTGAAAAACCGGCCATCCTTCATGATGACCGCCATATTCCCAGGATCGGCGATCAGCGCAATATCCTCAAGCGGATTCCCGTCGATCAACAGCATATCGGCATAGGCGCCGGGCTCGATGACGCCGAGGCGGCCGCGATAGGGGTTGCGCTCGCCGGAAAGCTGCAGCAGTTCGCCGGTGCGGCTGGTGGCCAGTTTCAACACGGTTGCCGGTGAAAACCAGTCCGCAAGCTTGGCAAGCTGGCGGCCTTGCGAGATCGTCCTGGCCGGATTGAACAGGATGTCCGTGCCCCAGACCATGCGCTCGATGTTGAACTTGTCGGCCCATTCGAAGCAGCGCACCGTGCCTTCGGCGATATTGCGCTGGTCCTGGCGTTGCTGCTCGGTGCCCTGCGGGTTGGAATCCTCGTCCGCCAGGAAAGGCTGGATGCTCCACCAGGTTCCCGTGTCGATAATCATGCGCACGGCGTCCTCATCGGCCAGCTGGCCGTGCTCGATGCAGGCAACGCCGTTTGCAATCGAGCGCTTGATCCCTTCGGCGGTATAGACGTGGGCGCAGACATAGGTGCCCCAGTCCTCGGTCGCCTGGACAGCGGCCCTGATTTCCTCCGGCGTGAACTGCAGGCTCGGGATCGGGTCATATTGCGAGGAAACGCCGCCGCCGGTCATGATCTTGATCTGGCTGGCGCCGAGCATCAGCTGTTCGCGTACGCGGTTCAGCACCTGCGGCGCGCCATTGGCGATCGAGGAAATGCCGGCCTCCTCGGCGTGGCTGAGATTGGTGTTGTCGGAGGACGGGATTTCGTAGGGCATGCGGAAATCGCCGTGGCCGGAGGTCTGGGTGATCATCGCGCCGGCCGGATAGATGCGCGGACCGATCGCCTTGCCGTCGTCAATCGCCCGCTTCAGCGCAAAGGCCGGCCCGCCGACATCGCGCACCGTGGTGAAGCCGCGCATCAGCGTCTTTTCCGATTCGGCGGCGGCGACCAGATGGATATAGGGCACCTGCGCCGTCATCGCCGTCTGCATGGGAATGGCGCAGAGCAGCGAATGCCAGTGGGCATCGATCAGACCGGGCATCAGCACGCGGTTGCCGCAATCGACGATATCGGCATCTGCGACATCTTCTGCAGCGGGAACGAGCGCTTCGATGCGACCGCCGCTGACCAGAACATTCCTGCCCTCGATGAGCGCGTCGGAGAGGCCGTCGAAGATGCGCACATTGGTCAGAAGGACCGCCCGATCATTCGCCTGGGCAAGCGACGGCATGGACGCCAACGCGCCGGCGGCGATGGTCGCCGCCGCTCCCTTGAGCACCGAGCGCCGGCTGAAGCCGTCCATCAGGCGCTGGTTCAGACGGGCGAACTCCGGCGTGTGGCACGGACAGCCCGCTCCGTGGACGAGGTGCTGGTATCTGGATCCGGCGCGCATCGTTTCCTCCTGTTGCTTCAGTAAGCCTGACCAAGCTTTAAAGGCCATGGCCCCATTTGCAAGGAACGGTTCCGTGAATTTTTGCGCGGTGCTGCGCTTCCGGCAGGGTGCAGTCTGGCCTATTGCCCGTCCGCCGTCGCGGCAATCGCCGGCGTCGGATCGATCGTACGGCCCAAGGCATCAAGGAACCGGGCGCCTGGACGCCGTCCCATGCTGCCAAGCTCGGTGTCCTCATCGAGCTCCGGATAGATCGCCGCAAGGGCGGCGTAGCGGCTGTGATTGAGCGCATCGCGCGACGACACCGAGGAAATGTCGACCAGCGCCACATTTTTCTTCTCGGCCATCTCGAGCACTTCCGGATCGGTGATGTCGAGCTGGCCGGCGCGCTGCCGGTTACCCTGGATGAACCGCGAGAAGCCGAGCGCGCGGTCGTCGCCGGAGACCATCACCAGAAGCGGCGGGTTGAGCGGACCGACCACATCGACCTGGGCGGCGAACACGTCCTCGTCGATATCGGGTGCTGCGAGGATGACATTGAGCTTCCTCAGCGCCTTGTGATTGCCCTCCAGGCTCAACTGGCGGAGCGATTCCATGGTCAGCCAGCCGCCCATGCTGTGGCCGAACAGCATGACCGAACGCACGCTGGAAAGCGCGGTGACCTGATCGAGCAGATCGGTCAGCCCGTCGCGGGAGAAGGTCGCGGATTCCTTGTCGGTCGCATAGTCGAGAAGGCGCGCCTGGGAGGGCCAGGAAAACAGGATCGGCACGCCGGCGACATCGGTGTCGGCGGCAAGCTGGGCCATGCGGAACAGTCCCTCCTGGAAGGAGACGTTGAAGCCGTGCACGAAAACGCCGGCGATCCCCTTTCCGGTTTCGCGTGCGGCCTTTGCCACGCGTGCATCAAAGGCCGTTTGTGACAGCGCGGTGTGCTTGAGGACGGTGAAGTGCAGGTCGGGGCGGGCCTTGCGCGCATAGGGCCACTCGATCTCGCCGGGAACATGGCCGGGCGGGATCGAGATCACGAACTCGGCGTAGCTCATTTCGTCCTCGCGATCCGGGGTGAAGCCGTCAATCGGCTCCTCGGCCGGTTCGCGGGTGGTGGCCACATAGACGGTCACGGTGCGCGCGCCCTCCACGGCGGCCCCCGGATGCGGGTAGATCACCTCGGGTCCGGGGCGCTGCGTGCAGGCGGACAGCAGAAGGGCGAGGAGAAGACCGAAGGCAAGGCCAAGCGGGCGAAACGAAACGCGCCGATCAAGCGCGGCGTCTGCGAAACGGGTAGGTGTGATCTGCATGATCCGAATTTTCTTGCCTCGGGTCTGCGCGGGCGGTTGCCCTGTTGATTGATCTCTACGAACCTGCAGTCAGGAAATCAAGTATCGGCAGTCTTTTCGCGCGCATCGATGCACGAAAGTTTGTGCTTACCCAGCTTGCCTTGACCGCCTGAAAGCGAGCCGATACTTGTTTTTGTCAGGACCTGCGACAAAGGGAGATGAAGTCGATGGCGGAAGAACGCGGACAGGATGGCCTGTTTGATCCCAATGACGAGACCTACGGCGCCGCTGATCTTTCGGCAATCCTGCCGAAATCCGGCTTCCCCGAGAGGGAGCGCGCCCCGCGCCTCGCCTATGCGGCGATCCATGACGAGCTTCTGCTTGACGGCAATGCCCGGCAGAACCTCGCAACCTTCTGCCAGACATGGGAGGAGCCGGAAGTCCACAAGCTGATGGACGAATGCATCGACAAGAACATGATCGACAAGGACGAATATCCGCAGACCGCCGAGATCGAGGCGCGCTGTATCCGGATGCTTGCCGATCTGTGGAACGCGCCGGAAGGTCCGGCGACGGGCACGTCGACAACCGGTTCGTCCGAAGCGGCCATGCTGGGCGGTCTCGCCATGAAGCGGCGCTGGGAAGCAAGGCGCAAGGCCGAAGGCAAGCCGATCGACAAGCCCAACCTGATCACCGGTCCGGTTCAGGTCTGCTGGCACAAATTCACCCGCTACTGGGATGTCGAACACCGCGAAATCCCGATGGAAAACGGCCGCTTCCTGATGACGCCGGAAGAAGTGCTGAAGCTCTGCGATGAAAACACCATCGGCGTGGTGCCGACGCTCGGTGTGACCTTCACCGGGGAATACGAGCCGGTGAAGGCCGTATCCGATGCGCTGGACGATCTTCAGGCGCGCACCGGGCTTGATATTCCGATCCATGTGGATGGCGCCAGCGGCGGTTTTCTGGCACCGTTCTGCGCGCCGGAGCTGGAATGGGATTTCCGCCTGCCGCGCGTCAAGTCGATCAATGCCTCGGGCCACAAATTCGGCCTCTCCCCGCTCGGCGTCGGCTGGGTGATGTGGCGCGAGGAGCAGGACCTGCCCGAGCAGATGATCTTCTGGGTCAATTATCTCGGCGGCAATATGCGCGATATCGCACTCAATTTCTCGCGCCCGGGCGGGCAGGTGATCTGCCAGTACTACAACTTCCTGCGTCTTGGCCGCGAGGGCTATCGCAAGGTGCATGAGGCCTGCTATCGCACCGCCGCCTATCTGGCGGACGAGCTGAAAAAGACCGGTCTTGTCGAGATCGTCTTTGATGGCGACATGAAAAAGGGCATTCCGGCCGTCTCATGGAAGCTGAAAGAGGGGCTGAAGTCCAATTACACCCTCTTCGACCTTGCCGACCGACTGCGCTCCCGCGGCTGGCAGGTGCCGGCCTATACGCTGCCGGCCAATTGCGAGGATCAGGCGACCCAGCGCATTCTGGTCAGAAACGGCGTGTCGGTCGACCTCTGCTCGCTGCTGATCGAGGACATGAAGGCGGCGATTGCCTATTTCAAGGCGCACCCGATCACCAAGCCGCTGACAGAGGAGGAGGCCTCCGGCTTCCACCATTGACACCGTCCCCAAAAAAGACGCCGCGTCCTGGACGCGGCGTCAGACTGCTGACAAAGTTCCCTTCACCCTCATCCGTCATGCCGGCCTTGAGCCGGCATCTAGGGCCAAGAGGTGAGAGCCGTCGCGATTAAAGTACTGTTATAAATACTGTTTTTGTGGCCCTGGACCCCGGCTCAGGGCCGGGGTGACGGAGAACCGGAGCGGGCTCTTTGCCACTGCAACCGGCTTTGTCAACAAACTGACGCCGCGTCCAGGACGCGGCGTCTTGCTTTTCGGGTGACCTGGCGCGGCGGCTCACGCCCCCAGATGCCGCTCACCGCGCGCTCTGGCCAGCGCAATCTGGTGCTGGCGCTCGCGGAAGCGGGCGCGGTCGGCGGCGGAATAGGTTTCGGCGCAGTGCGGGCAGGAGACGCCTTCCTCATAATCGGCGGAAAGCTTGTCTTCCGGCGTTACCGGATGGCGGCAGGCGTGGCAGAGTTCGTGCTCGCCTTCCTTCAGCCCATGGGTGACGGAAACGCGCTCGTCGAAGACGAAGCAGGCGCCGTCCCACAGGCTTTCGGTCTCCGGCACGTCCTCGAGATATTTCAGGATGCCGCCCTTCAGGTGGTAGACCTCCTCGAAGCCCTGCTCCTTCATATAGGCGGTCGCCTTTTCGCAGCGAATGCCGCCGGTGCAGTACATGGCGATCTTCGGCTTGTTGTGCAGGCCCTTGTTTTCCGCAACCCAGCGCGGAAACTCGCGGAAGGTCTTGGTGTGCGGATCAACAGCGCCGCGGAAAATGCCGATCGCCGTCTCGTAATCATTGCGCGTGTCAATGACGATGGTGTCGGGATCTGAGATCAGGTCGTTCCAGTCCTTCGGATCGACATAGGTGCCGACCGTCTTCAGGGGATCGATATCCTCGACGCCCATGGTCACGATTTCCTTCTTCAGCCGCACCTTGAGGCGGTTGAAGGGCATTTTCGAGGCGTGGCTTTCCTTGTGCTCGAGCCCGGAAAACTCGGGACGCGCGCGGATGAAGGCGAGCACATTGGCAATGCCCTCATGGCTGCCGGCGATCGTGCCGTTGATGCCCTCATGGGCGAGCAGCAACGTGCCGCGCACGCCGTTTTGCTCACAGCAGGCGAAGAGCGGCGCGCGGAACGCCTGAAAATCGGCAAACCGCGTGAAGTGATACAGGGCTGCGACCAGATAGGACCCTTCCATGGTCTCTCTCCGCTTTCTTCAAACTCGGGCTATTCACGAATATTGCGCTGGCCAATACACGTATCGGAGATTTTTGGCAATTATTCGCCGTAATGCGCGTGGGCGCGCTGCTTCCACAAGGTCCGGATGATCCGCGCCTCGACATCGGGCTCGTCGCCAAAGGTCTTGCGCGCGCTCTTGATCGCCCGCCGGCGCAGCTGCGCGCGGGTCTGAAGAGCGACAGTCCGGCAGGTCTCAAGCGTTCCGGCATCAAGGCCTGGCGCATCAGGGCCGTCCAGAAGCTGCAGCAGCATGCTGAGATCGTGTTCGTGGCCGAGCAGGTCTGCGAGCGCCTTGGCGTCGTTGCGCTTGGCCTTCAGTGCCGAGGGCCATGCGGGCGCCAGGAGCGCGCAGAACATCCAGTAGGTCTGGCTCTTCTTGCGCAACTCGTGAAAGTCGCCGTCCGTGCCATCGGCCTGCACTGTCATCAGCGCGACCTGGGCATTGGCAAGCTGCTTCTTCCAGGCCTTGCCGATTGATTTCGCCGCCGACCTGTCCTCGTGAAATGCGGCGTCCTCGATCGCGGCGATCGCGTCGCGACAGGTATGGATCGCCTCCTTCGCCTTTTTCCTGAGCGCTGCGTCGGAAACGGCGGCGCTGTCGCGGCGTTCGCGCAGCGCTTTTTCCAGCAGGAAGAGCGCCATGTCGTGGGCGCCTTCAATGGCGAAGCCGCGCAGATAGGCCGCGCATTCGATCAGCGCCGTCGCATCGCGGCCGCCGGAAAGGTCTGCCGCCATGTCGCGGATGCGGGCGTTTTCCTCGCGCGAGAGCTCGTCTGCCACCGGGCGGACCAGCCGCAACAGGCCGCGCACGCGCTTGAACTTCTTGCGGGCGTCATGGATTGCCTCGTCAAGGCCCCGTGGCTGTTTCCTCAGCGCCTTGATCGCGTCTTCAAGCTGGGAAATGGCCGCTTTCTTGAAAGCCGCGTCGAAGGGCCTTTCCGGGTCGAGCGTGAAAGCCATGTCAGCCGTCCTCTTCGGGAATGACGCCGGTCTCGGCAAGCGCCTGGTTGGTAAAGCGCCGGTCGCCGGTCACCTCGCGGCCGAGCCAGTCGGGAAGATGCGGCGTCGTCGTCTCGCTCGGCAGCTCCACCTCGGCAACGACGAGATCGGCAAGGTTGCCGTGATAGACATCGACTTCCCAGACGAAATCGCCGGCCGGCACGCGGTAGCGCGTCTTGTCGATCACATGGCCGAGCGCATGGTCGATCATGTCCAGCGCATCTTCCAGGGGCACGTCATATTCGAATTCATCGCGGCTCATCGCGCCGGCGCCGAATTTCAGCGTGATCCGGGCGCGCGCGTCGTCGAAGACCCTGACGCGGGCGGAGCGGTCGGGCGCGCCGAGAAGATAGGCCTGCCGCAGGCGCACGCCCTTTTCCGCGCCGTCCTTCCAGCCATCGCCGTCCACCAGGAATTTCCGTTCGATTTCCTTGGCCATCTCAGCCCTCTTCACGCCGGTTGCAGGGTGAACCCCGTGTTAATCGAGATCAAACCCCAATGACAGGAATACGGTCATAACACGGCCACTGTCGCGGGCAATGATTCCGGTCGATTTATAATCCCTTCCGGTCTCGACTTGATGCCTGTGCCGGGGTATTTCAAACTCAGCTTGAGCAAAAAATTCAAAAGGCCAGTGCGACCATGGATGCAAAAACCCAAAATCTCCTCGATGCCCTTACCGCCCAGCCCGTCGTTCCGGTGCTGATTGTGGAATCCGTCGAACATGCCGTACCGCTGGCGCGGGCGCTTGTCGAGGGCGGACTGAAGGCGCTGGAGATCACGCTGCGCACGGATGCGGCGCTCGACGTCATCAAGGCCATGTCCGAGGAGATCGAAGGCGCGGTCATCGGCGCCGGCACCATCCTTTCGGCGCGCGACTATGCGGCGGCCGAAAAGGCCGGCGCCAAGTTCATCGTTTCGCCCGGCATCAACGGCGATATTCTCGACGCCGCCGACGACAGCGAAGTGCCGCTTCTGCCGGGCACGGCAACGGCCAGCGAAGTGCTGTCGCTGCGCGAGGAAGGCTACCGGGTGATGAAGTTCTTCCCCGCTGAACAGGCCGGCGGCGCGCCTTACCTCAAGGCGCTCTCCTCGCCGCTTGCCGACATCAAGTTCTGCCCGACCGGCGGCGTATCGCTCGCCAATGCGCCGGATTACCTGAAGCTTCCCAACGTCGTCTGCGTCGGCGGCTCCTGGGTTGCACCGAAGGATCTGGTCGCCAGGGGCGACTGGGCCGGCATCAAGAAGCTGGCTGAAGACGCTTGCGCCACGCTCGGTAAATACTGAGAACCCGCGAGGCAAGCGCCTGTTTTGGAAGGCAGGCGCTTCCTTGCAAACCCGGCGGTTTTGCCCGCTTCTCGAGGGAGGCCGTTTTGTCCGATCTTTCCGCTTTTGCCCCGCGGCTGAGGCCGCAGCCCGTGCACCAGCGCGGCCTTTACGTCACGGTCGAGCCCTATGACGAGGGCGCGCATGGGGCCGCGCTCTGGCAGGCGCTCGGCGGCAGGGCGGACGCCGTCAACCACTTGCTGCGCTTCTTCCCCCAACCCGATTTTTCCGGCCCGACAGATTTTTATGCCTGGCTCGATCAGCAGAACGCCTCGGGCAACTGGGTGACGCGCGTTTTCCGCCAGGCGGGCGACGGCACGGTCGTCGGTATGGCGAGCTATATGCGCATCGATGAAGGCAACGGCTCGGTCGAGGTCGGCGCGGTTGCCCATGGTTCTGCCATGCAGCGCTCGCCGATCGCGACGGAGGCGCATTATCTGATGGCGCGTCACATCTTCGATGACCTCGGCTACAGACGCTATGAATGGAAATGCCACAGCGAGAATGAGCCCAGCCGGGCTTCGGCCGAGCGGCTCGGCTTTTCCTTCGAAGGCATTTTCCGCAACCACATGGTCGCCAAGGGCAAGAACCGCGATACCGCCTGGTTTTCGATGATCGACAGCGAATGGCCGGCGATCAGGGCCGCGTTCGAGGCCTGGCTTGCACCGGCAAACTTTGATGCGGACCGTCGGCAGCTTCGCGATCTAAAATCCATGAGGGGGACAGGCGGACAATGAGCGAGCAAACCAGCCGCTCGACCTTGATCGCGGCGGCGATCATCTTCGGCGGACTTCTGATCGGCGGCTATTTCCTGCCGGACATTATCAATTACGTGGCGCTGTTCTCGCCATGGCTGGCGATCGGCATCGGCATTCTGTTCGTGCTGGCCGTCTTTTTCATTTTCTGGCTGAGAGGCCGTTACCAGCGCCGCCACGGGCGCTGACGCGCAGATTTCCGGCAGGGAGCCGACGACAATGACCGAGATTACGCCCGCCTGGGCAAAGGCGCAGATGCCGCGGGTCGCCCGCGCGGTCTCCAACCTGCCGGACATGTCCGGCGTCAGGCTCGCCATGAGCATGCATCTCGACATGAAGATGCTGCCGTTGGTGGAGGGGCTTGCCGGGCGCGGCGCCAGCCTCTTCATCACCACCTGCAATCCGGCGACAGTGCGCAATGAGGTGGTGGATGCCATGCGCGCCGCCGGTGCGCGCGTCGACGCGTTCAAGGATATGCCGGAGGATGACTGGCAGCGGGCGATCGAGAACGGGCTTGCCTTCGGGCCGACGCATCTTTGCGAGATGGGGTCGGACTATACCCATTTTCTTCTGTCGCGCGGTCTGGAACTGCCCGAGGTGAAGGCGGGGCTGGAGGCGACGGGCTCCGGCATCAGCCGGCTTCAGGGTGACCTGCCGCCCTGGCCGATCTTCAACTGGGACGACCTTCCGGTGAAGGAAGGTCTGCACAACCGCCACATGGTGGGGCTCACCACCTGGAACGCCTTCTTCTCCCGCACGCTGTTGAGCCTGCATGAAAAGACTGTGCTGGTTGTCGGCTATGGCTCCGTTGGCCAGGGGCTGGCCGCCAGCGCCCGCGCCTTCGGCGGCGCGGTGATGGTGGCTGAGATCGATCCTGCCCGTCTTCTGCAGGCGCGTTATGATGGCTGGCGGACCGGCAGCGTCGCCGAGCTTGCGCCGGAGGCCGATGTCATTGTCACGGGCACTGGCGGGCATCACGTGTTGCCCTTCGAGGTCATCGAACAGTTGAGAGATGGATGCTTCCTGCTGAATTCCGGCCATCGCATTGACGAAATCGAGTTGTCGCCGCTTCTGGCGCGTCCGGGCGAACAGGCGCTGCCCGCCGTTACCACCCACATGCTTGCCTCCGGCAACCGGGTTCATCTCTTTGTCGGCGGCGCCATGGCCAATCTCACGGGCGGGGAGGGCGACAGTCTCAATGCCTTCGACATGACGCTTGCGGTGATGGCCGAGGGTATCGGCCACATCGTCGGGGAGGGCGAGAAGGCGTCGAAGGGCGTTCACCTCCTGCCGCGCGCCGTCTGGGAACGCGCCTGTCCCGATCCGGTCTGAAGCCACTTTCGAACCGCATGAGCGGACGATTGGTTCATCTCGCGGCCGTGATCGCGCGTGAACCGCCTCTGTCGCAAATTGCGCCATGGTTAATCCCTGAAGGGGTTGATATCGGGGGCGACAGTCCGCAAATCCGTCGCGTATGGCCACAGCCCCTTGAGGCGCGTCGAAGACGGGCGCCGCGGCATCGGTCGAAAGATGGTATCTGGTGACGGAGAACAATGCTGAGAGCCGCCAAATAGGCGCGTAAATGCGCTCATAAGCTTCAGCGAGCGCCTTGCAGAGCCATTTGGCGCTCATTATATAGCGCTCACAACGGCGTTATCGCCGCGAAAATCAAATCAAGACCATAGCTCAAGGGGCCGTCACAGAATGCCTGAAGGGTTCGGATGGCCTGCTTAAAAGGAGACAAGCGAAAATGGCTAAAGTAATCGGTATCGACCTCGGAACGACGAACTCCTGCATCGCCATCATGGATGGCAAGGATGCCAAGGTTATCGAAAATGCCGAAGGCGCCCGCACCACCCCCTCCATGGTGGCTTTCACCGATGACGGCGAACGCCTCGTCGGCCAGCCGGCCAAGCGCCAGGCTGTGACCAACCCCACCAACACGCTCTTCGCCGTCAAGCGCCTGATCGGCCGCCGCTTCGAAGATCCGACCGTGACGAAGGACAAGGGCCTCGTTCCCTATGGCATCGTCAAGGGCGACAATGGCGACGCCTGGGTCGAGGCTTCCGGAAAATCCTATTCGCCTTCGCAGATCTCCGCGATGGTTCTTCAGAAGATGAAGGAAACCGCCGAAAGCTATCTCGGCGAAAAGGTCGAGCAGGCCGTTATCACGGTTCCGGCCTACTTCAACGACGCCCAGCGTCAGGCCACCAAGGATGCCGGCAAGATCGCGGGCCTTGAAGTGCTGCGCATCATCAACGAGCCGACGGCTGCCGCGCTCGCCTATGGCCTCGACAAGAACGAAGGCAAGACCATCGCCGTCTATGACCTTGGCGGCGGCACCTTCGACGTGTCGATCCTCGAAATCGGCGACGGCGTCTTCGAAGTGAAGTCGACGAACGGCGATACCTTCCTCGGTGGTGAAGACTTCGACATGCGTCTCGTCGAATATCTCGCCGACGAGTTCAAGAAGGAAAACGGCATCGACCTGCGCGCCGACAAGCTCGCGCTGCAGCGCCTGAAGGAAGCCGCCGAAAAGGCCAAGATCGAGCTGTCGTCCTCGCAGCAGACCGAAATCAACCTGCCGTTCATCACGGCCGATGCCACCGGTCCGAAGCATCTGACGCTGAAGCTGACGCGCGCCAAGTTCGAAAGCCTTGTCGCCGATCTCGTCAAGCGCACGGTTGGTCCTTGCCAGGCGGCTCTGAAGGACGCCGGCGTTTCGGCCAGCGAGATCGACGAAGTCGTTCTCGTCGGCGGCATGAGCCGCATGCCGAAGGTGCAGGAAACCGTCAAGCAGCTGTTCGGCAAGGAGCCGCACAAGGGCGTCAACCCGGATGAAGTCGTGGCGCTCGGCGCTGCGATCCAGGGCGGCGTTCTGCAGGGCGACGTCAAGGACGTTCTGCTGCTCGACGTGACCCCGCTGTCGCTCGGCATCGAAACGCTCGGCGGCGTCTTCACCCGTCTGATCGACCGCAACACCACGATCCCGACCAAGAAGAGCCAGACCTTCTCTACGGCCGAGGACAATCAGTCCGCCGTGACCATCCGGGTCTTCCAGGGCGAGCGTGAAATGGCGGCCGACAACAAGATGCTTGGCCAGTTCGACCTCGTCGGCATTCCGCCGGCCCCGCGCGGCGTACCGCAGATCGAAGTCACCTTCGACATCGACGCCAACGGCATCGTCAACGTGTCGGCCAAGGACAAGGGCACCGGCAAGGAGCACCAGATCCGCATCCAGGCATCCGGTGGGCTGTCCGACGCCGACATCGAACAGATGGTCAAGGACGCCGAAAGCCACGCCGAGGAAGACAAGAAGCGTCGCGCTGCGGTTGAAGCCAAGAACCAGGCCGAAAGCCTCATCCACTCGACCGAGCAGTCGCTCAACGAGCATGGCGACAAGGTTTCGGAAGAGGACCGCAATGCCATCAAGACGGCCATCGAGGAACTGAAGACGGCAGTCGGCGCCGAAGAGCCGGATGGCGATGCCATTCAGGCCAAGACGCAGACGCTGATGGAAGTCTCGATGAAGCTCGGCCAGGCCGTTTACGAGGCCCAACAGGCGGATGAGAACGCGGCTGCCTCCGCGGACGCCGCCAGGGACGCCGAAAGCGACGTCGTTGATGCCGACTTCGAAGATGTCAGCGATGACGACGACAAGAAGAAATCGGCCTGATCTGAGCGTCGCTCCTGATCATTCCTGAAATCAAACATCCGGCCGTCGCTTCGGCGGCCGGAAAAATCTGTTCAAGAGGTTGGCAGACTCCATGGCAAAAGCGGACTATTACGAGACACTCGGCGTCGGCCGTTCGGCTGACGAGAAGGAGCTGAAGAGCGCCTTCCGCAAACTTGCGATGAAGTACCATCCGGACAAGAACCCGGACAACGCCGAATCCGAAAAGAAATTCAAGGAAATCAACGAGGCCTATGAAACGCTGAAGGACCCGCAGAAACGCGCGGCCTACGACCGCTTCGGCCATGCCGCCTTCGAGAACGGCGGACCGGGCGCCGGCGGCTTTGGCGGTGCCGGCGGGTTTGGCGGCGCTGGCGGCTTCTCCGATATCTTCGAGGATATTTTTGGCGAAATGATGGGCGGGGCCCGCGGACGTCGCTCCTCCGGTGGTCGTGAGCGCGGAGCGGACCTGCGCTACAACATGGAAATCACGCTCGAGGAAAGCTTCGAGGGCAAGACGGCGCAGATCCGGGTTCCGACCTCGGTTGTCTGCGACGAATGCACGGGCTCCGGCGCGAAACCCGGCTCCACCCCGACCACCTGCTCGACCTGTCACGGCTCCGGCCGGGTGCGTGCGGCGCAAGGGTTCTTCTCCGTGGAGCGCACCTGTCCGACCTGCCACGGTCGCGGCGAGACGATTTCCGATCCCTGCCCGAAATGCCGTGGCGAGGGCCGCACGGTCGAAGAGCGTTCGCTTTCGGTCAATATTCCCGCCGGCATCGAGGACGGCACCCGCATCCGCCTTCAGGGCGAGGGCGAGGCCGGGCTTCGCGGCGGTCCCTCGGGCGACCTCTACATCTTCCTGTCGGTCAAGCCGCACCCGTTCTTCCAGCGTGACAGCGCCGACCTGCATTGCACCGTGCCGATCTCGATGACGCAGGCGGCGCTTGGCGGCAAGTTCGAGGTCACGACGCTCGATGGCACCAAGTCGCGCGTTTCCGTTCCGGAGGGCACGCAGACCGGCAAGCAATTCCGCCTGAAGGGCAAGGGCATGCCGGTGCTTCGCTCCTCACACAAGGGCGACCTCTACATTCAGGTCCGCGTCGAGACGCCGCAAAAGCTGACCAAACGCCAGCGCGAGCTGCTGCAGGAGTTCGATGAACTCTCCTCCAACGAGAACAACCCGGAATCCGACGGCTTCTTCGCCCGGATGAAGGAGTTCTTCGGGACGGAGTGAGTGTTCCGTACCGTTTTTGAGAAATTAAGGCGTCAGCTTCTTTTGCCGGCGCCAGTTTACTGACAAACCAAACCTATCCTTTTTACGGACGTCATCCTCGGGCTTGTCCCGAGGATCTAACCACCGCTCAGCACGAGCAGTGTTGATGGTTCGTAATAGGTTGTTTTAAATGAGCTTTTCGCCCGATACGCTTGTCGCGTTGATGCGTGCTTAGACCCTCGGGACAAGCCTGAGGGTGACGAAGGGAAGCGGGGCGAGCTTTGTCCGCAGTCTGGCGTCGGGTTTTGCCGGCGCCTTTTTTGTGAGTGGTCCCCCCTCTTTCCGTCATCCCGACTCAAGGCCGGGATGACGGAAGACGAAGACGGCGGAGCAAGACGGAAAGGTCGGTGATCACGCTGGCGTACGCTCAAAAGCTGCCGGTGGCAAAATAGCATCACCGGCCTTCCACCGCCGGCGCTTTTGCCCCATAAGGGGCGGACCGAACTGAACAGAAGCCGCCATGTTGCCTTCCCTCTTCCTCACCGCGCTGAAACTGACCGATTTCCGCAATTACGCGCAGGCTTCACTGGCGCTGGACGGGCGGCATGTGGTGCTGACGGGTGAGAACGGTTCGGGCAAGACCAATCTTCTGGAGGCTGTCTCCTTTCTCTCGCCGGGGCGCGGCATGCGCCGCGCGGCCTATGGGCAGGTGGTGCGCAAGGGCGCGGCGGCCGGCTTCACCGTGTTTTCCGAACTTGAGGGCATGGATGGCAGCGTTGCTATCGGCACGGGCACGGATGGCGCGGAGGGGGCGGGCCGCAAGGTGCGGATCAACGGCACGCAGGCTGCTTCGGGCGACGAGCTTCTCGATCATATCCGGGTGATCTGGCTGACGCCCGCCATGGACGGGCTTTTCACCGGACCGGCGGGCGACCGCCGCCGGTTTCTCGACCGCATGGTGCTGTCGATCGATCCGGCCCATGGCCGCCGTGTTGCCGATTTCGAGCGGGCGATGCGCTCGCGCAACCGGCTTTTGTACGAACGGCGGATGGAGCCTGCGTGGTTGTCGGGCCTTGAGGAGCAGATGGCGGGGCTTGGCGTCGCCATGGCGCTGGCGCGGCGTGAGCTGCTTTCGCTCCTGACCGGGTTGATCGCCGAAAGCGAGGCCGGTTCGCCCTTTCCCGCCCCCGAGATCACGCTTGCCGGCTTCTTCGCCGACGCGGCGGATGCGCCGGCGATCGATCTGGAGGACCGCTACCGGGCGATGCTGGAGGAGGAGCGCTTTCGCGATGCCGCTGCCGGGCGCACGCTTGAGGGACCGCACCGCAGCGAAATGGCGGTGCGCCACGCCCAGAAGGCGATGGATGCCGCCCTCTGTTCAACCGGCGAGCAGAAGGCGCTGCTGCTCGGTCTGGTTCTGGCCCATGCCCGGCTGACGCGCCGGGTGAGCGGCCACCCGCCGGTGATGCTGTTCGACGAAGTCGCCGCCCATCTGGACGAGGGGCGGCGCGCTGCTCTTTTCGACCGCATCGCCGAAATCGGCGGGCAGGCCTTCATGACCGGAACCGACCGTTCGCTGTTTGAGGCACTCGGCGAAGACGGCCAGTTCTTCAATGTCTCCGACGGCAGAATTCGGGCCGACTGAGCCACAACTCAGTAGTGCGGCGGTTTGGTGATGGCGGGGCGCTCGCCGGCGCTTTCCTCAAGCTCGAGAAAGCGATCGGTCAGAAGCTCGAACTTCTTTTGCAGACTTTCGATCGTCTTCCACTGCTGGGCCACCTGGTCGGACAGCTCGTCAATGGTCTTGGTCTGGTAGGCGACGGTTTCTTCAAGACGGACAATACGCTCTTCAGTCATATCAGCCTCCATGTTGTCCTTGGGTGCACGGCGGGTCACCGGCCTCCTCCTGCGAGGTAGGAATGTTTGCCGTGCCTGTCAATGAAACAGAAAAGGGCGGCCCTTTTCGGGGCCGCTTTTTGGACGGCTGAAAAAGCTTGCGGCAGATAAAAAAAAGCCTGCTCCCATTCTCCGTCACCCCGGCCTTGAGCCGGGGTCCAGGGCCACAAAAACACCTTTTCCACAGTGCCTTAAGCCCGACAGCCCTTGCCATTTGCCCTGGATGCCGGCTCAAGGCCGGCATGACGGATGAGGGTGAAGCGGGGTTTGTCCACAAAGCAGAAAGGGCGGTCCCTTGCGGCGCCGCCCTTCCTCGCAAAAATGCCTCAGACGCAGGATCAGAAATCCCAGTCGTCATCTTCGGTGGCAACCGCCTTGCCGATGACATAGGAGGAGCCGGAGCCGGAGAAGAAGTCGTGGTTCTCGTCGGCATTCGGCGACAGCGCCGAAAGGATCGCCGGATTGACCTTGCAGGCTTCCGGTGGGAACAGGGCCTCGTAGCCGAGATTCATCAGCGCCTTGTTGGCGTTGTAATGCAGGAAGGCCTTCACGTCTTCGGTCAGACCGACGGAATCATAGAGCTGTTCGGTATATTTGGATTCGATCTCGTAGAGCTCGAACAGAAGGCCGAAGGTGAAATCCTTGATCGCCTCGCGCTCGGCTTCCGAAACCTTCTTCAGCCCCTGCTGGAACTTGTAGCCGATGTAATAGCCATGCACCGCCTCGTCGCGAATGATGAGGCGGATGAGGTCGGCGGTGTTGGTGAGCTTGGCGCGGCTCGACCAGTACATCGGCAGATAGAAGCCCGAATAGAACAGGAAGCTTTCGAGGAAGACGCTGGCGACCTTCTTTCGAAGCGGATCCGTGGCGCGGTATTCCTGCAGCACGAGCTGGGATTTCTCCTGGAGGAAGGCGTTTTCCTCAGACCAGCGATAGGCATCGTCCACTTCCGGCATCGAGCAGAGCGTGGAAAAAATCGAGGAATAGGAGCGCGCATGCACGGCTTCCATGAAGGAGATGTTGGACAGCACCGCCTCTTCATGCGGGGTCACGGCATCGGGCATCAGCGTGATGGCGCCGACCGTGTTCTGGATCGTGTCGAGCAGCGTCAGGCCGGTGAAGACGCGGATCGTCAGCTGCTGTTCGTCTTCCTTCAGCGTCGACCACGAAGGAATGTCGTTCGACAGCGGCACTTTCTCCGGCAGCCAGAAATTGCCGGTGAGACGGTTCCAGACCTCAAGGTCTTTCTCGTCGACAATGCGGTTCCAGTTGACGGCGCGCGGCACGGCGATGGCGGTTTTGCTCTGCATATTCATGGTATTCTTGCCCCTCATCACAGGCTGCACGAAACGCAGCCTTCGACCTCGGTGCCCGAAAGCGCCATCTGCCGAAGACGGATGTAATAGATGGTCTTGATGCCCTTCTTCCAGGCGTAGATCTGCGCCTTGTTGACATCGCGGGTGGTGGCGGTGTCGCGGAAGAACAGCGTCAGCGACAGGCCCTGATCGACATGCTGGGTGGCCGCCGCATAGGTGTCGATGATCTTTTCCGGCCCGATCTCGTAGGCGTCCTGGTAGTATTCCAGATTGTCGTTCGACATGAACGGCGCCGGATAATAGACGCGGCCGATCTTGCCTTCCTTGCGGATCTCGATCTTGGAGACGATCGGGTGGATCGAGGCGGTGGCATTGTTGATGTAGGAGATCGAGCCCGTCGGCGGCACGGCCTGCAGGTTGCGGTTATAAAGACCGCCCTTCATCACCGCATCCTTCAGTTCGAGCCAGTCTTCCCTCGTCGGCAGGTCGATGCCGGCCTTCTCGAAAAGGTCGCGCACGCGTTCAGTTGCCGGCGCCCAGTCCTGCTCGGTGTATTTGTCGAAATATTCGCCGCTGGCATATTTCGACTTTTCAAAACCGGCGAAGGACACGCCGCGCTCGACGGCGATCCGGTTCGATGCCTTCAGCGCGTGATAGGTCACGGCGTAGAAATACATATTGGTGAAATCGACGCCTTCCTCCGAGCCGTAGAAGATGCGCTCGCGGGCGAGATAACCGTGCAGGTTCATCTGGCCGAGGCCGATGGCGTGGCTCTCGTCATTGCCCTTCTCCACCGAGGGCACGGAGGATATGTGGCTCATGTCGGACACGGCCGTCAGGGCGCGGATCGCGGTATCGACCGTGCGGCCAAAGTCTCTGGAGTCCATCGCCATGGCGATGTTCATCGAACCGAGATTGCAGGAGATATCCTTGCCCATATGCTTGTAGGACAGGTCCTCGTTGAACTCGCTCGCTTCGGAAACCTGGAGGATCTCCGAGCAGAGATTGCTCATCGAGATCCGACCTTCGACCGGATTGGCGCGGTTGGCGGTGTCCTCGAAGAGGATATAGGGATAGCCGCTTTCGAACTGCAGCTCGGCCAGCGTCTGGAAGAAGGCGCGGGCATTGATCTTCTTCTTGCGGATTTCCGGGTTGTCGACCATCTCGCGATAGTGCTTGGAAATCTCCACCTCGGTCATCGCCTTGCCGTAGACGCGCTCGACGTCATAGGGCGAGAACAGGTACATGTCCTCATTGTTGCGGGCGAGCTCGAAAGTGATGTCCGGGATCACCACGCCGAGCGACAGCGTCTTGATGCGGATCTTCTCATCCGCATTTTCGCGCTTGGTATCGAGGAAGCGCATGATGTCTGGGTGGTGGGCGTTGAGATAGACCGCACCCGCGCCCTGGCGCGCGCCAAGCTGGTTGGCGTAGGAGAAGCTGTCTTCCAGAAGCTTCATCACCGGGATGACGCCGGAGGACTGGTTCTCGATCTTCTTGATCGGCGCGCCGTGCTCGCGGATATTGGTGAGCGAAAGCGCCACGCCGCCGCCGCGCTTGGACAGCTGCAGCGCCGAATTGATCGAGCGGCCGATGCTTTCCATATTGTCTTCGACGCGCAGCAGGAAGCAGGAGACGAGTTCGCCGCGGCTCTTCTTGCCGGCATTGAGGAAGGTTGGCGTCGCCGGCTGGAAACGGCCTGCGATGATTTCATCGACCAGCGCGGTTGCGAGCGTCTCGTCGCCCTTGGCCAGCGCCAGCGCCACCATGCAGACGCGGTCCTCATAGCGCTCGAGATAGCGTTTGCCGTCAAACGTCTTCAGCGTATAGGCGGTGTAATATTTGAAGGCGCCGAGGAAGGTCTGGAACCGGAACTTCTTGTCGAAGGCATGGTCCCACAGGTCGCGCACGAAGTTGAAGGAATACTGATCCAGCACTTCCTGTTCGTAATAGCCCTCATCGACCAGATAATCGAGCTTTTCCCGAAGGTTATGGAAAAACACGGTGTTCTGGTTCACATGCTGCAGGAAATACTGCTTCGCCGCCATCCGGTCGGCTTCGAACTGGATATGCCCGTTCTCGTCATAGAGATTGAGCATCGCATTCAGCGCATGATAGTCCAGCGACGCCGCCTTGGTCTTGGCGGAGGCCTTCTCAGCGCCCTTTTCGGCGCTTTTCTCGATACCCGTTTCCTGAACGGTTTCGTCCTCGGCGCTTGCGGCCATCCTCAGTTCTGCCGTTTCCAAAACTCTTCCAGTCCCTGTCTGACGTTGATGACATCCTCTTCCGTGCCGAGCAATTCGAAACGGTAGAGGTACGGTACCTTGCATTTGGCGGAGATGATGTCGCCGGCAATGCCGTAGGTATCTCCGAAATTCGTGTTTCCGGAGGCAATGACGCCGCGGATCAGCGCCCTGTTTTCCGGATTGTTGAGGAAGCGGATGACCGGCTTCGGCACAGCGCCGCTTCCGTCGCCGCCCGCATAGGTCGGGACGACGAGAACATAGGGCTCATCCACCGTTTCCGTGTCACCCTGCGGGCCGAGGCGTCTGGCCTCAAGCCCGGTCTTGGAGACGAAACGGTGCGTATTGCCCGTGGCGCTGGAATAATAGACGAGCATGCCCGTCATCTGCTTGCCTCTTCACTATTACGGCGCGCCCGAATGACGCGCCGTCTTGTCCTAGCCGCGCCCGCCGCGTCAGTCCGCGCGGGCGTCCGGTCAATGAGGTCCGGCCGGGGCCGGAACAGAAAGATCAGGCGAGGGTGCCGATCATGTCCGGGCGGAAACCGGACCAGTGCTGTTCGCCGGCGACGACGACAGGCACCTGGCGATAGCCCATGCCGACGACATGGTCATAGGCCTCGTTGTCTACCGACACGTCGACGACTTCGTAGTCGAGGCCCTTGCGCTCAAGCGCGCGGGTCGTCGCATTGCACTGCACGCAAGCCGGTTTGGAATAGACAGTGATCTTCATCGTTATCCTCGCATAATCATTGTTTTTCAAAAGCGCCGATCATATCGCCGGCGCCTTCCCGCGCATCTTGCGGAGCCGCCCATGTTGATCATCAACAGGATCTGCTCCGGATCGGACCATTGCCGGCTGAAAGCCGGATAAGGCGCGGCGGTTGCAAGACGTCACCGCCACCCTTTCTCAACAGTCCCCTCGAACGCATTGACCGGACTGGCATTTTTCGTCCTCTAGAAGTCGGCACGGCGCGCGTTGTCCACGGGGAACACCACTTCGACACATGCTTATGAGGACTCAAAACCTTGAAGACCGGACGCTGCTGACGCATCAGCTTGATTCGATAGAATCACCATAACACAATATCTGCGAACTGAAATGCCCGAACTCACCATATATAGTGTTTCATACAGGTGAATTCCATATTCACAGTTAACGCAATATGGCGGGAGGACGGGCAAGGACTGCAGCGCTTGCTCCCATGGGCGGGGCAAGCGGGGCGAACGAATCGATCTCGCCAAAATGCCGATGGCGCAGAAGATGACTGCTCGCCGGGGGGAACGGCTACCAATCAGAGGTTGAACACGCATGCCAGCGCGATTTCTTCGGCCCTATCCACAGGCCGCAAAAAAACTGGTGATGATCAAGCAGGACCGCGCCCGCAGCGCCGCGGGAAGGCACGGTCGGGCAAAAAGCGCCTATTCGTCGTCCTCTTCAGGCGGACGGCGCGTGCCCCATACGCCCTCATAGCGCAGAACCAGCACATAGAGAAAAGCCGTGCCGAGCGCCATGGCGAACCATGTGAGGGCATAGCTCAGATGTGCATTGCGGAATTTCACCACCGTCAGCCCGCCGATCGGATAGCCGCCGGGATTGACCGTGCTGTCGGCGTCGATGAAATAGGGCGCAAACGGCCGCAGCCCCTTGGTCGTCATGATCGAGGCCACGTCGCGGCGATACCACTTGCCGTCTTCCGGATTACTGGCGCGCGAGAACAGCCAGCCTCTGTCTTCCGACATGCGCAGAAGCCCGGTGACCGTCACCTCGCCTTCCGGCGCCTTGCGGGTCGAAGGGTCGCGCTTTTCCTCCGGTACAAAGCCGCGATTGATCAGGACGTAGCTGCCGTCGGGCCGCAACAGCGGCGTCATCACGAAATAGCCGGGCCCGAGTTCTGTCGGGTAATAGATCTGCACTTCCTGGCTGTTGAGCAGTTTGCCGGTAACCGTCACGTGGCGGTAGGCGTCTTTCTCACGGGTGATCTCCGGCCATTCCGATGGCCCCGGCGCGGCGACGGCCGGCGCCTCCACGCGCGCCTCCACGGCCGCGATCAGGTTGAGCTTCCACTGCAGGCGATAGACCTGCCAGACGCCGAGCGCGACGAAGCCGGCGAAGATCACGGCGGCGATGGCGGTGATGGCGATCAGTCTTTTTCGGGAGGCTTTGGCCATGGGGCATTTCCTTCTTAACCGTCAAAACGGCGACGCATCATTGGCTCTAAACGCCCGAAAGGGCGCCGCGTCAACGGGTCTTGAAACAAAAACGCCTCCCCGCGGTGTCCGTGGGGAGGCGAAAGATGCGGCAGGGCAAAGGCTTACTGCTGGCCCTGAACGATGATGTTGCCGGTGACGCCTGCATCGCGCAGCTGCTGGGCAATCTCGGGCGTGGCGCAGACGATCGTGCCGTCGTCGAGATAGGTGTAGCCGCTTTCCGGCAGGGGCATCATGTAGGCGTTCATGTTGTGCATGACCCAGAGCGAGCCGGCGAGCACGATCAGAAGCAGGATGAGGGCCAGAAGCGAGGACGCCATGGTCCAGCCTTCTTCCTGCTGGCTGCTGAGCAACAGGAAATACTTCAGGTGCACCAGGATCTGGGCCGCGGCGCAGATCATGATCACCGCCAGAAGGAAGCCCTTGCTCGAGATCGCGTCGGCCATCACCAGTCCGAAGGGGATGATGGTGAGAACGGCCGCCAGGACGAAGCCGGTCATCAGCGATTTGAAGCTGCCGTGGCCATGGCTTTCGTGGGATGCATGTTCGTTGGCAGAGCTCATAGAACCACTCCCGTGAGATAGACAAGCGAGAACACGCCGATCCAGACCAGATCGAGGAAGTGCCAGAACATCGACAGGGTCGCCGTGCGGCGGCGGGTCGATTCCGTAAGCCCCTTGCGCGAGAGCTGGACCAGCAGGACGATCAGCCAGATCGTGCCGAAGGTGACGTGCAGGCCGTGCGTTCCGACCAGGGTGAAATAGGCCGACAGGAAGGCCGAACGGTCCGGCGTCGCGCCGATCTCGATGAAGTGATGGAACTCATAGAGCTCCATGGCAAGGAAGCCGATGGCAAAGAGCCCGGCGACGACCAGCCATTTCATCAGGCCGGCCTTGTCGCCCTTGTCCATCCGCAGCATGCCCATGCCGAAGGTGACCGACGACAACAGCAGCAGCGCCGTTTCGATGAGCGCGAAGTCGAGCTCGAACAGGTCCGCCGGCGAGGGGCCGCCCGCATAGGAGCGGCCCAGAACGGCATAGGTTGCGAAGAGCGTGCCGAAGATCAGGCAATCGCTCATGAGGTAGATCCAGAAGCCGAGCTGTGTCGGACTGCTGTGATGGGCGTGTTCGTCGTGATGCGTATCGCCCGTCTGATCAGCGATCGTCATGCATAAGCCTCCTTGGCCTTTTCCTGGTCGCTGGCGACCACTTCGGCGGGAATGTAGTAGTCGCGATCAAAATCGAAGGTGTGATAGATGATCGTGCCGATGGCGGCGAGGAAGCTGACGATCGCCAGCCACCAGATGTGCCACACGAGGGCGAAGCCGAGCGCCAGCGCGAAGAAGGCGGGGACGATGCCGGCCCAGGTGTTCTTCGGCATGTGGATGGGCTGGTAGTCGGTCGACCACTTGAAGCCCTGCTTCTTCATCTGCCACCAGGCGTCACGACCGGTCACGACGATGTCCTGCGGGAAGTTGTATGCGGGAATCGGAGAGAGCGTCGCCCATTCCAGCGTGCGGCCGTTCCACGGATCGGGGCCGCATTTCAGCTTGTCGCGGTTCTTGATCGAGACGACGAGCTGGATGACCGTGCTGGCGATGCCGGCGCCGATGATCAGCATGCCGATGCAGGCGATGATGAAGTAGATCTGCCAGCCGACATCGGTGTAGCTCTGCAGGCGACGGGTGACGCCCATCAGGCCGAGGACATAGAGCGGCATGAAGGCGACGTAGAAGCCGATGCACCAGCACCAGAAGGAGCGGCGGCCCCATTTGTCGTCGAGCATGAAGCCGAACACCTTCGGCCACCAGTAGGTGTAGCCGGCCATCAGCCCGAAGACCACGCCGCCGATGATGACGTTATGGAAGTGGGCGATCAGGAACAGCGAGTTGTGGAGCTGGAAGTCCGCCGGGGGAACGGCGAGCATGACGCCGGTCATGCCGCCGATGGTGAAGGTGATCAGGAAGCCGACCGTCCAGTACATCGGCGTCTCGAAACGGATCCGCCCGCGATACATGGTAAACAGCCAGTTGAAGATCTTGGCGCCCGTCGGTACCGCGATGATCATCGTGGCAATGCCGAAGAAGGTGTTGACGCTCGCGCCCGAACCCATGGTGAAGAAGTGGTGCAGCCAGACGATGAAGGAAAGCACCAGGATACACGAGGTTGCATAGACCATCGAGCGATAGCCGAACAGCGGCTTGCCGGAGAAGGTGGCAACCACCTCGGAGAAAATGCCGAAACAGGGCAGGATGAGGATATAGACTTCCGGGTGGCCCCAGATCCAGATCAGGTTCACGTAGAGCATGGGATTGCCGCCCATGTCATTGGTGAAGAAGTGCATGCCGAGATAACGGTCGAGCGCCAGCATGGCGAGGGTTGCCGTCAGCACCGGGAAGGCGGCGACGATCAGCACGTTGGCGGCAAGCGTGGTCCAGGTGAAGACCGGCATGCGCATCATCGTCATGCCCGGCGCGCGCATCTTCAGGATGGTGGCGATCATGTTGACGCCCGATAGCGTCGTGCCTATCCCCGCGATCTGCAGTGACCATATATAATAGTCGACCCCCACATCGGGCGAGTATGCGATCCCCGAAAGCGGCGGCATGGCAAGCCAGCCGGTGCGGCCGAGAAGGCCGATGAACAGCGAGACGTTGAGCAGGATCGCGCCCGACACCGTCATCCAGAACGAGAAGTTGTTCAGCCACGGAAAGGCAACGTCGCGCGCGCCGATCTGCAGCGGCATGGCGACATTCATCACCCCGACCAGGAAGGCCATGGCGAAGAAGAAGATCATGACCGTGCCGTGGGCGGTGAAGATCTGGTCGAAGTGGTGCGGCGGCAGGTAGCCCTGCGCCCCGCCGGCGGCGATCGCCTGCTGGGTGCGCATCATGAAGGCGTCGGTGAAGCCGCGGAACAGCATCACCAGAGCCAGCACGATATACATGATGCCGATCTTCTTGTGGTCGACCGAGGTGAACCACTCGCTCCAGAGATAGCCCCACTTGCGGTGATAGGTGATCAAGCCGAAAATGGTGAGCGCCGCAATGACGACGGCAGCAAAGGTGACGTCGAGAATGAGAACGTCATAGGGAATGTCATCCCAGCTAAGCTTACCGAATATGATGTTCCAGATTTCAGATCTCATTAGTGCCTCACGGGTTCAGAAGCGTTCGACGCGCTGTCGTCGCCGGGAATATGGGTCACGGTCTGATCGGGGTTCTTGACATTGACCGGACCGCTTCTCGGTTCGTCGGGATTGGCGTGAAGCACACCATCGAATTCATGCTGGTCGAAGCCTTCGCCCGGCGGGAATTCGTCGTAGAGGTAGCTGTCCTTGGTCTTGACGCCCTGAAGGCCGCCGCCGCCCATCATGTCCTGCATCATCATCTCGCCGATGCAGACCTTGCCCGGCTCGACGCAGAGCCCGACGATCTTGTCGAAAAGCTTGTCGGCAACGCCATTGTAATAGGAGACGCCGTCGGCGACCGTCGGCTTGGAAAGCTCGAGATAGGCCTCGTCGCTCAGCGTGTTGGACGAGGTCTTGACCGTGCTGACCCAGTTGGAAAACTCGTCCTCGGAAACGGCAAAGGTCTCGAAGTCCATGTGGGCGTAGCCGGGGCCGGAGTAATTGGCCGAGCGGCCGTAATACTGGCCGGCTTCCTCCGCCACCAGATGCAGCTTCGTCTCCATGCCGGCCATGGTGTAGATCATGCCGGCGAGCGCGGGAACGAAGAAGGTGTTCATCACCGAGCTCGAGGTGAGCTTCAGGTTGACCGGACGGTCCGTCGGGATGACCAGCTGGTTGACCACGGCCATGTCCTGTTCGGGATAGATGAACAGCCACTTCCAGTCGAGCGAGACGACGTCGATCTCCAGTGGTTCGCCGGCGATGTGGTCGAGCGGCTTGTAGGGGTCGAGCCTGTGGGTATAGATCCAGGTCAGCGCGCCGAGCGCGATGATGATCATGACCGGCACGCCCCAGATGAATGCCTCGAACAGCGAGGAGTGTTCGAATTCCGGGTCGTAGTCATCGGTGGTCTTGCGGCTGTCGCGGTAGCGCCAGGGAATGTAGACCGCCAGAACCAGCACCGGAACGATGATGACGAGCATCAGAACCGTCGATGCGATCAAAAGGTCGCGTTCCTGGTTGGCGACCCAGCCGGCCGGGTCGAGAAGAATGAGCTGACAGCCCGACAAGAGAAGCGCAAGCGGCAAAAGCAGCGCCAGTTTCAATAGCTTGTAAAGGTTCACAATCGCCTTCATTCTCTACAATGACGCCGGATTGCGCGGATAATCCGGACTTGATTGTCGATGACATGCCTGCCGGCCCTGGCCCATCGTCCCCGCGGCGACCGAACGCGTATTGCAGGCATTTCCTAAAGACAGCCCCCTGCCTTGCCAGACGGCGGCGTCATCCTGACGGTCTCATAATCACATTTAGACCAGAAATGAAGCATGTCCGTCCTGTGGCATTTTGGCACAAGGCCGCATTCGCGTCACCTTGTCGCCACGCTTTTTGCGCGTGTTGCGTGAAAAAAGCTACGAAAATTGGCAATCATCAGGTTTGACGGTTCGGTCCCGTGCCGCCCGGCGCGGTTTTCATTGATTTCGCTCAACCGGTCTTCGGCGAAAGCGGCGTGTTTGCCGCGCCGCAGCATGTCCCTTCCGTGTCATGGCCGCCTTCCTGCGAACCCTGCCGAAACAGCGGAACAGACGGGTGTTTTCAGGAGTTGCATTATAAAGTGCATATGTGCGACAATACGCCACATGTGACAAACTGCGCACAACCGTTTCGAGGAGGAGACGAGATGTCAGGCCTGTTTTTCTTTCCCTATGTGACGAGCGCCATCGGCGTGTTGCTGGGGGTTTATCTGACCAGTGAGCTGCGGGAGTATGACCGCCGGGACTATTTCCTGCGCGCCTGCTTCATCTTCGTGATCAATCTGGTGATTTCCTACCTGCTGGAATACGCCTTCCCGCGCGAAGCCGTCGGCAGCGAGGGCATGGCGCTCTCGACCGCATACTATATGGGTCTGTCGATCTATGCCGTGGTTCCGGGGCTTGCCTTTGGTCGCTTCACCGCGTTTCGCGCCCGCAATATGGGCCACGACAAGTCGATCGCCTACTGGAGCGCGATCCCCTTCGTGTTCATCTATTTCATGGTGGTCGCCCACAAGCGCGAGCATCATGCCACGCCGCGCACTGCCGGCTGAGCAATACGACACGCTGCCATACCGACCGCGCGCCATCCGGCGCGCGGTTTTCTGTTTGAGGCATTGCGCGATGACTGCGATGTCCGGGGTAATTCGCATTCGGCGGTTGATTTTCAGGCTCCACCCGCCTTCAATGTCAAAAAAGCGTTCGATTTCGCCGGCATGATTGAACACAATCATATTCAATCGTTTTAAAATGGCGCTATAAGCGTATCTCCAAGTCTTTTCAGGGAGCCATCGACATGAATGCCCTCATCAATGCCCTCAAGGAAACCGCGACGCGCACCGACGCCACGGATCTGCGCGCGGCCTTTGCCGCCGATGCGGCCCGGTTCGACCGGCTCAGCCTGCGGTTTGAAGACCTGCTCATGGATTTCTCCAAGGTCGCCGTCAATGACGAGGTTCTGTCCGGGCTTGTAAAGCTTGCCGGGGAAAAGGGCGTCGAGGAAAAACGCGCGGCGATGTTTGCCGGCGAGAAGATCAACATCACCGAAGACCGCGCCGTGCTGCACACCGCCTTGCGCAACCGCGCCAATACGCCGGTCATGGTTGACGGCGAGGATGTCATGCCCGCCGTCAACGAAGTGCTGGAGGCGATGGGCGAATTTTCCGAGGGCATCCGCTCCGGCTCCATCACGGGCGCCACCGGCAAGGCCTTCACCGATGTGGTCAATATCGGCATCGGCGGATCGGATCTCGGCCCGGCGATGACCACGCTCGCACTCGCGCCCTATCATGACGGCCCGCAGCTTCACTACGTCTCGAACATCGACGGCGCTCATATCGCCGATACGATTGCCGGGCTTGATCCGGAAACGACGCTGTTCATCGTCGCCTCCAAGACATTTACCACGATCGAGACCATGACCAACGCCAAGACTGCGCGCAAGTTCATTGCCGGCGCGCTCGGCGAAGAGGCGGTCGGCCATCATTTCTGTGCCGTTTCGACAGCCCTCGACAAGGTCGCCGATTTCGGCATCGATCCGTCGCGCGTCTTTGGCTTCTGGGATTGGGTCGGCGGACGCTACTCGATCTGGTCCGCCATCGGCCTGCCGCTGATGATCGCCATCGGCCCGAAGAATTTCGGCGCCTTTCTCGACGGCGCCCATGCCATGGACAAGCATTTCCAGGAGGCGGCGGTCACGGAGAACCTGCCCTTCATGCTCGGCCTCATCGGCTATTACCAGCGCGTCGTGCTCGGCTATCCCTCGCGCGCCGTCATTCCCTATGACCAGCGCATGTCGCGCTTTGCCGCCTATCTCCAGCAGCTTGACATGGAGAGCAACGGCAAGTCGGTGACCGTGGAGTCTGAGGATGTAACGACGCCGACCGGCCCGATCGTCTGGGGCGAGCCCGGCACAAACGGCCAGCATGCCTTCTTCCAGCTGCTCCACCAGGGCACAAACATTATCCCGATCGAGTTCATGATCGCCGCCAATGGTCACGAGGCAGACCTGCGCCACCAGCACCAGCTCCTGATGGCGAATTGCCTCGCCCAGTCGGAAGCGCTGATGAAGGGGCGGACGCTGGAAGAGGCGAACGCCCAGCTTCTCGCCAAGGGGATGGATGAAGCGACGGCCGAAAAGATCGCGCCGCACCGCGTCTTTTCCGGCAACCGGCCGTCCATCACCTTCGTCTACGACGCGCTGACGCCCTATGCGCTTGGCCGGATGATCGCGCTTTACGAACACCGCGTCTTCGTTGAGGGCGTGCTCTTCGGCATCAATTCGTTCGACCAGTGGGGCGTCGAGCTCGGCAAGGAACTGGCGACTGGTCTTCTGCCGGTGGTCTCGGGCAGCGAAAGCGCGGAAGGACACGATTCCTCGACCAGGGGGCTTGTCGCCGCGCTTCTTTCGGCCGCCGACTGAGTTCAGTTTTTCAGGCATGAAAAAAAAGGGCGGCCGCTTTCTGCGGTCGCCCTTTGTGCTTCGCCCAGGAAAGAGAAAACGAGGGAAGCGGTTAGTTGCTGCCTTCGCGAACCTGATCGACGAGGTCGAGCTTGCCGTCTTCGCCGACGCGGAAATAGTTCTGGTAGCGGTCGCCGAACTTGCCGGTCGATTCGATGGTGACCGTGCTGCCGACGGGCGCCTTTTCGAACGTGCCGGTGCCCGGAACGGCGGACGGCTGCAGCGCAAAGGCGGCCGGCGCTGCGGCGAGAACGGAAACGAGGGCGGCGGATGCGAAAATCTTCTTCATGATAGTCTCCTTATTGGAATTCGTGCGGGTTGGCTGATCTGCCGGAAATTCGGCGCCTGGAGGAAGGACGCTTGTCCTTGGCTCCGTGGAACCCGGGGTGTTTGATTAGTTGGTGCGGTACTGATCGACGAATTCGAGTTCGCCGTCTTCGCCGACCCGGAAGTAGTTCTGGTAGCGATTGCCGAACTTGCCGGTCGTCTCGATGGTGACGGTGCTGCCGACCGGGGCCTTGGTGAGCTTGCCGGTGTCCGGGATGGCCGAAGGCTGGATCGCGAAGGCGGCCGGCGCTGCGGCAAGCGCGGAAACGAGGGCGACGGATGCAAAAATCTTGTTCATGACAGTCTCCTGACTGAATTTCTCTGATGGCTCGGATGTAGGTTTAATCATTTGATTAACAAGAGGCGAAAAGATGGTAGATCGCGATTTTTTCGCGTCTGCCGGCTGTGCTGCCCTGGATCTCAAGGGCTGCCGGCCTCTTGTCATTCGCAAAATCAGTTGGCCGAATCCTGGAAGACGAATTCCAGGTCGCCGTTTTCGCCGACGCGGAAATAGTTCTGGTAGCGGTTGCCGAACTTGCCGGTCGATTCGATGGTGACCGTGCTGCCGACGGGCGCCTTGGTGACCTTGCCGGTATCCGGAATGGCCGACGGCTGAAGCGCGAAGGCGGCCGGGGCCGAAGCCAGAATGGAAACAAGGGCTGCGGATGCGATAAACTTGGTCATGGTGATGAACTCCTGTGTCATCAAGTTTGTGTTCGATGACCGGGAATTAGGATTTAATCAAACGACTAACAAGTCACTGAATGGGAACCGCAGAGTTGCCTATTTATTGACGCTCGCAGCCTTGAAAAATCACGGACGAAAACGGTCCTGTAAAATGCATTGGCGGCTGAAGGCGCGAAAAAAATAATAAAATCAAAGATATAGATCTTGTTTCCGGGGTCAGGCGCAAGCGCGGGACCGATGGAAACAAAAAGACCCGACCGCAGGGGCCGGGTCTGATTTTTAGGCAGGCTGACGTTTTTGTGATCAGGCGTTGAGTTCCTTGGCAACGCGGGTGCGCAGCTTTCCGAGGTCGGCGGCGAAGTTGCGGATGCCTTCGGCGAGCTTTTCGGTCGCCATCGCGTCCTCGTTCATCATCCAGCGGAAGGTCTGCTCGTCCATCTCCACCTTGGGTTCCGGCTCGAAGGCGTCCGGCGAGAGCTTGCGCTCCAGCTTGCCCTGGTCGGCCTCGAGTTCCTCGAGCAGGTTCGGCGAGATCGTCAGGCGGTCGCAACCGGCCAGGCCTTCGATTTCGCCGGTGTTGCGGAAGGAGGCGCCCATGACCACGGTCTTGATGCCGTTGGACTTGTAGTAGTTGTAGATCGAACGCACCGACAGGACGCCCGGATCTGTTTCGGCGGTATAGTCCTCGCCGGTGGACTTCTTGTACCAGTCAAGGATACGGCCGACGAAGGGCGAAATCAGGAAGGCGCCGGCATCGGCGCAGGCGATCGCCTGGCACTTGGAGAACAGAAGGGTCAGGTTGCAGTCGATGCCTTCCTTCTGCAGCACTTCGCAGGCGCGAATGCCTTCCCAGGTGGAAGCGAGCTTGATCAGGATCCGCTCGCGACCGATGCCGCGTTCCTCATAAGCCGCGATGATTTCATGCGCCTTCTTGATCGAGCCTTCGGTGTTGAACGACAGGTCGGCGTCCACCTCGGTGGAAACCCGGCCCGGAACCAGTTCGACCAGCGCTGCGCCGACATCGATTGCCAGGCGGCTGGCAACGGCGTCGACAACAGCATCGCTGTCGCCGGACTGGGACTTGCCCCATTTGATGGCGGCGGCGAACTGCTCGTCGAACATATCGGTCGACAGCGCCTTCAGCACGATGCTGGGGTTGGTCGTGCAGTCGACCGGCTTGATCTTGGCGACGGCCTTGATGTCGCCGGTATCGGCGACGACCGTTGTCATCTCGCGCAATTGGTCAAGTTTGGAAGCCATGATCCTCATCCTTCGTTATCCGGGTTCGCGGCGGAAAGGCCGGCGAACCGCTCTCAATGTCTTAGCCGGACAGCATTCGCGCTTTTTCGGCGTCGTCTGCTGCGAAGGCTAACGCGCCGCGGTGATCTTTCAATGACTGTTGGCAAACATCGGCGCCGGACGCAAGCGCCGACATCCGCTGAAATTCGCCCGCGACTATCGCAAGGCGCTGCTTCGCAAGTCAAGGCAAGATATCAATCGATTTAGACAAGGATTTGACCGGTCGCAAATTGTCCCGAGAAAAATCGGGGTTGCCACGAGCAGGACCGGCTGGTTGCGGATCAGCTGCGTCCCGCCTCCCAGCCCAGCATGGCGCGCTTGCGCGTCAGGCCCCAGTGATAGCCGGTGAGCGCGCCGGACTTGCCGAGCGCGCGGTGGCAGGGCACGACGAAGGAGACCGGGTTGCGGCCGATCGCGGCGCCGACGGCGCGGGAGGCCTTCGGACGACCGATCTCGCAGGCGATCTCGGAATAGGTCTTGGCCTTGCCGAAGGGGATCTTCAGAAGGCTTTCCCAGACCTGGACCTGGAAATCCGTGCCGATGAGCACGACCTTGAGCGGCCGGTCCGCCGCCCATTCGGCCGGATCGAAGATGCGGCGGGCATAGGCCGCCGTCATCGGCCCGTCCTCGACATAGGCGGCCTCGGGCCAGCGCGCGGACATGTCATCCAGTGCGGCCTTTTCCTCGCCGGGATCGGCAAAGGCAACGCCGGCGAGCCCGCGCTCCGTCGCCATCACCAGCGCGGTGCCGAAGGGGGAGGCATGAAACCCGTAACGGATGACGAGCCCGCCGCCGCCGGCCTTCCATTCACCGGGCGACATGCTCTCATGCGTGACGAACAGGTCATGCAGGCGGCCCGGACCGGAAAGGCCGAGTTCGTAGGAAGTGTCCAAGAGCGGCAGCTTCTCCTCGCCGAGCAGGCGCTTGGCGTGGTCGAGGGTGATCGCCTGGAGAAAGGCCTTGGGCGAGAGCCCCGCCCAGCGGGTAAAGGTTTTCTGCAGACTGGTCGGCGACATGTCGAGCCGCCGGGCGATGGTCTCGAGCCCCGGCTGTTCGCGGTACTCTTCGCTGATCATCGCGATGACCTTGCGCACGACGTCGTAGTCCGCGCCTGATGGCGTTATCTCGATCGGCTCTTCGGTCATGGTTTCAAAAATGGCGTTCATCGTCCTGGCCTCCTTCGGAAGATGAAGGAAACACGCTTCGGCTTCACGCCGCCACCCGAAACTTGCGCGCGGCGCTCAAATGCGCTGTTTCACGGTGGCCAGAGCCTGTTTCAGCGCTGCGGCGAAGCTCTCCCGGTCGTCCGGGTTGAGAAAGGCGCCGATCTCGAGCCGTTCGTCGCGACTCAGGAGCCGCATGCCGGTAATGCCGAACTCGTCGTGGCGGTCGACGGCAAAGCGCGTCCAGAACGGGTTGAAATGGGTCTCGCTCATCCGTCCCGAGGGCGTGATCTTGCGCACAGAGACGGAAAGCCTGGAGACGGAGACATGTTCCCGCACCCTTGCCGACCGGTAGGAAAGCCGGAACGCGATGTAGAGCGCGACAAAGGCAAGGCCGCAGTAAAGCGCGATCGGCCAGGCCCCGTGGGCGGCAAACCAGATCGCGTTCGGGAAAAAACCAAGCGCGGCGATGGCGAGCAGCACGTGAAAACCCTTGCGCCCCAGAGAGCGATGGGGGAAAAGTTCAGCCGAAAACACCGGCCGGTCCTCAAACGCGTTCACATCGGTCATAGCGTCAGCGATCAAAAGAAAATGACAAAAGCCAAGCCGCAAGTGAGCACCCAAAGGGCGAAAAAGTCAAATCCCGCGTCAGCCGGCAAGCGCGCGACCGCCCGCTCGGCCTATTCCAAAGACGAGATCCGCGAGATCTTTCGCCGCTTTTCAGTGCAGCGGCCGGAGCCGAAGGGCGAATTGGAGCATACCAACCCGTTCACCCTTTTGGTTGCCGTGGTGTTGTCGGCCCAGGCGACGGATGTCGGCGTCAACAAGGCGACGAAGGCGCTCTTTGCCGTCGCCGACACGCCGGAAAAGATGGCAGCCCTCGGCGAGGAAAAGCTCGCCTCCTATATCCGCACCATTGGGCTTTATCGCAACAAGGCGAAGAATGTCATCGCGCTCTCCGAGCGGCTGATCGCCGATTTCGGCAGCGAGGTGCCGAAGACGCGCGAGGAACTGGTGAGCTTGCCCGGCGTCGGCCGCAAGACCGCCAATGTGGTGATGTCGATGGCCTTTGGCGAAGCGACCATTGCCGTCGACACCCATATCTTCCGCATCGCCAACCGTATTGGCCTGGCGCCGGGCAAGACGCCGGACCAGGTGGAGGCGAAACTGGAAAAGATCATACCGCCGGACTACCTGTTCCACGCCCATCACTGGCTGATCCTGCACGGACGCTATGTCTGCAAGGCCCGCAAGCCCGATTGCCCCGCCTGCGTCATCGCCGACATCTGCAAGGCTGCGGAAAAGACATCAGAGATGCCCGCGCCCCTGGCGCCGCTGGCGTGAGCGGCGCCAGCGGCGCGTCTTGCTATGCCGCGACCATGCCATGCGGGTCGATGACGAATTTCTTGGCCGCGCCGCCGTCAAAATCGGCATAGCCGCGCGGAGCGTCGTCGAGGCTGATCAGTTCCACATTCACCGCTTTGGCAATCTCCACGCGGCCGAAGAGAATGGCCTGCATCAGCGCCCGGTTATAGCGCATCACCGGGCATTGGCCGGTGTGGAAGGAATGCGATTTGGCCCATCCGAGACCGAACCGAAGGCTGAGCGATCCCTTCTGCGCCGCCTTGTCCACGGCGCCGGGGTCTTCGGTGACGTAAAGGCCCGGAATGCCGATCTGGCCGCCGGCGCGCGTCAGGTCCATGGCGGAATTCAGCACGGTGGCCGGTTGTTCATGACTGTGATCATGACCGCAGCCATGCGCCTCGAAACCAACGCAGTCGACAAAGGCATCGACCTCCGGCGATCCGGTGATTTCGGCCACCATCTCACCCAGCGATGCATCCTGCCTGAGGTCTATGGCCTCGCAGCCGAAGCTTTGGGCCTGTCGCAAGCGTTCCGGGATCATGTCCCCGACGATCACGCAGGCCGCTCCCAGAAGCCGTGCGGATGCGGCTGCGGCCAGCCCCACCGGTCCCGCACCGGCAATGTAGACAATCGAACCGGGGCCGACGCCCGCGGTCACACAGCCGTGAAAACCGGTCGGAAAAATATCCGACAACAGCGTCAGATCGGTGATTTTCTCGATCGCCTGCTCGCGGTCGGGAAATTTCAGAAGGTTGAAATCGGCATAGGGCACCATGACATATTCCGCCTGGCCGCCGACCCAGCCGCCCATGTCGACATAGCCGTAAGCCGCGCCCGGTCGCGACGGATTGACGTTGAGGCAGATGCCGGTCTTGCCCTCCTTGCAGTTGCGGCAGCGCCCGCAGGCAATGTTGAACGGCACGGAAACGATATCGCCGACTGCGATGAATTCGACGTCGCGTCCGCATTCTATGACCTGACCGGTGATCTCGTGGCCAAGCACGAGGCCCTGTGGCGCGGTGGTGCGCCCGCGCACCATATGCTGGTCGGAGCCGCAGATATTGGTGGTCAGTATTTTCAGGATCACGCCGTGATCACACCGGCGATCTCCCAGCGCTAGTTTTGGAAAGTCGATGGTTTCGACAGTCACTTTTCCGGCGCCCTGGAATATTACGCCGCGGTTCGATGCACTTGCCATGTCTTCCTCCCGTTTTGTTTCGGATGATGATCATCCGCCGGGAGGAAGGCTGAATCATGTCTGAAAACGACATGGTTTCACATCAAATGGGCCGCAGGATGCAGCAAATGCTTCAGTTGCGCCTCAAATCGCGTTGGCGCGCCGGTCCTCGATATAGAGCTCCCGCAGCTTCAGGCTGATTTCGCCCGGTTTTCCGTCGCCGATCTTCTCGCCGTCAATAGCGACGACGGGGGTCACGAAATTGCTGGCGGAGGTATAGAAGGCTTCCTTGGCGGCCTTGACCTCATTGACGGAGAACGGGCGCTCCTCCACCTTGAAGCCGTTGCGGGCGGCGATTTCCAGCGCCGAGGCGCGGGTGATGCCCGGAAGGACCACGCGCGACAGCGGGCGGGTGACGATCACATCGTCGGCGGTGACGATATAGGCGGTGGCGGAGGTCTGCTCGGTGATGAAACCGTCCTTCACCAGCCAGGCATCGTCCGCGCCCTTGTCGTGAGCCTCCATCTTGGCAAGGCTCGGGTAGAGAAGCTGGACGGTCTTGATGTCGCAGCGTCCCCAGCGCAGGTCCTCGAGCGTGACCACGGAGATGCCCTTTTTCGCCGTGGCGGATTCGATGACGTTCTTTTTCTGCGTGAACATGGAGAAGGTCGGCTCCATGTCTTTCTCGAACATGAAATCGCGCTCGCCGGGATTGCCGCGGGAAACCTGAAGATAGATCAGACCTTCGCGCATATCATTGCGTTCGGCGATCTCCCGGTGAAGCGCCAGCAGGCCGTCGTCATCAACGGGCAGTTTGATGCCGATCGCATCGGTCGAGCGTTTCAGCCGCGCGGCATGGCCGGGGTAGTCCAGAAGCTTGCCGTCGAGCACGCAGGTGACTTCATAGATCGCATCGGCAAAGACATAGCCGCGATCGAAGATCGATACTTTGGCTTCTGTCTCCGGCAGCCATTCCCCGTTCAGATAAACGATACGCCCCATGCTCAAGCTCCTGTTCGCCCTTTTCACCATGAAATGGTCATAGCCCTGTCGGGTCTTCGATTCAAGATCGGAATTTTCGTCGTTCGTTGCGGAAATAATGATTTTTGCGCATCAAATCACCGCGCGCGCCCGTATTTGCTTGACCAGATGCACCATGAAGGCGGTGGCAAACAGCGGGGTTGCGAGATTGACGATCGGGATCGCAACGAAACCGGCAACGATGAGGCCGGCGAGAAATACGGTGAGGCCTCTTTCGCGCCGGAAGGCGCGCGCTGCCTCGGGGCCCATGAAGCGCATCGCCGCGAATTCGAAGAACTCCCGACCGAGAAGATAGCCGTTGACCAGGAAGAAGGCGACCAGATTGACGCCGGGTACGAGCAACAGGGCGAGCGCAAGGATATTGCCGAGAATGACGATGCCGAGGAATTTCAGCGCTTCCTTCATCGCCGTGAATACCGGCAGCGCGGTGCCGGGGGGATCGTCGGGGTAATGCAGGCGCTCGATATGCTCGGCCGCGTCATCGAGAAAGATGCCGGCGACAAAGGCTGAGACCGGCGCCATCAGCAGGGCGAGCCCCAGCGCCAGGCCGACAGCGGCGAAGATCAGCAGCACGAAGGTGATCCAGCCCGTCCATTCCGGCATCGTAGGAAACAGGTTGGCGAGGAAGGGGAAGGCGAGCCACAGAAACAGCGAGCGGATGGCAAACCACAGCGCGACAAGGCAGAGCAGGGAAAGGCCCAGCACCTTCCACAGGATGCCGCGCATCTTGGGATCGATCAGGTCCAGAAGCGCTTGTCGCGCGGCATTGATAAGCATCGGCAAACCCCCGGGCCTGTCGCCCTTCGCACAGGCCGTTCCTCTCGATTTAGGTCACCGAGCGTCACCCTGCAAGCGCCCGCTTGGGGCGCCGTGCGTCCGTTCAGCGTTGAACGGAGCGCCTGTATCGCGAAAACCGGACGCCCGCGATACAGGCGCTGACCCATGATCAGGAGCCGGAGCCCGGCTGCTGCTGCTGGGAAAGCCAGTCAAGGCTGGCATTCAGTCCGGTCAGGTCGGCGGTTGCCACCTCCTGTGCATCGGGTCCGAGATAGCTGACCATGATCTCGTCCCTGCCGACGCGGGCGGCTGCCAGGACCGGCTGGACGATTGCCTGGTCGCGGGTCACGTAACCGCCCTCCGCGTCGTCCTTCTTCAGGTCCTTGACCGCAATCGAAACGATGTCATGACCGTCGACAGCGATCGTGAACACGCCGTCGCGATTGAGCGTTTCCATTCCGGTGATCGTCGGCAGAACCATCATCACCGGTGCATGCGGCTTGTCGGCCTTGACGAAGGAGGGGATCGCAAGTCCGCCATCATCGGCCGGCAGCTGGCTCGTGGTCAACCGGCAGGTCATCTCACTGTCGCAGGCCGCATTCCACGTGCCCCCGGAATCAAACATTTCCGCAGCCGAGGCCGCGGTCTGAAGCGAGAGAACGCCAATGACCGTTGCGGCAAGGCCCGCATAGACAATTTTCCGCATCCTCATGAATGTCTTCCTTTCTGCATGTTGACAGCGGCAGAAACAAGCCAGAGATTCCCGCCAAAATTGTGTCGTGAATTCATGCGTAACATTACGGGAATTTAAGGGTCTGGTGAAAGCCCTGACGGCTCCGGGGCTTGGTTCCAACGGGCTCGCCGAAACCGGGACAATAAAAATGCCCGGCCGAAGCCGGGCACAATCAAGCCATTGAAAAGGCATCATTTTGTGCAGGCGCAATGCCGCAGGACACGGCCTCTCAGGCCGCGTCCCTGGCCTTGCGCTCCAGCCTGCGGGCATGCAGCACCGGTTCCGTATAGCCGTTCGGCTGCTGCCGGCCCTTCAGCACCAGGTCAAGCGCCGCCTGGAAGGCGACCGATCCGTCAAAATCCGCGGCCATCGGTCGGTATGCCGGGTCGCCCTCGTTCTGGCGATCGACCACGGCGGCCATTTTCTTCATCGTCGCAACGATCTGCTCCTCGGTGCAGACGCCGTGGTAAAGCCAGTTGGCCATGTGCTGGGAGGAGATGCGAAGGGTCGCGCGGTCCTCCATCAGGCCGATATCGTTGATGTCCGGCACCTTGGAGCAGCCGACGCCCTGGTCGATCCAGCGCACGACGTAACCGAGAATGCCCTGGGCGTTATTGTCGAGTTCGGCCTGGATCTCCGCCTCTGACCAGTTCGGGCGCACCGCGACGGGAACCGACAGGATATTGGTAAGGCTGGCGCGCGGGCGATCCTTCAGCGTCGCCTGCACTTTTGCCACGTCCACGGCGTGGTAATGCGTGGCGTGCAGGGTCGCCGCCGTCGGCGATGGCACCCAGGCCGTGTTGGCGCCGGCCTTCGGCTGGCCGATCTTGGCTTCCAGCATCGCCGCCATCAGGTCGGGCATGGCCCACATGCCCTTGCCGATCTGGGCATGGCCGGCAAGGCCGCATTCCAGACCGATATCGACATTCCAGTCCTCGTATGCCGCAATCCAGGGGGCCGATTTCATGTCGCCCTTGCGGATCATCGGCCCGGCCTCCATCGAGGTATGGATCTCGTCTCCGGTGCGGTCGAGGAAGCCGGTATTGATGAAGACCACACGGTCCCTGGCCGCGCGGATGCACTCCTTGAGGTTGACCGTGGTGCGGCGCTCCTCGTCCATGATGCCCATCTTCATCGTGTTCGGCTTCATGCCGACAATCTTCTCGACCCGGCCGAACAGCTCATCGGCAAACGCCACTTCTTCCGGCCCGTGCATCTTCGGCTTGACCACATACATGGAGCCGGTGCGCGAATTCATGTGCCGGCCGCTTTCGCCGATGTCGTAGAGCGTGATCAGCGCGGTGATCGCCGCGTCCATGATGCCTTCGGGAACCTCGCGGCCGTCGCGGTCGAGGATCGCCGGGTTGGTCATCAGGTGGCCGACATTGCGAACCAGCATCAGCGAACGGCCCTTCAGGCTTTTCGGCGTGCCATCCGGAGCGCTGAAGGTGACGTCCGGATTGAGCTTGCGGGTAAAGGTCTTGCCGCCCTTGGTGACCTCTTCGGTGAGATCGCCCTTCATCAGGCCGAGCCAATTGGAATAGGCGAGCACCTTGTCCTCGGCGTCGACGGCGGCAACGGAATCCTCGCAGTCCATGATCGCGGTGATCGCCGATTCCAGCACGATGTCGTTGATATGGCCGGGATCGGTCTTGCCGATCATGCCGTTCGGGTCGACATCGACGATCACATGCAGATTGTGATTGGAAAAGATCAGCCGGAACTCACCGCCGTCCCTGTCATCGAAACCCGTATACTGGCCGGGATCGGCAAGCCCCGTCTCGCCGGCCGCGGTCTTGATGATCAGGACGCCGTCGCTGTAGCCGAAACCGGTGACGTCGGCCCATTTGCCGGCGGCTAGCGGGATGTTCTCGTCAAGAAAGGCCTTGGCCCAGGCAATCACCTTTTCGCCGCGTTTCGGATTGAACGCCGCGCCCTTTTCCGCGCCGCCGTCTTCGGCAATCGCGTCCGTGCCGTAAAGCGCGTCATAGAGCGAACCCCAGCGGGCATTTGCCGCGTTCAGCGCATAGCGCGCGTTCATCACCGGAACGACAAGCTGGGGGCCGGCGATCGTGGCGATCTCGGGGTCGACATTGTCGGTTTCAACCGAGAAGTCATCGCCCTCGGGAAGGATATAGCCGATCTCGCGCAGGAAGGCCTCATAAGCCGCCATGTCGGACGGCGCGCCGTTTTCCTTGTACCAGGCGTCAAGCCGCTCCTGCATCGCGTCGCGTGTTTTCAGGAGGGCGCGGTTTTTCGGCGCAAGCTCGTGCACGATCTCCGAAAAGCCGGCGAAAAAGGCCTCGGGATCGACACCGGTTTCCGGAAGCACCTTTTCGGTGAGGAAATCATGGAGCGCCTTGTCGAATTGAAGGCCGTGTTTGTCGATGCGAGCCATGGGGAAACGCCTTTTCGGATGAATTGTCTGCAGCTAATGTAGCGACGCAGCCGACGAGGTCAATTCGGCGCGAATTTGAAATATTGCTTCCAGAATGGAAATAATGAGGGGCTTCACTGCCTGTCGGACGAAAGTCGCGCAAGATGGTCGGCAAGAATGTCATAGACCACACGGATGCGCCGGCTGGAATGGAGCTCGCGATGGGTCACCAGCCAGATCGGCACGGAGATCGGCCTGAAGGCCGGGAACACCTCCTCCAGGTCGGGAAACAGCGCGACATCCTCCTTCAGCAGAAGCCCGATGCCGAGGCCGGCGCGCATCATTTCCATCAACAGCGTGCCGCTTTCGGTCATCACCGGGAAATTGTCGATGGTCAGCGCGATTCCTTCTTCGGCGAAGATCGGCAGGAGCTGTTCCCGGAATTCGAAGCCGAAGAAGTCGGCCGATTTCAGCTTCTCCACGGTCACCGGCCGGCCAAGACGGTCGATATAGGCGCTTGCGGCATACATTGTTGCCGAGGTGACGCCCACCTGCCTGGCGATCAGTTCCGGCTCGGTCGGGCGGGCATGGCGGATGGCGATATCGGCCTCGCGGCGGATCAGGTCTGAAAGCGCATTCGAGGTCTTGATGTCGAGCGAAATGCCGGGCGCAGCCTTGCGGATCTTCGCGACCACGGCCGGCAGATGATAGGTTGCCATAGCATTTGTCGCCGCCAGACAAACCTCGCCTTCGATAGCCTGGGAATGGCCGGAGGCGGCAAGGGAGATAGTGTTGGCGGCATTGTTCATGTCCCGCGCAAGACCGAGAAGCTGACGTCCGGCCGCCGTCAGCGTCATCGAGCGGGTGCCGCGCTCGAACAGGGTTACGCCGAGGCTCGCCTCAAGACCCGCCACCTGGCGGCTCAGCGTCGGCTGCGTGACCTTGAGCGCGCGCGCTGCCGCAGACAATGAGCCTTCCTCGGCCGTCGCCAGAAAGGCGCGGACCTGGTTCCAGTCATATCTCACAGCGTCCCATTTCATCGTTTTGCGTATAGCAGCTCAAGGAATTTAGGCAATTCCCGCATAGACTGAAAATCTCTATCACTGCGCACCATGTCACGGCGGTTCAGCCGGAAACTGAATCCCGTTGCAACGCGTCATGCAGGAGCACGATCATGGCAGCCAACACGAAACAGTTCTGGGACAGGATCGCGGAGAAATATGCCCGCGACCCGATCGCCGATCCGCAATCCTACCAGATCAAGCTCGACATCACGCGCGAATATTTCCGCCCGGACATGCGGGTGCTCGAGATCGGCTGCGGCACGGGTACGACCGCGCTCTACCACGCGCCCGCCGTTGCCAGGATCGACGCCTATGATCTTTCCGACAACATGATCGAGATCGCAAAACGGAAGGCTGAGGATGCCGCCGTCACCAATGTTCACTTCCGTCAGGGCGATGTGACCGCGATGAGCGGCTCGGACGGACTTTATGACGCGGCAATGGCCCATTCGCTGCTGCATCTGCTGGAAGACCGCGAGAGGGTTCTGGATAAGGTTCATGCTATGCTGAAGCCGGGCGGCGTCTTCATTTCCTCCACCGCGTGTCTTCGCGATTTCTCTTTCTATATCAGGGCCGCGATCCCGGTGATGCAGCTGGTCGGCAAGGCGCCCTATGTCGGCAGTTTCACCCAGGAAGGGCTGATAAACGAGATGGCCCGCGCCGGGTTTTCCGTCGTCCACCAGTGGCGCCCCGGCAAGAACAAGGCGACCTTTCTTGTCGCGACCAAGGCGGCTTGAAGCAGGCAGGACGGCGGCTTTGAATTTTTGACGGATGTCGCCGGTTTTCCGTGTTACAAGGCGGCCATGACCGACAGAGAAGCCTTCTCATCCCAGGAAATCGAACGCTATGCCCGCCAAATCGTGCTGCCGGAAATCGGCGGGGCGGGCCAGCAGGCATTGAAGCGCGCGCGGGTGCTGGCGATCGGCGCCGGCGGGCTCGGCAGTCCGCTTCTGTCCTATCTTGCCGCCGCCGGCATCGGAACGCTCGGTATTGCCGATGATGACGGCGTCAGCCTCTCCAACCTGCAGCGCCAGATCATTCACGACACCGGCTCTGTCGGCGAGGCGAAGACGGAGAGCGCGGCACGGGCGATTGCGCGCATCAACCCGCATGTGGTCTGCCGGCGTTTTCACGAGCGGCTGGACGGGGCAACGATCGGCGATATTCTTTCGGGCTTCGATATACTGGTCGACGGCTCGGACAATTTCGACACGCGTTACATGGCCGCCGATGCGGCCGAGCGGGCGCAAGTGCCGCTGGTGACCGGCGCCGTCGGCCGTTTCGACGGGTCGCTGACGGTGTTGAAGCCCTATGCGAACGGGCCGGACGGAAAGGCCAACCCGCGCTACCGCGATCTTTATCCCAAGCGCCCGCCCCAGGGCCTCGTGCCGTCCTGCGCGGAGGCCGGCATTGTCGGCCCCGTCACCGGCGTCATCGGCACGCTGATGGCGATGGAGGTGATCAAGCTCGTCACCGGCGCCGGCGAACCGCTAGTCGGCAGGCTTCTTCTCTATGACGGGCTTTCCGCCCGTTTCGAAACCATCGCCTACGCCAGAAGGGGCTGAGACGATCAGCCGGCCTGCAGGGCAAGCTGGTAGAGGCTGGCGCAGCGCGCGCCGGAGGCGCAGAATGCCAGCACCGGGCCATTGTTCTCCTTCAGGATCTGCTTCAGCTTCGTTGCCTGGGTAATCGGCTGGTGGCCGCCGCCAACCGGAAGATAGTAGCAGGCAATGCCGGCTTCCTTCGCGGCGGCTTCGATCTCGGCATATTTCGGCTGGAAGAAGCCTTCGCCGTCGGGCCGCATGCAGATGACGGCGGCAAAGCCCGCCTTCGCCGCTTCCGGCATGTCCTTGGCCTTCAACTGGCCGGTTACATGATAGTTATTGTTGATTGCACGGGTATGCATGCGTGTCTTCCTGGTTTCGGGTGGAGGCTTCAAAGGGCGTTGATCGGCACTTTCAGCATCAGCCGGCCGTCCCTGTCCCTGGGCACGGCGCCGGCGCGCATATTGACCTGCAGCGAGGGCAGGATCAGCCGCGGCATGGAAAGCGTTGAGTCGCGCTTCTCGCGCATCTCGACGAATTCGTCCTCGCTGATGCCGTCATGCAGGTGAATGTTGTGGCGGCGCTCCTCGCCAACGGTGGTTTCCCATGCAATGTCGCGGCCGTTCGGGCCGTAGTCATGGCACATGAACAGGCGCGTTTCCTCCGGCAGTTCGAGCACGCGCTTGGTGGAGCGGTAGAGCGTACGGGCATCGCCGCCGGGAAAATCGGCGCGCGCGGAGCCGCCATCGGGCATGAACAGCGTATCGCCGACAAAGGCCGCATCGCCGATCACATGGGTCATGCAGGCGGGGGTGTGGCCGGGCGTGTGCATCACATGCGCCTTCATGCCGCCGATCGCGTAGCTGTCGCCATCGCCAAACAACCGGTCGAACTGCGATCCGTCGCGCTCGAATTCCGTGCCTTCGTTGAAAACCTTGCCGAACGTCTCCTGGACGATGACGATATTCTCGCCAATGCCGATGCGACCGCCGAGCGTTTCCTGGATGTAGGGCGCAGCCGACAGGTGATCGGCATGGACATGGGTTTCGATCACCCATTCCAGCCGCCAGCCCTTCTCGCGGATCATCGCGATCATCCGGTCGGCGCTCTCATGGGTGATGCGTCCTGCCGCGTAGTCGATGTCCATGACGCTGTCGATCACGGCGCAGGCCTCCGACCCCGGGTCGCGCACGATGTAGGAGATCGTGTTCGTGGCCGGATCGAAGAAGCCGTGGACCTCCGGCTTGAGGTCGGGCTCGGGCGTAAAGGGCAGGGTCATCTCGGATCCTCCTCAGGTTGCGCTTGGGAGATTTGATAGCGTATAATACGTATCTACGCAAATATGAAATAAATGCGATGAGTTCAACCGCCGCCGACCGGCAGTCGGCGGAATTCTTGCACCGGAAATATGGCAGCATGGCGCAAGGGTCTGCGGAAAACCCTTTGGCAGAAAGAAGCCAGCGGCTGCGCTGTTCCGCTAGACGCCGGAAAGGCGGCCGCCAGCAAGACGGCCACCGCAGACCGTCAGGTGCGGTTGGTGATCCAGCGGCACTGATAGGGGGCGAAACTGATCTTGGCGTCGCTGGCGGCCTCGCCGGAAATCAGGTCGATCCATTGTTCGCCGCCGATGAGATTGAGCGCCATGGCCGGAATTTCGAGCGTTTCGTCCGTCACATTGTTGATGGCGAAAATGCTCTGGGTGCGGTCAACGCTCTGGCGCCAGAAGCCGAACAGTTTTTCTCCCAGATGCAGGGTGAACTGCGTGGCATTCGGATGGAAGGCCGGCTGCCTCGTGCGGATGCCGATCAGTTCGCGCATGGCGTTGAAGACCCTGGCGTGCTGCGTGGTCTCGTCGGCAAGGGCTTCCTGCAGCGCGTCATAGTTCCAGCGGTGGCGGTTGATCGCCCGGTTATGGCCGGATTTCTCCACGCCCTCATAGTCGTTGCTGGTTGCCAGCAGCGAGTGAATGTAGAAGGCGGGAATGCCTTCCAGCGCCATGGCGATTGTCTGGCTGCAGAGGAAACGGGCGATATTGTGTTCGTCCTCGCCCTTCACCGTGCCCTTGAGCGCATCGAACAGCGAGACATTCATCTCGTAGGGACGCATCGAGCCATCGGAGAGCTGGCGCATGGAAACCCTGCCGCCAAAGCTCTTCACTGTCTCGACCATCTCGCCGATCGCCTCGTCGGAAAGCAGGCTTTCGGCGGGTCGCAAGCCGATGCCGTCATGGGAAGCGGTGAAGTTGAAATAAGCGCAGCCCATCTGCGCCGGCGGCATGGCCATCTGCCAGGCATTGAGGAATTGCGATGTTCCCGTCATCAGCGCGTGCACGATCAGCGGCGGCAGCGAGAAATTATAGATCATGTGCGCTTCGTTGCGATTGCCGAAGTAACTGAGGTTCTCGACATTCGGCACATTGGTCTCGGTGATGAGAACGATGCTTTCCTCGCTGTAATCGGCCAGCACCCGCATCAGCCGGATGATCTCGTGGGTTTGCGGCAGATGAATGCAGGAGGTCCCGACCTCCTTCCATATGAAGGCGCAGGCATCGAGCCTGATGGTGCGCACGCCGCGATTGATATGAAAGCGCATGATGCGCAGGAATTCGAGCAGGACTTCCGGATTGGAGAAGTCGAAATCCACCTGGTCGTGGCTGAAGGTGCACCAGACATATTTGTCGCCATCGGCGGTTTCCACCTTGCGCAGCAGCGGATGCGCGCGCGGGCGAACCACGGAGGAGAGGTCGTCTTCCGGCGATGCGGTAAAGAAGAAGTCCTTGTAGGGCGCATGGCCCATGCGGAATTCGTTGAACCAGCTGCTCTGGCTCGAACAATGGTTGAGCACCAGGTCGGACATCAGCCGGAATTCGCGGCCGATGCGCTCTATATCTTCCCAGCCGCCGAGGCCTGAATCCACCGCGCGGTAATCGGTGATGGCGAAACCGTCATCGGATGTATAGGGGAAATAGGGCAGGATGTGCACGCCCTTGATCACGCCCTTCAGGTTTTCGGTCACGAAATCCTGCAACAGCGACAACGGTTTGTGTTCGCCGTCGATGATCGAATTCCCGTAGGTGATCACATAGGTGTTGTCGGCGCTCCACATGTTGTTCCCGGCCACCCGGCCGCGCTTGCGCGGAACGGCGCCATCGCCCCAGTAGGCCTCGAGCACTTGCCGCGTCAGCGCGCGGGAATCTTGTTCAGGATAGATGTTCTCCAGATGAAGCCGGATGCTTTCCCGCAGCCGCCTGGAAATGACCATGCCTTTTTGCGGCGTCTCAGAAACTGTCGTCATTCTTGTCCTTCTTTCCCCACACGCCGAGGTTAGCATGTCGGTTTCGATTGGCAATCGTCTATCAAGGACAAAACCGCGCTTTCCCGGCGGGTTTTGTTGCGATGCCGCATGACGGGCAGCCGCTGACATGAACGCGCGGAAAAAGCCTGCGCCGACGTCTCGCCGGCAAGCGGCGCGCGCCGAGAGCCGGTGGGAGCGATGGTCCGGGCAGAGAAGCCTGTGCAGGCATTGACTGAGGCCGGGGCCCGTTTCTTGCCATGGACTTTTCAATGGAGCCGGCAGCGGTTTTGACGGTATGTGATCTGGCGCATCGACCCGAAAACCGATACCGATTTCCGGGTCGATGCGTAGATTCAATGGGTTAAAGCGACCTTTGCGCGTCCGAATGGACGCACGGCGCGCCAAGCCCCATTGCCTGAAACAGGCCGGGGAATTTTCTTGAAAAAACGGGAAATTGACGCTGGACTTGAAAAAACAAAATGCTATAAACGCGCTCATTCGCGGGCCGACGGTCCGCAAAGGCAGCCCGCTATAGAATTCCGGGCGCCTGCCCAGATAGCTCAGTTGGTAGAGCAGCGGATTGAAAATCCGCGTGTCCGTGGTTCGAATCCGCGTCTGGGCACCACTTAACCCCCGTTTGCGTCTGTTTATTTCGGCTCCGAGATCGGCCATGGCTGCAGCACTCTGTCCCCGTGTGTCAGTGTGCCGTGAATAGTGCCGTGCCATGGCTTTGGTGTTTTGTCCGGGCCCGAGATGGATGGTCGCCCGGCGTGTCGATCAGAATGTACCGCTTGCGGCCATTGATCTTCCTGCCCGCTTCATGCGCAAAACCTAGTGGAATGAATTTGACATTTGTTTCCCGTCGCAGCGAGCGCATACATCAAATGTCAAATTCGAAAATTCCACTAGAAACATAAACTTGCTAGTGGTCCTGTTGATTCCAACATTTGGCACCGAGGGCGTTGAAACGGGAACCAAATGTTGGAATCGGACCACTAGCTATTTCCGGCTTTCCACTCGAAAGCAGCGAAGAGACCGCGAAGTTCGGCAAGACCTTTGAGCCTGCCGATAGCAGGGTATCCCGGTTGCGCCTGTCGGCCGATATCGTCGAGGATGTCCTGTCCGTGATCGGGCCGGATCGGAATGGACCAGTCCGATCGTCCTTCGGCCTTGCGACGGTGTTCTTCTTCGACGATTGCGTTTACAAGCGCTGCCATGTCCGTGTGTCCGGTCAGGTGCTGATCCTCATAGAAAGAGTTCATCACCGCCTCGCCTTCAATCGTGACATTGCGAAGATGCAGAAAGTGAACGCGGTCGCCGAGTGCCTTCATGATGGCGACCGGGTCGTTGTCCGGGCGCGCGCCCAGAGCCCCGGAACACAATGTCACGCCGTTCGCCGGCAGATCCACCGCATCCAGGATTTTGCGATACTGCGCCTCTGTCGACATGATTCTGGGGAGCCCCAGAAGCGGGAAAGGCGGATCGTCCGGATGGCAGCAAAGGCGTACGCCCAGTTCTCCGGCAAGCGGCGCAACTTCCGCGAGGAAGTCGATCATATGATCCTGCAGCTTTTCCTCGCTGATATTGTCATATTCGCCGAGCTGGGTTCTGACATCCTCAAGCGAGAAACGTTCTGCTGCGCCCGGAAGACCGAAGACCACATTTCCGGCAATCGTTTCCTTTTCCGCTTCGCTCATCTGCGCGAACCGGGCGGCAGCGGCTTCGCGCACATCGGCCGGGAAGCTCTCGGCGGCGCCGGCGCGCGCGAGAATGTGAATGTCATATGCGGCGAAGTCGATCAGATCGAAACGCATGCAGCGTGCGCCATTCGGCCGTTCCCAGGCGAGATCCGTGCGGGTCCAGTCGAGAACCGGCATGAAATTGTAGCAGATCACCTCGATACCGGCGGAGGCCAGATGCCGCATCGACTGCTTCCAGTTTTCAATATGGGTTTTCCAAGCGCCCTTCTGCTTCTTGATATCTTCGGAGACGGGAAGCGATTCGACGACGCTCCAGGCAAGTCCCGAGGGACGCCCGTTTGCCATGAATGCGATCTGCTGCTGACGAAGTTCGATTTCCGCAGGGCTCCATACCGCGCCCGTCGGGACGTGATGAAGGGCGGAAACCACACCCTCGACGCCCGCCTGCATCATCGTTTCAACTGTTACTGTGTCTGCTGGACCGAACCAGCGCCATGTCTGTTGCATTGTCAGGGCTGCTTTTCTTCCGTTTGGTCGGGTGCATTGTGACCACAGCGTGGTCTTGTCGTGTCTTGCAGTTCCATATCTGTTCTCAGGCAGGGTCTCCCGGCGCCCGGTCGAAGTGGATTGCGCGGTAGTGCTCAAGCGCATGGGCCGGCTGGGCGTGGCCTTCCGGCAGGGGACGGCGGGCAACGGTTGAGAAATAGGCCAGGCACGCGTCACGCCACCATTTCGCTTCGCGGTGCTGAATGCCGAGAAAGGCGCGAATCTGCTCGAACCGCTGACTGTCGACGTGCGAACGCAGCGCCTCCCAGCTTGACAGCATGTCTGCGGCGCCTTCGACACCGGCGTCGTAACGTTCTGCGAGACCCTCCCACAAGGTTTTGCCGGAGTTGAGGGGAAAGTCCCACGGGACGTGGTGGAACCAGAGCAGGTAGCGTTCGTCGAGGGCATGCGGGTCGGCAAAAAGGCGTTGAACCTCTTCACTATACTGGGCGATCGCATTGCTGCCGTCGGCAAGGCGGTTGAAGCCGATGCCGTTTTCATCGGCGCGATTATAATAGGTGGGGTTCCATTCCGGACGGTCCAGTTCGCTGACCCACGGTCCCGGTCCGTAGTGGTGTCCTGTCGCCACCTGGTGGTGCAGGCCATAGGGCATCATGTAGTTCACCAGCGTTTCGTGCGACCCCATCATCATGTCGACAACGGTGCGCACGAAAGCTTCATCGCCGTCAAACGTCATCTTGACCCAGTCTTCGGCAATGGCTGCGGCCGTGTCGTCCGGGTTCCATGCCATGCGGGCAAAGACGTACCAGTTGGCCTGGTTGAATGTGCCGCCGGTCCAGTCGCGGTCGGTCCCGATATTGGCAACGGCGGCAATCCCCGTCACCGGCTGCGGGAAGACCTCGCCCTGCAGGATCTTGCTGACCGTTGATCCCGGTCCGCGCGCATGGGTATCGAATTGCAAAACCTCTTCATAGTTCGGTCCGAGATAGGCCAGATGCGTTGCCTGGCCGAGATATTCCTTGGTGATCTGGAATTCCATGATCAGCGGCGTCTTCGATATCTGTCCGAAGATCGGGGAGAAGGGTTCGCGCGGCTGGAAGTCGATCGGCCCGTTCTTGACCTGCAGAAGAACATTGTTGCGGAATGTTCCGTCGAGCGGCTGGAACTCGATCAGCGCTTCCGTGGCCCGGTCGCTGCCCGGATCGGATGCGTAGACGAAGGCCCGCCAGATCAGGATGCCGCCATGGGGGGCAAGCGCATCTGCTAGCATGTTGGCGCCGTCGGCGTGGCTGCGCCCGTAGTCATTGGGACCGGGCTGACCTTCCGAATTGGCCTTGACCAGAAAACCGCCGAAATCGGGAATGACGCGATAGATCGCGCTGACCTTGTCCTTCCACCATTCCAGCACCGCCGGTTCCAGCGGATCGGAGGTGTCCAGGGCTCCAAGCGCCGAGGGCGAGGCGAAATTGACGGAGAGAAAAACCTTCAATCCATAGGGCCGGAAGATATCGGCAAGTTTCGCCGCCTTTTCGAGATAGGCCTCGGTGAGGATTTCCGGCGCGGCATTCACATTGTTCAGCACGGTGCCATTGATGCCGGCAGACGCGTTGGCGCGCGCGTAATCGATGTAGCGGCGATTGACGTAATCGGGGAGCGTCCACCAGTCCCAGATGGAATGCCCCGCATAGCCGCGTTCGACCGAACCGTCGAGATTGTCCCAGTGATTGAGAAGCCTGAGGTCGAGTTTGGGTGCGCTGGCGAGATCGACCGCCGCCGGGTCGCCACCGGTCTGGATGTGGCGCAGGAAGGCGAAACATCCGTAAAGCACACCGATATCCGTGTTTGCGGTAATCACGGTGACATGCAGACCTTCATGTCCCAGACTGAGCACGCGGTAGCCTTCGGCGCCAAGCTTCGACAGGTCGAGCCCCAGTCCTGCAATGAGGGGCAGATTTTCCGGTGTGCCGACCAGGACGGCGCCGTTGGAAAGAGCCTCTTCCCGTGGCACACATTTCACCAGCATCGCGAAAAAGGCCCGTTCCAGCTCCCGTGCGGCTACGGTCATGGTCGGACTGTCGGCGCCGAATACGAACGCGCGCACGGCATTTTCCACGGCATTGCGGTGCGGCTCAGTCAAGGGGCGATAACGCAGCCAGAGGTCATAGCCGTCTTCATCGACCGCCGCTGCCGCGCAGTGTTGACCATTTTTGGCCGCTTCCAGTTCAAGCAGGCCTGATAGCAAGGTGTTCATCGTGTTGTTACCGTCAGGAGCGGATGGCGCGCGCCGGCGATTGCTGTTCACAGCGTCATCCGAATGTCAGGGGGCACAGCTCCCCTGTCTTCGGCGCCGGAGCGCCAAAGCCAGAGGGATCTGCGGATTTCAAGCAGGCGTTAAAAAGCGGGAGCGCCTAGCTCAGTGTCTCGTAGTCGAACCAGTCGAAATCGGCGGGGTGGCCCTGGCCGCTGGTGTCGTAGGCGGCCATGCCCACGAAGGCGCCGGTGAAGTTGTTGCCCTCGCCGACACCGGCCTCGTCCGAAAGGATGGTCGCGTCGAGAACGGGACCAATCGTCTGCCAGGTGCCGTCGGTTGTCCGCCAGCTGAACTGGAGCGCAGCCCTGTCGATTTCGGCCTTCAGCTCGACCGGTCCTTCCGGCAGATCCACCGGCTCGCCACTGAAGACGGCTTTGCCGAAGGGGAAGTCGCCAAGGGCGGACATGATCCGTAGTTTCCGGCTGCCATCGTCGTCCCGCGTTACACTCAGGAAGTGATACTGGCACTGGTTGTACCAGCAAATCAGCCCGGCGAAGCTCTGGAAGTCGCGTGGCTCGTAGTTGATGCGCGTGGCGGCGCGATAGCGATGGGCCGTCTGGCGCCGCGCGAGAAGCGCCTGCTCGAACATGTTGCCCGGCGACTGTCGGCCGTAAATGCGCAGGCAACCCGGATTGGCATCGAGAGAGAACAGCCGTTCGGGCTCGGGGCTGCGTAGCCACTGAAATGCCGAAGGCAGGGGGCCGGGCTCAAAGCGCGTGCGCACGGCCTCCGGGACGGGCTCAACAGGAGAAATCCCTTTTGGACGGGGCGTGTAAACGGAGGTCGGATGCAGGCCGCCTTCCGCCAGATAAAGCCAACCGTCGTCCCGCCACTCCACTTTCTGGATCGCGGTTTCGCGGCCAAGGGGGGAACGTCGCTGAAGCATATTCGAACCCGGCAGGTCACGCCGTGCTGCTGCCTGTCCCGACGCGCTCGATACCGTGATGGGACGGGAGCAGAGGTGGACCATATAGGTCTCGCCCGCCGCCGTCTCGACGATATCGGCATGGCCGCAACGCTGCAACGGCGCCTCCGGCGCAAAGGCTGTGGTCAGCACATGCTTGTTCGGGTGCACTTCATAGGGACCGAGAAGATCGCGGGAGCGCGCCAGTGTTACGGCGTGATCATATCCGGTCCCGCCTTCGGCCGTCATCAGATAGTACCAGCCGTCGCGGAAATAGAGATGCGGTGCTTCCGTCAGCTTGCGGTCGGTGCCCTTGAAAATGTTGTGAACCGGTCCGACAAGCTTTTTTTCGGCAACGCTGTATTCCTGAAGGACGATGCCGGCGAACTGGTCGCCATGGCCTTCCTGGCGATGGTCCCACAACATGTTGACGAGGTACTTCCTGCCCTCGGGTGCGTGGAACAGCGATGGGTCGAAGCCGCTGGCGTTCAGATAGACGCGTTCTGACCAGGGACCGGTAATCGAAGGCGCGGTCGTCAGGTAATTGGGCGCGTCCTTGAAACTGCCCGAGAGCCTTTTGACATCGGTATAGATCAGCCAGAACAGGCCATCGGAATAGGTCAGGCAAGGCGCCCATATGCCGCAGCTGTCTGGATTGCCACGCATGTCGAGCAGGTCGGCGCGCGCCAGCGGGCGGCTGACAAGCGTCCAGCTGGCGAGGTCGCGCGAATGGTGGATCTGCACGCCCGGATACCATTCGAAGGTTGAGGTGGCGATGTAGTAGTCATCGCCAACCCGGCAGATGGACGGGTCCGGGTTGAAACCGGGCAGGATGGGATTGGTGATCATGTCGTCGCTCATCGGATGACCTGCTCCTTCGTATCAAAAAGATGCCAGGCCCCCTCGCGCGGCCGGACGGTGAGGGAATCGCCGCGCCGCGTCTCGAACTGGCCGGGCTTGTGCAGCAGGATTTCCGTTCCGTCTGCCAGCGTACCATGGAGATAGGTATCGCGGCCGTGTTGTTCTGCAACCGAGACGGTGAAGCGCCAGCCGCCTGCATCATTATCAACGACGTCGAGGTCTTCCGGCCGGATGCCCAGGCTGACATTCTGGCCTTCGCTCACCGGCAACGGCCGGCTCGCAAGTGCGAGGCTTCCAAGCTTTGGTGAACCGAAGGTCAGTTCGCCATCACGGATACCGGATATCTGGCCTTCAAGGAAATTCATCCGCGGCGAGCCGATGAAGCCGGCGACGAACTTGTTGTCCGGATGATTGTAGAGTTCCAGCGGCGCACCGACCTGCTCGATATTGCCCTTGCGCAGCACCACGATCTTGTCGGCCATGGTCATGGCCTCGATCTGGTCGTGGGTCACGTAGATCATGGTGTTGCCCAGCCGTTCGTGAAGGGCGTTGATCTCGAAGCGCATGACCACGCGCAACTCGGCATCGAGGTTTGAAAGCGGCTCGTCGAAAAGAAAGATCTTCGGCTCGCGCACGATCGAGCGGCCGATGGCGACGCGCTGACGCTGGCCGCCGGAAAGCTGGGTCGGGCGACGGTTGAGCAGCTCGTCGATCTGCAGCAGTACGGAGGCCGACTGGATGCGCTTTTCGATTTCCGCCTTGGGCATGCCGATGTTTTCAAGGCCGAAGCTGAGGTTCTGTCGCACTGTCATGTGCGGATAGAGCGCATAGGACTGAAACACCATGGAGACGCCGCGATCGGCAGCCGGGGTGCGCACGACGCTTTTCTCGTCGATCATGATGTCGCCGCTTGTGGCGTTTTCGAGGCCTGCGATCATCCGCAGCAAGGTCGATTTCCCACATCCGGACGGACCGACGAAGACAACGAACTCGCCGTCATCGATCTCGAGATTGACATTCGGGATGACCTGGACTGCGCCAAAGGTCTTGTTGAGGTTCTTGAGTTTGAGGTTAGCCATCTTTGGTAGCCTTTTACTTGACGCCCGAAGACGCGATGCCGGCGGTGATGTAGCGCTGCAGGAACAGGAAGGCACAGGCCAGCGGCAGCGCCGTCAGGGTCGTCATCGCAAGCAGCAAATGCCAGATAATTCCGTTTTCGGTCTGGAACCCTGCGAGGGCGAGCTGCAGCGTGTGAACTTCAGGACGGTTGAGAACAATCAGTGGCAGCAGGAAGTCGTTCCAGCGGCTCATCACGGAGAACACGGCGACAACGGCCAGCGCCGGCGTCGAAAGCGGAAGCACGATCCTCCAGTAGATCTGCCATTCCGAAGCGTGGTCCATGCGGGCCGCTTCCAGGAGTTCGTCGGGAATGGTGAGCATGTATTGGCGCAGCAGGAACACCCCTGTCGGCGTCGCAACAGTCGGCAGGATGACGCCCCACAGATTGTTGACCAGCCCCAGTTCCGAGACGATCAGATATGTTGGAACAAGGATCACGGTGGGCGGCACCATGAGCGTCGCGATGATGGCGACAAGCGCCACGGTTGATCCCGTGAACTTGTATTTCGACAGCGCGAACGCGGCCATGGAGTTCATCACCAGCGTGATGATCGTCGCGATGACGGTGATAAAGGCCGAGTTATAGATGTTCAGCCAGATATTGCCGCCTGATGTCTCCAGCAATTCCCTGTAGTTCTCGAAGGCGAGGTGGAATTTGCGCACGGGCTTCGTCTGGGAGATGTCCACGGTCACCCGGCCGGCGCCCGGATCTGCGGGGTCGACCATCTGGGCCTTGATGCCCAGACGCCTGACCTGGGCCATCTGTTTGACCGAGCCGTCTTCCTGGGCGACCTCGAACAGCGGCAAGGGCTCTTTGAAACCTTCGACCGATACGGTCTGATATGTCTGCGGTATCAGCGTTGGCGGATACTCGGAGAGGTTTGCAGGCGCCTTGAAGGAGGAGATCAGAACCCACAGCACGGGCAGCAGCATCACCACGACGCCGAGCAGAAGATAGCCATAGGTTACATAGTCGCCCCAGGTGGCCTTGATGCCACCCTGTTTGCGGGTCAGGAACGGAACAATACCGCGACGGTTTTGCATTGAGGCCTGCATGGTCATTTCCTTTCCCCCGAAAGCTTCATTTGCACGAGGGTGAAGACGAGTAGGGCTGCACCGAGGAGCAGTGACGCGGCGGCGGCAAGGCCGTAATTGCGCGGCTGCGCGGCAAAGCCGGTTTCGTAGATATACTGAACCAGAAGCATGGTCGCCGAGCCGGGACCGCCGCCAGTCAGCACGTAGATCTCATCAAAGGTCTGGACCGAGCGGATGACAGCGAGAATGAAGACGACGAGCAGGACGGGCTTCAGCATGGGAACGGTGATGCGTGTGAAAACCCGCCAGGGCGATGCCCTGTCCATCTTCGCCGCTTCATAGACATCCTGGGGGATCGACTGCAGGCCGGCCAGCAGGATGATCATGAAGAATCCCGAATGCGCCCAGACGGTAACGAAGATCGTCCAGAAAAACGCCCAGTTGGGATCGGCAAGCCAGGTGAAGCGTTCAAGGCCGAATACGCCCAGAACGCCATTCAGAATGCCGTTTCGCTGCAGGATCCACTGCCAGGTCAAGGCCACCACGACCGGGGAAAGCATGACCGGAAAGAAGAAGACGCCGCGGAAAAAGCCGCGCGCCCGTATCTTGCCGCTCAGCGCAACGGCGGTGATCAGCGCCACGCCGACCATGAAGGCCACTTGCAACGGCACGAACATGATCAGATTGCCGAGCGCGCGCCAGAACAGATCGCGTGAACACGTTGCCGGATCGAGATAATTCGAGCACTCCAGCAGCGTGGAATAGTTCGAGCCGCCGACGAAGGGGCGCTCACTGAGGAAGAGATTGTCGCTGCCGGTCACCGAATAATAGATGTTGATGAAGACCGGAAGCAGGGAGAAAAACAGGACGCTCGCCATGTTCGGCGCCAGAAATACCCATGGCAGGCGCTTGATGCCGATCGTCTTCTGAAGCCATTTCCAAAAGGGGTTGATAGCGCGGGCCGGCAGCGAGGCCACCGTTCCCAGCATGGTTGAAATCGTACCGCTTGCCACGATGTTACCTTTGGACGTTGTGGTCTTCGGCCGTGACGGTGGAAGGCCGTCACGGCGTTAGAGCGTGGTGAGGGATCAGTTCTGAGCTGCGGAGATCGCCAGCCTGACATCCTGGTCGATGCGCTCAAGCGCTGTATCGACATCCATCTCGTGGTTGATCACCTGGCTGATGCGTGTGGTCAGGGCGTTCATCATCGCCCGCTGGAAGGGCCAGCCCTGGAAGCGGTAGGCGGCGGGCGCCATCTTCGGGATCTGGTTGATGAATGTGTCCAGGCCACTCTGGACCTTTTCGGAAACGCCGGGATATTCGATGCCGGTTTCGATCATCGAACTGGCTGTTGGAATGTTCACCGCCGCAGCGATCATCGTGCGCAGATTCTCGTCGCGGGCTGCGAAGTTCAGGAAGCGACCGACGAGTTCGGGTTCATCCGTGTGCTTGAAGCCGGCCAGCGCGCCGCCGCCGGGCATGGCAGAGCAGGCGGCAACACCGCAAGGCGCATCGATCACCTTCCAGTCGAAGAAATCGCCGACCTCTTCATCCAGGCGGCGCAGCTGCCAGGAGCCGCCGTAATAGAGAACGGTGGTCGCATTGACGAAATCGGTAAAGTTATCGCGCATGGTCGCGCCGCCAACGGCGCCCCAGAGATCGAGCGGCATCGTGCCGTCCCGGTGCCATTCGACGAATTGTTCGACGGCATTGCGCAGTCCCTCATCGATGACCGGCATGCCCTCGTCATCGACCAGCTCGGCGCCGTAGGAGATGGCCATGGCGGCAAACCGATGACCGGAGCGGTCCATCTCGAAGGGGAAGTCGGTCTGGGTCGCTTCGGCGACCGCGCGGGCTGCCTCGCCCCATTCTGCCCAGGTCGCATCGTCTGCGGGCAGCTCGATCCCAGCCTGTTCGAAAAGCGTCTTGTTGACGAAGCCGCCGGTTACCGTGATCGAATCCGGCAGGCCGTAAATGCCGTTCGGGTCGGCATCCTCGCCGCGCATCCAGTCAAGTACCATACCAAACTGGCGTTCAAAATAGGCCTGGTCAACATAGGGCGTGAGGTCGAGATAATATTTCGACAGACCGCCAAGGTCCGTCACCACTGAAATGTCGGGGCCGCCGCCGGAGGCCAGCTGCACGGGCAGGCTCTCGGCAACCGACTGGTAGCTGACCACCTCGAGATTGACCTTAGTGCCTGGGTTCTCGGCTTCAAAGGCATCGACGACCGGCCGGAGAAATTCATCCAGCGCCTGAACCGTGATTTCCTGAGCCTGAGCGCCCGCCGCAAGGGAAATGGATGCGGCAGTCAGGGTGAGGGCAGCGAAACGTTTTGGAATGCAATGCATATGAAACCTCCCGAAGTGTTATAAGAAGCCCGAGACAATGGGCTACGTAAAACTACCATACCATTTTTCGGTGTCAATGCAATGAGGCGGGCTGCGGCAATCGTGCGCAGTCATACGGGTTGCCTGCGTTCTGGCGTCGCGAGGCAGTCGATGACGCTCTGCACGGGCAGCGTGAAGGCCCTCGGCATAGTTTCGAACTAAACATAATAATATCAATATAATAAAAGTTTTTCTCGGCAGGGGTGTCACGGAAATGGTTCGTCTCTTGAGACTCAGATCACGCGAGGAGGGGTGCGCGAATACCGCTTCCTTCGAGGGGTGAGGCTATGGATCAAGGGGCGGAGCCTGAGTGCGAGGGCTGGTGAAAGCTGCATAATTGCGTGCGATTTCGGTGTTTTGCGCATTTATTGTATGGTATATGCCGCGTGAGAAATGGTATGGTTGTTTATTGCTGCGGCTTTTGCCGTATCCCGGATGGAGAAGGACATGACGGAAGCAAATCTTGAGTTTCTGGGGCCTGTCGACTTCACCAAGCCGATTGCGCCGCAGGTGCACAGAAAGCTGCGCAATGCGATCATTCGAAACTTTCTTGTTCCTGGCCGTCGCGTCTCGGAGGCCGGGGTTGCCGAAGCGTTGAAGGTGTCGCGACAGCCGGTGCGCGAAACCTTCATTCTGCTTTCCGAGCAGGGGATGCTTGATATTCGCCCGAAGAGCGGCAGCAGCGTCCCGCGGATTTCCATTTCCAAGGTCTTGCAAATCCAGGCCATTCGCGAGGCGATCGAGGCCGATGTGGCGCGCGCGGCCGCGCGTTTGATGACCAAGCCGCAGATTGACGAGCTTTATCGCCAGCTCGAACGTCAGGGTGAGGAAAGGGCCCGCGCCGCGTCAGACTTCATGGAACTGGACGACCTGTTTCACAAGACGCTCGCCCAGGGCGCGGGTCTGCCCTTTGCCTGGAATGTGGTTGAGTCGCAGAAGGCGCAACTCGACCGGGTCCGGTTTCTGGCCTTGAACGATGAGGTTTCCAGCGGCACGCGGACGCAGCATTTCGCCATTGTGGAGGCCATCGCGGCTCACAATCCCGAGCGGGCCGAGATGGAGATGCGCGTTCATTTGCGCAATGTCCTGCGCGATCTGCCTGTCATTGCCCGCAAGAACAGCAGCTATTTCATGGAATAGGCGCGATGTCTGCGATTTGGCGGATGCACCTCGGTGAGAGGATCGGCGGCAGTCAGCTGCTCTTCTTCGCAGAAAAGCCGGCTTCTTCATAGGACACGCATATGGGGCCAAGTGCCACGCCGAATGACCCTGCTGGATGCTCATTCGGAGCCTCCCGGTGGATGCTGAAGCCTGGCAAGTCCAGTCTCCCCGGCCTGCTCCGAATGAACGCCCCGAACCGCCCTATATGCGTTCGAACCGCGCTGGACCGTCCATGACGAAGAGTTCGATCTCCAGCGTTTCGGCCTTGTCCGGGCCGCCGGAAAACGTGGCGGCGGAGCGGGAGCCTGCGGGGGCGTTCTCTGTATCGATCTCGAACACCATCATCGCGCCGTCCCATGGCATCAACTGAAATACTTCAGGTTCGGGGCCGGCAAGCAGGACCAGGCCACCGGTCTCGTCCTCGCGCACCTCGACGGTTCCGAAATAGGGATGGCTGTAGCGACCGATGCAATAGCTGGCGGGCGGCGGAGCCGCGGCCGCCGGCGGGAACGGCTTTCCGGCGGTCTCGCCGAGCGGCGTGTAGAGGCCGGCAAACAGCGCCTCATAGCCCGAGAACCAGTCCCGCGTAACAGCGCCGGTCTGCGCCATGTCGACGAAGCTTGCGCCGATCGCTTCGACCGCCCCTACCGGGGCGGCGTTCGATAGCACGACAATCCCGACATCGAGCGAGGGGATCAGCGCGAAATGGGTGGCGGCTCCCAGAATGAAGGCGCCGGAATGGCTGAGGATCACCCGACCGCTCGGGTCGGTCCCAACGCCGAAGCCATAGCCGTAGAACCCCGCGCGCTCATCCGGGCTGTGCGGCCTGCTGGAGAAGCTTTGAGGGCTGATCGCCGGCTGCAGGGCTTCGGGCTGGATGAGGTCGCCGCCATCGGCGAGCACCATTTTCATCCATTTTGTCATGTCGTTGGCCGTCGAACTGACGCCGCCCGCCGGTGACTGGGCATCGGGCTCGCGCTGATAGAGTGCTTGAAAGCCGTCTGCGGTTTTGGCATGGGGCGTCGCGCGGTTTTCGCGCGCCATGAAATCGTCAAAGCGCGCGCTGGTCTCGGTCATGCCAAGCGGCTGAAACAGCGCTTCTTCCGTAAGCTCGCTCCACGTCATGCCGGAAGCCTCCGCAACAGCTTCAGCCGCCGCCGTCAGACCGAAATTGGTATAGGCATAGCTGGTGCGAAAGGGTGAGAGCGGTTGAAGCCTTAGCCTTTCGAGAATGGTCCGGCGGTCGAAACCGAGGTCTTCCAGTTCATCACCGGCATGGTCCGGCAGGCCGGAGCGATGACTGTAGAGGTCGCCGATGGTCAGCCGTTCCGTCACCGCCGCGTCGGAGAGCGAAAACCATGGCAGCAGATCCCGCATGCGGCTGTCCCAGGAGACCACGCCGCGGCTGACCTGATGGGCGACGGCGGTCGCGCCGACGGACTTGGACAGCGAAGCGAGCTGGAACACGGTATCGGGCGTCACCGGCAATGCGCCATCGCCGTCGCGTGTACCAAACCCTTCGGCATAAACGGTCTCTCCGCCATGAACCACGGCGACGGCAATGCCCGGTACGCCGCTGCGGGCCTTGATGTCTTCGACGATGCCGTCAAGCGCCGCCACGGCCGCGTCGATCTGTCCGGGCGGGACCGGAACGCCCGCCGTGCGGGATGGCGGCAGCATCTCGGCAAGCGCCGGAGCCGACAGCAAGGCCAGCGAGGCGGAAGCCAGCGAAACCGTCGCCAGGAAATGGCGGCGCGAAGCCCGGAACTGTGACATGGAAAACCTCTCCTCGTTGTAATCACCGGCGCGGCCGGAATATCTCGTTGTCGAATGCTGATACGGTCAGTCCCGGCTCAGAGCGGCAGCCCGAGCCTGAAGAAAACCCTGAGCCCCTCGTCCTCGCCATTATCGGGACTGTACCATGGCACGGCCGCGATCAGCTGAAAACTCATCTTCTCCGCCAGCATGCCGCTGACGCCGACTCCGACGGAGCCCAAGGCATCGCGGGCATAATCGGCGCTCGCCGCTTCGTTCCAGACCACGCCGTAATCGGCGAATGTCGTCCAGGTCAGGCCCGGAAGTTGAGACCAGCCGGTTTCGAAATCATGGCTGAGTTCAAGAGCGGCCGCCGCGCCGCTGGCGCCGGAAAGCGTGCCGCCATCGAACGCCCAGCCATAGGGATCGCCGCCGAGCGAGAATTGCGCTGCCGAGGGTAGCGGCGTTGCGGAATATTGCCCGGCGCTGCGCAGCCGGATCGCCGTATCGGCGCCCAGATCATGCGCGATGTCGAAATTCACCCGCGCAAAGCGATAGTCCTCGGGCACATCGGGCAGGGCGGTTTCCTGTCCCAGCCCCTGGCCGAATTCCGCCGTCGTCAGGAATGCCGTGTCGCCGTTCTGCCGGTCATAGGTGAGAGACATGGCCGCCCACCGCGTCTGTTCGCGCGCCGCCCGGGCGCCCATCACATCGATGCGGTCATTGCGCAGGTTGACCTCCAGCCTGCCGAAAAGGCTCTGATCGATGGTGCGGACAAAGGGGTAGTCGAGCCGCGCCGTGCCGATCACCGACTGGATATGAATGTCGTCAGCCTTCAGGTCGCCGCCCGGCTTCTGGGTGATGTAGGAGAGATCATATCCGGCGGACAGGCCGTTGAAGCCGATCGGAATATCCTGCGAGGCCTGCAGGAAGATCATCTCCTGCGGCGTGTTGGGAACCGTCACGCCGACGAGGCTTGCGGTGTCGAAAAGCCCCAGCATATCGTTGACGGTGACATTGCCGGAAAGCTCCAGAGGGCCGACCTCCTCGGTCCCGAGATTGTCGAGCCCGACCCCGCCCGAGGCGCGGTCGAAACCGATGTCGAGGCGTAACGTTCCGCCGCCCTGCGGGGTCTCGGGCCGGATCAGCGTGCCCTCGATGTCGAGCCCGCCGAGATCGCTCATCAGCAACAGAATGCGCTCGGCCTCCTTGATCCGGATCGGCCGCATGGCGATGATGCGGTCGATATAGGGCGCAAGCCGCTCGCGGACGCCCGGAATGGGGCTGTTGACTTCCAGCGTCTCGACATAGCTTTCATAGACGCGAAGCGTGATCTTTCCGGAGGAGAAGTCCTGAACCGGCACGACGGTCATGGCGAGATAGCCGGCGCTCAGATACCGGGCGTCGATCTCCGCGGCGATGCGATAGAGATCGGCAAGCGTAATGACCTTGCCCGACATGCCCTGCCAGAGATCCGAGAAGGCGGTAACCGGAACCGTCTCCGCGCCCTCGACCGTCAGGGACTTCAGCGTGAAGCGGATCGCTGCTGCGTCCTTTTCGGGGGTGCGCTTGCGCTGGTCCTGAACCTTGATGTCGACCGTGCCGATACGCTGGGGCGGCGTGAACCGCTCGAGAATGGTCGTCTGGCCGGCGACCGTCTGCTCGATCCGTTCAGCGGTTTGCGCGAGCGCTGTGCCGGTGCCCTCGAAAAGGCATCCAATGGCGAGCATCCCACAGCCAAGAAATCCCCACCAGGCGGAAGCCGGGCGGGCGGGAGGACCGATCTTGCGCAATGGCTCGTGAAGACTGCCCTTTTCATCGTCGAGCAGTGTGAGCAATTGCAGGCGCGTTCTCGCCACGAAACCGGGATTTTTCTCTGATAGGGCCGTTTGACGCATGGTTCCCCCCATACTGATCGCTACATAAGGGACCCTCTTTTGCATTCAGCCTGATGACGGCGACGTTGCGCACCGGAATTGACGAGACCCTGTTTTGTCAAGGCTTATCGACCAGCCGTTCCGCGTTTGGAATCCCCTGATCAGGGGGGGATGGGCTGGCCCAGCCATAGCGCCATCAACGATGCCCGGCTCGAAACGCCGTATTTGCGGTAAATTCGCTTGACGTGATCATGGACGGTGTGGGGGCTCTGGCCGTTGTTTTCGGCGATCCGGCGCTCCGAAAGCCCCTGCAGCAGGTCGCACAGCACCCTGGTTTCCATCGGCGTCAGCGGTTCGGATGCGACCCCGATCCCTTCCGAAAGCATCTGCAGGCGATAGAACCAGCGGATGCCGCGCAGGGCGTGTGCCACGATCTTGCGATCATGCTCCGAAAATCGCGGTTGCGAGAGCGCGCGGTGAAAGCCGATCTGGATTTCGGCATCGGCATTGATGGGAATGCCCACCCAGATCGAATCCAGCCGGTCCAGCCCGCGATAGAAGGTCTTGTAGGAATAGCTTTCAAACCATTCTGGCGTTGCAAGCTCATCCAGCATGAATACCCGGAATTGTCCGGCAAGTTCCGCATTGCGGATCGTGGTAATGTCAGGCTCGCCCTTTTCCATCAGGGCAAAGGCTTCCTGGATGGTCCGTGCGGTTTCCGCGTCGGGATAAAGGGCCGACAGGCTGCGCGGCCGCCAGCCGAAAAGCGGGTCGCGGTGCATGTTGTCCGCAAGCCTGACGGCGCCGATCCAGTCCGCCTGGCGCGCGTCGATCATGTCGCTGACAACCGTCAGCAGATGCACGCGCGCCTCGGGCATGCGCGACGCCTCGAAATCGGCGAGCTCGTCCCACAGCTCATAAATGCGTTCGGTATCGATTTTTCGGTCCAGCATGACCCTATTTGACCAGAGAGGGCGGAGATTCCCACTTTTTTCTGTAAGCAAGCAGCGAATTTATGGGGAAGAACGGCCAGGAAATCATCTGAGCCCGGCCGGGTGCGTCCATCGGCAAAGGGATAGGGTGCCAATCGGCCCGATAGCAAGCCTTGCGAAATATCTGAAGCGTGTAGGGTCGGCGCGTCGCGTTGAACGCGGGCGCCATGCGGCCGGACACATCTGTTGCGACCCCTGGAAAATATCCGATTGACAAAAAACTGCAGTCGCGCTTTTCTTGTAAAGCGGTTTAGTAAATCGCTTTACAGAAAAAATAGCGTGGTCGCAAAGACCATCAGAGGGCGAACGAAATGGCGAAGGCACCAGGCCTGAAAGATGTGGCGAAGGCTGCGGGCGTATCCGTGGCGACGATTTCCCGTCTTTTGAACGGTTCTCTGGTGCTGCCCGATGAGACGCGCAGCCGCATCGAAACGGCAATCCGCGATCTCGGCTATGTCCCCAATCCGCATGCGCGGCGCCTGAGCCGCGGCCGTTCCGACATGATCGGACTGGTCATTCCCGATATCGCCAACCCGTTCTTTGCCATGCTTGTCGCCGCGATCGAGGAAGAGGCAGATAAGCTGGGCCTTGCCGTCTCGCTCAACGCCACGCTTAACCGGCCGGGTCGCGAGATGAAATATCTCGGCCTCATCGAGCATCACCATGTCGACGGGCTTATCTTCGTCACCAACCACCCGGATGACGGTGAACTGGCGGGCCTGATCAACCGCACCGGCAAGGTCGTCATCGTCGACGAGGACGTGCCGGGCGCCATGGTGCCGAAGCTCTTCTGCGACAATTACCAGGGCGGCTATCTGGCCGGTCGGCATCTGGCTGAATTCGGTCACGAGAAGGTTGTCTTCATTGGCGGGCCGGACGAAATGATCTCGACCACGCGCCGCTTTGCCGGACTGGAACAGGGACTGCGCGAACGCTTCGGCGCGGAAGCCGAGATCACGCGCTACCAGGGCGAATATACCGTTTCCGCGGGCCGTCGCGCCGCCCGCCGTTTTCTTGACGAGAAGCTGCCGGCCACCGCCATTTTCGCAAGTTCGGATGAAATCGCCGTCGGCCTGATCGAGGTGCTTTACTCTGAAGGCGTGAGCATTCCCGACCGGGTGTCCGTGGTGGGCTTCGATGATGTCGGTCCGCTTCACCTGTTTGCACCGCCCCTGACGGCGGTGCGCCAGCCGGTGCGCGCCATCGGAGCGCGTGCGCTGTCCCTTCTTCTTCAGACCGATTGGCAGCAGCCCGAAACCCTGGAGAGGGAAGAGCTGCTGCCCGTAGAAATCGTCGTGCGGAGTTCTGTCGCGCCGCCGCCGATCCAAAAAAAGCGACGTTCTTAACCAAACCAGAGGATGAACCAATGACTTTCGGATTTTCCCGCAGGACGCTTCTTTCCACGGCCCTTGCCGCCGGTGTGATGGCCGGCGCCCTTTCCACCGGCGCTCAGGCCGCCGACAAGACGTTTGCGCTTGTCCAGATCAACCAGCAGGCCCTGTTCTTCAACGACATCAATCGCGGTGCGGAGGAAAAGGCGGCCGAACTCGGCGTCACGCTGCAGATCTACAACGCCAATAACGACCCGGCCATGCAGAACAATGCCGTTGAAACCTACATCCAGGAAGGCGTTGACGGTCTTGCCGTTGTTGCCATCGACGTCAACGGCATCATGCCCGCCGTCGAGCAGGCCGATGAGGCCGGCATCCCGGTCGTCGCCATCGACGCCATCCTGCCGGAAGGCCCGCAGAAGGCGCAGATCGGCGTCGACAATGCCAAGGCCGGCGGCGACATCGGCGCCTATTTCCTCGACTACGTCAACGCCAACATGGGCGGCGAAGCCAAGGTCGGCATCGTCGGCGCGCTGAACTCCTACATCCAGAACGTCCGTCTGGACGGCTTCAAGGATTCCATCGACGGTGTTGAAGGCATCGAGATCGCCGGCGTTGTCGACGGTCAGAACGTGCAGGATACCGCGCTGTCGGCGGCTGAAAACCTGATCACCGCCAACCCCGACCTGACCGCTATCTACGCCACCGGCGAGCCGGCGCTGATGGGTGCGATTGCCGCTGTCGAAAGCCAGGGCAAGCAGGACGATATCAAGATCTTCGGCTGGGACCTGACGGCTCAGGCGATCAACGCCATCGATGACGGTTTCCTGATTGCCGTGATCCAGCAGGATCCGTCCCTGATGGGCGCTGCCGCCGTGGAAGCGCTCAACGATATCTCCAATGGCGGAACTGTCGAGGCGTCGATCTCCGTCCCGGTCACGATCGTCGATGAAACCAATGTTGAACCGTACCGCGCTATCTTTAAATGACATCTGATCTTCACCAGACCGGTGCTGAAGGCGGCGGAGGGGCAAACCCCCTCCGCTCGCCGGAACAGCCCGCAAGCGAACCCGCCGTATCCCTTCGCGGCATAATCAAAACCTTCGGCTCGCATCAGGCGCTGCGCGGTGTCGATCTCGATCTCTATCCGGGCGAATGTCTCGGTCTGGTCGGCGACAATGCGGCGGGCAAGTCGACCCTGACCAAGATCATCTCCGGCACCTACATTCCCGACGGCGGCACCATCAAGGTCGGCGGCGAAACCGTTGAACTGACCGGCCCGGCGGATGCCCGCAACCGCAATATCGAAATGGTGTTTCAGGACCTGAGCCTGTGCGATCATATCGATGTCGTCGGCAATCTGTTTCTCGGCCGCGAATTGTCCAAGGGCATGTTCCTCGACCGCAAGAAAATGGCGGAAGAGGCCGAGCGCATGCTCGAGGCGCTCGAAATCCGCATTCCCCGGCTTTCCGCCAAGGTGGAAAAGCTTTCCGGCGGCCAGCGTCAGGCGATTGCGATTGCGCGTGCGGCGTCCTTCCAGCCGAAAGTGCTGATCATGGACGAGCCCACCTCGGCGCTTGCCGTGGCGGAGGTCGAGGCCGTTCTCCATCTCATCAACCGGGTCAAGGCCAAGGGTGTGTCGGTCGTCCTCATTACCCACCGCCTGCAGGACCTCTTCCGCGTCTGCGACCGCATTGCCGTCATGTATGAAGGCACCAAGGTTGCCGAACGCATGATCGGCGATACCAGCCTCGAAGACCTCGTCAAGCTCATCGTCGGGGGAGAAACACATTGACCGCCTATACCGAACGCGCGAAAGGCTCGCCGCTTGCCGATTTTCTCGGCGAGAACGCCCAGGTCCTGTCCATCGCCTTCTTCTTCATCGTCTGCGTCATCTTCTTCTCGGTCACGACCGATACATTCCTGACAGCGGGCAATCTGCTGAATGTCGTCCGTCAGGCCGCCCCCATCCTGATTGTCGCGATATCGATGACCTATGTTATCGTCACCGGCGGTATCGATCTCTCGGTCGGCTCCGTCATCGCGGTTATCAATGCCGTTGTGGCAATGGTCATCGCAGCCGGCATGCCGTGGCCGCTTGCCATCGTCGCCATGCTCGCGCTCGGCGCGTTCATCGGCCTGTTTCAGGGCTGGTTCGTCGCCTATCAGGGCATTCCCGCCTTCATCGTCACGCTGGCCGGGCTTTCGATCTTCCGGGGCATCGCACTTTATCTCACCAAGGGCTATTCAATTCCGATCCGTGATGTGGATGGCTTTCTGTTCCTTGGCCGTGGCGAACTCCTCGGCATTCCCTTCCCTGCGATTGTCGCCATCATCGTCGCCATCATCGGCTATATCGTCATCTCGAAAACGCGCTATGGCCGCCAGGTTGTCGCCGTCGGCTCCAATCTGGAAGCCGCGCGCCGCGTCGGCATGCCGGCGAAATTCGTGCTGATGTCCGTCTATGTGCTTTCCGGCCTTGCCTGCGGCCTTGCCGGCCTCCTGATGGCGGCGCGCCTCGGCTCCGGTTCATCCAATGCCGCTGTCGGCTTCGAGCTTCAGGCGATTGCCGCCGTTGTTCTGGGTGGCACGTCTCTGATGGGCGGTCGCGGCACTATATTGGGCACGGTGCTCGGTACGATGACCATTGCCGTTATCGGCAACGGCTTGATCCTGCTGCACATCTCGCCCTTCTTCACCCAGATTGTCACCGGCGCGATCATCCTGCTGGCGATCTGGCTCAACACCCGCATCTTCGGAACCAATTTCCGTTTCGGGCGCGGCAAGGGAGGCAAATAATGTCTGCAACCGAGCTTTCCGAAGCCCATACGGGCTCCGGCAAGGTCATGACCGTCAATGGCCCGGTCAGTGCCGCCGATCTCGGCGTTACCCTGATGCACGAGCATGTGCTGAACGACTGCACATGCTGGTGGAACCCGCCGCAATCCGCCGACCGGCAATATCTGGCCGACAGCTTCATCTGCATGGAGATCCTGAGCGAGTTGCATCAGGACCCCTTCGTCAACAAGCACAACATCACGCTGGATGACGAGAAGCTTGCGATTGAGGAACTGTCCGCCCTGGTGAAGGCCGGCGGCAGGACGCTGGTCGAACCGACCTGTCAGGGGATCGGCCGCAATCCGCTTGCCATGCAGCGGATTTCCAGGGCGACCGGGCTCAATATCGTCATCGGCGCCGGCTATTATCTCGAAAGCTCGCATCCGGACAAACTCGCCGCGATGTCCGAGGACGATATTGCCGACGAGATCGTCAACGAGGCGGTCAACGGCGTTGACGGCACGGATGTGAAGATCGGGCTGATCGGCGAGATCGGCGTTTCCGCCGATTTTACCGCAGCCGAACGCAAGTCGCTGCGTGGCGCCGCCCGCGCCCAGGTCCGCACCGGTCTGCCGCTGATGGTGCATCTGCCCGGCTGGTTCCGTCTTGGTCATGATGTGCTCGACCTCGTCGAGGCCGAAGGCGCGGACCTGAAACATACCGTGCTTTGCCACATGAACCCGTCACACGACGATTTCACCTATCAGAGCGAGCTTGCCGCCCGTGGGGCCTTCATCGAATATGATATGATCGGCTCGGACTTCTTCTATGCAGACCAGCAGGTCCAGTGCCCGAGTGATGAGGAATGCGCCCGCGCCATCGTCAAGCTGGTCGAGGCCGGGCATGAAAGCCGGATCCTGCTCTCACATGATGTGTTCCTGAAGATGATGCTGACCCATTACGGCGGTCACGGCTACGCCTTCATCCTCAAACACTTCCTGCCGCGTCTTTCCCGCCACGGTCTTGATGAAAGCGTGCTGGCCCGGCTGATGAACAACAACCCGCGCTCCGTCTTTGACGGCGGCTTCAGCGCGCAATGAACAACAAAACGGATTTGCAATGACAACGAAAGTACTTCTGGTCGGCGAAAGCTGGGTCACCTCCGAGACGCATTACAAGGGCTTTGACCAGTTCGGCAGCGTCCACTTCCATCTTGGCGCGACGCCGCTGGTCAATGCGCTGAAGGGCAGCGAATTCGAGCTGACCTACATGACCGCGCATGAAGCAGCCGACGGCTTTCCCTTTGAGATGGAAGGGCTGGACGAATATGACGTCATCATCCTGTCCGACATCGGCGCCAACACGCTGCTGCTGCCGCCGGCCGTCTGGCTGCAGTCGAAGACGGTTCCCAACCGCCTGAAGCTGATCAAGGCCTGGGTTGAAAAGGGCGGCGGCCTTCTGATGTGCGGCGGCTACTTCTCCTTCCAGGGCATTGACGGCAAGGCCCGCTGGCGCCGCACGGCCGTTGAGGACGTGCTGCCCGTCACCTGCCTGCCGTGGGACGACCGCATCGAAATTCCCGAAGGCACGACGCCGGATATCCTGATGGCGGATCATCCGACGATTGCCGGCATTTCCGGCGAATGGCCGGTGATGCTCGGCGTCAATGAAGTTGAACTGCGCGAGCGTGAAGACATTGAGGTGGTTGCCCGCCTGCCGGAAGACCAGGGCGGTCATCCGTTGCTGGTCACCGGCAAGGCCGGCAAGGGCAGAAGCGCTGTCTGGACCTCCGATATCGGTCCGCACTGGCTGTCGCCGGCCTTCTGCGAATGGGAAGGCTATGGCAAGCTCTGGATGAACATTCTCGGCTGGCTTGCTGCCAAGGACTAAACGAACAGGGACGGACTTGCCTTCCCAACCCGCCGGCTTCCCCTTACCCGGCGAGAATTTCGGCAAGTTCGTCCCGGCTGGGAAAGGCGCGGCGCGTGCCGCGTCTTGCCACGGTCAGCGCCGAAGCTGCACTGGCATGAGAGATGGCGCGTTCATCGAGCATGCCGCCGCGAAGGGCAGCGGACGCCAGCGCCGCGCCCATGAAGGTGTCGCCCGCGCCGGTGGTATCGATGGCTTTCGCCTTGACGGCGGGGACGTGGATGAAGTCGCCGCCGGCCGTGCTCAGCATGGCGCCATCGGTGCCGGCCGTCAGCACGAGCTGGCGAACGCCCTTGGCGTGGAGCGCTTCGGCGGCCTTTTCGCCGGTGCTGCCGGCAAGGCTCAGGCTTTCGCTCTCGTTGAGGAAGGCGATGTCGATGAAGGGCCAGAGGCGTTCGAAATAGGGCCTGAGCGGCGACGGGTTGAAGGCCGTTACCATGCCGCGCGCGCGCCCGGCCTTCAGCAGCGCCTCGGTGGTCTCACCGCCGAGATTGCCCTGCATGACGAGGAAGTCGCCGGACGAGGCTTCGCTAAGCGCCGCAAGGGCGGCTTCGAGCGGCAGCGCTTCGGCGGCTTCGGTGGTGGTCACGATGGAGTTTTCGCCGTCCGGCGTGGTCAGTACCATCGAGAAATCGGTGGAGATGCCGGCAAGGCTGGAGAGCCGAACGTCCAGCGGTTCTTCGGCCAGTTGCTCGCGGATCATGGCTGAACGGAAATCGTCGCCGGTGGCGGAAACAAGGATCGTTTCCAGCCCGCCGCGCGCCATCACAACGGCCTGGTTGGTGCCCTTGCCGCCAAGGTCGCGGCTGGCGATCCGGCCCAGAATCGAGACGCCGGGTTCAGGCAGCCCGTCGACTGAAATTGTTTCATCAATGGCGGCATTGCCGATCACAAACGCACGCATTTTCAAGGCTTCCTGGAGAAATTTATGCAGAAAATATCAAGTGGAACTTCAAGCGCCATACGGGAAATATTCCAGGCTGACAAGGTTTTGCTCGGGATGATCCATTGCCCGTCCTTCCCCGGTTCGCCGCGCTACAGGGACCAGTCGGTCGACAGTATCTATGACGCCTGCATGCGCGATGCCGATGCGCTGATCGGCGGCGGACTGGACGGTCTGGTGATCGAAAACCACGGCGATATCCCGTTCTCCAAGCCCGAGGATATCGGCCATGAAACGGCGGCCTTCATGTCGGTGGTCACCGACCGGATCAAGACGGCGACCGGTGTTCCGCTCGGCATCAATGTGCTGGCCAATGCGCCCATTCCGGCGCTTGCGATAGCGCTGGCCGGCGGCGCCAGCTTCATCCGCGTCAACCAGTGGGCCAATGCCTATGTCGCCAATGAGGGCTTCATGGAAGGCCGCGCCGGCGAGGCGCTGCGCTACCGCTCGCTGCTGCGCGCCGAGCACATCAAGGTCTTCGCTGACAGTCACGTCAAGCACGGCGCCCATGCCATTACCGCCGATCGCACCATTCCCGAACAGACCCGCGATCTCGCCTTCTTCGACGCCGACGTCGTGATTGCCACCGGCCAGCGCACCGGCAATGCGGCAACCATCGAGGAAATCGACGAGGTGCGTTCGGCAACCGATCTGCCGCTGATGGTCGGCTCGGGCGTCACGAAAGAGAATATCGGCGAAATCCTCGCTCGCACCAATGGCGTCATCGTCGCCTCCTCGCTGAAGGAGGGTGGCGTGTGGTGGAACCCGGTCGATCCTGAACGGGTGAAGGCTTTCATGGATGCCGCGCGCCCGGCGCTCGGCCGCGATTGAGAAAACCGAATATGGAAAAACTTTCCGACTTCATCCTGCGGGAAAACAGAACAGTTTTCGACGAAATGGTGGGGCATCGTTTCGTCGAGGACATCAAGGCCGACACCCTGCCGATAAACGCGTTCGAGCGCTATCTTGTCTTCGAGGGCGCCTTTGTCGAAACGGCGATCTCGATCTTTGCCTATGCGACGGCCAAGGCCGAAACCATGACCGACCGCCGCTGGTTGATCGGCGTGCTGGACGCGCTGGCCAACAGCCAGATCGCCTATTTCGAGCGCACCTTTGCCGCGCGTGGCATCGATGTGGCCGACTTCGACGTCGATATCCCGGCTGTTGCCCGTTTTCGTGACGGCATGCTGGCGATCGCCCGCGATGGCGGCTTCATCGATACGGTCGCGGCCATGTTCGCCGCCGAATGGATGTACTGGACCTGGTCGAAACAGGCCGAACAGAACCCGATCTCCGATCCGCTTCTTGCCGAATGGGTCGGCCTCCACACCGACGAGACTTTTGCCGCACAGGCGACATGGCTGAAGGACCGCCTTGACGAGGCCGGCGAGACGCTGGGCGAGGCCGAGCGCGCGCATCTGAGCGCCGTTTTCGGCAAGGCGATGCGGCTCGAGATCGATTTTCATTCCGCAGCCTATGAAGAGGACGCGGCGGCATGACGATCCGTCCCGAAATCAACGGCGACCGCCTGCTGGCACGTCTTGACGCCTTTGCCGAGATCGGTGCCACGCCTGGCGGCGGGGTCAACCGGCAGGCCTTGACCGTTGGAGACCGAGAAGCCCGTGCGCTGCTGACGAGGCTTGCCAAGGCCCGCGGCTTTTCTGTCTTTCAGGACGACGCTGCCAATCTCTTCATTCGCATGGAGGGCAGGGATGGCAACCTGCCACCGCTTCTCATCGGCTCGCATCTCGACAGCCAGCCCTCGGGCGGCCGTTTCGATGGAGCCCTCGGTACGCTGACGGCGTTCGAAGTGCTGGAAAGCCTGGCGGATGCCGGTTTCGAACCGGAGCGGCCGGTCGAGGTGGTTGCCTGGACCAATGAGGAAGGCTGTCGCTATGCGCCCGGCTGCATGGGATCGCGCGCCTTCACCCATGGCGCGGTTCCCGCCGAGTGGTCGGACCTTCGCGCCGAAGATGATGGCCGGCGTTTCGATGACGAACGCCGGGCAACCATTCAAGCGCTTGCGGATGAAGCCGGACACCGGCCGCTTGGCTTTCCGGTCTTTGCCTATCTTGAGCTCCATATCGAACAGGGGCCGTCACTGGAGAAGGAACAGATCCCTGTCGGCATCGTCACCGGCGTGCAGGGCACGCGCTGGCTCGAGGTGGCGTTCGAAGGGCAGACGGCGCATGCCGGCACCACGGCTCTGCAATATCGCCGCGATCCGCTGAAGGCGCTGACATTGGGGCTTTCCGGCCTCTACGCTTCTGTCATGCCGGAAAATCCCGAGGCCCGTTTCACGGTTGGCCGTATCGCGGTGACGCCCGGCAGCGTCAACGCCATTCCCGCCACGGCATCCTGCACGATCGACATGCGCCATCCACAAGCCGCCGTTCTCGACCGGCTGGAAGAAGACGTCCGGGCCCGTCTGTCTGCTGCCGCCGAAACGGAGCGCGTGTCAGCCTCCGTCCGCAAAACCGTGGATATGGCGCCGGTGACATTTGCGGACAGTGTGGTTGAAGCCCTGCAGGCGGCCGCGCAAAAGACCGGGTTCAGAACCCGTTCCATGGTCTCGGGGGCCTTTCATGATGCTCTGTTCATGGCCGCCCACGCCCCCTCGGCGATGATTTTCGTGCCCTGCCGCGACGGCTTGAGCCACAATGAAGCGGAATATGTCAGACCCGAAGACAGCATCGCCGGCGCCCGCATGTTTCTGGCGTCGGTTCTGGAAATGCTCTGCTGAGTTCGTTCCCCTCGTCCGGGCTGGCCCTATGGGTCTTCAGCCTCGATGACCAGGGTCGCGTCCAGTCCCTTTTCCTGCACGAGGCTGGCGTTGGCCAGGTCATTCTCGCGGGCGCGGCGGAAGGCCTCGTCCGGCGAGAAGCCCAGCCCGGTCCATCGCGCGATGAGGCGTTTTTCAAGCGTGGGAAAGGGAACGGACAGGGCCACGGAAAGATCGAAATATTGCTTCAGGCCCGACCAGGGCGCCAGGTCCAGAAGCAGGTAATTGCCCTCGACAAGAATGATCTTGCAGCTTCGGGGAATAAGGCGCGCGCCCGCCCGCGCGATCTCGAGATCCCGGTCGAAGAGCGGAACGGCAATCGCGTCTTCCCGGTTGGTCTTCAGCCGGGAGAGAATGGCGTTCAACCCGCCGAAGTCAAAGGTGAAGGGCGCGCCTTTTCTGGCCAGCGTCCCCTGTTCGCGCAATACGCCATCGTCAAGGTGGAAACCGTCCATCGGCACCACGGCGGCGATGTCACCCTCCGACGCCTCGGCATTCAGCCTTTGACAGAGACGAGCGCTCAACGTTGATTTTCCGCTGGCGGGTGCGCCGGCAATGGCAACGATCAGCCTGTCTTTCCCCTCGGCCGCCCTTGTGATCCTGTCACAAAGCGTTTCGAGATGCTGCTCGGATTCTTTGGTCGCGCTCATGGCTGTTTTGGTGCTTCACAGCGTCAGAAACGCGAGAGAGCACGAACTCCTGTCGATATGTTTCGGTTGGCCCGGGCGTCAGGCGCCGCAGCCGTGATAGAGGTTTTGTGCCTGGCGGCGCACCGCCGAGCTCTTCCGTATTCTGGGGGCAGAACCTGAATTCGTCCAGTCTGTCCGGCCTGCCAATTCTGGCCGGGCCAAGCGCCACTACGCCGGCATCGCCGACGGCGCAGGCGCCGAGGTCGGACTGCGCAATTCAGGCGTATCTGTTGGTCGCCGTGCCCTCGGCGCTTGCCGTTTTTCGAGCGCAGCGGCCCGGTAATCTTTCTTCGGCCGAAGGAACGCGGCGGGCGTCCTTCGCGTTTCCTTGAGGAAGGCCACAGCGAAGCGTTTTCGCCGAGAGCCAAAACCGAGAAAATCGACAGGAGGATGCTATGCCTGGTATTCATCAATCCAAGATTCTGATCATGGCCACCCATGGATATGAACGTTCGGAACTGCGCGTGCCGCTGGACGAACTGAAAAAGCGCGGCGCCTCGGTCACCGTCGCGTCGCTCGAAAAGGGCCCGGTCAAGAGCTGGGACGAAAAGGACTGGGGCGACAGCGTCGAGGCTGAACTCTCGCTCGAAGAGGTCACGGTCTCCGATTATGACGCGATCGTGCTTCCCGGCGGCCAGATCAATCCGGATGTGCTGCGCACGTCGGAAAAAGCTGTTTCGATCGTCAGGGAATTCGTCTCGTCGGGACGCATCGTCGCGGCCATCTGCCACGGCCCCTGGCTTCTCGTCGAGGCCGATGTTCTTAAAGGCCGTGATGCCACGTCCTATCACTCCATTCAGACCGACATGAAAAACGCGGGCGCCAATTGGGTGGACAGCGAATGCGTCACCGACAACGGCATCATCACCTCGCGTTCACCGAAGGATCTCGAGGCCTTTGTCGCCAAGATCGTCGAGGAGGTGGAGGAAGGCCGTCACGATCGGCGCGCGGCATAAGCCAGGACGGCTGGTCTACGCTATCTATTTGTCTTGAAGCAGTTTTGCGAATGCCGGATGGACCATCCGGCAGCGCAATGCTCCATGTCGCCGTCCGGCCTTTGAACAGGGTCGGGTGGCGTCTTTCTTTGCCCGGTGTCATCTCATTGTGGCTTGCCAGCCTCAAACCGTGCCCGGCTGGATTAAGGGGGTTCTCAGAGCAGGGGGGGCGGGCTATCTTCCGCACAGTTTTGATGTGTTTGTCAGGACATGAGCCCTCGTCGCCGGCTGCCGGGACCGGATCGTGGTCCGGGCGAGCCGCTCCGCTGAAACATGGTCAGACCAACGCATGATCTCCAAAAAAATCTTCATTTCGGTCGTCTATTTCAAACCGGCTCCGCTGGTGAAGACCGCGTATCTCAACCCGATCCAGGCCGGCCGGGCGCTCGGGCGCTTCCATGTCGACGGCGTGATCGGCGACGATACCGGCGACAATAATTCGCAGGAGAACCCGTTCTGGGGCGAACTGACCGCACTCTACTGGATGCGGCACAATGTGGATGCGGAATATTACGGTCTCATGCATTGCCGCCGGCTTCTCGCCTTTGCCGAAAAGAAACCGCGCGGAACACACTTCGCCGATATCACCGAAGCCACCCATGAAACATATGGCTGGCGCGACGATCTTATCGAAAAAGCCTGTCTGAATGCCGATATCCTGACGCCGCCGGCGCGGCCGCTCTGCCTTCCGGGCCTTCCGGACGTGACCATGACCGCGTCGGATTTTTATGCCCATCAGCACTACCAGTGTGACTTGGCTTTGCTGGAGACGCTGGTCAAAACCCGCGCGCCCCATATTTACCCCTATCTCGTGCAGATCCTGACCAGCCGGCGCATTTTTTTCAATTCCATTTCTGTCATGCGCAAACCCTTCTTCATGGAGTATGCCGATTTTCTGACCGAGATGCTTGGTGCCGCGCAGCGGGAAATTGATGTGACAGGTTACGACTCATATCAGTCTCGCGTTGGCCGTTTTCTGTCGGAGTATCTGAGCTGCGCTTATGTCGCCTATGCTAAATCCGTGCACGAGGCGAAGGTGAGGGAACTGCCGTTGATCTGCGGTGTGCGGGAACGCCCGCCGGTCTCCCCTCGGCAGGTTCTTCAAGACGCCAGGGTGAGGCGTCATCAGCTTGCGGGCGATGCTGCGGCCGGCACGGACATCAATGTCGTGCTGGCGGTCGATGACAATTATGTGCCGCACGCGGCGGTGACAATGCTCTCGGCGCTGAAAACAAGCGCTATGCCGTCGCGGCTGCGATTTCTTGTGTTGAACGGCAACACTGTTTCCAGCGCCAGCCGTGCCCGGCTCGAGGCGCTGGTTACAGACGCAGGCGGGCGCATCGGCTTCATCGACATCGACGACAGGGACCTGCGCTGGCTTCCGCTCAACCGCGACTATATCTCGATCGCCACCTATTACAGACTGGTGATGCATCAATATCTTCCAGTCGAGGTCGAAAAGGCGATTTATCTGGATGCCGATACTATTGTTGTCGAACCGCTCGAAAAGTTGTGGGCGATTGACCTTGAGGGGCATCCCGTTGCCGGTGCGCCCGATGACGCCGGTCTGCAACAGGCCCGTCGCCTGCGGCTTCATGCAAGACATCGCTATTTCAACGCCGGGGTGATGATGTTCGATGTCGCCCAGCTGCGCAAGATGGAGCTTGCCGAGGCTATTCTCGAGATCTTTCGCCAACAGGGACCCTATATCGTCTCTCAGGATCAGGACATTCTCAACATCCTGTTTTGCAACGATACCAAAGAATTGCCGCTTGCCTGGAATGCCGGAACGCGCATCTATCGCTCCAATCCGCTGCGGCCCGCCTACAGTCGACAAGAGGCCTTTGAAGCCGCTCGCTCTCCGGCAGTGGTTCACTTCACCGATGTGAAGAAACCCTGGCATGACAAGTGCACGCACCCCTTCACCGAACTCTACTGGGACTACCGCAACCAGACGCCCTGGGCCGAAAGCGCCGGACAGAAATTCAAGCGCAGGCTGATCCAGCGTGTTCGTCGCTTACTGAGGGCGCCTGACCGTCGCTTCGAGAAACGCATCAAATCGTCCTGAACGCGGATTGGTCTCAGCCGCCGCCGAGGATCTGCATGATGGTGCGGCGTTTGCGCTCCTGCGGCTGCGGTTGCGCCGCGCCGACATCGGCGGACGGTGCGGTATCGCCGTCGCCGAGGCGGCCGAGAAGTTCGACCAGTGTCCTGGGGTTGTCGTTGTCGCCAGCCGGCGCTGCTTTCGGCTTCGGCTCGATCAGCCGGCCGCCGCCATAGAGCGGCTCGGGGGTGAGGCCCTTGTGGGCCCGCGCCATGAAATCGTGCCAGATCTTGGCCGGAAGCTTGCCGCCGGTGACTTTTTTCATCGGCGAGTTGTCGTCATTGCCGACCCAGACGCCGGTTGTGAGATTTGCGGTGAAGCCGACGAACAGCGCATCGCGGGAGGATTGCGTCGTCCCCGTCTTGCCGGCAACCTGCCAGCCGCGAATCTGCGCCGCGCTGCCCGTTCCCTCCGTCACCACGCGCATCAGCATGGCGTTCATATTGGCGGCGATCTGGGGCGAAAGCACGCGCGGCTGGCTGGCATGGTCGGCCTGGTAGAGCGTTCTGCCGCCGGTCGTCTCCACCTTCTCGATCACATAGGGTGTTGCCCTGAATCCGCCGTTCATGAAGGCGGTATAGGCGCCCGTCAGCTCGATCAGCGAAACTTCCGACGTGCCGAGCGCGATCGAGGCGTTGGCGGTGATCTCCGAGGTGATGCCGAGCCTGCGCGCCATGTCGGCCACGCCGCCGGGGCTTGCCTCCATCACCAGTTGTGCGGCAATGGTGTTGACCGAATGCGCAAGCGCGTTTGTCAGCGTCATCGGTCCCGAATAGGTTTTCTCGTAGTTTTCCGGCGTCCAGTTGTCGATGGTGATCGGCGCGTCATTGCGTACCGAACTCGGCCGGTCGCCGATTTCGAGCGCCGCGGCATAGACGAAGGGCTTGAAGGCGGAGCCGGGCTGGCGCTTTGCCGTCACGGCGCGATTGAACTGGCTCTTGGAATAGTCGCGCCCGCCGACCAGCGCCCGGACCGCCCCGGTCGCGTCGACGGCTACAAGCGCGCCCTGTTCCACGCGGTCCTTCTTGCCCGAAGCATCGAGTGCCGACTTCAGGCTCTCCTCGGCATCGCGTTCGAGGCCGGGATCGATCGTGGTATGGACGACCACATCGGTGGTGATCTCGCCGATCATCGGTTCGAGCCGGGCCATCACCATGTCGGCAACATAATGTTCCGCGCCCGACCAGTAGCTCGGCGCGCGTGTCGGCTCGCGCGCCATGGCGGTTGCCATGTCGCTGTCGTCGATCATGTCCTGGTCGTGCATGGCCGCCAGAACCACCTGGGCGCGGGCTTCCGCAGCCTCCGGATCGCGCGCCGGAGACAGCCTCGACGGCGCTTTCAGCAGGCCTGCGAGAAGCGCTGCCTCGCCGAGCGTCACGTCGCGCGCGGATTTGTCGAAATAGCGCCGGGAAGCCGCTTCCACGCCGTACGCGCCGGAGCCGAAATAGACGCGGTTGAGATACATCGCAAGGATCTGGTCCTTGGAGTATTTGTGTTCCAGCCACAGCGCCATCAGCGCTTCCTGCACCTTGCGCTCCAGCGTCTGGGCGTGGGAGAGTAGTACGTTCTTGGCCAGTTGCTGGGTCAGCGTCGAGCCGCCCTGCACGACATCGCCATGCTGGATATTGGTCACCATGGCGCGCGCGAGCCCGATCGGATCGACGCCGAAGTGGGAGTAGTAACGCCGGTCCTCGATGGCGACGACCGCCATCGGGATGAAGGGCGACATCTCGTCGATCGACAGCGCCTCGCCGCCTGTCGCGCCGCGATTGGCGATCAGCGAGCCGTCATTGGCGACAATCTTGACGTTGGGCGCGCGGTTTGGAACCGCCCATTCATCGACGGGCGGCAGTTTGGCGCCGTAATAGATGACGATGCCGATGACCACGACGCCGCCCCAGACGGCGGCGACCATGCCCCAGTAAAAGATAAAGCGAAAAAGCCTGAAAAGCGGATTGGACGAGCGGCGCTTTGCCTGCTTCTTCCTGCCTTTTTTCTTTTTCGCAGGCGCTGCCGTTCCTCCGCCGGCCATGCCGAAAAGGGTGGGCTCCGTCTTCTTTCCGGTATTCTTCTTTTTCGCCATGGCGATGCGGCCGGCACCTTCCGTTATCGTCAGCAAGTCTAGCGCTGCGTCTTTAAAGTCGTATTAAGACGCAGCTTTCACAGTCCCGATCGCCTGAATAACCCGCTGCGGGGTTAACAGGGGATGAACAACTGTCTTCCGGGCACTCAACAGCTTGCCTTCTTTGTTTCGCTTTCCAGAAAGCGACGCGAGGCACAAAACCGTCACCGGAATATTGCAGACCATCTTCGCAGGGTGTCTTCGCCGGCAGTCTGGCGGGGAAACGATCCTGCCGCCGCCGATCCAATATGCCTATCGGGCCTTGCCAGCCAGAGCGTCCACCTTGTCGAGCCATTGCTCGCATCGCTTCCGACTGGCGTTTCGCGCGACCGCGAGATTCGATACACGCACGGGCGCAAAGCCGACAAAGCCCAGAATCTGCCGCTTGACCTGTTTGACGACGCCGGCGCCCAGGAACAGGTGAAGGTACCAGGACGGCGTATCTGACGTGATAAACACGCGGGCGGTCTTGCCCGTCAGCAGCTTGTCCGGCAGGCTCGATCCCTGCTTCGGCGCAAACGCCTTGCCGGGCAGCAGCACACGGTCGAACACGCCCTTGAGTTTTGCGGGCATGCCGCCCCACCACAAGGGATGCGCGAGAACAAAATGGTCGGATTGCGCCAGCGCCAGCCAGAAACGTTCGAGATCCGGTTCCAGCTTCGGGGCGTTTCTGTAGCTCGACTGACCGAAATCGCTGTCGAATTGCATTCCGGCCAGATCGAAACGCTCGACGTGATGGCCGGCCAAACGGGCGCTCCTTTCATAGCGATCGGCGATCAGGCTCGAAAGACTCTGTTCAGCCGGATTGCCGTTGAGGATGACGATGCGTTTGCCTGCCTGTCGGTTTGACTGGTTTTTCATTGGAGATTCCCTAAAAATGACCGCGGTCATTTTATATAGGCGTTACCATCATCATCATTCAACAACAAAAGTGACTACGGTCATATTATTGGCATGAACAGGAAAACGCAGAAGAGAACCCACGAGACGAAAGCGCGCATTCTTGAAGCGGCCAGACAGCTCACAGAGGGAAAGCCGTTCGATACGGTTTCGATGGATGCCATCGCCCGGCAATCGGGTGTTGCCAAGGGCTCTCTTTTCGCCCACTTCACGGACAAAAGCGGGCTGTTGTCGCATGTGGTTGCGGAGCGACTGCAGGCCATTGTCGATCACTGGGAAACAGACGGGACCGCGCGTGGCTCCAAGCTGGAGGAACTCCTCGATCGGAGCATGGCGCTGGTCGATTTGCTGAGCGCGGATCGCGCGGTTCTCCAGATCTATCTGGATTATTCCGGTGCAACGTCTTCCAACGTCTCGGAGCCGTTCTCCGCCAGTCTTGAAGCCCTGGAGAACCGGTTGTTTTCGTTTCTGTCGCACTGGCGGGAGAAGGGCGGCGCGCCGTTTGCGCTGAGAACCGATCTGGATGTCGCGGCATTGGCCTCCGGCGTTTCAGCCTTCGTCACGACGGCCGCCATTTATCGGGCCTGCGACCGAATTGTCTCGCGCGCGGACTGTGTTGCGCTTCTTCAGTGTCAGTTCAGGGCATGGCTGCAGGGCCCGGCTGCGTAGACGCACCGGCCGGTCGGCCGGTGCGTTGTGCAAAAGGCGCTGTTCGCCCTATTTCGCCAGCGCGTCGAGGATGCGGATCCAGGAGCGGATGCCCTTGTGGAAAGAGGTCAGTTCGTATTTCTCGTTGGGCGAATGGATACGGTCATCGTTGAGCCCGAAGCCGACGAGCAGCGAATCCATGCCGAGCTTTTTCTGGAAATCGCCGACGATCGGGATCGACCCGCCCATGCCGATGACGACGGCGGGGTTCGGCCATTCGTCGGAAAGGGCGGCCTGCGCCTTTTTCAGGAAGGGGGCATTGTAATCCAGATGAATGGCCGGCGAGCCGCCATGGGGATGGAACTCGACGCTGCAGTCTTCCGGAATTTTCGAGCGGACATAGGTGCGGAAGCTCTCGCGGATCTTCGCCGGGTCCTGCGTGCCGACGAGACGGAAGGAGACCTTGGCCGAGGCCCTGGCCGCGATCACCGTCTTGAACCCCTCGCCGGTATAGCCGCCGGTAATGCCGTTGACTTCCGCCGTCGGCCGCGTCCAGGTCAGTTCCAGCACCGAGCGACCCTTTTCACCGGAGGGGACCGAAAGCCCGATCTCGCCAAGGAAGCGCTGATCGGTCTCGCCAAGCTGTTCCCAGCCCTTCTTCACGTCCTCGGGCGTCTCTTCCACGCCGTCATAGAAGCCCGGCAGCGTCACGCGCCCGGTCTCGTCGTGAAGACCCGCCAGAATGTCGGCGAGGATATGGATCGGGTTTGCCGCAGCGCCGCCGAAAAAGCCGGAGTGCAGGTCGCGGTCGGCGGCGGTGATCACAATCTCGTCGCCGACAAGGCCGCGCAGCGTCGCGGCAATCGCCGGCGTGTCGCGGTCCCACATGCCGGTATCGCAGACAAGCGCGAAATCGGCCTTGATCAGGTCGCCATGCTCTTCGATGAAGGCCGGCAGCGACGGCGAGCCGGATTCCTCCTCGCCCTCGAACATCACGGTGATCTTCACCGGAAGTTCGGCATTTTCCTCTCGATAGGCGCGGCAGGCCTGGAGGAAGGTCATCAGCTGGCCCTTGTCATCGCTGGTGCCGCGCCCGGTGATGATCTTGCGGCCATTGCCGCCGTCCTTGATCTCCGGGGCAAAGGGGTCGCTTTCCCAAAGGTCCAGCGGATCGACCGGCTGCACGTCGTAATGGCCGTAAAACAGCACATGCGGTGCGCCTTCCGGCGCATTTTCCGACGTGCCGACGACCATGGGGTGGCCCTTGGTCGTATAGGCGGTGGCCGCAAAGCCGAGCGTCTTCAGCTCGCCGACCAGCCAGTCGGCGGCTTCGGCGCAGTTCTTCCGGTAGGCCGGATCGGTGGAAATCGAGGGAATACGCAGGAGCGCGAACAGCTTGTCGAGGCTGGAGGGCAGGTTGTCGTCGGCGCGCTTCAGGAGCGTTTCAAGTTCGGTCATGGGAAAACCTCGGTCTTTCACGAATGATGTGGGCGGACCATAGGCCAAGCCGGGGCCTTTTGGAAATACACGATTGCAGGAATGCGGAGCGGGATTGGAACCGGGGCATAAAAAAGCCGCCATGGTCTGGAGGGGGGCTGACCATGGCGGCTGCTTTTTGGGACAAAGGCCGGAGAGGGGGGATGGAGCCTTTGTCCTGAATGTCTGATGAGGCGGGGGACGAGCCTCTATCAGGCACCGGCGTTTTTGCGCGCCGTTGATTGGTATTTGTACTTTGAAATGTGTCGATTCAAGGGAAACAGCGGCCCATTTGGTTACAAATCGGTAATCTGATTAAATTCTCTGGGCTTTTTCGATGATCCTCCGGTCCGGGCGCGCGACTGGCGGCGAAATCCGGCTTTGCGATGGACCTTTTTTACCGTCCGGGCTATGCATTCGGGCATGAAAAAAGACGATCACCTTTTCCTTATCGACGGTTCCGGCTTCATCTTCCGGGCCTTCCACGCCCTGCCGCCGTTGACGCGCAAGTCCGACGGCCTGCCGGTTGGCGCCGTGTCCGGCTTCTGCAACATGCTGTGGAAGCTGCTTACCGCGGCGCGCGACACCTCCGTCGGCGTGACCCCGACTCATCTTGCGGTGATCTTCGACTTCTCCTCGCAGACCTTCCGCAAGGAGATCTATCCCGAATACAAGGCCCACCGTCCGCCGCCGCCGGAGGATCTGGTGCCGCAGTTCTCGCTGATCCGCGAGGCGACGCGCGCCTTCAACCTGCCCTGTATCGAGATCGAGGGCTATGAGGCCGACGACATCATCGCCACCTATGCGAAGATGGCGGTGGAGGCCGGGGGCGATGCCACGATCATTTCCTCCGACAAGGACCTGATGCAGCTCGTCGGCCCCAACGTCCATATGTATGATGGCATGAAGGACCGGCAGATCGGCGTTCCGGAAGTGATCGAGAAATGGGGCGTGCCGCCGGAGAAGATGATCGACCTGCAGGCGCTCACCGGTGATTCGGTCGACAATGTGCCGGGCGTTCCCGGCATCGGCCCGAAGACGGCCGCGACGCTTTTGGAAGAGTTCGGCAATCTCGACAATCTTCTCGAAAATGCCGAGACCATCAAGCAGAAGAAGCGCCGCGAGAACATCGTCGCCAACAAGGAGCTCGTTCTGGTCTCGCGCCAGCTCGTGACGCTGAAGCGCGATTGCCCGGTGGAACTGCCGCTCGATGCCCTTGTGCTGGAAGAGCAGGATGGACCGAAGCTCGTTTCGTTCCTCAAGGCCATGGAATTCAATTCGCTGACGCGCCGTGTTGCCGAGGCGACGGGCGCGGAAGCCGCCGAGATTGAACCGGCAAGCGTTGCTGCCGAATGGGGCGAGAAGGCCCACGGGCCGGATCTCGATCCGGGCGAGGCTGTGTCCGGGGAGGACGAAAAACCTGCGCCGGACAGCGGAGCCTCCGGACCGGCGGCACTCGCCGCCGCCCGTGCCGCCCGTTTTGCCGCAGTCCCGATCGACCGCTCGTCCTATGAAACGATCCGCGATCTCGAAACGCTCGAGGGCTGGATTAAGGCTGCGCGTGAAAAAGGGCTCTGCGCCTTTGACACCGAAACCACCTCGCTTGATGCCATGCAGGCCGAATTGGTCGGCTTTTCGCTGGCGCTTTATGACGAGAACGAAGCCGATGCCGCCAAGGCCGTCCGCGCCGCCTATGTGCCGCTGGCCCACAAGGCCGGTCAGGACGATCTTCTGGGCGGCGGGCTTGCCGACGGGCAGATCGATTTCGACAAGGCGCTGGCCGCGCTCAAGGGCCTGCTCGAGGACGAGGGCGTGCTGAAGATCGCCCAGAACCTCAAATATGATTATCTGGTGATGCTGCGCCACGGCATCACGGTGAAGAATTTCGACGACACCATGCTGATTTCCTATGCACTTGATTCGGGTATGGGGACTCACGGCATGGATGCGCTGTCGGAGCGCTGGCTCGGCCATCAGCCGATCCCCTATAAGGAAGTCGCCGGTTCCGGCCGCAATATGGTGACCTTCGATTACGTCGATATCGACAAGGCGACTGCCTATGCGGCGGAAGATGCCGATGTGACGCTGAGGCTGTGGCTGGTGCTCAAGCCCCGCCTTGCCGCCGAACATGTGGCCACCGTCTATGAACGCCTAGAGCGGCCGCTTCTGCCGGTGCTTTCGCGCATGGAAGAACGCGGCATCTCCGTCGACCGGCAGATCCTGTCGCGGCTCTCGGGCGAACTGGCGCAGAAGGCCGCCCGCCTTGAAGACGAGATCTATGAATTGGCCGGCGAGAAGTTCAATATCGGTTCGCCCAAGCAACTTGGCGATATTCTCTTCGGCAAGATGGGCCTTCCCGGCGGCAAGAAGACCAAGTCCGGGCAGTGGTCGACCGCCGTTCAGGTGCTTGATGATCTGGCCGCACAGGACATTCCGCTGCCGTCGAAAATCGTGGAATGGCGGCAGACGACCAAGCTGAAATCGACCTATACCGATGCGCTGCCGGGCTATATCCACCCGCAGACCAAGCGCGTCCACACCTCCTATTCGCTGGCCGCGACCACGACCGGGCGTCTCGCCTCGTCAGAACCCAACCTGCAGAACATCCCGGTGAGGACTGCGGAAGGGCGCAAGATCCGCACCGCCTTCATCGCCAATCCGGGCCACAAGCTGCTGTCGGCCGACTACAGCCAGATCGAATTGCGCGTGCTGGCGCATGTGGCCGATATCGCCCAGCTGAAACAGGCCTTTGCCGACGGCATCGACATTCACGCGATGACGGCGTCGGAAATGTTCGGCGTGCCGGTGGAAGGCATGCCGGGCGAGGTGCGCCGCCGCGCCAAGGCCATCAATTTCGGCATTATCTACGGCATATCCGCCTTCGGCCTTGCCAACCAGCTCGGCATAGAACGCTCCGAGGCGAGCGATTACATCAAGCGCTATTTCGAGCGCTTTCCCGGCATTAACGACTATATGGAAGAAACCAAGGCACAGGCCCGCGACAAGGGCTATGTCGAAACGATCTTTGGCCGGCGCATTCATTATCCGGAAATCAGGTCGTCGAACCATCAGGTCAGAAGTTTCAACGAGCGCGCCGCCATCAACGCGCCGATCCAGGGCTCGGCTGCCGATGTGATCCGCCGCGCGATGATCCGCATCGAGCCGGAACTCTCCGCCGCCGGTCTTGCCGACAAGGCGAAGATGCTGCTGCAGGTGCATGACGAACTGATCTTCGAGGTCGAGGATGAGGCGGTCGACGATGCGACGAAGCTGATTGTCGATGTCATGGAAAACGCCGCCATGCCGGCCGTTTCCATGGCCGTGCCGCTTCAGGTCGATGCCCGCGCCGCCCATAACTGGGACGAGGCGCACTGAGTGGGCCGGAGCCGGTTGATAAAGACGCCTCTCCCTCATTTCCGTCATGCCGGCCATGAGCCGGGGTGAGGGAGAATGAATTTGTAAGCTGAGTTTTACAGAGAAGGATATCAGATGAACCCGGCGCTGGCCGCCTATGGCGCTCTTGGAATTGCGATCGTTTGCGAGGTGATCGGCTCGACGCTTCTGCAGAAATCATACGGCTTTACCCGTCTTCTGCCGACCATCGGCGTCGCGGTGTTCTATCTCATCGCCTTTTTCTGCCTGTCGCAGGCGCTGAAGACGATCCCGCTCGGCGTTGCCTATGCCATCTGGGCCGGTCTCGGCATCGTGCTGACGGCCGCCGTCAGCGTGCTTGTCCTGCGCCAGAACCTCGATATCGCCGCCTGGGTGGGCATTGCCATGATTGTCGGCGGCGTGGTGGTGATGAACCTGTTCTCAAACGCCGCCGGCCACTGAAGGCTTCAGGCGAGGCTTTGCTGGATCACCCGCACCAGCCCCTCGCCAGCCTCTTCCAGCGCGCCCGAATTGTCGATGTTGACGACATCGAAATCGCCGTGGATCGCCGTGGTCGAGCGGGCGAGACGTTCGAGGATTTCCTCACGGCTCTCGCGTCCGCGCGCCTGAAGGCGTTCGGCCCTTATCTCCGGTCGTGCCGTGACATTGACCACGGTCATCGCGGCAAAGGCCTTGTCAAACAGCGATAGCGCCGGGCGCGAACCATTGGCAATGGCGACGCCGCCCGCCGTCACGAAAGCGCGGTGTTCCGCAGGGATGCCGTATTGCAGTCCGTGGGCCGCCCAGGTCACGGCAAAGCCGCCGGCCTCGTTTTCGGCGGCAAAGGCTTCCGGCGTCATCGAGGCATGGTCTTCCGTTGCGCCATCGCAGGGTCGGGTGATGACCCGGCGGACGAAGCGAACATTCGGGTGGTCGGAAAAGACGGTTTTCGCGTAGCCGATCAGGCTGTCCTTGCCTGCCCCGCTCGGGCCGACGACGACGATGATCCTGCCGGCTTTCACCATGCCTTACGCCACGCGCTTTCCCGCCGAGAAGACGGCGCGCACGACCGGCACGTCTTCTGTGCGTTTGACGCGGACGAGATCGGCGCGCAGATCTTCGGCGATGCGGCCGCGATCATTAAGCCCGGCGGCCCTGGCGGGCGTTGCCGTCACCATGGCGATGGCTCGGGGCAGGGACATGCCGGCCTCGCCGTCGCCTGCAAGGACGAAGGGCGCGTGCAGCAGGCTGAAGGGCACATAATCCGAGGACAGCACGTCGAGCACGCCGGCCGCCGCCAGATCGCGCGCGGCGATATTGCCCGAGTGCGATTTGCCGCGCACCACGTTGGGCGCCCCCATCAGCACCGAAAGTCCGGCTGCATGGGAGGCTTTTGCCGCGTCGAAACTGGTTGGAAACTCGGCAATGCGCACGCCAAGCGCGATGGCCTCATCCACATGATCCGTCGTCGCATCATCATGGCTGGCGATTGAAATGCCGTTCTTCGAGCAGTGATCGGCAATCATCCGACGATGCTTGTCGGCATAGACTTCGGAGGCAGCCTGCCTGCGGGCGACGAAGCGTTCGAAAGCATCGTCATCGAGCCCGCGCTTCGGCTTGTAATAGCGCCGGTACTGCTGCAGGTCGGCAAATTGCCGCTGGCCCGGCGCGTGGTCCATCATCGAGGCAAGGCGCACATGCGGCTCTTCCTCGAAGGCGGAAAAATGTTCCATGACATTGGCGGCGGAAACCTCGCAGCGCAGATGCAGGAAATGCTGGGCCTTGAGCCGGTCTTCCCGTTCCGCCTGAATGATCGCATCCGCCATGGCGCGCATCTCGCCAACTTCGAAACCATCGGTGTCGTCGGAGCCAAGCCGCAGGCAGTCGAACACGGTGGTGATGCCGGAGGCGGCGACCTGCGCATCATGGGCCTGGATTGCGGCAATCTTGTTCCAGCGCACGCCGGGGCGCGGCGCGTAATGGCCTTCCAGATGGTCGGTATGAAGCTCGACCAGACCGGGGATCAGAAGATCGCCGCCGAAATCCTCTCCGGTGCTGACATTGCCTTCGGAAATTTCGGCAATCTTGCCGTCGCGGATCACAAGCGTGCCATCGACGATCCGGTCCTCGGTGACGATCCGGGCATTGGTGAAAACGGTCTCGGCGCTCATGTCTCTGGTTCTTCCGCGCCGGAAAGCGGCTGCCAGCGCTTGATGGTAAAGGGGGCGCCGCGCCGCTCCTCGACAAACAGGCCGAGGCCGCCGATAGCGAGCGGCTTGCCGGTATAGGGCGCGAAATAATCCTGGACCGCCGTCTCGATCACATGCGCGTCGGTGCCGGTGACCGGGCCGGTCAACGTCATGTGGAAGCGGAATTCGTCGAAGACGTAAGGATAGCCCCAGCGGATCATATAATCACGCTGGGTCTCGGTCAGCGTCTCGGGCTTGCGCCGGGCGATCTCGTCATTCAGCAACGGTGCCCGCATCGGCTCGAAATGCTCGACCACGTCTGCGGCGAAGGCCTGGAGGTCGTCACATTCGGCTGCGGGAATGAGCGCATAGAACTTGCCGAGCTGCCCCAGCGTGATCTCGGGGATGGCGAAAGGCTTGCGGTTGCGGCAGAATACATCGAAGGTCGCCTCGAGCGCCGAGGGCGAGATGTTTTCCGCAAGGCGAAACGGCGCCTTCATGGTGGCGTGAAAGCCGTAGCGGGCGGCAGCTGCCGTCACCGCGCTCATGCGTCCGGCAGGAAGCGCGATATTGTCGGGGTAAGGCCGTTCCTCGCCCGAAAAGGCGTCATAGCCAAGCCAGCGGCTGGCGGCGACGGTCAGCGGATCGTCTGCAGGCGGCGTGAAGTAGATGGCGTATCGCAAACCGGTTTCCTTGCACAAAACCTTCTATGTGAATTCGAACGTGACGGGATTCGCCAGCCTTTGCAAGCGGATCGGACCCTCAATGCGATGAATGCCGTGGGTGGGCGGCAGGTTCCCCGTGACCGTCCGATAGACGCATTGATCCCGGAAAAGGCTGGTTTGATCTGCGGTTACCAGAGTTCTGCCCAGAACGCGGAAGATGGCGTGCACAAGTTTTCCAAAGGTGCAATAAATCGTTCCGGATGATCAATGCGGTCGAATCGGAAATGGCGAGGCGACCAGTTGAAATATCCAAGCCCGTCATCGCCATCCACGATCAGGATACCGTGAAAGTACCAGGTCGATGTCGATTTGTATCCCGAAGCCGTCGTGTAGAAGGAAAAACCGCGCAAGTCCCATAGCGAATCAACGACCGAGGACGAATCGTGATGCGTTATGCAAAAGGGGGAGCCCGCAGCAGTCTGGTGGGCCTGAAACACGACAGCGGGAACGGACAGCAAAGACCAGATGGCGGCAGCAGCTGACACGGCCATTCCGAAAATGGCCAATCGTGCTGTATTGGAATCGATTTGCCCGATTGCCAGACACAGTATGCTTGATGCGACCGCGAGTGACAGGATGCTTCCATGTGCCGACAATAACGGCCCTGAAAGTGAGGACGAAAACCCAAGGCTCAAGAGCGTCAAGAACAGTCCGACAAGAAAGGTGACGATTGCTATAGGCCATACCAATGCCGGTGAAAGGGGCCGTGGCAGAGCAAACCTCAGCAAGACCATGGCCGCCGGCAACGCGGGAGCAAACCAGACGAGCAAATACACTGCGTTGAGAATATCCACCGAGCCAGCAAACGACCGCTGGTCAATTGGCTGGATGAAGCCCGCAAGAATCAGCGCTGCAGCTGCAGGGAGGAGAACGACCATGTCTCTTTGCAAGCTTGTGATCGCCTTCTATCAGTGAATAGCCCTGCGTATCTGTAAGCTCGACAGATGAAAACAAAAAGGGCGATCCGAAGACCGCCCTCCATCCTGTCCGAAATCCGTCCGGTGAATCAGTGCGCGCCGGACATGTCGCCGAGAACCTTCTTGTCCGCGACGGTGGAATCGGCGTTGAGCGTGTAGACCATCGGTACGCCGGTGGCGAGGTTGAGCTTGAGGATCTGTTCCTGGGTCAGGCGGTCCAGCACCATGACGAGCGCGCGCAGCGAATTGCCGTGGGCGGCGACCAGAACCGTCTCCCCCCTCAGAACACGCGGCAGGATTTCCTGCATGTAATAGGGCCACACACGGGCACCGGTATCCTTCAGGCTTTCGCCGCCGGGCGGGGGCACGTCATAGGAGCGGCGCCAGATATGGACCTGTTCCTCGCCCCATTTTTCGCGCGCGTCATCCTTGTTGAGACCGGCGAGATCGCCATAGTCACGCTCGTTCAGGGCCTGGTCCTTGATGGTTTCAAGGTCGCTCTGTCCGACCTGATCGAGAACCAGCTGGCAGGTGTGCTGGGCACGGGTCAGGTCCGAGGTGAAGGCGATATCGAATTTCATGCCCGCTTCAGCCAGCGCCTTGCCGCCAGCCGTGGCTTCCTGGACGCCGAGTTCGGTGAGGTCCGGGTCCTTCCAGCCGGTGAAAAGGTTCTTCAGGTTCCATTCGCTTTGGCCGTGACGCACGAGAACCAGTGTTCCGCTCATGACAGTCTTCCTTCGTCAGATCTTGGGTTAATGTGTTTTCGAAAGCCCGAGCACGTCGAGCATGGAATAAAGTCCTGGTTTTTCAGACCTGCCCCAAAGGGCTGCCTGAACCGCGCCGCGGGCGAAGATCGAGCGATCGGTCGCCTTGTGGGAGAGGCTGACGGTTTCGCCTTCGCCGGCCAGCAGAACCGAATGTTCGCCGACGACGGAGCCGCCGCGCAGTGTGGCAAAGCCGATCGTGCCTTCCGCGCGCGGGCCGGTATGGCCGTCGCGCACCTTCACGGCATTCTCCTTCAGCGAAATGCCGCGGCCTTCCGCCGCTGCCTCGCCCAGAAGAAGGGCCGTGCCGGACGGCGCGTCGACCTTGTGGCGGTGATGCATCTCGAGAACCTCGATATCCCAGCCTTTTGCCGAAAGCGCTGCGGCTGCCTGCTTGACCAGTTCGCCAAGCAGGTTGACGCCCAGTGACATGTTTCCGGACTTGATGATACGGGCGTGACGGGCGGCCGCCTTGATCTGGGTCTCGTCATCTTCGCAAAAACCGGTCGTGCCGATGACGTGGACGATGCGCGCCTGCGCCGCGAGCCCGGCATATTCGACCGATGCCGCCGGCACGGTGAAGTCGAGCACGCCCTCGGCATCGACGAAAGCCTTCAGCGGATCGTCGGTGACGGGCACGCCGAGCGTGCCGACGCCGGCCAGTTCGCCGGCGTCCTTGCCGAGCGCCGGGCTTTCCGGGCGGTCGATGGCGGCATGCAGCACCGCGCCTTCGGTTTCGCTGATCACGCGGATAAGGGTTTGCCCCATCCGTCCGCTGGCGCCCACGACGACGAGTTTCATTGCCGGACTGGTCATGCTTCTTCCTGCTAATGCTTCAGATCTGTTTGCGCCGCGCTGAACGCGCGGCGAAGTCAGTGTGACCTTATTGGAAGCGCTGAAGGAAGAAAAGAGCCCGGCGCATCGCTTGTCGCCGATGTGCCATGACGGGATCTCTAGCAAGTTTATGTTTCCAGTGGAGTTTTCGAATTTGACATTTGCGCGTCGCCGCGACGGGAATCGAATGTCAAATTCATTCCGCTAGATGTGTTTCAGGAAAGAAAGGTCTGCGTCCTCATAATCGGTCGAGCGGCTGACGCTTGCCCAGGTTTCTGCCTCCGTCCGGCGGGCATCTTCAGCCTTTCTCAGAAGTTCCACGGCATCGCTTCCCAGCAGAAGGTGTTCGGGAACGTCATTGCGCTCCGCAAGATCGAGTATGACGCCGGCGATCTTGTCGGGGTCTCCGACCTCGTTGCCGACGACCTGTTCGAGCGCGGCCTGCATCGCGCCCATGGCAGGGGTGTAGTCTTCCATCAGCATGGGTGCGTCGCCGCGCGCGATCTGGCCCCATTCGGTGCGCATGCCGCCGGGTTCGACCGAAACGGTCTTGATGCCGAGATGGCCTGTCTCCCTGGCGATGATTTCGGAAAAACCGCTGACGGCCCATTTCGCCGACTGATAGGCGGACATGCCCGGACCGGTCATCCGTCCGCCGACCGAGGAGATGTTGATGATGTGGCCGGACAGTTGGCGGCGCATCACGGGAAGGGCGGCGCGGGTCATGTTGACGACGCCGAAGAAATTGGTCTCGAACTGGGCGCGGAAATGGTCCGGATCCGTCTGTTCGAACGGCGCGAAATGGCCAAAGCCGGCATTGTTGACCAGGACATCGAGCCGGCCGAAGGTTTCGACGGCGAAATCGACCGCGGCCTGCGCCGCCTTCGGGTCGCTCACGTCGAGCGCGAAGGGCGCGACGCGATCGCCGAATTCGGCGACGAGCGGTGCGAGCCGGTTCGGATTGCGGGCGGTGGCGATAAGGCGGTTGCCGGCTTCCAGGGCGGAGCGGGCGATGTGGAGCCCGAGGCCGCGGGCGCTTCCGGTGATGAGCCAGACTTTTGACATGGTATTTCTCCTTGTTAATGAGTGAGTAGGCACTCAAATTTTGGGATAAAATTCAGGACAATGCGTCCCGGTTCAGTTCCGGCGATGCCGGCGGCGACCCCAAAAGAGGGGCGTGTGCATACGCCGTCATCGCAGGCGGCGTAATGGCGGTGATTTCGGGTGTTTTGCGGCAAGCGTCATCGCTATTGCTGTCCGGTTCTTGCCAGTTCGGCCATACCGCCCCAGAACACCGCAAAGCCGCGTTCCTTCAGCAATGAGCTCTGGTCCGGGTTCCGGGCGATGGCGTCGAAGGTCGCCTCGGCGATCGCATTCATCATCAGCCCGGCGTAGCGGATGCCCGTTGTCTCTCCCGCATGGCGCGCGAGCGCTCGGCCAAGCATGGCCGAGGCAGCGTCGAACAGGCGCTCGCCTTCGGCCCAGACATGGTCCGGCACCTGGCTGGAAACCTTGAGGCGCTTGAGCGTCCGCCATTGGTGCGGATTGGCGGCGCCCCAGTCGATAAGCCGTGTCCAGAACTGCAAAATGTCGTCCCGTCCTTCGTCGCCGGGAAGCGGGTCGTGAAGAAGGGCATGCGCCAGCGCGCCCTCAAGCTCCAGAAACAAAGCGCCGAGCAGTTCTTCCTTGGTCGAAAAGTAAGTGAAGATGGTCCCTTCGGCGACGCCGGCCTTTTTGGCGATCTTCGCCGTTGAGACGCCTGTGCCGGATGTGGCGACAAGGTCCGTCGCCGCGCGCAGTATGGCGGCTCTTTTTTCTTCGCTGGCGGGACGGGCCATGATGATTCCGATTATTGATTGAGTAGTCACTCATTAATATGGTGAAAGGTTTCCTGAACGCAAGAGGCGCCCTTCGAAAAAACAGAGATCGCCGGCAAGATCGGGCAGCGGCAAGAGCGGGGCAAGGGACGCATTCGCTTGAACGACAGGGGAACAACACCCCTGTCGATGAGCCTTTCGGCATCCGGCGAGACGTTCAGTTGCGCCAGCGACGGCCGTCGAGGGCGAGGCCGAAACGCAGCGGCGTGCGGGCGTAGGTGGCAAGGCCGGCAAGGGCTGCCAGCGGATGGGTGACGACATAGGTCGGGATCGACTGCATCAGCGCGGTATGCGGCGCCTTGTCCTCGAAGGCGGCGCGGAATTCCGGCTTCTTCAGCGCCGGCAGGATTTTGACCGAAATGCCGCCGGCAAGGTAAACGCCGCCGCGCGCCATGAACACCATTGCCATGTCGCCGGCAATGCGGCCGAGATAGGTTGAAAACAGCGACAGCGTTTCAACGGCCTGCGGGTCGGAACCGTCGAGGCCCGCATGGCTCACATCCTTGGGCTCATAGGGCTTGGGCTCGATGTCGTCGGCGGCGCAGATGGCATTGTAGAGGTTCACCATGCCGCGCCCGCAGAGGATCTGCTCGGCGGCGACCCGGCCCTCGATGGTCTTGATATGCGGAAAGACCTGATAGTCGCGGTCGGTTCGCGGGCCGACATCAATATGGCCGCCCTCGCCGGGCACGGGGATCCAGCGTTCTTCGGCGTGCACCAGACCGGCGACGCCAAGCCCGGTGCCGGGGCCGAGCACGACGCGCGAGGCGACCATGGTGTCCGGGCGGGGCGCGATCGGCTCGCGGAATTCGTCGGGCATGTTGGCGATTGCCAGCGCCTGGGCCTCGAAATCATTGATGATCACGACATCCTCGAGGCCGAGCGAACTGATCATGTCCTTCGGCTTGATCACCCAGTCGCAATTGGTCAGCGGAATTTCATCGCCGCGAATCGGGCCGGCGACGGCCAGAATGGCGCTGCGCGGCTGAAGCGAGGTCTTGTCCATGACGCCCGCCTGGATGGCCGCGTCGACGGTCGGAAAATCGGCCGTATGCACGATCGGGAATTCGCGCGGTTCGGCGTAGGCATCGACCAGCAGCGAGAAACGCGCATTGGTGCCGCCGATATCGCCGATCAGAATGGGGAAGGAGAGAGGGTCCGAGGTGCTGAAGGTTTTGGCCATGGTGTTTCCGCGTTCCGCCCTGTCCCGGGCTTTCTTGAATGTCTGGCGCAGTCTGTGCATTCAGTCTGGCGATTTTGCAACGGCATCCGTCAAATCGGAAGAGCGATCGCAAGCTGCCGGCGCGCTTTCCGCAACCTGGGTATCGGACGCGGCCTGCCTGCCGTTCATACAATAACTCAAAGCGCTTTGAAAGGCGCTGCCGACGGGCAGGCGGCGCAGTTTCTGGCCGCCGCTGTCGTTATCCCGCCGGGCGCGGCTGCGGAACCGGCCCGATCTCCGGCCAGGGCGCCAGGGGCGGCAAGGGAATTTTCGGCGTGATGGCGGCCGTCGGCAGGGGCGAGGGGGACGGCGCTTCCAGCACGCCGGAGCAGGCCGCCGGCAGGTCGGAGAGGATGGTATAGGCGGGCCGCGTCGGCTTGGGCGCAGGTTTTTCCGGTTTCTTCGGAGGCGTCGCCGGTTTTTTCGGCGCCCAGGGTTCATCGGAAAGCCACCAGGAGAGATTTTCGCCGCAGCCGTCATCCGTCATGTCGACGGCGTTCTGCGCCTTGCATTCGGGCGAGCCGTCGCGGCAGAACAGGCGAATGTGGAAGTGGTAGTGATGGCCGTAATAGGGCCGGACCTTGGCCAGATTCGAACGGTCGCCGGTCCAGTCTTCGCAGATCGCCTTCTTGATGCCCGGATGGACGAAGATGCGCTGCACCTCCGGGTAACTTGCCGCGCGCATGATCACTCTTTCATGGGCGGGCGTGAATTTTTCCGGATCGACGAACAGCGTGCCGTCATTCTTCAGTACCGATTCGGCCGAGATATCTTCCCTTTCGCGCAATGTCAGCCGCCGGTCCGGCATCGGGTTCAGCCAGATGTCGGCATCGAGCCCGACCTGATGCGAGGCGTGGCCGGAGAGCATCGGTCCGCCGCGCGGCTGCGAGATGTCGCCGACCATAAGTCCGGGCCAGCCGTCATATTGCGCAGCGTCGTTTGAAAGCCGCTTGATCAGGGCGATTGTATCGGGATGACCGAATCGGCGATTGCGCGAAAGCCGCATCGCCTGCCAGTTCGGCCCGTCGATCGGCAGGGCCTCGGCGCCGGCGATGCAGCCTTTCGTGTAAAAGCCAACCGATTGCGGCGGCCCGGCGCTCGGCTCGGCTTCGGAGGCAAACAGGATTTTCGCCGGCGGCGGAAAATCCTGGGCCGTAGCCGAAAGCGCTGTCGCCACAAGGGCTGCGACAGCGGTAAATGCCTTGAACCAATGCATCGCACCCTCCCTGAAAGCCGGCGCATGAGCGCGTTTCATATCCTCCGACCGGTCTGTCCGTCCCCGCCTTACGAAAACGACACTTGTGCACCCGGACCGATATTTGCTTATTCTTGTCGCGATCATGAGAAAAGCAAGAACGGAGACGGCAATAACCATGTGGAAAACGATCTCGGCCGCTGCTTGGGTTGTCGCCGCCACAGCCTTCGCCCTGCCAGCGGCGGCCTTCTCTCAGGAGCTGGATGAGGGCGGCTGGCAACATGCGTCCGCTCTGACCGGAACGCCGCGATACCCGGCCGATTTCTCCCGTTTCGACTATGTCAATCCGGATGCGCCGAAGGGCGGCGCGCTGAAGCTCTATGCCACGGGAACCTTTGATTCGCTGAACCCCATTCCCTATGGCGGGGCGAAAGCCAGCGGTCTCAGCCTTGTCTTCGAAACGCTGATGGCGCCGGCGGAGGACGAAATCGATGCCCAGTACGGCCTGCTCGCCGACGGATTTCGCGTGCCGGAGGATATCTCCTCCGTAACCTATCACCTCAATCCCGAGGCTCGCTTCTCCGACGGCGAGCCGGTGACGGCCGAGGATGTGGTGTTTTCCTTCGATAGCCTGAAGGAACTGAACGCGCGCTATGCCAATTACTACAGCCATGTGGTGAGCGCGGAGGTCACGGGCGAGCGCGAGGTGACCTTCAGCTTCGATGAAACCGGAAACCGAGAACTGCCGCAGATTGTCGGTCAACTGATGGTGTTGCCCAAACACTGGTTTGCGGGCGATCCGCCGCGCGACGTTTCGGCCAGCACGCTGGAAAAGATTGTCGGCTCGGGCCCCTATGTGATCGATGAGGTCAATCCGGGGTCCTCGATCACCTATCGACTGCGCGACGACTATTGGGGCAAGGACCTGCCGGTCAATGTCGGCCGCAACAATTTCGGCTCGGTGAACTATCTCTATTTCGCCGATCTCGACGTCGCCTTCGAGGCGTTTCGTGCGGGAACCTTCGATTTCTGGGTGGAGACGCGGGCCAAGCGCTGGGCGACCGGCTATAATTTCCCGGCGGTGAAGGATGGCCAGGTCAAGCGCGAGGCGGTGCCCAATCCCCTGCGCAAGACCGGTATCATGCAGGCTCTTGTGCCCAACAATCGCCGGGCGCCGTTTGACGACAAGCGCGTGCGCGAGGCGCTGATCTATGCTTTCGATTTCGAGACCATCAACAAGAACCAGCTAAGCGATGCCTATGCGCGCGACAACAGTTTCTGGTTCGGCACGGAGCTCGCCTCCTCGGGTTTGCCGAAGGGCGAGGAACTGCAGATCCTCGAAAGCGTGCGCGATCTCGTGCCGCCGGAGGTTTTCAATACGGCCAACAAGCTTCCCGTCGGCGGCACGGAGGATCAGTCGCGCGCCAATCTACAGAAGGCCTTTCAACTGCTGAAGGATGCGGGTTTCGAGCGGCGCGGCAGCCAGATGGTCAACACCCAGACGGGCGAGCCCTTCTCCTTCGAGATCCTGCTCGACAATCCGTCGCTTCAGGTCGTGGTGCTGCCCTATGTCGAAAACCTGCGCAAGCTTGGCATCGATGCCACGATCCGCGTGGTCGATGCCTCGCAGTACCAGAACCGGGTCAATGATTTCGATTATGACATGATCTGGGAATTGTGGGCCCAGACCTTGAGCCCGGGCAATGAGCAGTTCAATTACTGGGGCTCGCTGTCGGCCGATCAGCCGGGTTCGGAGAACTATGCGGGCATCTCCGATCCGGGCATCGACGCGCTGATCGAAAAGATCGTGTTCGCCGACGACCGCGACACGCTGGTGGCCGCCACAAAGGCGCTGGATCGGGTGCTGCTCGCCCATGACTTCATCGTTCCGCTTTATTATTCCAAGGACTATCGCATCGCCTACTGGGACACGATCACGCATCCCGGCTTCCCGGAATACGGCCTCGATTTCCCCGCCGCCTGGTGGTCGACGGAGGCGGAATGAGCATGCATATGGGCTGTGGTGTCTTGACTGACGGGGCAACCTCGTTCACGCCGCGCTTCTCCTCATTATTCCGTCATGCCGGCCTTGAGCCGGCATCCAGGGCCACGAAAACCAACCTGATGCGCAAGGCCAGTCACTTGCTGACCGTGTTTTCGGGTTGCCCTGGACCCCGGCTCAAGGCCGAGGTGACGGAAGAGAGAGTCGTCTTGCGAGCCCGGAGCACAGCATAATGGGCAGCTATATCCTCCGCCGCCTGCTGCTGATGATCCCGACGCTGATTGGCATCATGACGATTTCCTTCGTCATCGTGCAGTTTGCCCCCGGCGGCCCCGTGGAACAGGTGATCGCGGAACTGAACGGCCAGGGCGGCGGCGCGGAAAGCCGCATTTCCGGCGGTTCGGATGCCGGCATGTCTATGGACAGTTTCGACAGCGCCTCCTCGTCGAACTATCGCGGCGCCCAGGGCCTTGATCCGCAACTGATCGCCGATCTGGAAGCCCAGTTTGGCTTCGACAAGCCACCGCTGACGCGTTTCCTGCTGATGATGCGCGACTATCTGACCTTCGATTTCGGCGAGAGCTTCTTCCGCAATTCCTCTGTCATCGACCTGATCATCGACAAGCTGCCGGTGTCGATCTCGCTCGGCATATGGGTATTGCTGTTGTCCTACGGCGTCTCCATTCCGCTCGGCATCCGCAAGGCCGTGCGGGACGGTTCGCGCTTCGACGTCTGGACCTCGGGCATTATCGTCATCGGCTTCGCCGTGCCGGGTTTCCTGCTCGGCATCCTGATGATCATCCTGTTTGCCGGCGGCTCCTTCTTCGACTGGTTTCCGCTGCGCGGCCTCGTCTCCGACAATTTCTCCCAACTGCCCTGGTGGCAGAAGCCCATCGACTATTTCTGGCACCTGACCCTGCCGCTGATCGCGCTTTCGGTCTCCTCCTTCGCCACGACGACGCTTTTGACCAAGAATTCCTTCATCGACGAGATCGGCAAGCAATATGTGATCACCGCCCGCGCCAAGGGACTTTCGGAACGCAAGGTGCTTTACGGCCATGTGTTCCGCAATGCGATGCTGATCGTGATTGCCGGATTTCCCGGTTCCTTCATCCTTGCCTTCTTCACCGGCTCGCTACTGATCGAGAACGTGTTCTCGCTCGACGGTCTCGGCCGCCTCGGCTATCTGTCTCTGGTCAATCGCGATTATCCCGTGGTCTTCGCCACGCTCTACATCTTCTCGCTGCTCGGGCTGTTCATCGGCCTCGTGTCCGACCTGATCTACACCTGGATCGATCCGCGCATCGACTTTGAAAAGAGGGATGTGTGACATGAGCGACCGCACATCCGAAGACATGGGAAAACGTCCGAAGACCGGCTGGCTTTCGCCAATGAACGCGCGACGCTGGCAAAACTTCAAGGCCAACCGGCGTGGCTACTGGTCGCTGTGGATCTTCCTCTTCCTGTTCATCATCAGCCTGTTTGCCGAATTTGTCGCCAACGACAAACCGATCATCGCTTCCTATCAGGGCGAGATCCTGTTTCCCGTCATCGTCGATTATCCGGAGGAGAAGTTCGGCGGCTTTCTCGCGGTCACGGATTATCGCTCCGATTTCATCCAGGAAGAGATCGAGGCGCATGGCTGGATGATCTGGCCGCCGATCCGCTATTCCTACCGCACCATCAATTCCAACGTGCCCTTTTCGGCGCCCACCCCGCCCTTCTGGCTGATGACCAAGGAGGAACGCTGTTCCGGCTATCCCGACGGTGTTGATGATCCGGGCTGCAATCTCGGCAATATGGACTGGCTCGGGACCGACGACCTTGCCCGTGACGTGCTGGCGCGGGTGATCTACGGCTTCCGCATATCGGTGCTGTTCGGCCTGTTGCTCACCGGTTTTTCCGCCGTGATCGGCGTCACCGCCGGCGCGGTGCAGGGCTATTTCGGCGGCTGGGTCGATCTGTTGATGCAGCGCTTCATCGAGATATGGTCGTCGCTGCCGACGCTCTACATCTTGCTGATCATCGCCGCTATCCTGCCGCCGGGCTTCTTTGTGCTGCTCGGCGTCATGCTGGTGTTTTCATGGGTGAGCTTCGTTGCCGTCGTCAGGGCCGAATTCCTGCGGGCGCGCAATTTCGAATATGTGCGGGCGGCGCGCGCGCTCGGCGTCGGCAATGGCACCATCATGTTCCGGCATCTCCTGCCCAATGCCATGGTGGCCACGCTTACCTTCGTGCCCTTCATTCTGTCGGGCGCGATCGTGACGCTGACCTCGCTGGATTTCTTGGGCTTCGGCATGCCGCCCGGCTCGCCGTCGCTCGGCGAACTGGTCAATCAGGGCAAGAGCAATCTGCAGGCGCCGTGGCTCGGCATCACCGCCTTCTTCACGCTTTCCATCATGCTGTCGCTGTTGGTGTTCGTCGGCGAGGCGGTGCGTGATGCGTTTGACCCGAGGAAGACGTTCCAATGAGTGATGCGCCGCTTCTTTCCGTCCGCGATCTGTCTGTTGCCTTTCGCCAGGGCGGTTCCGACAATCTGGCCGTCGACCGGATTTCCTTCGATATCATGCCAGGCGAGGTGGTGGCGCTGGTCGGCGAATCGGGCTCCGGCAAGTCGGCGACGGCAGCGTCGGTTCTGCGGCTTCTGCCCTATCCGGCAGCACACCATCCAAGCGGTGAAATCCTGTTTGAAGGCCGCGACCTTCTGAAGGCCGATGACCGCACGCTGAGAAAGGTGCGCGGCGGCGACATCACCCAGATCTTCCAGGAGCCGATGACTTCGCTCAACCCGCTGCATTCGGTGGAAAAACAGGTGGGTGAGACGCTGGCGCTGCATGCCGGCATGACCGGGGCGGACGCCCGCAAACGCGTGCTGGAGCTTCTGCACGAAGTCGGGATCCGCGAGGCGGAGAGACGGCTCGGCGCTTTCCCGCACGAACTCTCCGGCGGCCAGCGCCAGCGCGTGATGATCGCCATGGCGCTTGCCAACCGGCCGAAACTGCTGATCGCCGACGAACCGACCACGGCGCTCGACGTGACGGTGCAGGCGCAGATCCTCAAGCTGTTGAAAAGCCTGCAGCGCGATCACGGCATGTCGATGCTGTTCATCACCCATGATCTCGGCATTGTGCGCAAGTTCGCCGACCGCGTCTGCGTGATGACCGATGGCAAGATTGTCGAGCACGGCCCGGTCGCCGAAATCTTCGATCATCCGCAGCATGCCTATACGAAACACCTTCTGGCAGCCGAGCCGAAGGGCGAGCCCCCGGCGCATGATCCGAGCCGCGAGGTTGTCGTCGAGGCCGATAACGTCAAAGTCTGGTTTCCGGTCAAGACCGGTCTCCTGCGCAAGACGGTGGACCATGTAAAGGCGGTCAACGGCATCTCGCTGAAGCTGAGGGCCGGGGAGACGCTCGGGGTTGTCGGCGAGTCCGGTTCAGGCAAGACGACGCTCGGTCTGGCGCTGACCCGGATGATCGGATCGGAAGGCCGGATCGCCTTTATCGGCAAGGAGATCGACGCCTATTCTTATCAGGCGATGAAGCCGTTGCGCGAGGCGATGCAGATCGTCTTCCAGGATCCTTACGGATCGCTGTCGCCGCGCATGTCGGTCGGCGAGATTGTTGCCGAGGGGCTGAAGATCCATGAGCGCGCGCTCACCGCAGCCGAGCGCGAGGCGCGGGTCGGCGCGGCGCTGGAGGAGGTCGGGCTCGATGCGGCCACCCGCTGGCGCTATCCGCATGAATTCTCCGGCGGCCAGCGCCAGAGGATCGCGATTGCCCGCGCCATGGTGCTCAAACCCCGCTTCGTCATGCTGGACGAGCCGACCTCGGCGCTCGACATGAGCGTGCAGGCGCAGGTGGTCGATCTGCTCTCCGACCTGCAGAAGAAGCACAATCTCGCCTACCTGTTCATCTCGCATGACCTGAAGGTTGTGCGCGCGCTCGCCAACGAGATCATCGTCATGCGCTTCGGCGAAGTGGTCGAGCGCGGCCCGGCGGCGGAGGTTTTCGAAAATCCGAAGGCCGATTACACCAGGGCGCTGCTTGCCGCTGCCTTCGATATCGAGCCGGTGGAGGCGGGATGAGTGCGTCTCTCTTGCTGCAACTTCAACCGTCATACCGGCCTTGAGCCGGTATCCAGGGCGGCACGGAAGGCGTGCGTGTCCCTGGTGTGCGTGGCGCTGGCGTGCGTGGCGAAGCGTACCACAGCGAACCTCACATCACTTGGCCCCAGATGCCGGATCAGGTCCGGCATGACGGAAAAATTATAGCCTTTTAATCTTTTGCCGGCCCGCCTCTGCCTGCCCGAAAGGAAGTCCCATGCCCAAAGCCCCCGTCCTGATCGATCTCAAATTCTCCGGCCGCGCCGCGATCGTGGAGGCGCTCGGGGCTTTCTTTTCCGACCGGCCGGTGATCGATCTGGCCGATCCACAGACGAAGGGACGGGATCTTTCCGATTGCTGCTATGCCGTTTTGTGGAAGCCGGATGACGATCTGTTTTCGCGCGCGCCTAATCTGGAGGTGCTTTTTTCCGGCGGGGCGGGGGTCGAGCGGGTGCTGGCGCTTCAGGGCCTGCCGGACGTGCCGCTGGTGCGTTTCGTCGATCCCTCGCTGACGCGACGGATGAGCGAATATGTCGTGCTGCAATGCCTCTATCATGCCCGCCGCATGCCGGATTATGCTCGCCTTGAAGCGGAGAGAAACTGGCAGCAGCTGCCGCCCGCAGAAGCGGGTGACTTTACCGTCGGAATCATGGGGCTTGGCGTTCTGGGGCAGGATGCGGCGGCGAAGCTGAAGGTCATGGGTTTCAATGTCATCGGCTGGTCACGCAGCAAGAAACAGATCGATGGCGTTGCATGCTTCGATACCGATGGTCTTGATGACTTTCTGTCGAGAACGGACATTCTCGTCGGCCTGCTGCCGCTGACCGACGAGACCGCCGGGCTGTTCGATCGCGCGCTGTTCGAGAAGCTCAGCCGGTCCGGCCCGCTCGGGAGCCCTGTCTTCATCAATGCCGGGCGCGGCGGTTCGCAGGTCGAGGCCGATATACTCGCGGCTCTGGACGCGGGTCTGCTTCACGGCGTCTCGCTCGATGTGTTCGAAACCGAGCCGTTGCCCGCGACAAGCCCGCTCTGGGCGCATGAGCGCGCGGTTCTGACCCCGCATGTGGCGTCCGACACCGATGTGCGGGCACTGTTTGCCCATGTCGAACGCCAGATCGCCCGGTTCGAGGCCGGCGCGCCGCTGCAGCATGTGGTTGACCGCGCCGCCGGCTACTGAGCGGGCCGGAACAAAGACCCGAGGCCTCACGTTTCCTCCTTGAACAAAACCCTCCGCCGATCCAGAGCGGAGGCCAAGGAGAACGACATGACGACGCATTTCGATCCGAAGGAAGGCCGCCCTGTCACCTATCCGGGCGAGGATAACTACCCGCAGAAGAACGAGGACGACACGCGCGTGCCCGAAACCGAGAAGCGGCACCTCAATCGCGGCCAGACCGTTATCATGGTCATCATCGCCATCATGGTCGCCGTGGTGCTGATCTGGGGCGGCGCCTCGTGGCTGTTCGGCGCTCCCGGTGCAAGCTGATCCCTGGCGCAGGCGAAACGAAACGGGAGGGAGACAATGGTTGAGAAAAAGAAGACGGGAAGCCGGCCCGAAGATGTCGAGGTCGATGTGACCCCGACCGAGGCCCGCCACTCCGAGCGCGGACGACCGGTGCTCGCCATACTGGCCGGAGGCCTGGTCCTGGCCTTTCTGGTCTGGGGCGCGGTGGAGCTCTTTGCCCCGCGCGGCGGCGATCCCGCGGTTGAAACCGTCAACGAGGATGCGGCCCAGTCGGAACAGGCACCCGCGCAGTAAAGCTCAGTTCGAGCAAAACTGCTCTGGACTTTTCATCGCCTTTGCAGCTAAGTCATGGGCCCGAAAGGGCGGCTTGACAGCCCTTTCCAGCGTTTTTTCCGCCTTAGAGCGCCTTGCGTCCATTCGGACGCACAAAGGACGCTCTAACCTATTGAATCTACGCATCGTGCTTTCCGAAAATCGATTCCGATTTTCAGGCTGATGCGCGAGGGGCGGCTCGAAAGGCCGAAGAGCGATGCCGAAGACCGATATTGCAACGCGGGTCTACGACCATAGCTGGAAGCTCGATCCGATCATCCGCAGCCTGCTGGATACCGATTTTTACAAGCTTTTGATGCTGCAGATGATCTGGAAGCTCTATCCGGACGTCAACGCGACATTCTCGGTGATCAACCGCACGACCTCTGTGCGCCTTGCCGACGAGATCGACGAGGGTGAGCTGCGCGAGCAGCTTGACCATGCGCGTGAGATCAGGCTCACCAAGAAGGAGATGATCTGGCTCGCGGGCAACAGTTTTTACGGCCGCTCGCAGATCTTCGAACCCGAATTTCTCACCTGGCTCGCCAATTTCCGCCTGCCCGAATATGAACTGACCAAGCGCGACGGCCAGTATCAGCTCGATTTCCACGGTCCCTGGATGGAAACCACGATGTGGGAGATCCCGGCGTTGTGCATCATCAACGAGTTGCGGTCCCGCGCGGCGATGAAGGACCTCGGTCTCTTCACCATCGACGTTACCTATGCCCGCGCCAAGGCCAAGATGTGGGCGAAGGTGGAGCGGCTGGCCGCGCTTGACGGGCTGAGGATTTCCGATTTCGGCACCCGCCGCCGGCATTCATTCCTGTGGCAGCGCTGGTGCGTGGAAGCGTTGAAGGAGGGCATCGGCCCGGCCTTTACCGGCACCTCCAACGTGCTTCTGGCCATGGATACCGATCTGGAGGCCGTCGGCACCAATGCGCACGAACTTCCCATGGTTGCCGCAGCCCTTGCCGAAACCGACGAGGCGCTGGCCGCTGCTCCCTACAAGGTGATGCAGGACTGGAACAAGCTTTACGGCGGCAATCTGCTGATCGCGCTGCCGGATGCCTATGGCACCACGGCGTTCCTGCGCAATGCGCCGGACTGGGTGGCCGACTGGACGGGTTTCCGCCCGGACAGCGCGCCGCCGATCGAAGGCGGCGAAAAGATCATCGACTGGTGGAAGAAGATGGGCCGCGATCCGCGCGAAAAGATCCTGATCTTCTCCGACGGTCTCGATGTCGACGCCATCATCGAGGCCTACAAGCATTTCCAGGGCCGGGTGCGCATGAGCTTCGGCTGGGGCACCAATCTCACCAATGATTTCATCGGCTGCGCGCCGCACCGCGTCGGCGGGCTGAAGCCGATCTCGATCGTCTGCAAGGTTTCCGATGCCAATGGCCGCCCGGCGGTCAAGCTTTCCGACAATCCGCAAAAGGCGACCGGCGATCCGAAGGAAGTCGAGCGTTACCTCAAATTCTTCGGTTCCGACGACATGCACGACCAACCGGTACTCGTGTGATCCGGCCTGTGGCCGAAACGCAATAGGTTGAATTCGTCTTGACAATTCGCACGCCTGTCATCGTTGACTTGGCGGCGTGCCGCCGCATAGATTGCGCGCGGATCAGGTTCCGTTCGAAAGGACGGATGAAAAGGGAACACGGGCAGGGCTTTGGCCCCATCCGTGGCTGCCCCCGCAACTGTAGCCGCTGAGCCGTTTCCATATGTCACTGGAGCAATCCGGGAAGACGGAAACAATGGCGATGACGCGGAAGCCAGGAGACCTGCCCGATCCCGTCACCCATGCCGGAACACGGGGTTCTTGTTTTGGCGCGGTCTGCCGTCGCGGTGACATTTCGAAACGATGTTGCCGCCGACGGGACAGGATCGCGACCGGGTGAATTTCCGGTCTCTCTTCCTTCCCCGACGGGCATTTCCGGCTGGCTTGACGCCAGCCGCTTGGGGATAGTCAATGAAGAATGCCATGCTTGCGGCCTCCGCCGCGTTTCTGATCCTGACGCCGGCGAAAGGGGTGCTTGCCCAGGATGCCGCGCTCGTCGAAAACGATGTGATCGAACTGCAGCCGGTCTATGTGACGACGCCGCTGCGCCGCCCCTCCACGATCGTGCAGTCAACCTCGACGGTGACCGTGATCGACAAGGAGGATATCGACAGATCGGCAGCGCCCGACCTGCCGTCGCTGCTGAGGAAATATCCGGGCGTCAACATCACCGCCAATGGCGGCCAGGGCGCTCAGGCGACGATCACGCTGCGCGGCGCCAGCGCGTCGCAGACGCTGGTGCTTGTCGACGGCATGCGGGTCGCCTCCGCCACCGGCGGTTCGACCTATCTCGCCAATATTCCGCTTTCGGCGATCGAGCGGGTCGAGATCGCCGAGGGCGCGCATTCGGCCGAATGGGGCGCGGATGCGATCGGCGGCGTCGTCAATATCATCACCAAAGACGGTTCCGCCTGCGCCAACGGCCAGGCAATCTGCACCACGGTCGAGACCGGCGTGACCTGGCCCTGGGGCGGCTTCGGCACGATTGCGACCCGTGGCATCACAGGTAATGGCGTCGATTTCAACCTCGGGCTTTCGTTGCTTGGAACCGAGGGCTATGACTTCACCACGCCGCAGAACTCCGTGCATGAGGCGGGCCGCGACGGTTTCCTGCAGGGCTCGTTCAACTATTCGATCGGCAAGGACTTCACCTGGGGCCGGCTTTATTCGGAAGGCTTTTACGCCCGCTCAAACCCGCATTTCGACGCCGCGCCCTATGCCGACTGGATGACCGGCGCCATGGTCTACGGCGCCAATCAGGCGATCCAGACCAATGCTGCCTTCAAGCTCGGCGCGGAACTCGATCATTCCGATGACTGGTCCTCGGTCTTCGAGATCTATTCGGCCTTCGACTACCAGAAGAACTTCCGCGACGACCATCCGGAAGCCGAAACGCACTACGATACCAACCGCTTTGGCCTTTCGGCATCGACAACGAAGGAGGTGATCGCCGGCGATGCGCTGAACAGCTTCACCCTTGGCGGCGAGGCCTATCGCGAGACGGTGGACAGTTCCGTCGATTACACCGAGACCAGCCGCAATGTCGGCGCGGTCTACGGCCAGTATGGCCTCGAATATGAAGCGCTGACGCTGAATGCCGGTCTGCGCTATGACGCCGACGAACAGTTCGGCGGGGCGCTCACCTATAATCTCGGCCTCGGCTACGAACTCCTGCCCGGACTGACGGCGCGCGCGTCCTATTCGACCGGCTTCAACGCCCCCACTTTCAACGATCTCTACTGGGCCTATGACGGCTCCTATGTGGGCAATCCCGATCTCGATGCCGAAACCTCGAAGAACTGGGAAGCCGGCATCAACTGGGATTCGGGGACCGGCACGGTTATCGATCTCGTCTATTATGAGAACCATATCGACGACATGATCGCCTATGTCTCCGCGCCGCCGTCCTATATCGGCACGATGGAGAATATCGACAGGGCGAAGATCTCAGGGGTACGCGCCGTCTGGTCCGAATCGCTGATGGATGACCGGCTGGGGCTCGATTTCGGCTTCGAATATCGCCTGCCGAAGAACGAGACGGATGATATCTACATCGCCAACCAGAACCGGTTGAAGCTGACGGCGGCGGCAAGCTGGCAGGCCACCGAAGCGCTCAATCTGAACGCCGATATCGAATATGTCGGCAGCCGCTGGACGAATACGGCGAGCTATAATCCACAGCTTGGCGACTACACCCTGGTCAACGTCTCGGCGCTCTACGATATCGATCCGGCCGCGCGCGTCAAATTCGCGGTGGAGAATCTGTTCGATGAAGATTATGAGACGACCTATGGCTACAAGGCGCCCGGCGCCACGGTGACGCTTTCCTACCAAAGGACGTTCTAGATGTTGCGGTCGGCGCTTTCGGCTCGAAATCTCCTGAAGCTTGCAAGCCTCTGCGCCGGCCTCCTTCCCGTCCTCCCGGTTTCCGGACCGGCCTTTGCCAACCATGAAAGCTTCGCCCCGGCCCGCGTCGTCTCGATCAATCTGTGCACCGACCAGATGGCGATGCTGCTGGCCGGAGACAGTCAGCTCGTCTCGGTGTCGAACCTCGCCGCCGATCCGGCGGTTTCGGCAATGGCGGATGAAGCGAGGCGCTACACGCTCAATCATGGTCTGGCCGAGGAAGTCTTCCTGATGAAGCCCGATCTTGTGCTTGCCGGCAGCTATACCACGCGCGAGACGGTCAACCTCCTGAAAAGACTTGGCATACCGGTGGCCGAGTTCGATCCCGAGGCCTCGTTTGAGGATGTCCGTGAAAACATCCTTCGCATGGGCCATCTCCTCGGCCATGAACAGGCGGCCGGAAGTCTTGTGGCGGAAATGGATGAGACGCTCGCGGCGCTCACCGCCGCGCCCGCCAGCCACGAGACCGCGGCGCTTTACTTTGCCAATGGCTACACCTCGGGCGAGGGAACGCTTGCCGGCGACCTCGTTGCCAGGGCCGGGCTTGAGAATATCGGGATTTCGGCCGGCATTGACGGGCTTGGACGCCTGCCGCTCGAGCGTCTGGTGATGGCCGCGCCGGACGTCATCATCGGCGGCGGCAGCGGCTATGATGCGCCGGCGCTGGCCGAGGCGTCTTTTGCCCACCCCGCCTTCCGCGCGGCCGCCGCGAAGGCGGAACTTGTCGATCTGCCCAGCCGCCTGACGATCTGCGGCGGGCCTTTCAACCTCGCGGCCGTGGCGCGGCTGAAACATCGCGCCGCCGCCGGAGGACTTCCCGACAAGGGCGACACAGCCTCCCGTTTCAGCGACTGGGAACTCCGCTCCGGAAATGCGCCATGACAGAACGCCGCCGATACGTCTTCCTTCTCACCGGCCTCAGCCTTCTGGTGGCGGTGCTGTTCATGGCCTCGCTCACCGTCGGTCCGGCGGGTTTCGGGTTTCGCGCGGCGCTTTCCGGGCTTTTCAGCCATGATGCCGGCGCGATCGCGCTGATCATGCAGGAGATCCGGCTGCCGCGCGCGCTTCTGGGGTTGACCATCGGCGCGACGCTCGGTCTCTCCGGCGCCGTGCTGCAGGGCTATCTGCGCAACCCGCTGGCCGAACCCGGCCTGCTCGGGGTGACGGCCTCGGCCTCGCTCGGCGCGGTGATCGCGATCTATACGGGCTTGTCAGCGCTTTTTGCGCTGGCGCTGCCGGTTCTGGCGCTGGTCTTTTCCTTTCTTTCGGTCGTGCTGGTGCGGTTTCTCGCCGGCGGCGGGGCGCGCAGCCTGTCGATCATTCTCGCCGGCGTCGCGGTGACAAGCTTTGCCGGCGCGGTGACGGCGCTGGCGCTCAATCTTTCGCCCAATCCCTTTGCCGCGATGGAAATCATGTTCTGGATGCTCGGCTCGCTGGCCGACCGTTCCATGCTGCAGTTCTGGCTGGCGGCGCCGTTCATGGCGTTTGGCTGGACGCTGCTGTTTGCCTCCGCGCGCGCGCTTGACGCGATGACGATCGGCCATGACGCGGCGCAAAGTCTCGGCATATCGCCGAAAACCACGGAACGGCTGGTGATCTGGGGCGTGGCGACAAGCGTCGGGGCGGCCACGGCCGTTTCCGGGGCGATCGGCTTTGTCGGGCTGGTGGTGCCGCATCTTCTGCGCCCGCTCGTTGGCGCCTTGCCCTCACGGCTTCTTCCGGCCAGCGCGCTCGGCGGCGCGGCGGTGCTTCTGGCGGCCGATGTCGCCGTGCGGCTGGTCGCGCCTGAACGGGACCTGAAGATCGGCGTCGTGACCGCGCTCATCGGCGCGCCCTTCTTCCTGTGGCTGATCTTCAAGACAAGGCGGGAGCTGATCTGATGCTGCTTGGTGTCGAAAATCTCAGCGTACGCATCGGCGACCGCGCTATCATCGACAATGTGGCCCTGTCCGTCGGCCATGGCGAGCTTGTCGGTCTGATCGGACCCAACGGCGCCGGCAAGACGACGCTTCTGAAGGCATGCCTTGGCCTCATCCGCGCATCGGGCGATATCCATCTGATAGACAGGCCGCTTGCGCGCGTGAAGCCGCTCGAGCGGGCCCGCGCCGTTGCCTATCTGCCGCAGGACCACGAGATCGCCTGGGCGGTGGCGGTGCGGCAAGTGGTCAGCCTTGGTCGCCAGCCATGGCGCGAGTGCTCGACCTTCGGCGATTACGCCGGCGGCCAGATCATAGCCCGGGCGATGCAGCGCATGGGCGTCGACGGCCTTGCCGAGCGGCGGGCGGACACGCTGTCCGGCGGGGAGCGCGCGCGGGTGCTGATCGCGCGGGCGCTTGCCCAGGCAACGCCGCTGCTGATCGCCGACGAGCCGGTGGCCGGACTTGATCCGGCCCACCAGATCGCGCTGATGGACGTGTTCGCCTCGCTTCTGAAGGAGGGGCGGTCGGTGGTCTGCTCCCTGCACGACCTTGCGCTGGCGGCGCGCTGGTGCACGCGTCTGGTGATGCTGGCGGAAGGCCGCGTCGTCGCCGACGGACCGCCATCGGTGGTGCTGACGCCGGAAAACCTTCGCCGGGTTTATGGCGTCGAGGCGTTTTTCGGGCATGCAGATGGCGGACCCGTCGTCATGCCGACCGGCCTTTCGAAAAAATAGCCGCTTTCCGATCAGGACACCCGACAAACTCTTGCCAAGCGCCATTGCGCGCCGGGTCCGATTTCGCTAAGAAACCGCAGCTTTCCCGGCTTCAGAGTCCGGTCGCGACCAGAACGGGCCGCCGACCGGTCGCCATGGGACAGCCATGGTGTCGCGTCCGCCATCGCTTTCGGACGTTTTAGAGTTGAAGTGTTGGAATATGGCCCGCATTGTCATGAAATTCGGCGGCACCTCTGTCGCCAATATCGAGCGAATCCGCAATGTGGCGCGCCATGTCAAACGCGAGGTCGACGCCGGCCACGAGGTTGCCGTTGTCGTTTCCGCCATGGCCGGCAAGACCAATGAACTGGTCGAGTGGACCCGCGAAGCCTCGCCGATGCATGATGCGCGCGAATATGACGTTGTCGTCTCCTCCGGCGAGCAGGTGACCTCCGGTCTTCTGGCCATCGTGCTGCAGTCTATGGGCGTCAACGCCCGCTCATGGCAGGGCTGGCAGATAGCGATCAGAACCGACAGCACCCATGGCGCAGCCCGCATCGCCGATATCGACGGTTCGGATATCATCAAGCGCATGGGCGAGGGGCAGGTCGCCGTCTGCGCCGGTTTCCAGGGCATTGGTCCGGACAATCGTGTCGCGACCCTCGGACGCGGCGGCTCGGATACGTCCGCCGTCGCCATTGCCGCCGCCGTTCATGCCGATCGCTGCGATATCTACACCGATGTCGACGGCGTCTATACCACCGACCCGCGCGTCGAACCGAAGGCGAAGCGCATGAAGAAGGTGGCCTTCGAGGAAATGCTGGAAATGGCCTCACTCGGCGCCAAGGTGCTGCAGGTGCGCTCCGTCGAGCTGGCCATGGTCCATAAAGTGCGCACATTCGTGCGTTCAAGTTTCGAGGCGCCGGATGCGCCGGGCATGGGCGATTTCGACAATCCGCCCGGGACCCTGATTTGCGACGAGGATGAGATTTTGGAACAGGAAGTCGTGACCGGCATCGCGTATGCCAAGGATGAGGCGCAGATTTCGCTGCGCCGCGTGGAAGACCGCCCGGGCGTTGCCGCCGCCATCTTCGGCCCGCTGGCCGAGGCCCATGTCAATGTCGACATGATCGTGCAGAACATCTCGGAAGAGGGCACGCATACCGACATGACCTTCACCGTGCCGGCATCGGACGTGGAGAAGGCCAAGGCCGCGCTTGCCGCCAAGCAGTCCGAAATCGGCTATGACGTGATCCAGAGCGAGACCGAGCTGGCCAAGATTTCGGTGATCGGCATCGGCATGCGCTCGCATTCCGGCGTTGCCGCATCGGCCTTCAAGGCGCTGTCGCAGAAGGGCATCAACATCAAGGCGATCACCACGTCCGAGATCAAGATTTCGATCCTGATCGACGGCGCCTATGCCGAGCTTGCTGTCAGAACTTTGCATTCCTGCTACGGTCTCGATAAATAAACCGTAACGGATTGTCCGCAAACGCCCTCGTTTCGGATCGGTCCGACTGAAACCTTGTCGGTTTCTCCACCGGGGACAGACTGCTATGAACCACCAAGCACCGAGCCCGCGCGTCCTGCTGAAGCGGCTCAGGGAACTGATGGCCGAGCCGCTGGAGCCGCAGGACCGCCTCGACCGCATTGTCGGCCAGATCGCCGACAACATGGTTGCGGCCGTGTGTTCGGTCTATGTGCTTCGCGCCGACAGCGTGCTCGAGCTTTACGCGACGCAGGGTCTGAAACGCGACGCGGTTCATCTGGCGAGCCTGCGCATGGGGCAGGGCCTTGTCGGCACGATCGCTGCGTCCGCGCGTCCGCTCAACCTTTCCGATGCCCAGTCGCATCCCGCCTTCCGCTATCTGCCGGAGACGGGTGAGGAAATCTATCATTCCTTCCTCGGCGTGCCGATCCTGCGCGCCGGCCGCACGCTCGGCGTTCTCGTGGTGCAGAATACCGACGAGCATGCCTATAGCGAGGAAGAGGTCGAAGCGCTGCAGACGGCGGCGATGCTGCTTGCCGAGCTGATTGCCTCGGGCGACCTGAAGAAGATCACCCGGCCCGGCATGGAACTCGATTTGACGCGTTCGGTCTCGCTGTCGGGCGATGCCTATGGTGAGGGCATCGCGCTCGGCCATGCCGTGCTGCACGAGCCGCGCATCATGATCAACAACCTCGTCAACGAAGACAGCGATGCCGAGATCGCGCGGCTGCGCGCGGCGATGGAGAAGCTCAGATTTTCGATCGACGAGCTTCTGCAGCGCAATGACGTCCCGTCGGAGGGCGAGCATCGCGAGGTTCTGGAGACCTATCGCATGTTCGCTCATGACCGGGGCTGGGTGCGGCGGCTGGAAGAGGCGATCATGCTCGGGCTGACGGCAGAAGGCGCCGTCGAGAAGGTCCAGAGCGACACCAAGGCGCGGATGATCCGGCTCACCGACCCCTTCATGCGCGACCGCATGCACGATCTCGACGATCTTGCCAACCGGCTCCTGCGGCAGCTGACCGGCCACGCGGTGGATACGGACGGGGAGAATTTCCCCGAGGATGCCGTTGTCGTTGCCCGCGTCATGGGGCCTGCAGAACTGCTTGACTATCCGCGCGAAAAGCTGCGCGGCCTCGTGCTTGAGGATGGGGCTGCGACCAGCCATGTCATCATTGTTGCGCGCGCCATGGGCATTCCGGTCATCGGTCAGGCCACCGGCGTCGCCGCCCAGGTGGAAAACGGCGATGCCATCATTGTCGACGGCGATGACGGCGAGGTGCATGTCCGCCCGCTCGATGCCGTCATCACCGCCTACGAGGAAAAGCTGAGGCTGAGGGCCCGCCGTCAGGAACAGTTCCGGGCGCTGCGGTCCGTTGAGCCTGTCTCGGCTGACGGTGTTCGCGTCAAGCTGATGATGAATGCCGGGCTTCTTGTCGATCTGCCCCAGCTCGACGATTCCGGCGCGGAGGGCATTGGCCTGTTCCGCACCGAGCTGCAGTTCATGATTGCCTCGCGCATGCCCAAATCCGCCGAGCAGGAGGCCTTCTACCGGCAGGTGCTCGATCACGCGGGCAACCGGCCCGTCACCTTCCGCACGCTCGACATCGGCTCCGACAAGATGGTTTCCTATTTCCGTGCCCAGGAAGAGGAGAACCCGGCCATGGGCTGGCGCGCCATCCGTCTGGCGCTTGATCGGCCCTATCTGTTGCGCATGCAGCTGCGCGCGTTGATGAAGGCCTCTGCCGGCGAGACGCTGAGGGTGATGGTGCCGATGGTCTCCGAGGTTGGCGAGATCCGCGAGGCGCGCGCGCTGATGGCCAAGGAAGTGCAGCACATGGCCCGTTTCGGCCACCAGCTGCCGAAGAAGATAGAGCTTGGCGCCATGCTGGAAGTGCCGGCGCTGCTTTACGAGATGGATGAGCTGATGGCCGAGGTCGATTTCGTCTCGGTCGGCTCCAATGATCTCTACCAGTTCTTCATGGCGATCGATCGCGGCAATGCCCGCGTTTCCGACCGCTATGATACGATCAGCAAGCCTTTCCTGCGCATGCTGCGCGATATCGTGCGCGCCGGCGAGCGCAACAATGTGCCGGTGACGCTGTGCGGCGAATATGCCAGCAAGCCGATTTCCGCACTGGCGCTGTTTGCCATCGGCTATCGTTCGGTTTCCATGTCGGCAACGGCGATCGGTCCGGTCAAGGCCATGCTGCTCGGGCTCGATATCTCGGCCGTCAGCGATGTGGTCAACAGCGCGCTCGACGACCCGTCCAACCTGACGCCGATGCGTGCCCTGCTTGAGCGCTTCGCCAGCGATCACAATATTCCGCTTTAGCGGCGTTTTCAAAAAAACGCAGGCGGCAAAAAAGAGCAACAACAAGCGGAGAGAATGACCCGTGGCGATGCTACCACAGGAAAAGATGCGGGAACTGGAGCGGCGTTTTGCCGAGGTCGAGGCGCGCATGTCGGCGGGTCCCGATGCCGAGACCTATGTGAAGCTCGCCTCGGAATATGCCGAGCTCGAGCCGGTGGTGGCCAAGATCCGCGACTATCAGTCCGCCGAGCGCGAGCTTGCCGATCTTGAAAGCCTGCTTTCCGACCGCGCGACGGACAGGGAGATGCGCGAGCTCGCCGAAATGGAAGTGCCGGAGCTTGAGGAACGCATCGAAACGCTGACCGGGGAAATCCAGCTCCTGCTGCTGCCGCGCGATGCGGCGGACGAGAAGAGCGCGGTGCTGGAAATTCGCGCTGGAACCGGCGGTTCCGAGGCGGCGCTCTTTGCCGGCGACCTGTTTCGCATGTATGAGCGCTATGCCTCCGACAAGGGCTGGAAGGTCGAAGTGCTTTCGGCCAGCGAGGGCGATGCCGGCGGCTACAAGGAAATCATCGCCTCGGTTTCCGGCAGGGGCGTGTTCTCGCGGCTGAAATTCGAATCGGGTGTGCACCGCGTGCAGCGCGTGCCGGAAACGGAAGCCGGCGGTCGCATTCATACGTCTGCCGCCACGGTTGCCGTTCTTCCCGAGGCGGAGGACATCGACGTCGAGGTTCGCCAGGAAGATATCCGCATCGACACGATGCGCTCGTCGGGTGCGGGCGGCCAGCACGTGAACACCACTGATTCCGCCGTGCGCATCACCCATATCCCGACCGGCATCGTCGTCACCAGTTCGGAGAAATCCCAGCATCAGAACCGGGCGAAAGCCATGCAGGTTCTGCGCGCCAAGCTTTTCGACATGGAGCGCCAGCGCGCCGACAGCGAGCGGTCCGCCGACCGCAAGGCCCAGGTCGGCTCCGGCGACCGGTCGGAACGCATCCGCACCTATAATTTTCCGCAGGGGCGCGTCACCGATCACCGCATCAACCTGACGCTCTACAAGCTCGATGCCGTGATTGCCGGCGATCTCGACGAGATCGTCGATGCGCTTGTGGCCGATTATCAGGCCGGACAACTCGCGCTTCTCGGCGCCAGGGTCAATTGAGGACACAGGGCGTGGCGACGCTTTCAGCGCTTTTTCGCAAGACCGTTGCCGCCTTCGAGGCGGCCGGACTGGAAACACCGGCGGAAGACGCACGGCATCTGGTCAGCGGCGTGCTTGGTCTTTCCCTCACCGAGATGATGACAGAGGGCGCCCGCGAGATCGACGCCGACGAAGAAGCCGCCGTTGCCGCTGCCGTTGAACGACGGCTTGCGCGCGAACCCGTCTATCGCATCCTTGGCGCGCGCGAGTTCTTCGGCCTCGACTTCATGCTGTCTGCCGATACGCTGGAGCCCCGGCCGGACACGGAAATCCTGGTCGAGCAGGCGCTTGCCATTCTCAAGCGAACGGTGCAGCGAAAGGGCTCCGCCCGGTTTGTCGACCTCGGCACGGGAACCGGGGCGATTGCGGTCGCGCTCCTGAAAAATTGCGCCGGAACGACAGCGCTCGCGACGGATATTGCCGATGGAGCCCTTGAAACCGCCCGCGCCAATGCCTTGATTAACGGTGTTGCCGACCGTTTCGAAACGGCGTGCGGGCCATGGCTCGATGCGGCAAAGGGGCGATACGACATGATCGTGTCAAATCCGCCCTATATCGTCTCGGACGTGATCGAAACACTGGCGCCTGAGGTGCGGGACCATGATCCCGCCCGCGCGCTTGACGGAGGCAAGGACGGTCTCGACGCCTATCGTGCGATTGCGGCGGAAGCCTCGGACCATCTGGCCGAAGACGGCGTCATCGCGCTTGAAATCGGCTATGATCAGAAGGATACGGTAAGCGAAATCTTTTCGGCCAATGGGTTCGTGCTGACGGATTCGCACAAGGATCTGGGCGGAAATGACCGCGTTGTCATTTTCGCAAGTGCCCGGAAAAGCTGAATATCAATCCGCTTCCGAGCTTTTTCAAATGAGGTGAAGAAAGGGCTTGGAATTTTAGAACAAGCACGATAGGTTGCAGCCACGCAAAACGGTGACTGAACGAAACGGGCGATTCGTCGCCAGGCAACAGTCTCAAGGTTTTTCGTCCAATGTTGGTTCATTGTGACATGCCGTCTTTTGCGTGATTCAGGTATTTGGATTCCACGAATGGCAGCGGGTTATTTGCCCTGCCAACGGGGCTATGCCGCCGTGTTTCGCTGATGCGGGAACGGCCAGGGCGTAGCTCAACCATTGACAGAAAATTCAGGTGAATACTCCATGAGGTCAGGACAGCAGAATAAGCGCAGCCGGGGGCGCGGCGGCAATAATTTCAATCGCAAGGGCGCCAACCCGCTGACCCGGACCTATGACAGTTCCGGTCCTGATGTGAAGGTGCGGGGCACCGCGCAGCACGTTGCGGAAAAATACATGTCGCTTGCGCGTGATGCGCAAGGGGCTGGCGACCGGGTGATGGCGGAGAACTATCTCCAGCATGCCGAGCATTATAACCGCATCATCGCCGCGGCCCAGTCGCAGCTTCAGGAACGTCACCAGCGCGACGACCGCTCCGATGACGACAATGATGATGTCGCGGCGAGGAAGGGCAATAACAGCCAGTCGTCCGACGAACGCGGCGAGCGGAACGAGCGCAAGGAGCAGCAGCGCAAGCAGGAACCGCAGGTGGATGCCGACGGTCCGCAGCCGGTGATCGAAGGAACGCCCGCCGAGGTTGCCGCCGAAGAGGCCGAAGGCCAGCCGGCAGCGAAGTCCCGTCGCCGTTCGACCGCCGCCAGCCGTCCGCGCCGCACCAAGCGCGCCGCTGCGGAAAATGCCGGCGAGGACGATAGTGCCGCTGCAGCCGGTGAGGATGCCGGCGAGGCCGAGGCGCCCAAGAAGCCGACGCGCCGCCGCCGCACCCCGAAGGCCGAGGCCGAAGGCGATGACGGCAACGATGCGCCGTCCAAGCCTGCCAAGAAGGACAAGGCCCCCGCGCTTGCCGACAGCGCTTCGGAATAAGCCTCCCTTGCGACATTTCAGGAACGGGCCTGGCTGTTTCAGCCGGGCCCGTTTCGTTTTCGTCGGTCTCTGCTTCCGGTCCGCTGGCTTATGCGCTATGTCAGCGCCAAACAGAACGGAATGAGTGTCATGGGCTTTGTCATTGCAATCGACGGACCGGCGGCGGCCGGCAAGGGAACGCTGGCGCGAAAGCTTGCCGCGCATTACGGCCTGGCGCACCTCGATACCGGGCTCACCTACCGCGCGACCGCGAAGGCGCTCCTTGATGCGGGAAAACCGCTGGACGATGAAGCGGTCGCTGCAAGGATGGCCGCCAGTGTCGATCTCGGCAATCTCGACCGCGCGGTGCTTTCGGCCCACGCGATCGGCGAGGCGGCCTCGAAGGTCGCCGCCATGCCCGCCGTGCGCGTCGCGCTGGTCGAGGCCCAGCGGCGTTTCGCGAACGCCGGCAAAGGGGCGGTGCTCGACGGTCGCGATATCGGCACGGTGGTCTGCCCTGAGGCGCCGGTGAAGCTTTATGTGACCGCCGATGCCGAGATCCGCGCCCGGCGCCGCTATGACGAGATCGTCGCCAAGGGCGAGGCGGCCGATTTCGATGCGATCCTCGACGATGTCCTTCGTCGCGACGCGCGGGACATGGGGCGAAAGGACAGTCCCCTGTGCCCTGCGGACGATGCGCACTTGCTTGATACGTCCAAAATGGGTATAGAGGCCGCGTTTCAGGCTGCGCGCGCCCTTGTGGACCAGCGGCTTGACCCGTAATGCATGCGGAGGGAACTCCGCAAATTAAGGTTTTCATTGCATCCATGCGCCGGAATGCTCTTTGTCTTTCCTGAAAAAGGCGGAGAGGGGTGCGATGACAGCCGAAGATCAACACAAGCCACCGGCGCAACGCGTGTTCGGTTCACCGGAACGGACACGATCCAGGAGTTTTTATGACTGCACAAACCCCCACGCGCGACGATTTCGCCGCAATGCTCGAGGAATCCTTCGGCGCGAACAATGATCTTGCCGAAGGTTATGTCGCCAAGGGCCTCGTTACGGCCATTGAAAAGGACATGGCTATCATCGATGTCGGCCTCAAGGTCGAAGGTCGTGTGCCGCTGAAGGAATTCGGCGCGCGCGGCAAGGATGGCGAGCTGAAGGCCGGCGACGAAGTCGAAGTCTATGTCGAGCGCATCGAAAACGCGCTGGGCGAGGCTGTCCTGTCGCGTGAGAAGGCCCGCCGCGAGGAAGCATGGGTCAAGCTCGAAGCCAAGTTCGAGGCCGGCGAGCGCGTCGAAGGCATGATCTTCAACCAGGTCAAGGGCGGCTTCACGGTCGATCTCGACGGTGCGATCGCCTTCCTGCCGCGTTCCCAGGTGGACATCCGTCCGATCCGCGACGTATCGCCCCTGATGCACACGCCGCAGCCGTTCGAAATCCTCAAGATGGACAAGCGTCGCGGCAACATCGTCGTTTCGCGCCGGACCGTTCTTGAAGAAAGCCGTGCGGAACAGCGTTCGGAAATCGTCCAGAACCTCGAAGAGGGCCAGGTTGTCGAGGGTGTCGTCAAGAACATCACCGATTACGGCGCCTTCGTCGATCTCGGTGGCATCGATGGTCTGCTGCACGTCACCGACATGGCATGGCGTCGCGTCAACCACCCGACCGAGCTTCTGTCCATCGGCCAGAACGTCAAGGTCCAGATCATCCGCATCAACCAGGAAACGCACCGCATTTCCCTGGGCATGAAGCAGCTTGAGGCTGACCCGTGGGATGGCATTTCGGCCAAGTATCCGGAAGGCAAGAAGATCTCCGGTACGGTTACGAACATCACCGATTACGGTGCGTTCGTCGAGCTGGAGCCGGGCATCGAAGGCCTGATCCACATCTCGGAAATGTCCTGGACCAAGAAGAACGTACACCCCGGCAAGATCCTGTCGACCACGCAGGACGTCGATGTCGTCGTTCTCGAAGTCGATCCCGCCAAGCGCCGCATCTCCCTCGGCCTCAAGCAGACGCTTGAAAACCCGTGGGAAGCCTTCTCCTTCTCGCATCCGTCCGGCACGGTTGTTGAAGGCGAGATCAAGAACAAGACCGAATTCGGCCTGTTCATCGGTCTCGAAGGCGATGTCGACGGCATGGTTCACCTCTCCGACCTCGACTGGAACCGTCCGGGCGAGCAGGTCATCGAGGAGTACAACAAGGGTGACGTCGTCAAGGCTGTCGTTCTCGATGTCGATATCGACAAGGAACGCATCTCGCTCGGCATCAAGCAGCTCGGCAAGGATTCGCTGACGGAAGCCGCTGCTTCCGGCGATCTGCGCAAGGGTGCTGTCGTGTCCTGCGAAGTCACGGCCGTCAACGACGGCGGTGTCGAGGTCAAGCTCGTCAACCACGACGACATCTCGGCCTTCATCCGCCGTTCGGACCTCGCCCGCGACCGCGACGAGCAGCGCCCCGAGCGTTTCTCCGTCGGCCAGGTCTTCGACGCCCGCGTCACCAACTTCTCCAAGCGCGACCGCAAGGTCATGCTCTCCATCAAGGCGCTTGAAATCGCCGAGGAGAAGGAAGCTGTGGCACAGTTCGGTTCGTCCGACAGTGGCGCTTCGCTCGGCGACATCCTGGGCGCGGCTCTGAAGAACCGCGACGACCAGTAAGCGTTGCGCTTGCACTGATTGAAGTTGAAGCCGCCGGGTGGCAACGCCCGGCGGTTTTCTTTTTGGTGCGAGAGGCGCCGGGACGACTTGATTTTGCCGGTGCCCGGAGGGCACCATAGGCAACTGGTGAGGCAAGAGGAGTTCCTGGGGGGGGCGAATGCGTTTCCTGTTGTTGCTGTGTTTTCTGCTTGCCTCGTCGGCAAGCGTCGCGGCCGGGTTCGTTTCCCCCGGCGACTGTCTGTCCGTGCTTGCCTCGCGCCCCACGCTTGCTGCGGCCGAGGACTATCGCGCCAGTCATCCTGAATATGATATTTCCGCGATCTATCTGAGCAGCAATGGCTGGTTCGCGCTGACAGGCGACATGCTTGATGAGGATGAAGCCGAGGCGCGGCTCAATCGCAGGAAAGCCGCCGGACTGATCCCGCAGGACTCCTTCTGCTCGAGCGGCAAGGGCCTTGTCGAACGCGTCTGGCCAGCCGCTTCGGTCCGCTCCGCTTCCGCGCCCGACCTTCTGTTTTCCGAGTTCGACGCACGGCCGCTCGATCGCGACGAGAAGCGCTTCCTCCAGGCATCGCTGGCGCTCACCGGCGATTATGATGGCCGGCTTGACGGGCAGTGGGGGCGCGGTTCCCAGGCGGCGCTGGATCGATGGAGCCAGCGCGAGTTCAACGCGCTCCCCAGCAATTTCCACGTGGCCTTCCTCGCCGCCGCCGGCAGCGAGATGCTGGAGGCCGATGACTGGGACGTCTATTACGATAGCAATATCGACATTTCTCTGCTGGTTCCTTTCGCCATTGTCTATGCCGGCGACACCGACGAGCTGATGCTGGAAATCCTCTCCGACGACGACAGTTTCGCCGCCGTCGTGGCGCTGATGGACCGGGCGAGCGCAATCGGCTTCCACAACACGCTGATCGCCAATGCATCGGGCGTCTATCGCAGCGAGCCCTATATCGTGCGCCGGGACGACTTCTGGGTTACCGCCTATGCCGAAGATGGGTACATGGCCTATCAGCGGACGGATTTCAGCCGTGGCAGCGGCCTTGCGCGGATGGCGCTCTTCACCGCCGAGACGGCCGAAGGGCGGGCTATGGCGAACCTCATGGTGGCGAGTTATCGCACCGGCGGTCAGCCTCCGCTGCAGATCCCGCCCGAAGGCCGGCTGATGACCTATATGCTGGCGACACTCGATTTGCTTTCCGCCGAGGAAGAGGCCGGGCCGGCGACAGGGCCGAACCCGTCACAGGCGACATCGCAGGCGCGCTCCTCGGGCAGCGGCTTCTATATCAATGACGCGGGAGCTGTCATGACCAATGCGCATGTGGTCGAAGGCTGCGGCCGGCTCGCGGTCGATGGGGCCGCGGCCGGGCTTGCCGCGATCGACACGCGGCTCGATCTGGCCATTCTCACGCGCGACGCGGGCCTGCCGGAGGGCGCCGCCGCTCTCTCCTTTGCCACGACGCCGGCCCGACTCAATTCGGATATCACGGTTGCCGGCTTTCCGCTGAAGGGCCTCCTGGACACGCTCAACGTCACGCGCGGTTCGGTTTCCGCGCTCAAGGGCATGGATAATGATGCGACCCGGCTGCAGATCACGGCGCCCGTGCAGGCCGGCAATTCCGGCGGGCCGATTGTCAACCGCCACGGGCAGGTGGTCGGCGTGGTCGTGTCGAAGATGGACGGCCTCACCGTTGCCGAACTGACCGGTGACCTGCCGCAGAATGTCAATTTCGCCGTGCGCGGCAGCATCGCCCGCATCTTCGCCGAGGCCAACAATATCTCCACATCCCTGTCGGGCGAAGCGACCACGCTTTCCCCGGAGGCGCTTGCCGATCAGCTTTCCGGAGCCACCGTGCTGATCGAGTGCTACTGAGAAGCACCGGTCCCGGCTCGTGCCTGCCCTTGAACTTCGGCGCCATTCTTCCGATGTTGGGAAGAGGAAGCGGCAAAGGAAAAGACCATGGAAAAGAAGACGCCGATACTGCCCGGGACGAACAGCAAGCCGCTCGATCCGCGGATGGACGCCCTGCAATACGAGATCATGCAGGAGACGGCGCAGGCGCTGGGACGGATCGGGCGCAGGCTGGAAGAGGCGCTTGCCGCCCTGCAGCGGCATGACGAAACGCCGGGTTCCAACCAGGATCGCGATGAACTGGTGCAGGAGGCGGCTGATCGCGCCTTCGCGCTCTTCATCCAGCGCGACTATCTCGGACTGCGAACCGACCATCATCTGACATCAACCTATGATATTCCCCGTGAGGTGATGTTGCGGGTCGGGGTCATGAAGAAGGCGGAAAAGACGTAATCCCTGCCGGCATTGCCGCCGACAAAAAAACGCCCCGGTCGAAAGCCGGGGCGCTCTGCATGTCACGGAAAGGCCAGCGGATTCAGCTCGCCGAGTGCTGGAGGCGCTCGATCTCGTCCTTGAGCTGAAGCTTCTTGCGCTTGAGTTCGGCGATTTCCTCATCATGGCTTGACGGCGAGGACATCACGCTCTGCAGCTCTTTTTCGAGCGCGGAGTGTTTTTCCTCCAGGGCGGCAAGGTGGGTCTGAACTGTCATTATCGCACGTCCTTCCTTCGTTTATCGCCGCAGGATGCGGCGCCTCGTCATCAATTTGCAAAAAAATCATGCCATGTTTCGGCACGCTTGTCGAAGGCGGAAATGTGATTTTCCGGCGGCATTTTCAATGTCTGCGCTGTCATGCCGCAATCGCTTGCTTTTCACCGGAATCGAATGATGCTAAGGCCTTTGCGGGCAGGCTTGTGCCGCATCTGACCGTGGCCCGGAGCGTCCGGCGTGAAAGGTGGGAACCGGTTTCGAAACCCGACGCGCAAGAACCCCGGCCCGGTTTCGCCATAATTGGAACCACGACCGAAACGGAAGGCCGATGAGCCCGATCATGAACCCGAAAGTCGCCATCGTCATGGGCTCCCAGTCCGACTGGGAGACGATGAAAAACGCCGCCGACACGCTCGATATCCTTGACGTGGATTACGAAGCCCGCATCGTCTCCGCCCACCGCACGCCGGACCGGCTCTACGATTTTGCCCGCAGCGCGCGTGGCGAGGGCTTCCAGATCATCATCGCCGGCGCGGGCGGCGCGGCGCATCTGCCGGGCATGCTGGCGGCGCTGACGCCGCTGCCGGTTTTCGGCGTTCCGGTTCAGTCACGCGCGCTTTCCGGCCAGGACAGCCTGCTTTCGATCGTGCAGATGCCGGCGGGCGTGCCCGTCGGAACGCTGGCGATCGGCAAGGCGGGCGCGGTCAATGCCGCTCTGCTGGCCGCCGCCGTTCTGGCGCTGACGGATCCGGAGCTTGCCGGCAGGCTCGATGACTATCGCGCGCGCCAGGCGGGCCATGTCGCAGAATATCCCATCGACAAGGACGAATAGGCCCATGAAAACCATCGGCATCATCGGCGGCGGCCAGCTCGGCCGCATGCTGGCCATGGCCGCAGCCCGGCTTTCCATCCGCACCGTCATCCTGGAGCCTGATCCGCATTGCCCTGCGGCCCAGGTGGCGAACGATCATATCGTCGCGGGTTATGACGACGAGCGCGCGCTTGACGAGCTTGCGTCCCATTGCGACGTCATCACCTATGAATTCGAGAATGTGCCGGAAAAGAGTGCCGCCCGGCTTGCAGCCGAGCGTCCGGTCTATCCCCCGGCCCGCGCGCTGTCGATCTCGCAGGACCGGCTCACCGAAAAGTCCTTCCTCAACGATTGCGGCATTCCGACGGCCGGGTTCCACGCCGTCGACAGCCGCGCCGATCTCGATGCGGCGCTGCGGCTCTTCGGCGGGCGCGGCGTGCTGAAGACGCGCCGCTTTGGCTATGACGGCAAGGGGCAGTGGGTTTTCACGGGCGAGGGCGATGATGCTGGAGCCGCCTTTGAAGCCCTTGGCGGGGCGCCTGCGATCTTCGAGGAATGGATCGACTTTGCCTGCGAAATCTCCGTCATTGCCGCACGCGGCATGGATGGCACCGTCGTCTCTTTCGATCCGGCCGAGAACGAGCACAGCCGCGGCATTCTGAGGCTCTCGCGCGTTCCGGCGCGCGTTTCCGGCGAGGTGGTCGAGAATGCGAAGCTCTGCGCGGAGAAACTTCTGTCGGCGCTGGGATATGTCGGCGTTGCCGGGCTGGAACTCTTCGTCGCCCGCGACGGACGGCTGCTTGCCAATGAATTTGCCCCGCGCGTGCACAATTCCGGCCACTGGAGCGAGGCGGCCTGCGTCACCTCGCAGTTCGAGCAGCATATCCGCGCCGTCTGCGGTCTGCCGCTGATCGATCCGGTGCGCCACAGCGATTGCGTGATGCACAATATCATCGGCGACGATATGGACGATATCCCGCGTTACATGATGATGCCGGGCGCGCTCGTTCACCTCTACGGCAAGGCCGAGACCCGGCCGGGGCGGAAAATGGGGCATGTCACCGTGCTTTCCTCGCGATGAAACCCGCCGGAACGGTTGACTTTCGCCCGACCTTTCGCTAGTTACCGGCCACAGCCAAGCGCGCCCCATTCCGGCGCGCTTTTGAATGTTGAAACAGACCGCCTTTACTGATCAGTCGAGAGCGGCACAAACAGCGGATCGAAAACATGAAGATCAAGAATTCGCTCAAGGCGCTCAAGTCCCGTCACCGGGAAAACCGTCTGGTGCGCCGCAAGGGCCGAGTATACATCATCAACAAGCAGAACCCGCGCTTCAAGGCCCGCCAGGGCTGAGTGCGGTCACCGGTCCGTGATCGGGCCGGGGCAATATCTGTTTGAATTTTCGCCATGACGGGATACCATCCCGTCATGCGCTTTTTTATGCCTGCAGTTCTGACGCTCCTTGCGCTCGCCCCTCTGGCGGGCGAGCCTGTGTTCGCGCAAACGGATAACAGCACCGTTCCGGCCCAGGAAGAGACCGGCGCGCTCGAAGCGCCTGCCGATCCACTCGATGCGATGTACGGCAATCTCGTCCGCGCGCGCGATCCCGCACGGGCGGCATCCTTTGCCAGGGAAATCGACGATTACCTCGATCGTTCGCCGAGCGCGACGGTGTCGCTGTTGATCGAATGGTCGGACGCGGCGGAGGCCGATGGCCGCACGGCGGCCGCGCTCGATTTCCTCTCCGAGGCGATCGCGCTCAGGCCCGATGAACCGGCCGCCTACCGCAAGCGCGCCGCCATCCACTATACCCATGGCGATTTCAACCGGGCGATGGACGATATCGGCGCGGCGCTTTCGCTAGAGCCGCGCGATTTCGGCGGGCTTGGCCTGATGGCGACGATCCTTGACCGGACCGGGAGGCCGGAGGCCGCACTTGAGGTCTGGCGGCGCTATCTCGACCTCTACCCCGCCGACCGCGATGTCGGCGCCTATGTGGACAATACGGAAAACGATCTGGCCGGCCGGCGGCTGTGACCGGCGCTGGCGCCGCGCACCGAGGGCTGAAAGGTCGTCAGCCCTCGTCCTTCTTTTCCTCGCCGATCGGCTCGACCGAATGGCGCATGATCAGCGGCATCTGGGCAAGAGTGAAGGCGATGGTGATCGGCATCGTTGCCCAGACCTTGAAGTTGACCCAGACATCGTCTGAAAAATTGCGCCAGACAACTTCGTTGATGACCGCCAGAAAGATGAAGAACAGGCCCCATCTGAGCGTCAGCTTGCGCCAGCCCTCGTCATCCAGCCTGAAGGCGGAATGGAAGACATAGCCGAGCAGCGAACGGCCGAAGACGAGGCCGCCAAGCAGGACGGCCGCAAACAGACCGTTGACGATGGTCGGCTTCATCTTGATGAAGGTCTCGTCCTGCAGCCAGAGTGAGAGCGCGCCGAACACCAGCACGACGACGCCGGAAACGAGCGGCATGATCGGCACCTTGCCCATGAAGATGCGCGAGGCGACGAGCGAGATCACGGTTGCCGCCATGAACAGCGCGGTTGCCACCAGAAGCGGCGTGCCGAAGGCGGCAAGGGCTGGGAATGTGCGCATCAGCCATTCGCCGCGCAGATTGGCGAAGAAGAAGATCATCAGCGGACCGAGCTCGAAGACAAGCTTCAGGAACGGTTCTTCCTTCTGTTCGGTCGTCAGTTTCTTCGGGCTGCTGTCGCTCATGCTCTGTCGCTTCTCAAGGGTGGGGTCGTCGGCTCATATCATATGGGGACGGCGTCCCTTCAACCCCAAAAACGGCTATTTTGCGGGTCAGGCAGCAATTCAGGCCTCTTGCTCTTCCGGCGTTCCGGCAATCGCCTGGGCGAATTCCTCCGCCTCGAAGGGTTCGAGGTCGTCGATCCCCTCGCCGACGCCGATGAAATAGACCGGCAATTTGTGCTTGGCCGCGATCGCCACCAGAATGCCGCCGCGCGCCGTGCCGTCGAGCTTGGTCATGACGAGGCCGGAGACGCCCGCGACGTTGCGGAAGATTTCCACCTGGCTCATGGCGTTCTGGCCGGTGGTGGCGTCGAGCGTCTGCAGCACGGTGTGCGGCGCGTCCGGATCGAGCTTGCCGAGCACGCGCACGATCTTTGCCAGTTCGTCCATCAGTTCGGCCTTGTTCTGCAACCGTCCCGCCGTATCGATGATCACCACGTCCGAGCCGTTTTCCTGGCCGCGCTTGAAGGCGTCATAGGCAAGGCCGGCGGCATCCGCCCCGAGCTTTGTGCCGACGAATTCGGCGCCCGTGCGGTCCGACCAGATCTTCAGCTGCTCGATGGCGGCGGCGCGGAAGGTGTCGCCAGCGCCCAGCGTCACCTTGAGGCCGGCGCCGGTCAGCTTGGCGGCAAGCTTGCCGATCGTGGTGGTCTTGCCGGTGCCGTTGACGCCAACGACGAGAATGACATGCGGCTTCTTTGACAGATCAAGCGCCAGCGGCCTTGCCACCGGCTGCAGCACCTTGGTGATCTCGCCGGCCATGATGCGGGTGACATCCTTGCCGGTGACGTCGCGTCCATAGCGTTCGGCCGAAAGCGTGTCGGTGATGCGCATCGCCGTCTCGATGCCGAGATCGGCCTGGATCAGCAGATCTTCCAGTTCCTCCAGCGCTTCCTCGTCCAGCTTGCGCTTGGTGAAGAGCGCGGCGATCTGCCCGGAAAGCTGCTGCGAGGTGCGGAACAGGCCGGCCTTCAGCCGCTGGAACCAGGAGAGTTTTTTCGTCGGCTGCGGCTTTGGCGCTTCGGGTTTCGGCCCGGCGGTGATCTCGAAGCCCTGGTTCTTTTTCGGGGCAGGGGCCGGCTCTTCAGCGACCTGCGGCGGTAGTTCGTCCGGTGTCCCGGCGGCAGGCTCTTCTGCCAGTGGGGCCTTTTCGGGGGCTTCGGCGGCAGGCGCGTCTTCCGGCTCCGGCTCTTCCGGCGGCGTTTCCGGCTCCTCGGACGACCGGCCGACGACACCGCCGATAATGCTGTCATCATCCCAGGGATCGCTGCATGCGGCCTCGGTGACGGAGCCCGCGGCCTGTTCCGGCTCTGTCGTTTCGGTCTCGGGCGCTTCAGTCTCGGGCGCTTCGGTTTCCTCCTCAGGCGCGACGACCTGATCTTCCTGCGGCTTCTGTTCCTTTTTGCCGAAGGTGAAGACGTTTTTCATGAAGCCGAGGGCCATAGGGATACTGTCCTGTTCTTGCCGTTTATGCGGTTCCTTATCCCGTGCCCCGAAGCACCTTGTCAACGCACAGTCAACGCAACCGGGCTGGGCGCAAGGGCTCAAGCCTGCGCGAATGATGCCTGAAGCCTTTTGCCATCATGGCCGGTGATGCGGGCGCTGACGAAACGGCCGGGGGCGAACCCCGGCATCGCCACAGCTGCGAAGTTTTCCGCATGGCCGGTTTCGCCGCGCTCGGAGAGCACGGCCTGGGTCGTGCCGACCAGCCCGTCGAGATGGCGCGCCTTCAGCGCCTCTCCCGCTGTGCGCAGGCGTTTCGCCCGTTCCTTCACCAGCGCGCGGTCAAGCTGCGGCATGCGGGCGGCCGGCGTTCCGGGCCGCTGGCTGTAGGGGAAGACATGGAGATGCGCGATTTCGGCTTCCTCGGCCAGAAGCACGGTATTCTGGAAATGCGCTTCGGTCTCGGTTGGAAAGCCGGCGATGAAATCCGCGCCGAAGGCCATGTCCGGGCGCAGCCGCCTGGCCTCGGCCATGAAGGCGAGCGCATCATCGCGCGAGTGCCGTCGTTTCATCCGCTTCAGGATCAGGTTGTCGCCGTGCTGCAGCGACAAATGCAGATGCGGCATGAAGCGCGGTTCGTCGGCAATCAGATCGAAGAGGTGCCGGTCGACCTCGATACTGTCGATCGACGACAGCCTCAGCCGGGCAATCTCCGGCACCTGTTTCAGCAGCGTCTTTGCCAGAAGGCCAAGCGTCGGCTGGCCGGGCAGGTCCGCGCCGTAGGAGGTGGCGTCGACCCCGGTCAGCACCATCTCGCGATAGCCCTGTTCCGCCAGCCTGCGGGCCTGCTCGACCACAGCCCCCATCGGCACGGAACGGGAATTGCCCCGGCCATAGGGAATGATGCAGAAGGTGCAGCGATGATCGCAGCCGTTTTGCACCTGCAGGAAGGCGCGCACATGGCCGTCAATGCTTTCGACCATCTGCGGCGCGGTTTCGGTCACGCTCATGATGTCGTTGACGACCAGCTTTTCTTCCGCCGAAACGCCGAAATCCGGCAGGGCGCGGTAGCTCGCAGCCTCAAGCTTTTCGGCATTGCCCAGCACCGCGTCAACCTCGGCCATGGCGGCAAAGGTTTCCTTCTCCGTCTGCGCCGCGCAGCCGGTGACGATGATGCGGGCATCGGGGTTTTCCCGTCGCGCCCGGCGGATCGCCTGGCGCGCCTGGCGCACGGCCTCGCCCGTCACCGCGCAGGTATTCACCAAAACGGCATCGCCAAGGCCCGCTTCCTCAGCGGCCTTGAGCATGACTTCGCTCTCATAGGTGTTCAGCCTGCAGCCGAATGTCAGGGTTTTCAGGGTCATTTCTGGCGCTGGTGTTCCGGTTTTTCGGCTATATGGCGTAAACGGCGGCGAAATGAAAGGGCAGGCGCGGCAGGATGCCGAAGCTGCCGACGGGCAATGCAAGGCGATTGACGGCGAGGACAAGCGGGGAACCGCTACCCGCGCTCAGAAAGCCGCTTCATGCCGCTCTGGAAGGCGGTTCAGCGCGTGTTTCCGGCAAAGAAGAGCCTACCGCTCCCATTCGCCCGTCTTGGGGTCTACCCTGCCGGACCATTCATGTTCCGCCGGCCCGGTCATGATCACGTGATCATCCTCCTCGCGCCAGTCGATTTCCAGCGCGCCGGCGGGCAGATAGACGGTGACCTTGCGGCCGGTGCGGCCGGTGCGGGCGGCCGAAACGGCGGCGGCGCAGGCGGCCGAGCCGCAGGCAAGCGTCAGGCCCGCGCCGCGCTCGAAGGTCTTCAGCGACAGCGAGGAGGGCGAGGTGACCTGCGCCAGCGAGATATTGGCGCGTTCGGGAAACAGCGGATGGCGCTCGTAGCGCGGACCGAAGGCAAGAATGTCGTAGCTGTCGACATCGCGCGGCACGAAGAAGACCGCATGCGGATTGCCCATGGAGGCGGCGGAAAAACGCTGCAACGCCGGATCCGCCTCATGCGGCTCGGGCAGCGCGACATGGGTCGTGTCGGCGGCGGGGCCTGCCAGCGGGATTTTTTCCCAGTCGAAGATCGGCACGCCCATATCGACCGAGATCAGCGTGTCGGATAGCCGCTCGGCAAACAGCGCGCCGGCGATGGTGCGGAAGGCAAAGCGGTCCTTGTCGGTTTCGCGCGTCAGATAGTCGACGACGCAGCGCGTTCCGTTGCCGCAGACCTGCGCCATGGAGCCGTCGGAATTGAGAATGTCGATCCAGCCATCGGGCGCGTCCTCGCGGGCGTCGTAAAGCGCCATGATCTGGTCGAATTCGGTATCGGGATGGGCATCAAGCCGGATCGCGGCCTCAGGCGTCACCGTGTCGGCGCGCCCGCGCATGTCGATGACAAGGATCTTGTTGCCAAGACCGTTCATGCGCTCCATGCGCGCCATGTTCGTGCTATCCGCCATCCAGGGCTCCGTCGCCTGCCGTTGCTTCCGGGGTTATATGGGTGAAAACCGTCTCCGACACCAGCCCGCGCCCCCGCTTGCCGCAAAAAAATCGTCGTGGCCGAACGCTGCGGGCCGCGAGCGGCCTTTGCGTCGGCGGCCATGATGTGTAATGTCGGGCAGATCCTCCCCCAGGCAGCGAATGTTTCGGTCACACCCTGCGTTGCTCGAAATTTGCCGCTGCCAGCCATGGCCCGGACCCATGCCCGCGCCATGCCTCTCGAAAGTTCTGAAACGATGCCAGTTCCTCAATTTGCCGCGAAGGTGATCGGTTTGCCGGTCTGCCGGCCCATTGCCCGTGATTTCTCGCGCCGCGACGGAGCGGCTGCATGAAGCTTTCCGGTGTAGTTCTTGCCTTCGGCGCGGTCTCGATCTTTGCGGTCCAGGACGCGATCACCCGCCATCTCGGTCCGCTCTATTCGCCATTCTTCATTGCCATGGTGCGCTTCTGGGCCTTCGGCCTGTTCGTGGTCATCCTGGCGGCCCGCGCGCCGGGCGGCTTCAGGGCGGGGACGGTGACCCACCATCCTGTCCTGCAAATCTGGCGAAGCTTGCTGCTGGTGGCGCAGATCCTGGTTTCGATCCTGTCCTTCACCCTTGTCGGGCTTGCCCAGAGCCAGGCGATCTTCATGGCTGCCCCGCTGGTGGTGGCGCTCCTGTCGGTGCCGCTTCTGGGCGAGCGCGTCGGCTGGCGGCGCTGGCTGGCGATCGTCGTCGGCCTGTTCGGCGTACTGGTCATCATCGATCCGCTTGGAGAGCAATTCTCGCTGGCGATGCTGGTGCCGGTCGGATGCTGCTTCACCTTCGCGCTCTATTCGCTTTATACGCGCCTTGCCGGGCGCTATGACGCGCCGGAAGTCAGCCTGTTTTACACCGGCGTGGTCGGCATGGTGCTGACCAGCCTGATCGGCCCGTTCTTCTGGGAGGATGTACCGCTTGCCGACTGGGGCTGGCTTGTCGCGCTTTGTTTCACCGGTATTTCAGGGCACTATCTCCTCATCCGGGCGCTGGCGGTGACAGAAGCCGTGACCGTGCAGACCATCACCTATATGCAGCTTGTCTATGGTTCGCTGTTCGGCGTTCTGGTGTTCAAGGAACAGTTGACCGTGCATATGATTGCCGGCGGGCTTACCGTCGTCGGCGCTGGCGCTTTCACCATCTGGCGCGAACATGCGCTGAAAAAGCGCGAGGGCGCCTCGTCGACGGAGGCTTCGCTGGCAGGCAGATAGGCATCAGCCCTGGAGGATGAGATGAAGCTTTCGCCAGACGCTTCAACGCGGGACATTCTCGCGGCCCTTGAGGCCGGCGCCGATCCCGCCCGGCTTGCGGGGATGGAGCGCGTCGGCATCAGAACCGACACGGCCATCGGTCTTTCCAACCCCGAACTGCGGCAAATCGCCAAGGCTGTGGGCGTGAACCATGCGCGGGCGGCGGCGCTCTGGCAAAGTCCTGTGCGCGAGGCAAAAATGCTGGCCTTGCTGACCTTCGATCCGGGCGAGCTGACGGAAGAAGAGATGCGCGCGCTTGCCGGCGATTTTGACTCCTGGGAAATGGTCGATCTTGCAGCCGATCTGTTTGTCGAGGCGCGGTTTGACGCGGCCCTTGTCTCCGCCTTCGCCGAGGATGACCGTGAGTTCGTACGCCGGACCGCCTTTGCGATGGTCGCCGGCGCGGCCGTGCACCGGAAGAAGGAGCCGGACGAAAGCTTCAGCGCGCTCTTCCCGCTGATCGAGACGCATGCGGCAGACGGGCGTAACTTCGTCAAGAAGGCGGTCAGCTGGGCGTTGCGCAATGTCGGCATGCGCAATGTCCGCTGTCATCAGGCTGCAATGGCGCTCGCGGAGAAACTTGCGGCAAGCGACGAGCGCGCGAAGGCCTGGGTCGGGCGCGACGCGCTGCGCTATCTCGCCGATCCGAAACGCACCGCGCGGCTGAAGCCGTAAGGGGTCAATCGACCTCCGGCACGTCGAAAGCCTCGCCGGGTTCCAGCGGGCGGAAACGTTCCTCGGCGATCCCGGCATCGGAGAGGGCGGCCTTCAACAGCTTCACCGGATCGTCATGACCTTCGTCGGTGAGCTGGAAGGTGCCGAAATGGTGGCCTGCGGCATAGGCGGCGTTGGAGAGCTCGAAGCCCTTGACTGCTTCCACCGGGTCCTGGTGCTCGTTTTTCATGAAATAGCGCGGCTCATAAGCGCCGATCGGCAGGTTGGCGAGACGGAAGCCGCCGTATTTCTCGGCTGCCGCCCGGTAGTTGCGCCCCTCGTGAAAGCTGGTGTCGCCGATATGGTAGATGCGGCCCGCCGGGGTCTCAAGGACGAAGGCGGCCCAAAGCGCCATGCGCCGGTCGGTGACGCCGCGCGCGGACCAGTGATGGCAGGGCTCGGCAAAGACCTTGATGCCGCCGGGAAGCGGCGCCTGATTGCCCCAGTCGAGCACGGTGACATCGGCATCCGGAACCTTCTGGTGGATCACCGTGTCATTGCCGAGCGGCGTGATGATCCGGGGCGCGTGATCGGCCTGCAGGCGTTTCAGGCAGGCATGACTCAGATGGTCGTAGTGGTTGTGGGTGATCAGCACGACATCGATCTTGGGCAGGTCCTCGAAACGGACGCCCGGCGGGCAGACGCGCTTCGGCCCGACGGAGTCAAACGGGCTGACGCGTTCGGAAAACACCGGGTCTGTCAGGATGTTGACGCCGGCGACCTGGATCAGGAGGCTGGCATGACCGATCATCGTCACCCGCATGCCGTTGCCGGTCACAAGCGCATCCGGCGTGTGCGGCGCATAGCGGCAGGAGACGGCCTTCGGCCAGGGTGTGCGTTTGTGGCCAAGCTGCCATTTGACGACGTCGGCAAGGCCCGGCGGGTTCATGCCTTCGGGATTGAAGAACAGGGTGCCGTCGAAATGGTCGCTTTTCGGCCCGGAATAATAGCGGTTTTTTTTCTGCAGGCGAACGCGCGTGGGGATCATGAAAGGCCCTTTCGGTTGATCCGGCGCTCGCCGGCCACCCTCGATTGCTGAAACGGATATCAACGGATATATGCGGTGGCGGCGAAAAAGTTCCAGAGCCTGATCACGGCGGAAACGCCAACCATGGCTTGACTTTGCCGCGATCTTGAGGTTTATCGCCGACAAATCTGCTGACAGTGAAGACGTTCAGCGGCCGACCGGGGCCCGCAAAGGTATAAAGAGAGCCCGGAGGTCAACATCCGACAGCGCGATGCGCCCTCGGATGGAATTTTGCTTTGCGTCTTGTTTTTGTCAGTGGCTATGCCAACGTTTCAGCCGGAAAAGCCGAAACGAAAAGGGAATGGGCAATGTTTGAAAACCTCCAGGACCGCCTTGGTTCCGTCCTCAAGGGACTGACCGGCCGCGGCTCGCTTTCCGAAGCCGATGTTGCGGCTGCGCTGCGCGAAGTGCGCCGCGCGCTTCTGGAAGCCGACGTCGCGCTGGAGGTCGTGCGCGATTTTACCGCCCGCGTACGTGAAAAAGCCGTCGGCGCGGAAGTGCTGAAGTCGATCAAGCCCGGCCAGATGGTCGTCAAGATCGTTCATGACGAACTGGTCGAGATGCTCGGCTCCGAGGGCGTCACGCTGGATCTCAATGCCCCCGCACCGGTCGTCATCATGATGGTGGGCCTGCAGGGCTCGGGCAAGACCACCACCACCGGCAAGATCGCGGCGCGGATGACCAATCGCGACCGCAAAAAGGTCCTGATGGCCTCGCTCGACACGCGTCGTCCGGCCGCCCAGGAGCAGCTGAAGCAGATCGGCGAGCAGACCTCGGTCGACACGCTGCCGGTGATCAAGGGCCAGGACCCGGTTGCGATTGCCAAGCGCGCCGTGCAGGCGGCAAAGCTCGGCGGCCACGACGTGGTCATCCTCGATACTGCCGGCCGCACCCATATCGACGAGCCGCTGATGGTCGAGATGGCGGATATCCGCAAGCAGGCCAATCCGCATGAAATCCTGCTGGTGGCCGACAGCCTTACCGGTCAGGACGCCGTCAATCTCGCCCGCAATTTCGACAACCGAGTCGGCATTACCGGTCTCGTTCTGACCCGTATGGACGGCGACGGTCGCGGCGGCGCGGCGCTTTCGATGCGCGCGGTCACCGGCAAGCCGATCAAGCTGATCGGTACCGGCGAAAAGATGGATGCGCTGGAGGAGTTTCATCCCAAGCGCATCGCCGACCGCATTCTCGGCATGGGCGATATCGTCTCGCTCGTTGAAAAGGCGTCGGAGACGATCGACGCCGAGAAGGCGAAAGCCATGGCCGAGAAGATGGCCAAGGGCAAGTTCGACCTCGACGACATGGCCGAGCAGCTGAAGCAGATGCAGAACATGGGCGGCATGGGCGGCATTATGGGCCTGATGCCCGGCATGGGCGGCATGAAGGAAAAGATGGCCGCCGCCGGCATGGACGACAGCGTGTTCAAACGCCAGCTCGCCATCATCTCCTCGATGACCAAATATGAGCGCGCCCACCCCGATGTCTTGAAGAATTCGCGTAAGAAGCGCATCGCCGCGGGCTCCGGCACCTCTGCGGCCGATATCAACAAGCTTCTGAAAATGCATCGCCAGATGTCCGACATGATGAAAGCCATGGGCGGCAAGGGCAAGGGCAAGATGAAGCAGATGATGAACATGCTCGGTGGCGGCGGGGGCATGCCGGGCGGGCTTCCCGGCGGCATGGGTGGAATGGGCGGCGGCATGCCGGACCTTTCCAAGCTCGATGCCAATCAGCTTGCCGAGTTGCAGAAGCAGGCCGGCAGCCTCGGCGGCGGCGGGCTTCCTGGCCTTGGCGGGCCGAAACTTCCGGGCCTCGGCGGTTTCGGCAAGGGGAAGAAGTGATCATGGACGTCCCCGTTCTGGAGACCGAGCGACTGATCATGCGGTCGTTTCGCGGTGAGGATTTCGGGCCGATTTCCGGCTTTTTCGCCGATGAACGGTCGTTCTATTACGGTGGTCCGCTTTCGGCCGGCGATGCATGGCGCAGACTTGCGACCTATGCCGGCCATTGGGTGCTGAACGGCTATGGCGAATGGGCGCTGGAGGAAAAGGCCAGCGGGGCCTTCGTCGGTTTCTGCGGACCTTGGAAGCCGGCAGATATGCCCGAGCCGGAAATCGCCTGGGCGCTGCTGCCGGAGCATTATGGCAAGGGCTTTGCCTTCGAGGCCGCGAAGCGGGCCTTGCGGCATGTTTACGAAGCGCTGAACTGGCCGACGGTGATGAGCCTGATCGAACCCGGCAACGCCGCGTCGATCCGTCTTGCGGAGCGTCTTGGCGCGACGGCGGAACGCAAAATGGAAATATACGGCAGGGAAGCCGTCGTTTATCGGCACCTGCCGCCTGACTTACTGAAGGAGCAATTCGCGTGACACCCAAGGAACAGCTTCTTCAGTATCGCCAGTCGATCGACAATCTCGATGCCGCACTGGTGCATATCCTGGCCGAACGGTTCCGCTGCACCAAGGCTGTGGGGCACCTGAAGGCCGAACACGACCTGCCGCCGGCCGACCCGGCGCGCGAGGAACAACAGATTTCGCGGTTGAGAGCCTTGGCCAAAAGCGCCGATCTCGACCCCGATTTTGCCGAGACCTTCCTGAATTTCATCATCAAGGAAGTCATCCGGCATCATGAGCAGATCGCCGCCCAGCATGGCGGTCAGGAGAAATAGGCCGGTTTCCGGTTATTGAGAATGCCCCGTGCGCCGGCCGGAACAGGGTTGCAGGCAGCGGGAACAACAAACGAATGGACTGCGGTCCGACAGAAATGCCTTTAAGGAGAAAACAAGATGGCAATCAAGATTCGTCTCGCCCGTGGCGGTTCCAAGAAGCGTCCTTACTACCACATCGTTGCCGCCGACGAGCGTTCGCCGCGTGACGGTCGCTTCATCGAGAAGCTCGGCCACTGGAACCCGATGCTGCCGAAGGATTCCGAAGAGCGCGTCGTGTTCGACGAAGAACGCGTGAAGTACTGGCTTTCCACCGGCGCCCAGCCGACCGACCGCGTCCTGCGCTTCCTCGCCGAAGCCGGTCTCGCCGAGCGCAAGGCCCGCAACAACCCGAACAAGGCGAAGCCCGGCAAGAAGGCCGAAGAGCGCGCTGCCGAGAAGAAGCAGAAGGCTGAAGAAGCCGCTGCTGCTGCCGCAGAAGCCGCCGCCGAAGCTTCGGAATAAGGCGCGCCTGGCGTCAGCCTGGCTCTCGCGGCCTGGCCGCGAGACTGCCTTCTGGCGATAGCTATGGGCCGGGCGCATGCGTCCGGCCTTTTCCTTTGCGCCAAAAGGGCCTAGATAGCCATAAACGGCAGGAAAGAACGACGATGGCAAAGCTCAATGACCCGATCCTGATGGCGACCATTGGCGCGGCGCAGGGCCTGCGCGGCGATGTCCGGGTGCGCTGCTTTACCGCGAACCCGCTGACCGTCGGCGACTATGGCAATCTCCATGCCGAGGATGGCCGCGTGTTCGAAATCCTCGAGACGCGCCCCGGCAAGAACAACATGATCGTCATTCGCTTTCGCGGCGTGAACGATCGCACGGCGGCGGAAGCCCTGCGTGGCCTCAATCTCTACATCGAGCGCGACAACCTGCCCGATGACGAGCTGGAGGACGAGGAATATTTCTATGCCGACCTCGAAGGCCTCGATGTCTTTGACGATGCCGGCAACAGCTACGGCGCGATCAGCGCGATCTTCGATTTCGGCGCCGGCGATCTTCTCGAGCTGAAGGGGCCGGGCCGCCGTCCGGTGCTGATCCCGTTCAATGAAAGCGCCGTGCTGGAGATCGACTTCGAGGACCGTCGCGTACTGATCGATCCGGTGGCCGCCGGTCTTGTCGGCGACGAGGATGACGACGCGCCGGACTTTCCCGGTCCGGATGGCCGGTAACGGCGCAATGTCCTTCAAGGCGACCGTTCTCACGCTTTATCCGGAGATGTTTCCCGGCCATCTCGGCACCTCGCTTGCGGGCCGTGCGGCGGAGCGCGGGCAATGGTCGCTGGAAGCCGTCAATATCCGCGATTTTGCCGAGGATCGTCACCGCAGCGTTGACGACACGCCGTCGGGCGGCGGCGCGGGCATGGTGCTGCGACCGGATATTCTGGCGCGCGCGATCGATGCCGTTTCCGCCGATGACGGCAGGCCGCGCCTGCTGATGAGCCCGCGCGGAAAGCCGCTGACCCAGGCGCGGGTACGGGAACTCGCCGAAGGGCCGGGCGCTGTCATCGTCTGCGGCCGTTTCGAGGGCGTCGACCAGCGCGTCATTGACAGGCGGGCCCTCGAGGAAGTCTCGATCGGCGATTATATCCTGTCCGGCGGCGAACCGGCGGCGCTGGTTCTGCTTGATGCCGTGGTGCGGGTGCTGCCGGGCGTCATGGGCAACGCGCTTTCCGGCACGCATGAGAGTTTCGAGGACGGCCTGCTGGAGCATCCGCATTATACGCGCCCGGCCGAATGGGAAGGCGAGACGATCCCGCAGGTGCTGACTTCGGGCAACCACGCGGCGATCGAGAAATGGCGCCATGAGCAGGCAGTGCGTCTGACCGCGGAGCGACGGCCGGACCTGATCGAAAGCGCCGACGAGGACTGAACCGGGGCAATGCCGCGCAAAAGGGGTGACAAACCCCGAAAAATCGTCTATAGGCCCGCCCTGACCGGGTGTTCCGGTTACCGAAAAGAACAACCGCGTAACGCTCCCGCCTTGAATTTGAGGCAAATCCGGAGGCATTGACCGAAGGATGATTGTCGAGCGCTCTGGCCGTTAAAGCAAGATATCAAGAGGTTAGACCGATGAACATCATCGAGCAGCTCGAAGCTGAAGAAACCGCCCGCATTGCCGAACAGCGCGAACTTCCCCCGTTTGAAGCCGGCGACACCGTGCGCGTCAACGTCCGCGTGACGGAAGGCACCCGCACCCGCGTGCAGGCCTTCGAAGGCGTCTGCATCGCCCGTTCCGGCGGTGGCATCCACGAGAACTTCACCGTTCGCAAGATTTCCTACGGCGAAGGCGTCGAGCGCGTATTCCCCGTTTACTCCCCCCAGGTCGAAGGCGTTGAAGTGATCCGCCGCGGTAAGGTTCGCCGCGCGAAGCTCTACTACCTGCGCGACCGTCGCGGCAAATCGGCCCGTATCGCCGAGAACACCTCGGTGCGTTCGCGCCGCCTCAACGACGAGGCCCGCGAGGCAGCAGCGGCCGCACGCGCTGCCGCCAAGGCCGAGAAGGAAGCTGCTGCGGCAGCCAAGAGCGAATAAGCCTTTTTCGCTGTTGAAATCGTTTCGGGAAGCCGCCTTCGGGCGGCTTCCTTGCGTTTTGCGATCCCTCCGGCGGTCCTGACAAGAAAAAGCCGGAATCGCTTCCTATCTCCGTGCTCCCTTGAATTGTGAAGCCGCAATTATCTTTTTCCGGTTGTGGTTATACGGAGTGGAAATGTCTCTCTCTCGCGCCATTGTGGCAGGCGCCGGCAACCCGATGATCCTGGGTTCCATTGCCACGCCTGTGCTCGCTTCGACCGCAAAGGGTCGTGACCGCTTCGTTTTCGACGATGAGAATGCGACGGAGTGGCGCGACAGCCGCAGCATGCCGGCAGACCCCCTTCTTGCCTTTCTCAAGGCGCGTGCGAACCATGCCCGCGACCAGTTTTGAACCATTCTTGTAAATGATTGCCGGAACCCCTGAAAGCTGGTAAAGACCGGCCCATGAGGATCATTGACAGAAAGAGCGCGGCCGTTTCGTTCAGGCCCTTCGTGCTGCAGGACAGAAAGCGCCTGCCGAGCCGCTTCTTTGCGATGATTTCCGGCGCGCTCAACGCCCGACTTAGCTGACGCCTGTTCCAAGGCAATGCCGGCAGCGGGCAACCGCGCCCTTTCCTGTTCATCGAAAAATGGGTTACGAAATCATGAGCAAGGCTCGCACAATCTACGACAAGATCTGGGACGATCATCTGGTGGACAGCCAGGATGACGGCACCTGTCTCATCTATATCGACCGCCATCTGGTGCATGAAGTCACCAGCCCGCAGGCCTTTGAGGGGCTCCGGCTTGCCGGCCGCACGGTCCACGCGCCGCTGAAGACGCTGGCCGTGGTCGACCACAATGTTCCGACCACGCCCGACCGCGTCAACGGCATCAAGAACGAGGAAAGCCGCATTCAGGTGGCCGCCCTTGCCCAGAATGCCGCCGATTTCGGTGTCGAGTATTATTCCGAGAAGGACAAGCGCCAGGGCATTGTTCACATCGTCGGTCCGGAACAGGGCTTCACCCTGCCGGGCATGACGATCGTCTGCGGCGACAGCCATACCTCCACGCATGGCGCGTTTGGCGCGCTGGCGCATGGCATCGGCACCTCCGAGGTGGAGCATGTGCTCGCAACCCAGACGCTGATCCAGTCGAAAGCCAAGAACATGCTGGTGCGCGTCGACGGCAAGGCGCCGGAAGGCGTTACCGCCAAGGACATCATTCTGGCGATCATCGGCGAGATCGGCACGGCTGGCGGTACTGGCCACGTCATCGAGTTTGCCGGCGAGGCGATCCGCGACCTTTCCATGGAAGGCCGCATGACCGTCTGCAACATGACGATCGAGGGCGGCGCCCGCGCGGGTCTGATCGCGCCGGATGAAAAGACCTTCGCCTATATCAAGGAGCGCCCGCGCGCACCGAAGGGCGAGGCCTGGGACCGCGCTGTGGAATACTGGAAGTCGCTGACGACGGACGAGGGCGCGGAATATGACCGCGTCGTCACGCTCGATGCCGCCAACCTGCCGCCGATCGTCTCCTGGGGTTCGTCGCCGGAAGATGTGATCGCGGTCACCGGCGAAGTGCCGAACCCGGACGATATCGCCGACGAGACCAAGCGCGCTTCCAAGTGGCGGGCGCTGAAATATATGGGCCTGACCCCCGCAACCAAGATCACGGATATCGAGATCGACCGCGTCTTCATCGGTTCGTGCACCAATGGCCGTATCGAGGACCTGCGCGCCGCCGCCGCCGTCGCCAAGGGTCGCAAGGTCTCCGACCGCGTCAACGCCATGGTCGTGCCGGGCTCGGGCCTTGTGAAGGAGCAGGCGGAAGCCGAAGGCCTCGACAAGATCTTCCTCGAGGCCGGTTTCGAGTGGCGCGAGCCGGGTTGTTCCATGTGCCTTGCCATGAATGACGACCGGCTGAAGCCGGAAGAGCGCTGCGCCTCGACCTCGAACCGCAACTTCGAGGGCCGCCAGGGCTACAAGGGTCGCACCCATCTGGTCTCGCCTGCCATGGCCGCCGCTGCCGCCATCGAAGGCCGGTTCGTCGATATTCGCGACTGGAAGTAAAAGCTCGCCAAGAGCGACAGAAGGCGGCCATCGGCCGCCTTCAGACTGCTGACAAAGTTCGCTTCACCCTCATCCGTCATGCCGGCCTTGAGCCGGCATCTAGGGCCAAGAGGTGAGAGCCGTCGCGATTAAAGTACTGTTATAAATACTGTTTTTGTGGCCCTGGACCCCGGCTCAGGGCCGGGGTGACGGAGAACCGGAGCGGGCTCTTTGCCACTGCAACCGGCTTTGTCAACAAACTGAGGCGGCCATCGGCCGCCTTTTTCGCATGAGCGTCGCGGAAAACAGGAAAACCGGGCTCCGCCCTTGCGCTTGCCGGCTCATTGTCGCAATGTAGGGTCGGTGTCGGCGTTCACGGCACCCGTGTCGGTCGGGACGGGACTGCCCTCCTGTTGTTCCAGTAGCAAGCGATCGCAATCCATGAGTTATTCTGCTTTTGATCATCCCGTGCTTTCGGGCCTGGTTGGCGACGACGAGGTTGCGGCCTTTTTTTCGCTCGACGCCGAAATCAAGGCCATGCTGGCTTTCGAGGCCGCTCTTGCCGAGGCCGAGGCTCGCACCGGCGTGATCCCGGAAGCCGCCGCCGCGCACATCGGCGAGGTCTGCGCCGGCTTTTCTCCGGATATCGAGGCGCTGAAGATCGCGACGGGGCGTGACGGCATCGTCGTGCCCGACCTTGTGCGTCAACTCCGCGCGGCCGTGGGGCCTGATGCGGCGGAATATGTGCATTTCGGCGCGACCAGCCAGGATGTCATCGACACCTCGCTGATGATGCGTCTGTCGGCGGTATCGACGCTCCTGATCGATCGTCTCGATCACCTGTTCCAGCGCATGGAAACGCTCGAATCACGCTTTGGCGAACGCACATTGATGGGGCGTACCCGCATGCAGCCGGCCATGCCGATCACCGTTTCCGACCGGTTGCGCTCCTGGCGCGAGCCGGTGCTCTATCTGAGGCAGTTTCTTCTCAGGCTCGATGGACAGCTCTTCGCCGTGCAATTCGGCGGCGCGGTCGGCACGCTGCACCGCCTGCCGGATGAGGGCGTCGAGGTCCGGGCCATGCTGGCCGATCTTCTTGGCCTGATCGACGCGCCGCAATGGCAGAACCAGCGCAACGTGATCGCCGAGTTCGCCTCCGCCATGTCGCAGATCACCGGTAGCCTTGGCAAGTTCGGGCTCGACATCGCGCTGCTTGCCGAAATGGGCGGGGAAATCGAGCTTTCCGGCGGCGGGGAATCCTCCGATATCGAAGGCAAGCGCAATCCGGTGACGGCCGAGGTGCTGGTGTCGCTGTCGCGCTTCAATGCCGCTCAGCTTTCGGCCATGCACATGGCGCTGGTGCATGAGCAGGAGCGATCCGGCGCGGCGTGGACGCTGGAATGGCTGACATTGCCGCAGATGGTGGCGGCCGCCGCCGCCTCGCTGAAGCTGTCGGACTGGCTCTGCACCAAGATCGAGAGCCTCGGCACCTGACCGGGCTTTCACGTTGCCTTAACCAATTGCACTGATTTTGGCCGCCGGCCTCGCGCGGACGGAGGCAAAGACACTCCTGTTTCAATAGCTTGTGCCGCCATCTCGTTTCCACCATTCCGGTTGACCTATTGTCAATTGATATGATTTGCCGCACGATGGGACATGACCAAATGGCGTCCCAATCCGAGACTGATCAAACGACCGGCCTATCTTTCCATTGCCGAACAGGTTGCCGGCGCCATCCGCGACGGCCTGTTGATTGACGGCATGCGGCTGCCGCCGCAGCGGCAGATGGCTGCTGACCTGAAAATTTCCGTGCAGACCGTCTCCCGCGCCTATGAGGAGCTTTCCCGGCGGGGGCTCGTCACCGGCGAGGTCGGGCGCGGCTCCTATGTCAAGGCGGCCTCGAGCGCCCCCGAGCGGCCGCATCTGACGGAAGGGACCTCCGGCGTTGTCGATCTCTCGATCCTGAAACCGGTCTGCGAGGCTCGCAGTCTCGGCCGGTTCCGCAATGCCTTTGCCGAGCTCGGCGCCACCATGCCGCCCGATCTTGCCTTCTCGATGATCCCGAACGCGCTGTTCCGGCGCTACCGCATGGCTGGCGTCAGCTGGCTGGCGGCCTGCGGCCTGAAAGCCCCGCCGCACGGCATCACCGTCACCAACGGTTCCAGCGATGCCATGACGGCCGCTTTCATGAGCGTCGCGCCGCCCGGTTCGGCCATGGCGGCAGAGGAGCTGACCCATCCGATGGCGAGGCCGCTTGCCGGCTATCTCGGCATCGACCTCGAACCGGTCCCTACGGATGTAGAGGGGATCCTGCCTTCGGCGCTCGAGGCGCTTGCCGCGCGCAAGCGGCTGCGGGCGATCTTTCTGCAGCCCTCGGCAGCCGGACCGCGCGGCACGGTGACAAGCGCGCCGCGCCGGCGGGCGATCGCGGCGATCGCGCGCAGGTTTGATCTTGCGATCATCGAGAACGACGTGCTCGGGCCGCTGGTGGAAAACCGGCCGCCGCCGCTCGCCGCCTTCGCTCCGGAGCGCACGCTTTACCTGACGGATCTGTCGAAGAATACGATTCCCGGCCTCAGATGCGGGTTTCTGGTCGCCCCCGACCGCTATGCGGCGGCCGTTTCCAATCGCTATCTCGCCGCCAACTGGATCGCGACCCCGGTGATGGCCGAGATCGCCAGCCGCTGGATCGTTGATGGCACGGCGATGGAACTGGTCAACTGGCAGCGCATGGCGCTGAAGCGCCGCCGCGCCATCGCCGAAAAGGAGCTTTCCGGCATAGGCTGCGCCATGACGCCGGGAGCGCTGCATGTGTGGATTTCGCTGCCCGAGGGCACGAATGAGGCCGCCTTCGTCGATCGCGCCCGCCATCGCGGCGTCGCCGTCGCCGCCGGCAGTTCGTTCCGCGCCGGGCGTGAACCCTCTGCCCCGGCAATCCGCGTGGCGCTCGCCGCCTCTTCGGAAATCGAGCTTTCGTCGTCGCTTGCGCTAGTCGCCGCCCTGCTTAAGGGGGAAGACAGGCCGCGCCGCGCCGCCAGAGTGGCGGAAAATGGCTGAGGAGAAACAGCCCCCAGCACGTCCGATAAGGCCGCTCTTTTCCGTCGGAAGCCGGAAGGAGGCCGGCGGGGCGCAGTCGCTCGCGGCCGAAACGGCTGTGGCGCTCAGCTATGGCGGTTCGTCCCACGCGGTGCTGATGGCGACTCCTGCCGATCTCGTCGATCTCGCCTTTGGTTTCAGCCTGACGGAAGGCATTGTCCGCCATCCTGACGAAATCCTTGGCGTCGATCCGGTTGCCTTTGTCACCGGCATCGATCTGCAGATATCGCTCGCGGAAGATCGTTCGGCGGCCCTTGCCGCGCGTCGTCGGTCCATGGCGGGCCCGGTCGGCTGCGGGCTCTGCGGACTGGAGAGCATTGACGCCGCCATGCGTCCGGTACCGGTCATTGAGGGCGATGATTTCGCGATGTCCACCGTTGATGTGGATGCGGCGGTTACCGCCCTTTCCCGTCATCAGCCGCTCTTTGCCAAGACGCGGGCCGTCCATGGGGCGGGCCTCTTCAGACCGGGCGCGGGCATGGTGGCGGTGCGGGAGGATGTCGGTCGCCACAACGCGCTCGACAAACTGATCGGCGCTCTTGCCCGTGAGGGCGAAACGGGCGCAGATGGCGCCTTTGTCGTGACCAGCCGGCTCTCCGTGGAAATGGTGCAGAAGGCGGCGATCGCCGGCGCGCCGGTGCTGATCGCCGTCTCGCAACCGACTGCGCTTGCGGTCGAAACGGCGGAGAGGGCGGGGATCACGCTTGTCGCCAGCGCTCGCGGCGACGGATTTTCGGTATTTTCGCACGGAAGCCGGATCAGGCGTTGAGGGCCAGACACGTGGTCTGGCCCTCATAATCGCAGTCGGTTTCTCAGGCGGCCAGCCGTTTTGCCTTGCGGTTTCGCCCCTCGGCGTCGGCGGCTTTGAGGGCGGTGACGACGTCTTCCGGTTTGACCGCGCCGGGTACATTGCCCATCGTGTCAGCCGGGTCGCAGGCAAGCTTCGCCACCTTGAGAAGGTCGGCGTCGCTGGCATCGCCGATGCCGATATCGGCAAGCGTCATCGGCAGGCCGATTGCCTCCGAGAAGCCATAGACGGCCTCGACGATCTCGCGCGGGCGTTTCGTCAGCATCACGAGCGCCTGCGTGCCGATCGCGACCTTCTCGCCGTGCCAGTAGGCATGCGTACCGTGAAGCGCCGTGAGGCCGTTGTGGATCGCATGCGCGCCGGAAAGGCCGCCGCTTTCAAAGCCGAGGCCGGAAAGCAGCGTGTTGGCTTCCACCACCCGCTCGAATTCGGGCGTCACGATCTTCTGCGAGGCGGCTGCCTTTGCCGCCGCACCGTCTGCAAGCAGGGTGTCAAAGCACATGCGGGCAAGGCCGTAGGCCGTCATCGAGCCGACGCGGCCGGTCATGTTGGGACTTTGCGTATGGCGGCAATCCTCGGCCTCGAAAAAGGTCGAGAGCGCGTCACCCATGCCGGCGACGAACAGGCGCACCGGCGCGCCGACGATCAGTTGGGTGTCGACCAGCACGACATCCGGGTTTTTCGGCAGGACCAGATAGCGCTTGAAGGCGCCTTCCGCGGTGTAGATCACCGAAAGCGCCGAGCAGGGGGCATCGGTGGATGCAAGCGTCGGCACGATGACGACGGGAAGACCCGCCGCGTGGGCCACGGCCTTGGCCGTATCGAGCGCCTTGCCGCCGCCGATGCCGGCGATTACATCGGCGCCTTCGGCGGCGACGCGCTTGCCGATGCGTGTGATTTCCTCGTCCGAGCATTCGCCGTTGAATGCCTCCACGGCGATTGCTGTCTTGCCGCCGCCGCTGACGGCATCGCGCACCAGCGCCATCACGCCCTTGTCGATGATGGCGAGCGCTTTTTTGCCCAGACGGGCAATTTCCGCGTCAAGCTGGCCGATGGCGTTGGCGCCCTGGACATAGCGTCCGGGAAAAATGGTTGTCGAGATCATTGTGAGCCTCCAATCTTTGCCGCGGTCGATCCGCGCACATGATGATCGGACGCGCCGACAGGCGCTGCCGGTCACAATTTCAGGAAAGACCCGCAATGCGGCTATTTCAAGCAAAAAATCCGAAAATTTATTGTTTTATTTCAATTGCCTTTCGGCAAATTTCCGGCATTCTGGCGTCATCTTGACGGCGATCAACAAGCCGATGCCGGAAGCGCTGAGAAAATCGCCTTTCCGGCCCGTTGGAGCTTGCAATCATCAGATTTTCCGCCAAGCTTCGGTTGAGGGTTCCGGACCCCGGCCCCGAAGAGGACTTCGATGGACGACCAATGCGCGCGGCTTGCGACCGCTCTCTCGGAAAGCCCCCTGCTTTCACCCATTCTGGAGGATTTCGACCGGATCGACCTGCCGGATTGCTGGCTGGTCGCCGGGGTTCTGGCGCAGACGATGTGGAACCGGCGCTTTGGCTACGCTCCGGGCCACGGCATTGCCGATATCGACATCGTCTATTTCGATCCGAACGACCTTTCCGAGCGCGGCGAAGCGCGTGAGGCGGCGCGGGTCAGAACCATGTTCGAAGGCGTTCCCGCCTGGATCGACGTCAAGAACCAGGCCCGCGTGCATCTGTGGTATGCCGAACGCTTCGGCTATGGCATCGAGCCCTATGACAGCGTTTCGGAAGCGATCACCACCTTTCCGGCAACCGTCACCTCCGTCGGCATGCGGCCTGTCGAAGGAAGGTGGCAATGCGATGCGCCGTTCGGCCTTGCCGACCTGATGAACGCCACGGTCAGGCCGAACAAGACCCAGGCCTCGCGCGAGGTCTACGAGAACAAGGCCGAGCGCTGGCTGGCGCTGTGGCCGGAACTCACCGTGATCGAATGGGATGACTGAGACCGATCGAGACCGGGTCTCGGAAATTCACGCCGGAAAGCACGGCCCCGATATCCTGCCGGCCTCGATGCGTGTCTTGATGCCGCCTTCATCTGTTTCATGGATGTCCTACCAAACGGTCCCGCAAGCAAGGTCATCCATTTCATTCTGATGTGCGCAACGATGTGATGATACGTGAACCAATTGGCGGGGCGAACGCACCCTTTGTTTTGATGGTTGGATGGCGTAGAAGGCGGGTCGGAAAAGGCAGGACCTTGCAGAGCGACAGGCGGTGCGGCTGAGATGACGAAGAGCGGTGCAAAAGCGGTGGTGAGCGCGGCCGGACTCGTGCGCCACGCATTGGCGCATCTGGATGACGGCACCGCGCTCGAAGCTGTGGCGGAGAACTTCCGCATCCGCATTCCCGCCCATGTGCTGGAGGCGCTTGACGGTGCTGCCGCAGACGACCCCTTGCGCTCTCAATATGTACCGGATGCCCGCGAGCTGGATCATCATGACGGTGAGAGTGCAGATCCGATCGGTGATCAGGTGTTCGAGCGAGAGAAGGGCATCACCCACCGCTACCCCGACCGCCTGCTGTTGAAGCCGACCCATAGTTGCCAGGTCTATTGCCGCTTCTGCTTCCGTCGCGAGAGCGTCGGCAAGCCGGAGGCCGCGCTGGACGGCGCGGAGTTGGAGACCGCGCTTGATTATATTCGCGCGCATGAGGAGATCTTCGAGGTCATTCTTTCGGGCGGCGATCCCCTGGTGCTTTCCGATCGTCGGCTCGGGTCTTTGATGGAGGCGCTTGGTGACATCGCCCATCTCGGCGTTATCCGTTTCCATACCCGTGCGCCGCTGGTCTCTCCGGAACGCGTGGGCGAAGGGCTGATTGCGGCGCTGAAGCGGGCGGGAAAGACGGTCAATATCGTGATCCACGTCAATCACGTTCGCGAACTGACGGATGCGGTGAGGGCGGGGCTTGCGCTTCTGGCCAACAGCGGGATACCGCTGTTCTCGCAGACCGTGCTGCTGAAGGGCGTCAACGATGATGCCGAGACGCTTGCCGCACTGTTCCGCGCGCTTCTGACGAACCGGGTCAAACCCTATTACCTGCATCATCTCGACCACGCGAAGGGCGTCAGCCATTTTGCCGTGCCGATCGCACGCGGGCAGGCGATCATGCGGGCGCTTCGCGGCCGGGTCTCGGGCCTTTGCCTGCCGACCTATGTGCTCGATATTCCCGGCGGCCACGGCAAGGTGCCGGTCGGACCGGTCTATCTGGAAGAGTTGGGTGCGGCCGAGTACCAGGTCGAGGATTACCAGGGCCTGCGCCACCGCTATTCCGACTGGCGCTGAAAGGCCCGGCGCGCCAGGTCCGCCGCGCCTTCTGCGATATCGGCCTCGGGAAACAGGGCGAGCCCGTCAAGATTTGCCGCAATCGTCTCGCCGATCCCCGGCGAGAGGCGGAGAACGCCGCCGACAAAGGCGACGGGCAGGTTGCCGGCGCGGGCAATCAGGAGATTGCCGAGCCGCGCGATCTCGCGACCGGCCTCTTTCAGAAGATTTTGCGCATACGCGTCGCCGGCATCAGCGGCCCTGGCGACGGCCAGCGAAAGCGCGCCGATCCGTCCCCTGTCGCCGCCATAGACAAGGCGTTTGACCTCTGCCCAGTCATCGCTGCCGATCATTTCGAAAACCTGTGCGGCGAGGCCCGTCATATCGCCATAGGCGCCGTCTTCGTCCAGCCTGCGGTAAAGCGCGCGGATGGCCGCCAGTGCAATCCAGCCGCCCGAACCGGCATCATCGATCATCAGCCCGCGTCCGCCAACGCGAAGCCGCGATCCATCGGTTCTGAAATGGCTGCCGATGATACCGGTGCCGGCTGAGACCAGATGTCCTTTTCCGGGGGCGAAGAGAACACGGTAAGCCAGTTCGATATCATCGCAAAGGGTAAGGCGGTCTGGTGCGATGCCGGTTGTTTGCGCGAAGAGCGCGGCGACCTCGTCAAAGGCCTCCGGTCCATAACCGGAAAGCCCGATCACTGCGGCCTTGAGGGGATGGGGCAGGCTTGCGCCGATACGGGTGAAACTCGCCTCAAGGCGCGCGCGTTCGCCCGGCCCGGCAAGGAGCGCGCTTGCGCCCGCAGTGGTTCCGCGCCTGACGGGGTTGCCCGCAGCATCGGCCACGACGAAGCGGGCGCCCGTGCCGCCGATGTCGCATCCGAGGAAGAAGCCGCCCATCTTCGCAAGCCTTTACGGGATCGAAGCCAGCCATTCGGGCGTTGAGAATTTCTCGCCCGCAAGCGTCTCGGCGGCCCTGTATTCGTCCGGCGTCACCTTGCCGTCGCGCCCGCCATTCAGGTCCGTGAAGGTTGCCTTCATCCGGTCGATCACCGCACGGCGATCGAGCCCGGTCTGGCTGCGGACAGGATCGACGCGCTTGGCCGCGCTCTTGGTGCCCTTGTCGGACAGCTTTTCCCGGCCGATCCGCAGCACCTGCATCATCTTGTCGGCGTCCATGTCATAGGCCATGGTCACGTGGTGCAGCACGGTGCCGCCGCCATAGCGTTTCTGCGCCGCGCCGCCGATCTTGCCTTTCGAGCTCGCAATGTCGTTGAGCGGCTTGTAGAAGGCGTCGACGCCCAGATCATTGAGCGCCTTCAGCACCCAGTTGTCGAGAAAGGCATAGCTGTCGGCAAAGCTCATGCCGTCGACCAGTTCGCCTGGCGCATAGAGCGAATAGGTGATCGCCGTGCCTGGCTCGACAAACATCGCGCCGCCGCCGGTCACCCGCCGCACCGTCTCGACGCCAAGCCTTTCGGTTGCTTCCAGGTCCACCTCGTTTCTCAGAGACTGGAACGCGCCGATGATGATGGCGGGACGCTCCCATTCCCAGAAGCGCAGCGTCGGGGCACGACGGCCTTCGGCAACGGCGCGCGCCAGAACGTCGTCGATGGCGAGATGCATGGCCGGCGTCTCCGCACCGGTATCGATGATCTCCCATTCGAAATCGCGCCAGGTCTTGGCGACGCCCAGCGCCCGGCGCACGGCGATTGCGACCGATTCCACGCTGAAGCCGATCAGCGCGGCATCGGGCCTGAGCTTCGCCTTCAGCGCCGCGACCATGGTCTCGGCCGAACTTGTCGCCGGCAGGCCCTCGAGGGCGGCGCAGAGGTCGGAAAGCGCCTCCGGCGGTTCGAGGAAGAAGTCGCCGGCGATCTGGACATTGGAAAGCCTGTCGTCGCGCACCTCGACGTCGGCGACCACCAGCTTGCCGCCGGGAACCTTGTATTCGCCATGCATGATGAGAAACTCCTGCCTTGCATTCGAGAAGCCGGAAAACCGGTCGCCCTTCCATAGACCCGCCCGTCGGTCTCGCGCAAGCCGGACCGCCTTCTGATCCCTGTCATGGAATAGTCGTGAAGTTGAGTCTATCTGGTGAGGGAAAGAGAAAGGGAGGAGAAGGTCATGCTTGCCTTCGAGCATTTCGCCGACATGGATGATGTCTGGGGCCTGACCGAGCGTGTGGAAAGCCTGCGGAACCTGGTGGTAAACGAGGCGCGTCCGATCCTGCAGGGCTTTGGACCGGAGGCGGCGTCGCTGCCGGGCATCGTCAATCTGGCGCATTACCTGGCTTTGCGCCATCACGACGTGAGGCCGCTGCAGCGGGCGCTGATGCGTCATGGCCTGTCCTCGCTCGGCCGGCTGGAAAGCCGGGTCCTGCCAACGCTTGATGCCGTGCTCGTCGCCGTTGCGGCGCTGGCCGGGCGGCAAAGCCCCGTGCCGCTGCCATCGTCGGAAGAATTCTTCGCCGGCGAGGCGCGGCTGGAACAGGCGACCGACCTGATGTTCGGTCCGCCGCCGGCCCACCGGCGCAGTCGCATCATGGTGACGCTGGCGAGCGAGGCGGCGGAGGACCCGGCTTTCGTCGCCGATCTCGTGCGCCGCGGCATGGATATCGCCCGCATCAACTGCGCCCATGACGGGCCGGAGGCCTGGCGGGCCATGGCTAAGCATGTGCGGGCAGCGGGCGATGCGGCCGGGCGGCGCATCACCGTGCTGATGGATATTGCCGGGCCGAAGATCCGCACCGAGCAGGTCCTGCTCGCCGAGCGCAAACTGAAGGCCAATGTCGGCGACCGTATTCGCCTGATGGCCTCGAGCGAGCCGTCGCTTTTCGACGATATTCGCTTTGCCGTCAGCGTCTCGCTGCCGGAAATGGTGACCCGGCTCAAGGTTGGCGACCGCGTGCTCTATGACGACGGAAAGTTGCAGACCGTGGTGACGGAGGTTGCCGGCGGCATGGCGGTGATCAGGGTTGAGCGCGCCAAGGCGAACGGGGCTCGGCTGAAGCCGGAAAAGGGCATCAACCTTCCCGATACCGCGCTCGGGCTCTCGCCGCTGACGGCCAAGGACGAGGGCGATATCGCCACCGTGGTGGAATGCGCGGATATGGTCGGTTATTCCTTCGTCTCGCGGCCGGAAGACCTTGACCTGCTCGACCAGGAGCTCGGCGCCGGCGGCAACGGCAATCCGGGTCTCGGCGTGGTCGCCAAGATCGAGCGGCCCGAGGCGGTGAAGAACCTGCCGGCGCTGATTGCACGCGCGGCCGGCAGACGGGAATTTGCCGTGATGATCGCGCGCGGCGATCTTGCTGCCGAGATCGGCTTCGAGCGCCTTGCAGAGATGCAGGAGGAGATCCTGTGGATCTGCGAAGCCGCCGGCGTGCCGGTGATCTGGGCGACGCAGGTTCTGGAAAACCTGGTCAAGTCCGGTGTGCCCTCGCGCGGGGAAATGACCGATGCGGCCATGGGCGCGCGGGCCGAATGCGTGATGCTGAACAAGGGGCCGGCGGTGGGCGAAGGGGTCTCCACGCTCGATACGCTGCTCGCCCGCATGGACGAGCATATGTTCAAGAAGACGCCGGAGCTGAGGGCGCTGAAAAGCTGGTAACGCGCTCTGCCGCCCGACAGGCGAAAGCCGCCGGCGCAGGACGCTGGCGGCTTGTTGCTGAAGTCTTTGTCGGCAGAGGTAACGGGCCGGATCGAATTCTGTCCGCGTCCGATATAGTTGCCCGGACCTAAAAACCGGTGCCGCGGCCCACTTCCGAGCGGATCGTCGCCAGAAGAATCTGCATGTCGAGCATGAAGCTGTAGTTTGACACGTAGTAAAGATCGCACATGATCCGGGCGCGCGCCTCGCCGCGCCGTGTCGTCGGTCCGCGCCATCCGCGGATCTGGGCGAGACCGCTCAGTCCCGGCCGCATGACGTGGCGCTGGTGATATTCCGGCACCAGTTCCTCGAACAGCATGCCGCTTGCCAGCATGCCGACGGCATGGCAGCGCGGGCCGATGAGAGACATGTCGCCGCGCAGGACATTGAAGAGCTGAGGCAGTTCGTCAATGTTCGAGCGGCGCAGGAAAGCGCCGATCTTGGTGATGCGCGGGTCGTTCTCGACCGTCTGCTTCACGCCTGTCTTGTCGCCAAGATCATCGCGCATGGAGCGGAACTTGAAGATGTTGATCTTCTTGCCGTAACGGCCCCAGCGAACCTGACTGAAGAAGACCGGACCGGGGCTGTCAAATTTAATGAGTGCGGCCACCACGAGAAACAGCGGCGAAAGCACAACCAAAGCGCCAAAAGAAATGGCGATATCGAACAGGCGCTTGAGCGCCAGCTGAAATTTTCGTTTTCTGGAATTGTCAGAAAAAACAAGCTCGTGGCCAAATGCCCGACGGGGCAATGAGGTCATCTCCTGAATATGGGCCGAGGAGGAGGCCTGAAAATCCGCCGCGCTCACTGAAGCACCCTCTGTGTTTGCAATCGCTTATATTGTTAAGATGAATTGAATGTAACCCGTTCTAACCCGTCTTTGCGGAAAAGTCATTAGCTGATGCCGCATTTTTGATCTGCTTCCGCCGCAAATGGGACAGGCGGAACTTGACGTTAACTGGAGAAGACAGCCTTTTCTTGAAGTCTTGGCTACACTCTATTTGTAGAGTGCTGGAATTATTGTTCTTTTTGAGATTTGCCAATATTTTTGGCCGGCAGGCCCGAACAGGCGTTCTGCCAGAGGCATGCAGCGATCGTGCGGCAGGTCTTCGACATCGGCATGGCTGCAGCGCAACAGTTGCGCCGTCAATCTTTCGGATGCAACGCTCAAGGTAACCGAAATCGGTCTAGCGGGTGAGGAAACTGGAGCGGGCGAAGGGATTCGAACCCTCGACCCCAACCTTGGCAAGGTTGTGCTCTACCCCTGAGCTACACCCGCTCACAAAACCGGTCTGGGGTAAGTCGGTGACCGGCGGTGTCACCGTGTCGGCGACGAGGGCGTATATGGCCTAACCCGATTTCAAATGCAACAGGCAAATGACGGATTTCTGCATTTTTTTGCGTGCGGAAAATAGCCCATCAATTTCAGTTCCTTAGCCGTGCAGTCAGGGCAGCTGATGAGTGGAGCCGGATTCATGAGGCGTGGGCATCGGCCGCAAGGCCGTCAAACGCTGTCGAACAGGGTGTCCTCGGCATGCCTTCGAGCGGGGCGCCTCCGCAGCGCCGTCAACGACGAACATGTGTTTTCCGGGCATCCTTTCTGTCTGGACAAGCCGCTTTTTCGGCGCTAACAAGGTTGCTGACACGAATTTGCAATCAAAAAATGCCGGTTTTCTGTTGTTTTGATATTCGCGCCGCACAGACGGCCGGAGCGCGGCAATACGGTGTTGAAGAGATAATCGGGAGGATATGACGATGACCGAGATCATGCTGGTGGCCAGCGGCGACCTGCGCGAAAGCGCCAATACCAAATGCTGGCCGGCGCAGAAGGCGATGGAAGACAAGCTTGCCGCCGTCGTTGCCGAAATGGGACACACGCTGAAGCGCGCTCATCCGATAAAGCCGGAAGGCCATGGCTTCATTGCTACCCAGCGCGAGGGTATGGACGTGTTCAGGACGATCGATCCGAATGCGCCGATCATCGTGGCGGAGGCCGTCTGGCAGTATTCCCACCACGTCTTGCCGGGGCTTTCCTCGCACAAGGGGCCGATCCTGACGGTTGCCAACTGGTCGGGGCAGTGGCCGGGTCTCGTTGGTCTCCTGAACCTCAACGGTTCGCTGACCAAGGCCGGTATCGCCTATTCCTCGCTGTGGAGCGAGACCTTCGAGGATGATTTCTTCCGCAACGGCCTCAAAAGCTGGCTCGATACCGGCACGATCGCCCACGACGAAAGCCATGTCCGCCCGTTCGATGCAGCGACCGTGCCCGCCGAGCTTGCACGTCTTGCCGATGACATTTCCGCCGACATGGCCGGCAACAAGGTGATCATGGGCGTCTTCGACGAGGGCTGCATGGGCATGTACAATGCCATCATCCCCGACGAGATGCTGATGCCGATCGGCGTGTTCAAGGAGCGGCTGTCGCAGTCGGCGCTTTACCATGCGACCAAACAGGTTCCCGACGCGGAAGCGCGCGCGGCCTATCAGTGGATGCTCGACAAGGGCATGACCTTCCATTTCGGCTCCGATCCGAAGGAGGAACTGACCGAGGATCAGGTTCTCGACCAGTGCCGCATGTATATTGCCGCCGTCCGCCTGGCCGATTTCTTCGGCTGCGAGGCGATCGGCATCCAGTACCAGCAGGGGCTGAAGGATCTTCTGCCGGCCTCCGATCTGGTCGAGGGCATGCTCAATAATGACGAGCGCCCGCCGGTCACCCGCGCTGATGGCTCGATCATCCGCGACGGCCAGGCGATCGTGCATTTCAACGAGGTGGATGAATGCGCCGGGCTTGATGCGGTGCTGACCAACCGTCTGCACCGCGCGCTCGGCCAGCCGGTGGAAACGACGCTGCACGATCTGCGCTGGGGCGACGCCGACAAGTCCGGCTCGCGCGACGATTTCGTCTGGGTGTTCGAGATCTCCGGCGCCGTGCCGCCTGCCCATCACGAGGGCGGCTGGGCCGGTTCTGAGAGCTATCGTCAGCCCTCCATGTTCTTCCCCTTCGGCGGCGGCACGCTGAAGGGCTATGCCAAGCCGGGCGAGATCGTCTGGAGCCGCGTTTTCGTCAAGGACGGCGCGCTTCACATGGATATCGGTCGCGGCCAGGCAGTCAAGCTGCCGCCGGAAGAATGCGAACGCCGCAGCCGCGCCACGGACTACCCGTGGCCGATCATGAATGCGGTGCTCACCGGCGTTTCGCGCGACCAGATGATGGCCCGCCACAAGGCAAACCACATCCAGGTTGCCTATGCGCTTTCCGCCGAGGAGGCCGACAAGGCGATGATGGCCAAGGCGGCCCTGGCGGCGAAGATGGGCATGACGGTCAGCCTCTGCGGCGTCTAAGTCCCCTTCATCGGCATTTTCGCAATGGCTCCGCGCAAGCGGGGCCATTGTTGCATTTGGGCCTGAATGGTGGTGAAACAGGCGCGATTATTCTCACGCCTTCGCAAAGTGCCTGCCGCCATGACCGAGACCAAGACCGCCGACGACCTTTTCGCCTTCCTCGATGAACTGGGGATCCCTTACGAGAACCGCGAGCACCGCGCGGTCTTCACCGTTGCCGAGGGCGATGATCTGCGCGACGAGATCCCCGGCGGCCACACCAAGAACCTGTTCGTCAAGGACAAGAAGAGCCGCTATTTCCTGCTCACCGTCGAGGAATATGCCACGGTGGACCTGAAACAGGTGCACAATCTGATTGGCGCGTCGGGCAGGGTCTCCTTCGGCAAGCCGGATGCGATGATGGACTATCTCGGCGTCGAGCCGGGGTCGGTCACCGCACTTGGCGCGATCAATGATACGGCGCATCAGGTCACCTTCATTCTCGATGCGGACCTGATGGAAAACGAGATCATCAATTGTCACCCCCTGCGCAACACCGCGACCACCTCGATCGGGCGCGATGATCTGCTGCGCTTCATCCGGGCGACCGGGCACGAGCCGCTTGTCTTGAAAGTGACGGCGTGACACACGATCTACAAACGAAGACAGGAATTGGCCCTTCGGGCCAGACGGGGAGAAAGTGATGAGCGGTTTTGACAATCCATATGGCGGTTCCTTCGGCGGCCAGGTGAATGTATCGGCGAATGGCGCTTCCAACGGGGCAACGCCGCCCGGCGGGCTGATCAAGGACACGACCACGGCCGACTTCGGCAAGGATGTCATCGAGGAATCGCGCACCCAGCCCGTGCTGGTGGACTTCTGGGCGCCCTGGTGCGGCCCGTGCAAGCAGCTCGGCCCGGTCATCGAGAAAGCCGTGACGGCTGCCGGCGGCAAGGTCAAGCTGGTCAAGATGAACATTGATGATCACCCTGCCATCGCCGGCCAGCTCGGCATCCAGTCCATCCCCGCCGTCATTGCCTTCTCAAACGGCCAGCCGGTTGATGGCTTCATGGGCGCGGTGCCCGAAAGCCAGGTGAACGAATTCATCGCCAAGCTCTCCGACAAGAGCCCGTCCGAACAGGACCGCAAGGCGGAGATCGCCTCGGCGCTCGATCAGGCCGAGCAGCTTCTGGCGGAGGAAAATCTGCAGGAAGCCGGCCAGCTTTTTGCCGCCGTCATGCAGGCCGATCCGGAAAACCCGAAGGCGCTTGCCGGCATTGGCCGCTGCATGGTCGCCGCCGGTCAGCTCGATCGCGCCAAACAGGTGCTCGACCAGGTGCCGGAAGAGCTGAAGGACGACGATGCGATCAAGGCGCTGACTGCGCGTATCGAGCAGATCGAGGAAGCCCGCAAGTTTGGCGATCCGGCGGAACTCGAACACGCGCTTGCGCTCAATGCCGATGATCACGCCGCCCGCATGAAGCTTGCCAAGGTGCGCAATGCCGAGGGCAAGCGTGACGAGGCTGCCGAGCACCTTCTGACGATCATGCGCATGGACCGCGAGTTCGAGGACGATGGCGCGCGCAAGCAGCTGATCGCCTTCTTCGAAGCCTGGGGTCCGAAGGATCCGGCGACGATCACCGCGCGCCGCAGGCTGTCGACGATCCTGTTTTCGTAAGGGGCAAGTTCCATGCAGGTTGGCAATGCCCGATATCTGACGCGGAAGGACCTGCCGGAGGTGGTTCCGGTGTTTCCGTTGACGGGCGGACTGTTGCTGCCGCAGGGGCAATTGCCGCTCAACATCTTCGAGCCGCGCTATCTGGCGATGGTCGATCAGGCGATCTCGGGTAACCGGTTGATCGCCATGGTTCAGCCCGCCCATCACGACGAGACGCTGAGCGTCAACGATGTCACGCCGCTGTCCAATATCGGCTGCGTCGGCCGGGTCACATCGTTTGCCGAAACCGGGGACGGGCGTTATCTCGTGGCGCTGACCGGCATCTGCCGCGTCCGGCTGATTGCGGAGGTGCGCACGGCAAAACCCTTCCGCAGTTTCGAGATCGCGCCCTTCATGGGCGATCTCAATATCGAGGCGCAGGAGGAAAGCGTCGACCGCGCCGCTCTTCTGGAGGCTTTCAGGGACTATCTCGAGGCCGAAGGTCTGGAGACGGAGTGGGAGCATATCGAGCAGGCAGGCAATCTGACGCTGGTGAACTCGCTCTCCATGATGGCGCCCTTCGGCCCGGCGGAAAAACAGGCGCTTCTGGAAGCGCCGGATCTTAAGACGCGGGCCGAGCTGTTTGTGGCGATCATCGAATTCGCGCTCGCCGGCGATCCCGGCGACAAGCTGCAATAGGCGTTCGGCCATGGCCAAGAAGGATGCCGGGATTGATCCGAAAATGCTGGAGCTTCTCGTCTGCCCGGTGACCAAGGGCAGGCTTACCTATGATGCCGAGCATCAGGAGCTCGTCTCGAACAAGGCGCGGCTTGCCTATCCCATTCGCGACGGCGTGCCGATCATGCTCGCATCCGAGGCCCGGCCGATCGAGGTTTAAGCATTCGGAAAGCCTGGTTTGCACTGAACCGCGTGCCCACTTGCTGACAGCCGGGCGCTCGACTAGTTTCGGTCGCAGCAGGGGTTAAAGGCGATGGCGCGTGTGCATATCGAAAGCCCGGCCGGAGACGAATTTTATCCGGCCAGGGTGGAAAGAGCCTATTTCAGGCTGGGTGATCCGATTGTCAGCGGCGATCCGCTCTACGATCTGGAGACGGCGAACGGCCGCCTGTTTCATGTACGCGCCAGCGAAAGCGGCAAGGCCGTTACCGCGCCTCTTGCCGTGGGCGCGACCCTTCAGCAACGGGAGAGCCTGCTTGAGATCGAGGTGATGGCGCCGGAAGAAGAGCGGGCTGCTCCGCAGGTCGTCGCGCCCGCGCCGCAGCCCTCCTCTTCAAGGCGCGTCGATCTTCACACGCCCGTCGACAGCGAGCTCTATCCCGCCAGTGTGATGAAGGTGCATGTCGAGCCGGGCGGCCGCGTCGACCGCCATAGCGTGCTCTACACGATCGAGGCGGCCACGGGCGCGGTGGTCGAGCTTCAGGTCCCGCTTGCGGGGCGGATCCTTTCCTCCAATGATGCCCGCAACCTGACGCGCCAGCGCGCAATCGCCGTAATCGAGCCCGATGAGGACGATCCTTTGGCAGCCGCTCTCGGAACCGCCGGCGGCGTCTATCTGCTTGCCGGCGGCGTTGAGGCTGGCGGCGAGGATGAGGTCGAATATGACGGCGCGCGGACGGCGGCTGTTCCTCTATCGGAAAAACGGTCGCGCCGCTGGTGGAAGGTCGGTTTTCTCGCTGGGCTTTGCGTGATTGCCATCATCGCGGCCGCAGGCTGGTATGTGCTGAGTTTCGTGCCCTATGAGCTGGATGAGGCCTATGGCGACAGCTATTACGGCCAGCGCGTCAATGGCGCGCCGCTTGGCGGAAAGCGCCGGCTCTTCATTTCGGACGAACAACAGAGGGAATTTGAGTCATGGCTCGATTCCTGATTTCCGGCCGGCACCGGGCTGGCGAAACCGGGCAGTGGGCAAAGGCCGTTCCCGGCTTGCCGGCGCTCTTCTTTCTGCTGCTCCTGGCTCTGCCTGTTATGGCCTTCGCGCAGGATAACCCGCGTATTGTCGAGGCGGGGGGCGACGGGTATGAAGCGACCTTCCGCAATCCGCTCGTCGGTGAAGACGCAGCGCCGGCTTCGACCGTGACGCTGGACTGGGATGCCGAACTGGAGATGGGCCTTCTTTATGACGAGCCCGTGCTTTCGACCCGGTTTCGCTATGACGTGGCGGACTATCGCCTTCAATTGCCAACGTTTGGTCCCGGCGCGGTCCAGCTCTGGTCGCCGCAGGGCGAGGGCGGCGGCGCGGCCTTGCCGGAAGGCGCGCCGCTTGTCCAGCCCTATGCCGTCAGGCTGATCTTCCGCTTCTATGCCCCGAGCCAGAATGCCTATGTCGGGCTGGTGCAGGAGGTCGAGGCCCCCGGTCTTCCGGGTGAATGGGCCTTCAACATGCCTTCAAGTCCTGACTGGGGCCGGACCTTTGTCTGGGAGAGCGGCATTGCCAAGGGCGACTGGGTCAAGGCGGAAACCGCGAAGAAGATCTGGAACGAGGCGTTGCGGGCCGAAGGGGCGCGGCTTGACGCGGTCAACTGGTCGACGGCCGATTTCTTGGCCTTTCTTGCCGAGCACAATTTGCGCAACCGCGCGATTGCCACGGCTGAAGCCGTCAATCGCCTGCTCTCGGGCGCTGCGCGCAGCTTCGGCTATGAGGTCGAGGCGCTGCGTGAGGACCCGAAAGCCTATTACCAGCCGGCCTTCAGGCCCCGGATATCACTGCGGCTTCTGCGCAAGTACGAACGGTTGCTGAGCCTGCCGGAAAGCCTGAAGCAGGGCGATGCGACGGCTTACGACGCGGCGCGCGAGGAAGCGCGCGCGATCATGGCGCTGATGGAAGACGATGCCGCTTCCTACGCCGATCCCGGGCCGCGGCGCGCCGATCTGCCGCGCGGCGCCGAGATCGACTTCGGGGATGACGGGCTGCAGCCGGTATTCGTCGAGTTGCCGCTTGTCTTCACGCTGATCGACAATGGCCGCGAGGATGTCGATCGCGTGGAGCTGACGATCAGTGACAGCACCGGCATCGTGTCGTCCGAGGTTGTCGATCTTCTGAACGGCGGCACCCGTTTCGAGCCATCGGTTGCGCCCGGTCCCGTGCGGATCGCCGTCAAGGCGCTGAGCGAGGGTGCGCTCGGGCAGAATACCTGCACGATCCAAGTGCAGTCGACCGTCGTCAAGGGGCCGGGCGAACAGGAATACAGCCTTAGGGCCGGCGAAACGGCGTCGCTTCTGGTCTTTGCCGAAGCGCCGCGGGGAGAGTGATGTGAGCCGTTTTCCGTTGAAGCTGATCCGCCGCCTTGCCTCCGGGCTTTCCGCACTCCTTGTCTGCCTTGTCGCGCTGCCCGTTTCCGCGCAGACGCCCGTGGAGCCTGTCAAGGCGCTGGATGCGCCGGACCGGGCCATGGCGGCCATCGTGACGGGGGTCAACGACATTGTCTGCAGCGCGACCGTGATCGGTCCGCGTCATGTGCTGACGACGGCGGCCTGCGTGATCGATCCCGATACGGACGCGGTTCTGGCCGACCGGCAGGTGATCCCGCGGATCGACCTCGACGATGGCTATATCCCGGCCTCGCGGCGTTTCATCCGGCGCGTCTTTCTGCCGGTGGACGAGGCGCCCTTCGGGCCGGGAGACCGTTTCGACGGCAAGCTCGCCATCGTCGAGACCGTCGAGCTTGTGGAGCATCCCCCCTTCAGCGCCGAGACCGATGAGGCGGCGTTCGACCGCCGGGAGACGGAAAGGGACGATGGCCGCCTGACCATACGCTTTTACGATCGCGCGACCGGCGGCCAGATGACGACATCGGCCTGCGCGGCGCTCTCCATTGCGCCGGGAGACATGATGGCGATGAACTGCGACCTGCCGGAAGGCGCCTCCGGCGCGGCAATTCGCGTGGCCGCCGGCATTACCGGGCTCTATCTTTCGCCGGGCGAGGGCCGCTATCTCGGCAAGGCCGAAATCGAGGCGATCGGCAGGGTCGTCACCGGCGCCGGTTCACCCTTTTTCCGCGCCATCGAAGCGACGCCCGACCTGTTCATCACCTTCGTTCTCAGCAATCGCTGTGACGCGCCGATCGATTACAGCCTGCGCTACCGCCCGGTCGGCGGCGGCGATTTCACAGCTGTTTCGGGCCGGATCGAGCCCAATGAGCGCCGCTTTGTCGACCTGATGACGGATAATGGTGTGGTCTATATGCGCGGAACCGCCAGGGACGGCGCGCTCGTCTGGGACGGTGGTCGCGTCTTCGACGACGGCCGCTATTTCGATATCCGCATCAACAGCTGGGGCGACTATTTCCATTCGCTGAGCTGTGACGAGTAGCGCCGCCCCGCTCTGCCGGCTGGCTCAGCCGGCGTAACCGTCCCGGCAGAGCCGCTCGAGTTCTTGCCTGTCGAGGCTGGCAAAATCGAGGGCGGGCAGAAGGTCGTTGTCGGCGGCAAGGTCGCGGCCATAGGCGGCCGAGAAGATCGCCGTGCCGGCCTCGTGCAGCGTCGCGGGAATGCCGACCAGGCGACCGAGCGCGCTGGTGGCGACGAGGCCGAAGGGGACGTCTTCCAGAATATAGCGGCTCTCGATCGTCGATGGCCCGAAGCCGCCGCGTCCCTCAGCATGCATTTCCTGGTTCATCTCCGAAACAGAGGCAAGCGGCACATGGAAGGAGAGCGAAAAGTGCTCGCGCACCGTCTTCACGTGAAGCCCGAATTTCTCCGCGATCGCCAGCCGCTCGGCATCGAGCGCCTCGATGAAGCGACCGACGGCCGGGGTGATGTTCTCGCCCTGGCCCCAGGTTTCGCCCTTTTCCATCCGTGTCAGGTTCATCAGTGCGATGCCGAGATGGTTTTGCGGATTGAGGTTGGACAGCGCGATCGCCATAAGTCCGTCGCGCCTGACGAAGCGGTCGCCGAAAACTTCGGTGCAGAGCGCGTGCCCATCGTCCATGGCGCTGAAGGGCACGGTCGCCATGTCGACCTTCTGGCGCACGGTGTTGACCATGACGGCGCTGTCGCCGTTTTTCCGCGCGGTCAGGAGCGTCGTGCCCCAGGCGATGACGGGAAGCGTCTTGCCGGCGTCCTGCAGCGCGCGTGCGAGATAGAGCGCGGCAAAGGAGCTGTGGGAGGAAATGATCACCGGCGTGCCGGGCTTCAGATGGTCCACCATGGCGTCGATTGCCGCCCTGTGACCGTTGACCGGCATGGCGATCATGACCAGTTCGGCGCTTTCGACGGCATTGGCGCAGGACGAAGCCACATCCACGGGGCCTTCGAACTCCACCGCACCGGTGGCCATCAGCGCCGTTCCCTTGGCGAGCTCCACGGCGTTTGCGCCAGACGGCGACCAGAGCACGGGCGCGTGGCCGGCATTGGCGAGGAAAGCGGCAAGGCCGTAGGCATTGTTGCCAGCGCCGAGAATTGCGATTTTCATGGGTCTTCGAGCCTTCGTCTGGTCACATGTAGTTGGTCGGCAGGGCCGTGGTGAATTTCAGTTCCTCCATCGCGATCGAGGAGTTGATGTCGGAAAATTCCAGCCGCGAAATCAGGTTCTTGTAGACCTGGTCATAGGTCTCGATGTCGGGCACGACAATGCGAAGCAGGTAGTCCGTGTCGCCGGTCAGCCGGTAGGCTTCCGTCACTTCGGGGATATCCCGGATCTGCTTGCGGAATTCGTCGAACCATTCGATGGCATGGCGCGGCGCCTTGACGGCGATGAAGATGGTCATCGGGATATTGGCCATCTTGCGATCGATCAGGGCAACGCGGGCCCGGATAAAACCAAGGTCCTCCATCCGCTTGATCCGCCGCCAGCAGGGCGTGTGCGAGAGGCCGACCTCCTCGGCGATATCGCTCACCGTACGGTCCGCCTGGCGCTGCAGGATATCGACGATCTTGCGGTCGATCTCGTCAAACATTCTCGGGGCTCTCCTGATAGTCCGCGGCCGGGATGAAATTCTCGGAACTGTCTGAAAATTGAGACGAAATTTTCATCTTCCTTGCCATTTCGACAAAATCTGACGCAGCAACGCAACTGCAGATATGGCTAAATTCGGGGGTTGACCCTTGTCAAAATGCAGAAAATTCCGCATGATTTGCTCAAGTTTTGGTGAATTGTATCTGTTGAGTAAATTTTGTGCACGAGTATGGGATTTATGTCAAGTTTTCAAAAGAGAGAAAATTTCCGCTTCCTATGAGTTTCAGTAGGATGGATTTGCTTGAATTTTTGCCTCTGCGCAAAAATAAGAAAACTCTCTTCTGTCAGGTCCGCTACGCTGATTATGTTCGTACCTGAAACAGAATTGAGAACGAGACAATGAAAAGGATAGGCCTGATCGGCGGCATGAGCTGGGAGAGCACCGCAGTGTATTACAAGCACATCAACGAGGAGGTCCGGCGCCTGATGGGCGACGGTCTGGCTTCGGCGGATCTTTGCCTGCGCTCCGTCAATTTTTCCGAGATCGTGGCGCAGCAGAAGGCCGGGCGCTGGGACCTTGCGGCCGAAACGCTGATCTCGGTTGCGCGCGAACTCGAACAGTGCGGCTGCGCCATGGTGCTGATCTGCACCAATACGATGCATATCCTGGCCGACGAGGTGCAGGCGGCGATCGATATTCCGCTGATCCACATCGCCGAGGTGACGGGCGCTGCGGTGAAGAAGGCGGGCAAGACGCGGCCGCTGCTTCTGGCCACGCGCTACACGATGGAAAAGCCGTTCTATGTCGGTTACCTCAAGGATCATTTCGGCCTTGATCCGGTTATCCCCGACGAGGCCGACCGGGCCACGGTTCATGACGTGATCTTCGAGGAGATCTGCTGCGGGGTGCTGAGCGGCACATCGCGCGAACGCTATATCGCGATCGCCGAGCGGGCGAAGCAGAAGGGCGCCGACTGCATCATCTTCGGCTGCACCGAGGTCGGGCTGCTGGTGCGGCCGGAAGATTTCGACATACCGAGTTTCGATTCAACGCTGCTTCACGCAGAGGCAGCCGTCAGGTTCTCCCTGGAAGACGAGCTTTCAGCGGAGGGGAAAGAAAGCCGGCCCGCTCCAGTCCACTAGGTCGGCGAAAAACGCCCGCGCTCCAGCCGAGAGGGACTGGACGCGGGACGAACAAACCAGGAGATCGAGAATGACACTTCGCAATCCGACACGGCGCACGACCCTGAAGATGATGGGGACAAGCGCGGGTCTCATCGCCGCACCGTCCATCATTCGCCCGGCTTATGCCCAGAGCAATGTCCTGAACATCACGACCTACGACAAGTTTCTTCCCGAGGGCTTCGTCGATCAGTTCGAGAAGGATACCGGCATCGAGGTGCGCATCCGCCTGACGGACGACCAGGGCAAGCAGTATAACCTGCTCGCCGCCGAAGGATCCGATCCGACCACCGATATCGTCACCGTTGCCGGTCACCGTCTCAGCCAGTTCATGGCCTCCGATCTCCTCCAGCCGATCGATCCGTCCCGGATCTCCACCTGGGACAATCTCGCCGGTCCCTACAAGGGCGCGCCGCAGCTGGTGCGCAAGGGCGAAGTGTATGGCGTGCCGCTTCTCGCCGGTTTCGAGGGCATGGTCCGCAATACCGATTACACCAAGCCGTCCGACAGCTGGAGCCTGATGTTCGACCCGGAATACAAGGGTTTCACCACCTATATCATCTCCGATTTCGTTTCGATCACCATGAAATATCTGGGCTATGACGGCGATTTCGTCGCCTATGTCGACAAGCCCGAAGAAGCCCAGGCCGCTGTCAATGCCGCCCGTGATTTCCTGATCGAGCACAAGGACATGGTCCGCAAGTTCTATGACGGCGGTTCGGAAGTGCAGCAGATGCTGGTCAACGAGGATGTCTATGTTGCCCAGGCCTGGTCGGGGCCCGCCGCCAAGCTGATCATGGAAGGCTTCCCGATTGAGCTGTCGATCCCGAAGGAAGGCACTTACGGCTTCCTGTATTCTTTCAATCTCGTCAATCACGCGCCGAATGTGGACGCGGCCTACAAGTTCTTCTCCGCCCTTCTCGCCAATCCGGAAGTCGGTGCGGCGATGACGCGCCAGTCGGGCTTTGCCAGCGCCTTTGCCGGCGTCGATGCGCTTCTGACCGACCGCGAGCGCGCGGCGATTGCGCTGCCGGAAGAGCAGATCGCGCGGATCCAGTTCTTCGCCGAGGAAAACCGCGACATGAAGAACGAGATGATCGACAGGGCTGTCGCCGAGATCAAGGCTGCCTGATCGATTTCCGGCCGGGCGGCCTGTGTCCCGCCCGGCCGTTTGCGCGATGCCGCAGCTTTTGTAATCTATGGATTTTCACACTATGACCAATGATGTTTTGACCGGTGATGGTCAGGGCGCGAAACAATCACGGGCGCGCTATTCAAGCTGGATCGGCAAAGTCGCCCATTCGCCGACCTACCGCGGAACGATCGGTCTTCTGGCCGAAAACCGGGTGGCCCGGCTCGTCGTGCTGCTTGCGGTGCCGCTCGCCTGGATCGCCTTTTTCAATATCGGCCCGATCCTGCAGATGGGCAATATTTCGCTGCTTGCCAATTATCCGCTGATGGATGGCGACGAGCCCGTCTATACCTTCTCGCAATACGCGCTGTTCTTCCAGGAAAGCCTTTATTTCGTGCCCTTCCTGCGCAGTGTCGTCTTCTCCATCGTGGTGACGGCCGCAACGCTGGTCGTGGTCTATCCGGTCGCCTATTATATCGGCAAGGTCATCCGCCCCGCCTCGCGCAACAAGGCGCTGCTGTTGTTGCTGACGCCGTTCTGGGCGGGTGAGATCATCCGCGTCTTCTCGGTGATCATGCTTCTGGCCAATCGCGGCGCCGTCAACGCGCTTTTGCGGGAACTAGGCATGATCGACCGGCCGATCCCCATGCTTTACACCTATTTTTCGCTGAGCTTCGGCGTCGTCTATCTGATCGCGCTCTACATGCTGCTGCCGCTCTATTCCTCCATCGAGAAAATTCCGAACAGCCTGCTCGACGCCGCCTCCGATCTTGGCGCCGGCCCGCTGCAGCGCTTCCGCCGGGTGATCCTGCCCCTGTCGCGTGATGGCATTGTCTCGGGCTGCAGCCTGGTGTTTCTCACCTCGATCGGCGTCTTCGCCGCGCCGCTGCTGCTCGGCGGCCCCAATACGGTGATCTTCCCGGAAATCATCGCCCAGCTGTTCCACGGCTCAAACGACAAGTGGCCGGCGGGCGCTGCCTTCTCGATCATCATGCTGTTGATCTCGCTCACCACGGTCGGCCTGTTCATGCGGGTTGTCGGCGGGCGCAATGTGAAACTGATGTGAGGGCAGACGATGCGTTTTTACATGAAAAACCCCCAGAACGTTTTCCTCACCGGCTTCTACTGGGCCTTTGTCGCCTATCTCTTCGTGCCGCTGATGCTGATGACGGCGATGAGCTTCAAGGATTCGAACTTCATTTCGTTTCCGATCGATAGTTTCACGATGAAATGGTACGTGCAGGTCGTGCAGGACGAACAGTTCCTGAGCGCTGTCGGCTATTCGCTGATGATTGCCTTCATCGTCACGGTCGTTGCAACGGCGATCGGCGTCTGGATCGCGCTTCTCGCTTCCAACGAGGCGATCTGGGGCAAGGCCATCATCTTTGCGCTCGCCTGTCTTCCCGCCGTCGTGCCGGGCATGATCCAGGCGATCTCGATGCGCATCTTCATCCGCGCCATCGATGTGCCGACCGGCACCTTCGCCATCATCCTCGGCCACACGGTGCATGCCGTTCCCTTCGTGGTGATCATGGCGATGACCAGGCTCCGCTCGATGCCCGCAAGCCTGATCGATGCCGCGCGTGATCTCGGCGCCGACAATTTCATCGCCTTCTTCCGCGTCACGCTGCCCTATCTCGGCCCGGCGCTGGTCGGCGGCATGATCTTCTGCGCGCTGACCAGTATCGACGATTTCGTGCGCACCTTCTTCCTCGGTGGCTACCAGACCACCCTTCCCATGCTGATCTTCGCCAAGATTTCGGGCGGCATGTCGCCGGAAATCAATGCCATGGCAACACTCGTCCTCATCGCCACCGGCGCCGTCGGGCTCTACGCCGAACGCCGTGTCCGCCGTTCAAGGAACTGAAATGCAACCGCTCGTCCACTTCAAGAACGTCAACAAATATTATGGCAAGTCGCTTGCCGTGAACAATCTCGACCTCAAGATCGAACGTGGCAAGTTCGTCACGCTTCTCGGGCCTTCGGGCTGCGGCAAGTCAACTTCGCTGCGCATGCTCGGCGGTTTCGAAGACCCGTCTTCCGGGGCGATCCTGCTCGATGGCAAGGATGTGACCCACCTGCCGCCGCACCGGCGCAACGTCAATATCGTGTTTCAGGACTATGCGCTGTTTCCGCATCTGACGGTCGGGCGCAACATCGCTTTCGGCCTTGAGTTGAAGGGGGTGGCGTCGGAAAAGATCCATGCGCGGGTGATGGAGCTTCTGGAACTGGTCGAACTGCAGGACTATGCCGACCGTATGCCCGACCAGCTTTCCGGCGGCCAGCGCCAGCGCGTGGCGCTGATGCGCGCGCTCGCACCCGATCCCGATGTGCTGCTGCTTGACGAGCCGCTGTCGGCGCTCGATGCGAAACTGCGCCACCAGATGCAGATCGAACTGAAGAGCATTCAGGAGAAGACCGGCAAGACCTTCCTCTTCGTTACCCATGACCAGGAAGAGGCGTTGACCATGTCCGACCTCATCGTCGTCATGAACAAGGGCAGGGTCGAGCAGATGGGCGACCCCCACACGCTCTATGCCCGCCCGGTCAACCGCTTCGTCGCGACTTTTATCGGCGAATCGAACTTTCTCGATGCCGTGCTCCAGTCGGTCGATGGCAATATCGCCACGCTCGACTGGTGTGGCCATGTCATCCACGCGACACTCACCGGCCCCGCCGCCAAGATTGGCAGTCACGTCACCGTGGCGCTGAGACCCGAAGCGGTCTACGCCGTCAGCCGCGAGCCGGACCGCAGGATCGCGCTGCCCGGCAGAGTGAGCAACCGGCTGTTCAAGGGCAATTTTACCGCTCTCACTGTCGGCCTCAACGAGGGCCAGTCGCTTGTGGCCCAGCTTGATCCCGTCGCACTTGCCCATTTGGAAGGCGATGATGTGTGGATCGGCTGGCGCGAGGAAGATGCTGTGGTACTGGCCGATTGAGGCCTGCGAATTCGTGAAGGACTGAAGACATGACCAATGGACAAGCGCTTGAAGCGTTGAACGAACGTGTTCGCCAGGATCTCGATTATCTGAACTTTCCCTCCGCCAACTGGGTCAAGCCCGTTGGCGCGGTCGATGGCGCGCCGGTCAGCGATATCGTCATCGTCGGCGCCGGCATGTGCGGGCTTGCCGCCTGGCTGCAGCTGAAGCGCCAGGGCATGCACAATACCCGCCTTATCGACATGGCGCCGAAAGGCAAGGAAGGCCCGTGGCTCACCTATGCGCGCATGGAAACGCTGCGCTCGCCGAAAAACCTTCTCGGCCCCGCGCTCGGCATTCCCTCGCTCACCTTCCAGGCCTGGTACCGCGCCCAGTTCGGCACAAAGGCCTGGGACGAACTCTATCGCATTCCACGTCCGATGTGGCAGGACTACCTCGTCTGGTACCGCAAGGTGACCGGCGCGCCGGTTGAAAACGGCCTGAAGGTCGAACGCGTGATCCCGCGCGAGGACGGGCTCTTGGCCCTGAAAATGGCCGATGGCGACACCATCTTCACCCGCAAGCTGATCTGGGCGACGGGGCGCGACGGGCTCGGCAAGGGCACGGTTCCGGGCTTCGTCGCAGGCCTGCCGCGCGAAAGCTGGGCGCATTCGGCAGACGAGATCGATTTCGACAGGTGGAAAGGCAAGCGTGTCGTCGTCATCGGCGTCGGCGCTTCCGCCGTCGACAATGCGGCCGAAGCGCTGGAACATGGCGCGGGGGAAGTCCGGCTTCTGGCGCGGCGCAAGAAAATGCCGACGATCAACAAGCTGATGGGCATCGGTTCCTATGGCGTGACGGCCGGCCTGCCGGATCTCTCACCCGAATGGTGCTGGCGGATCATGGATTACGGCGACAAGCAGCAGACGCCGGCCCCGCATGGCTCGACCCTGCGCGTCAGCCGCCACGAAAACGCTTTCTTCCACTTCAACTGCGGCATCGCCAAGGTTGAACAGGATGGCGAAGAGGTGGTGATCACCACGGTGACGGGTCGCGAATTCCGCTGCGATTTCCTGGTCCTTGGCACCGGCTTTACCGTTGACCCGATGGCGCGACCGGAGTTTGAGCCCTTCAACGCCGAGATCGCCTGCTGGGAAGACCGTTACACGCCGCCGGCGGACGAACAGAACCCCGGCCTTGGACGGTTTCCCTGGCTCAACCCCGATTTCTCCTTTTCGGAAAAGACCGAAGGGGCAGCCCCATTCCTCGCGGACATTCACAGCTTCAACTACAGCTCGGCCATGAGCCTCGGCAAGGTTTCCGGCGATATTCCGGCCATCAGCGAGGGGGCGTTGTGGCTTGCACGCGGGGTCGCTTCGAGCCTGTTCCGCAAGGATCTGGAACAGCATTGGGAAGACCTGATTGCCTACGAAGAACCGGAACTCGACGGGAGCGAATGGACCGATGCCGACGCTGTTGCCGCCGAATAAGCTCGACGAGAAAAGATCATGACCAGGAAGACCGTCTATTATTACCACGCACTTTCCTCCCCGTGGGCCTATCTCGGTTGGCCGCAATTCAAGGCGCTGATCGAAAAGCACGATCTTGATGTCGTCATCCGCCCGACGCGGATCGTGCCCGATAATGGCGGCGTGCCGCTGCGTTCGCGCCCGCAGCCGCGCCAGGACTATCATGCCGTCGAACTTGATCGCTGGAGGAAGCGCCTCAACATGCCGCTGGTGCTCAAACCCGCGCACTACCCGACCAACAACGAGTTTTCCGCCCGCATGGTGATTGCCGCCGATCGCGAGGGCCTGGCCGCACTCGAGCTCTCGCATGCGCTCCTGCATGCGCTGTGGAGCGAGGAACTGGATGTGACGAGGCCGGAGGTGCGCATCGACGTTGCCAACCGCATCGGCCTTGACGGCAAGGCCCTGCAGGCGATGGAAGAGGAGCCGGAAATCGTTCAGGCCTGGCATGACAGCCATGCCGAAGCCACCGCGCGCGGCGTTTTCGGCACGCCGACCTGGATCTACAAGGACGTGCTCTACTGGGGCCAGGACAGGCTCGATTTTCTCGACGAAGCCCTTGAGGCAACATCGTCGGAACACTGAAGGGAAAGTTTTATGGTCGATGTGATCGACAAGGTGCTCGGCGAGGATGCCGACATGATCGCGCTCAGAAACCGGCGCGAACTCCTGAAACAGAAGACGCAGGCAAGCTACGAGGCGGCGCTGACGCCGAAAAATGCCGGCAATTTCAGCTTCGCCTTGCGCGCCGCCCTTGCCGCGCGCATGTGTGCGCTGTGGAAGGCGGCCGAACTTGAGGCGCATTATCGCGATCTGCTGAAAAGCTATGGCGAGACCGCCTTTGACGCGATCCTCGATCCGGGTTTTCGTCCGGGCGAGGCCGACGCGAAGCTTGATGCCATCCTCGAGCGGGTCGACACGGTGACGCTGACGCCGAAGGAGGCGAGCCGCGCGGACGTCGAAAAACTCTATGCCGCAGGGCTTGATGACCGGGATACCGTGACGCTGGCAAGCCTGACGGCCTTCGTCAATTACCAGATCCTGGTCGTTGCCGGGCTGAAAATGCTGAGGGATCACTGACATGTCCGAACCCGTTCACGAATTCACCTTGAAGCCGCTGGACTGGCACCCCTATGTCAGGCCCGTTGACCTGGAAACCGCGACCGACGAGCAGCGAGACGCCCTGCAGATCACGCCCTCCAACACCAAGATTTCCGACTATGTTCTGGTGTTGGCGCAGGACCCGGAAACGCTGAAGGAACGCTCGCCGCTCTTCAACGACATCATGTACTCGAAAGAGGGCCTGTCGCGCGCCGGCCGCGAGATGGGGGCGCTGGCCGCTTCCTTCGTCAACAAGTGCATCTATTGCGCCGCCGTTCACGCCAATCGCCATATCCAGCTTGAAAAGCGCCCGGAGGTGATCGAGGCGATTTACGAGAAGGGACTTGAGGCAGACCTGCCGGACTATGATCAGGCGCTGTTCAATTTCGGCGTTGACCTGACGGCGCATCCGGACAATGTCGGCGTCTACCAGTTCTATCATCTGCGCGAGACCGGCCTTGACGACCTGGAGATCCTCGACCTAATCCATGCCATCGCCATTTTCGGCTGGGCCAACCGGCTGATGCACACGCTGGGCGAGCCGCACATCAAGGAATAGGTTCCGTTGGAAAACACCGCCGGTCGCACCCCGCGCCCCTTTTCGGTGACGCACCGGCAGGTGCTCACCATCGCATTGCCGATGATGATTGCGCATTTTTCCACCCCGCTGGTGAGCCTTGCGGCAACCGGCGTCGTCGGACAATTGCGCGATGAGGTGCTGATCGGCGGCGTGGCGCTGGCGGCGGTGATTTTCGATGTGCTGTTCACCACCTTCAACTTTCTGCGCGGCGCCACCACCGGTTTTACCGCGCAGGCCGTCGGCGCGCAGGACCGGCGGGCCGAACAGCGCATGCTGCTTGGCGGCATCCTGATTGCTGTCGGCTCCGGCCTTCTGATCATGCTTTTGCATGTGCCGATCGGTCGTCTCGGCCTTTATGTGCTTAATGCCGATGGCGCGGTGGGCGATGCAGCCTGGACCTATTATGCCTGGCGGGTCTGGTCGGCGCCCTTCGCGCTGTTCAATTTCGTGGTTTTCGGCTGGGTCATCGGTCGCGGCGAGGCGGTGACGGCGCTTTTGCTGCAGGTGGCGCTCAACGCGTTCAACCTGTTCTTCGCATTTTTCTGGGTGCTGTGGCTGAATTACGGTCTCGCAGGGGCGGGGGCGGCAAGCCTTGTGGCCGAAGGCATTACGGCGGTTGCCGGCGTCATCCTGATCCTCAGGCGCACCGACCGGCACAAGTGGGAACTGCCGGACCTTTCCACCGTCAAGCGGCTCTTCTCCGTCAACCGCGACATGATGATCCGCTCGTTCGCGCTTTTGATCGGGCTGTCCTTTTTCACCCGTCAATCGGGCGTTCTGGGCATTGATGTGCTGGCCGCCAACACGGTTCTGCTGCGCTACTATTTCTTCGGCGTCGCCTTTCTCGATGGCTTTGCCACGGCAGCCGAGCAGCTTGCCGGGCGCGCCGTCGGGGCCTTTTACCGCCCCGCCTTTGATCGGGTGATCCGGCTCACCACGCTCTGGGGCGTGGCCATGGCCGTTGCCGTCTCTGCGGCCTTCTTCATCTCCGGGCCTTACGTCGTGGCGCTGATCGCGCCGATCGCCGAGACCCAGACGCTGGCCCACGACTATCTGCCTTACGCCGCGATCATGCCGCTTGTCGGGGTCATCGCCTTCCAGATGGATGGCGTCTTCATCGGCGCCACATGGTCACGCGAGATGCGCACGCTGATGCTGTTCTCGCTCGCCTGCTATTTCGCCGCCTGGGCCGTGTTGCAGCCGCTTTTCGGCAATCATGGCCTATGGATCGCCATGCTGCTGTTTCAGGGCGTGCGCTCGGTGGCCTTCCGCTTCATGCTGCCGAAGCTCGCGGACAGGACCTTTGCCGGAAATGACCCGCGCTGAGGCTCCGGCTTACTCTTCCGGCTTGTCATCGCGGCTGTTGAAATAGGCGCGGTCGGGCGAAATGAAGAAGACATAGGCCATATAGGCCGCGGCCGCGCCGAACAGCACCGACCAGAAGGGCGAACCGATGAAGATCTCGGCCACCGCCCAGCCGCCGCAAAGCGCGACGGCGAGGATGCGGACCCAGAGCGGTTTCAGCGATGGGTGTTTGAGATTGAAGCTCTCGCGCCAGTCGATCTTGCCTGCCATGGGCCGCCTCCGAGGTTTTGCTCCTGACAGGCATAGCGGTGAAGTGCGGCTGATGGCAAGCCGGCATCAAAGAAGCATTGCCGTCATTTCCGTCTGGCCGTAGCCGAGCGCATAGGTCGCCGTGCCGGAAAAGGCGAGGCGGGCATAGTCGCCGGCGGAAAAATAGCTGATGGCCGAGGCGGAGTGGGTCAGCGGATTGCCGCCGGTGGCGATGCCGGCGAGGGTCACGCAGTTCTCCGAGCCGTTCTTGTCCAGCGCTACCCAGTAACTCCCCGTCGCCGTGGCGGTGACGGTCAGGCTCAACGCATAATAGCCGCTTGCCGGAAACACCAGCCGATTGCCACCGCCTGTGACCGCAGCGCCCAGCGAGAATCCGCCTTCTCCGACATGAAGCAGGCCGAAGCCCCGGTTTGCCGGACCGGTAATCGCCACCGAACCGGCCGGCGCTGCGGCGCGGGCCAGCGGGCGCGACGGCATGGTGACCGCGCCTTCCGGGGAAATGCGGATCGCCTCGTGCCAACTTCCCCCGTCGGGGCTCGTCTTGATCGCGAAACTGTCGGAACCGGCAAGGCCCATCTCCGCGCGACCGGACCAGCCGGTCTGGTAGAGCAGCGACGCCGTATCGCCGGCCGTTGCCTTGTTGATCTTCAACTGATGCCCGCTGCCGGCATTGTTGAAAAGGGTTGCGGGCGCGGAAACCGAAAGCCGGTTGGTGGCGTCAGCCGTGGCATTGATGCCAAGCATGGAGGCGGAAAGCGTGCCCGGCAGTGGCGGCGATACCCAATTCGTGCCGTTATAGATGCGGACCTCGCTTTCACTTTCAAACCAGGCCGTCCAGCCGACCGCGGGGGTGACGAACTGCCAGTAGCCGTCCTGATGAAGTGCAACCGCGCCTTCATGGCCGGCCCATTCTCCGGTCGGGCCTGAAGCAACAAGATGGCAATCGCCATCATCCGGGCTGGCCGGTGGCGCGCTTGCCGCGCTGATAATGGCAAGATGGACGATCGCGTCGAGCCGCTGCAGCGCCTCGTTGTGGGTGACGTGTTTTTGCGCCTGGGCGGGCAGAATGAAGGGGAGGCCGAGCCTGGCCGTCTGATCCGACATGAAAAACTCCCTTTGTGTGGTTGCTGGACCTGATGCGCCAAGCCTAGCCCTGACGCAGACGACGGGGAAAAGGGTGGGGCGCGCCCGCGCTTCGCTGTGCGTCAGAGCAAAATGCCCTCGGAGAACCGACCGGGCGACGATGCAGATACGGGCGGAGGACCGCAGAAAAAACGAAATGGCTTCTTCCTGCGGTCAGGCGTCTTGCGTCCGGCGGATATGCACTGGGGTGTTTGCTGTGGTCAGCGGATTTTCATGCCACCAGGCCTGTCTGGCCGTCATCTTCATCGGCCGCCGGACCACCCTGCGGCGATGCCCGCCCGTGTGGCCGTCGTCGGCAGGGCGCTTCATTCGCCGCGCGGGCCTTTTCGCTGTCGGAAGATGGCTCAGGCGGCTGTGGTGATCCGTTCGGCTGTCGAGACCCGGTAGGCAATGGCCTCGCCGATATGCACCCGGCCGACTTTCGCCTTGCCGTCGAGATCGGCGATGGTGCGGGCAACTTTCAGGATGCGATGATAGCCGCGCGCCGAAAACCGCATCTTTTCCGCCGCCTCCCGCAGCAGCGCGAGGCCTGCAGCATCGGGCTCGGCGAGCCTCTCGATCATGTTGGCCGATGCGCGGGCGTTGACGGTCGCCACGCTTTCTCCAAGGCCTGCGAAGCGTTCGCGCTGGGCCTCGCGAGCGCGGGCTACGCGACGGGCGACGGCGGCGCTTGTCTCGCCGGTGGCGCTTGCGCCGATGAGGTCGATGGCGGCAACCGCCGGAACGTCGATACGGATGTCGATCCGGTCCATCAACGGTCCGGAAATCCGCGACTGGTATTCGCTGGCGCAGCGTGGCCCGCGCGCGCAGCTGTGGCCCGGTTCCCCTGCCATGCCGCAACGGCACGGGTTCATGGCGGCGACAAGCTGGAAGGCGGCCGGATAGGAGACGCGATGATTGGCGCGGGCGATTACGCACTCACCGTTTTCCAGCGGCTGGCGCAGCGCATCGAGCACCTGCGGCGAAAATTCCGGTAATTCGTCGAGAAACAACACGCCGTGATGGGCAAGCGATGCCTCGCCGGGCCTTGCCTTGATGCCGCCGCCGACAAGCGAGGCCATGCTGGCGGAATGATGCGGCGCGCGGAAGGGCCGCCGGTCGGAAAGGCGTCCGCCCGCGAGCTTGCCGGCAATCGAATGCACCATCGACATATCCAGCAGCTCCTGCGGCAGGAGTGGCGGCAGGATGGAGGGCAGACGCGCGGCCAGCATCGATTTGCCGGCGCCCGGCGGGCCGACCATCAGGAGGTTGTGGCCGCCTGCGGCCGCCACCTCGAGCGCGCGCTTGGCGCTTTCCTGCCCCTTGATCTCGCAGAGGTCGGGCAGGTCCTGTACCGCGGCGCGCACGGCGGGTGTGGGGCGGGAGAGCACCTGGGTTCCCTTGAAATGATTGGCGATCGCAATCAGGCTTTTGGGCGCCAGGACGTCGATGTCCGCGCCCGCCCATGCGGCTTCCGGCCCACAGTCGGCAGGGCAGATCAGCCCCTTGTCCATGGCATTGGCAGTCATCGCCGCTGGAAGCGCGCCGGCCACGGCGGCGATCGTGCCATCAAGGTTGAGCTCGCCGATGACCATGTAATCCGTCAGCGCGTCGGCCGGAACCGCGCCGAGTGCCGCCATCAGGCCGAGCGCGATGGCGAGATCGAAATGCGATCCCTCCTTTGGCAGGTCGGCGGGCGCCAGATTGACCGTCACGCGCTTGGCCGGCAAGGCGAGGCCGGTGGCGTGGAGCGCAGCCTGCACCCGTTCGCGGCTTTCGGCAACGGCCTTGTCCGGCAGGCCGACGATCTGCATGCCGATCTTGCCGGGGGCGACCATTACCTGGACATCGACCGGTACGCCCTCAATCCCCTGAAATGCAACCGTTTGAACCCTGGATACCATGTGAAGCCCTGCGCCGGTGCCGCCCGGCGTCCCCTCAAGAACAGCGTTTCATCAAACCCAATGGTTGCGATGATTCCACAATGCGCGCCCTTGTGCAAGAACAAAAGAAGAACTTTCTTCCTCGAGCATCACACAGGCGGCGATGGGATGGACATCCGGATTGCCGTCGCCGTAAACAGGGCGGGAAAGCGTGCGGAAGCAATGTGGCGGAGAGTGACATGGGACTAACGACCGAAGAACAGATCCTGATCGAACAGCGCGTCACCAATGGCGCGAAATCGCCGGCGGCGGCCTATCTTCTGTGGTTCTTCGTCGGCTGGGCCGGCGCGCATCGGTTCTATCTCGGCAGGCCCGGCTCGGCGATCGCCATGCTGCTTCTGAATGTCGTCGGCTGGCTGACATTCGTCTTCATCATCGGCTTCGTGTTCCTGGCCGTATTCGGCATCTGGTGGCTGGTCGATCTGTTCCTCATCTCTGGCATGATCGACGCCCAGAAGAGCGAACTGCGCAATGCGCTCACGCAGCAGGCGCTCGTGTCACAAAACAAATAGGGCTCAGCCGCGCTTCTTCTCGATCGCGTCCCACATGAGGCTCGCAATATCCGCGCCGCCGAACCTCTTCACCTCGCGGATGCCGGTGGGGGAGGTAACGTTGATTTCCGTCATATAGTCGCCGATCACATCAATGCCGACGAGAATGAAGCCGCGCTCCTTCAGCGACGGGCCGATGCGCGCGCAGATCTCTTCCTCGCGCGCCGTCAGTTGGGACGGTTCGGCGCGCCCGCCGACATGCATGTTGGAGCGGCTGTCGCTCTCTGCAGGCACCCGGTTGATCGCGCCGGCAAATTCGCCGTCAACGAGGATGATGCGCTTGTCGCCCTTGCGCACGGCCGGCAGATAGGCCTGGGCGATATAGGGCTCGCGGAACATCTGCTCGAACATTTCCAGAAGCGAGGTGAAGTTGCGGTCGTCGCGGGTGGAATGGAACACGCCGGCGCCGCCATTGCCGTAAAGCGGCTTCAGGATGATGTTGCCCATCTCCTCTCGGAAGCGGCGGATCTCGCCGACATCCTTGGTGATCAGCGTCGGCGGCATCAGGTCGGCAAATTCGGTGACGAAGATCTTCTCCGGCGAGTTGCGTACCCAGGCCGGATCATTGACCACCAGCGTCTTCGGGTGGATGCGCTCCAGCATGTGGGTCGAGGTGATATAGGCCATGTCGAAGGGCGGATCCTGGCGCAACAGCACCACATCCATGGTTGAAAGGTCGGTGCGCTCGGCGGGGCCGAGCGTATAATGGTCGCCTTCCACGTCGCGCAGCGTCATCTTTTCCACGGCGGCGATCACCTTGCCATCCCTCAGCGTCAGACGTTCAGGGGTGTAGTGGTAGAGTTCATAGCCGCGGTTCTGCGCCTCCAGCGACATGGCGAAGGTGGAATCGCCTGCAATCTTCACGGTGGAGATATGGTCCATCTGGACGGCGACTTTTTTGATTGCGGCCATGAAACTGGAGCCCTCGATCTGGTTTGAAGCAACAAGGCATCGGGCGAGCGGCCCTGGCCGTCTGATGCCTTATCATTCATTTGCCGCGTCGGGATTATCGAAAAACCGGTTTCCACTTTTTCGCCCGACGCTCTGGTTATGTAGTCACCGCGCGGGCGCTTGGCAATCGCCTGGCTTCAGGCGCTTATCCCTGAGACCGTGCAGATCAGCAGATCGTGATCCGAAAGCGGCGTGCCGTCATCATCCAGCGCGTCGATCACGCGGCTTTCGCCAATCACAAGACCGCGCGACAAAAACCAGTCGAGCTTCATCGGCTGGGGATCCGGTCCGGAAATCAGGCTCGGGCGCGTGGTGATCCTGTCATTCGGTCCGCCGTGACGCTGATAGCCCCTGTCGCGCGCCAGATCGAAAAGGGTTTCAACGTCCGGGTCGCCGCCGGTGCGGTTGCCGGTGTTGAGATCGCCGCCGATCAGAACCGGCAGGTCGGAAAAGTGCCAGTCGATCAGGTCGAAGATATCGGCCATCTGGCGTTCGCGCTGTTCAATGTCGCCATGGCTTTCCAGATGGGTGGAAAGCGCCACGATCGGACCCCCGATGGTCTCGATCCTCGCGCCGATCGCCATGCGCGCGCCGATGCGCGGCTGGTCGTTTTCGTCGGAAAACCAGATCGGTGGGCCAGAAAGCGGCAGCATGAAAGGGGTCTCCAGCGCCGTGACGGCAAGCAGCGCATTGCCGTGAAAACCCTTCGCGTTGAAATCATCGGCGCAGTAAGGCCGCTCGGCCTCATTGCCGAGGCCGAGTTCGAGAAACTCGACACCATAGGCATAGGTCATCCCGAGGGCCTTGGCGATTTCGGCGGTCGGGTGGCGCTGGGCCGTGCGCGCCATGCCGTTGTCCATTTCCGAAAGCATCACCAGCGAAGCCTGCTCGCCGGCCAGCTTCGCGGCGCTTTTCTCGGGGAACAGCCCGCGCTGCAGGTTCCAGGCGGCGGCCTGAAAGGGAAAGCCCAGCACGCCTGTCGCCGATGTGCCGCCGCCGGTCTCGATCGTCTGCAGGCAGGAGAGTTCCTGCCGGTAGCGATCATGAACATGCGTTGATTTTTCCAGCCCCAGAATGCGCTCGCGTTCGGCGCGACCGGGCGCATCAAGGGCATGGACACAATCGGTGAAAAGTTCCGGCATGGGCTTTGCTTCAGGCTGTAACCGTCGCGCTCCGGGAATGGATCCGCTTGCCGGTTTCCCGATCATAGAAATGCAGCTTTGCCGGATCAATCGAAAAGCGCATCTCGTCTGCAAGCGGAATCGCGGGCGAAAGGGCGGCCGTCAGGCTCTGCTCGCCGATCAGGCAATGGGCAAGCCGCGTCGCGCCCAGTTCCTCGACATAATCGAGCTTGGCGGTGATCGTATGCGCGCTCGGTTCCGTGGCCACCTGCAGGTCCTCGGCCCGGATGCCGACAGTCAGCGCGCCGGAGACCGGCAGGTCGCGGGCAAGCGCCAGCACATTGTAGCCGATCGCCAGCCTGTCGCCGTTCCGTTCGCCGGAAACGAGGTTCATCGCCGGCGAGCCGATGAAATTGGCGACAAAGGTCGAGGCCGGCTTGTGGTAGACGTCGAGCGGCGTGCCGATCTGCTCGATGCGGCCGGCGTTCAGCACCACCAGCCGGTCGGCAAGCGTCATCGCCTCGAGTTGGTCATGCGTCACATAGATGGAGGTGGTGCCGAGACGCTTCTGTAGATGCTTGATCTCTCCGCGCATGGAAACGCGCAGCTTGGCATCAAGGTTCGACAGCGGCTCGTCGAACAGGAAGGCGGCGGGCTTGCGCACGATGGCGCGGCCCATGGCGACGCGCTGGCGCTGGCCGCCGGAAAGGGCGCGGGGCTTGCGCTCGAGATATTGTTCGATCTCCAGCATTTTTGCTGCCGCCCGGATGCGCGTGTCGATCTCGTTTTTCGGCGTTTTCTGGTTCTTCAGCCCGTAGGCGAGATTGTTGTAGACGCTCATATGAGGATAGAGCGCATAGTTTTGGAAAACCATCGCAATGTCGCGATCGGCCGGCTCGACATTGTTGACCGTCCTGTCGCCGATCCGGGCCGTGCCGTTTGAAATGGTTTCCAGCCCGGCAACCATGCGCAGCAGAGTGGATTTTCCGCATCCGGACGGCCCGACGAGCACAATGAATTCTCCGTCGGCGATGTCGAGATTGATATCGCTGACGGCTTTGGTGCCGCCGGGATAGACCTTCGCAATATTCTCAAGCGTTATTGAGGCCATTTTTACTTCTCCGTCTCGACGAGGCCCTTCACAAAGAGCTTCTGCATGAAAATGACGACCAGAATTGGCGGCAGCATTGCCAGCGTCACGGAAGCCATGACCAGGTGCCAGCGCGGTTCTGCGTCAACCGCATCCGACATCCGTTTGATGCCCATCACAATGGTGTAAAAACGTTCATCCGTGGTCACGAGCAGCGGCCAGAGGTACTGGTTCCAGCCAAAGATGAAGAGAATGACGAAAAGGGCTGCGATGTTGGTGCGAGACAGTGGCAGCAGCATATCCTTGAAGAACTTCATCGGCCCGGCGCCATCGATACGGGCAGCCTCTGTCAGTTCGTCGGGCATGGTGAGGAAGACCTGGCGAAACAGGAATGTTGCCGTGGCCGAGGCGATCAGTGGCAGCGATAGCCCCGCATAGCTGTTCAGCAGGCCGAGATCTGCGACCACTTTGAAGGTTGGCATGATACGCACCTCCACGGGCAGCATCAACGTGACGAAGATCAACCAGAAGGCCAGCATGCGGAAACGGAAGCGGAAATAAACGATCGCAAACGCCGAGGTGATCGATATCGCGATCTTGCCGATCGCAACGATCAGCGCCATCAGCAGGCTGTTGAACAGCATCAGCGAAATCGGCGGCGTACCGGAATTGTCGATGCCCGAGAAGAGAATGGCCTTGTAGTTTTCGAGTGCATGCGTACTCGGCAGGAGCGGGATCATGCCCGACAGAAAATCGCCAGACTGGTGGGTCGAGGCCACGATTGCGATATAGACCGGAAAGGCAACGACCAGCAGGCCGAGCAGCAAGACGGCATGGGCGAGGAGATCGAGCCAGCGCTTGTTTTCAACCATGATGTTCTCCTCAATACTCGACGCGGCGTTCGATGAAACGGAACTGGATCACGGTCAGAGCGATCACGACCAGCATCAGCACCACGGACTGCGCGGCTGAGGAACCGAGATTGAGGCCGATATAGCCGTCCTGATAGACCTTGTAGACAAGGATATTGGTGGCCTGAGCCGGGCCGCCTGCCGTTGTCGCGTCAATCACGCCGAACGTATCGAACATGGTATAGACGACATTGACCACCATCAGAAAAAACGTGGTCGGTGAGAGCAGCGGGAACGTGATCGTCCAGAAGCGCTTGAATGGCCCGGAACCATCGATCGCCGCGGCTTCACGCAGCGCGCGTGGGATCGATTGCAGACCGGCCAGAAAGAACAGGAAATTGTAGCTTACCTGTTTCCAGCTTGCCGCGATCACGACAAGGATCATGGCATCTGTCGAAGAGGCCGTCTGGCTGAAGTCATAGCCGACCTGTCGGAGCAGATAGGGCAGGACGCCAAGAGTGGGATTGAAGATGAACCACCACAAGACGCCGGCCACGGCGGGAGCAACGGCATAGGGCCAGACCAGGAGTGTCGTATAGGCTTGTGCCGATTTCACCAACCGGTCGACCGCGACGGCAAACAGCAGCGCCAGCCCCATGGACAGCAGTGCGACCGAGAGAGCGAAAACGACCGTCACCTTTGCCGAGTTGATATAAACCGGGTCGTGAAACAGGCGGGTGTAATTCGCCAGCCCGACAAAGGTGGTCTTGAAGCCGAAGGCATCTTCGCGAAGGAAGGATTGTCGGATCGCCTGTCCGGCCGGCCACAAAAAGAAAACCACCGTGATCGCCATCTGGGGAGCCAGCAGCAGATACGGCAAAACCGGATTGCGGAAGATCGTGCGCTTCGTTGACATGGTGTGCTTTTGGAAAATGCCGACGCGCAAGCGTGTCGGAAGACAGAAGAAGGTCCGCGCTGAAAGCGCGGACCCGTTTGTTTCCAAGTGCCGGATTTACTGGTTGGCCGCCTGGAACTCGACGAGCAGCTCGTTGCCGCGCGAAACAACGCTGTCGAGGGCGCCCTGTGCGTCCTTCTTGTTGTTGAGCATGGCCTCGAATTCATCGTCGATGATATTGCGGATCTGAACATAATTGCCGAAGCGAAGACCCTTGGAGTTGGCGGTCGGCGGGTTCAGCGTGATCTCCTTGATGCCGACATCGGCGCCCGGATTGGCTTCGTAATAGCCCTGTTCCTGGCCGAGTTCGTAGGCGGCATTGGTAATCGGCAGATAACCGGAGAACTGGTGCCAGTCGGCCTGGACTTCCGGCGAGGACAGGTAGGAGAAGAAGTCAGCTACGCCGTTGTAGACGGCATCGTCCTTCTGGCCCTGAAGAACCCAAAGCGTTGCGCCGCCGATGATCGTGTTCTGCGGAGCGCCGTCGACATCGTCATAATAGGGCAGCATGCCGAAGCCGACATCAAAGTCCTTTGCGTTGGCCATGACGCCGGCGCGCGAAGCCGACGAGTTCATCATCATGGCGCAGGTCTGGGCATAAAAGAGCGGCTGGGCATCGTCGCCACCGACCGGGCCGGCATATTTGTAAAGACCTTCGTCAGCCCACTTCTTCAGGTTGCCCCAGTGCTTGGCCTGAACCGGGCCGTTCATGGTCAGGCGGGCATCGAGACCGCCGAAGCCGTTTTCTTCGGTGCCGAGCGGGACGTTGTGCCAAGCGGAGAAATTCTCGGTCTGGATCCAGGAAACCCAGCCCGTGGTGAAGCCGCACTCGGCTGCGCCGCTGTCAACGATCTTCTTGGAAAATTCTTCCATTTCGGTCCAGGTCTTCGGCGGCGTGTTCGGGTCGAGACCGGCCTTTTCGAAGACATCCTTGTTGTAATAAAGGATCGGCGTGGAGGAGTTGAAGGGCATGGACAGCATGTTGCCGTCGGTATCGGTGTAGTAACCGACGACGGCGGACAGGAAGGCGTTCGGATCGAAGGCTTCGCCGGTGTCTTTCATCAGCTGATAGACCGGATAGATTGCGCCCTTCGCGGCCATCATCGTGCCTGTGCCGACTTCGTAGACCTGAACGATGGCCGGCTGCTGGCCGGCGCGGAAGGCCGCGATAGCGGAGTTCATCGTGTCCGCGTAACCGCCCTTGTAGGATGCGACCACTTCGTATTCGTCCTGGGAAGCGTTGTAACCAGCGACGATCTCGTCAACTTTCTTGCCAAGTTCACCACCCATGGCATGCCACCACTGCACCTGGGTTGCGGCGAATGCCGTGGAGCTTGAAAGGCCAGCGATCAGCGCGGCCAGAACAAATTTCTTCATTGTGAAAGTCCCCGTTCGATTAGGTTCGAAATCATCACTTGAGATGATGGATGCGGGGTTATCGTTGTTGCGTGACATTCGAACGACGGAATTGTTTCACTTTTATAAAACCGAACATTCGCGAACTTTCATATGCGCATTTTCAACGTTCGTATCGTCAGAAAGCATCCGGGAAGTGACGGGGCAGGTGGCCAGGCAGGCAGGCGAGGATGTCATAGCGCTGGGAGAGGCGGTGGGCGTCGACTTGCCTTGAGAGCCAGACATCGGAGGCGGCGCGGATGCGCCCTTGCGCGGTTGCGGTCACCGCATCGATGGCGAGTTGCTCGCTTTTGCGCGCCTTGACCTCGACAAAGACGGCAAGATCGCCCTTGCGAGCAATAATGTCGATTTCGCCGGCATGGCATTTGAAGCGCATGGCGAGGATGCGGTAGCCCTTCAGGCGAAGGTAAAGCGCGGCGAGGCTTTCCGCGCGCCGCCCGCGCCGTTCCGCATCCCGTCGTCTCGCCGCCTCACGCCCCATCGCTGTCCTTCAGGTCGAGAAGCCGCTGGTAGAGGTCCTTGCGCGGCAGACCGGTTTCCTTTGCCGCCTGGGCTGCCGCCTTGGCCGCCGGCATATCGGCGACAAGCGCCTGCAGAAGCGCGTCGACATCCGCCTCGCCCGGCGCCTCCGGCTTTGGCGGCGGGCCGATGACGAGCACGATCTCGCCCTTGACGTCTGCTTCGCGGTAGGCCTCCGCGAGGTCGCCGAGCGTGCCGCGCCGGAATTCCTCATAGGTCTTGGTCAGTTCCCGGCAGACGGCGGCCTGCCGGTGTTCGCCGAGCACCGCGCTTGCCGCTTCAAGCGTCGCGCCGATGCGATGGGGCGATTCGAAGAAGATCAGCGTTGCCGGAATTTCGGCAAGCTCCGCCAGCCGGTCGCGACGGCCCTTGTCCTTGTGCGGCAGAAAGCCGGCAAAGAAGAAGGCATCATTGGGAAGCCCCGTGCCGACGAGGGCGGCCAGCGGCGCGGAAGCCCCGGGGATCGGGACGACCTTGATATCTTCGGCAATCGCCATGCCGGCAAGCCGGTAACCGGGGTCGGAGACGAGCGGCGTTCCGGCATCGGAGACGAGGGCGACGCTCTTGCCCGCGCGAAGGGCCGTCATCAGCTGTTCGCCTGCCTTTTCCGCATTGTGCTCGTGATAGGCGAAGGGGCGCCTGGCGATGGCGAAGCGGTCGAGCAGCTTGCGGGTGACGCGGGTATCCTCGCAGGCCAGAATATCCGCGCCGGCAAGGGTTTCGAGCGCGCGCACGGTGATATCGCCGAGATTGCCGATCGGCGTGGCGACAAGATAAAGACCGGGCGAAACAGGCCTTGCCTCGATTGAATGTCCCGCGATTTCAAATCTGTTGCCGTCGCTCATTTCACGTCCCCGGTTTTCTTCTTTGATCACGGCCGTCAGGCCGCGACAAGGGGCGAGGACATCTCTGCCGCCCGCGGGCTGGGCGGAATATGGGTGGAGGCTTGATGCCGGGCCTTGCAATCGGCGCGGAATTGCTGTCATTTTGTCTCCCCGCCCGCGGCCTTTTCGGACGCGAGGCCCCGTTCGACTGCCGTCCGGCATTTGACCCGTGCGAAAGAGTGAAAGCGAAAGTCATGCGTATCACGCTCGAAAGATCCGACCTTCTGAAGTCCCTGAACCATGTTCACCGCGTGGTCGAGCGCCGCAACACGATACCGATTCTCTCCAACGTTCTGTTGAAGGCCGAAGGCAACGACCTTGAGATGAAGGCAACCGACCTTGACCTCGAGATCACCGAGAAGACGCCGGCCATGGTCGAGCAGGCGGGCGCGACCACGGTTCCCGCTCATCTGCTTTACGAGATCGTGCGCAAGCTTTCCGACGGCGCCGAAGTCTCGCTGGCGACGGCAAGTGACGGGCAGACGATTTCGGTCGCCTCCGGCAAGTCCAAGTTCTCTCTGCAGTGCCTGCCGCAGGAAGATTTCCCGGATCTCACCGCCGGCACGTTCAGCCATGCCTTCAAGCTGAAGGCCGCCGATCTCAAGATGCTGATCGACCGCACCCAGTTCGCGATCTCGACCGAGGAAACCCGCTATTACCTGAACGGCATCTATTTCCATGCCATGGCCGAAGGCTCCGAGCTGAAGCTGCGCGCCGTCGCCACCGACGGTCACCGCCTGGCGCGGGCCGAGATCGATGCGCCGTCCGGCTGCGAGAACATGCCGGGCGTCATCATACCCCGCAAGACTGTCGGCGAGTTGCAGAAGCTGGTCGATGATCCCGAGATCATTGTCAGTGTCGAAGTTTCCGATGCGAAGATCCGCTTCACCATCGGTTCGGTGGTGATCACCTCCAAGCTGATCGATGGCACCTTCCCGGATTACCAGCGGGTGATCCCGGCCAATAACGACCGCGAGATGCGGATCGAGTGCGACGCCTTCGCCAAGGCGGTCGACCGCGTGTCGACCGTTTCGTCGGAGCGCGGCCGCGCCGTCAAGCTGTCGCTTGCCGAAGGCCAGTTGACGCTGACCGTCAACAATCCCGATTCGGGCAGCGCCACCGATGAGCTCGCCGTCGGCTATGACAGCGAGGCGATGGATATCGGTTTCAACGCCAAATATCTGCTCGATATCACCGCGCAGCTGACCGGCGACGAGGCGATCTTCCTGTTCGCCGACGCCGGCTCGCCGACGCTCGTGCGCGACACGGACAGCGAAAACGCGCTTTATGTGCTGATGCCGATGCGGGTGTAGCCGGGCCTTTTTGCTTCCCATTCGGTCGGTTTTGTGCGACTTGAGGCCCCCAGAACGGCTATCGGCAGGAAGGGGAAATGGCATGAGCGCACGCGAACGCTTGATCGTGGGGCTGGATGTTCCGAGTGTGGATGAGGCGGCGCAGATGGTCGCGCGGCTCGGCGACAGCGTCTCCTTCTACAAGATCGGCTACCAGCTCGCCTTTGCCGGCGGGCTTTCCTTTGCCCGCGAACTTGCTGCCGACGGCAAGCAGGTCTTCCTCGACATGAAGCTGCTCGACATCGACAACACGGTTGCCAAGGGCGTCGAGAACATCGCCAAGATGGGCATGTCGATGCTGACGCTGCACGCCTATCCAAAGGCCATGCGCGCGGCGGTGGAGGCGGCCGAGGGCTCCGGGCTCTGCCTTCTCGGCGTGACTGTGCTGACCTCGATGGATGACGCCGATCTTGCCGAGGCCGGCTATCCGGGCGATGCGCAGGCGCTGGTGGAGCGCCGCGCCGCCCAGGCGGCGGAAGCGGGCATGGGCGGCATCGTCTGCTCTGCGGCCGAAGCGGTTCTGGTGCGTGACATCATCGGTCCGGATCGCGCCATCGTCACGCCCGGCATCCGGCCGGCAGGCGTATCCTCTGACGACCAGAAGCGGGTGATGACGCCGGCACACGCCATTGCCGCCGGCGCGTCTCACCTCGTTGTTGCCAGGCCGATCCTCCGGGCGGACGATCCGAAGGCCGCGGCGGAGGCCATTGTCGCCGATATCGAGCGCGCTATATCAGAAGAGACAGGGGCCGCCTGAGGGGCGATGTGTCGCTTTGGACACGCCAGGCGGGAATTATCGTGAGGTCTGCTGCGCCTGCGAAAACTGCGTCAGCTTGACCCTTCACCTTCGGCCCGGTTTGGGCTATTGCACTCATGTAATCAATTCGGCTTTCGGCGATTTCAGGAGCTAGGCATGACGCTATCGAACATTCCTCCGCTGGTCACGGTGTTCGGCGGATCGGGTTTCGTCGGGCGCTATGTTGTTCGCGCGCTCGCCAAGCGAGGGTATCGCATCCGCGTTGCCGTGCGCCGTCCGGATCTTGCGCTCTTCCTGCAGCCGCTCGGCAATGTCGGGCAGATCACCTTCTTCCAGTCCAATCTGCGCTATCCCGATTCGGTGCGCCGTGCCGTGGAAGGCGCCGATCACGTCGTCAACTGCGTTGGCATCCTGTTTGAAAGCGGCAAGAACGGCTTCGATGCGGTGCAGGCCGAGGGCGCGCGCCTGGTGGCCGAATGCGCCCGTGATGCCGGCGCCACGCTGACCCACGTTTCGGCCATCGGCGCCGACGAGAAAAGCCAGTCGCACTATGCCCGCTCCAAGGCCAAGGCCGAGGCGTCCGTCCGGGAGATCCTGCCGGAAGCCGTGATCGTCCGTCCCTCGATCATTTTCGGACCGGAAGATGACTTCTTCAACAAGTTCGGCAGGATGTCGCTGCTCTCGCCCTTCCTGCCTTTGATCGGCGGCGGCAAGACGAAGTTCCAGCCGGTCTATGTCGCCGATGTTGCAGAAGTGATCGCCCGCGCCGTCGATGGCAAGGTCGAAGGCGGCAAGGTCTACGAGCTTGGCGGTCGCGACGTGCTGACCTTCCGCGAATGTCTCGAAGAGGTGCTGCGCGTGACCGGCCGCAAGCGCGCGCTCGTGTCGCTGCCCTTCGGCATTGCTTCTTTCTTCGGCGCCATCGCCGGTTCCGTTCCGCTGATCGCGCCGCCGCTGACGTCTGACCAGGTGAAGCTCCTGAAGGCCGACAATGTCGTTTCAGAGCAAGCCGCCGCCGAGGGCCGCACCCTTGCAGGTCTCGGCATTCGCCCCGCCCAGCTTGACGCAATCCTGCCGACCTATCTCGTGCAATACCGCCAGCACGGCCAGTTCGGCCGAACGGCCTGAACGCATCAAGGTCTGCTGTCAGGTTTTTGGCTGAATTGTGGCAAATTTCCGGGTTTCGATGGAACCTGTCACATGGCTTGCGTCTTTACCAATTATTGCAAGGTCATCGGGAAGATGGCCTTGCCGGTCTTACTGAAACAAGGTGTCTATGAAAATGGGTAAGTCAATTGCTGTTCTGTTTGCAGGCGCGGCTTTGATCATCATGGCGGCTTCTCTGGCCGCGCCGGGCAGTATCGCGGCGGGCAAGCCGGGTTGCGCACCCTCCTATGGCGTCGATCCCTGCGCCATGGCCTCCATCAAATAGTGACCTTCCGGCGGTGAACGCTGCTTCAACGTGACGTGAGCGCTGGTGACAGCGTTTAATCTTGACAACGACCCTCTGCTTTTGCGAATAAGAGACCATCGCTGACGAACGTCAATGGTGAAGGGCATGCTTGTCTGCAGCTGTAATTTTGTAACCGAAAAAGAAATTGTCGACGTGGTGAACGAGCTCCTCGATGAGGACTGCTGGCGCATCATCGTTCCCGGCACGGTTTACAACCGCATGCAGAAGCGCGGCCGCTGCTGCGGCTGCTTCCCCAATGTCATCGATATCATCGTCCGTACCTCCGAGCAGTATCACATCAATCGCGACTCGACCGGGGCCGAGTTTTGTGATTTTTTGAGCCGCCTGAAGAAGTTTCAGGAAGAAAAAAGGAGAACGGACGTTGAAAGGCGACAAAAAAGTAATCGAGCGGCTGAACGAAGCACTGTTTCTTGAGCTCGGCGCCGTCAACCAGTACTGGCTGCATTACCGTCTGTTGCAGGATTGGGGCCTGACCAAGCTGGCGTCCAAGGAACGTGCCGAATCCATCGAAGAGATGCATCACGCCGACAAGCTGACTGACCGCATCATCTTCCTCGAAGGTCATCCGAACCTCCAGACGGTCGCGCCCCTGCGCATCGGCCAGACGGTGAAGGAAGTGCTCGAGGGCGATCTTGCCGGTGAATATGAGGCGCGCAATTCCTACAAGGAATCCCGTGATATCTGTCACGAGGCTGGCGATTACGTCAGCATGAAGCTGTTCGAGGAACTGATGATCGACGAGGAAGGCCATATCGACTTCCTCGAAACCCAGCTCGAACTTCTGGAATCCCTCGGCGAGAAGAAATACGCCCAGTTGAACGCCGGCGCGACCGACGAAGCCGAGTAAGGCATATTCGCTTTTGATATGTCGAAGGCCCGGGCCATTGCGGTCCGGGCCTTTGTCTTTTGATAAAGCTTAAGACCCGCCGGCCGCGAACGGGTCCCGCCTCGCCATGAGGTGTCATGCTCGGACGAGATCTGAGCATCCAGGCGGCGCAACGCATTGAATCAGTGATATTTCGGCCCTCATTTCCCGTGCAGCCTGGATCCTCGTGTCGAGCACGAGGATGACTCAAATCATGATGGGAAGTTTGTCAGCAAGCGGAGGACCGGTCCATTGCGGTCCGGGCCTTTTTGCGTTCGGGCTCAGTCGTTGGCGAAATGGCGGAACTCGGCAACCACCTGTTCGTAGACCGCGCGTTTGAATTCCACGATCAGGCCCGGCAATTCGTCGATATCGGTCCATTGCCAGGCATCGAATTCCTGCATGTGCCCATCCGGCGGCGGGTTGATGGCGATCTCGCTGTCAGATCCGAGAAAGCGGAAGGCGTACCAGCGCTGGGTCTGGCCGCGATAGCGGCCCTTGAGCCCGATGCCGATCAGGTGCTCGGGCAGGTCGTAATTGATCCAGCCTGTCGATTCGCCGAGAAGCGCCACCGTCTTCATGCCGGTCTCCTCGTAGAGTTCGCGTCTGGCCGCATCGAGCGGCGCCTCGCCGGGATCGATGCCGCCCTGCGGCATCTGCCAGAGCTGCGGCGAACCGTCGGATTCGGAATTTCCTTCCGATAGGCGGCGGCCAAGCCAGACCTTGCCTTCGCGATTGAGGATCATCACGCCAACATTGGGGCGGTAGGGGAGGTCTTCTGCCCTGGGGCGAGGTTGTGCGTCGGACATGGGGTGCTCCTTGGGAGGGGGAGGAGAGGATAGGAATCTAACCCGTTCCTACCACGCCGCGAATGCCTGCCAAAGGGGTATCGCCTATGCCGAACGTTCCATCAGCGCCGTCATGGCCTTGCGGAAGCGGGCGGCGATCGCCGCGCGTTTACGGTGATGCCCGCCCTCGACCTGCTTTGTGCCGTTCACCCAGACGCAATCCGGCCGCAGCTGGTTTGCGAAGATGAAGCCGTCGAGTGCCTGATCGTCCTTCAGCCAGGGGGCGGCGCTGTCATCGAGCGAGAAAAAGCTCGCCGGGGCGCCTTCGAAAACCCCGGCTTCGATTCCCATGGCCCGCGCCCCGCCGGCAAGCGCGCCGTCGAACAGGCGACGACCGGTCGTGCCGCCAGTTTCGGCGATCACGTTGCGGGCGCGTTCCCCGAGACGCTGGGCATATTCGAGCTGGCGCAATTCATCGGCAAGGCCGATCAGCACGTTGGAGTCTGAGCCGATGCCGAATGCGCCGCCAGCGCCAAGGAACCGGCTTGCGGGAAAAATACCGTCGCCGAGATTGGCTTCGGTCACGGGGCAGAGGCCTGTGACCGCGCCGGATCTTGCCAGCCCATCCGTCTCCGCATCCGTCATGTGGGTCGCATGGATGAGGCACCAGCGGGCGTCAACGCCGGTGTTTTCCAGCAGCCATTCGACCGGGCGCTTGCCGCTCCATGCAAGGCAGTCGTCGACTTCCTTTGTCTGCTCGGAGATGTGCATGTGCACCGGGCCGTCCGTCAGGCTTGCGGCAAAGCCGAGCTCTTCCGGCGTAACCGCGCGCAGGGAATGCGGCGCGACCCCCAGAACAGCGCTTTCCAGTCCGGCAACCACTTTTGCCGAGGCTTCCATCAGGCGGGCAAAACTGTCGCGATCATGGATGAAGCGGCGCTGGCCATTGTTCGGTTCCGCGCCGCCGAAATTCGAATGGGCGTAGAAGACCGGCAGCAGCGTCAGGCCGATGCCGGTTTCGGAAGCGGCAGCAGCGATGCGTTCCGCCATCTCGCCGATATTGTCGTAGTGGCTGCCGTCCTTGTCATTGTGCAGATAGTGGAATTCGCCGACGCGGCAAAAGCCCGCCTCCAGCATTTCCATGTAAAGCTGCGCGGCAATCGCTTCCGCCTCGTCCGGTTCGATGGCGAAGGTGAAGCGGTACATCACCTCCCGCCAGCTCCAGAAATTGTCGCTGGCCGGGCCGCGGCGTTCGGCCAAACCCGCCATGGCGCGCTGAAAGGCGTGGGAGTGGAGGTTGGAGACAGCGGGCAGGATGATCTTGTGATGCTCGTCACCGGCCTCGGCGCTGGTGTCGCATACGAGCGCCTTGATGCGGCCAGCAGCGATCGAAAGCCGCGCATTCTTGCGCCAGCCTTGAGGTGTCAGCACATTTTCCGCAAAAATCGTAGATGCCATTCTGTCGGTTCCGCCTCGAAATTTATTCTTGCCGATTGTTTTGTTATGTATATACATAATAATCAACCAAAACAATAAGGGGAAGAGATGCGTTCTGCACCGAACACGCTTTTTACCAATGCCCGCATCGTTGCCATGACCGGCGATGCCATTACGCTTGTTCCCGGTGTTCTGGCCGTCAGCGACGGGCGGATTGCCTATGTCGGGCCGCAAGATGATCTTCCGGCGGACTGCGCCGGTTTCGAGACCGTCGATTGCGGCGGCCGGCTGGTCACGCCGGCGCTGATCGATTGTCACACCCACATCGTCTATGGCGGCAGCCGCGCGAAAGAATTCGAGATGCGGCTTGAGGGCGTTCCCTATGAGGAGATCGCCCGCGCCGGCGGCGGCATCGTTTCCACCGTTGCGGCAACCAATGCGCTTTCCGAAGATGAGCTGGTCGAAACGGCGCTGCCGCGCCTCGACGCGCTGATTGCCGAGGGTGCGGCAACTGTCGAGATCAAGTCCGGCTACGGGCTCAATGTCGAGGCCGAACTGAAGATGCTGCGCGCCGCCCGGCGTCTTGCCGCGCTGCGCCCGGTTCGGATCAGGACCACCTATCTGGCTGCCCACGCCACGCCGCCGGAATACAAGGGCCGCAACGCGGATTATATCGCCGATGTGGTTCTGCCCGGACTGGAAACCGCCCACGCCGAAGGCCTTGTCGATGCCGTCGACGCGTTTTGCGAGGGCATTGCCTTCTCGCCCGACGAGTTGAAGCCGCTGTTTGAAAAGGCAAGGGCGCTGGGGCTGCCGGTGAAGCTGCATGCCGAGCAGCTTTCCAATCTTCATGGCGCGGAAATGGCGGCCTCCTTCGGCGCACTGTCCTCCGATCATCTGGAATATCTCGATCAGGCCGGGGCAAAGGCGATGGCCGCTGCCGGCTCCGTCGCGGTTCTCCTGCCCGGCGCGTTCTACACGCTGAAGGAAAAGCAGCTTCCCCCCGTTGCCGCCCTGCGCACGGCCGGCGCGAAGATCGCGCTTGCGACCGACTGCAATCCCGGAACCTCGCCGCTGACCTCGCTGCTGCTGACCATGAATATGGGCGCAACGCTGTTCGGGCTCACCGTCGCCGAATGCCTCGCTGGTGTCACCCGCAATGCTGCTGCTGCTCTCGGTCTTTCGGAAGAGACGGGCACGCTCGAAGCCGGCAAGGCCGCCGATATCGCCATCTGGGATATCGATGCGCCGGCGGAACTTGTCTATCGCATCGGCTTCAATCCTTTGCATGCCCTTTATGCTGAAGGCCAGGAGGTCGCGCTGTGACCATCATTTTGCAACCCGGTGCGGTCCCGCTCTCCACGCTGGAAAAGATCTATCGCGGCGATGAGCCTGTCACGCTTGCATCGGTCTGCGAGGTGGCGATCGAAAAGGCCGCCGCCCGCATTGCCGAGATCGCTGCCGGCAACGCGCCCGTTTATGGCATCAACACCGGCTTCGGCAAACTCGCCTCGATCAAGATCGATGCCGCCGATACGGCGACCCTGCAGCGCAATCTGATCCTGTCGCATTGCTGCGGCGTCGGAGCACCGCTTTCCGCCGAGATCGTCCGGCTGATCATGGTGCTGAAGCTGATCTCGCTCGGGCGCGGCGCGTCCGGCGTGCGGCTGGAACTCGTTCGGCTGCTCGAGGCAATGATCGAAAGGGGCGTCACCCCGATGATCCCGGAAAAGGGTTCGGTCGGGGCCTCCGGCGACCTTGCGCCGCTTGCCCATATGGCCGCGGTGATGATGGGCGAGGGCGAGGCCTTCTTTGCCGGCGAGCGGCTTTCCGGCGCTGACGCATTGGCGAAGGCCGGGCTCACGCCGGTCACGCTCGCCGCCAAGGAGGGGCTTGCGCTGATCAACGGCACGCAGGTCTCCACGGCACTGGCGCTTGCCGGACTGTTCCGCGCCTTCCGCTGCGCCCAGACGGCGCTGGTCACCGGTGCGCTGTCGACCGATGCCGCCATGGGGTCGCCAGCCCCCTTCCATCCCGATATCCACACGCTGCGCGGCCATCAGGGCCAGATCGATGCGGCTGCCAGCCTGCGCGACCTGCTGGAAGGCTCGGAGATCCGTGTCTCCCATATCGAGGGCGATGAACGTGTTCAGGATCCCTATTGCATCCGCTGCCAGCCGCAGGTCGATGGGGCCTGCCTCGATTTACTGCGCCAGGCCGGTCGCACGCTGGAAATCGAGGCCAATGCAGCGACGGACAACCCGCTGGTGCTGTCCGATGACAGCGTCGTTTCCGGCGGCAATTTCCACGCAGAGCCGGTGGCGTTTGCCGCCGACCAGATCGCCATTGCCGCCTGCGAAATCGGCGCTATTGCCCAGCGCCGTATCGCGCTTCTGGTGGACCCGGCTTTGTCCTTCGGCCTGCCTGCCTTCCTGTCGAGGAAGCCGGGGCTCAATTCCGGGCTGATGATCGCGGAGGTCACCTCCGCTGCGCTGATGAGCGAGAACAAGCAGATGGCGCACCCGGCCTCGGTCGATTCGACGCCGACCTCGGCTAATCAGGAAGACCATGTGTCCATGGCCTGCCATGGCGCGCGTCGCCTGTTGCAGATGACGGAAAACCTCGCGGCCATTATCGGCATCGAGGCATTGTGCAGCGTTCAGGGCGTGGAACTGCGTGCGCCGCTTGTCACAAGTCCGCAGTTGAACGCGGTCATCGCGGCTTTCCGCGCGCTCGTGCCCGCTCTTGAGAATGACCGTTATATGGCGGGCGATCTGGAAAAGGCGGCTCTTGCCGTTCAGAACGGCGTGTTGACCAGCGCGGTCCATACCGGGCTGCTGCCGGAGTTGAAGGTTTGACGGCGCTTGCGGCAGGGGCAGGGGCATGGTCGCCCATGCCGTGGTTCTGCCTCTCACCCGGCGCATGCGCGCCACCCTCTCCCCTTGCGGGGCGAGGGGGAGCAGGCGGCCATCGCCGGAACCTGCGGACAGGCAGGGCTGCGCCGGCGTCCCCTTCTCCCCTTGGGGAGAAGGTGGCCGAAGGCCGGATGAGGGCGGGCAGCGCACGCCACAGATCCAGACAAAGGAATATTTTCCCATGACTGACCCCGTCATCATCAAACAGGGTTCTTCGCCCATCATCCTCGGCTTTCCGCACACGGGAACCCATGTGCCCGCCAATATCGAGGCGCGCCTGAACGAGAACGGACGCCTGCTCGCCGATACCGACTGGCATGTCGACCGGCTCTATGACGGACTGCTCGCCGATGCGACCACGGTGAAGGCCACTTTCCACCGCTATGTCATCGACGCCAATCGCGATCCGGCGGGCGTGAGCCTCTATCCCGGCCAGAACACGACAGGCCTCGTGCCGGAGACGGATTTCGACGGCAAGCCGATCTGGAAGGATGGGGAAGCGCCAACCGAAGCCGATATCGCCGCACGGCTCGCGGCATTTCACGCGCCCTATCACGCGGCCCTTGCCGGCGAGATCGAGCGGGTGAAGCGTGAGCATGGCATCGCGATACTCTATGACTGCCATTCCATCCGCTCGCATATTCCCTTCCTGTTTGAGGGCAAGCTGCCGGATTTCAATATCGGCACCAATCTCGGCGTGACCTGCGCGCCGGAATTCGAAGCTGCGGTGACAGGCGTCGTGTCACTTGCCGATGGCTATGATCATGCGGTCAACGGCCGCTTCAAGGGCGGCTGGACGACACGCCATTATGGCAAGCCGGAGACCGGCGTGCACGCCATCCAGATGGAGTTGGCGCAATCGACTCACCTTGAAACCGAAGCGCCGCCTTTCGCCTATGACGAGGAGAAGGCGGAAAAACTGCGCCGCCATCTGCAGGATATTCTGGAGCGGATCGAACGTCTGTCGTTCTCCGCACGCATGTAGAAACGAAACAGGAATGACGGGCCTTTTGCTCCCAGCCCGTCCTCCCTTTTGCGTCATGCCCGGACTTGATCCGGGCATCCATACGGCCTTCGATATGGATCCTGGGGTCAAGCCCGAGGATGACCCGGTGGGGAGGGATGGTGATTGGAAAGGCTCAACAAGAACAGGAATGAGGGATAAGCCATGACTGAAAACCCGCGACACAATGCCCGCGAAATCCACGCACCGACCGGCACGGAGCTCAATGCCAAGAGCTGGCTCACCGAGGCGCCGCTCAGGATGCTGATGAACAATCTCGACCCCGATGTCGCTGAAAAGCCGCATGAGCTGGTCGTCTATGGCGGCATTGGCCGGGCGGCGCGCACCTGGGCCGATTTCGACCGGATCGTGGAGACGCTGAAGACGCTGGAAGAGGACGAGACGCTGCTGGTGCAGTCCGGCAAGCCGGTCGGCGTGTTCCGCACCCATGCCGATGCGCCGCGCGTGCTGATCGCCAATTCCAACCTCGTGCCGCACTGGGCCAACTGGGACCACTTCCATGAGCTCGATCGGAAGGGCCTGATGATGTACGGCCAGATGACGGCGGGCTCCTGGATCTATATCGGGGCGCAGGGCATCGTGCAGGGCACCTACGAAACCTTCGTGGAAGCCGGTCGCCAGCACTATAACGGCGACCTTTCGGGCAAATGGATCCTCACCGGCGGTCTCGGCGGCATGGGCGGCGCGCAGCCGCTGGCTGCTGTCATGGCCGGCGCCTGCTGCCTTGCCGTGGAGTGCGACCCGACCCGCATCGATTTTCGCCTGCGCACCGGCTATGTCGATGAGAAGGCCGAGACCCTGGATGAAGCGCTTGCCATGATCGATGCCTGGACCAAGGCGGGCGAGGCGAAATCCGTCGGGCTCCTCGGCAATACGGCGGAAATCCTGCCCGAGCTGGTCAAGCGCGGTGTCCGCCCCGACATCGTCACCGACCAGACCTCGGCCCATGATCCGGTCAATGGCTACCTGCCCGCCGGCTGGAGCCTCGGCGAATGGCGCGAGAAAGCAGAGCGTGATCCGAAGGCTGTTGAAAAGGCCGCGCGCGCCTCGATGCGCACCCATGTGGAAGCCATGCTCGCCTTCTGGGATATGGGCATTCCGACGGTCGATTACGGCAACAATATCCGCCAGATGGCCAAGGAAGAAGGCTGCGAACGGGCCTTCGACTTCCCCGGCTTCGTGCCGGCCTATATCCGCCCGCTGTTCTGCAAGGGCATCGGCCCCTTCCGCTGGGCGGCGCTGTCCGGCGATCCGGAGGACATCTACAAGACAGATGCGAAGGTGAAAGAGCTGCTGCCGGACAATACCCACCTGCACAACTGGCTCGACATGGCGAGGGAGCGCATCCATTTCCAGGGGCTTCCGGCGCGCATCTGCTGGGTCGGCCTTGGCGATCGCCACCGGCTTGGCCTTGCCTTCAACGAAATGGTGAAGAATGGCGAGCTGAAGGCCCCGATCGTGATTGGCCGCGACCATCTCGATTCCGGTTCCGTCGCCTCGCCGAACCGCGAGACGGAAGCGATGCAGGACGGCTCGGATGCCGTCTCCGATTGGCCGTTGCTGAATGCGCTGCTCAACACCGCATCGGGCGCAACCTGGGTGTCGCTGCATCATGGCGGCGGCGTCGGCATGGGTTTCTCCCAGCATGCCGGCATGGTGATCTGCTGCGATGGGTCCGATGACGCCGCCCGCCGCATCGGTCGCGTTCTGTGGAACGACCCGGCCACCGGCGTCATGCGCCATGCCCATGCCGGTTATGACATCGCCATCGATTGCGCCAAGGAAAACGGCTTGCGCCTGCCGGGCATTCTCGGCAATTGAAAACGCTGCCGGGGCGCAGTCGGATTCCGGATATTTTGTCTAGACAAAATATCCGGCGCCTGCCTAATATGCCCATCGGAATAGCAATCTGCAAAGCTGCTCAAAATAAAGCAAAGAGGGGTTCCACTATGAAATTCAAATGGCTCGCAGCCACTGCAATCACGGCCGCCACGCTCGCGACCGGTGCCCAGGCGCAGGAGACCAAGGTCGCCGTCGGCCTTTCCGGCTGGACCGGTTTCGCACCGCTGACGCTGGCCAAGGAAGCCGGCATTTTCAAGAAAAATGGCCTCGATGTCGATCTGGTCAAGATCCCGCAGGCGAGCCGCCATCTGGCGCTGGCGTCCGGCGATATCCAGTGCGCGGCAACGACGGTCGAGACCTGGATCGTCTGGGCCGCCGCCGGCGTGCCGACCACGCAGATCTTCCAGCTCGACAAGTCCCACGGCGCTGACGGTATGGTCGTGCGCAATGAAGTCGAAAGCATCGCCGACCTCAAGGGCAAGACGATTGCTGCTTCCGCACCCGGCACCTCGCCTTACTTCTATCTCGCCTGGATCCTCAAGGAAAACGGCATGACGATGGATGATGTCAAGGTCGTCAATCTCGAGCCGGGCCCGGCCGCCCAGGCCTTCATCGCCGGCCAGAATGATGCGGCGATGACCTACGAGCCTTATCTGTCTTCGGTCCGCGAAGCGCCCGATGCCGGCAAGATCATCGCCACGACGCTGGATTATCCGGCGGTCATGGACACGTTCGGCTGCACGCCGGCATTCCTGGAAGAAAACCCGGAAGCCGCCAAGGCGCTCGCTACCTCCTATTACGAGGCGCTCGACAAGATCGCAGCCGAGCCTGAAAAATCCTACGAGATCATGGGTGCGGATGTGAACCAGTCGGCTGAACAGTTCGCCGGTTCCGCCCAGTATCTCGAATGGCAGGACCGCGATGCGGCGATTGCCTTCTTTGGGGGCGAGTTCAACGACTTCTCCGCCGACGCCGCCCAGCTTCTGCTCGATGCCGGCGTGATCCGCGAGATCCCGGACCTGTCGACACTCGCCGACCCGTCCTTCATTCAACAGTAGTCTACGCAGCAGGGAGACAGGCCTTCTGGGCACTGTCTCCCTGCTTCCGTCTTCCCCGGGCTTCATCCGAGGATGACGCAGCAGATGGAGAGAGCCGGCTTGGATAGCGGCCGGCCCTTCTTTTACGATCGGAGTTCTACACATGATGACTGGCCCTCAGCGGCATCCGCGCCCAACGCAAGACAGGGACACAAAATGAAACCGCTTGAGCCGATCAGTCCACGTTTGAGAATTTCTCTCGGCATCCTGTTTTTTGCCATCTTCTTTGCCGGCTGGTCGTTCGCGACCTTTGGCGGCTTTGTTTCCAAGACGTTCCTCGCGGACCCCATCACCATGATGCAGGACGGCTGGTGGCTGCTCACAAAGCGCGGCTTTCTCGGCGACATCGGCATCACTGTCTGGCGCGTCGTCGGCGGCTTTGTGCTGGCCTCCGTCATTGCCGTGCCGCTCGGCATCGCCATGGGGGCCTACAAGCCGATCGAGGCGCTCCTGGAGCCCTTCGTTTCGTTCGCGCGTTACCTTCCTGCCTCTGCCTTCGTGCCGCTGCTGATCCTCTGGGCCGGCATTGGCGAAATGCAGAAACTGCTTGTCATCTTCATCGGCGCCGTGTTCCAGATCATCCTCATGGTTGCGGTCTATGTCGCCAATACGCGGCGCGATCTGGTCGAGGCCGCCTATACGCTCGGCGCCTCGCATCGCGGCATCGTCCGGCGCGTGCTGCTGCCGGCTTCCGCGCCGGATATCGCCGAGACGCTGCGTCTCGTGCTCGGCTGGGCCTGGACCTATGTGATCGTTGCCGAACTGATCGGCGCATCATCCGGCATCGGCTACATGATCATCAATTCGCAGGCGCTGATGGCCACCGGCCAGATCATCTTCGGCATCATCGTCATCGGCGTCATCGGCCTGATCTCGGACTTTGCCTTCAAGATGATAAACCGCGTCCTGTTTGCCTGGAGGTTCGCATGAGCGCGCCGGAACTTGAGATCAAGGGCGTTTCGCGCGTCTTTCCCGGCCGCAAGGGCGGCGCGCCGATCGAGGCGCTTTCGCCGACAGACTTGACGCTGGAAAAGAACGACTTCGTCACCATTCTGGGCCCTTCCGGCTGCGGCAAGTCCACGCTTTTGCGCATTGTTGCCGGCCTCGACAAGCCAACGACCGGCGAGGTGCTGCTTGACGGCAAGGCGATCAAGGGGCCGGGCGCGGACCGGGGCATGGTGTTCCAGTCCTATACGCTGTTCCCCTGGTTGACGATCCGCGAGAATGTCGGCTTCGGCCTGCGCGAAAAGGGCGTCCGGGACAAGGAGGTTCGCGAGACCGTTGACCTCTATCTTGATCGAGTGGGTCTTTCCGCCTTTGCCGATCACTGGCCCAAACAGCTTTCCGGCGGCATGCAGCAGCGCACGGCGATTGCCCGCGCGCTAGCCAATGATCCGAAGATCCTGCTGCTCGACGAACCCTTCGGCGCGCTCGACAACCAGACGCGCGGGCTGATGCAGGAACTCCTGCTCGGCATCTGGGAGCGGGAAAAGAAGACGGTGATCTTCGTTACCCATGACATCGAGGAATCCGTGTTCATGGCGTCGCGCGTCGTCACCATGTCGGCCCGGCCCGGCCGGATCTCGTCGATCACGCCGGTCGATTTCCCGCATCCGCGCGATTATCACCTGAAGGCCGATCCCGAATTCGCCCGGCTTCGCATGAAGCTGACCGAGGAAATCCGCGCCGAAGTGGTTGCCGCCGCCAGTCGCGGGTGAGAAGGACGCTCATGGCAGACCCGCGCCATCGCCCGGAAACGTCCCGCAAGGGCGACGCCAAGCCGATGGCGCTTCACGCCCGCATCCAGCGCGATGTCGAAGACCGGATCGTTTCCGGCGAATGGTCGCCGGGCACGCGCATACCCTTCGAGCACGAGCTGACCGCCGAATATGGCTGTTCGCGCATGACGGTGAACAAGGCGCTCTCCGAACTCGTGAAGAAGGGGCTGATCGAGCGCCGCCGCAAATCCGGCTCCTATGTGCGCCAGCCGGAGGTTCTCTCAGCGGTTCTCGAAATCCATCAGCTGGAGCGTGAGGTCAGGGCGCTCGGGCTCGCCTATGACTTCCGCATCCTGCAGTCGCGCCGGCGTGTGGCGAGCGAAGAAGATCGGCAGCGGCTGCGGCTCGACGGCCCGGCACATGTCCTGCATGTCGAGAGCCTGCATATCGCGGGTTCGCGTCCGTTCTGTCTGGAAGACAGGCTCATCAATCTGGATGAGGTGCCGCAGGCGGAAACCGCCGATTTCTCTCATGCGCCACCCGGCTCATGGCTGCTTGAACAGGTGCCGTGGAGTGCCGCCGAACACCGCATCAATGCATGTGCGGCCGCCCGCGCGGAGGCGGAATTGCTCGATCTGAAGGAAGGCACGCCCTGCCTTGTGATCGCGCGGCGAACCTGGAATGCGACCGGTTCGGTCACCCACGTGACGCTGACCTATCCCGGCGACATGCACACGCTGGTCGCCCAGTTTGGCCCGGCCGCCCGCCTGTCATGACTGCCGAGGCAGGCAGATCAGAAAGCAGGTGCCCGTTGCCGTTGACCTGGCGGGCGAAAGCGCGATTGTGCCGCCATGCGCGGCGAGGATATTGCGTGCGATGGAAAGCCCCATGCCGGTGCCGCCCGCGCTGCGGCGGGTGGTGAAGAAGGGATCGAAAACCCGGTCCCGGTTCCCCGGTGAAATGCCGCTTCCATTGTCGGCAATCGTCACCTCGACAGTCTTGCCTCTTTCCTGAGCGGCGAGTGTCACGCGGGTTGCGCCATGGTCTTCGGCATTGCGCAACAATTGGCTCAGGATGATCCTCATTCCCGAGGCCGCGAGCGGGATCGCCACATCGCCGCCCTCGACATCTATGGCAAGGGCAGGGCGTTCGCAGGCGAGTTCCGGTTGCAGCGCCTGCAGCCGCGTCAGGCCCCGATGCGAAGAGGTTCGTGCCCTCGACGCCTTTTGCAAGGCTTCCAGCTGCATCCTTATCTGTTGGGCGGCACCTTCGATCTGCGCGATCAGATGGCGGTCGCTGTCACAAAGCCGGTCACTGTCCGCCAGCATCTCCGTGGCGGCGAAAATCGCGGTGACCGGGGACTTGACTTCATGGGTCACGTGATCCGCTTGACTGCGAATGGCGCTTTCGTGTTCGCGCAGGGCCTCGGCCATTTCGACGACGCTGAGTGCTGTCTCCCTCAATTCGTTGGTGCCGAAGTGAGAGGGCAAAGCCGGGCGTTCTGCGCCCGGGTTGCGGGCGGCCGCAGCGTAGCTTCTGAGCGCCAGAATGGGCCGCATCAGCAAACGCACCAACAGCCAGCCGAGAAAACCTGTCGCCAGCGCAATCAGGCTGCCGAGTACGATCGCCGCTTCGCGAAAGCCGATAACCGGACCGAGATAGCGGAAGACAACAAGGCCGCAAAAGGACAGAAACAGTGTGCCGGATAATGCGCCGCCGAGGACGAAGGCGAGCGAGGGCCGCCAGTGCGCACTCATGTCTCCGCCTTTCCCATTTTAAGGCCGATACCGTGAACGGTCTCGATGGCTTCGGGGAGACCGGCATCGGCCAGCTTGCGGCGCAGATTGCGCAAATGGCTGTCGAGTGTGCGATCGGAAACCTGGCTGCCCGGGCCCCAGATCTCGTCCACCAGGCGGTTCTTTGCGAAGACCTGCGCCGGATTTCGGCAAAGGCTTGCGAGAATGGAAAACTCCATTGCGGTCAGCGCCAGCTCTGTGCCGTTCGCGCTGCAAAGGCAGGCTGCCGGGTCGAGCGTGATTGCGCCATGAGAAAGTCGCCGTGTGGCGGTCCCTCCGCCGGTGCGTTTGAGAATCGCTCGCGTCCGCGCCACCAGTTCGCGCGGACTGAAGGGCTTGGTGACATAGTCATCCGCGCCAAGCTCCAGTCCGACAATCCTGTCGATTTCATCATCCCGCGCCGTCAGGAACAAGATGGGCACGTCGGATGTGGTGCGAAGGCGGCGGCAGACCTCGAAACCGTCCATCTCCGGCAGGCCGATGTCGAGCACGATGAGATCCGGACGTTCACGGGCCGCATGAACAAGCGCAAGGCGGCCATCGGCGGCAGTCACGACCTCGTAATCCGCACGTTCCAACGCCAGTCTCACCAGGTCGCGCAGTCGCGGGTCGTCATCAACCAGCAGAATTTTCACGTTTTTCTCTTTCGTCTCTGGCATCGACATAGAGGTCGGTGCGCCATTCACGCAGATTGAAGCTGCGCCAGTCAAGAGGCTGGGGGCAATGGTCTGCCTCATCATGGCCTGCCCGGCGCAGGCAGAGCCGGGGGTTGTCAACCAACTGGCGTTCGTCCATTCCGGAATGCGCGCGCAATGCATCGGCATAGCCCGGCAGGGCCGTGTAGGGAAGGGATCCGAGATAGCGTCCATCGATATCAATTGCGTCCGGCCCATCGGCCATTGCCAGATTGGCCGTCACGATGATCGCGCCGAAATTGACAAAGCAGGATGCATAGAGCGTGGCCGCTGCCAGTATGGTGCAGCGCTTGATAAGCCAGCGATTGGATCTGATCTTGAAAATCTGCCAGAGCGCCAGCAGAAATCCGGCAATCACCAGCAGCATCCATATCCCTGCCGCCAAACGCAAATAGGTCAGCCCGCGAGCGTGAACGTAAAGGTCGAGACGCAGCAGAGCGGCACAGGCAATCAGAATGTTCTGGACGACCCAAAGCATCAGCAATGGCCGGACAAAGCGATTGGTTTGCAGAAAGGGCCGGGCGATCAGAATGAAACCGCTCGCCAGAACTGCGATAGCCAGCAGCGGGTAGGCGCCCTGATGGGCATAGGTTGAATACGTCATGCCGTGGGGCAGGGATGCGCCGCCGGAAAGAATGGCGAAATCGGTGACCGTCTGGATGGCGACCAGAGCGTTGAGGAGAGAAAGCGCGCGAACCACTGCCTCCTCATTGTAGCCCGGTATTTTCGGGGGCTGGCGTCCGGTCTTTGCTTCGCAGGTAGTGGCAAGTGCTGGCCAGACAAGGCATGCGACCACAAGTCCCCAGAGCGTTCTGACAATCAGCGCCGTTTTGTCGATTTCGAGATGCCACAGCCTGTTGGCAAAGTTGAGCAGCAGCGGGTTGGCGGCAAGCAGCAATAGTCCGAAAGCCAGTAATCCGGCAGCCGACAGGGCCCATTTGCGCAAAAAGGCGTTTATCGCGCGGTCATCCGCCTCGCCAGCCTCGTTGATGTCGATTGCCCGGTTCCAGGCGAGAACGGCCCTTGTCAGATTTGCGATCGCGGAAAAGGGGAGGCGTTTCAGAAGTCCCAGTGCTGCCCGGGCGATGCCTTCGGATGTTGCCGGTTGACCAAGGCGAAGCCAGGCAATGGACGAAAGCAGGCCGAAGAAAAGAAAGCAGCGTGAGAGCAACTGGTCATATTCGATCAGCGGGAAGGCCGAGGCGGCGAGCAGAAGCGCCGGCGCAAACGGTTTTTGCGCCGGCTTGCGGTAGAGACAGGCACAGACGTAGATTGCGGCGGCCATCAGCAACAGCGGAATGCTGCCGGCCCTGACGCCGATAACGAGAAACTGCGCCAGCGCCACGATGGCCAGGAGCAGGACGATCCTGCCGGACTGTCTCTTGGGATGCGGCCCTTCGCTGGCCGGGGAGGGGGTTCCGGCTCGTCCAGCCCCGTCCTTCGCGGGGGGCGGGGTCGCCGCGGGCAATTGTGCAGCTTCGCTCAGCCACCAGCCGTCCTGCAAAATCGACCGTGGTACGCCATGGAATACGATCCTGGAATGCATCTCTTGCTCCTTTCATTGCCGGAGCAAGGTGCGGCATGTGGCCTGCATTCAATGTGCATGATCCGTGCAGAAATCGTGCAGGCGGAAAGAAAAAAGGCCGCCCGCTGAAGGTCGGCCTCATTCAACGGGTTGGTCGAATGGGATGCCCGGAGCGCTCCGTCCTATTCCCTGTCCATCGTCGGCAGCACCGTCGCGACGATCGAGGCGTCGAGTGCTTCATAGGCCGCGAGGTCGATCGTCTCATAGAGCTCGGCGCGGGTCTGCATGTCTTCCAGCATGGCCTTGGTCGAGCCGGTTTCCTTCAGCGTCGAAAACAGCCTCTCCTGTGCCTTGTTGGCAACGCGAAGCGAGGAGACCGGGAAGATCACCATGCGGTAGCCCATTTCCTCGAATTCGGACGCCGTCATATAGGGCGTGCGGCCGAACTCGGTCATGTTGGCAAGAAGCGGGGTACCTTCCATGCGGGCGGCAAACGCGCGGAACATGTCGACATTGGTGAGCGCCTCGGGGAAGATCGCGTCGGCGCCGGCTTCCATGAAGAGTTTTGCGCGCGCCACCGCGCCGTCGATCCCTTCGCTGGCCGCCGCATCGGTGCGGGCGATGATGTAGAGATCGCGGCGGGCTTTCGCTGCGGCTGCAATCTTGGCGGCCATGTCATGCGGGTCGGCAAGCTTCTTGTCGTTCAGATGGCCGCATTTCTTCGGCAGCAGCTGGTCCTCGATATGGACGCCCGCCGCCCCGGCATCCTCGAAGGTGCGCACCATGTGCATGACGTTCAGCGCCTCTCCATAGCCCGTGTCGCCGTCGACAAGCAGCGGCAGGCCGCTGGCGCGGGTGATCTGGCGGATGAAGAAGGCAACCTCGTCCACCGTGATCATGCCGAGATCGGGAATGCCCATGGAGGCGGTCATGGCCGCACCGGAGAGGTAAAGCGCATCAAAGCCGGCCTTCTTCGCCTGAAGGGCTGCCATGCCGTTGTGAACGCCGGGCATGGTGACGATGCCGCCCGCTTCCACCTGGCGGCGGAGGCGCAGGCCTGCGGGCTCTTGCGGAAGATCGGCGGAAATCAGATAGGGCATGGCAATAATCCTGTCAGGTTCGCTCGGACATAGGGACGAAGGGGCGGTTGTCCGGTCCGGTGTAATTGGCGGCGGGGCGGATGATCTTGCCGTCCTCGCGCTGTTCGATGATATGGGCCGCCCATCCCGCCATGCGGGCAATCACGAAGAGCGGCGTGAACATCGCCGTCGGCACGCCCATCATGTGGTAGGAAACGGCCGAGAACCAGTCGAGATTGGGAAACATGCTGCGCGCATCCGCCATGGTGGTCTCGATCTGCTCGGCAATATCGAACATCTTCATCGATCCGGCTTCTTCGGAGAGTTCGCGGGCGACCTGTTTGATCACCTTGTTGCGCGGATCGGAGACCGTATAGACGGGATGGCCGAAGCCGATGATCACCTGTTTCTGCGCCACCCGTTCGCGGATATCGGCATCGGCTTCTTCCGGGGTGTCGTAACGCTTCTGGATCTCGAAGGCGAACTCGTTGGCGCCGCCGTGTTTCGGCCCGCGCAAGGCGCCGATCGCGCCGCAGACGGCGGAATAGAAATCGGTGCCGGTGCCGGTGATCGAGCGGGCGGTAAAGGTCGAGGCGTTGAACTCGTGCTCGGCATAGAGAATGAGTGAGGTGTGCATCGCCCGCACATGGCTTTCTCTGGGTTTCTTGCCATGCAGCAGATGCAGGAAGTGTCCGCCGATCGAGGCGTCATCGGTCTCGACATCGATCCGCCGTCCATTATGGGAAAAGTGATACCAGTAGAGCAGCATCGAGCCGAGCGAGGCCATCAGCCGGTCGGCAATGTCGCGTGCGCCGGGCCTGTTGTGGTCGTCTGCTTCCGGCAGCACACAGCCGAGCACGGAAGCGCCGGTGCGCATCACATCCATCGGATGCGTGGCTGCCGGCAAAAGCTCCAGCGCGCCGCGCACGGCGGACGGCAGGCCGCGAAGGGCGGCAAGCTTGGCCTTGTAGGCGGCAAGCGTGGCAGCGTTCGGCAGCGCGCCATAGACCAGAAGATAGGCGATTTCCTCGAATTCGCAGGTCTCGGCGATATCGAGGATGTCATAGCCGCGATAATGCAGGTCGTTGCCGCTCTGGCCGACGGAACAAAGGGCGGTGTTGCCGGCGACAACGCCGGATAGCGCCACGGATTTCTTCGGTTTCCTTGCTTCAGTCATGATCTCTCCTCCCGATCATGCGCCGCGCGGGGCCGGCCCTCCTCTAGCGCATCGGCCCGAAAACCGGAATCGGTTTTCTGAAAGCACGATGCGTAGATTTAATAGGTTAGAGCGTCATTTGTGCGTCCGAATGGACGCACGGCGCTCTAGACCGGCCCGGCGGCTCTGTTCTCATTTCCAGTCGAAAATGCCTGTCTTTGCCGGCGCGCCGAGCTTGTCGGGCGATACGACGAAGTTCAGTCCGGAAAGCTCCTCCGGCGCAAGCGAGGTCAGCCGCTCGACGGTTGCGAGGAAGCGGTCCTGTTCGCCGGCCGCGATCACGCCATGGGCCAGCATGCGGAATTTCTTTACATAGTCCGGTCGTGAGAAGGGCCGGCTTCCGAGCGGGTTGGCATCGGCGATGGCCAATTGATCCTCGATGATCCGTCCATCTTCCATGGTGACGATCACATGGCCGCCAAAGGCCTTTTCCGCCGGATCATGGCTGTGATAGCGCCGCGTCCATTCCGGGTTCTCGGCCGTGGTGATCTTGTGCCACAGCGCCACGGTTTCCGGGCGTTTCGCCCGTTCCGGCGCATAGGAGCGCTCGTGGTGCCAGCCGCCATCCTCAAGCGCCACGGCGAAGATATACATGATCGAATGGTCGAGCGTTTCCCGGCTTGCATTCGGATCCATCTTCTGCGGGTCGTTGGCCCCGGTGCCGATGACGTAATGGGTGTGGTGGCTGGTCTCGATCAGGATCGATTTCACCTTGGAGAGATCGCCGATCGCAGGGCCCATGCGGCGGGCAAGGTCGATCAGCGCCTGGCTTTGATATTCGGCCGAATGTTCCTTTGTATAGGTGTCCATGATGGCGCGTTTGGCCTCGCCTTTTTCCGGCAGCGGCACGGTATATTCAGCGCCCGGCCCGGAAAGAAGATAGGCGATAAAGCCGTCCTCGCCCTCCCAGGCCGGAGACGGCGCGCCTTCGCCGCGCATCACCCGGTCAACGGCCTCGACCGCCATCTTGCCGGCAAAGGCAGGCGCATAGGCCTTCCAGCTGGAAATCTCGCCCTTGCGCGATTGCCGCGTCGTGGTCGTTACATGCAGCGCCTGCTGAACGGCCTGGTAGATGGTCTCGCAATCAAGCCCGAGCGCGGTGCCGATGCCGGCTGCTGCCGATGGTCCGAGATGCGCGATATGATCGATCTTGTGCTCGTGCAGGCAGATGCCGCGGACGAGATCGACCTGGATCTCATAACCGGTGGCAATGCCGCGGGCCAGGGCCTCGCCGGACAGTCCGCAATGCTGGGCGACGGCGAGGATCGGCGGAATATTGTCGCCGGGGTGGGAATAGTCGGCGGCCAGGAAGGTGTCGTGATAGTCGAGCTCGCGCACGGCCACCCCATTGGCCCAGGCCGCCCATTCGGGCGAAAAGCGCTTGTCGGCGGCAAGGCCGAAAATGGTCGCGCCTGGCGAAAACGGATGGGCGGTTGCCTGCGCGCGGGCGCTGACGGCCGGTCGGCGGGCGATGGAGGCTGCGGCCACGGCGGCATTGTCGATGATCCGGTTGCCGATCATTTCCACCACGTCGTCGTCAAGCGCCACGGGGTCCGCCGCGACCTCGGCGATCTTCCAGGCAAGCTGGTCCTCGCGTTTGAGGTGTTCCGATGATTTGTGGGTGCGCACCTTGTGATCGAGCATGACGTCTCCTCCCGCTTCAATGCCAACGCCGTTTTCCTCTGTTTGCCGCCGATTGTCCATCGACGGCAATGCAGCCATTAGTCTTAGGCAATTTGGCGGTTTCACGCAAAACGGCCCGCGCAGGGCGGGCCGTCAGGTTCAGGCGATGCGAGCGGATCAGTCCGCCGCGACCGTGCGCTGCTCGATTTCCTCGAGCGTAACGCCCTTGGTCTCCGGCGCTACCGCGATTGCGTAGAAAATGCCGATCACGCAGAAGGCGAAGAACACGCCGAAGGTTCCGATGATGCCGAAATCGCCGAGCATGCCGAGGAAGAGCTGGGCGACGATATAGTTGAAGGACCAGTTGGCGACCGAGGCAAGCGCCATGCCGCGCGGGCGCAGCCTGAGCGGGAAAAGCTCCGCCATGTAGAGCCAGGGCAACGGGCCGAGGCTGACGGCGAAGAAGGCGATGAAGGCCAGTATCCCGAAAAGGGTTACATAGGGCGATGCGCCGATGAGGGTTGCCGCAATCACGAAGGCGAGGCTCAGGGAAGTCCCGGCAAAGCCCAGAATCAGCAGCTTTCGCCGGCCCATGGACTCCACCAGATACATGGCGACGACGGTGAAGAGAACGTTGACGACGCCGATGCTGACATTGGCGTAGAGCGCTGCCGTCGTCTCGTCGAGGCCGGCTTTCTTGAGAATTTCCGGCGCGTAATAAATGATCGCATTGATGCCCGAGAGCTGCTGCAGGGCGAAGACGATCATGGCAAAGCTCGTGACCGGCAGGATGCCCTTTTTCAGGAAACTGCTCCATTTCGGCGGCGCGCCCTCATCCTGGGCGCTTTCCTTGATCTCCGCGATGATCTTGTCGACGTCTTCATCGCTTGCCTCCGGCTGCAGCCTGACGATGACCTCGCGCGCCTTGTCGGCGTTGGAATTCAGCGTCAGCCAGCGCGGCGTTTCCGGCGAAAGCAGGATGCCGACAAGGGCAATGATGGCCGGGAACACGCCGACGCCGATCATCCAGCGCCAGTCGCCCGACGGGCCGAAGGCCGCGTCCGACATGTACGACACCATGATACCGATGGTGATCATCAGCTGGAAAGCCGAAACGATGGTGCCGCGAATGCGCGCCGGCGCCACTTCCGCCAGAAACATCGGCGCGGTCATGGCCGAGGCGCCGATGCCGACGCCGATCAGAAGCCGCGCCAGCGTGAGAAAATACTGGTTGAAGGCAAGCGACGAAATCAGCGAACCGACGAAGAAGATGACGGCGCCGAGGATCAGCATCGGCTTTCGCCCGTAGCGGTCCGTGGTGACCATGGCGAGCAGCGTGCCGAAAACGGCGCCGAGCGGCACGGCGGCCGTGATCGTGTCCGCCATGAAGTTGGATATGGCAAAATCCTGCTTGATGAACGGCAACGCGCCGGAAATCACACCCTGGTCGAAACCAAAGAGCAAACCGAACAGTGCCGCCACGATGACGATGGCGATAAGCATTTGTTTTCTCCGCATAACAAGACGATTCCGGGTTTCCGGTCCGTCGGTCAGTTTTGTTTTATGCTGACCCCTTAGCCTTTTTATGCAGACGGTAGCCGAAAATTCGCCTTTCGCCAATCTTTCGGATCAACTTTAAGATGAAAGAGGCGTGATATGGCAACTTCGCCGAATGTTGCCGCGATCGCTTCTGTCACTCCCCCTTGACCCAAAGGCGCGGCGCGGGCATAGATAACGCCATCCGAGGGGTGCGATCTTCCCGTGTTGAAGATGCTGAGATGGCTTGTGGCCGAACCCTTGAACCTGATCCGGGTCATGCCGGCGTAGGAACGGAGTTTGGTGTTGAGCGATACGCCCATAAGATCAGCCTGTTTTGTTACGCCCGCTGCCCGGCCGTGCCGGGGAAAGTGGACTTGAGACAAAGCCTTATCGCCGTTTTCAGATCTCTTCTGGTGGTCCTTGCGCTCGTTCTCCTGTGGCAGGCGGTCGTCTCGGTGCTTGAACTGCCGCGCTATATTCTGCCCGCGCCCTCGGCCGTTGCCGCAAGGCTGTGGACCGGCCACGCCACTCTTCTGACGAATGCCCTCATTACGCTGCGCGAGATCATCGCCGGTTTTGCCGCCGGTGCGGTTTTTGGCGCGGGCGCCGCCTTTCTGCTCGCCGGTTTTCCCCGGTTCGGGCGCCTCGTCTGGCCTGCGCTCGTGGTGCTGCAATCCTTTCCGGTCTTTGTCATCGCGCCCATGCTGGTGCTCTGGTTCGGCTTCGGCATCACCTCCAAGGTGGTGATGACGATGATCATCGTCTTCTTTCCCGTTGCCTCCAATTTCGCCGACGGGCTGTCGCGCACCGACAGCGCCATCGTCAAGGCGGCGCATCTCGATGGCGCGGGACACTGGCAGCTTCTGGTTCTCATCCGCCTGCCGCTCGCCATGCCGCAGCTGTTTTCGGGCCTGCGCATCGCAGCACCCCTTGCCCCTCTCGGCGCCGTTGTCGGCGAATGGGTGGGCGCTGCCGGCGGGCTTGGCTTCGTCATGGTGCAGGCCAATGCCCGCATGCAGGCCGATACGGTGTTTGCCGCCATGTTCATCCTGGCGCTGGAGGCCGTCCTGTTTCGCAAGGCGGTGGATCTCGCCGCGCCCTTTTTCACCCGCTGGTCGCCCGCCCAATAAGCGGCCGCGCCGATCTCCCAAGGAGGATAAGATGTTCACAAGACTAGCCCTTTTCGCCGCACTGACGCTTCTGCCCGGCCTTGCCGCCGCCAATGACAAGCTCAGCGTCATTCTCGAATGGTATGTGAACCCGGACCATGCACCGATGGTGATTGCCGACGCGAACGGCTATTTCGCCGATGAGGGGCTCGATGTTGACCTCGTGCCGCCGGCCGACCCGTCCATGGTGCCGCGCATGGTTGCCGCCGGAAAGGCCGATATTGGCGTGCACTACCAGCCGAACCTCTATCTCGACCACGCCGCCGGCATCGACATCAAGCGCTTCGGCACGCTGGTGTCCACGCCGCTCAACACGCTGACGGTGATGGCGGATGGTCCGGTGCAATCGCTTGGCGACCTCAAGGGCCGGCAGATCGGTTTTTCGGTCGCCGGCATCGAGGAGGCGGTCGTCTCCGCCATGCTCTCAAGCGCCGGTCTGACGCGCGACGACATCACGCTGGTCAATGTCAATTTCGCCCTCACGCAGTCGCTCCTCTCCGGTCAGGTCGATGCCACGATCGGGGCCTTCCGCAATTTCGAACTGACCCAGATGGCGATCGAGGGCGAGGAGGGCAAAGCCTTCTTCCCGGAGGAAAACGGCGTACCGGTCTATGACGAGCTGATCTATGTGACCCGTGGCGAACTCATCGACGATGATCGCCTGCCGCGCTTCCTGGACGCGGTGGAGCGGGCGACGATCTTCATCACCAACCACCCGGAAGAGGCCTGGACCCTGTTTGCCGAAGCCTATCCCGATCTTGACGACGAACTGAACCGCAAGGCCTTCGCCGATACGATCGCCCGTTTTGCCAAGAGCCCGGCTGCCTTTGACGCCGGCCGCTACCAGCGTTTCGGCGCGTTCATGGCGGAAAACAGGTTGATCGAGGAAGCGCCGGCGGTCTCGGAGATCTCTGTTTCGCTTCAGGGCGAATAGGAGGCCGGCCTCAAATCGCCACAAAACCGGATTAAAAAAAGACCAAACACCGGAAGGCGGCCGCTGGCCGTCTTTCGCGTTTCGGTCTTTTCAAGTTGAAAGACGGATGGCGGCGTGCCGTCCCGAGGAAGACCGATCTCGAACATGCGCTTGTCAGCCCAAGGGAGATCGGAACATGAAACTAGCCGGTCTGGTGCTGGTGGTGATCGGCCTTGCCACCTTGACCATCCGTTTCGGCCTTTATCATTATCGCGATGTCGCCGGCGCCATCGAAGGAAGCCTGTTGACGCCGCTCGCCCATCTGGCCCTTCTTGCCGGCATCCTGCTGCTGGCGCTGCATCTTGTGCTGCGCTGCGTGTGGTATGTCATCGGGCATCACTGAGGGCGCGCCAGCGCCTCAGCCGGCAATCTTGGAGAAATCGGCAACGGTCCCGGTCGCCTCGCGGATCATCGCCAGCAAGGCCAGGCGGTTTGCCCGCACGGCCTCGTCCTCGGCATTGACCAGCACATCCTCGAAGAAGGCGTCAACCGGCGCGCGCAGCGTCGAAAGCGCCTCCATGGCGGAGAAATAGTCTTCCCGTTTCGAGGCTTCGCGCGCTTTCTTCGCGGCGGCGAGGATAGCGTCGTAAAGCGCCTTTTCGGCATCAAGCTCGAACAGCGCCGGATCGACCTTTTCGGCAACCCGCGTCTTCTTTTTTTCTTCCGCCGCCAGCAGCTGTCCGGCGCGCTTTTCGCCCGCGAGCAGGTTCTTGCCGTCTTCGGAATCGAGGAATTTCGTCAGCGCCTCCACCCGGCGGGCAACGACTTCCAGATCATCCGAATCCGCCGACAGCACCGCGTCGATCAGATCGTGGCGCGCGCCCATGTCGCGCAGATAGACCTTGAAGCGGTCGTGGAAGAAGGACAGCAGGTCGCGATCGTCGAAGACCGACAGCAACGGCAGACGCACGCCGCGTTCCAGGATGATGCGGATTACGCCAAGGGCGGCGCGGCGGAGCGCATAGGGGTCGCCGGAGCCAGTGGGCTTTTCGTCGATCGACCAGAAGCCCGTCAGCGTGTCGAGCTTGTCGGCAAGCGCCACCGTCAGCGAGACCTTGCCCCGCGGCACGACATCGGAGGGGCCGAGCGGCTTGTAGTGCTCCTCGATCGCCGCCGCCACGGCTTCGCTCTCGCCCTGCAGAAGCGCGTATTTGCGGCCCATGGCGCCCTGAAGCTCGGGGAATTCGCCGACGGCCTCGGTGCGGAGATCCGCCTTGGCCAGAACCACGGCGCGGTCGACCTCGACCGGATCGGCGCCAACGATCGAGGCCAGATCCCGTGCCAGTTTGCGGATGCGGTCGACCCGCGCGCCCTGGCTGCCGAGTTTCGCATGGAAGGTCACGTTCAGCGCGTCGAGCTTGGCCATGCGCTGGTCGAGCGGCTTCTTCAGGTCGAGCCCGAATTGCGCCGCCGATTTCTCGAGCGTCTTGAGATCCGGCAGGTCGCGCTGGTCCATATGCCAGAAGTGCAGCGCGTCGGAGAGGCGCGCGCGCACGACCTTGCCATTACCGTAGCAGATCTCCTTACCGCCATCGCTGGCCGCGATATTGGCGATCAGGATGAACTTGTTGGTGAGGCTTTCCTCGCCATGCTTGCGGACGACGAAGCATTTCTGGTTGGTCTTGATCGTCAGCCGGATGATCTCGTCGGGAATTTCAAGGAAGGCCTCCTCGAACTCGCCAAGCAGGACCTGCGGATATTCGACAAGACCGGCGACCTCATCCAGAAGCCCCTCATCCTCGACCACGTCAAGCCCGTTGGCAAAGGCCAGATTGGCGGCGTCATCGCGGATGATGTCCTTGCGCCGATCGGCATCGAGAATGACGCAGGCCTTTTCCAGGCCCGCCGCATAATCGGCAAACCGCCTCACCTCGAAGGGTTCCGGCGCGTGAAAACGGTGACCATAGGTGACATTCGAAGCGACAATGCCGTCGATCTCGAAATCGATGACCTTGGTTTCCTCGATCTCCGTGCCGAAGGTGCAGACGATCGACTGCAGCGGCCTGACCCAGCGCAGCGCGCCCGGCTCGGAAGACGCAGCGCCCCAGCGCATCGATTTCGGCCATGGGAAGTTGCGGATGATGCCGGGCATCACGTCGCGGATGATCTCCTCGGCGTCACGACCGGGCTTTTCGATGATGGCGACGTAGAAATCGCCCTTCTTCGGGTCCGACTGGATCTTCGCCTGGGAAATATCGTCAAGGCCAGCGCCGCGCAGAAAACCCGCGACCGCCTTCTCCGGCGAACCGACGCGCGGACCCTTGCGCTCCTCGCGCACATCGGCCGAACGCGCCGTCAGCCCGTGGATGTCAAGCGCCAGCCGGCGCGGCGTGAAATATTCGCGCGCGCCCTCATAGGTCAGACCCGCATCCACCAGCGCATCGGTGACGCGCTTCTTCAGTTCGCCTGCCGCCTGGCGCTGCATGCGGGCGGGGATTTCCTCGGAACGGAGTTCAAGCAAAAGGTCGGGCATGGGACAGCTTCTATCGTGGTCTGAATGTCGGTGACGGCGTGTTAGCAAGCCCGGCGGCAAAAGTCATCCGGGAATAGAGGTTTTGGAAGGTCTGACGACCTGCAGGCGTCTCCGCGCCACGTAATCGCCCGATTTTCGGCTTCATCATACGGCATGAACAGAAAAATCGCAGTTCCATTGTCCGCGCTCGCCCTCATGACGCTTGCCGCTGTCCCCACTCAGGCGGAAACGATGCTGCCGCAGGGCCACTACAAGACGGCCTGTCTGCCGATCGGCAAGAATGACCGCCATGGCTTCATTGCCGAGGTCACGATCCAAGGCGCGGTTCTGTCAGCCACGGCGCAATCCTATGCGCATGATGACTGCGACATCCCCACCGTGAAGGCCGAGTATCGCGGTGTGGTCGAGGAGGCCCGCGGCCAGGAGAACCATATCGACTTTGTCCAGCGCACCGGTCTGTTCCTCTACACATTGCTGCTGCCGGAAGTGACGACCTACTACAACGCCAATATCGGCTCCGCCGGCTGCGATCTCGGCGACTGGGAAACCGGCGTGTCGCGGGACGTTTCCGGGAAAACCTGCGCGCCCTACACCTTCCCGGAGGTCGGCTCCAGGCTGAAGGACCGGCTCTGGATCGAGGGCGACCGGATATCCTTCGGCCATCTCCCCCTCAGCTTTCAGAACGATGCCGATGGCGGCTTCCCCGAGACATCGTCTCCGATAAGCTTCGTCCGGGTCGAGGACTGAGCCGCCTACCAGCCGCCGCCGCCGCCACCGCCTCCGCCGCCGCCGGAAAAGCCCCCGCCGCCGGAAAAGCCGGAGGACGAGGTGTTTTGCGTCGGCATGGAGGACGACATGGTTGATGCCATCGAAGAGGAGAAGCCGCCGATCTGGTCGGAAAGGTTCTGGTGGCGGAAATCGCCGTAATACCAGTAGGGCGAATAGTAGCTTGCCGTGCCCGCCGCGATTGCCGCCGTCAGCCATGTGTCGAAGGTCTTCGACCATGGTTTTTCGACGCCAAGCGCCACGGCATAGGGCAGCAGCGTTTCAAAATGCTGCGGCGACATCTCCGGCGCGCCCTTGAGGTTCATGCGGCCAGCCTCGGCGAGTGTCAGATATTGTTTCAGCCCGGCGATCTCGTCCATTTTCTTCCGGCCCGAAGGCGTCGGCGCCCCCATCAGGAAGAAGAACAGCAGGTTCATCAGCACGATGCCACCGACGGAGGCGATCACCGCCCAGTCCTCGGCATAAAGATGCGAGCTTGCGAGCGTCATCAGCATGCCGCCGAGCGCATGGACGGCGAAGAAGCCGAATATGCCGACGCCGATCAGAAGGCCGACGGCGGCGCCGAAACTGCGGCCGCGACGCCTGAAGCTGCGGGCAAAGGAGGCGGCGAAGATGCCGATGACGACCGACATGAACACCGAGACGAACAGCACCGGCACCACTTCATTGGAGATATAGCCGAAGGCGAGAAGAGTGATGACGGACAGGATCGAAAGCGCGATGCCGCCGAGCGTGTAGCCGATATTGCTGACGAAATAATCGCCGCGATGCTCGCGCGTGATGGCGGACGTGAAGGCGCTTGCCATGGAGGCCACGGACTTGCCATGCGCCTTGTCGACGATGAAGACGCCGCCGGCATCGTCCACCGCCTTCAGAAGCGCCTTCTGGCCGGGCGGCAGCGCGGCATCAAAGGGCTTTTCGGTGCGCTTCAGCGTCATGCCCTTCTTCGGCTCGTCGATGATCAGGAAGCCCTTGACCGCGAGATCGATCGCCGTTGCCGCGATCGCGTCAAACCGGCTGGAACCGAAGCCCTTGTTTTCGACATAGGAAACGAGTGCGGGCGACAGCCCTTCCGGCGGATCCCAGCGCGGCACGACAATGCCGGCCGGCGGATCGCGCCCGACGGCGCGCCACGACAGAAGGTAATAGGCAAAGACCAGCAGAAGGCCGGCAAAGCCAATGATGTAATTGCGATAGTCGCTCAGGAACCAGCCGGCGCTCGCGGTTGCGCTTGGCGCGTCGATGGCCCCCTTGGGCACGGCGATGACGACGGAAAGGCCTTCCTGCGGTCCAAGCGGCTCTGTCGTCTCGAAGGTCACGACATTCCCGTTGGTTGAGACCGTGGCGTTCTTCTCGCGCGAGCCGTATGCGCCGGTGTAAAACGTTGTGTCCGTCGGGGTCACGCCCTCGGGCAGCGTGATCACCGCTGTCGCCTTTTCGATCGGAAAGGCCCAGAAATTGCCGGTGGCATTCCAGTAGATCTCGTCGTGATCATCGAATGTGCGCACCTGGCGGTCGGTCTCGTAGATGAGCTGATAGGTATGGTTGCCGGGCGAAACCGTGGTATCGGCCGAACCCAGATAGATGCGGATGCCGCCCGATATGCTTTCCGTGTGGTGGTCGACCGGCTTGCCGTCGAGGGTCGCGGATTTCAGGTCGAAGGTCACCTCGCCGGAACGGCCATCGCCATTGCGGAAGGTCAGCGGGAAATCGCGATAGATGCCGCGCCGGATCTGGTCGCCCTCGGCATGAACGGCGATTGTCTCGGTCACGTCATAGAGGCCGGACTTTTCCACCGTCACGTCGGAGGTGAAACTGTTGATGACTTCGGCTGCGTGGACGGGGGCAGTGGCGAGGAGAAGCGTTGTGAGGGCGATGGAGAAGAAGGGTGCCGTTCCCCTCCGACGTCCGTCATGCCGGCCTTGAGCCGGCATCCAGGGCTGGCTTCTGTAGCCTCTCCGAGGGGCCGGATCCGAAAGATGACGCGCGTCGTGTTGCCCTGGATCCCGGCTCAAGGCCGGGATGACGGGAGAAAGCAAGTGCGTAGTCGTCAAAATCCACCGCATGACGGTCTTTCGCAAATCTGACGTTGTGCGTTTTGCTGCCGCCATGCCGGCCTCCTCAATCTTTGTATTCAACCCCAAGCGAAGCAAGCGCGTCCCAGTATCCCGGATAGGTCTTGCCGACGCAAAGCGGGTCCAGGATGGCGATGCCGTCAATCTTCAGGCCCGCAAGGGCAAAGCACATGGCGATGCGATGATCGGCAAAGGTATCGATCTCGGCCGGCAAATGCTGCCCGGCAAGGGATGGATCGGCATGGACGATGAGGTCTTCGCCATCTTCCTCCGCCAGTCCGTCGCGGATCGCGTTCAACCCCAGCGACAGCGCCCGGGTGCGGTCGCATTCCTTGACGCGCAGGTTCTCGATGCCGGTAAAGCGCACCGGTGTCTCGTTGAAGGCGGCGAGCACGGCAAGCGTGGGCACGGCGTCCTGCATCTGGCTACCGTCGATTTCCGCCGGCATATGCGGGAAGGACGCGATCACACCGTAAGCCTTGGCATCGGGCTGGGTGAAGTTCTCCGCCGGCGTACCGATATCGATCGCTCCGCCGGTGAGCTTTTCCGCAGCCCACAGATAGGTCGCGGCAGACGCATCCGGCTCGATGTGAAAATCGGCAGCGCGGTATCCGGTCGGCAGCACCTTCCAGGTCGCCTCGTCCACCTGCTCGACCCTGGCGCCGAAGGCGGTCATGGCATCGAGCGTGAGGCCGATATAGCCGCGTGCGCCGATCTCCTTGCCGGTCAGCGCAATCGTCACCGGCTCCCTCGTGCCCTCGGGCGCAAGCGGGGCCGCCATCAACAGCGCGGAGACATACTGGCTCGACAGTCCGGCGTCGATCTCGACGCGGCCCGTGCCGAAATGGCCCTGCCCCTCGATCGTCACCGGTGGGCAGCCGGTCGGCGCCTCGGCCTTGATGCCGAGACTCTGGAGCGCGATCACCAGAGGGGCGATCGGGCGTTTGCGCATATGTTCGTCGCCGTCAACGATCACAATGCCCTCGACAGCTGCTGCCGCTGCCGTCAGAAACCGCGTTGCAGTGCCGGCATTGCCGAGGACGAGCGGACCGGACGGCGCTTCCAGCCGTCCCGTTCCCGTGACGACGAAGCTCGTCTCGTCGGGCTCGTCCACTAAAACGCCCATGGCGCGCAGCGCATTGGCCATATAGCGCGTGTCGTCGCTCTTCAGCGCTCCGGTCAGCCGGCTGGTGCCGCGGGCAAGGCCTGCGAGCAGCAGCGCGCGGTTGGTAATTGATTTCGATCCGGGCGGGCTGACCCTGCCGGAAAGAGCATGGCCGGGTGGAATGACAGTGAGCCTGTCCTTGTTCATGCGTGATACTTTCATCTTGAGCGCGTACAGGAAAAGCGAATGCCGGTTTTCCGTCCGGACGCGCAAAAAAAACAGGGAGCTATCAGGCGGTCGGGAAATCAGAACGAAACATTGGGAACCGCCCGGTCGGCGGGCTCGTCGATCTCGAAATAATCGCGCTTCTCAAAACCGAACTGGCCGGCGATGATATTGCTCGGGAAGCTCTCGACCTTGACGTTCAGCTCGCGCGTGGCGCCGTTATAATAGCGTCGCGCCATCTGGATTTCGCTTTCGGTCCTTTCGAGCGAAGCCTGCAGGTCGGCGAAGTTCTGGTTGGCCTTCAGATCCGGATAGGCTTCCGAAAGCGCAAAGAGACGGCCCAGCGCCTGCGTCAGCTCGCCCTCGGCCTTGGCGCGGCCGGCGACATCATTGGCGGCGACCGACTGCGCCTTGTTGCGCTTTTCGACAACCTCTTCCAGCGTGCCGCGCTCGTGGCTTGCATAGCCCTTGACGGTTTCGACGAGGTTCGGGATGAGATCGGCGCGGCGTTTGAGCTGCACGTCAATGCCGGACCAGGCCTCTTCGGCCGTCTGGCGGGCGCGCACAAGCGCGTTGTAGAGCGAGATCACAAAGCCCGCGATCGCGCCGATGATCACGATCAGGACGATAAGGGTTATCAGCATGCGCGCCTCCCAAGCTCAGCGATGGCGCGCAGCGAACCGCGCGCTTCGATCAGATCAGGCCGCTTCCGGCTGGAACCCGCCCGCTTCCGTCAGAAGATAGGCTTCTCCGCAGGCTTTGGCCAGTGTGCGGACCCTGAGGATGTAGCTCTGGCGCTCGGTAACCGAGATCACGCCGCGCGCATCCAGGAGGTTGAAGAGATGCGAGGCCTTGATGCACTGGTCATAGGCCGGGAAGACGCATTTGTGCAGGCTTGCCGCGTCACCGGGCGCGCCGGCTGCAAGCAGCGCGCGGCATTCCGCCTCGGCGTCGAGGAAGTGGCGGTGCAGCATCTCGGTATTGGCATATTCGAAATTGTGGCGCGAATATTCCTGCTCGGTCTGCAGGAAGACATCGCCATAGGTGACCTTCTCGTCGCCCTCGCGGCCGTTGAAGTTGAGGTCGTAGACATTGTCGACGCCCTGCACATACATGGCAAGTCGCTCGAGGCCATAGGTCAACTCGCCGGCAACCGGCGCGCATTCGATGCCGCAGACCTGCTGGAAATAGGTGAACTGCGAGACTTCCATGCCATCGCACCAGCATTCCCAGCCAAGCCCCCAGGAGCCGGTCGTCGGGTTCTCCCAGTCATCCTCGACAAAGCGGATATCGTGCAGCAGCGGATCGAGGCCGATTGCCTTCAGGGAACCGAGGTAAAGCGCCTGCAGGTCCGGCGGCGAGGGCTTCAGAAGCACCTGATACTGGTAATAATGCTGCAGCCGGTTCGGGTTTTCGCCGTAGCGACCGTCGGCGGGCCGGCGCGAGGGCTGCACATAGGCAACATTCCAGCGTTTCGGACCGAGCGCCCTGAGCGTCGTCGAGGGGTGCAGCGTACCGGCGCCCACTTCCATGTCATAGGGCTGGAGAATGGCGCAACCCTTGTCGGCCCAATAGGCCTGCAGCGTCAGGATCAGGCCCTGGAAGGAACGCTTCGGGTGCATATGCGGCTTTGTTTCGGGCATCTCGGACATGGCATTCGGTCTCTCTGGAAGAATGACCGGTGAAGTGCCACTAAAGCGGCGAGGGGTCAAGTGGCGGAAGGCCGGACGACCGGGCCATGAAGGCAAGGAAGGGGCGGCGACATGATGTCCCGCCCCTTTTCAGCCTGGTCTATTCCGCAGCCGGTGCCAGCGGGCGGAACTCGTTCTTGGTCGGCGTCATCAGGCTTACCACCCAGATGGCGATGAAGGCGACGATGAAGCCCGGTATGATCTCGTAGACGCCGGGTCCGCCGAGGAAACTGGAACCCCAGCCGAGCGAAATCCAGATGATGACCGTCAGCGCGCCGGCGACGAGGCCGGCAACCGCGCCCGCGCCCGACATGCCGCGCCATGTCAGCGACAGGATGATCAGCGGGCCGAAGGCCGCGCCGAAGCCGGCCCAGGCGTTGGAGACGAGGCCGAGAACCTTCGAATCCGGATTCCAGCCGATGACGGCAGCGGCGATGGCAACCACCAGCACGAAGAAGCGACCGACATTGACCATTTCACGCTCGCTGGCCTGACGGTGCAGGAACAGGCGGTAGAAGTCTTCGGTCAGTGACGACGAGGCGACCAGAAGCTGGCTCGAGATCGTGCTCATGATGGCTGCCAGCAACGCTGCCAGCAGGAAGCCGGTGATGAGCGGAATGAACAGCTGGTTGGCAAGGATGATGAAGATGGTTTCCGGGTCGGCGACGTCGATATTGTTGCCGACCACATAGGACCGGCCGAAGATGCCGACGCCGACAGCGCCCGCAAGCGAGATGATCATCCAGGCCATGCCGATATTGCGCGCCTTGGGTACGTCTTCCACCGAACGGACGGCCATGAAGCGGACGATGATGTGCGGCTGGCCGAAATAGCCGAGCCCCCAGGCGACCGCCGAGAAGAAGCCGACCACCGTCATCCCGTGGAACATCGACAGGAAGTTCGGGTCGACGCTCATCATCCGCGCTTCCGATACGCCGATGCCGCCGGCCTTGTAGACGACCACGAGCGGCATGATCACAAGCGCCAGCATCATGATGCAGCCCTGGACGAAATCGGTGAGGCTGACGGCCAGAAAGCCGCCGATCAGCGTGTAGACCAGAACGATGCCCATCGTCAGGACGATGCCGGTCTGGTAGGCGGAGAGAGAGCCGATGTGGACGAGGTCGGGAAAGGCGGTGTCGAAAAGCTTGCCGCCGGCGACAAGGCCCGATCCGGTATAGACGGCGAAGAACACGACGATGACGATCGCCGAAACGCTTCGCAGCGCCATCGCCTTGCTCGGAAAGCGCTTCGACAGAAATTCCGGAATGGTCAGGCTGTTGTCGTAGCGCTCCGTCTGCTCGCGCAGTCGGGGCGCGACGATGATCCAGTTGAGGAAGGCGCCGACGACAAGGCCTATGCCGATCCAGCTCTGCGTCAGGCCGGATACGAAGAGCGCGCCGGGAAGCCCCATCAGCAGCCAGCCGCTCATATCCGATGCGCCGGCGGAAAGTGCCGCGACCGAAGGCGAAAGCTGTCGGCCGCCGAGGATGTATTCTTCGGAATTGGATGTGGATTTTCGCCAGGCATAGATGCCGATGGCGATCATCAGAACGAAATAGAGTGTCAGACTGACAGTGACGCCGAAGCTCATGGCAGGTTCCCTTGCTGGAGGTTTGAACCGATCCGGTTCCTCGAGAGGAAATCGCGAGAGCCTCATGCCGCCGCGCCTTCCGTTTTCCGGGGAGTTGCCTGTCCGGAGAGCCCTCAAGCCAGAGATATGGCAAGGAAGGGCGAGCCCGGCAGAATCGGCGCATTGCGCAACTCCGCGTGAACGGTTCGCAGCTTGTCGGCGATTTGATTTTGCCGTTCACGAACAAAGTGTAACACTTTGATGAAAGTGGCGGCAAGTCGGCTGAAAAATGTCAAATTCGCGGCGGAAGGCCGCAGCGGTCTTCCGATGCCTGCAGGGCATTGTGGATCGAAGGCGGCCGCTTCAGGGCGTATCGATCTTCTTCACGTAATATTCGCCGGTCACCGGATCCTTCACCAGCGTGCCCGTGGCGCCGTTCTTCTGTTCGGCGCGTTTCTGTTCTCCGCGCGCGGTCACGGTTTCCGCGTCGTTGATGAACTTGCGGTAGAGCATGTAGCCGCCGCCCGCGATTGCCGCGAGAACCATAAGCCGTCCCATGTCGGTATCCTCACAAACCGTAGCGCGCCCATAATGCGCGCTCTTCCGCCGTTTCGGCAAGTCCCGAAGCAAGGCTCGCGCCGATTTCCGGGGCGGACAGGCCGATGCCGGCAACCCCCGGCTTGGCGCGGCCGAGAAGACTGGTCGGCGTCGAGACGAGCTTCATCTCCGCCTTGTCGCCGTAACGCGCCTTCAGCGTCGCGCGCATCTCGCCGATGCCATCAACGAGGCCGAGCTCCGCGCCTCTGATGCCGCTCCAGAACAGGCCGGAGAAGAGGTCTGGATCGTCGGCGAGTTTCTCTCCGCGCCGTTCCTTCACCATCTGGATGAAGACCTGGTGGATCTCGCCCTGCAGGTCCTTGAGGAAGGCGATGTCCTTTTCCTTTTCCGGCTGGAAGGGATCGAGCATCACCTTGTTCTCGCCGGCGGTGTAGACGCGTCGCTCCACGCCGATCTTCTCGATCAGCCCGGTAAAGCCGAAGCCGCCGGAGACGACGCCGATGGAGCCGACGATCGAGGTCGGGTCGACGAAGATCTCGTCGCCGGCGAGCGCGATCATGTAGCCGCCGGAAGCTGCGACATCCTCGACGAAGACCAGCACCTTCTTGTTCTTTTCGTCCGCAAGCGCGCGGATGCGGCTGAAGATCAGACGCGACTGCACGGGCGAGCCGCCGGGCGAATTGAGCGAGATGGCAACGCAGGGGCTCGCCTTCATCGAGAAAGCCTTGTCGAGCGCGGCAGAGACGGAGGCGAGGTTTAGGCTGCGCCGGCCAGGGGAGCCGCCGGCCATGATCGCGCCTGAAAGCCGCACCACCGGAATGATCGTCTTGTCCTTGCGGAACCGTCTGGGGATCAACCCGGAAATCAGCGTCTTCATCCTGTCCTCGCCTCGCAAAAATGGTATCGACGCATGTATGCGCAGCCGCGGCAAAGACAAGGGCGAGGCCTAAAGATTTGCGCGTCGCGTCATGCTGTTGCGCGGATAGGACGCGCGGCCGTTGTTGAGGTCATCGACGAGCGGCAGGAAGGCGTGGCTGTCGCTTGCGTGCATGACGAGGGCAGGGCGCAGCGAAAGCCGGGCGCGCGATCCCTTGACGGCAGAGACGAGAATGCGGAACGCTTCCTCGCCGCTACGGGCATGGACCGGCGTGATCTCGATGCCGCCGAAGCGCTTTCCGCATGCCGCGATGATCTCGGCGACCGACTGCGGCCTTGCAATCAGCGAGAGTACGCCGCCGGGCTTCAAAATAGCGCCGGCGGTGCGGATCCAGTGTTCGAAAAGATCGTCCGTCATGGCATGGGCGACGCCCTTCAGCGCATCGGGCGTGCGGCGGTCCGCCGTCCAGTTGAAGGGCGGGTTCATGATCACATGGTCGAAGGTGTCATCGGTGAGGCCGGCGGCGTTTCGGGCTGCGCCCTTCAGCGTCACATCGGCTTCATGCACGACAACGCGGTCGGAGAGCGCGGCGTTTTCCGCAAGAGCCAGCGTCTGCCGGGCGAAATCCGCCATTTCGGCGGAAATTTCGAAGAGGTGCACTTCGGCTTGCGGCAGGCGCGCGCCAACGGCAAGGCCCGCTGCGCCCGCGCCGGCGCCGAGATCGGCCACCTTCAGCCGGCCGTTTTCCTCCACCATCGAAGCCAGAAGCATGGCGTCCATGCCGGCCCGATGGCCCCGGCCCCTCGGCTGCACGAGATAGAAGCGGCCGCGATGGAAGGCATCGATCGTCTTTTCCGGCGCAGCGCTCATTCAGGCTTCAGCTCCTTGCCAAGCCCGGCCTCGGTCAGGATTTCGCGCGCTTCGGCCAACTGGTCTTCGTCCACCATCAGCCGGCGCGGCAACAGGCCGAGCGAGCCTTCCATGACGCTCATCGACCGATCGGCCACGAAAAAGTGAATGCCGGCGTCTTTCAGCAGGCTCTCGGCAAGGCCCAGAACCACGGCGTCATTGGTGCGCATCAGATTGGTCAGGCCCATATCAAACTCCCGATTTTCAATCAAAAGGAACAATTTGCCCCTTGTCGCTCCCGCCGCCGCTCCCTATTGTCGGCGAACAGAATTCAACAGGAGCGTGCTGTTTTGGGCGCCGTTACATCGCTGGCAAAAGAGAACAAACCAACAGGCTCGGTCAAGCCCATCGTGGACCTGACCGCGGCAGACATGGAGCGTGTCAACAAGCTTATCCTGTCAAAGGCAGGCTCGGATGTCGAGATGATACCGGAGGTTGCCAATCACCTGATCTCTTCCGGCGGCAAGCGCCTGCGTCCCATGCTGACGCTCGCAACCGCCGCGATGTTCGGGTATCGCGGCGATTATCACGTCTATCTCGCCACCAGCGTCGAGTTCATGCATACGGCGACGCTGCTGCATGATGACGTGGTTGACGAGAGCGACATGCGGCGCGGCAAGTCGTCCGCGCGGATGATCTGGGGCAATCAGGCGAGCGTGCTCGTCGGCGATTTCCTGCTCGGTCAGGCTTTCCGCATGATGGTGGAGACCGGTTCGATGGAGGCCCTCAAGGTGCTCTCCAATGCCGCCGCCGTGATTGCCGAGGGCGAGGTGCTGCAACTTTCCGTCGCCAAGAAGATGGACACCACGGAAGCCGACTATATCGCCGTCATTCGCGGCAAGACGGCCGAACTTTTCGCTGCCGCGGCCGAAGTGGGGCCGATCATCGCGGGCGCGTCGGAAGCCGAACGCACCGCCTTGCGCGACTATGGCATGGCGCTCGGCCTTGCTTTCCAGCTTGTCGATGACGTGCTTGATTATGGCGGCTCCAGCGCCGATCTCGGCAAGAATGTCGGCGATGATTTCCGCGAGGGCAAGGTGACCATGCCGGTGATCCTCGCTCATCAGCGGGGCGACGCCGAGGAGAAGGCCTTCTGGCGCAGCGCCATCGAGGACGGCGAGAACGATGATGTCGCGCTTGAGAAGGCGCGCCGGCTGATCGCCAAACACAATGCGCTTTCCGATTCGATTTCCCGCGCGCTTGCCTATGGCGAGGCCGCGCGGGCGGCGCTGGCGCCGCTTCCCATGTCCGCCGGTCGGCATGCGCTTGAAGAAGTGATCGATTACTGCATCGCCCGCATCAGTTGACGCCGGGGGCGGGCGCGCCCGCCTTTCGCACCGTATCGCCGATGAAAGGTTTCTGATGACCAACACGATCCCGATGAAACGGCTCTTGGCGACGGTCGCCTTTGCCGCCGCGCTGATGCTGCCTCTTTCGGCATCCGCGGAGACGGACGTCGGCAGCGAGGCAGCCCTCGACGCCGCCATGGAGGCGGTGAGCGCGGAGAGCTTTGCCGGTGCGCTGCTTGCCGGCCAGACGGCCGCCTTCGACAACGACCTTGACCGGGCGGTTGCCTATTTCCGCCGGGCGCTGCAATACCGGCCGGACGACGCGGGAACCAACAATCAGCTGTTCATCGCGCTGATCTTCAACGGCGACCTGAAGGGCGCCGAGGCCCAGGCGGCAAAGACCACGGACGAGCCGCAGCTCGTGCCCTTGCGCGAGCTTTCACTGGCGCTCGCCGCCCTTTCCGAGGAGCGCTACGACGACGCCATCGCCACGCTGGATGATTTCGGCGGCAGCGCGCTCGATGAACTCGTCTCGGAGCTGCTGAAGGCATGGGCGCTGACGGGCAAGGGCGAGCCCGATGCCGCGCTGGCCGGGCTGGAGGCGCTTTCGGGGCCGCCCTGGTACGATCTCTTCGTCAACTACAATGCCGGGGCGATTGCCGCCCTTTCTGGCGAAACCGCGAAGGCCCGCACCTATCTCAATGCCGCGCTCGCCGACCGGGAAGGCGGTGTCACAGCGCCCGATACCATGCTGGCAACCGTGATCGGCCTCGCCGCGATCGAGCAGCAGGCCGGCAATACGCGCAAGGCGCTGGACACGGTTTCCGTTGCGGAGACCTACGGCCTCAATGCCGCCGTGCTGGAACCGATCCGCGAGCGGATCGAGGCCGGCGCGCCCGTCATGGGCCTGCCGGAGACGGCGAAGGCCGGAGCGTCCGGCGTGTTGTTCGAGATCGCCGCCGCGCTCAACCAGGGCACGGCCGACGATATCGTTTCGCTCTATCTCTCGCTCGCCGAGGCGCTCAATCCGGGTTCGCCGGACGTGCTCTACCTGAGCGGCGTCGTGGAAGCGGCGAATGACCGGCCCGAACGCGCGCTCTCCTATTTTTCCCGCATCCCGGAAGACGCGACGCAGTATCGCCTTGCCGAGCTGCAGCAGGGGATTGCCCTTGCCGCACTCGATCGCAAGGACGAGGCGATCGACATGCTTTACGCCATGGTCGAGGATGCGCCCGACGACCGGCGCGGCTATCTGGCGCTTGCCGGCGTCCTGTCGAGCGAAAAGCGGTTCGCTGAAATGGCCGAGGTTCTCGATCGCGCGGCAGAGCGCATCGGCGCGGTGGCGGCGCCGGAGGACTGGAGCATTTTCTACCGCCGCGGCATTGCCTATGAACGGCTGAAGGAATGGGACAAGGCCGAGCCCAATTTCCTGCGCGCGCTGGAGCTTTACCCGGATCAGCCGCAGGTGCTGAATTATCTTGGTTATTCCTGGATCGACCAGGGCATGAAGCTCGAAGAAGGGCTCGACCTGATCAACCAGGCCGTCGACCAGCGTCCCGATGACGGCTATATCGTCGATTCGCTCGGCTGGGCCTATTACAGGCTCGGCCGTTACGAGGATGCGCTGCGCGAGCTGGAGCGGGCCGTCGCGCTCGATACCGGCGATCCGACGATCAACGATCATCTGGGCGATGCCTATTGGCAGGTCGGCCGCAAGCTCGAGGCGATCTACCAGTGGAACAAGGCGCTGGCCGCCGAGCCCGAAGAGGATCTCGTTCCCGAGATCAAGGCGAAGATCGCCCACGGCCTTTCTGCCGGGACGCAAGACGATGACAGCCCGCTCGCACAGTCGCCGGGCGGCGCGGAAAGCCCGCAGTGACGGACGCGCCTGACGGCGGCGCGATTAGTGAATTCGCCGCCGCAAAGATCAATCTGGCGCTGCATGTAACCGGGCAGCGCGGCGACGGCTATCATCTCCTTGATTCGCTGGTGACCTTCACTGATATCGGCGATCGGCTGACCTTTTCGCCGTCCGACACCGATCGCTTCACGCTCTCCGGCCGCTTTGCCGATGACCTGCCGCAGCACGATGACATCCGGATCGGCAATCTGGTGCTGAGGGCGCGCAATCGTCTGCGCGAGACGACCGTTGCAGCCGGCGGAACCGCCGGTCCGGTCCATATCCATCTGGAAAAGAACCTGCCGCCGGCCTCCGGCATCGGCGGCGGCTCGGCCGATGCAGCCGCCGTGCTGCGCGGGCTTGGCCGCCTGTGGCAGCCCGGCCTCGACCCGGAGACGCTGGCGCACATCGCCCTTTCGCTTGGCGCGGACGTGCCCATGTGCCTCGCCTCGCGCCCGCTGATCGCGCGCGGCATCGGCGATATCATCGTGCCGGCGACCGGGTTGCCCGGCCTTGATCTGGTGCTTGCGAACCCGCTCTCTCCGGTCGCCACGCCTGCCGTGTTTGCGGCCCTGGAGAACCGCCACAACCCGCCGCTATCCATCGACGCGCAGACCCCGGCGGAGGCGTCGGAATGGATCGCCCTCGTGCGGGAAAGCCGCAACGACCTGCAGCTGCCGGCGAGCCGGATCGCGCCCGTCATTCACGGCGTGCTCGACGCGCTATCGTCGGCGGGCGCTTCGCTTGTCCGCATGTCGGGCTCGGGCGCAAGCTGTTTCGGCCTGTTTCCCGATGCCGAGAGCGCGAAGACGGCGGCTGATCGGCTCGCCCATGCCCGCCCGGACTGGTTCGTGGCGGCAACCGCAACCCTTGCCGAAGGAGACGACAATCATGTCTGAACGCCCCTTCATTCCCGTCCGCTTTGCCGTGCTGACCGTTTCCGACACGCGCACGCGCGATGATGACCGCTCGGGCGATACGCTCGCCGAACGCATCGCCAGCGCCGGCCACACGCTCGCCGACCGCCGCATCGTCGGCGATGACCGCGCGGCGATCACGGCCATCGTCAAGGACTGGTGCTGGAACCAGGCGGTGGATGTGGTTCTGACCACGGGCGGCACGGGCTTTACCGGACGGGATGTGACGCCCGAGGCAATCGAGCCGATGTTCGAGAAACGCATGGACGGTTTCTCCGCCGTCTTCCACCGGATTTCCTTCGAGAAGATCGGCACCTCGACCGTGCAGTCGAGGGCGACCGCAGGGCTTTGCAACCAGACCTTCGTCTTCGTGCTGCCCGGCTCGCCGGGCGCCTGCCGAGATGCCTGGGACGGTATTCTGGAGAAGCAGTTCGACTACCGCCATATGCCCTGCAATTTCGTGGAAATCATGCCGCGTCTTGATGAGCACCTGAAGCGCGGCTGATTGCGTGGGGAGTCAGACCCTGACGGAGGCCCAGGCGGGAATGATCTCGCAGGAGAGCCTGCGCGTCATCTGCCTGCGGGCGAGCGCGAAGGGCGACGTGCCGCAGGCTTCAGCCTTTTCCACGGCGAGCGGCTTTGGCAGGAGAACGCCCACTTCAAGCGGGCAGCGCGGCGTGAACAGGATATGCCAGAGCGACCGGCGGTGCCTGCGCGAGCGGGAAAAGCGCGCCGGCCGCGTTTCCAGCGCCATATGCTCGAAAATCGCCTCGACCCAGCCGGAAAGCGGGCGGGCGCCGGGTTCCAGAACCAGGATCCAGTCGCCGCGCGCCTGGCGCATCACGTCCGGCAGGTCCCAGGCGCGCAGGTAGCGGCAGCCAGCCGCCTCGGCGACGCGCTCGGTGCCGTCGTCGGAACTGTGATCGAGCACGATGACATCGCTGACAAGCCCCTCGACCGCACCGACGACGAGCGTGGAAAGCGTGTGGGCGAGTTCCGCCTCGTGATTGTTGGTTTCGATAACGACGCTCAGCATGATGGGTACTTATTGCAAAAGTAAGAGCTTGTTGCAAAGGGAGACGATATATGTTCTTGTTTTGTTCTCAATATTGCGATAAGTTTCAGGCGAAGTGTTGCAGCCGGTCCGCTTGTTTCGGGCCGGAAACCGTCAGGGAGGTTCGATCATGGATGATGCCTTCATTACCGATTTTGCCCCGCGTTTAGCGCCGGAGCCGCATTTCGAGCCGGTGATGCCGGAGACCCGGCGCGGCCGAGCGGCGACAGCCAATCCGGACGGTCGCTTCGAAACGGTCTCGCGCGAGCGCTTCGACGATGGCTGGGATCTGGACGATGATCTGCCGACGCTTGCAACCGAGGTGCAGGTGGAAAAGGCGAAGACCATCATCACCCGCAACACCTCGCCGGACGTACCCTTCGAACGTTCGATCAATCCCTATCGCGGCTGCGAACATGGCTGCATCTATTGTTTCGCCCGTCCGACGCACGGGTTCATGGGGCTGTCTGCGGGGCTTGATTTCGAGACCAAGCTGTTTGCCAAACCGGATGCGCCCCGCCAGATGGCCCGCGAACTGGCAAAGCCCGGCTACAGGGCGAAGACGATCGCGATCGGCACCAATACCGACCCCTATCAGCCGGTAGAGAAGACATGGCGGATCATGCGCCAGCTGCTGGAGGTGCTGGCGCAGGCCAATCATCCCGTGTCGATCACCACCAAATCGGCACTCGTGCTGCGCGACATCGATCTCCTCTCGGCCATGGCCGAAAAGCACCTCGTCAAGGTCATGGTCTCGGTGACGACGCTCGACCGCAAGCTTGCCCGGGCGATGGAACCGCGGGCGGCCACGCCGCCGCGAAGGCTCGAGACCATCCGCGCGCTTGCAGAGCATGGCATTCCGGTCGGCATTTCCGTCGCTCCTGTCATTCCGGCGCTGACGGATCACGAGATCGAGCGCATTCTCGACAGCGGCAAGGCCGCCGGCGCGCGCGAGGCGAGCTATATCCTGCTGCGCCTGCCGCTCGAGGTGGCGCCGCTGTTCAAGGACTGGCTGCTGGAACATCATCCCGAGCGGTATCGCCATGTGATGAGCCTGATCCGTTCGATGCGCGGCGGCAAGGATTATGACGCCGAGTTCGGCAAGCGGATGAAGGGGAGCGGCCCCTATGCCTGGCAGATCGCCCGTCGCTTCGAGCTTTCGACCAAGCGTCTCGGCCTTGCGCGACGCGGCGTGGCGCTGAGGGAGGATCTGTTCCTGCCGCCCGACGGTGCGGGCACGCAACTCAACCTGTTCTGATACCGGTTCTTGACCGGGGCGGAGCGGCCGGGATGCCGCCCGCCAGCCTTTCCGGCCGGCCTTCCCTGGGCCGATGCCGAAGAAGTCTCCTTCGCCGCCGCACTCGGGTCATCTCCGCAAGGATTGCCCGGAAGGAGACTTGCGGGAGATCGGCGGGTCGTGTCAAATGACGCCATGTCATCCAGCGATCCAGCCGATTCTCCTGCCCTTTTCGATCTGCCGCCGGCCGGGCCCGATTTTGTGCTCGAACAGCGCGCACGGGAGAGCGGGCTCTGGCCGGTCGCCGGTTGTGACGAGGCCGGACGCGGGCCGCTGGCAGGCCCCGTGGTCGCCGCCGCCGTGATCCTCGATCCCGACCGTATTCCCGAGGGGCTGAACGATTCGAAGAAGCTGACGGCGAAGCGGCGCGAGGACCTGTTCGAGATGATCATGGCCGATGCCATTGTCTCCGTCGCCTCGAGCGGTCCCGCCCTCATCGACCGCATCAACATTCTCGCCGCAAGCCTTGACGCGATGCGGCGCGCGGTCTGCGGGCTTGCCCGCGCGCCCATGCTGGTCCTTGCCGACGGCCGCGACCGACCGCCGGGCATTGCCTGCGGCGCAGAGGCGGTGATCAAGGGCGACGGGCGGTCCCTGTCGATCGCCGCTGCGTCCATCGTCGCCAAGGTGACGCGCGACCGTATGATGGCAAATGCCGGTACGCTCTATCCGGTCTATGGGTTTGACGCCCATGCGGGTTACGGAACCGCCCGCCATCTCTCGGCCATCACCAAGGCCGGACCGTGTCCGCTCCACCGCAGGAGCTTCCGGCCGATCCGCGAATATGGTCAGGCCGTCGACGACGTCACCCCGGACGCGGTCGAGCCCTGAGCGCAAATTTACGGGCGCAGAGCGTCGCGCGCCGGCCGAGGCTTGGCGGGCGGTGCAGAAGGCTATCGAAAGGTGGAAGAAGTCTCGGGAAAATTGATGGTCGGAGTGGCAAGATTCGAACTTGCGACCCCCTCGTCCCGAACGAGGTGCGCTACCAGGCTGCGCTACACTCCGTGACCAGCGGCTGCTCTATAAAACAGCGCGCAGTGTTCGGCAAGCGCCTGTTGAAACTTTTTTGATGGTTTTGTCACAGGCCGGCGATAGCCTTGGTTGGGGGTGCTGAAATGAAGGAGGCCGTGTGATGAGAACAGCGGCGCGGTTTTCAGGAATAGCCGCTCTTTATTCAGTTTGGAACGCTTCGGCGCGTTGCGCGTTGGTAATGGGTCATAGTATCGTTCGGCGGACTGTTTTGAATTAACATATAGGCTGGCCTCCGGGCGCTTGTGCAACGCGACGCTTGGAGGGGTTTGCAGTTTTTTTCATTGTGTCGGCCGTTTTGCTCTGGCCGTTGATTGCGCCAATAAAGGGATAGATAGTTTCAATGAGTGTGAAATTCGGAACCAGCGGGCTGCGCGGCCTTTCGGTGGATCTTCTGGGCGAACCATCCTCTCTGTATTCTGCGGCGTTTTGCCGCCATCTTCTGGAGACCGGTCAGGCCAAGGCGGGTGATGCGGTTCTTGTCGGCCAGGATTTTCGCGAATCCAGTCCGGCGATTGCCGCCAGTTGCATGGGCGCGATTGCCGCTGCCGGTTTCAGGCCGGTCGATTGCGGCGCGCTGCCCACTCCGGCGCTGGCCTTTTTCGGGCAGAAGAAGAATGCCGCTTCGATCATGATCACCGGTTCGCATATTCCCGCCGACCGCAACGGCATCAAGTTCTACCGCGCCGACGGCGAGATCACCAAGGAAGATGAGCAGGCCATTTCCGCCTGGGCGGAAAAGCTGAAGGGCACGGTCGCCACCGGTGACGGCGAGGGCGAGGACATGGCAAGCGAGGCGCTGGCGCTGTTTGGCGCGCGCTGCACATCCATTCTGCCCGAAGATGCGCTTTCGGGCATGAAGGTCGGCATCTATCAGCATTCCACCGTCGCTCGCGACCTGTTCATCGCCGTGCTCGAACATTATGGCGCCGATGTCGTGCCGCTGGGCTTTTCCGAAAGCTTCATTCCGGTCGATACCGAAGCGGTTTCGCCGGAGACCGTCGACCTTCTGAAAGGCTGGGCGAAGGAGCACGGCCTCGATGCGCTGGTTTCCGCCGATGGCGATGCCGACCGTCCGCTGGTCGCCGATGAGACCGGAACGCCGCTGCGCGGCGACCTCGTCGGCCTGATGACGGCGAATTTCCTCAAGGCGAAGGTGGTCGTCACACCCGTCACCTCCAATTCCGGCATTGAGAAGAACGGCGATTTCGAGGTCGTGCGCACCCGCGTCGGCTCGCCCTTCGTCATTGCCGGCATGATGGAAGCTTTGTCGGATGGCAAGGAGGGCGTCATGGGCTTCGAGGCCAATGGCGGGCTCCTGACCGCTTCGCCATTCCGTCCCGCCGATGACACGATCGCCGCGCTGCCGACGCGCGACTGTTTCCTGCCGATCCTGTCTGCGCTTTATCTCGCGGCCCGCGACAAGCGGGCGATGTCGGAACTGGCAAGCGCCTACAGCCTGCCGGTGGCAGACGCCGACCGCATCAAGGATTTCGCCCAGGAGCGAAGCGCCGCGCTCATGGCATTCCTGCGCGAACGCGACGAGAACCTCTCCGCCTTTCTCGAGCCGATCGGCACAGTTGCCGGCAGGAGCGATATCGACGGTCTGCGTGTTACGCTTGATGACGGACGCATCATCCATTTCCGTCCATCGGGCAATGCACCGGAAATGCGCTGCTATGTCGAGGCGGAAACGGCGGAAGCCGCGCGCGACCTGCTGAAACAGGGTCTTTCCCTGATCGAAGATTTCAAGGCCGACTGAACCGATCCCATTTTCACAAGACATTTGAAGAAAAATCATTGGAGTAACAAGACTATGACCAGCAAGATCGTTCCCGTCATCATGGCCGGCGGCAAGGGCACGCGGCTCTGGCCGCTGTCGCGCGCCACCGCGCCGAAGCAGTTCATTCGCTTCCTCGGGCCCAAGACGCTTTACCAGAAGACGCTGGAACGGGTTTCCGACAGCGATCGCTACGAGGCGCCGATCATCCTGACCAATGAGGATTTCCGCTTTCTCGCCGCCGAGCAGGCGCGCGAGATCGACATGGAACTGACGGGCATCATCCTGGAGCCGATCGCGCGCAACACGGCGCCTGCCGTGGCCGCCGCCGCCGCCCTTGTGCGCGCCAATTTCGGCGAGGACGCGATCATGCAGGTCTTTGCCTCGGACCACGAGATCGAAGCCGGACCGGACTATTTCGCCTGCATCGACACGGCTCTGGCCGCCGCCAAATCCGGCAAGCTCGTCACCTTCGGCATCGAGCCGACGGAGCCGGCCACCGGCTATGGTTATATCGAGGCCGGCGAGGAACTGCCCTCGGGTGCACGCAGCGTTGCCCGCTTTGTCGAAAAGCCGGAACTGGCCAAGGCCGAGGAAATGCTTGCCGCAGGGAACTACACCTGGAACTCCGGTATCTTCATGTTCCCGATCGCCGTTCTGGTGCGCGAGCTCGAGGCCTATGCGCCGGAAGTGATGCAATATGCCGAACAGGCCGTTCTGAAGGATGAAAGCGACCTCGAACTCGACTTCATCCGTCTCGACAAGGACGCGTTTGAGAAATGCCCGGATATTTCCATCGACTATGCGGTGATGGAAAAGACCGCCGCCGCCGCCGTGGTCCCTTCAGCCTTCTCCTGGTCCGATCTCGGTTCGTGGGATGCAGTCTGGAAGGATGGCGAGCAGGACGCGGACGGCAATGTCATCGCCGCAGACACGACGCTGGTCGAGACGACGAATTCTCTGGTGATCTCGCGTGACCTGCATGTCGCCACCCAGGGGCTGGACGGCATGGCCGTGATCGCCTCGGAAGACGCCGTCTATGTCGGCAAGCTTTCCGACAGCCAGAATGTCGGCAACATCGTCAAGATGCTGAAGGCGAGCAAGGAAACCAAGGCGCTTGCCGAGGAACACCCGACCTCCTACCGTCCGTGGGGCGGCTACACTTCGATCATCAAGGGCGAGCGCTTCCAGGCCAAGCGCATCTTCGTCAAGCCCGGCAAGAAGCTGTCGCTGCAGAAGCACCATCACCGCGCCGAACACTGGATCGTGGTCAAGGGCACGGCCGAGGTGACGGTCGACGAGGATGTAAAGATGCTGACGGAAAACCAGTCGGTCTATATTCCGCTCGGCGCCGTGCATCGTCTGTCCAACCCCGGCAAGATCACGCTGGAGCTGATCGAGGTGCAGACCGGGTCCTATCTCGGCGAGGACGACATCATCCGCATCGTCGACGATTTCGGTCGCGGCTGAGGCTTGCGAGACGCGAATCCCGCGCCGGCTGCTGCCGGCGCGGTTTTTTGTGTGAAAACGGAAGATGGCCGCCAAAACCGTCGTATAGGCTTTTATTCATGCAAATATAGGCGGTAAAAGTGCTGTCTGGCGCAATGTTGCTGCGGCGGCTCTTGACCGGCGTGCCCGAGCCGCTATATCGTTGCCCGGCGCAGCCCGTAGGGGTGCGGGACCTCTTTTTCAGCTTCGAAGGGCACGGCAACATGATCGAAACCCCTTATCTTCTGTTTCTCGGCGATGCGCCCGATGCGCTGGCCGCCAAGGTCGCCCAGGGCATCAAGGACTGGCGGCCGGAATATGCCATCGGCCAGCTCCGTCTCGAGGGCTGCAAGGCCGACATGAAGCTGCCGGAGCTCACCATTGCCGAGGCGGTGGAGAAGGGCGTGAAGACGCTGGTCATCGGCGTTGCCAATCGCGGCGGGGTGATTTCGCCGGCCTGGAAGGCGGTGCTGATCGAAGCGCTCGAGGCCGGACTCGACCTTGCCTCCGGACTGCACAACCTGCTGCGCAACGAGCCGGACCTTGCCGCAAAGGCGAAGGAACTTGGCCGCACGCTGCATGATGTCCGCATTCCCGCCGTGCAATACCCGATCGCAAACGGCAAGAAGCGCACCGGCAAGCGGATGCTCGCCGTCGGCACGGATTGCTCCGTCGGAAAGATGTATACGGCGCTCTGCGTGGAGAAGGCGATGCGGGAAAAGGGCCTGAAGGCAACCTTCCGCGCCACCGGCCAGACCGGCATCCTGATCACCGGCGAGGGTGTGCCGCTCGATGCCGTGATCGCCGATTTCATGGCCGGGTCGGTCGAATATCTGACGCCGGACAATGACGCCGACCACTGGGACCTGATCGAAGGGCAGGGCAGCCTGTTCCACGCGTCCTATTCCGGCGTCACCATGGCGCTCGTTCATGGCGGCCAGCCGGACGCGCTGGTGCTCTGCCACGAGCCCAACCGCCCGCATATGCGCGGCCTGCCCGACTACCAGCTGCCGAGCCTCGAGGCGCTTCAGGACCTCGCCTTGCAGATCGCCCGCATCGTCAATCCGGATTGCAAGGTTGTCGGCATTTCTGTCAACACCTCGGCCATGTCGGATGAGGAAGCGCTTTCTTATTGCCGCGAGACCGAGGCGCGCATGGGCCTGCCGACGGTCGATCCCTTCCGCCACGGCGCGGAACGGCTCGCAGACGCGCTTGCCGCGCTATGACCGGCATTATGGTCACCGCGCGGGAGGACGTCTTTCCCGTCGCCGGCAGCTTCACCATCTCGCGCGGTTCGCGCACGGAGATCCATGTCGTCACCGTTACGCTCAGTGACGGCGTGCATATGGGGCGCGGCGAATCCGTGCCCTATGCCCGCTATGGCGAGACCGTCGACGGCGTGATTTCCGATATTCTGGCGCTTGAAGGCGAGATTGACGGCGGGCTCGACCGGATCGCGCTGCAACAGCGGATGAAGCCGGGCGCGGCGCGCAATGCGCTCGATTGCGCCTTCTGGGATCTGGAGGCCAAGCGCGCCGGCAGGCCGGTCTGGCAGCTTGCAGGGCTTTCTAAGCCCGGCCCACTCGTCACCGCCTACACGATCTCGCTCGGCACGCCGGAGACGATGCAGGCGCAGGCGGCCAGCAATGCCCATCGCCCGCTGCTCAAGGTCAAGCTCGGCACGGATGACGACCGCGGCCGGATCGAGGCCGTGCGCGCCGGCGCGCCGAACGCAACGATCATCGTCGATGCCAATGAAGGCTGGACGGTGGAGGCCTATCAGAAGCTCGCGCCCGAACTGGTGCGGCTCGGCGTGGCGCTTGTGGAACAGCCCTTGCCGGCCGGGGACGATGCGGCGCTTGCCGAAATCGACCGCCCGCTGCCGGTCTGCGCCGATGAAAGCTGTCATGCCCGTCCTTCGCTTGAAAGCCTCAAGGGCAAGTATGACGCCATCAACATCAAGATCGACAAGACCGGCGGGTTGACCGAAGCGCTTCTGTTGAAGAAGGAGGCCATGGCGGCCGGCTTCCAGATCATGACCGGCTGCATGCTCGGCACCTCGCTCGCCATGGCGCCTGCCATGCTGGTCGCCGAAGGCGCCCCTTTCGTCGATCTCGACGGCCCGCTTTTGCTGGCAAAGGACCGCGATAACGCGATCACCTTCGAAGGCTCGGTCATGCACCCGGCCGATCCGGCGCTGTGGGGGTAGCCCTCCTGCGTCAGCCGCGTGTCCAGGAGGGAAACGGGTCGGCAAGAGCTTCGAAATCGCGTTCGTTGAAGGAAGGGCCGGTGTCGATCAGGCAATCGTCAAGCGCCGTCCGGATCGCCGCCTCATCCAGCCCGGCGCCGATGAAGACGATCTCCTGACGACGGTCGCCATAGACCTCGTCCCAGCAATCGTCGATCATCTGCAACAGTTCGGGAGCATCGGGCCAGCGGCTCCTCGGCACGGCGGCCCACCAGCGTCCAAGCGGTCCGCTGCGCACGATTGCACCGGCAAGTGAGAACTCGCCAGCGAAAGCCGGACGCGTCGCCAGCCAGAAGTGGCCCTTCGCACGGATCAGGCCGTGGAAATTCATCCGCGTGAAAGCATCGAATTTCAGCGGATCGAATGGTGCGCGCGCCCGGTAGACGAAACTCGAGATCCCGTATTCCTCGGTCTCGGGAATGTGATCGGCAAATCCATAGAGTTCCTTGGCCCAGAGCGGATGCTGGCTCGCCTTGTCCTCGCTGAAAAGCCCCGTATCGAGCAGTTCGTCCAGATCGACCCGGCCGAAATCCGCCTCGATGATCCTGGCGTCGGCATTCAGCGCCCGCACGATCTTGACGACATTTTCCCGCTCTTCCGCCCCCACGTCGGAAACCTTGTTGACGACGACGATATCGGCAAATTCGATCTGTTCGACATGGAGATCGACCAGGGTGCGTTCGTCGGCGGTGCCCGCCACTTCGCCGCGATCCTTCAGGAATTCATGCCCGCCATATTCCCGGAGCAGGTTCACCGCGTCGACCACGGTCACCATCGTGTCGAGCCGGGCGAGGTCGGACAGGCTCTGACCGCGCTCGTCGCGCCATGAGAAGGTCGCGGCCACCGGCAATGGCTCGGCGATGCCCGTTCCTTCGATCAGGAGATAGTCGAAGCGCTTTTCCTCGGAGAGCCGCCGCACCTCCGTCAGAAGGTCGTCGCGCAACGTGCAACAGATGCAGCCATTGGTCATTTCGACCATGGTTTCCTCTGTGCGCGAAAGGTCGGCGCCGCCCTCGCGCACCAGATCGGCATCGATATTCACCTCGCTCATATCGTTGACGATCACGGCAACCCGCCGCCCCTCGCGATTGTTGAGAATATGATTGAGCAAGGTCGTCTTGCCAGCGCCGAGAAAGCCCGAAAGTACGGTCACGGGAAGACGGGTGTCGTTGGTTTGCAGCATGGGTCAAAGTCCTTGCGGTGCTCGGGAATGCCAGTTGAACGGCCTTCGTCTGGCTGACAAATGTTATAACGTAACATCAATAACCAAAAGCCTGACTGGCGTCAACTCGTGGCGGCATGACAGGCAGAGACAGACCTTGCCGGCGCGGTTCGGGCCGCGTCGTGGATCTTCGGTCGAATCCGAGGCCTTGCCGCATAGCCCCCAAATCTTCTCGCCCCGGAGGGGAGGGCGACTGTCTTGGCGGTCAAGCGTTTTTCCATGGTTTTTGGTCCCGGATTATGGCGTTCAGAATGGTGAGCAGTTTTCGCATTATTGCCACGATGGCGACGATCTTGGGCTTTCCGGCGGCGACGAGGCGTTCACGGAAGGCCTTGAGAACGGGATTGTGACGGCTGGCCACGAGCGCTGCCATGAAGAGGGCCGAGCGCACCTTGCCCCTGCCGCCACCGGTGAAGCTCTTGCCTTTCCACGTGCCCGATTGTCGTGTCCAGGGCGCAAGGCCGGCAAGCGAGGCGATCTGCCGCCGGTCGAGACGACCGAGCTCGGGCATTTCGGCCATGAGCGTGCGGGCTGTTGCCGCCCCCACCCCCGGCACCGAGGTCAGCAGGCCTTCGCGCACCCGCCACAGCGGCGACTTGCGGATGTGATCGTCGAGATCGGCATCCAGACTTTCCAGCTCGTGCCGCAGCGCACTCAGCAGGCGCCTGATACTCTTTTGCGTCTCCTTGGCCAGCGCCATGCGTACCCGGTTTTCCTCGGCCACGATCATCTGCACGATCTGCCGACGACGCGCCACCAGAGCCGACAGCGCCTGGGTTTCGGCGTCCTTGAGCGGGCGAAGCGCGGGTCTCGTGGCCATCACGAAGGCGGCGATCAAACCCGCATCGATCAGATCGGTCTTGGCTTTGCGGCCGATCGCGTGGGCGTAGGCGCGAACCTGGGCCGCGTTGACCACGATGACGGGCAGCCCCGCTGATGACAGCCCCGCCACGGCAGCCGTCTCGAAACCGCCTGTCGCTTCCAGCGCAACGACGTCGGCCTTGACTGACTGCAGGCGCGCTACCAGCTCATCAATCCCGGCTTGTGTGTTGACCACCGCAAACGCCAGGCCGGACGGCGCCACGGCCACATCCAGACGATCTTTCGAAACATCGATCCCAACCACGATATCCATCTTCACCCATCCTTGCTTAAACGGACTTTGCTTGCGCAAGCGGCCCTGGCGACTGTTCGGGTTCGATGGAACGGCGGATGGAACCCCTCGCTCTCCCACGGGCTTGGTGTCCCGGATGTCGTTCGGCTTCCCATCCGCCACCGCGGGCGAAACAATATCACACGCAGCCGAATTCAAGTTACAAGATGTCGCGGCAGCGACAGTGAGGGGGGGAGTCTATCCACTCGGACGCTCTCACGTTTGGAAATGCCGCATCACCCTCACGGCCCCTGTCGAGGCATCTCTCCCGCAGGCGGGAGAGCGTATTTGGAGCAAGCCGCGAGGCCATATACGATCGCCCTGCGGTCGAGAGTGGGGATGCTGCAGGATATAGGTGAGGATTTTCAGCCAGCCATGGCAGGCGTCTATCGCTAAACCCGGACGGGCGGTTGGGGCGTTGGAAGCGCCGTGCGTCCATTCGGACGAACAAGGGACGATGCGCCAGGTCGCGCCGGCTCATCGCATCCGCTGAAAACTCATCGAGATATGGGCGCGGCGCATGTGGCCGATGGCGTCGAGATTGCCGCTCTCGAGCGCGGTGAGGATATCGGCGGTTTCGCGGCAGTAGATCTCGGCCTCGTTTTCCAGGTCGATATCGGAGGCGGTAATGGCCTGCAGCCAGATGCGGGCGGTGCGGAAATAGAGCCGCTCGCTTGCCTCCCTCAGCGCCACATTCTCCGTCAGCTGAAGCAATTGCAGCAGCATGTCGCGGTCGAGCACGGCGAAATCGCGCGGTGACGGGTTGCGCCTGAGCGCTTCGGCGCGGGCATGCATAACCCTGAAGGCGTCGATCAGGTCCGGCGTCAGCTCCGCCGGGTCAAGGCTCGTCGTCAGCACGATCAGTTCCATGCGCAGGCGGTAGACCTGGGCCAGTTCATCAAGGTCGACGTCGGTGACGATGGTGCCGACGCCGTGGACCGACTGCAGCAGGCCTTCATCCTCCAGCCGCGCCAGAACGCGCCTGAGCGGCGTGCGCGACATGCCGAATTCTTCCGCGAGCGCCGTTTCGGAGAGCTTCTCGCCCGGCGGATAGTCGAGCATGCAGATGCGCTCGCGGATGATGTCGTGGATCTGCTCCAGCCGGTCGCGCCCGGTCGGCGCCTCGATGACGTCCTCCTCGCTCATGTCCAGCGCTCCGCGAGCCGGTCGAGCATGGCGAGGCATTGCGAAAGCTGCTCGGCGCTGATGAACTCATCCGGCTTGTGCGCCTGATCGATCGAGCCCGGCCCGCAGACCACGACGTCCATGCCGATCTCCTGAAAGAAACCGGCTTCCGTGCCGAAGGGCACGACATCGGCCCGGTTCTCGCCGGTGAGCGCAAAGGCAAGGTCGCGGGCGCTGTTGGCGTCTTTCGGAAAGAGCGCGGCCGCCTCGCCGATCACCTCGGTCTCGATCCCCGCCTCCGGCGTGTGTCGGCGCATTTCGGGCAGAAGCTTCGTGCGGCAGTATTCGGCGATCTCCTGCTTCACATAGCCAAGATCCTCGGCCACCACAGGTCGCGTTTCCCATTTCAGCACCGCGCGCGGGGCAATCACATTGTGCGACATGCCGCCCTCCAGCCCGCCGACATTGAGCGTCGCGTAAGGCGGATCGTAGCGCGAGCCGACGGGTGCGCGCGCGATCAGCCCGTCGCGCAGTTCCAGAAGGCGGGAAATGTAGCGCGCGGCATATTCCACGGCGTTGACGCCGGCATCCGGCGCGGAGGAATGGCCGGAGCGGCCGGTAAAGGTGACTGTGTATTCGCAGCAGCCCTTGTGGCCCTCGATCACCCGCATCAGCGTCGGTTCGCCGACAATGGCAAGACCCGGCCGGATGTCGCGGTGTTTCAGATGCTCCACCAGCGTTTTCGCGCCGATGCAGCCGACCTCCTCGTCATGGGTGAAGGCGAAGTGGATGGGGCGCTTCTCCGCCGCTTCCGCCAGTTCTTCACGGCGGGCCAGGCAACAGGCGATGAAGCCCTTCATGTCCGCCGTGCCGCGTCCGTAAAGCCGTCCGTCGCGCTCGGCGAGCGCAAAGGGGGCGCTCGCCCACATGTGTTCATCGACCGGCACCACATCCGTGTGGCCGGAAAGCATCAACCCGCCGGATGTCTCGGGGCCGAGCGAGGCGAAGAGATTGGCCTTGGTTCCCGTCTCGTCGGTGAAGATCTCCACCCGCGCCCCGACATCCGCCAGCCTGTCGGCGATATAGGCAATCACCGGCAGGTTGCTTTCCGACGAGACCGAGGGGAAGGCGATGAGATCGGCCAGAATGTCGCGGCAGGCGGCAAGTTCGGACATAGGGGTCTTCAGCCTTTCACGAAGAGCTTGCGCTCGATATTGCAGAGCGCCTCGGCCGGGCCGTGCTCCGTGATGAGGATGGTCTCGGTGATCTCGAGGCCCCAGTCGTCCATCCACAGGCCCGGCATGAAATGCAGCGTCATGCCCGGCCTCAGCACCGTCTCGTCGCTGCTACGGATGGAAACCGTGTGCTCGCCCCAGTCCGGCGGATAGGCAAGGCCCGTGGCATAGCCGCAGCGGTTCGGTCGCTCAATGCCGACTTTGGCGAGTTCCTTTTCCATGGCGCGAGCAATGTCGCCGGCCAGGTTTCCCGCCTTTGCCGCCGCGATGCCCGCATTGAGCCCGGCAACGGCGGCGTCGGCGGCCCGCTTCATGTGATCCGGCGGCGTGCCGAAGAATATGGTGCGCGACAGGGGAGCGTGGTAGCGGCGATAGCAGCCCGCCTGCTCGATGAAGGTTGCCTCGCCCATGCGGAATTCATCGCTGTTCCAGGTCAGATGCGGGGCGGAGGCATCGGCGCCCGAAGGCAGGAGCGGCATGATGGCGGGATAGTCGCCCCAGGCATCGTCAACGCCCTCGATTGCGGTCTTCATCAGTTCGCCGACGAACCGGTTCTTCTTCATGCCGGGCTCGGCGATCGCCATGGCATGCGACATCACCTTGTCGGAAATCCTTGCCGCCTTGCGCATGAAGCCGATTTCCTCATCCGACTTGACCACGCGTTGCCAGTCGACAAGGCCGGAAGCGTCAAGGATCGTCGCGTCCGGCAGGCCGGAGACGAGCGCCTTGTGACCGGCTGCGGAATAGTAATAGGCGGTCATCTCCACGCCGATGCGGTTTCCGCCATGATCGAGTTCCCGGATCTTGTCGGCAAGGTCGTCCATCGGGTGGCAGTCTGCGGCCTGCACATAGCGGTCGGCGTAGTAGATGATGTGGTCTTCATCGATATAGGATGTGCGGCGCGCGCCATTGGCGTCCATCAGCCTGCCCCACCAGAACGGCATGCCCGTGGGGGTCACCAGAACGGCCTGATCGACATAAAAGGACCAGCCGTCATAGCCGGTCAGCCAGTTCATGCCGGCAGGCGCGGTGACGACCAGCACATCGAGGCCTGCAGCCGCCATCGCCTTTCGGGTCAGCGCCAGACGGCGGTCATATTCGGATCTGGAAAAAGGCAGCGCTGGCATGGTTCCCTCATATTATTTGTGCACAACAGACGCAGAAGATCGGAAGCAGACGGAAAAAAGTACGAAAAATGATGAGTTTTAGGTGAGTGTCGGGTTGACAATCACACATTGTCGTTCTGTTGTATACAACATGTTTTCCACGTCCGGCGCAAGCGTTTTAAAACGTCGAAATGCACGGGCTTTCCGCACCAGGTGCGCCTTTCCGATTGCGAGGACAATCATGCTCACAAACGACCAGCTCGACCGTTTCGACCGCGAGAATTTCTTCCACCCCTCGACCCATCTCGCCCAGCATGCGCGCGGCGAAAGCGCCAGCCGCATCGTCAAGACGGGCAAGGGCGTGTTCATCGAGGATCGCGATGGAAAGAAGCTTCTGGACGCCTTCGGCGGGCTTTACTGCGTCAATGTCGGCTATGGGCAGGAAAGCATTATCGAGGCGATTGCCGAGCAGGCGAAGGAACTGGCCTATTACCACGCCTATGCCGGCCACGGCACGGAGGCGGCGATCAATCTGGCCAAGATGGTGATCGACCGCGCGCCGGAACACATGTCCAAGGTCTATTTCGGCCTGTCGGGTTCGGATGCCAACGAGACCAACATCAAGCTCGTCTGGTACTACAACAATATTCTCGGACGGCCGGAGAAAAAGAAGATCATCTCCCGCTGGCGCGGCTATCACGGTTCCGGGCTGATGACTGGGTCTCTGACCGGCCTTCCCGGCTTCCAGCGGAAATTCGACCTGCCGCTGGAGCGCGTGTTCCACACCACCGCGCCCTATTATTACCGCCGCAAGGATCTCGCCATGAGCGAGCCCGATTTCGTGGCCTATTGCGTGGCCGAACTCGAACACCGGATCGAGCGCGAGGGCGCCGATACGATTGCCGCCTTCATCGGTGAGCCGGTGCTGGGGACGGGCGGTCTCGTGCCGCCGCCCGAAGGCTATTGGGAAGCAATTTCCGCCGTCCTGGAGAAACACGACATCCTGTTGATCGCCGACGAGGTCGTCACCGGTTTCGGCCGTCTGGGTTCAATGTTCGGCTCGGCGCATTTCAATCTGAAACCGGATCTCATCACCATCGCCAAGGGGCTGACATCCGCCTATGCGCCGCTTTCCGGCTCCATCGTCTCGGAGAAGATGTGGAAGGTTCTGGAACAGGGCACGGATGAAAACGGGCCGATCGGCCATGGCTGGACCTATTCCGCGCACCCGATCGGGGCCGCCGCCGGCGTTGCCAATCTGAAGCTGATTGATGAGCTGGGCCTGGTCAAGAATGCCGGCGAAACCGGCGCCTATTTCCGCGCCGCGATGAAGGATGCACTCGGCGACCATGCCCATGTCGGCGATGTGCGCGGCGAGGGCATGTTGCTGGCCGTCGAATTCGTCAAGGATCGTGACAGCCGCACCTTCTTCGATGCGGATGAAAAGATCGGCTACAAGCTCGCCGCCGCGCTTCTGGCAGAAGGCGTGATTGCCCGCGCCATGCCGGAAGGCGATATTCTGGGCTATGCCCCGCCGCTTTGCCTGACGCGCGGGGAAGCCGACCAGATCGTTGCCGCAACGAAGAAGGCCGTGACGTCGGTTCTCGGCTGACGGGCGATACCTGGCCTGATGATGCAGCGTGTGGATAGAACCCTCCACACACGCTGCGTCATCCTCGTGCCTGACACGAGGATCCAGGCCGCCCGGCGGCCCTTTGATGGAAGAAACGAACCTCAACGATTTCAGTATTCAGGATAGCCGGGGCAAGACCGGGTATGTCGCGAGTGGAGAAGCCGGAGAGTTCCGGCCGAGCCCGACACTATGACATTCTCAGCAGTCTTCTCTGGTCTTGTGCGGGACATAAATCGGACAAGGATATGAACGCCGCTCCTGCCGGCCCTTGCGGTTAACATAGTCTCACCGCAGCGTTCACGCTCTCTCAACCCTCACGGATCGGACTTTGATAACCATTCATCCGGGTTGGATTTTCTTAACCCTGCTTGTTAAGGCGGCTGGTAAGAACCTCGCCTATGATGGCCCTCAGACGGACGGAAAAGTCCGCAGCAAGAAAAGCCGGATACCGGCTAAGAGCCAAAGGGTGATCAGATGACGAATTCGCAGGTCAAGCGGGGGAATGAAGAACCGGTTCTGAGGATAGATCCGGCGCACTTCCCGCAGAAATTCTCCTATGTCGCCAAGGGGTCCGAGGCCCGCATCGGCGTCAAGCTCGATCAAAGAGGCGCCGTTGTTCGCCGCAACCTGCCCTCAAGCAACCTTCCCTTTTCCATCGCGCTTCCGGGCCGGGCCTTCAAGGGCGTTGCCGCCCGCGCCGTCGCCCATGCCGATGGCGGCATTACGGTGACGCTGGAACTGCACCACGCCGATCCGGAACTCTGCATTCCGCTTCTTGTCGCCCATGATCTGAGCGAAATTGTGGCTGACTGGCAGGACTGGGCGCTGCTCTACGATATTCCGATGATGATGGTTGAGGCCGACGGCGTTGCCCGTCCGGTGGATTGCAAGCCGCACCAGGCTGTCGCCGCCAATGATGATGCGGCAGGCCCCGCCCGCCGCGCTGCCGCCCGCAGCTTCAAGCGCCTTGCCATGCGGCTCAGCGATTGCCCGATCGGCGTGAAGATGACGGTCAAGGGCCGCGCGGTCGCTGCCTGAGCAGCGGCTCAGCCGATGAAGATCGCGGCCACAAGGCCGAGAAAGACGACCAGCCCTACGCGGCTGTTGAACTTGAACAGTTTGAGGCACTGCGCCCCGTTATCGATATCGAGCACGGCGATCTGGTAGAACAGCATGGCGCCTGCCGCCAGAAGGCCGGCGAATGCGGCCCAGCCGAGGCCGGCGACAAGACAGGCGACGAAAAGCAGGACCAGCATGGCGCCGTAGAAGAGGATCAGCCACGGTTTTGTCTTTTCTCCGAAAAGACGCGCGGTGGAGCGCACGCCGATGAGCGCGTCATCCTCCTTGTCCTGATGGGCATAGATCGTATCGTAGCCGATGGTCCAGACGATCGCGGCGAGATAGACCAGCACGGACGGCAGCGAAAGCGAGCCGAACACCGCCGCCCAGCCGACAAGCCCGCCCCAGGAAAAGGCCAGCCCCAGGAAAAACTGCGGCCAGTCGGTAAACCGCTTTGCAAACGGGTAGATCGCCACGAAGCCGAGCGATGCGAAGCCGAGCAGAACCGTGAACAGGTTGAACGACAGCAGCACGGCAAGGCCGGTGAGCGCCTGCAGAAGAATGAAGATTTTCGCCTGACGCCGGGTGACGCGACCGGAGGGCAGGGGGCGCGAACGGGTGCGGGCCACCTGATTGTCGATATCGTGATCGACAAGGTCGTTGTAGGTGCAGCCGGCTCCGCGCATGGCAACGGCGCCGATGAAGAACAGCAGAAGATGGGCGAGGAACTGGCCGGGCCGGAAGGCATTGGCCTCTGCCGTTACGGCTGCCGCCATGGCCGCCGACCAGAAACAGGGCCACATCAGCAATTGCCAGCCGATCGGCCGGTCCCAGCGGGCAAGCTGGGCATAGGGCCAGAGCCAGCGCGGCAGGAGGCTGTAGACGAAATTGTCTGACGGAGCGTCGAAAACGCGGCCGTTATCTTCAGTGGTCGTGCCCATGAAACCTCGGTGCATCAAAGCGTCTGATCTGCCGGCCGGTCAACCGCCGACCTGAAGCCTCGATGCCCGAAAAAGGCAGGCTCTAGTCAAACTCGACCGGCTCGAGAGGCGCCCGGGTCGCTTCCGCGGCCTTCAGCTTTTCCTCGGCCTCGAATATATAGCGGCGGTTGTTCGGCGTGGCAAACTGGCTCTTGGAGAGCTGCATCTGGAACACGAACATCTTGTCCCATTCGAAGGCCATTTCCGAACCGGCAAGATAGAATTCCCACATGCGGAAGAACTGCTCGTCATAGAGCCGGACTGCTTCTTCCTTGCGGGCGACGAAACGTTCGCGCCAGGCGCGGAGCGTGTAGGCATAATGCATTTGCAGGATTTCGATGTCGCGCACCAGAAGGCCGGACTTCTCCACCGCCGGCAGGACCTCGGCAAGCGAGGGAATATAGCCGCCGGGGAAGATGTATTTCTCGATGAACGGGTTGGTGTGTCCGTGGCCGGCAACATCGCGGCCGATCGAGTGCAGCACCATGACGCCGTCGTCGTCCAGAAGCTCGAAACACTTGTCGAAGAAGTTCTGGTAACGGCCAATGCCCACATGTTCGAACATGCCGACCGAGACGATCCGGTCGAAGGGCTTCGCCTTCATAGTGCGGTAGTCCTGAAGCTTGAAGCGCACGCGATCCGACAGGCCGCGCTTTGCCGCGCGGTCCTCGGAAATGTCGTGCTGCTCATGGGAGAGCGTGATGCCGGTGCAGTCGACGCCGGCCATTTCGGCCAGATACATGCTGAGCCCGCCCCAGCCGGAACCGATCTCGAGCACACGCTGACCTTCGCTCAGACGCAGCTTTGCGGCGATATGGCGCTTCTTGGCAAGCTGTGCCTCCTCCAGTGAAATGTCCGGCGGATCGAAATAGGCGCATGAATATTGCCAGTCCTCGTCCAGAAACAGGCTGAAAAGCGGCGGCGTCAGATCATAGTGGTGCGAGACATTCTTGCGGTTCCTGTTGATCGGCAGGCGCGTATTGATCTGCGCCAGTCCGATGCGCCAGAAAACCCTGGCCGCCATCAAGGGGCTGAAGACAATATCGAGCGTGTTGCGCCGGACGAGCGAAAGAAAATCGTAGATATCGCCTTCTTCCATCAGGAAGCGGCCCTGCATGTACATCTCGCCGAGTGTGAGCGCCGGGTCCTTGGCGATGAGGTCCTGTGCCTGCCTGTCGGTGAAACGAATGGCCACGGGGTCGCCCGTTCCATCCCCGAATGTGGTAACCTCTCCCGTCTCCGTCTTCACCCGGAGTGTTCCGGTTTTAATGATCTTTCCGATCAGGTTGAACAACGGTGAAGCCATATCATTCCCCCGAATGCCTGCTAATGTCATATATAATCAAGCGTACAATATTCGATTTGATCCAGGAAACAAGGCGGTTCGCCCATCTCCCGCGCCTTTGGTTTCGGGTATGGATTCAAGGGCCTGATGAAAGTACAATCTTTGATTGCGACGTGCCGGCCGGCCTGAAAAGGTAGAAACGAACCGTGGGGACAGTCTCTGATTCGGGCGCTTGGGGGGGGCGTGAAAGATGACATTTGGCGGGCGCCTGAAGGCGGTCATGGGCGGATCGCTCGGTCTGCTTTTCTCAAACATCGTGGTGGCGCTGAGAATTGCCTGGCCCTGGGTGCTGCTGGCCTTTCTCGTCAGCCTGTTCGCGCCGGCGGAGCCGCAGCATTTCGAGGTCGATACGGTCACCACGCCGCAAGTTGTCCTGTTCATCATCGGATTTGTCGTCATGGCGGCAGTCTACGTGATCGCCTTTGCCTCCGTCGCCGTTGCCTGGCATCGGCACGGGCTGCTGGGCGAGATGCCGAAGCCGTTTCCGATCCGCTTTTCCAGGCGGGAACTGCGCTTTGTTGGACAGAGCATTCTCGTCGGGCTGGTGATGCTGCTGATTTCTGTGCCGCTATTCGCAGTCGGCTTCGTTCTCACAATGCTGACGAGCAGTGGCGACTGGTTTTCCCTGCTTGTCCTCGCGCTTTTCGCCTTTTTCGGCTATTTCACGCTCATCTCGATAGCCATGCGCTATTCCCTGATCCTGCCGGCAACGGCGATTGATCAGGGTTTTGGTCTTGGCGGCGCGTTCCGGCGCGGCGAGGGCTTCGGTCTTTCCATGGCGATCACCAACATCGCGATCGCGCTTCTTGTGGCGCTGCTGTCGCTGGCGCTGCAGTTCGGCATTGTCGCGCTGGCCTCGCTCTACCTGACGGTGGCGCCGGCGGCACTGGCGCCGACGGTTGGCGCCTTTGTCACGGTCGTTGCCACGTTTTTTGAAACGGCGACCTCGTTTTTCACCATCATTGCCGGGCTTGCGGTTCTCACCACCGGCTATCGCTTGGGATGCGAAAGCCGGGGTTATGACATTTTCGGCAATCCGCTCGACAAGGACTGAGGGCTACTTCCGGCGCATGGCATCGGCCAGCGCCGCGCCGAAGGCGCCCTGGCCAGGCCGGTCTTCGCGCTTGCTGTCACGCTGGGGCCTGCGGTCGCCGCCGCGCGGTCCCCGGGCGGCGGGCGCACCGTCATCCTTCTTCATCGACAGGCCGATGCGCTTGCGTTTCACATCGACATCGACGACGCGCACCTTCACCACATCGCCGGCCTTGACCACCTCATGCGGGTCCTTGACGAAACGGTCTGCCAGTTGCGAGACGTGGACCAGCCCGTCCTGATGCACGCCGATATCGACGAAGGCCCCGAAGGCGGCGACATTGGTGACGGTGCCTTCCAGCACCATGCCGGGTTTGAGGTCCGAGATTTCGTCAATCCCGTCGGCAAAGCTTGCGGTCTTGAACTCCGGGCGGGGGTCGCGGCCGGGCTTTTCAAGCTCCGCAAGAATGTCGCGCACCGTCGGCAGACCGAAGCGTTCGTCAACGAAGGCGCGCGGATCGACGGATTTGAGCGCCGCGCTGTCGCCCATCAAAGATCGCAGATCGCGGCCGCAGGCGGCGACGATCTTCTTGGCGACATCATAGGCTTCCGGGTGCACGGCGGAGGCATCGAGCGGCTCCTTGCCGTCGCGGATGCGCAGGAAGCCGACGCATTGTTCGAAGGCGCGCGGCCCGAGGCGTGCCACCTTCAGCAATTCCTTGCGGCTTTGAAATGCGCCATTGGCATCACGGTGGACCACGATCGCCTCGGCAATTGCGGGGCCGAGGCCGGAAACGCGCGCCAGCAGCGGGGCTGAGGCCGTATTGAGGTCGACGCCGACGCCGTTCACCGCGTCTTCGACCACGGCATCGAGCGAGCGCGACAGCTTGATCTGGTCGACATCATGCTGGTACTGGCCGACGCCGATGGATTTCGGCTCGATCTTGACGAGCTCGGCCAGCGGATCCTGCAGGCGGCGGGCAATGGAAACCGCGCCGCGCAGCGAGACATCGAGGCCCGGAAATTCCTTCGCCGCGGTTTCGGAGGCCGAATAGACCGAGGCGCCGGCTTCCGAAACGATCACCTTGACCGGCTTCGGCTCGGGGATTTCCTTCAGCAGATCGGCCACCAGCTTTTCCGTCTCGCGGCTTGCCGTGCCGTTGCCGATCGCGATCAGCGAGACCTTGTGGCGGGCAATCAGCGCCTTCAGCGCCGCCATAGACCCTTGCACATCATTGCGCGGTTGGAAGGGGTAGATGGTGGCGGTGTCGAGCAGCTTGCCGGTGCCATCGACGGCTGCCACCTTGACGCCGGTGCGGATGCCCGGATCAAGCCCGAGCGTGACGCGGGAGCCGGCGGGGGCGGCCAGAAGCAGGTCCTTGAGGTTGCGCGCAAACACATGGATCGCCTCATCCTCGGCGCGCTCGCGCATCTCGCGCATCAGGTCGAGCGAGAGCGAGGTGTAAAGCTTCACCCGCCAGCACCAGCCGGCAACCTGCATCAGGAATTCATCCGCCTTACCCTTCGCCCCGATATCGAAATGGCGGGCAATCATCTGCTGGGCGGGTTTGATGGGGGAGGGGTTGTCGCGGTCAGCCTCGATCGCCACCGTCAGCACTTCCTCGTTCCAGCCGCGCAGCATGGCGAGCACGCGATGGCCCGGCGCGGTGGAGAATTTTTCCGAATGGTCGAAATAGTCGGCGAATTTCGCGCCGGCCTCTTCCTTGCCCTCGACCACTTTGGCGTAGAGCATGGCATTGTCGCGCATATAGTGCCGCAACCGGCCGACAAGCGCGGCATCCTCGGCAAATTGTTCCGAGAGGATGTCGCGGGCACCGTCAAGGGCGGCGCGGGCATCGGTGACATTCTCGTTGAGATAGGCGGCGGCGAGGCTTTCCGGATCGGCCGAACGGTTTTCGAAGATCGCGTCTGCCAGCGGTTGAAGACCGTTTTCGCGCGCGATCATCGCCCGGGTGCGGCGCTTGGGCTTGTAGGGAAGGTACAGGTCCTCGAGCTCGGATTTCGTCGTGACGGCGGCAATCTTGCCGGCCAGTTCGTCGGTCATCTTGCCCTGGTTTTCGATCGATTCCGTGATCGTCGTCCGCCGCGCCTCCAGTTCGCGCAGATAGGTCACCCGCTCCGACAATTGCCTCAGCTGCGTATCGTCGAGCCCGCCGGTCGCCTCCTTGCGGTATCGGGCCACGAAGGGCACGGTCGCGCCGCCATCCAGAAGTTCGAGCGCCGCGTTCACCTGGTCGGGCCGGGCCTTGATCTCATCGGCAACGATGCGGGCGATTTTGGTGTCACTCATGGGGCAGGTCCATCCGGTCTGTTTCCTTTGGTCGCGGAAGGTAGCGATGCGCACGGCGATGACAACCAAAATTCATGTCGGAACCATGGCCATCCCCATGGATGTGCGCCGGGCTTCGCAAGGAAAAGGCCGGGCCGCTTGCGCAGGCCCGGCCCTTGATCGTCAGACGAAGTGATAGGGGCGGAAATAGTCCGGCGTCAGCGCCGTGGTCACCTCCTGGACCATCGCCCCGCGGCTTGCGGCGTAGATGTCTCGCAAACCGGTGACCTGGAAGCCGAGGCGTTGCTGCACCTTCAGCGAAGCCCCGTTTTCGGCAAAGGCGCCGGAATGAAGCGTGACCGCGCCCTTTTCGGCAAAGAAGCGGCCGAGAAGGGCGGAGGCCGCCTCGCTCATGAAGCCGCGGCCCCAGTAATAACGGCTCAGCCAATAGCCGAGATGATACCCGCCCTGCCTGAGTTCGATGGTGACGACGCCGATCAGCACCCGGTCCGCCGGCTGGGTGATGGCGAGGCACCATTCCCGGTCCCGGCTTTCGCGCAGCGCATCCAGCCAGTCTTCCGCGTCGTCGGCGGTGAACGGGTAGGGCAGCCGCGCGAGCATGCCGGTGACCGCGAAATCGGAAAGCGCGGCGGCAATGGCCTCCGCGTCCCCCTGTCTCAGCGCCCTGAGGCTGAGCCTTTCGGTGTCGATCACCGCGCTCTTCTGTCGCTCCTCAAGGGCAAGGTTCATCTCTGGCCTCCCCAGCTCTTCAGCGACATCCAGTTGCGCCGCTCCAGCCGGTACCACTCGACCGCGACCGAGCCGCCGACGGCAAGCGACTGGACCATACCGGGCCCCTGGAACTGGAAACCGCACTTGTGCAGCACCCGCCGCGAGCGCGGGTTGACGACCCGGCAGCGCGCGTCGATGTGGTCGACCTCGTTCCGCGTGCGGAAGACCATGTCGATCAGCACCTGGGCAGCCTCGGTTGTGTAGCCCTTGCCCCAATAGGGTTCGCCCAGCCAGTAGCCGATTTCGACGACGCTTTCGTCATCGGGCGTGTTCTCGATGCCGCAGCAGCCGATGAATTCGCCGTTTTCCGCTTTCGTGATGGCATAGACGCAATTGCCAATCGCGCCCTCTTTGGTTCGCTCCACGAACTTGGCGGCATCGTCTGTCGTATAGGGATGCGGCATGCGCGACACCATGGTCGCGATCTTGTCGTTGTTGGCGAGATGGGCAATGGCGTCAATGTCATCTTCGTGCGGGGCGCGCAAAACGAGCCTTTGCGACAGAAGAACGGGGCAATCCCGCCTTTGCAAATCCGGCCTCAGCCGTTCCCGGGATAGCCGTGACTGGCTTTCCCTTTGTAGATCCCTTTGCATATCTCAGGTCCTTTCCTGGGTTTGAAACGAAAGAAGGGAAGATGGTGGCGTCCCATCTTCCCTTCTCTTTCAAATTCCAGGTCCGGTAACCTGATATTCAAAGCCGGGTCGATGTGACGCCGGTTTTGAATTGAGCGGTCCGGCTTATTCCGCTGCTTCTGCCTGTTTCGGTGCCACGGACACGTACATGCGGCCGTTGGCGCGCGCACGGAACGTCACATTACCTTCAATCTTGGCAAAAATGGTGTGGTCCTTGCCCATGCCGACATTGTCGCCGGGATGCCACTTGGTGCCGCGCTGACGCACGATGATGTTGCCCGGAATGACGTTCTCGCCACCGAACTTCTTCACGCCAAGGCGCTTGGACTCGGAATCGCGACCGTTGCGCGACGAACCGCCAGCTTTTTTATGTGCCATTGGAGTTCTCCTTTAAACCTTCGAAACTTCTGCTTTGAAAATCAGCCGGCGACGATGTCGGTGATCTTCACGACCGTGACGTGCTGGCGATGACCGCGCGAACGCTTGGAGTTCTGACGACGACGTTTCTTGAACGCGATAACCTTGCGGTTACGGGTCTGCTCGACAACTTCCGCCTTGACGACTGCGCCCTTGACGAAGGGTGCGCCGATCTTGGCATCGGCGCCTTCGCCGACAACGAGAACGTCAGAGAACTCGACCGTGGAGCCTGCTTCGGCATCGAGCTTCTCGATGCGCAGCGTGTCCTCGGCGTTGACGCGGTACTGCTTACCGCCGGTCTTGATGACTGCGAACATTTTTTATCCTTTCATGTTCTAAGTCCGGCTCTGCCCCCTTAAAGGCGGGAACGGCCGTCTTTTTGTCAGCCTAGATAAAGCAGGGAGTTCCAAAGAAAAAATCTTGTCAAACCCGGTCTGCCGGTGAAGTCTCCCTTGCGGGAGAACCAGGCGCATGTCGCAAGACATACGCGTCCGGCAGGCTGCTTACGATGATGGAGCCGCAAAGTCAATAAATCGCGGCAAAAAAGCTTGATCAACGCTCTTGCATGAACGGCCTTTGCCAGCTAAGAGACACCCCGCGCCAAGAGCGCAGACCACATGGTTCCTGGAGAGGTGGCAGAGTGGTCGAATGCACCGCACTCGAAATGCGGCATACGGGCAACCGTATCGGGGGTTCGAATCCCCCCCTCTCCGCCAGTTTTTCTTTGAGAGATCAGAAAATTATAGAGGTCGGCAATCTGAGTCGGCTTGTCTCTGCAGTCGTTTAGGTCAGCGGCATCACGCGGCGGGCCACAGACCAGGCACGTCCGCTCGCCTTGCGCCGCGCTTCCGGTCGAGACTTCGATCAGACGCTCCGAAGGCCGCTTCGCGCCCAGCGCTTCGAGGTTCTTCGCGTTGAGCGTGGTCTTCTTGGCCATGCTGCAGCTCACCTAAATTGCATCCAGATCATATTCGTCGGGTTGCGAGAGTGCAAAGCCTCCGCCCTGGCGAAAATTTCTCTCGAAAATCGCACGCGGTATCGCAATTCCGCTTGTGGGTCACCAAATTGAAAAGTGGCTCACTAATCAAGTGAGTAGATCAAGCCGGCGCGCAGAACCGGCGGGCTTTCGGGGAACACCGTTCTGCTTTCCGGTTCGAAAGCAGGAACCGAACCATACGCATGATCAGTGTCTCACTGTCATGCCGCAGAATGCAAAGGAAGGTTGTCATGTCCCTCAAAGGTAAAGTCGCGTTGGTCACGGGAGCAAGTCAGGGTATCGGCCGCGGTATCGCATTGCGCCTGGCTGCGGATGGTGCTGATATCGCCCTCGTAGACATACAGGCCGACAAACTCGCGAAGGTCCAGGCCGAGGTTGAGGCGCTTGGAGCGAAAGCCACATCTTATGAAGCCGATGTGAGCAAGCGCGATGCGGTATATGCAGCTATCGACCATGCCGAGAAAGAGCTTGGTGGCTTTGATGTGATGGTGAATAACGCTGGTATCGCGCAGGTGAAGCCACTTGCCGATGTCACCCCCGAAGACACGGATCGTATTTTCCGGATCAATGTCGACGGCGTGCTTTGGGGTATTCAGGCGGCTGCCAAAAAATTCATCGAGCGTGGTCACAAGGGCAAGATCATCAATGCCTCTTCCATTGCCGGGCATGACGGGTTTGAAATGCTTGGCGTGTATTCCGCAACGAAATTTGCCGTTCGTGCGCTGACACAGGCCGCCGCCAAGGAATATGCGAGCCAGGGTATTACCGTGAATGCCTATTGCCCAGGCATTGTCGGCACTGACATGTGGGTAGAGATCGATGAACGTTTCGCTGAGCTGACTGGCGCACCGAAGGGCGAAACCTACAAAAAATACGTCGATGGCATCGCCCTTGGACGCGCCCAAACGCCTGAAGATGTTGCTGCGCTGGTTGCTTTCTTTGCAAGCAGTGATTCCGACTACATTACCGGTCAGGCGTTTCTGACCGATGGCGGTATTGTTTACCGCTAGAGCATCGGCCCGAAAATCGGTTCCGATTTTCGGAAAGCACGATGCGTAGATTCAATGGGTTAGGGCGTCCTTTGTGCGTCCGAATGGACGCACGGCGCCCTGGAGGTCTGGCACAAGAGAAAGCGCGGCGGCGGATCTTTCGCCGCTTTCCCTTTTGCTTGGGTCCGGCCCCCCGCAATCAAAACTGATGCGCAAAGCCCCGCTCGGTGGAAGCCGGCGGGGCTTTTTGTGTTTTGAAGTCGGCCACCCGTCTCGCTTCTGCAAGGTGCCGGGGCTTGTGCAGTGCGCCCATTTCTTGGGCCGCCGGATCCGGGCGATAGCATCACCGCGCCGGACCGATATTTTCTAAACATAAGAAAATAAACGGAAAAATGACTCCTGCGGGCTTGTCACTTTGTCGCAGGCGCGCATTGTTGTATACCTAATATAACTGGTATATAAGATATATAACAGCGATGGAGGCACAGATGGCTTACGCATCTGATGGCATGATTGAGGTCCCGGGAAGCGACAGCCGCAATGGAACGGCCACACAGATCGTTCACCGCCGCTTGCGCGCCGAGATCGTCTCCCTCAAGCGTCTGCCCGGCGAAACAATCAGTGAGAAGGAAATCGCGGCCGAATGCGGAACCAGCCGCACGCCTATCCGCGAAGCGCTGCTGCGGCTGGCTGAAGAACAGCTTGTCGATATCGTTCCGAAGTCAGGGACGCGGGTCTCCAGAATTCCGGTGGCCTCGCTCCTGGAAGCCCAGGTGGCGCGAACGGCGCTCGAGCAGGTGAATGTCCGTGCCGCCGCCGCGCGCGTCCAGGGCAGCGAGATCGCCAACATGCGCGCCCTTTTGATGTTTCAGCGCGAGCGCACGGATGCCGGCGACAGCGACCAGTTCCATGCCGCCGACGAGGCGCTCCATCGCGCGATTGCGGTGGCGGGCGGCTATCCCGGCATCTGGAAGATCATCGAGCAGGTCAAGCTGCAGGTTGACCGTTACCGGCGGCTGACGCTGCCGCAGATCAACCGCATGGAACGCGTGCTCGTGGAACATGGCGAAATCGTTGATGCGCTTGCCGCCCATGATGCGGAGCGCGCGGTTGATGCCATGACCCACCACCTCGAAGGGCTGAGCGCCGAGGACCTGCGTCCGATCCGCGATCTCAACCCGGACTATTTCATCGGCGACATCAAGGATGTCTACGGGAAGTGGGGCGATGGCGACATCGCTTCTCAAACGGAAGGCCGGCCAGGCGCCATCTAGGCGGACCGGTATTTTCAAATTCAAGACCCCTACGGGAGGCAATCATGAAAAACTTCAAAAACACTCTTGGTCTGGCAGGCGTCAGCATTATCGCGCTGGGAACTGTCTTCGGCCCCTCCTCCGCCTTTGCCGCGACCGTTTTCGAGATCGCGTTCAACCAGCCGGAAACGCATCCCCAGTACAAAGCCATGGAACGCTTCGGCGAAGCGCTGGCCGAGCGGACCAATGGCGAATACACGGTTCAGATCTTCCCGAATGAACTGCTTGGCGCCCAGAAGGAAACCGTCGAAATGGCGCAGACCGGCACGATTGCCATGTCGCTTGCCTCGGCCAGCCTGCTGGAAAGCTGGAACCCGGATTTCGTCGTCTTCAACCTGCCTTACGTCTTCGACAGCATCGAGCACCAGAAGGCCGTGGTCAACAATCCCGAAATCGTCGGCGATCTCTACAACTCCGTTGCCGACCAGGGCATCGTCGTCGTCGCGGCCTTCACGGCCGGTTCGCGCAACGTCTATCTGAAGGACCACCCGGTTCACACGCCGGAAGATCTGGCCGGTCAGAAGATCCGCGTGATGCAGTCGCAGACCAATATCGACATGATGAACATGATGGGCGGTAACGGCATCGCCATGGGGCAGGGCGAAGTTTACACCGCCATCCAGACCGGCGTTCTTGATGGCGGCGAGAACAACGAGGTTACTTACTGGTCGCTCAAGCATCTGGAAGTCGCACCGTACTTCTCCTACACGCAGCACCTGATGATCCCTGATTATCTCGTGATGAATGTCGATTACTTCGAAGACATGCCGGACGATGTGAAGCAGATCTTCATCGAAGAGCTTCAGAAGGCCGCCGACTATGAGTTCGAAGCCTTCGCCGAAGATGCTGCCAAGTCCCGTGCCCTAGCGGAAGAAGCCGGCGCCCAGTTCAACGATGTTGACCTGCAGCCCTTCCGCGACGCCGTCCGCCCGCTGACCGAGCAGAAGCTCACCAGTGACGTGGCCAAGAAGATCTACGCCCAGATGCACGCGCAGGGCGAATGATCCCCCACACCATATGACCTGGTCTGGTCCCGGCTTGGCCGGGGCCAGCCTGGATGAGAAAGAAACTGCTATGCATACGATCAAGCATTGGGTCGATCGGTTTCTGGCAACGATCTGCATTACGTTATGTGGTCTTCTGACGGTCGTCGTTACCTGGCAGGTGGTGAACCGCTATGTGTTCAACGGCGCCGGCGCTCTGACGGAGGAACTGGCGAAAATCATGTTCGTCTGGCTGGTTCTGCTGGGCGCCGCACTGCTGTTTGGCGAAAAGGGCCACATGAATATCGGTATTTTCGTGGACGCCTTTTCCTCCAAGCGCCTGAAGGGCATGTTCCAGCTTTCGGCAGACGTGCTGGTCCTGCTCTTCGTCGTCGCCATTCTGCTGATCGGCGGTTTGGATGCCGTTGACCGCACGATGCGTCAGACAAATGCGGCAATCCCGTTCCTGCGGACCGGACAGATCTACATGGCCCTGCCGATCTGCGGCGCCTTCTCGGCCTATTACTGCCTGTACAACATCTGGAATGACATCCTGCAGCTGCTCCGTCCGGTCAGCGCGGAAGGGGAGGCCAAGTAAATGGCAAATGCAGCCGATATCGGCCTGATCCTGCTGATCTCGATCCCGATCCTTCTGATGATCGGCGTTCCGATCAGCGTCAGCATGGGCATTGGCTCGGTGCTGGCAATGGCCACCATCTTCACCTTCGATCGCATGGCGATCACCTCCGCCCAGCGCATCTTCGCCGGCATCAACTCCTTCTCGCTTCTGGCGATCCCCTTCTTCATCCTTGCCGGCAATATCATGACGTCGGGAGGGATAGCGCGGAGGCTGATCAACTTCGCCAAGGCATTGATCTGCTTCATTCCCGGCTCGCTGATGCAGACGAATATCGTTGCCAACATGCTGTTCGGCGCCATTTCCGGCTCGGGCGTCGCTGCCGCCGCCGCCATTGGCGGAGCCATGGGCCCGCAGCAGAAGGCGGATGGCTACGACCCCAAGGTCGCCGCCGCGGCGAATATCGCATCGGCGCCGGCCGGCATGCTCATCCCGCCGAGCAACACATTCATCATCTATTCTCTGGCAAGCGGCGGTTCGTCGGTGGCCGCCCTGTTCATGGCCGGCTACATTCCCGGCATCTTGTGGGGCATCGCCTGCATGATCCCGGTGGTCTTCTTTGCCCGCAAGGCCGGCTACAAGGCCGAACGGCTTGCAAACTTCAGAACCAACTTCAAGACCACGGTCGAGGCCATTCCGGCGCTGCTGATGATTGTGATCGTTGTCGGCGGCATCATCTCGGGTATCTTTACCCCGACGGAGGCCAGCGCGATCGCGGTGGTCTACGTCACGATCCTGTCCTTTGCCTACAGAACGCTTTCGGCCAGCATGATTCCGGCTTTGCTGCTGGCAACCGTGAAGACGACGGCGATGATCATCTTCATGATCGGCGTATCGTCCATTATGGGCTGGATCATGGCCTATGCGCAGATCCCCAACATCATTGCCTCATCATTGCTGTCGATCACCGACAACCCGATCCTGATCATGATCATCATGAATATCGTGATCCTGCTTTTGGGTTTCGTCATGGACCCGACGCCGGCAATCCTTATCTTCGCACCGATCTTCCTGCCGATTGCAACATCGCTGGGGATCGACCCGATCCACTTCGGCGTTCTGATGGTCTTCAACCTGTGCATCGGCACGATCACGCCGCCGGTTGGTCCGATCATGTTCGTCGGGTGCCGGATCGCGGAACTGAAGATCGAGGATGTGATCAAGCCGTTGTTGCCCTTCTTCGCCATTCTCGTGGCGCTGCTGATGGCTGTGACATTCATTCCGGAACTTTCGCTGGCCCTGCCACGCGCTGCCGGTCTGGTGCAGTGACCTCGTGATTTCCAAGACGCGATTGCCCCTGTTTGGGGCAGCCGCAATTCGCCGGGCAGTGGCGTTTGGCGTCCTGCAAAGCCTGGCAAAGCAGATGAAATGCGCGGATCGGCCAAGGTCATGATGCCTGGCTGATGCGCCCCGGCCGGAGCGTGGGCTCGGCCACCAAGGAGTAAAGACTGTGATTTTCGGACGATTGGACAATATCGATCTTGAGCAGGCGAGCCTGCCGGAAGCTGTTCTGGAAGGGCTTCGTTTCCTGCGTGAGACCGATCTTGCAAGTGTGCCTGCAGGCCGGATCGATATCGACGGCGACCGGATTTTCGCCAATGTGCAGGACGGACTGACCCGCGCAAAGGACGAGAACCGACCGGAATCCCACCGCCGCTATCTCGACATTCAATATGTGGTTTCCGGAGCCGAGATGATCGGTTTCGCTCCGCTGGCAAAAACCGGTCCGGTCACCGAGGATTTGGCCGAAGAGCGAGACCTTCTGTTCTACGAGGTCATGAATGACGAGATGCCGCTGGTGCTTTCGGAAGGCAGCTACGCCGTCTTCTACCCCTGGGATGTTCACCGTCCCGGTTGCGCCGTCTCAAACCCGGGCGAGAAGGTGCGCAAGGTCGTCGTCAAGATCCGCCTCTAAAGCACGATGCGCAGATTCAATAAGTCAGAGCGTCCTTTGTGCATCCGAATGGATGCGCGGCGCTCCAGGCGAGCCGTCACCACCGGCTCGCAAGCCTGAAAACCGATTTCAGGAAGCAAGGGGTTGCAGCGTGCTGCATCCACTCGCTTCGGCAAGAACAAGGAGAAAGAACCCATGGATATTCGCTATTCCGTCAACCAGAGGGATTTTCAGCGCTACAACACCGAGGAAGTGCGCGATGAATTCCTGATCGAAAACCTCTACGTCGCCGATACGGTTGTCGCCGTCTACTCGCATATCGACCGTATGGTGACCTTCGGCTGCATGCCGGTTTCCGAAACCGTGTCGCTGGACAAGGGTATCGATTGCATGGGCACCTTCGGCACGAATTACGTGCTGGAACGCCGCGAGATCGGTATCTTCAACATCGGCGGCGCCGGTTCGATCGAGGCCGACGGCGAGGTCTTCAATCTCGATTTTCAGGATTGCCTTTACATCTCCCGCGGTACGAAGTCGGTCACCTTCAAGAGCGTTGACGCTGCCAAGCCGGCCAAGTTCTACATGGTCTCGGCGCCGGCTCACAAATCCTGCAAGACCACCTTCCTGAAGATGGCCGACGCCAAGAAGGTGCCGATGGGCGATACCGCGACGTCCAACAAACGCGTCATCAACCAGTTCATCCACCCCGACGTTCTGGAAACCTGCCAGCTTTCCATGGGGCTGACGCAGCTGGAGCCGGGCAATGTCTGGAACACCATGCCGGCCCACACCCATGAGCGCCGCATGGAGATCTACACCTATTTCAACCTGCCGGAAGACCAGTCCGTCTTCCACATGATGGGCGAGGGCAAGGAAACCCGCCATATTCTGGTGCAGAACGAACAGGCCGTCATCAGTCCGTCCTGGAGTATCCATGCCGGCTGCGGCACGACCAACTACACCTTCATCTGGGCCATGGGCGGCGAAAACCAGACCTTCAACGACATGGACGTTATTCCGATCAACGAACTGCGCTGATCGGGGGTCACCTCCGCTCAAACCGACAGTCTCTCAAAAACAGAAAGATTTGACCCATGAGTTATGCAGACAATTTCTCGCTTGAAGGCAAAGTCGCGCTGGTGACCGGCGCTTCCTACGGCATTGGCTTCTCCATCGCCTCGGCGTTCGCCGAAGCCGGTGCAACGATCGTCTTCAACGACATCAATGAAGACTTCCTTGCAAAGGGCGTTGCCGCCTACAAGGATGCCGGTATCGAAGCCAAGGGCTATATCTGCGACGTGACCGACGAGCCTGCCGTCCAGAAGATGGTGGCCCAGATTGCCGAAGATGTCGGCCCGGTCGACATTCTCGTCAACAATGCCGGCATCATCGCCCGCACGCCGATGCACGAGATGGAAGCCAAGGATTTCCGCAAGGTCATCGATATCGACCTGACGGCGCCCTTCATCATGGCCAAGGCCGTGCTGCCGTCGATGATGGAACGCCGCGCCGGCAAGATCATCAACATCTGCTCGATGATGAGCGAACTCGGCCGCGAAACGGTTTCGGCCTATGCGGCTGCCAAGGGCGGGCTGAAGATGCTGACCCGCAACATCGCCTCGGAATATGGTTCCTACAACATCCAGTGCAACGGCATCGGCCCGGGCTATATCGAAACGCCGCAGACCGCGCCGCTGCGCGAGCCTGGCCATCCCTTCAATTCCTTCATCCTGGCCAAGACCCCGGCAAACCGCTGGGGCACGACGCAGGACCTGAAGGGCCCGGCCGTCTTCCTCGCCTCGGCGGCCTCGGATTTCGTCAACGGCCATGTGCTTTACGTCGACGGCGGCATCCTCGCCTATATCGGCAAACAGCCGTAACGAGGACCAAGCGAATACCGGCCCGCCATCAGGCGGGCCTCAGTGTGTTGACAAGGGTTGCTTCACCCTCATCCGTCATGCCGGCCCTGAGCCGGCAACCAGGGCCGAATAGCGCGAACTTCGCAATTAAGGCACTGTTGCAAAATGTGTTTTTGTGGTCCTGGAGCCCCGGCTCAAGGCCGGGTTGACGGAGAACGGGAGCAGGCTCATTGCTTCTGCAGCAGGCTTCGTCGGCAGTTTTCGGCGGGCCGTTTACATTCTGCCCCTTCGCGGGGGGGGGCAGTCCATGCCATTCCATGGCCGGCATGTTCCACAAGAGGCGGGTTGGGAAAGCGGAGGCCCGGTACCCCAGAAACAGCCGGCCAAGGCCCCGTGACTGTCCTTTTCCTGAAAACACAGGCCCCGAACGATGGTCTTTCTGGGGGGCTACGTTTTCAGCACAGGGCGGCTGACATCGCTTCAGCCGTACGCCGGTTGTGGAATTCGAGGCGTTCGGCAAGGTCCAGCGGCGTTCGCGCCCTCAGCGCGATGATGATCCGCTCATGCTCGGCAAAGGACTCCTGGCAGCGCTTTTCGTACTCGTTCACGATGAATCGGTACCGCCATATGCGCTGCTGGATAACATCATAGTTTTGCGTGAGGATCGCGTTCTTGCTCGCTGCGGCGAGGTTGCGATGGAACATGTAGTTCAGCCGGGTATAGAGCTTGTAGTCGCCATCGACGGCGGCGGCATCAAGCGCGAGATGTATCTTCTCCAGTTCGCCGATTTCTGTGTCGCTCGCCCGCTCGGCGGCGGTCAGGCCGATGAGCCGCTCAAGGGCGCTCTTGAATTCAAAGAGCGGCTGTATTTCGGCCGGATCGAGTGGCGCAACGATGGCCCCGCGATTGGGGCGCAGGACAACGAAGCCTTCGGCCGCGAGAACCTTCAGTGCCTCGCGCAACGGTGTTCTGGACACATTGAAGCGCTGGCAGAGCTCGCCTTCCGGGATGCGCGTGCCGTCAGCGAGCTCGCCGTCCACCAGGATCGCCCTGATCTGGGCCACCAGGTTGCCATGCAGGCTGGCATTGCCGTCTGAAAGCTGCAGGTGCGCCTGCTGGTCCTTGGACAGGCCGGTTTTTGGCATTCTCACTCCCTCAAACTGCCGCCATACCACGGGGTTCGACCATCATGCGAAAATTCGTCCGAATTTTTCAAGGGGTTGCATTTCAATACCCATCGCGTCGAGGCAGCCCCAGAGCGTGAAGGCAACGGAATCCATGACGGGGATTCCCAGTTCGCTCTCCAGCGCTGCTGCAATCATGGGGCCGCGCATATTTGTGCAAAGGATCACGATCGCGTCCGGCCTAGCCTTGGCGACATCGCGACACATTTGAGCGATCGCCTCTTCTTCAACCTCGGCAAACGAAAAATTATCGCTCCGGTCGCTATGGGCTTCCGCCACGGTTTCGATGCCGATATTGCGGTAATTCTCGATGATCTTGTCCTGAACATCTGCGGTGTAGGGCGAAACAAGGCCAAGCCGGCGGACATTGAACTTGTCCAGAAGGCGGTTGAGGCTCAGCACGGCGCTTGTCGAACGCACGCCGAACCTCTCCTTCAGGGCGTTACACAGTCGCTCGTCCTTCTCGAAGCCCAGCCAGCTTGCCGACGTTCCGTTCCACGCCACAATGTCGGGCTTTGCATCCATGAGCATGTCGGCTGCCTGAAGAAAGGGCTCCAGTCCGAATTGCTGATCGGAGTCACCGTCAAGCGCGATTCGCCGCACTCTGAGCCGACCGAAATGGACACTGACAGCGGGAAAAAGCGGCCAGGCAAGCGCGCTTGTATAGGGCTCGACAACCGTGTTCGAAGACGGGGTCAGCATGCCGATAAGGTTTGGCGGTGAATTGGCTGTGTCTGTGTGCATCCAGAAAATCTCTTCTACGGGATTTTTGCATTCATTTTTAGGGTCGGCATTTTTCGATATGTGCGCTTCATGATCCGCAGATTGCGTCGAAAATCAATATGAAATATCGGCATTCGCATAGGGAAGTTCGCATTATCGCCTTGAATTGCGAGGTTTTTGACCATTAAGCCTATATAATAGGCAGGAGTGATCGCTGAGTATTTTTTTCGCTCCTATTGGCAGATTCGGCCTTGGCATTCCCGAAAGATTTTGCCACAGTCTCAAAAATGAATGCAAAAAAGGGGATTGAATATGCACTCTACACTTTCGCGTGCCATTCTGGCCGCTGGCGCCATCGCGCTTTCAGGCCCGGCTCTGGCGGAAACGCCGCTCCGCATTGCCGGCAATTTTTCGCAGAACAACAATCAGGTCGAGATCGAACGATCCTTCTTTGAGGCCTTGCCCGAAGCGTCCGGCGTGGATCTGGGCATCAACTACAACCCGATGGATGTCGTTGGCGTCAAAGCCCCTGACGCGCTGAGAATGCTGCGCGGCGGAACCTTTGACATCATGTCCGTTCAGATCGGCATGGCCTCGCGAGACGATCCCTTCTTCGAAGGCGTCGATCTGATGGGCGTTGCCACGGATATGGACGCGCTGCACGAGGTGGTCGATGCCTATCGCGGTGCATTCGACGAGCGGCTCCAGGAGAAGTTCAACGCCAAGGTGCTGACCCTCTGGCCCTTCGGTCCGCAGGTTTTCTTCTGCAATGAGAAAATCGAAGGTCTGGATGACCTTCAGGGACTCAAGGTCCGCTCCTTCACGCCCTCGATGTCGGCGATGCTCGAAAGCTTCGGCGCGACGCCGGTGACCTTGCAGTTCTCGGAAGTCTACCCGGCGCTTCAGCGCGGCGTCGCTTCCTGCGGCGTGACCTCGCCGATTTCCGCCAATAGCGGCAACTGGCCGGAAGTGACATCCTACCTTCTGCCGCTTTCCGTCTCCGGCTCAGTGCAGGGGCATTTCATGAACCTCGATACCTGGAAGAGCCTGTCGCCGGAAGAGCAGGACGCGTTGATGGCCCAGTTCAAGATACTGGAAGATCATATGTGGGACCTGGCAAAAACTGCAAACGGCGAAGCGATCGCCTGCAATACGGGGCAGGATTCCTGCGAAACCTACAAGAAGTTCGATATGGAACTGGTTGAGATCAGCGCCGAGGACCAGCAGCGTATCAAGGATGTTGCCACCGAGGTTGTGCTTCCCATCTGGAAGGAAACCTGCAACGCGGTTGACCCGAGCTGCTCGGACACCTGGAACGCGACTGCCGGCAAGGCCGCCGGCATCACGATTCAGTAAACGCTAAAACCGGGGCTGCAGCACGCGGTTGCAGCCCCTTCATTTCGGAGCCTTCACGTGACCGTCAATGAAAATCCTCTAGCCCGGCGGCTTTTGCCTGTTGCCCGCTTTGTGGCCCTCGTCGCTGGTTATGCGGTGCTCGGCATATCGCTGATGATCACGCTGGAGGTTCTGCTGCGCAACATCTTCAATGTTTCCTTGCAGGGCGCCGATGAATATGGCGGCTACACGCTGGCGGTCGTGGCGGCTTTCGGTTTCTCATTCGCTCTTCTGGAGCGCGCCCATACGCGGGTCGAAATCCTGCTGGAGCGCGTCGGGACGAATAGCCAGGCGATGCTGAACCTCTTCGCATGCTGGTGCGTGGCCCTGATGGCGATCTTCTTCGTCTGGCGGGGATCTGGCGCGATGATGGAGAGCATCGAGTACAAGTCGCTTTCCGGAACGCCGCTGATGACGCCCTTGTGGCGGCCGCAACTGGTCTGGGTGTGCGGGCTTGCCTTCTTCGCGTTTTGCGCGACCTGCGTGGCGCTCCATGCAAGCGTGCTGATGCTGCGGGATCGCACGCGTTTGAACGCCTTTTATGGCTGCAAGAGCCTCGATGACATCATTGAGGAAGAGACCATGTCCGGCAACCGCGATCATAAGGGGTCGAAATCATGATCGGGGTTGGTGAAGCGGCGATCGGCTTTGTGATCATGCTGGGGCTGATGCTGGCCGGCCTGCCCGTGGCCGTCGCCTTGTTTGGGACGGCCTTTCTGGGCGCTCTGGTTTTCTTAGGCTGGCCGACGCTGATGGGCTTCGGCAATCAGATGTGGAGCGGCGAAAACGACTTCCTTCTGACCGCCATTCCGCTGTTTGTCTTTCTCGGTGAAATCCTGGTGCGTTCAGGCGTTGCGGATGCGCTCTACCGCAGCCTTTCCGACTGGATGCGGAAACTGCCGGGCGGGCTGTTGCACTCCAATATCGGCGTCAGCACCATCTTCTCCGCCGTTTCGGGGTCTTCGGTCGCCACGGCTGCAACGATCGGTACCGTTGCGCTGCCCATCCTCAAGGAGCGCCAGTATGATGAACGCCTGACGACGGGCACCATCGCCGCCGGCGCCACGCTCGGCATTCTGATCCCGCCATCGATCAACATGATCATCTATGGGTCGATGACCAACACGTCCATCGGTCAGCTGTTTGCCGCAGGTCTTGTGCCCGGCATTCTGCTCACCGTCTGTTTCATGACGCTGATCATTGTCTTGTGTGTGTTGAACCCGCAGCTCGCGGGACCGGCGCTCGAACCGCGTCCCTTGCGCGAGAAACTGGCCAATCTCCTGGATATCCTGCCGCCGCTGGTGATCTTCATCGTGGTGATGGGCAGTATTTATCTTGGCTGGGCGACGCCTACGGAATCGGCGGCCATCGGGGTTGTCTGCTCGCTTGCCATCGCGATCTTGAAGCGGCGGCTGAGTTTCTCGCTTTTGCATCAGGCGATGATCTCGACCGTGCGCACATCGGCCATGATCCTGCTGATCATGGTGGGCGCGCTGTTCCTCAACTTCGTGGTCGGCATGCTGGGCATTCCGCAGGCGCTGACGGCCTTCGTGTCGCAGTTCGGCGCGACGCCGCTCGAAATCATCCTGCTTCTGGTGGTGTTCTATCTGATTCTCGGCTGCTTCATGGAGACGCTGTCGATGATGATTGCCACATTGCCAGTCGTCTTCCCGTTGATCGTGCATATGGGCATTGATCCGGTCTGGTTCGGCGTCTTTCTGGTGCTGATGATGGAGATCGGCCTGATCACGCCGCCGATCGGCATGAACCTCTATATCGTCCAGGGCGTGCGCGAAAGCGGCTCGATCATCGACGTCATCCGGGGCGCGCTCCCCTTTGTCGTGTTGATGCTCTTCTTTGTCGGCCTGCTGATCGCATGGCCCCAAATGGTGCTCTGGCTGCCCGGCCTTCTGTTCTAGATGTCACAAGGACCTGACAGCCCGCAGCCTGCTCAACTGTGCTTCGCCACCGGTCGGATGCGGTCGCCGGCTTCTATCACCAGCGGATCGAAACCACTGTCGGGCTCTTTCATCATCTCGAACAACTGGGTGCGCATGCGCGGTTCCCAGAACTTGCTGATGTGGTCCGCCACGCCGGCCACCGCCTCTTCATGCGGGCGGGTTCGGAAGAAGGCGGCGATCTGGTTTGCCATATAGGTCAGCTTTTCAGGCGCCATTGGTCATGCCCTCCCGCGGATATCGAGGCCCTCTTTGCGAGCAACATCTCATTCTGCAGCCTCGACCCGGCGGGACTGCCTTGAAAAATTCTCATAGTCTTCCTGCCAGTCGGTTGGCCCGTTGGAAGGCGAGACCTGGACCGCCGTCACCTTGTATTCCGGGCAGTTCGTCGCCCAGTCGGAAAAATCCGTGGTGATGACATTGGCCTGGGTGGCCGGGTGGTGGAAGGTGGTATAGACGACGCCCGGCGACATCCGGTCGGTGATCTTCGCGCGCAGGCTGGTCTCGCCGGAGCGGCTCTGCAGCTTCACCCAGTCGCCATCCTTCACGCCGCGAAGCTCCGCGTCATGCGGATGGATTTCCAGAACGTCCTCCTCGTGCCAGACGACATTGTCCGTCCGCCGCGTCTGCGCGCCGACATTGTACTGGCTGAGGATGCGCCCGGTGGTCAGAAGCAACGGGAAGCGCGGCCCGGTCTTTTCGTCGGTCGCCACATAATCGGTGCGGATGAAGCGCCCCTTGCCGCGCACGAAGCCGTCGATATGCATGATCGGCGTGCCGTCCGGCGTCTTGTCATTGCAGGGCCACTGCACCGAGCCTTTCTCCTCCAGCAGTTCATATGTGACATTGGCAAAGCTCGGCGTGGTGGCCGCGATCTCCGCCATGATCTCGGATGGATGCGTATAGGACCAGTTACCGCCCATGGCATTGGCGAGCAGCTGCGTCACCTCCCAGTCGGCATAACCGGCCTTTGGCGACATCACCCGGCGCACCCGGTTGATCCGCCGTTCGGCATTGGTGAAGGTGCCGTCCTTTTCCAGGAAGGTCGAGCCGGGCAGGAAGACATGCGCGTAATTCGCGGTCTCGTTCAAAAAGATGTCGTGGACGATGACGCATTCCATCGCCGCCAGCCCGGCGGAAACATGCTTGGTATCGGGGTCGGACTGCAGAATATCCTCGCCCTGACAGTAAAGCCCCTTGAACGTGCCATCGACGGCGGCGTCCAGCATGTTGGGAATGCGCAGGCCCGGCTCATCCGAGATCGGAACGCCCCAGGCCTTTTCGAAGATATCGCGGACATCGGCATTGTTGACGTGGCGATAGCCCGGCAGTTCGTGGGGGAAGGAACCCATGTCGCAGGAGCCCTGAACATTGTTCTGGCCGCGCAGCGGGTTCACGCCGACGCCGCGACGGCCGATATTGCCGGTCATCATGGCGAGATTGGCAAGGCCGATCACCGTGGTCGACCCTTGCGAATGTTCGGTGACGCCAAGACCATAATAGATCGCCGCATTGCCGCCCTTCGCATAAAGCCGTGCGGCTTCGCGAACGGTTTCGGCCGGAACCCCGGTCAGAGCCTCGACGCTTTCCGGGCTGTTTGCGGGATCGGCGGCGAAGGCGGCGTAATCCTGAAACTCGTCCCAGTCGCAGCGCTCGCGGATAAAGGCCTCGTCGTAAAGCTTTTCGGTGACGATCACATGCGCAAGCGCGGTGACGATGGCCACATTGGTGCCCGGACGCAGCGCCAGATGATGGCTTGCGGCGACATGCGGCGACTTGACCAGATCGATGCGGCGCGGATCGATGACGATCAGCTTCGCGCCCTGCCGCAGCCGCTTTTTCAGCCGCGAGGCGAAGACCGGATGCCCGTCGGTCGGGTTGGCGCCGATGACGAGCGCGACATCGACCTCTTCGACGCTGTCGAAATCCTGCGTGCCCGCCGAGGTGCCGAAGGTCTGGCCAAGGCCGTAACCGGTCGGCGAATGGCAGACGCGGGCGCAGGTATCGGTATTGTTGTTGCCGAAGACCGCGCGGGCAAGCTTCTGCACCAGATAGGTCTCTTCATTGGTGCAGCGCGACGAGGTGATGACGCCGATTGAGTCCTGCCCGTAATCGGCCTGAAGGCGGCGCAGTTTCGACGCGGCAAAGCCCAGCGCCTCCTCCCACGAGACCTCGCGCCAGGGATCTGCGATGCTTTCGCGGATCATCGGCTTCAAGATACGGTCCCTGTGGCTGGCATAGCCATAGGCAAAACGGCCCTTGACGCAGGAATGGCCGTGATTGGCCTTGCCATCCTTGTAGGGCACCATGCGCACCAGTTCCTCACCGCGCATTTCCGCCTTGAACGAACAGCCGACGCCGCAATAGGCGCAGGTGGTGACGACCGAATGTTCCGGCTGGCCGATATCGTAAATCGATTTTTCCTGCAGTGTTGCCGTCGGGCAGGCCTGAACGCAGGCGCCGCAGGACACGCATTCGGAGCCCAGAAAATCATCGCCGAAACTGCCGGGCGAAACGCGGGATTCAAAACCGCGCCCTTCGATCGTCAGCGCGAATGTGCCCTGCACCTCTTCGCAGGCGCGCACGCAGCGCGAACAGACGATGCATTTCGATGGGTCATAGGTGAAATAGGGATTGCTTTCGTCCTTCGGCAGATAGCGGGCATTGACCTCGCCGCCGCCGTCGCGCGTCTTCACGTGGTTGTCGCCGTCATAGCCGTAGCGCACATCGCGCAGGCCCACGGCGCCGGCCATGTCCTGCAATTCGCAGTCGCCATTGGCCGCGCAGGTCAGGCAATCGAGCGGATGGTCGGAGATATAGAGTTCCATCACCCCGCGACGCAGCGTTTTCAGCTGATCGGTCTGCGTCGAAACCACCATGCCATCGACAACCGGCGTGGTGCAGGAGGCCGGCGTGCCGCGTCGACCTTCGATTTCCACAAGGCAGAGCCGGCAGGAGCCGAAGGCGTCGACCATATCGGTGGAGCAAAGCTTGGGGATGGCGATCCCGGTTTCCATGGCCGCCCGCATCACCGATGTTCCCTCGGGAACGGTGACCGTAAAACCGTCAATCGTGAGCGTAACCGTATCTTCCGATTTCGAAGCCGGTGTGCCGTAATCGATTTCCTTGCTCAGGGACATATCACTACTCCGCTGCTTCTGCCGGTTGGGGACGGGACACGGGACGCGGTCCGAAATCCTCTGGAAAATGGGTGAGCGCGCTTGAAACCGGATAGGGCGTGAAGCCGCCCAGCGCGCAGAGCGAGCCAAGCCGCATCGTGTTGCAGAGATCGTCCAGAAGTGCAGTCTGCTCGCTCACGCTGGCGCCTTCCGCAATCCTGTCGATCACCTCCGCGCCGCGCACCGCGCCGATGCGGCAGGGCGTGCACTTGCCGCAGCTTTCCAGCGCGCAGAATTCAAAGGCGAAGCGCGCCTGCTTCATCATGTCGGCCGTATCGTCAAAAACGACGATGCCCGCATGGCCGATCAGCCCGTTCTCGGCGGCGAAGGCCTCGTAATCGAAGGGAATGTCGAAATGGCTCGTCGGGAAATAGGCGCCGAGCGGTCCGCCGACCTGCACGGCCTTCACCGGCCGACCGCTCGCCGTGCCGCCGCCGATATCGTAGATCAGCTCATTCAGCGTAATGCCGAAGGCGGTCTCGAACAGCCCGCCATGCTTGATGTTGCCGGCGAGCTGTATTGGCATGGTGCCGCGTGACCTGCCGATTCCGAAATCGCGGTAATATTCCGCGCCGCGATCAAGGATCAGCGGGATGGAGGCCAGCGACAGCACATTATTGACCACGGTCGGACAGCCGAACAGCCCCTCAAGGGCCGGGACCGGCGGCTTGGCGCGTACGACGCCGCGCTTGCCCTCGAGGCTGTTGAGCATGGAGGTTTCCTCACCACACACATAGGCGCCGGCGCCGACGCGCATCTCCATGTCGAAAGCATGGCCGGAGCCGAGCACCGATGGCCCCAAAATGCCCTCGCGGCGCGCGATCTCGATCGCCTTGCGCATGGTCTCAATCGCATGCGGATATTCCGAACGGGTGTAGACATAGCCCTTGGTGGCGCCCGTCGCGAGGCCCGCAATCGCCATGCCCTCGATCAGGACGAAGGGATCGCCCTCCAGGATCATCCGGTCGGCAAAGGTGCCGCTGTCGCCCTCATCGGCATTGCAAACAATGTATTTCTGTGCGCCTGGGGCCTTGCGCACCGTGTCCCATTTGATGCCGGTGGGAAAGCCGGCGCCGCCGCGACCGCGCAGACCGCTGTCGGTGACCACCCGAACGATATCCGCGCTTTCCATCGCAATCGCGTTTTCCAGACCGAGCAGGCCCTTGTAATGGCGATAATCGGAGACGGATAGTGGGTCGGTCACGCCGCAGCGGGCGAAGGTCAGACGCGTCTGCTTCTTCAGGAAGGGCAGTTCCCGCGTCTTGCCAAGAAAAAGCGCATGCTCCGCGCCATTGAGAAAGCCCGCATCGAAAAGGCTCTCGACATCCGACGGCGTCACCGGTCCATAGGCCACGCGGCCACGGTCGGTGCGCACTTCGACCATCGGCTCCAGCCAGTGCAGGCCACGCGAGCCGTTGCGCACGATCTCGGCTTCCAGCCCGCGCGCGGCAAGCGTTGCGGCAATAGCCGATGCCACCTTGTCAGCGCCAACGGCAAGGGCTGCGGCATCGCATGGGATGAAAATGACAGGTTTCATTGTCCGGCCTCCGCAACGACAGCCTTCAGCGCCGCTTCGTCAAGCCGGCCATAGACCGTATCATCCAGCATCGCCGCCGGGGCGCAGGAACAAAGCCCCAGACAGTAGACGGGCTCGAGCGTCAGCCTGCCATCTGCCGTCGTCCCATGCCAGTCGAGACCGAGCGCGGCGCGCAGACCATCGGCCAGCGCCTCGCCGCCCATGGACTGGCAGGCTTCGGCGCGACAGATTTTCAATACGTGATGACCGGCCGGCTCGCGGCGAAAATCGTGATAAAAGCTCATCACGCCATGCACTTCCGCACGGCTGAGGTTCAGCCTGTCCGCGACGAGCCACAACGCGGCTTCCGGAACATGGCCAAATTCTCTTTGAAGGTCGTGCAGGATCGGCAGCAGCGGCGCCTCGCGCTGCAGATGGTCTTCGACAATCGCGGTTGTGCGTGCGGCAACCGCCTCCCGCTCGAAACCCAGATCCATCATATTCCTCCACCCATACGACTGATCTTGAAAAATGTCATATTTGGGGACGGACAATCAATGCGGGAGTTCCGTTGGCCGATGGTATTTGCTTATAGATGACCGTAGAGGTCATGTTTCAAGCCTCGGCGAGGTGCCGCACCTGACGCAAAAAGGCAGAGATCAGCGGCGCATAAGGCTCGCGATGCGTGGCGACGAGGCCGACCTTGGAGCCGGTCAGCGGATCGACAATCGGTATCGCCTTCAGGGTCTCGTTTGCGAGGCTCGTTGCCAGACTTTCGGGCATGATGGTCGACCACAACCCGGTCTGCACATGCGCAAACAGCGTGATGATGGAATCCGATTCAAGCGTTGGAGCAACATTGGCGGAGACCTGCGCCAGGATGCCGTCCAGAATGCGCCGGTTCTGCATGTCCTTGGTCAAGAGGCAGAGCGGCAGGCGGCTGACGTCATTCCACGTGATCCGCCTGGCATCGCCGAGATGGGTGTCGACATGGGTCACCAGACAATAGGTCTCCCGGTAGAGCGGGATCTGCGTGACTTTTCCCACCGGCTCGTTGTCGAGATAGGTAATGCCGACGTCAATCTCGAGATTTTCAAGCAGCGACAGGATTTCGGACGAAGAACGCGACAGCACCGACACGGTCACGCCGGGATTGCCCGCAACAAATGGCGCCGTCAGCGCGGGAACATAGGAAAGCGCGGTGGGTATGGCCGCCACCTTCAGGTGACCGATGAGACCATGCCGCATGGTCTCGAGCTCCTGCTGCATGGTCCGGGCGTCTCCGACAAGCCGCCGCGCCCATTCCAGCACCCGCTCTCCTTCAGGCGTCAACCCCTGAAACCTGGAGCCGCGCAGCACCAGAAGCACGCCCAGCTGCTCCTCCAGTTGCTTGATGGACGCCGAAAGCGCCGGCTGCGAAACGCCGCAGGCCGCCGCCGCATGACCGAAATGCTGCTCCCGTGCCAGCGTTATGAACATTTCCAGTTTTTCGATCATGCATTCACCATCCCGGACAACATTTTCTCGCGATCATTGTAGAGCAATTGCAGGGAAGGTGGAGACCGGTTTTGCCTTCAGCCGCCGCGTCAGCACGGAGCCTGAGCATATCCGTACCGGGCTTTCCGCGAAAATTGATTGCAATCAACGGTAAAATGCCACCCGACACCTATACTATCCCGAGCAAGGGAGGTTGAAATGTCTGTCAAATTGTTCAAATGGGCCGCTCCGGTTCTTGCCGGTTTCGCCATCATCGCCCTGCCAGTGGTTGCCGGCGCCTATTCGGGCGAGGTTTACGCCGTCTGCCATCTCGATCCGCAGGGCGATAATTATCTGTCGTTGCGCAGTTGCGGCTCCTCCAAGTGCAACGAAATTACCCGCCTCGGGCCCGGTACCTTTGTCCTGACGCTGGAGCCCTATGACACGCGCGGCTGGCGCGAGGTCATCGTCATGCGTTCCCTGTCGGAGGCCGACAATCCGAGCGGCCCGGTGGGCTGGGTATACGGCAAATATATTTGTTATGTGGACCTGACCGGCGGCTGAACCGCTCCGGTGCGTCTTGGGAAAACCCCGGCGGCAACGCTCCGCCGTCGCCGGGGCCTGACCGGAAACCGGTTCACATATGGTGCTTTTCATGCACCGGCTTGACCAGCGCATTGGCGATCAGCGCGATGACCAGCAGGCCGGCCATGGCGTACATGGTCGTGTTGTAGAGGCTTGGCGTCGGGTCGACGGTGCCGGTCGGCGCGATCTCCATCAGCTGCGCGATGGTGACCGTCTTGGCGGCGATCAGCTGGTCGAGCTGATCGATACCGGCGCCGAATTTTGCGGCGAAGGCAGCCGGATCGACCTTCGACGCCAGATCATGGAGCGCATTGTTCAGCGACATGTTGCGCAGGCCGGTGATCGCCAGCGGGCCGAGAACGCCCGCCGTGCTCCACGCCGTCAGCAGCCGTCCGTGGATGCCGCCGACGAATTTGGTGCCGAAGATATCCGCCAGATAGGCCGGAATGGTGGAGAAGCCGCCGCCATACATGGTGAAGATGATCATCGTCGCGGCATAGAACATCACCAGCCAGAGCACTGCCGGGTTAATGCTGACCTGATGCGCGGCGAACGGGATCGACAGGTAGAGGATCGTGCCGAGCACGAAGAAGCAGTAATAGGTGTTCTTGCGGCCGATATAGTCCGACATCGAGGCCCAGAAGAACCGACCGAGCATGTTGAACACCGAAATCATGAACACATAGGTCGCCGCGAAAGTGGAATTGACGATCAGCGGCAGCGTCGTTCCGAAAATCTCCGTCATCATCGTCTTGGCGACGCCGATAACGCCGATGCCGGCGGTCACATTGAAGCAGAGAATGATCCACAGCAGATAGAATTGCGGCGTCTTGAGCGCCTGATCGATGTGAACGTGGTTCTGGGTGATCATCTTGCGCGAGGCGGCATCCGCCGTCGGCGCCGTCCAGCCTTCCGGTTTCCAGCCCTCTTGCGGCACACGATAGGAGAAGGCGGCAATCATGATGACGACGAAATAAACGATGCCGAGCGTGAAGAACGTCCCTTCGGCCCCGGTATTGCCGGTGCCCACGACGTAGACGCCGGGATCAAGAGCGACGGGCGCTTCGGCCACCTGCCTTGCGGTGGCCACCACCACTTCGACAAGCCGGCCATTGACCTCGGCCATGCGCTTGCCGCCCTCGATGACGATGTTGACGGCGTCCTGTGGTCCGAGAAACTGCGGCGCCTTGTAGAAAAGCCCCAGAAGGAATTCCTGGATCGGCGTGGCGATCATCGCGCCGCCGCCAAAGCCCATGATCGCAAGGCCGGTCGCCATGCCGCGCCGGTCGGGAAACCACCGGATCAAGGTCGAGACCGGCGAGACATAGCCAAGCCCGAGCCCGCAGCCGCCAATGGCGCCATAGCCGAGATAAAGCAGCCAGAGCTGGTGGGTCATGATGCCGATGCCGCCGATGATCAGCCCGCCGCCCCAGCAGAACGCGGCGACAACGCCGACCATGCGCGGGCCGACTTCCTCCAGCCATTTGCCCGCAAAGGCGGCCGACAGCCCGAGAAACACGATTGCCACGGAGAAGATCCAGACGACGGAGGACAGGCTCCAGTCGCCCGGCGCCGACGCAACCACGCCGAACTGCTTGACCAGTGGCGGATTGAAGATGCTCCAGGCATAGACGGAGCCGATGCACAGATGGATCGCGATGGATGCCGGCGGAACCTTCCAGCGGTTGAAACCGTCTCTTGCGACGATGTGTTCCTTCTTCAGCTTGTCAAACATATATCGTTCCCTCCCAAGAACGTTTGTCGCCAACACCCGCCGGTCCGATCGACCAGCCTCTCGTGGGGATCGTGTCCCATGACGTGGTGTAGCTTAGACGACCACGGCTCATCCCAGAGGGGCGGATGAGTGTCAGCTTGCGGCTGGCAGGCTGATGAGCGGATCATCGCTCATTGTGGCGATGGTTTCCAGTGTCATGTAGCGGGATCGTTGGACGGCCCATTCATCGTTCTGTTCGAGCAGGAGCGCGCCGACGAGACGAACGATGGCGTCATCGTTGGGGAAGATGCCGACAACCTCGGTGCGCCGCTTGATCTCGCCGTTCAGACGTTCGATCGGGTTTGTGCTGTGAAGCTTTGCCCAGTGCTGCCTTGGAAAGGTCATGTATGCGAGCACATCCTGTTCGGCACTATCCATCAGCGTGGCGAGTTTCGGCACCTTCGGCCTGATCTGGTCGGCGACATTGCGCCACTGGGTGCTCGCCGCCTCCGGCGTGTCCTGGGCAAAAGCCGTGGCGATGAAGGCGGAGACGACGCGCCGCCCGCTCTTTCCGGCATGAGCCAATGCGTTTCTCATGAAGTGGACCCTGCAGCGCTGCCAGGTGGCGCAAAGCACCTTCGACACAGCGGCCTTGATCCCCTCATGGGCATCGGAGACGACGAGCTTGACGCCCCGCAGCCCACGCCTGGTCAGCTTGCGCAGGAACTCCGTCCAGATCGCCTCTGCCTCGGATGTGCCGATTTCCATGCCGAGCACTTCGCGTCGGCCGTCGGTGTTCACGCCCACTGCGATGATGACGGCGACAGAGACGATGCGCCCGCCGCGTCGGACCTTCAGATAGGTGGCATCGATCCAGAGGTATGGCCATTCGCCTTCGATGGGCCTGTCGAGGAAGGCCTTCACCTTGTCGTCTATTTCCTCGCAAAGTCGCGAGACCTGGCTCTTGGAGATGCCCGACATGCCCATGGCTTTGACGAGATCATCGACGGACCGGGTCGAAACGCCCTGGATATAGGCTTCCTGGATGACCGCCGTCAGAGCCTTCTCCGCCATCCGGCGTGGTTCGAGAAAGCTCGGAAAATAGCTGCCGGTGCGAAGCTTGGGGATGCGCAGCTCAACGGTGCCCGCTCGCGTTTCCCAGTCTCGATCGCGGTAGCCGTTGCGCTGGGCAAGCCGGAACGTGGTCTTCTCGCCGTATCCAGCGCCTGTCTTCGCGCTCACCTCCAGCGCCATCAGTTTTTCGGCTGCAAAGCCGATCATCTCACGCAGCAAATCGGCATCAGCGCTCTTCTCAACAGCCAAGCGCAGGTTCATCATGTCGTCGGTCATCGGTGGTGTCCTTAAGGTTGGTTCTAAGCAACCCGACCCTACCGGAAATCACCGATGGCTATGAAATCCAGCTACACCACGCGCTGGGACACGATCCTCGTGGGCGCCGGCCCATTTCCTCCCGAGCCGATGTCGCAGCAACGTCTCCGGGCGCCCGCGATAGTTCGCACGGCGCACCCGATCAGTCGCCACTTTCGGTAGATATTCTACCGCTATTCGACTTTAAGTAAATAAAACGCTTGTCTTATGGTTTTTGTGCGTTCCGGGCAGAGAAACGACGCCGGAGAAGGCGGTCGCGCTTCTCCGGTGCGGGATGGAACACCGAGATGGGAATCGGCTGCGGCCGAGAAGCGTTTCGAATCGCAGCACGGCCGGTCCCGCCGCAAGCCGTCCTGGAGATGGCGATCGATCATTGCGGCGGGCCGGGAATATTCCAGGCTTGCCGGATCAACCTATCCCGCCAAGACAGAGATATTTGATCTCCAGATAGTCATCGATCCCGTATTTCGAGCCCTCGCGGCCGAGCCCGGACTGTTTGATGCCGCCGAAGGGGGCGACTTCGGTGGAGATCAGGCCGGTATTGATGCCAACCATGCCGGTTTCGAGCGCCTCGGCCACGCGGAAGACACGCGCCAGATCGCGGGCGTAGAAATAGCCGGCGAGGCCGAATTCACTGTCATTGGCCATGGCGATCACCTCGTCCTCATCCTCAAAGCGAATGAGCGGGGCGACCGGGCCGAAGGTTTCCTCGCGGGCGACCTTCATCTGCTGCGTCACGCCGGTCAAAACGGTCGGCTCGAAGAAGGTTGCGCCGAGATTTGAGCGTCTGCCGCCGGTGATGACGCTTGCACCATGGCTTTTGGCATCGGCGATATGGTCCTCGACCTTTGCCAGAGCCTGTGCGCTGATCAGCGGGCCGACATTGACGCCCTCCTCAAACCCGTCGCCGACCTTCAACGCTGATACGCGCGCCATCAGTTTCTCGGCAAAGGCGTCATAGACGCCGGACTGGACATAGATGCGGTTGGCGCAGACGCAGGTCTGGCCGTTATTGCGGTATTTGGCGATCATCGCGCCTTCGACCGCCGCATCGAGATCGGCGTCGTCGAAGACGATGAAGGGGGCGTTGCCGCCAAGCTCCAGAGACATCTTCTTGATCGTGTCGGCGCATTGCCGCATCAGGATGCGGCCGACGCGGGTGGAGCCGGTGAAGGTGATCTTGGCGATTTTCTCGTTGGCGCAGAGCTCTTCGCCAGCGGCGGCGGCATCGGCGCTGGGAATGACGTTGAAGACGCCGGCGGGAATACCGGCGCGTTCGGCAAGCACGGCCATGGCAAGGGCGGAGAGCGGGGTGAGTTCGGCGGGACGGGCGACGAAGGTGCAGCCGGCGGCAAGGGCGGGCGCGACCTTGCGGGCGATCATCGCATTGGGAAAATTCCACGGCGTGATCGCGCCGACAACCCCGACCGGCTGCTTCATCACGATGATGCGCTTGTCGCGCTGGTGGCCCGGAATGGTGTCGCCATAAATGCGTTTGGCTTCCTCGCCAAACCATTCGATGAAGCTTGCGCCATAGAGAATTTCGCCGCGCGCCTCCGGCCATGGCTTGCCCATTTCCGCCGTCAGGATGGTTGCCAGATCGTCGGCGTTTTCCACCATCAGCTCGAACCATTTGCGCAGAAACGCGCTGCGTTCCTTGCCCGTCAGCGCCGCCCATTCAGTCTTTGCCGCATGGGCGGCGTCGATGGCGGCGCGGATATCGTCTATGGAAAGATCGGCAACGGCGGCGATCTTCTCGCCGGTCGCGGGGTTGAAGACATCGAATGTGGTTTCGCCGTCAACCCATGCGCCGTTGATATAGGCGCGGGGCTGCAGAAGCGACGGGTCCTTGAGTTTCATGCCTGCTTCTCCTTCACCGCTGCAATCGATGCCTCGAGGATATCGACGCCCTCGGCCAGAACCGTCTCCTCGATCGTCAGCGGCGCGAGGAAGCGGATGACATTGCCGTAGACGCCGCAGGTCAGCAGAATGAGGCCGCGGTTCTGGGCTTCGAGCCGCACGGCATTGGTCATTTCCGGGTCTGGCGCGCCGTCCTTCATGAATTCGATCGCGACCATGAAGCCGGGGCCGCGGATTTCGGCGATCTCGGGCGTCGTCGCGCAGATCGCCTCCAGCCGCTGCTTCAGGTAGGAACCGAGCCGGTTTGCGCGGTTCAGGAGGTCTTCCTCTTCGATCACGTCGAGCACCGCATTGGCGGCGGCAATCGAAAGCGGGTTGCCGCCATAGGTGCCGCCAAGACCGCCCGGTCCTGCCGCATCCATCATCGTCGCCCGGCCGGTGACGGCGGCAAGCGGCAGCCCGCCGCCAATGCCCTTGGCGATGGTCGTCAGATCGGCCGCGACATCATAGGCTTCCATTGCGAAAAGTTTGCCGGTGCGGCCGATGCCGGTCTGCACCTCGTCGGCGATCATGACGATGCCATGCTCGTCGCAAAGCGTGCGGATGGCGCGCATCAGCTCTGCCGGCGCCGGATAGAAACCGCCTTCGCCTTGAACCGGCTCGATGATGATGGCGGCGACGCGGGCCGGGTCGAGATCGGTCTTGAACAGGCTTTTCAGCGCCTTCAGGCTGTCCTCGGCGGAGGTCGCGTGCAATTTGGCCGGGTAGGGGATGTGGTAGACATCCGGCATCATCGGACCGAAGCCGGTCTTGTACGGCGCGACCTTACCGGTCAGCGACAGCGTCATGAAGGTGCGGCCATGAAAACCGCCATTGAAGGCGATGACGGCCGAGCGACCGGTGGCGGCGCGGGCGACCTTCACCGCATTTTCAACGGCCTCCGCGCCGGTGGTGACGAAAACCGTCTTCTTGTCGAAATCGCCAGGCACGGCGGCATTCAGCCGCTCGGCAAGGCGGATATAGTGCTCGTAGGGCAGCACCTGATGGCAGGTATGGGTGAAGCGCTTCAGCTGGTCTTCCACCGCCGCCATGACCTTCGGATGGCAGTGGCCGGTATTGACCACGGCGATGCCGGCGGCAAAGTCGATATAGCGCCGGCCCTCGACGTCGAAGACCTCGGCGTTCTTCGCCTGGTCCACATAGATCTGCGTCTGCATGCCGACGCCCCGCGAAATGGCCTTGTCCCGCCGCGTGGCGATCTCCGAGTTCAACATAGGCTGCTCCTGATTTTCCGGCGGTTCCTGCCGCCGCTCTTGTGACAAACAGCCTATGTGGCTTTCGATCGGCAAAAAAGTCTGTTTCTTGATGAGAAGAACATATTGATTTAATTGAGATGATATCAAAAGTGATGAGGATATGAAGCATGCTCAGCGCATCCCATGACGATATCGAACTCGGGCGGACGTTGAGAGCCGTTCGCGAGCGAGCGAAACTTTCGCAGAGGGCGCTGGCCAAAAACGCCAATGTTTCAAGCTCGACAATTTCGCTGATCGAATCCGGCAGGCTCAACCCTTCCGTCGGGTCGCTGAAGCGGATCCTCGAGGGAATCCCGATCGGTCTTTCGGAGTTCTTCGCCTTTACGCCCGAGGCCGAGAAGCAGGTATTCTATGCCGCCGAGGAACTGACGGAGATCGGCAAGGCGCGGCTTTCGCTGAAACAGGTGGGCAATTCCATCGGCCGCGCCATGATGATTCTGAAGGAAACCTACCGGCCCGGCGCCGATACGGGTCGGGTGATGTATCGCCACGAGGGCGAGGAGGGCGGGATCGTGATTTCCGGCCGCATCGAGATCACCGTCGGCGACCAGCGCAAGATCCTGGGGCCGGGCGATGCCTATTACTTCGACAGCCGCGAACCGCATCGCTTCCGTCAGGTGGGGCCGGAAGACTGCGTCATCGTCTCCGCCAGCACGCCTCCGACATTTTGAGCGCGGTTCTCAATTCGGAATGTGGAAGGCCTGACGGAAACAGGAGCGGAAGGCCGACATGGCCGGCGAGAAATCGGCGCTCCTGCGCCAGGCAAGGCCGACATCCATGGAGGGGGGCGGGTCGCGCAGGTTGATCGTTTCGATGCGCCGTCCCTCCCGCGACCAGAGGCGATGCACCATGTCAGAGAGAATGGCCACGCCCTTACCGTTGGCGACCAGCGAGCGCACCGCCTCGATGGGCGAGGTGCTGAGCTTGATCTTCGGCTGAAACGCCGTTCGGCTCCAGTATTTCAGCGAGTTGCGCGAGACCGTCGTCGACGGTCAGCATGATGTCGTTTTCTTCCGACGTCTCCATCAAACCGACCGACTATCGCATACTGGTTCCCTTCGGCCTCTTTGCCGTTGGAAGCGGCCGCATCGCCGCGCGCCTCAATGTCGGCTCGCATGGCGCAGTCTGGAGCCAATCCCCAATCCTGATCAACGTCTGATGGATAACAAGTCGAAACGCATTGCAAGAAAATATGTCAGCCATTTTGCTGCATTTATAAGTAATAATAAATAATAACATGTTTTACTTGTCAGAAAAAATATTAAGAAAACTATTACATTGTTATTGACTGTAGTATCAGTACGTTTAATTATTTTTAATGTCAGGTTTTGTTTAACTATACGTAATAAAAGTGGCGACGATACATACATGTATGTTGCTGGATCCGTCTGCTTTGGGTGGGGTATGAAGATGGAATTGAATTCGATGATGGGCCGCGTATCGGCCTCTGCCTCGCGGCATTTCAACGGAAGGTCGCCTCTGTTCTTTCGGCGTCGGAGCGATGCGCTCCTGTCGGGCACGGCAGTCGCCGGCCTTCTGGCGCTCGGATTGTGTGCAGCCGGCGCGGATCCCGCCAGGGCCGAAACCTATGTCTGGAACCCGGATGGCGCGAGTGTTCCCGCCGGCGGTACGACCCCGGCCGCTTCGGGAACCTGGTCGGCCTCCGTTGCGGCCTGGACCCTGCAGTCAACCGGGGGCACCGCGACGGTCGCCTGGCCATCGAGCACCTACGGCCTCATCGCGGTCATCGGTGACTATGACAGCTATTTCAGTCCGACCGATCCCTTCGAGGTCACCGTCGACGGCACGATCATGTTTGACACGATGACGCATGCGGATCCCGGCTTCGGACAACAGGGGCCCACCATTCTTTTCTCCGGCGGCACATTTGAGTTCGCGCCCGGCGGAACCACGGATCATGCCACCTTGGGCGGCGGGGTCCAGACGAGTATCAACAATGCGATCTACGCCTTCAACAGCGTGCTTGCGGATGGCCACAATGAACACGGTGATGCCGTAACGGATCTCTTGATAACCTCCGGCGCCGTACTGTTGCAGAACCCGACCTACACGGGCACAACCACGCTGGAGGAAGGAGCCCTCCTGCAGCTCGGCGCGTATTCGACAGGCCTGAATTACACCAATATTCCCGCCACTGTGTCCGTCAATGGCGAGGTCATCCTCAAGAATAATGCGGCTCTTTCCTATTCCTCGGCGGCGGGAACGGATTATGCCATCGGCAAAATCTCGTCCTTCAGCGCGACTGATACCGATGCAATCGTCGTTATTACCGGGGCGCTGACCGGCGTAAGCTACCTCTACAATCAAGACAATTCCGGATTTGTCGGCACGACAATCCTGCGAAGAACGCTCGAGGCCAGCACAGGCAAGGTCGGCGGCGTGTTCATGATTGAATCCGGCGGCAGCTACAATGGCGAGCAGGGAACGACATTCACGACCGATTCGCTTGCATTCCGCAGTTATTCGCCGGGCGGAACCATCAACGCGCACTTCACATCGAATACCGGCGGTGATGCGTTGCTCAGCACCGGCGCACTCGACACCACATATGGTTTGCTCACCGTCAATCTCGACGCCGCGATGGTCGATATCGCCGGCGTCTACAACATCATCGCGTACAGCGGCGCGGTGACCACGGTGGCGAATACGCTGTTTTCGGCCGCGCCGAGCTTCACGGGCCAGACGCCCGGGACCTACTATTTCGAGACGACAAGCGCAAGCGACGGCATCCTCCGCCTGATCGTGCTCGACGCCCAGGATGAGCTGGCGCAGTACTGGAACGGCGCGGGCTCCACCGGCAATCCGCAGGGCGGCAACGGCACCTGGAACAGCGCCACCGCCAACTGGGCTTCCGACGCCGCGGCCACCGGTCAGTCCGCCTGGGCCAAATCCGTCGGCATCTTCGCCAATAATGCCGGCACGGTCACCGTCGACGGAAACCTCTCCTTCGACCGCCTCGAGTTCAAGGTCGACGGCTACGAAATTGCCGGCGCGGCTTCCAACACGCTGGCGCTGTCGCCCTATTCCGCCGCGACGGGCACGATCAGCGTCGACAGCGGCTTCAACGCCACGATCGGCGTCGATATCGTCAACGGAAACAATTTCGGCGGCGGACCGGTCGTCAACACCCTCAGCAAGAAGGGGGACGGCAATCTCGTCTTCATCGGCACCAAGTCCTATACCGGCCTCACAACCGTTGAAGAAGGAACCCTCACCCTCGGCGACGGCACAAATGTCGGGGGGCTGACAGGTGGGCTTACTGTCAATGCCGGCGCCACGCTGAACAGTGTTGCCAACAGCAGTTTCGACCAGATCGAGATCGGCGAACTTCTCACGCTGGCCGCAAGCTCCAGGCTCACATTCACGCTTGATGGCGGCTATGGCTCCAATTCGCTTATCGACGCAAGCGCTGTCGGTCTCACGATATCGGGCTCTGCCGGCAGCGAGACGATCATCACCGTCGATAATCTGGCAAGCCTGGCGTCGAACACGCGTTACTATCTGATTCACTACGGCGCCCCCGGCAATCTGACCGGTACGCTTGCCGGCCTCAAATATGTCGACACTTCGGCGCAGATCTATCAGGACACCAGTCTCGGCGCCTTCTATCTGATGATCGGCCCGCCCGGTGGCGCCGGCTTCTACTGGCACCCCCAGGCTGGGGCGGATTTCGGCGGCAACGGCACATGGACCGCTACCGGCAATCTGAACTGGTATGACAACATGGTCGGCCCGCAAACGGCCTGGACGCAGAGCGCCACCGCGGTGTTTCAGGGCGATCCAAGCACGGTTACGGTTGCAGGCACGTCCTCGGACACGATCAAGGTCGGCGGCCTTTCATTCAAGGCCGACAATCAGAAGATCGCCGGCGGGTCGGGCGAAACGCTGACGATCGACGGCAGTTTCGGCGATGTGAAAATCTTCGTCGACAGCCTGTACACCGCTTCCCTCGACGTGGTTCTGGGCGATGGCGGGTCGGGCTATAACGTCGAAAAGGACGGTGCCGGGAAGCTGGTATTGACGCAAAGCGCGACCTATACCGGCTCCACCACGATTACTGCCGGGACATTTCAGCTTGGTGATGGCGCTTCCGGCAACGTCACCCTCGCCGGCGATGTGACAATCAATGGCGGCGGGTCGGAGGCGAAGCTATCGGTGGTCACGGGCACGACGCCCTATAATTTCGGCCTGACGCTGACGGGATCGGCCCTGACCGACGTTTTCGAGATTGCAGGAACCGGTAAACTCGATCTCACGGTCGCAAATGCCGGGTTTGCCGGCACGACCAGAGTTCTCAGCGGTGCAACGCTTTCGGGCACGGTTGGCGCTTCCCTCGGCGGCACGGCGACGATCGCCGACGGCGCGACATTGCTTGGAACGCAAGGTGCAAGCCCCGTGATCACCTTCGATACGCTGGTGCTCACCGCGGGAGCGCTGGGGACGTCGGGTTCGATCGTCGCCGCAAATTTCACCTCCGCCAGCGCGACGCCTCTGTTCGATGTCGCGACTGCCCTGACGCTTGGCGGCGCCTTGCAGGCCAACAAGGCAGGTCCGGCGCTGAACGATGGCACCTATACCATTTTCTCGGCCGGCGCGGCTCCGAGCGGCACGCTCCTGATCGACTTCGTCAACAGCTCGATCACGGGCGCAGCGCAGATCCAGATTACAGGCGCAAACGATGTCGTGCTCGTCGTCGGCGATACACCCGGACCGGGCGGCAACTCGGTTTACGAATACTGGAACGGCGTTACGGTCGACGGCAGTGGTCTGAACGGCGGGTCCGGCACCTGGACCGCATCGGCGTCCGCCAAGAACTGGACCGACAGGACAGGAGCGGCGACCGATCCATGGACAACGGGGCACTATGCGCGGTTCGCCGATACCGGCAGCGGCGGGACCGTGACCGTTGACGCCGGTTCCGGCGCCGTCACCGGCGTTATGGGACTGGTATTTGAAACCGACGGTTACAGCATTGTCGGCGCTTCCCTTGGCCTCAGTTCCGCCTACAGCGACATGCTGGCGACAATCGAGGTCGCATCGGGCCTGACGGCAAAGATCGATGCGGACCTGGCGGGGGCAAATTACGGCATTCGCAAGACCGGCGCCGGCACGGCGATTCTGACCGGAGACAAGACCTTCGGCGGCGCCACGAGTGTGGCGGCGGGCACCCTTCAGCTTGGTGACGCAAGCGGGCTGGTAACGAACTACACGAGTGACATAACGGTTGCAGGCGGGGCGAAACTGTCGCTCTTCGCCGAAACCGCGGCGATGAAATTCGCCAACAAACTGACGGGTGTGGCCGGCGCGTCACAGGAGATCGGCGGATCGAACATCGTTTATTTCAACGGTGACAACAAAGACAATTTCGTCGGCACGACCACGATTGTGAGCGGCGCGACGCTGGCTGGCACCGGGTCCATGGGCGGCGAGGTGCATGTGGCTGCCGGTGCCACGCTTTCAGGGACCTACCTCAATGCAAACCCACTGACTGTCGGTTATTCGACGGGTGGAACGCCTGGCGGCAAACTGGTTCTCGACGACGCCACATCGGTTATCAGCGTCTATCTCGATTCATCGAATACCGGTTCGATGAACTCCCTCTTCATTACCGACGTTTTCGAGGCGAGCAGCTTTGGCACGATCAATGTCGGGTTCGCCGCAACATCGCTTCAGAATGGCACCTATGCCCTTATCGATCTGAACACCGCGCTTGGCCCGAATTACGATTTCACCGGCTTCACATTCACTGGCAAGACGGGCCAGTACTCGCTGACGACACGTTCGGGCGGGACGCTGACGCAGCAGATCGTTCTCGTGGTCGGGCCGCCCGGAGCCACATACTGGAACCCGACCCAGGGCAGCAGCCAGGCCGATCTTGGCTACAGCGGAACGTGGACCGCCGATCCGGCGAGTTTCAACTGGTCGGCCGAGAATGGAACGGGCGCCGGTCCCTGGGCGCAAGGCTATGAGGCCATATTCGAAAGCAATGCGGGCACCGTCACCGTCGATAGCTCCACCAACGGCGCGATTGAGGTCGCCGGCCTCGACTTCCGCGAGAACTTTGATCTGGTTGGCGGGGCAACCCAGGCGCTGACGCTTGTGGGGGGCGCGTATGGCGCGACCATCAACGTCGACGCGGGAACTGCCGCCACAATCGATGTGGTTTTGACCGAAAACGCCGTGAGCGGCCTGATCAAGGCCGGCGATGGCGCTTTGACCCTGAAGCAGGCGGGAGGCACCATCGCAGCCTATACCGGTGACACGAAAGTCACCGAGGGGTCGCTGACGCTCGCCTATGCAAGCGATGTATCGGTTGCCAGCAATTACGTGATCACCGATGGCGCAACCCTCATTGCCGATACGGGCGGGAATCTGACCTTTGCTTCGGGGAAAACGATCGCGCGCACGGTAAATGGCGCGGCGCCCGCGGTTGCCGCATTCGAGATCGCCGGCGGCACGGTGACCATGAACAGCGACAGCAGCACCTTTAACGGCGCGACCACCGTCGACAGCGGCGCAACGCTGACCGGCGTCGGCAAGCTGGGAGGCGATGTCAGCCTGCTCGATGGCAGCTTTTTGACCGGCGATGTCACGACCGGGAGCACGATGACGGTCGGGAGCAGCTCGCTTTCAGCCGCTTCGGGCTCGACAATCGCGATTACTTTGAATGACACGCCCAACACGAGTCCGATTTTCGAAACCGGCAAACTGTCGATCGATGTGGGGGTTGATCTCACGATCACCCCTTCAGTGGCCGGGACGCCCTTCCAAAACGGGATATACCCGCTCATTCAGCACGACAACGCCCTCATAGGCTCCACTGGCAACTTCAACATGACGACCGCGATAGCCACGGTCGGTAATGTTTTCTATACGATTGCGGCGACCGGAAACAAATCCGGACCGGGAACGATCTCGCTTGTCGTCGGGGAGGATGGATATTCCTACTGGAACGGGACCGCTCCGTCGGCTGTGGCGGGGGGAGCCGGCGGCAGCGGGACATGGACGGCGCAGTCTTCCACCACCAACTGGACGGATAATCCCGGTTCGGGACTGCAGGCCTGGAACCCGAACGGCTACGCCGTTTTCCAGACCCAGGCGGGCACCGTCACGGTCGACGCTTCGCGGCCGATCGAAGTCAATGGCATGGAATTCCACGGCTACAACTACGATCTGGTTCCCAAGTCGGCCACGGACTCGCTGACACTGGTGCCGCTCTTCGGCTCGGTTGACCCGCTCGCCATCACCGTTGACAACGGCGCGAATGCCAACGTCCAGGTGAATATGAGCGTTCCGCTCCAGGCGAGAAGTCCAGGTCAGGCGATCACCAAGCTGGGGAATGCCGAACTTATCCTGTCCGCCCCCAACAGCTTTGGCAAATTGACCGTCAACGCCGGTACTGTGACATCGCAGGTGGCGGGGGGCGTGCCGGGCGACATTGAGATCGGCGCCGGCGCGACCTGGAACTGGAACGTAGCGGCCGGCGGCTCCTATGCGGGACAGTTGACCGGCACCGGCGGCACTTTCAATGTCAACAAGCGACTGACGCTTACCGGCAACAGCAACACCTTCGCCGGAACGACGAATGTCGCCGGCCTGGGGGTCACCCTGACAATTCCGGCAGGCGGGCAGCTTGCCGGCGCGATGAATGTTTCGGGCAGCGGCACCATTACCGGCACCGGCACCTTCGGTGACGTCGTTCTGCGGTCGGGCGGAGGTCTTCGCGTTGGCACTGGCACACCGAACGGCGCGACCAGTTTCGCCAGCCTGACGACAGAGGCCGGGTCCAGAATACAGCTCTTCTATCGGTATTCGGCATCAACCGGTACGCTCAGTGTCGGGCAGATGATTTCGGGCGGCAGCTTCACGGTCAACGGCGGCACTGTGGTAATCGGATTCAGTGGCGGGGACACTCCCGTTGTCGGAGCGCTGGCGGTGATCGGAACAGTGCCCAGCAATTCCGACTTCACCCTTGGAACCGAATGGACGATTTCAGGCGGCGCGCCGCAGTATGGCTTCAAGGTCAACTATCCTGGCGGCACTCATCCTACGGAGTTTCAGCTTGAAGTTGTTTCCGGATCGATTTTTAGGCGATGCGAGTATGCCGGCAATGCCTGCTCTGCGGTGCGGGGTCTGGGGTCGCTCGACTATACCGATCCGCTTTTTGTCCGGTTCATGGGTGTTCCGGAGGAAGAACTTGAGGATGTGCTGTCGCAGCTTTCGGGCGATGTCTATGCCTCGGTCAACGGCGCGATGGTCAACAACAGCCGCTATCTGCGGGATGCGACCGGGGCGCATATGCGCGAGGCGATGGGCGGCGTTTCGACGCCGAACGACATTTCCGCGGTCAGCAATTATGCCGCAGAAACGCCGGTTCTGACGCCCTTCGGCCCCTTCGAGGAGATAAATAGCGGCATCGGGGTCTGGTTTACCGGCTACGGCACCTGGTCGAGCATTGACGGCGACGGCAATGCGGCCAAGATCAAGGATACCGCCGGCGGCATGTTCATCGGCGCGGATGCGGCGATCGGGGCGCATATGCGTCTCGGCGCGCTGGTCGGCTACGGCCAGTCGTCCTACGAGGTCGATGCCCGCAATGCCTCGGGTTCGAGCGACGACTTCACGCTCGGTCTTTACGGCGGGGGCGCGTGGAACGGTTTCGGCGTTGATTTCGGTGCCGCCTATACCTGGCACGATGTCACGCTGCAGCGGCAGCTGAACTTCTCGACCTTCTCGGAAAGCCTGCAGGGCGATTATGATGCCGGCACGTTCCAGGCCTATGGCAGCCTCGGTTACACCTTCGACATCACCGAGCACTTCCAGCTCGCGCCCTATGCGGACCTTGCCTACATCCACCAGCAGTCCGGCGATTTCAGCGAGGCCGGGGGGCTTTCCGCGCTGTCGCATCTCGAAAGCGAGATGAACACGTGGTTCACGACGGTGGGGGCGCGGGCGGCCTTCGAGTTCCAGCTCGGCCAGGCCGACAGCCGGATCACGGCGGCGGCTGGATGGCGGCATGGGTTCGGGGATCTGACGCCCGGGGAACAGGTTCTGTTTACCGGCGGGAACGCCTTCGGCATCACCGGGGCGCCGCTAGCGGAGGACCAGGCGGTTCTGAGCGCCGGCTTCGAGACGCAGATCAACGAGATGATCTCCGTCGGCATCAACTACAGCGCACAGTTTGGCGGTGGCAGCACGAGCCAGAACGTGACCGGACGGCTCAACGTGCGGTTCTGAAAACGCAATCTCCCCGGCGCCGGCAACGACCGGCGTCGGGGGCGAGTGAAAGGGTCAGGCGCACGGTGAAGCCGGAGCGCATGCTGCGGGGGCAGCGGGTTTGCGGCGCAGGCCGCGCGAACGACTGATGATGAAACCGCATACCGGAAGGTATCGGAGACGTTTGGACCTCACAGCTGAGGCGCCGGGTTCGAAAAAGCCGGCAGAACGAAACGCTCTCCGATCCATCGTTTTTAGCTTTGGCGCTCTTGGGGGATTGAAAAATGCTTGCTTCTGATCTTCGGACATCCACACACAAAACGGGCACCGCTCCCTTGCATCGCCGCAGCCGGCTTGCGCGCCTGATGGCCGGCACCGCCTTCTCCGCCGGTCTCGCCGTCGGGGCGGCCGTCTATCTCGGCATGCCGGACGCAGCGCTGGCAGATTGCGCTTTTAGCTACACCTACGGCAGCCAGACCATCAACCCAGATCAGGTTAGCTGCACCCTTGACATTGACTACAGTCAGTTTCCATCCCCGGGCGGGACCGTAAACCTCACAATCAACACGGCGGTTCGTCTGAATGCAGGCGTTCCGTTTTTCATTGGTTCGCCGGGTGATGGCCCGCCGACCAACCTCTTTATTACAATTACAAGCGGCGAACATCCCAACGGTTTTCTGATGAGCAACGCCGGCCCAACCTACATCAATTATGCGGCCACAGGAGCAGCCAACGCTGGCTGGGGCCAGTTGAAAATGACCCATAGTGATACATTGAACATGGTTCAGGTCAATTTGGGTGATCTTTACGTATTTGGGTCCCAATCGAGCAATGATCCCGGCTTTATTACGTCTTGGGGTAGTGTGACAGTTGACAGATTAATTGTTGCGCTCGGCGGGTATATATATAATGAGCCCCAAACTAGCCCGAGTTTTTTAGTCAGGTCTACGCTTTTTGTGGGGAATACAGGAGAATGGAATTCTTCCCGTGCGAACGATCTGAACAGAATAAGCACTAGCGGTCTCAGTGTAGGGCAGGGGATATCCTATATCGGCAAGGATGCTCCCGCCGAGGTTACCGTTGACGCCGGATTCAATTTTGACACACTTATTGTCGGTTCCGGCGCGACGGCGTCCGTAAAAGCCGGCTATATCAGTGGACAAAACCTGACACTTGGCATCGAGGGCGGGAGCGCCGATTTCGAAATTTCGAGCGGCTTCGGTTTTGAACTCGGCAGGTTGACCATGGGTGACGGTAGCGCCGGCTCAAAATCAACCTTCACCATGGCGATTGGAGGAGGATATTATCCGGTTGCTGTTTGGGATGGTCAGATCGTTGCGCCCTATGGCAGCAACGGTTCCGACCATGTTTTCAACCTGACATCGGGTGATCTGACACTGGTGGGAAATCCCACCAGCAACCGCATGCCGTTCATGAATGTCAGTAGCGGTGCTACGTTCAGGGTCTATGGCTCCGCAAGTGGCGGCATGGACATTTCCGGCACGCTTTCGGGCAACGGTTTCTTCGGGGATCCGCTGTCCAGCGCCGGCCAGGTAACGATCAGGTCCGGCGGTGTACTTGATATGGCCGGTCAATCATCCGTGTATGGCACGATTGACTTCAGATCGGACTTGATTCTGCAGCCTGGCTCGGCGACCTATTTCGACATCGTCGGAGCGCCCTCGGATTCGAACACACAGGATCGCTTTTCGGTGGACGGTGACCTCAGCACGTCTGGCACCCTGACGATCCGGTTCAATGGCGAATACGATGAATCCTACCTTTTGATTGTCAGTACCGGGGCTGTGATTGGCGGCTTCAGCGATATCATCGTGGTCGACAACAACCCGGGAGGATGGGGGACCACGAATCTGAGGGAGATTACTTTCGATGTTTACGATGAAGCGACGACTGCCGGTCATCTGATCACGCTGGTGGTTTTCGATCCGGTACAGCCGGGCCTGTATGAATTCTGGAACGGCGACGGCCATCCGCCAACAGTCGGGGGGGCCGGCGGCAACGGAACCTGGAGTGCCGCGGCGTCGAACTGGGCGACCGATGATCCGAACCTGAACCTGCTTGGTCGGTGGGCGAATGGCAATCATGCCTATTTCGGCGGCTCAGCGGGCACGGTTACCGTCGATTCCGGCAGCGATATCCAAGCCTCCGGCATGACGTTCAGCACCAACAACTACACGTTCACCGGGGGCTCGCTTGAGCTGGTCAACTCTTCGACCGGCACGGCGCCGATCTATGTCGGCCCGAATTTGACCGCGCAGTTCGGCACCGCTCTGACTGCGAGTTCCGTCACCCGTGTGGTGAAATCCGGCGGCGGTACCTTGGAGCTGGCTTCAAACGACAGCAATTTTGCTGGAGGGATGGAAATTCAGGAAGGTCTGGTCAAGCTGACTGGCTCCTATAGTGGAAGCTACATAATACCTGGCCGTTTCTCGGGCGCGGGCGACCTTTACATTGAGGTTTTGGCCAATAATCCCGTCGAGATCAATGGTCAGTACAACTCCATGACCGGGAAGGTCACACTGTCCGGTAAGAATTATTATGGCGAGTATATTTTAACCGGAAGCACGGGCAGCTTTTCCGGAGACCTGGATGTTGTCGATTCCGCGTGGATCGAACTTAACAACAGGGATCTGGGCGGAAACAACATCAACATGCATTCCGGAAATATATACGGAAACGGCTCGATCGGCACATATGGGATCGGATTTACAGACCTCACGGGGGCGACCATCACGGTGAACCGTGAATTTACGCCCCACGGTTCCGTCCGTATTGTTTCCCTGGGTGGCGCCAACCTCGGCTCGATAATTCTAGATATTGGAGGCAGTTCCAGTTCATATATAGATGTCACGAATGATGTAGGTCTGTCGAACTCTGATTTATATGTGTACTACGATGGAATTTCATCATTGAATACAGACTATGGTTATATCGTGGTCAGGTATGGAAATTATTATGGATCGTTTTCAAGTGTAAGTGTAATTGACCGTGGTGACGGTAGTTATATGCCTGAAGAGGATTATTATATTGATTATAACTATAATAATGGAAACCAGATAGCCGTTGTCATATATGGCAACATACAAAGTACGAATTATTACTGGAATGGGCAAAACACGAGCGCAACCCAAGGGGTTCAGGGCGGCAACGGAACCTGGGACAACAGTACCAGAAACTGGGTCGAATCCGATGGCAGTCATCCTTCGAGATGGGTGAACAACAAAGTCGCCATCTTTGAGGGCAATGCCGGTACGGTGACGGTCTCCTCATCACAGAACATTGTTGCCGGCAGCCTCTATTTCGACGTATCGGGCTATCTCATAAGAGGCGCTTCCCTGAGCCTGAGCAGCAATGCCATCATTTCTGTCGCCTCCGGCACCGCGACGATTTCCAGTGCCCTCTACGGCAATTCCAATATCGACAAGACCGGTACCGGCGAACTGATCCTGGCAGCCTCCAGCTCAATCGCGAGCATGGATATCCAGCAGGGCACCCTTACGCTTGGCGCCGACGGCATCGGCAACGGCTCGTTCTCCGGCGCCATCACCGGCGGAGGTTCGACCACGCTGAAGATTCACCCCTCTGGCGTCAGCCCTTACATCCTCAGCAACGATTTCAGCGCCTATGAAGGCAAGATCGTCATTGACGGCAGTTCGACCGTCAATATCACCGGCGCGAATTCCGGTTTCGCGGGTTCCACGACCTTTACCTCCATTCCCGATTCGTACCTGTTGGTGGACTTGATGGTGACAGGCGGGCTCGGCGGCACTGTCACTATCAATTCCGGCACGCTGTTCGGACCCGGCAAAATCGGGTCTTCCGGCAAGCTGGTAACGCTTGCCGGCGGTTCGACGCTGCAGGCCAACAGCAGCAATGCGGCGGGAACCACGCTCAATCTCGGCGGCTCTCTTCTGTTTCAAAGCGGCGCCACCGCGAAATTCTTCGCCAATGCCACCGGCAACAGCGACTTGTTCTCCGTGGCGGAAAACCTGACTCTGCAGAACGGCGTCAACATCACGGTGGATATTCAGAACCTCACCGAAGGCACGATTATTCCGCTGTTCGACTACGGCGGCACCCTCACGATGAGCGATGTGGCGAACTATAACCTCACCACCGGCACCTTGCCCTCGGGGCTGACGGCTTCGCTTGACAAGGATACGAACGGCAAGCAGGTGCGGCTGGTTATTCAGGGTGACACCTCTACAAATGCGTTGCGGCAGTACTGGAATGGCAATCACGGCAATACCAATGGCGTTCTCGGCGGCGACGGTACGTGGAACCTGACCAACAAGAACTGGACCAATTCGGGCGGGGGGAACACGACGACGTGGCTGAACGGGCCGTCGATAGTTTCTTACGCGGTTTTCGCGGGGACAGCGGGCGGCACGGTCACAATCCAGTCCAGCCCGACCAAGCCCGTTTATGTTGCCGGCCTTGATTTCACCCAGAACGACTACATCTTTACGGGTGACCCATTGTGGTCAAGTGGCAGCACAAGCATTTCTGTCGCGCCGGCAGTCACTGCAACTTTTGATACTGTTTTAAACATTGGTGGAATCACTTTAGGCTCCGGGGGCACGCTTGTGTTGACGGAATATAGTCCGTCTGTCACATCGGTTGCAGTCTCAGGTGGCTCCACTCTTCAGCTTGGTGATCAGACCCATGGCAACGGCAGCATTGGCGGTGACATCCAATTGGCAAGCTCTTACCTTGCCGTCGTGCTGAGTGGAACAACCCCGGTCGATTTCAAGGGCAGTATCGGTAACGCCGCGCCAGATGGCGGCAGCACTTTCACCATTAGCGCTACCAGCGCGACGTCGAGTTTGAACCTGTGGGCGAATGGCAGCCTCTTCTTCACAGGCCAAACGACGGTATCTTCAGGCGTCCTGAACGGGTATTCAGACAGCACCGTCCTTGGTGGCACCCTCAATGTCGAGGGTGGCGGACTGTCCGGCCAGGGGACTTTCGGTTCGACCCCAGTTTCCGGCCAAAGCGGCGCGGTGACGATCGGCACCACGGCGGCCTCGGATCTGTCGCCGGGCAATTTCACCGGCGGGATGGACGACGCCAATTTCGGGACGCTTGTGATCGTGGACGCTCTGGTTCTCGGCTCCATGGCAACCACCCATTTCCAGGTGGTCACGCCGAATGTCCATGGCAGCGCCACGGATGATTTCATCACGGTCGGCGGCGACCTGACGCTTGCAGGCGGTCTGGTCGTCCATGTCCAGAACGACCGGCGCGGCACCTACTATCTGATGTCCTATGCCGGTCAGCTCTCCGGCGGGTTCGATGCAGCGAAGACCAAGATCTATGTCGGCGGCATATTGCAGACCATGGATGACTACACGGTCAACACAGGCAATAATTACGTCAGCCTTACGGTCAACAGCATGGGAACCGGAACCCCGCTCTACTGGGACGGGAAGCTGCAGACGACCGGTTCGCTTGCCGATGTCGGCGGCGACGGAACCTGGACGAACAGCAACAGCGCCAACAACTGGACCGATCACGCGGCGCAGAGCCTGATGGGCTGGGCCACGGATGGCAATGCAATCTTCACCGGCACCAAGGGCACGGTAACAGTTGATACGACGAGCGGCGCGAACGGGGCGATCGTGGTCAGCGGCCTCGAATTCGATACCGACGGCTACGAACTCGTTCCGACCGCGAATGGCGGCGACCAGCTGACCATCAGCTCCACTTTTGGCTACCTCTATGCCGTGGTCGAGGAGAGCGGCAATGTTTCCAATGCCAATATCACGGCGACGATCGGAGTCGATATTACCGGCGCGGGCGACCTGATCAAGGATGGACCCGGCAAGCTTGTCATGAGCCACGACATGAGCTTCACCGGCCAGCTGGAAATCCTCGGCGGCACGGTCCAGATCGGTGACGGGCAGACAGATGGCCTGGCCCCGACGCTCGCCGCCAGCCAAGTCATTATCGGCACGGATGGCGCGCTTTACCTCTATCCCATGGGCACTACGAGCACATTCTCCACCACGGCTCTCGGCTCCGGCGACCTGCAGATCGATGTCGGCGCCGGAAAGACGCTGGACTTCACCGCGGATGCCTCGGGCCTTACGGGCGATGTGGTGCTTGCCGGAGGGGCAATGAACCTGAACTCCGAAATGCACGCCGCCTATATGACCGTCGGCGACGCGGATCCGAACTATCCCGGAACGCTTGGCGCCGCGACGCTCACGATCGGCCTGAACGGCAGTGCGGAGATCGCCCAGGGCCTGGTGGTCGCCAACGAGACGGCGCATCAGGCCGACCTCGTGCTCAAGGACGGCGGCTACATCCTCGTCAAGGGGAATAGCGGCATCGTGCTGGCCGCCACCGACCTGACCCAGGTGACGGTCGATGTGACAGGGTCGGGCAGCCACATCATTTCGGAGACGGCTGAAATCATCGTCGCTTCGGGCGTTGGCTCGACAGCGAAGGTGACGATTAGCGATGGCGGTCGGATGATGGCCGAAGCGGCGGACATCCTGATCGGCGATCAGGCCGGCTCGAAAGGGACGGTCACCGTCCAGGGGCTGCAGTCACGGCTCGTGGCTTTGGGGTCTATATATCTTGCCGGTCGGCTGGGCATCTCAGATAGCGGCGGCACGCTGAACATCGGCTCCGAGGAGGGGGCGCAAGGTGCGCCTGCCGAACCCGGTCAGGTTTCAGCGGCCAAGATCGTCTTTGGCCAACCCTCCTCCCAGGGCGGCTATTTCGCCGAACTCGTCTTCAATCATAACGCGACCGACAGTCAGCCCTACGTATTGTCGGTCGACCTCGAGACCGGGGTTCTGACGCAGGACCTCTCCGACGCGCAACTGATAAAGCACATCGCCGGCTTCACGACCTACACGGGCGACGGCAGCAAGTTCAATGGGACCACGACGGTCTCGGGCGGCACTTTCAACCTGATGAAGTCGCTGGGCGGCAAGATCAGTGTCGAGGGCGGCACCCTGTCCGGAAACGCCACGATCGGCAGCCCCGGACAAAAGCTGGTCGTCGGGTCGACGAATGCCTCGACGCTCAATCCGGGCGACCTCAGCAAGCCCGGGACCATCACCTATGGCACGCTGACGATCCTCGGCGATCTCGAGCTCGCATCGCACTCGACGAGCGAGTTCAACGTCGGTGTTGCAAACGCGGCGGCGGGCGATCCCTCGAATGACCTCGTGCGGGTCGTGGGCCCCGGCCTCGGCGATTTCGGCACCCTGACGATCGACACGGGCAGCAAGCTGAACGTCAATGTCTGGGGCGGCGTTGGAAACTATATCCTGTTCACCGGCACCGTGTCCGGCACATTCGACCGGGCCGACGTCACCGTTCTCCTCAACAATGTGGCGACGGGCGTCTTTACGCTCGATTATTCGAACAACGCCGTCATGCTCACCGTCAAGAATGCGCCGGTCGGCACCGACTACTACTGGAACGGGGAGGCCACCCTGCCGACGCCATACGGTGCGGGCGGAAACGGTACATGGACGGCAGACACCGGAACCCAGAACTGGACGGATGCTGGCGGGGAGGACGTTTTCCCCTGGGTCTATCCGAACACGGCGCATTTCTACAATGGCACCGGCACCGTGACGGTGGAGAATTCAGCCCTCCCGATCCAGGTCTCGGGCCTGAGCTTCCACGACAAGGCCTATCTGCTCGAGCCGAGCGACGATACAAGGATGGGGCTGACGCTGATCGGAATCGGCGCGGACAGCGCCGTGATCAATGTCGACGGCGACGATGCGACGATCGGCGTGAGGATTGGAAGCAGCTCCGGCCTGAAAAAGACGGGCGCCGGCAAGCTGATCCTTGCGGCCGCCAATGGCGCTGTTGGCGCGTTTGCCATCACGGATGGCGAGTTGCAACTGGGCGATGGCGTCAACAACGGTACGCTGACGGGTCCCGCCGATAGTGTTGCCGTAAACAACGGTTCGACCCTGACGATCGTTGCTGCCGGCACGACCACCTTCACCAGCAAGCTGACCAGCGACAGAAGCAGGTCGATTTTCAACGTCACCGGCGCCAACGGGGCCGTCGGCACGGTTGTGTTCGCGGGTGATGCGTCGGGCTATCAGGATGATGTCTATATCTATGATGGCGGTATCCTTGAGCTTTCCCAGAAAAACTTCTCCGCCGACAGCATTACAATCGGAGAGGATTATTCCCGCTCGGCGGGCGCATCAAACCCAGGCGGCGCTCTGACGCTTGGACCCAACAGCCACCTTGACGCGCGCACGATCTATATCAGCAACTATTCGACCTCAGCGCAGGCAACGCTCAATTTCGGCGCGGCAAGCGGCGAGCCCGCCGTCGATGCCGGAACGATAGCCGACAGATCGGAGATCTTCTTCGGCGATGGGGTGGCCCCGAAGCTGGTGTTCAACCATCTGTCCAGGACGGTGCTGGTCGATACGCTCCTGCAGGTCGATAGCCGTGGCGACGGCAATGGCGAGATCGATTTCATCAGCGGCTATACCGCCTTCGAGGGGGTAGATGCTACCAACGCACTGGGCTCCATTGTCATCTCGGGCGGCACCCTGGCACTCACTGCCGACGGCAGCAGCTACAGCCAGCTCGCGGTATCCAAGCTTGTGGATGTGCAGAACGGCGGCAGTCTGGCGGGGTGGGGCAGCATTCGCGGCGACATGAAGATCGCAACGGGCGGCAGGCTGTTGGGCGAGCAGGGAAGCGGCAACAGCTCGGAACAGCTCCATCTGAGCAGCGGCTCGCTCACCTTCGAGGCAGGGTCGATCTTCACGGTCGCGCTCGGGCCAACGCCCAATGCCACCTATGGGCTCATCACCGTGGACACGCTCGTCGCCAGTTCCAGCGTGCAGGTGGTCGTGACCCAGGCGCAGCCGACAAGCGGACTGGCGGCCGGAGAATATATTCTCATCGTCAGCACCACGATCATCCCGACTGCGGTGGCTTCGGCTTTCGTGCCGAGCGATCCGCATTACAGTGTGGCGCTTGACCCGACGAACCAGAAACTCCTGCTTGTCGTTCCCGTGGCGCCGCCCGCGAATGGCCAGTACTGGCACCCGAGCGCGACGCCGGGAACATTCGGCGGGAGCGGCACCTGGAACGTCTCCAACACGAACTGGACCGATAGCTCGGGCAACACTCACGGCGCGTGGGTCAACGGCGATACCGCCATTTTCGAGGGCAATTCGGGCACGGTCACCGTCGCGGGCGGATCCGGCATCGTTGTCGGCGGATTTGACGTCGATGGCGGCGTGAACGTCACGCTTGAGGCATCGAGCCCTTCGGACAGGCTCATGCTTTCCCCGCCCGGCCTTGCCGCCGAGATCTCGGTCGGGAGCGGAGCGAACCTCGTTTTCGACGTCGTTCTGGGGCAGAAAGCCGGCGGTACGCCGGTCGATATCCTCGGCCAGGGGACGGTCGAGCTGCGGCAGGCCAGTTCCTATACCGGCGGAACGCTGATTTACGACACTGCCACGCTGAGGCTTGCATTTGATGGCAATGTGACTGGCGGCATCATTGTCACCGATGGCGCCACCCTCGAGGTGAATGCCTCGCAAGCGGTGACGTTCGGCCCCGGAAAGACCATCAGCCAGCGTTCGAACTCTGCGGCTTCCCCGGCAGCCTTCAATATCGTCAACGGAACGGTGCAGATCAACAGCAACAGCTCGCAGTTCAAGGGCAATACCACGGTGTTCGAGGGCGGCACGCTGAGCGGCGATGGCGGCGCACTCGGCGGTACGGTCGAGGTAAAGCAGGGCGGCACGCTGTTCAATGCGGTCTCCTATAACACCTTGACCGCCGGCGATACGCTGATCCTCGATGACCAGTCCAATCTCGATGTGATCCTTGATCCGAACAACCCGAATACCGACCGGGCGCTGATCGCGACGGGAGCGCTGCAGATCACGACAACCGGCAAGGTCGCCGTCAACATCAACGTTCTTTACGGCAGCGTGGACGGGCTTGCAGAGGGCGACTACCTTCTGATCGAGTATGGCACATGGTCCGTTGGAGGCTTGGCCAACCTGTCTCCCAGCACCGGAACCATGTACGAACTCACGTCGGGTTCGCGAAACGGTGTAACCGGGATCTTCCTTCATTCCGACGGCCAGGGCGCGGTCCGCACCTATTGGAACCCTGACAATAATGCGTCCATTGCCCAGTTCGGCGGCGACGGTACATGGACCGCCGGCGGCGGAACCGACTGGACCGATCGCGACGGGCTCTCGGCAGGAGGCTGGACGCCGAATGCGGTTGCCGTTTTCGATGGCCGGGCTGGCAATATCACGGTCAGCAGCGCCGGCGGCGCCATCTCGATCTTCGGAATGGAGATCAATACAGACATGGTGTTCGCGCCGGCGCCGACCGGTGCGTCTGAAATCACGCTTGCGCGGTCCACGAGCAACGGCATCAATGTCGCGGCAACAAAGCGGGCGCAGATCGGCGTGGCGCTCGCGGGACCCGGCGACCTTGCGAAGACCGGCGAGGGCGAACTGGTGCTGTCCGCGGCCAACACTTTCGCCAATACCCATGTTTATGCGGGTGTGCTGACGACCACGCATGATCAGGCCATTCCAAACGATATCGAGCTGAAATCGGTTCTTGGCAGCACGCCGACCTGGAACTGGAACGTCGCGGCGAGTGGCGTTGCCACGTCCACATTCGCCGGCAAGATCGCCGGCGACGGCATATTCAACAAGCAATCGACGCGTCAGCTCGAGCTCACCGGCAACAGCAGCGCTTTCACGGGAACAACCAATGTTGTTGCCGGCAAGCTTCTGGTGAATACCGGCGCGTCCCTGATGGGAACCGTCAATGTCCAGTCGAACGCAACCCTGCAAGGAACCGGCACGTTCGGCACGATCAACCTTCTGGCCGGCGGCACACTGGCTGCCGCAAATGTCGGCGATATAACCACCTTCACCAATCTGAAAAGTGAAGCCGGTTCGGTCATACAGGTTCGGGTAACTTATGCATCTGGCACGTTTACGGCTTCAACGCTGGCCGCAAGCGGAACCATCGAGACGGGTGGCGGTACGGTTGTCCTCGGAGCGGATGTAAAGCCTCCGGTCGGCGTCTCCACCACGCTTGCCACCGTTCCCGGCTACGCTTCGGTCGATCATTCGGACCCGTGGGTAACGTCCGGCGGAACCCCCTTGTTGGCATACGATATCGAATACCCCGACGTCGGTGTTCATGAGACGGAGATCTTGCTCAAAACCGTGGCGGGCGCGATTTTCGAGGTTTGCGCGCTTGGCGGCAATGCCTGCGGTGCGGTGCGGGGTCTGGGGTCGCTCGACTATACCGATCCGCTTTATCTCCAGGCCACGGGTGTTCTTGAGGAAGAGGTCGAGGATCTGCTGTCGCAGCTTTCGGGCGATGTATATGCCTCGGTCAACGGCGCGATGGTCAACAACAGCCGCTATCTGCGGGACGCGACTGGGGCGCATATGCGCGAGGCGATGGGCGGCGTTTCGACGCCGAACGACATTTCCGCGGTCAGCAATTATGCCGCAGAAACGCCGGTTCTGACGCCCTTCGGCCCCTTCGAGGAGATAAATAGCGGCATCGGGGTCTGGTTTACCGGCTACGGCACCTGGTCGAGCATTGACGGCGACGGCAATGCGGCCAAGATCAAGGATACCGCCGGCGGCATGTTCATCGGCGCGGATGCGGCGATCGGGGCGCATATGCGTCTCGGCGCGCTGGTCGGCTACGGCCAGTCGTCCTACGAGGTCGATGCCCGCAATGCCTCGGGTTCGAGCGACGACTTCACGCTCGGTCTTTACGGCGGGGGCGCGTGGAACGGTTTCGGCGTTGATTTTGGCGCCGCCTATACCTGGCACGATGTCACGCTGCAGCGGCAGCTGAACTTCTCGACCTTCTCGGAAAGCCTGCAGGGCGATTATGATGCCGGCACGTTCCAGGCCTATGGCAGCCTCGGTTACACCTTCGACATCACCGAGCACTTCCAGCTCGCGCCCTATGCGGACCTTGCCTACATCCACCAGCAGTCCGGCGATTTCAGCGAGGCCGGGGGGCTTTCCGCGCTGTCGCATCTCGAAAGCGAGATGAACACGTGGTTCACGACGGTGGGGGCGCGGGCGGCCTTCGAGTTCCAGCTCGGCCAGGCCGACAGCCGGATCACGGCATCGGCTGGATGGCGGCATGGGTTCGGGGATCTGACGCCCGGGGAACAGGTTCTGTTTACCGGCGGGGACGCCTTCGGCATCACCGGGGCGCCGCTAGCGGAGGACCAGGCGGTTCTGAGCGCCGGCTTCGAGACGCAGATCAACGAGATGATCTCCGTCGGCATCAACTACAGCGCACAGTTTGGCGGTGGCAGCACGAGCCAGAACGTGACCGGACGGCTCAACGTGCGGTTCTGAAAACGCAATCTCCCCGGCGCCGGCAACGACCGGCGTCGGGGGCGAGGCCGGTCATATCGTGGGCTGGATGGCTAGAGGACGCCGATCTGAATGGATCAGATCGGCGTCCTATCCATTTGTGCCGGCCGCATGACCTCGTCCACCATCGCTTCGGTCGGATTCCTCATTTCGGCGCGTCGAACGAACGAAAAGCCACATTCCCTTGTTTTTGCCCGACCCCCTTGGGGAGGATAAACGGCAAAGCGCACGCCAGCGTCATCGGAGGAGAAAGGCGGTTTCGGGAGAAACTCGATTGATCCCTGGAAGGGAATTCCAACTTTGACAATGATGCGATCATTTGGTCCGGAGACGGATGAAATGACAGGGTGCAGAGCGAAAATCTTGTTTTTTATGAATAAATTTTATCGATAATAAATACAATATATCTAATGGAGTTTATTTATATAAAATATTACTAATACAATAAATTACTAAAATAATATCTGTTGTATGATTGCAATATATTAAAAATACAGATTGCGTGTAATGAATTATGTATTTAAATCCAAATTTAAATCTGTATTCATTAATTTGGTATTTGATAGAGAGTGCTGAATGATTCCGGATATGGGACGGCCTTTTCTTAAGGAGGATGGAATGTTATTGAATCGCGGATGGGCTGAAGGTGCGAAGACTCTTGCTTCATCGAAGGAAACGCGCAGCTGCATTCATCTGACGCGGCACAGTCGCCTCCTGTCGGGCACGGCGGTCGCCAGTCTTCTGGCGCTCGGACTGTGTGCAGCCGGCGCGGATCCCGCCAGGGCCGAAGCCTATGTCTGGAACCCGGATGGCGCGAGTGTTCCTGCCGGCGGTACGACCCCGGCCGATTCTGGAACGTGGTCCACCTCCGTTGCGGCCTGGACCCTGCAGTCAGCCGGAGGCACCGCCACGGTCGCCTGGCCATCGAGCACATACGGCCTCACGGCCGTCATCGGTGATTATTACGACATCTTCGATCCGGTTGCGCCCGATGTCTTCTCGGTCACCGTCGACGGCACGATCATGTTTGACACGATGACGCATGCAAATTCGGCTTACGGGCAATTCGGTCCCACCATTCTTTTCTCCGGCGGCACGCTCAAGTTCGCGCCCGGCGGAACCACCGATCATGCCACCTTTGGCGGCGGGCACGGGATGGGTATCAACGATGCGATCTACGCCTTCGAAACCGACCTAGCCGATGGCCAGAATGAACACGGTGATGCCGTGACGGATCTCTTGATAACCTCCGGCGCCGTTTTCTTGAAGGACATGTCCTACACGGGCAAGACCACGCTTGATGTCTATTCCGTCCTGCAACTCGGCACGTTTCCGGGCGACAACAATTACGACAATATTCCGGGCACTGCGTCCGTCAACGGCGAAATTATCCTCAAGAACAACTCATTCCTTTACTATGCCTCGGCAAGCGGAACGGATTATGCCATCGGCAAAATCTCGTCCTTCAGCGCGACGGATACTGCCGCAGAGGTTTACATCAGCGGTGCCCTGACCGGTGTAAGCTATCGCTACAATCAGGACAATTCCGGTTTTATCGGCACGACAGTCCTGCGAAGAACGCTCGAGGCCAGCACAGGCAAGGTCGGCGGCGCGTTCATCATTGAAACGGACGGCAAATACAATGGCGAGCAGGGGACGACATTCACGACCGATTCGCTTGCATTCCGCAGTTATGCGCCGGGCGGAACCATCAACGCGCATTTCACATCGAACACCGGCGGTGATGCGTTGCTCAGCACCGGCGCACTCGACACCACATATGGTTTGCTCACCGTCAATCTCGACGCCGCGATGACCGATATCGCTGGCGTCTACGACATCATCAGGTACAGCGGCGCGGCGACCACGGTGGCGAACACGCTGTTTTCGGCCGCGCCCAGCTTCACGGGCCAGACGCCCGGAGCCTACTATTTCGAGACGACAAGCGCAAGCGACGGCATCCTCCACCTGATCGTGCTCGACGCCCAGGATGAGCTGGCGCAGTACTGGAACGGCGCGGGCTCCACCGGCAATCCGCAGGGCGGCAACGGCACCTGGAACAGCGCCACCGCCAACTGGGCTTCCGACGCCGCGGCCACCGGTCAGTCCGCCTGGGCCAAATCCGTCGGCATCTTCGCCAATAATGCCGGCACGGTCACCGTCGACGGGAACCTCTCCTTCGACCGCCTCGAGTTCAAGGTCGACGGCTACGAAATTGCCGGCGCGGCTTCCAACACGCTGGCGCTGTCGCCCTATTCCGCCGCGACGGGCACGATCAGCGTCGACAGCGGCTTCAACGCCACGATCGGCGTCGATATCGTCAACGGAAACAATTTCGGCGGCGGACCGGTCGTCAACACCCTCAGCAAGAAGGGGGACGGCAATCTCGTCTTCATCGGCACCAAGTCCTATACCGGCCTCACAACCGTTGAAGAAGGCACCCTCACCCTCGGCGACGGCACAAATGTCGGGGGGCTGACAGGGGGTGCCACGGTGAACGCCGGCGCCTATTTCGGCGGTGCGGGCTCGGTGACGAAAGATGTGACCATGGAGCTCGGCTCGACCCTTACCGGATATCAGGGAGGGACGCTCAATATTCTGGGAGCGCTTGATTTCGCGACCGACACCTACATAAATGTCGCTTTGAGCGCCCCCTCAAGCTCGGCGATGTTTATCGCGCAGAATTTGAGCACGGCAGGTGTCGGCGAAACATCCGTCGATGTGACCGGAGCCGGCTTGGTAGCCGGTCGCTACGCCCTGCTCAACTATTTTGCAGCCGCTGCGGGAGATCCGTCGCTTGACATCGTGATCGGTTCCGGAGCGCCGGCCGGGAGTTATATTGAGAATTCGCCGGTCGGCAACGTCTATGTGGTCATCGGCGGCGGTCCAGTTGTTGATTTCAGATACTGGGATGGTGCGGTAACCTCTGGCGCCGGCGCGATCGGCGGCGGAAGCGGCACCTGGAGTACGGCAAACACCAACTGGGGCGATGCAAATCCGGCAACGGCGCACAGCGCCTGGTCGCAGGGTGACATCGCGATCTTCGAGGCGGCGGCTGGAACGATAACGGTCGATACCGGCGGCGGCGCCAATCCGGTCGAAGCGTCGGGCCTGCATTTTGCCGCCGACAATTACGCGATGATCGGCGACGAACTGACGCTGACGGCAACAAATCCCGACAATCTTGCGGAGATCGCCGTTGGGCCTTACGCATCCTATGTCGCGACGATCAATGCCAAACTTGGCGGAACGGCAGGCATCAACAAGACCTCGGCCGGGACGCTCGTCCTGGCGGGCGACAACGCCTACACGGGTGGAACGCGTATCTCGGTTGGCGTTGTTTCGGTATCAAAAGACGCCAATCTCGGTGACAGTGGCGGCGCATTGACGCTGGCCGGCGGCACGCTGCTTGCGACCTCCGGCTTCAACACGACACGCGATGTCGCGATTGACCAGCATGGCGGCACGATCAATGTCGCCGATGTGGCGACGCCGCTTACCCTGTCCGGGACGGTCGCAAATGTCGGCGGCCAAAACGGGATGTTGACAAAAACCGGAGCGGGAACGCTCGTCCTTGCCGCCAACAACAGTTATTCCGGCGGCACTGCCATTCTCGCGGGTGCGGTTTCGGTCGGGGCGGACGCCAATCTCGGGGCGGCGACAGGCGGCGTCACGCTGAATGGCGGCACGCTCAAAGCGACTTCCGGCTTTTCCACCGGGCGCACCTTCTCGCTGGGCGACAGCGGCGCAACGATCGATGTCGAGGGAGCCGGCACGACCGTTTCGGCACTCGGGGCATTCAACAATTCTTCAGGCCAGTCCGGCAGCCTCACCAAGACAGGGGCCGGGACGCTGATCATGGTGGCGGACAATAGCTACAATGGACCGACCACGGTTTCGCAGGGTACCCTGCAGATCGGCAACGACGCCGGATCGACAGGCTCCGTGAAGGGAGATGTCGCGGTAGCCGGGGGCGCCAATTTCAACATCATGCGGGCAGCCGACTGGACGTTCGACGGTGTGCTTTCCGGGAGCGGAAATTTTGGTCTCGGCGGTGCCGGCACGACCACGCTGACGGCCGACAGTTCCGGATTTGGCGGGGTGAGCACGCTCACCGCCGGTGGGCTTTCCGTCACGGGCAAGCTCGGGGGCAAGCTTTCCGTGAGCGGCACCGGTCTCCTGACAGGTACAGGGACCCTCGGTGATGTCTCGCTTCTGCCCGGCGGCTCGGTGTCACCCGGATCGGCGACGAGCATTGCCACGCTGACAACCAGCTCGCTCGATTTCGCGCCGGGTTCGACCTATATCGTCAACCTCGACGGTGCCGGGAACCATGACGAACTGACGGTCGGAGGAACCGCGACCATATCGGGCGGCACGGTGAACCTCTCATCCGGCAGCGCCACCGTAAACGACGGCGAGCAAATCACGATCATTACCGCAGCCACTTCGGTTGTGACGACCGACGGCGATGGTGACGGCACAAACGGGTTCAACCCCAATGTCGTTCACTCGGCCTATGTCGGCGCCGATATCGGCTATACGCCGACGACGGTTTTCCTGACGCTTCATGATCTGACCAATGGCGGCACAACACTTTGCCTGCCCGGCATGACGGCAAACCAGTGCAACACGGCCGGCGGAATCAACGGCCTCGGACCCGAGAGCCCCTTGCCGGGCATCATCCGCGGCCTTCCCTCGGATCAACTGGGGCCGGCGCTCGATCAATTGTCGGGTTCTTCGCTTGCATCTCTCTACAGCGGCATGGCCCAAAACAGCCGCTTCGTCCGCGAAGCGACAGACAGGCATCTGCGCCAGACCTTCGGCGGCGTCGCAACGGGAACGCCGATGACAACCGCCAGCAACTATGCCGAGGAAACGCCGAACGATGCCGTGTTCTCCGCCTTCGCGGAAGACAATAGCGGCATCAATCTGTGGGGCACCGGTTATGGGGACTGGAGTCGCATGAAGGACGACAGCCAGGGCGAGATGAAGGGGTCCGTCGGCGGGTTGTTCGTCGGTGCCGACGTCCCGGCCTTCGACACGATGCGTTTCGGCGCTGTGGCTGGCTACGGGGTCTCGACCTTCAAGGATGAGTTCCCGCGCGCCACAGCCACCAGTCAGGACTTCACGCTTGGCGTTTATGGCGGTGGCGTATGGGATGCCGTCAGCGCCACATTCGGCACGGCCTATACCTGGCAGAATGTCACGTCCAAGCGGGACATAAACATTCCAGGGCTGCAGGAACAGGAGCGCGCTGAAATCGACGCCGGCACTTATCAGGTCTATGGCGACGTCAGCTACACGTTCGAAGCCGGGGAAAGCCTTCAGGTTTCTCCGTTCCTTAGCGCCGCCTATGTCAATACGGGTTCCGGCGCGTTTAACGAGGACGGCTTAGTGGCGGGGCTCCAGTCAGGTTCGAACAGCTTCAACACCGCCTTTACAACGATAGGGCTGCGCCTGGCTCAGCCATTCATGATCGGCTCGTCGAAGCATGAAATATCGGGCTCGGTCGGGTGGCGTCACGCCTATGGCGATGTCGATCCGAAGATCGACGTCAATTTCGTCGGCGGTATGCCCTTTGCTGTAACCGGCATACCCTTGAGCGAGGACCAGGCTGTCGTGACCGTCAGCTGGCAAACCAACCTCAAAGACAATCTTGACTTCGGCCTCGACTATACCGGCCTCTTCGGCGATGGCTATAACAGCCAGAATATCACCGGTCGCATGAACATCAGGTTCTAGCTTGACACCGCCAGCCGCCGAACATGCGCGGCTGGCGAGGCTGCCGGAAAGTTGTTTTCGGCATGCGATCCGTCGCAGGCTGGATTTTGGGAAACCCATGCCCCTTTTGGGGCATCGGCATCGGCATCGTGCGGCGGCGCGTTTGTCTTCATGGAAGACGCAGCGAAGCCTGTTTCAGGCAATATCGGAGATACCCATCTCCACTTTCGCCCTGTTGCTGCCGAGGGTCCCGATGAAGAGCTTCATCTTGTCCTTCTCGGTCATGCGGTGCGCTTCGAGGATGCTCGGTAAAACGTTGTCGGTGCGAAGCTCTGGCGTAGGCAGCTTAACCCGTGCCGTGCTGTTCTGCGGAAAAACGACTTGCTGCATCATTTTCCTTTCCGCCTCAGCCCGATCACGGTCGCGAAAATCGTCGTGCTGAGCAAGCTGGAGCGCCTTCTTCTCGCCATCGCCAGCCTTGGTCCGGCCTCCGGCGCCATCCGCTTCTCTGCGGCAAGGCCGATCATTGCGCCGCCGGCATCGGCGCTTTATTCAACGAAGCCAAGCGCAGCTTCATCAGATCGCCGGTCATGGGTGGTCTTCCCATCAGTTTGGTCTTCGACCACCGGAATTGATCACAAGGGCACTGGTGACAATCCTGTCAGCCAAACCACGCTGCGGGGCGCGATCAACTGATATTGTGCGTTGTAGTCCGAAGCGGGTTACGCGCTGCGCAATGCAGGACGGTTTTAATCCGAACCCTGTCGCGTTCACCAAATTGTGCATGAAATAATTGGTAGCGGGAGAGGGACTTGAACCCCCGACACGCGGATTATGATTCCGCTGCTCTAACCACCTGAGCTACCCCGCCAACCCGGGCCTTCACCTGAAGCTTGCCGCTTTCGGCAGTGTGAAGGACGCTGCGCCCGAGCGATAGTTGACCGCGCGGGACGGGGCGTTCTTAGGGCCTTCGCCAATGTGTGTCAAGCAGGTTTGGCGCAATTTTCAAGGCGCGGAGAAGGGGGCTATGAGCGCCCGCAAATCAGGACGCGCCGGCGGCTCTCATCGCCTGAGCCGGCTGTGATGCTCCCGCCGCCCTGCGAAGCCCTCAGGGTCTGGGGCTTGCGCTTCTGAAAGGCCGGCGTCAGGGCCTCGCATTCTTTTCTCGAAATGCGCTTCAAAAAGGCCTATATGGGCCGAACGAAGGAGCAGAAATGGCGCGTATGAACAAAAGCGAAGACTGGCAGGGGCGGCACGCTCCGAGCCTTCAGGCAATCGAATCCCTGGCAATCGAGGCCTATGCCAAATTGCCCGAGCCTTTTCGCGCGCTGACCGGTGATCTGGTTGTCGAGATTTCCGATTTTCCGAGCGACGACGTGTTCGAGGACATGGCGCTGGAAACGCCCTTCGACCTGCTCGGTCTTTTTGAGGGGCGCGGCATTTCGGAGCGCTTCACCATGGAAACCGGCGAGATGGTCAACCGCATCACGCTCTATCGCCGTCCGATCCTCGATTACTGGGCGGAGAACGAGGAAACGCTGGGCGACATCGTCACCCATGTTCTGATCCACGAAATCGGCCATCACTTCGGCCTGTCGGATGACGATATGGAGCGGATTGAGGAAAGCGCCGAAGAGGATGACGTCCGGCGCTGAGACCGGTGTCACGGCTTTTTGCCAGGATTTGCGACCCGCATGGGCCGGTCTCGATCCGGATAGGCGCTGGATCGCTTCCGCCGTTCATGGAAAGGCGGAAGCACTTTATCCGTTCGTTATGATGCAGTTTCACGTGGCATCAGAGGTTTTCATCTGACTGCGAAATGCTCTCACCCGAACGACCTGAGTGCACTGCCCGCAGCCTGCCCGCCGTGTCCTGGCGCCCGGTTCGAGGCCGGGTGGCAGCGGGTTGGCAGTCAAAGCTCAGTCGGGCCGGACAAAATCGCCGGACTTGTTGTCCATCACCCACAATTCGCCCGAGGAAATGTCGAACCAGGCGCCGCAGAGCTTCAGCTTGCCCTGTTTTTCCGCTGCGGCGACATTGGGGAAGGAGCGCAGGTGGGAGAGTGAGTTGCGGATCGAGATGCGTTCCAGCGCCGTCTGCCGCTCGCCGGCGGTCATGGCCGAGTTGGCGTTGATCTGTTCGGCGGCCGGTTTCAGGAGCGTCGTCCACTTGCCGATGAAGTCGCCGGGCGTCAGCGGCTCTGCTTCCGGCGACAGGGCGGCGTGAATACCGCCGCAACGCCCGTGGCCGAGCACGACGATATTCTTCACCTTCAGGCCCTCGACGGCGAATTCAAGCGCTGCCGACGTGCCGTGATACTGGCCGTCCGGCTCATAGGGCGGCACCATGTTGGCGACGTTGCGCACCACGAAGAGTTCGCCGGGCCGGGCATTGAAGATCGTTTCGGGCGCCGCGCGGGAATCGCAGCAGGCAATCACCAGCGTCTGCGGTTTCTGCCCCTCTTCGGCCAGCGTCCGGTAGCGGGCGCGCTCTTCGACATAGCGCCCGGACATGAAATTCCTGTAGCCGTCGAGAAGGGATTTGGGAAACGCATCCATCTGTCTTCATCCTCATGCTTTTGCGCATCGCCGCGCATCATTTTCTTCTACGCCGCCGTGCCGGATGCATCAATTGACGAATGCCAACTTTTGCGAATGGGCCTGAGAAACTGGCCGTATTGCGTTCAAGCTGCAGTTCGTCGGCGCCCTCCCGCACGGCGCGCGCCAGAACCTCGTAGACCGAGGCGGTCGCTTTCTCCAGTGCTTCGCCCGGAGGAAGCGCCGCGAGCCTATGGGCAAGATAGAGCGCGGAAAACAGGTCGCCAAGTCCATTGGGCGGGTTTTCAAGCCGTCCATGCTCGGCCAGCACCGCCTGGCGTTCATCCACGTAGAGTGCAGCCACGCCTTCGCGGATCAGTGCCCGGGCTGAGGTGACCACCACCTCGCGGGGGCCGAGCGCAAGGGCGGCATCCACGGCCGCGCTGTTGTCGTCGATGGCGCGTCCCGTCAGCCAGGAGAGCTCGAACCGGTTCGGCGTGGCGATATCGGCAAGCGGCAGAAGCTGATCGCGGATGGCGGCGGCGGTCTCTTCCTGCACATAGAGCCCGTTCTCGTCTCCGCTCACCGGATCGCAGAGATAGGTGATCAGCGGATTGTCCGCCTTGAGGTTCCTGACCAGCGTTGCAATGGCTTCGGCCTGTCGCGGGCCGGCGATATAGCCGCTGATGACGGCAGACACCTCGCCGCGCCATCGGCTTGTGCCGAGTTCTCCGAGCGCGGAAGAGAAGCCATCCCCATCAAAGGTCAGCCGGGTGGACGGCCCGTGGCCCGGATGATAGGGCAGAACGATGGTGGGGACCGACCAGCAGGCGCGCCCGAGCGTTTCAAGGGCGAAGACAATGGCGCGGTTGCCCACGGCGCCGCGCATGACGTGGCTGGAGATGGCGATGACCGCGCCGGTTTGTGCTGTCATTTCAGGTCCTCGGTCGGGATGCGCAACCAGTGCGATCAAAAAAGCGGAAATGCTTTGCCATTTGCCTCATTTACGCTCTAAATCGCCTATTGGAGGGCGCTGTCAAGCCAGTGTCATGGCGGCGACGTTAAAGATCGAAGCGTTCCGGTACAAGGACGCGGCCATAAATCTGCCCCTGACATCTGACAAACAAGAACATGCTGGAGGAAACATGGAAAACAAAGCCGATCAGATGCGCAAGGGCTTGATGGCCGCCGCCGAGAAAGCCGCGCTTGCAGCTAACGCGCCTTTCATCAACCCCTTTTCCATGTTCGAGCGGGCAAGCCCCGAGGATCTGGCGCGCTACAACGCGGCCATGCTGGCCGAGGCGGCGGTGCACGCCGCGCGCGAGGTCGGCGCGTTCGAGGGCGGCAAGGCCCGCGTCAGCGTCGGCGCGGTTTCTGGCATCGCGCCATCGGGCATTGCGACCGATGTGATCGCGGTCACCGACCGGAACATGCCGTTCATCTACGATTCCGTGATGGCCGAGATCGGCGAATTCACCAGCGATATCCTGCTTGCCGTGCACCCGATCCTGATCGCGTCTCCCGGCAGCACGGTCACGGCCTTCTCGCCTGAGATCGCGCATACGCCCGAAGACCGCATCAGCCATGTACAGGTGCATGTGGCAGCGCTTTCGCCTGAAACGCGCGCGGCGCTGAAGGAGCGTCTCGATTATGTCATGGCCCATGTGCGGCTTGCGGTCAACGATTGGCCGGCCATGCTCGACAAGCTTGATACGGTGATGAACGAGATCGAGACGCGCGCGCCCGAAAGCATGAAGGTGTCCGGCGAAGAAACCCGGCACTTTCTGGAATGGCTGCGCGACGGCAATTTCACCTTCCTCGGCATGCGCGAACTGGCCTATGCGGAAGAAGACGGCGCGGGCCGGGTCGAGCATGTGTCGGGCTCCAGCATCGGCATCCTCTCCGATCCTGAAATGCGGGTGCTGCGGCGCGGCGCAAACCCCGTTGTCTCCACGCCGGAAATCCTTGCCTTCCTTGAAGGGCCGGAACTGCTTCTGGTCACCAAGGCCAACACCATTTCGATCGTCCATCGCCGGTCCTACATGGACTATATCGGCGTCAAGCGCTTCGGCGAGGATGGCCGGGTCGTCGGCGAATTGCGTATTGTCGGCCTCTTCACCTTCACCGCCTACACCCAGTCGGCGGCACGCATCCCGCTCTTGAGGGCAAAGCTCGCCGAGGTCTCCCGCCATTTCGGCTTCGAGCCGAAAAGCCATGCCGGGCGCATGCTGCAGAACACCCTGGAATCCTATCCGCGCGACGAGCTTTTCCAGGTGCCGGTCCCCCAGCTTTCCGAATTTGCCGAGCAGATCATGGATGTGGCCGAACGGCCGCGCATCCGGGTGCTCAGCCGGATCGACGGTTTCGACCGCTTCGTCTCCGTGCTCGTCTATATTCCGCGCAATCTCTATGATGCGCGCCTGAGAGAGAAGGTCGGCGAATATCTTGCCGAGGTCTATCAGGGGCATGTCTCGGCCTATTACCCGTCGTTCCCGGAGGGGCGCTCGGCCCGCGTCCAGTTCATCATTGGCCGTCACAGCGAGGAGAAGACGCCCGAGGTGCCGCAGGCCGACCTGGAGGCCGCCGTCCGCAAGCTTGCCGCCGACTGGTCGGAGCATTTTCGCGCGCTCGCCGGTCCCGGCGCCCCTGCCTTTGACGCCAACGAAGCCTATCACGAGGCGTTTTCCCCGGAGGACGCCGTCGCCGACCTGCCGCTGATTTCATCGGCTGCCGAAAGCGGCATTCGCATCGCCTTCTATCGGCCCGTCAATGCTGACGGCGAGGAGGAACTGCGGTTGAAGATCTTCCACGCCGGCGGCCACCTTGCCCTGTCGCGACGCGTTCCGCTCCTGGAGAATCTCGGTTTCACCGTGATTTCCGAGCGGACCTTCGACCTTGCGCTTGAAAAGGGCGGCGCCGAACCCGTCGAGGTCATCCTCCATGACATGGAGCTTCTCGTTGATGGCTCGGTCGTCTTCGACCTGGAGGCCGACGCCGCCCGTCTTGAGGAAGCCTTCGCCGCCGCCTTTTCCGGCAGCGTCGACAATGACAGTTTCAACCGGCTGGTCCTGCTGGCGGGTCTCGACGTTCGCCAGGTCAATGTGCTGCGCGCCTATGCCCATTATCTGCGTCAGGCCGGCATCAATTTCACCGCCGACTATATCGCCCAGTCGCTCTGCCTCTATCCGGTGATCGCGCGGGCGCTTTTCCTGATGTTCCGCACCGCTTTCGATCCGGCGCTGTCCGACGAAGAGCGCGCCGAGGGGCTTAAAAGTGCGCGCGGCACCATCACCGAAGGGCTGGAGGGCGTGCCGAACCTTGACGACGACCGGATCCTCCGGCTCTTCGTCAAGCTGGTCGATGCGACGCTGCGCACCAATTACTTCCAGACCGACGAGAACGGCGCGCCGCGGCCGAATCTCGCCTTCAAGTTTGCCTCGCGTTCGCTTGCCATCCTGCCCGAGCCGCGGCCCTTCCGGGAAATTTTCCTTTACGGCCCCGAGGTGGAGGGTGTGCATCTGCGTTTCGGCAAGGTCGCGCGCGGCGGTTTGCGCTGGTCGGATCGTGGTCAGGACTACCGCACGGAGGTGCTTGGCCTCGTCAAGGCCCAGCAGGTCAAGAACGCGGTCATCGTGCCCGTCGGGGCCAAGGGCGGCTTCTACCCGAAGAACCTGCCCTCCGGCGGCAGCCGCGAAGAGATCTTCAACGCCGGGCGCGAAGCCTACAAGAGCTATATCCGCACGCTTTTGTCGATCACCGACAATATCGAGGACGGAAAGGTCATTCCGCCTTCCGATACGGTGCGTTGCGATGACGACGATCCCTATTTCGTTGTCGCCGCCGACAAAGGTACGGCGACCTTCTCCGACACCGCCAACGCGCTCGCGCAGGAGGCCGACTTCTGGCTGGACGATGCCTTCGCCTCGGGCGGCTCGGCTGGCTATGATCACAAGAAGATGGGGATCACCGCGCGCGGCGCATGGGAGGCGGTAAAGCGCCACTTCCGCGAGATGAACGTCGATATCCAGACGACGCCGTTTACCGTTGTCGGCGTCGGCGACATGTCGGGCGACGTTTTCGGCAACGGCATGCTGCTGTCCGAGAAGATCCGGCTGGTGGCCGCCTTCGACCATCGCGATATCTTCATCGATCCGGATCCCGATACGGCCAGAAGCTTTGCCGAGCGCAAGCGGCTCTTCGACCTGCCGCGCTCCAGCTGGCAGGATTACGATCGCAGCCTGATGTCCGAAGGCGGCATGATCATTTCCCGGCGCGAGAAGGCGTTGAAACTGACGCCGCAGGCCGCAGCGGCAATCGGCCTTGAGGAAGGCGAGTACACGCCCTTCGACATCATTTCCGCGATCCTGAAGGCCAAGGCCGACCTGCTCTGGTTCGGCGGCATCGGCACCTATATCAAGGCGCGCGGCGAGACCAATGCCGAAGTCGGCGATCGCGCCAATGATCCGATCCGCATCAATGCCGAGGATCTGCGCGTACAGGTGATCGGCGAGGGCGCCAATCTCGGCGTCACCCAGAAGGGGCGCATCGCCTTCGGGCTCAAGGGCGGGCGCTGCAATTCCGACGCCATCGACAATTCCGCCGGCGTCAACTGCTCGGACGTCGAGGTCAATATCAAGATCGCGCTGGCGTCTGCCATGCGGGCAGGCCGGCTGACGCGTGAAGACCGCGACGTGCTGCTTGCCGAAATGACCGAAGCGGTCGCGGGTATCGTCCTGGAGAACAACTATCTGCAGACGCTCGCGATCTCGCTCTCCAACGAGGCAGGCCTTGCCAGCATGCTGGCCCTGTCGCGGATGATGGAGGTACTGGAAAAGGACGGCCATCTCGATCGCACGGTCGAGGTGCTGCCGGATGACGAGGCATTGCGTTCGCGCCGCCAGTCCGGCAAGGGCCTGACCCGCGCGGAGACCGGCGTTCTGCTTTCCTATGGCAAGATCGTGCTGTTCGACCAGCTGCTTGAAAGCGGCCTGCCGGACGATCCCTATATGGAGCCGCTGCTCTACGGTTATTTCCCCGAGCGCATGCGCGAAGCCTTTGCAGAGGATATCGGCGGGCATCGCCTGCGGCGCGAGATCATCGCCACCCGGCTTGCCAATGACGTGATCAATCGCGGCGGGCCGGAATTCGTCATCAATGCCTGCGACATGACGGCGGCAACGCCGGCCGAGGTGGTCAAGGCGGCGGTCATCGCCCGCGACGGTTTCGGCATGGAGAGCCTTTGGCAGTCGGTCCACGCGCTCGATGGCACGATCGATGGCAAGACGCAGAATGCGATCTACGCGCAACTCGGCTATCTCTTCAGCATCCTGACCCATCTTCTGATCCGCAACGGGCTTGCCGAAGGCGATATCGCCGAAGCTGTCGCACGCCTCAAGGGCGCGTTCGGCACCTTCGAAGCCGGAATTGCCGATCTTCTGCCGGATGCACGGGCAGAATGGCTCACCGAGCAGGAAGAGGTATGGCGCAAGGCCGGCGTGCCCGATGATCTGGCCGCAAGCCTCGCCCGTCACCTCGCCATGATGTTCGTGCCGGAAGCACTGCAGATCGCTGGCCGCAGCGGCCACAGTCTGGAACAGGCGGCGGATGCCTATTTCAGCGTCACCAAACTCTTCCATGTCTCGCCGCTCTTGAGCGTCGCGGCGCGGATGAAGCCGAGCGATTTCTACGATTCGCTCGCCCTTGCCCGCTCCATGGATCAGATCTCAGCAAGCCGGCGCGATCTGGCCGCCAACGCGCTTATAGGCCATGGAGACGCGGAAAATGCGGTCGTTGCCTGGCGCGAGGCGCATGCCGCGCGGGTTCAGCAGGTTGCCGAGCAGCTGGAACGGCTTTCCCGCTCGGGCGATCCGTCGATTGCCAAGACAACGGTGGCTGCGGGACTCCTCAACGATCTGGCCCGCGACCTGAACTGACGCCCGGCAGGGTTTGACAAAGGCACAGGAAGCGGCAATCTCAGTCCGTTCGAAGAGGATGGATACGGTTGTCGCTTTCTGAGGGAAATATGCTGACGTCCGGACGCGGCGCGAGAACCCCGCGCTCCGGCGTGTTCGGCTGGATGCTGTTCGACTGGGCGGCGCAGCCCTTTTTCACGGTGATCATCACCTTCATCTTCGGCCCCTATTTCGTTTCGGAACTCGGGAGCGATCCCGTTGCCGGGCAGACGGCCTGGGCCCATGCGGCAACGATTGCCGGCATTCTGGTCGCCATCGGCGCGCCCTTTGCCGGCGCGCTTTCAGATTCCGCCGGGCGCAACAAGCGTTTCATTGGCGCAATGGCCATCGTTCAGGCGGCAAGCCTTGCCCTTTTATGGTTTGCCGCTCCCGGTGCCGGCTATTTCTGGCCGGCGGTGCTGATCATCACGGCGACCGTGATGGCCGAACTCTCGGTCGTCTTCAACGATGCCATGCTGCCGCATCTGGTGCGGCCCGCGCGCATGAACCGGGTTTCCAACGAGGCCTGGGGGCTTGGCTATCTCGGTGGGATGATCTTCCTGAGTACCGTCGTGCTGTTTCTTTCCGCCGATCCCGAGAGCGGGTTGACCATGCTCGGTCTGCCGCCGCTCTTCGGGCTTGATCCAGAGACCGGCGCGGCGGCAAGGCTGACCGGCCCGCTCGCTGCCGGCTGGTATGTCCTGTTTCTCGTGCCGTTCTTTCTCTTCACGCCCGATCGACCGCCGCTCAAACCCGCCGGGCGCGCCATTGCCGACGGGTTCAAGGATCTGAAGCTCTCCCTTGTCGCGCTCAAGGGCCGGCCGGTACTGATGCGCTTCCTCGTTGCCCGCATGCTTTATATGGACGGCGTCAACGGCATTCTCATTCTCGGCGGGGCGTTTGCGGCGGGCATGTTCGGGTGGAAGACGATGGAGATCGGCATTTTCGGCATCATCCTCAATGTCGCGGCGATCTTCGGCTGTTTTCTGGCCCCGCGTCTCGGGCGCGGCGCCTCTGCGGGCGGCGTTGTGCTCGTGGCGCTTTTGATGCTGGTGACGGCGACGCTCGGCATCGTCTCGACCACGAAAGACGCGACGTTCTTCGGTGTGCTGCATTTCGGGCCGGAGGTGGAGAGCGGGCTTTTCGCTGCCGGTGCCGAGAAGGCGTTTCTCGCCTACGGCCTGGTGATCGGCCTTGCCTTCGGGCCGGTTCAGGCGGGCTCGCGCGCCTTTCTGGCAACGCGCGTTTCGCCGCAGGAGGCGGGGCGCTTCTTCGGCCTGTTCTCGCTCACGGGCCGGATGACGAGCTTCATGGCAACCGGCGCCTTCGCGGTTCTCACCGGATGGACCGGCTCGCCCAATCTCGGTATGGCAAGCCTGCTCGTCTTTCTCATCGCCGGCCTCGTTCTGTTCGTGCCGGCGATGGGAAGTGCAGAGCGGCGGCAGTAATCGCCGCCGCGTAGATTCAATAAGTTCGAGCGTCCTTTGTGCATCCGAATGGATGTACGGCGCTCTAATGGCGGAAGGTGCGGATGCCGGTGAACACCATGGCCACGCCATTGGCATTGGCCGCATCGATCACTTCCTGGTCGCGGATCGAGCCGCCGGGCTGGATCACGGCGGTCGCGCCCGCGGCAACGGCGGACAGAAGGCCGTCGGCGAAGGGGAAGAAGGCTTCCGAGGCAACCGCCGAGCCGCGCGTCATCGGTTCCGGCCAGCCGGCGGCCTTGGCCGCGTCCTCGGCCTTCAGGGCAGCGATACGGGCACTGTCTATGCGGCTCATCTGACCGGCGCCGATGCCTGCCGTCTGGCCGTCCCGGACGTAGACGATCGCATTCGACTTCACATGCTTGGCAATGGCGAAGGCCATTTTCAGGTCTTCCAGTTCCCGCTCGCTCGGCGCGCGCTCGGTGACCACTTTCAGTTCGATCTCGTCGATCATCGCGGTGTCGCGGCCCTGCACAAGGAAGCCGCCGGCAACGGTCTTGAAGTTCAGGCCCTTGGCACGCGGATCGGGCAGGCCGCCGGTGGTGAGCAGGCGCAGGTTCTTCTTGGCGGCGATGATCGCCTTGGCTTCCTCATCGGCGTCGGGCGCGATGATGACTTCGGTGAAGAGCTTGACGATTTCGCTCGCCGTCTGGCCGTCGAGCGTCTGGTTGAGCGCGACGATGCCGCCGAAGGCCGACTGGTTGTCGCAGGCAAGCGCGCGGCGATAGGCTTCCAGCAGCGTTTCCGCGCGGGCAACGCCGCAAGGATTGGCGTGCTTGATGATGGCGCAGGCCGGCGAGATTGCCGGCGAAAATTCCGCAACCAGCTCGAACGCGGCGTCCGTGTCGTTGATATTGTTGTAGGAAAGTTGCTTGCCCTGATGCTGCACCGCATTGGCAACGCCGGGCCGATTGTCGCCGGTCACATAGAAGGCGGCGGACTGATGCGGATTTTCGCCATAGCGCATTTCCTGGCGCAGCGTGCCGCCGAGCGTCAGGTGACGCGGGTTTTCGATGGCAAGCGCCTCGGCGAACCAGCCAGAGATCGCCGCGTCATAAGCGGCGGTGCGGGCATAGGCGCGCGCGGCCAGCTGCTGGCGCAGGGCGTAGGGCAGGGTGCCGTTGCCGGCCTCCAGCGCCTCGGTGATCGCGCCGTAATCTTCCGGATCGGTGGCGACCGCGACATAGGCATGGTTCTTGGCTGCAGCGCGGATCATCGCCGGGCCGCCGATATCGATGTTCTCGACCGTGGTCGGATAGTCGCCGCCGGCCGCCCGGACGTCCTCGAAGGGGTAGAGATTGATGACGGCAAGATCGATGCCGTCAATGCCGTGCTCGCGCATGGCCGCCTGGTGTTCCTCGTCATCGCGAATGGCCAGAAGTCCGCCGTGAACCTTGGGATGCAGCGTCTTCACCCGGCCGTCCATGATTTCGGGAAAGCCGGTAACGGCCGAGACGTCGGTGACTTGAAGCCCTGCCTCGGCCAGCGCCTTGTGGGTGCCGCCGGTGGAAAGAAGGCGCACGCCGCGCGCGGCAAGGGCGCTGGCGAATTCGACAATGCCGCTCTTGTCGGAGACGGACAGCAGCGCGGTTCTGATCTCAACGAGATCGGGAGCGGGAATTTTCTTCGAGGCGACGGCCATGGCAAGGTCCTTCAGGCAAACGCGTTTTCAGCCGGCGGGAAGCCGTGGCTGCAAGCGCAAGGCAACAACTCATCTGCAAGGTTGGTTGCGGATGGCTCGCTCTAGCACGCCTTCGGAAAATGTTAAACCGTCAGCTGAGCCGGTTGAGCCGCCAGTGGATGTCGGGTCGGTCGCCGATCGTCCAGGCAATCACGATCTGGCGCGCGGCGGTCTTTCCCGCGCTTGCGGCGAAGAACACGCCGTCCTCCAGCACCGGGGCGCAGCCGGGCGCTGAAAACAGCCAGCTTTCATTGTCTGGCGCGGTCATGAAGATCGTGTCCTCGTCTTCCTGCATCGTCCAGATGGCAGGGTGAAGATGGAAGCGGGCGACGGCCACTGTCTTGCCGCCCTGCGCCGGCATGCCGCCATTCCTGTCGCGAAAGCCGTCGGTCCCGGTAATTTCGGTTCCCTCCGGCGAGAGCGTGAGCGTGCGCTCCAGCATGAGACCATATCGCGCAAGATAGCCGTCATGGCGCATGATCAGGCGGTCGTGGCCGTTCTCGTCCGTATCGCGCTCATGAACGATCTGACGGATGCCGCCGGTGGCGACCGGGCCGAGAAAGGCCGAGCGGGAAAAGCGCATGGCGGAGCTGTCGTCGATGGAAACGGCGGAATGGGCCGCCGTTGTCCGCGCCATGCGGATCGTTGCCTCATCGGCCGCAAGCGGCACGCCGGTATTGACGATGAACCGGTTCTGCCCGGCTGACATCTCGAATGACAATGCGCCGGCATGGGCGGTCTTCGACAGATGCACGGAAAGCGGCCTGCCGGTATCGGCGATCAGCGTCGTCCGGCCCGCCTGCAGCCGGTCGAAGCCCGAATGCGGCAGCGCCCTGAACACCGATCCGCCGGTCTCGTCATAGCGCAGCAGCGCGGAAAGCGCCGTGCCCGGCACCAGGCCGGTGCCGTTGAACAGGGCAAGGTCGCCGTCGCGATGGCGGAAGAAATTGACGGCCGCATAGGCGCGGTCAATGCTGGCGACGAGGCGCTTCGGCAGGGTCTGGTCGAGGTTGATATAGGTCTGGCGCAGTGGCAGAAGGCGGAGCAGCAGGCTCACCAGCGCATCCGGACTGCGGGAGATGTGACCGCCATCGGGCAGGATCTGCTTTTCCAGCTCGTCATCGAGCCGGCGCGCGGCCTCACGCTTGCGCAGGTCGGAAAGATCGAGGCTGATGGCCGCCATGGCAAGGGCGATGGCGGTCTGCAGGCGCACCGCATCGCGCGGCAATGCCGCATAGCGGCGTCTGAGGATACGCTCGTGCCGGGTGATCTGGTCGACGAAACGGCGGTAGAAGCCGGTATCGGCGCCCTTGAGGATCACGGTGGAGTGGCACAGCCAGGCGTTGAGCCGCCGCACGGCGATCTCGGTCTGCCAGCTTGCGCCTCTTGGCGCGCGGTGGCGTCGCATGAAACTCAATACGGCGGCGCGCGCGAAGATGTTGGCCTCCTCGCCGCGCCGCGTGCGCAGGTGGCGCAGCCAGGAGAAGCCGGCCAGTTCCCGCTCGAAGGCGAGGCTTGGCATTTCGAACGAAAAGGGCGGGCGGCCGTTGGTCTCGAGCACCGCGCCGGCGAACGCGAAACGGCCCTCCAGAAGGTCTTCGCCTTCAAGCGGATCCGCGATCCTGAGATCGGTGGGGGCTACGAGAAGTCTTGAAGGGCGGCGGCCGGACAGGAAGCCCGGTAATGGCGGTTTCGCCGAGCGCACCAGACGGGAGCAGCGGACAAACGCTTCCCGACAGTATAGGGACGCAAAACGTCCGATTTCCGGAACCGGAAGGCCCAAAGGTGCACCCTGTCTGTTGTTCTTGGCGCTTCGATGCATTTCCAGCCAGATTTCCGGTCTAGCCGGATAGGCTGAATGCTTTGTTAACGCGTGAAGACATTGTTTTTGTTAACAGCCGGAATGCACGATTACGCTGCCTATTTCAAGAACTTGGCATGAAATAGGCGTCAGAGCTTCCTGATCGCCGCCGCGTAGAAACCGTCGAGACCGGTCGCGTCGTCAAGGCGGTCGGCGGGGGTGGTGCGCATGGCGCCTTCGCCGTCGAGGAGGTGGGCAAGCGGGCGGATGGCCTCCGCCGCGAAATCCGCCCGCACCGCATCCTGCCGTTCGGCGAGCAGCCGGGCGACATTCGCCTCGCCTTCCAGAGGATCGAGCGAGCAGTTGGAGAAGATCACGACCCCGCCCGGCCGCACCATGGAGAGCGCGCGCTCCAGCATTGCATATTGCACCTCCGCCAGCTTCTCGATGTCGGAAAAATCCTTGGTCCATAATACGTCGGGGTGACGCCGCACCGTGCCGGTGGAAGAACAGGGCGCATCGAGAAGGGCCGCGTCGAACAGGCTGTCGGGTTCGTATTCCATCATGTCGGCGGCGACGGTCGTCGCCGAGAGCTTCAGCCGTTCGAGGTTCTGCCCAAGCCGTTTCAGCCGGCTTTTCGAGCGTTCCAGCGCGGTTACATCCGCGCCCTGGCAAATAAGTTGCGCCGTCTTGCCGCCTGGCGCGGCGCAAAGGTCGATCACGCGCTTTCCCGAAAGATCGCCGAAAAGGCGTGCCGGAATGGCGGCGGCGGCATCCTGCACCCACCATTCGCCCTCATCGAAGCCATCCATCGCCGTCACCGCGCCGGACGGTTTGTCGAGGCGGATCGTACCGGTGGAAAGCACCGTGCCGCCAAGCCTTTCGGCCCAGACCTGCGGGTTCGACTTCACCGAGATGTCGATGCTGGGCGGCGAAAGCTGCGCGCGTCCAATGGTGAACGCCTTCTCCGCGCCATAGATCTCGACCAGTCGCTCGTGGAACCAGTCGGGGATCGGCGAGATCGTTTCCAGTTCGCCAAGCGTCTTATCCCTGCGCCGCGAAAGCCGTCTGAGTACGGCGTTGACAAGACCGGCGAAGCGCTTGTTGCGCGGATCGGCATTGGCCTGTTCGACGGCGATATCGACGGCGGAGTGATCGGGAATGTCGAGATAGAGGATCTGGGCGGCGGCAATCGTCAGCACATGGGCGAGCGCGCGGGCGCCGGAGGGCAGCGGTCGCTCGAGCAGGCGCGTGATCGCGGCATCGAGCATCGGCTTGTGGCGCAGCGATGTCAGCACCAGTGCGCGGCAGAGCGACTGGTCGGCGGAAGAAAGGCTGCGATAGGCGCTGTTGCCGTGCTCATTGTCGAGCATGCCGTCGAGCGGCGTCTTTCTGTCGACAACAGCGGCAAGGATTTTCGAGGCGGCCGCGCGCGGGGCGTAGCCCGGCTTCTTTTCCGGCGCGGGGGAGGCGGCGTCTTTCGGACGGGCCTTGTTCCGGCCCGGCCGTTTCACTTCATCATTCAATTCCAGGGACCTTTTACGGGCGGCTCGCCGCCATTGCTGCGGCCGGTTTCGGGCACCGAGCGCGATCTGCGGGTGGCCTTAGCAGGCTCGGGCGCTGCCGTCGAGGTCTGGCCCATGCGGGCGGCCTGTTCGCGCAGCGCGGCGATGCGGTTTTCCGTGTTCGGGTGGGTGGAGAACAGATTGTCCATATTCTGACCCGAGAGCGGGTTGATGATGAACATATGCGCGGTTGCCGGATTGCGCTCGGCCCGCTCATTGTGGATCACTTCGTTGCCGTGGGCGATCTTCTTCAGCGCCGAGGCGAGCCACAGCGGATTGCCGCAGACCTCGCCGCCGCGCTTGTCGGCGGAATATTCCCGCGTGCGGCTGACGGCCATCTGCACCAGCGCCGCGGCCAGCGGCGCGACAATCATGGCGATGAGTACGCCGACGAAGCCGAAGGGGTTGTTGTTGTCGCGCGAGCCGCCGAAGAAGAAGGCGAAATTGCCGAGCATGGAAATCGCGCCGGCGAGCGTCGCCGTGATCGTCATGGTCAATGTGTCGCGATGCTGTACATGGGCAAGCTCATGGGCCATGACGCCGGCCAGTTCCTCGCGCGAGAGCATTTTGAGGATGCCGGTCGAGGCGGCGACGGCGGCGTTTTGCGGGTTGCGGCCCGTGGCGAAAGCATTGGGCTGCGGATTGTCGTAGAGATAGACCTTGGGCATGGGCAAGCCCGCGCGCGCGGAGAGTTCGCGCACCAGATTATAGTATTCCGGCGCGGTCGATGCGTCGACTTCCCGCGCGCCATACATGCGCAGCACCATCTTGTCCGAATTCCAGTAGGAAAACATGTTCATGCCGGCAGCAATCATCAGGGCGATCATCATGCCGCCGCGGCCTCCGATCATGAAGCCGATCGCCATGAACAGCGCCGTCATGAAGGCAATCAGCATGGCAGTGCGAACGAGGTTCATTTCTCTGTCTCCGAAAGCGATGGACCTTAAACTTTCCGCAAAGTCCGCTTATATGCAGGACCTGGAACCGGACTATAAGTGGGGCGAAACCGTCTCCATATCAATATTGCGGTGACCGTGTTCCGGACATGGCAGGAAGTTTTTGAAATGAGCAGCGAAGACAAGACCGACAAGACACCCGTAAACGCAGATCCGGCCGGCATGCCGTCGGCCGAGGAACTCGCGGCACTCACTGCCGGTTCCCAGCCTCCGGCTATCGATCCCGAGGAGGAACGCCGCGCCAATCTGCCGGAAGCGGCGAAGCGGGCGCTGGCCGAAGCGGAGGAGCGTCGCCGCGCGGCCGCCGCCGCAGCGCGTCCGGCAAAGGAGCGTGGCGGACGCGGCGGGCTGGACCCTGCCCGCTACGGCGACTGGGAAATCAAGGGTCGCGCGATCGACTTCTGATATAGGTGCTAATTCCTATTGCCTTCGCCCAAACAGAGGAATAAATTCCTCTTCATGAATCACACTGTCTGCACACTCCTGTTGGCGGCGCTTGCCGCCTGCCTGATCGCGCCTGCCTCTTCCCGCGCCATGGATATCTATGCCGGGCCGGTTCGCGCGGAGATCGTGCGCGTTATCGACGGGGACACCATTGTTGTCGAGGCGCGGCCGTGGCCGGGGCAGATCGTTGAAACCTCAGTTCGCATCCGCGGCGTCGATACGCCGGAACTCAGGTCCTCCTGCGATGCCGAGCGTCAGGCAGCGGCGATCGCGCGGGATTATGTCATCTCGCTGCTGCATGAAGGCGAGACGGTGCAGCTGAGGCAGATCGCGGGCGACAAATATTTCGGTCGCGTGGTCGCCGATGTGGCCTTGCCGGACGAGCGGGACCTGAGCAGCCTGCTTCTGGAGGGCGGTTTCGCCGTTTCTTATGATGGCGGGCGCAAACAGGCCTTTCCCTGCCCCTCGTCGTGAGATCGAACCTGTCGTAAGATCGGTTTTTCAGATTTCTCCCGGAGTTTTCATGTCTGATTCCTTTTCGCCGGTGGTCACCGACCAGACCCATGCCGTTTCGGTGGCGGGCTTTTCCGTTGAGCTGCCGCTTGTCGCGATCAAGCCGGATCTCGCCATCTCGCTGATGATGGTGATCGATCTTGGTGTCCATTTCGGCGAACATTGCGGGGAGAAACTTGCAGAACAGCTTGCGCCGATGAAGCCCGATATTGTTGTCGGGGCGGCAACGCTTGGCATTCCCGTGGCAATCGAGGTGACCCGCGCGCTCGGGCTCGGCCGTTACGTGATCCTGCAGAAATCGCCCAAGGTGCATCTGGGCTCTGCCCTTGAGCAGAAGATCACCTCGATCACCTCGAAGGGCGAGCAGCGATTGCTGCTCGACGACCGTGCCGTCCCGCTTCTCAAGGGCAGGCGGGTCGCTGTCGTCGATGACGTCGTTGCCTCCGGCTCAAGCCTCAAGGGGTCGGTCGATCTGGTGCGCAAGGCCGGTGGCGAGGTTGTCGGGATCGGCGTCATCCTGACGGAGGCGCGGGAATGGCAGGGAACGCTCGGCGCGGATGCCGATCTCGTTCGCCGCCTTGCCCATATCCCGCAATTTGCGCCGAAGGGGACCGTTTGGGTCACGAAACCCGAAACCGAGTTGTAAGTAAATATGTCGCAGCCGCGTTGATTTTGCTTTCGAAACGGCTTTGAATTTGGGTTGTGTCCTGCCCTGTTGCACGGTAATCGCGATAAATTGGGTTGTTCCTGTCTCTCCGCTCGGGCTACATGTCATCATTTAATCACAATCTCAGGTAGATCGTGGTGAGATTTCCCGCAGTTGGGTGACCAAGAGAGGAGCGAACATGAACAAGCAAGCGATGAGGCTTGGCGCAGTAGCGCTGACCTGCGTATTGGGGGTGATGCCGGCCATAACGGCAAGGGCGGCGGAACCGCTGAGCGCGGCCGAGGCCGAGGAGATCGCCATCGGCGCCTATCTCGTCGGCTATCCCCTCGTCACCATGGATATCAGCGAGAAGGTCACCACCAATTGCGCCCAGGCCGGCAGCAGTTTCGGCGCGGCGATCAACCAGTTCTCGAACATGAACGAGTTCCCCGACGCCACATTCACCGATGTCGTCCGGCCGAATGCCGACACGCTCTATTCGTCACTGATGTATGATGTCGCGAAGGAGCCGCTGGTCATCTCTGTGCCGGCATCGGGCGGCCGTTACTGGCTTCTGCAGATCATGGATGCCTGGACGGATGTCTACACGACGCCGGGTTCGCGCGCGACCGGCAACGAGGCCCAGACTTTTGCCATCGTCGGGCCGGACTGGAAGGGAACGCTTCCGGAGGGCGTCAAGCGCTATGACAGCCCCACCGATCATGGCTGGGTGCTCGGCCGCGTTCAGACCAATGGCAAGGCCGATTACGGCAATGTCCATGCATTCCAGAAGGAACTCAAGGCCGTTCCGCTGAGCGCCTACGGCAAGGATTACAAGGCGCCTGCCTGCGTCGCCGACAGCGCCGTCGACATGCGCCCGCCGATTGCACAGGTCAACGGCATGGACGGAAAGGCCTTTTTCGAGACCTTCGCAGAGGCGCTGAGGCAGAATCCGCTGCACGCCAATGACTATCCGGCTGAAGACCGCATGGCGCGGATCGGCATAGTGCCGGGCAAGGATTTCGATTTCAATGCCCAGTCGGCTGTTGTTCAAAAGGCGATCGAGGATGCGCCGTCCAAGGCCCTGCCGTTGATTGTGGCGACATCGGAGCATTCCGGCATCAACATCAATAACTGGCATGTCAACCTGATCGGCATTGGCACCTATGGCGCCGATTATCTCAGCCGTGCATCCGTTGCCTATTACGGGCTCGGGGCCAACAAGCCCGAAGATGCGATCTATCCGACCGCAGACCACGATGTGAACGGCAAGCCGCTCGACAGCGGCGAGAAATATGTCCTGCACTTCACCAAGGACCAGATCCCGCAGGCGCGCGCCTTCTGGTCGCTGACGATGTATAACGACGCCCAGACCTTTGCCGACAATCCGATCAATCGCTACACGCTCGGCGATCGCGACAAGCTGACCTATAATGACGACGGTTCGCTCGATATCTGGATCCAGCGCGACAGCCCCGGCACGGACAAGGAAAGCAACTGGCTGCCGACGCCGAAAAGCGGTGGTTTCTCGATGACCATGCGCATTTACTGGCCCGATCCCGCCATGATGACCGGCGGCTGGACCATCCCCGGCATCACGCCGCAAAAGGCATTGTGATCAGGCCGGCGCATATGACAAAGGCCGCACCGTTTCCGGTGCGGCCAGCGATCTTCCCCACGGGCGGCAGGACTATCCGCCATACATGAGGTTCGGGAGGAACAGGACAATTCCCGGCACGAACAGCAGCAGGCAGATCAGCGCGAAGACGGCGGCGATGAAGGGCAGCGATTCCTTCACATAGTCTTCCACCTTGGTGTCGAGCAGGCTGCACACGGTGAACATCGCCACGCCGACGGGCGGCGTCATCGAGCCGAAGGTGACGATGGTCATCATCAAGATGCCGAAATGGACCGGATCGACGCCCGCCTTGACAACGACCGGCACGAGGATCGGCGTCAACAGCAGCACCAGGATCGTGCTTTCGAAGAACAGGCCGGCGATGAACAGGCCGATCAGGATGACGGCGACGATCAGCACCGGATTGGCAAGGCTTTCCAGCATGAAGCCGGCAACCGACTGCGGCACCTGCAGGAAGATGATGGCAAAACCGACCATGCCCGACATCAGGATGATCAGCATGATCAGACCGATATCCGAGATGGCGTGGCCAAAGGCGCGCTTGATCGCATCGAAGGTCATGACCTTGTGGGCGAAAACGCCGATCAGGATGGCATAGACCACGGCAAAGGCGCCAACCTCGGACGGGGTGAACAAACCGCCGCGGATCGAACCGATCAGAAGCACGGGGAAAAGCAGCGCCCATTTCGCGCCCCAGGCTGCCGCGCCCAGTTCCCGCGCCGTCGGCTTCCGCATCTCCTTCATCACATAGTTCCGCCGGCGGGCAACCAGCCATGCGGCAACCATCAGGAAGGTCATCATCAAGACGCCGGGAATGATGCCGGCCATGAACAGGCGGCCGATCGAGACCTGGCCGACATAGCCGTAGAGAATGAGGCCAATGGAGGGCGGGATGGTCGAGGTGATCAGCGACGAGATGGCGATCACCGCCGAGGAATAGCCCTTGGAATAGCCGTTCGAGATCATCTGCGGGCCGAGAACGCGGGCCTCCATCGCCGCATCGGCCACAGCCGAACCGGACACGCCACCCATCAGCGTGGAGAGAATGATCGAGACCTGGGCAAGACCGCCCGCCATCCAGCCGACAGCGACCTTGGAGAAGGTGAACAGGCGGTCGGTGATGCCGCTCTCGTTCATCAGATGGCCGGCCAGCACGAAGAAGGGCACGGCCAGCAGCGGGAAGCTCTGCGAGACGGTGGCGATCTTCTGGACGCCGATGGAGACCGGCATGATGTCGGAGGTCAGAAAGAAGGTGAAACCCGAGATGCCGATGGCAAAGGCAATGGGCGCGCCGAGCAGCATCAGCGCAAAGAAGACAATACCGATAAGGGCCATGTTGGTTACTCCGCCGCGCCGGTTTCAATCACCGCTTCTTCCCCGGGGTCGGTCCGGGTGAAGACGAGCATTCGGTCGCCTTTCGCGCTTCGCCATGCCTGGACCAGATTGCCGAGGATCGAGATCGACAGCATGACGCAGCCCGCGGGAACGGCGATCGTGACCCAGGCATAGGAAAGCCCCGAATCGCCGAACTGACGTTCCTTGTTGAGCATGGTCAGGTCATAGCCTTCGACCGCCAGAAGCATCAGGAAGGAAATGAAGAGGGCCGAAAACGCGGTTTCAAGCGCAAGGCGATAGCGATAGGGAAAGGGGCGGACGAGAAAGTCCACGCCGAGGTGGCCGCGTTCGCGCATGGCGCGGGTTGCGCCGATGAAACACAGCCAGATGAACAGAAGCTGCGCCAGATCGACCGACCAGATCAGCGGATGGCCGAAGAAGCGCATGGTCGCGGCGATGAACACCAGAAATGTGATCACGGCGAGCAGGATCGCGCCGGCGACGAATTCGATTTTTGCGAGGAAACCGGGCATGGTGGCCCCTCCAGTCAGGGTTGGGAGCATTGAGGCCTTGATCCGCCCTGAAATGCTCGCGCGCGGTTGTTTTGCTGTTTCGCGGGCGCCGCCGAATTTGCGGCCGCGCCGGCGTTTTTTGGGATGGGCGGACCGCGGCTCTGCCGCGATCCGTCACTGGCGATGGGGCCCTTTGGCCTTTATTGCGCCGCGATGGCCTGAAGCTGGTCGCGCAGGTCGCCATAGCCGAGGTCGTCATAGACGACGGCAGTTGCCGCCTTGAACGGCGTGATGTCGATTTCCTCGACCGCGACGCCATTGTCGATCAGCTGCTGCTGCAGGCTCGCCAGCGCGTCCTGCGTGCCGTAGGAGGCGATATCGCCCGCCTTCAGCGCTTCCTCATGCAGAACCGTCTGCAGGTTTTCCGGCAGCGAGTCGACCCAGGCGGCAGAGGTGATCAGGCCGGTGATCAGGTTGATATGGCCGGTGAGCGTGATGTTGGTTATCACTTCGTCGAGCTTGGCGCCGACAACGGCGGGCAGCTGCGCTTCAGCGCCGTCAATCACGTTGGAGGAGATGGCCGAATAGACTTCGCCCCAGGGCATCGGGGTCGGCGTTGCGCCCATGGCCTCGATCGTGCCGGTCCAGACCGGCGCGCCGGGGGTGCGCATGCGCACGCCGGAGAGGTCATCCGGTCCGCCGATCGGCTTCTTGGTCAGAAGGTGACGTTCACCCTGCCACCAGTTGAAGCTCAGGACATCGAGACCGGCATCATCGTGCAGCTTCTGGGCCCATTCATCGAAGAGGTCCGAGGTGACGACCTTGCGGATGCCGTCATAGCCATTGGCAAGATAGGGCGCGCCGAGGACGCCGAATTCGTTGACGAAGACGGCGAGGCGTCCGCCATCGACCACAACGGCGACGGGTGCGCCGGCGCGGGCCTGCTCAAGCACGTCCTCATCGGGACCGAGCTGCGAATTCGGGAACAGGCGAACTTCCAGCGCGCCGTCAGAGGCTTCGGCAACATTGTCGCGGAAGGCTTCGAGACCCTTGTAGAGCGGGTCATTGGTAGCGAGCGCCGTATTGACGTTCAGCGTGTAGTCGGCGGCAAGCGCCGAGCCGGCGAGAAGGCTGGCGGCGATCCCCGCAAGCGCGATGCTGCCCAGTTTGGTGAAATGCGTCATGTCGTCCTCCCGATCAGACGTTCAAGGATTTTGGGGCCTAGCGCCCCGGTGGATCGAAAAACTCAGGTTTCTCTTCGAAGATTTCGGGAAGATCGCTCAGGATCTCCCGCAGGTGACCGCGAACGGCACGTTCGGCGGCCTTGGGATCGCCGGCGCCGATGGCGTCGACAATGGCGGTGTGCTGGGCGGTCAGCTTGACCATGGGGAAGCGCAGCAGGCTCAGGTAACGCACCCGGTCCATCTGCACCTTCAGCCCTTCGATCAGCGCCCAGGCCCTTGCCTTGCCGGCGGCATCCGCAAGGGTCTTGTGAAAGGTTTCGTCAAGCGCGATGAAGCGGTCGGCATCCGTGGTCGCCGCCTCTCTTTGCTCCTGAAGCTGCAATCTCAACGCCTCGACCAGCCCGGCATCGGGCTTTTCAGCGAGAAGCTTGACGATGTCCGCCTCGATCGCCTCGCGGACGAAACGGGCATCCATGACGGCTGCCTGCGAAATGCGCCGCACGAAAGTGCCGCGCTGCGGGCGAACCTCCAGGAGACCTTCCTCGGAGAGCTTGATGAAAGCCTCACGCACCGGCTGACGGCTGACGGCAAAGCGCGCCGCCAGTTCGGATTCGGAGAGGCGCGAGCCCGGCGGCAACTCGTTGTGGATGATCAGCTCACGCAGAATCCCGTGCAGTTGCGACCCGACGGGTGCGCCCGGCGCGATGGTTGTGGCGATTGATTCTGGCAGCATGGCTGGCCCTCCCGATGTTTTTATCGTGCACCATACTTCCATACTAGTCAACACCTAGTTTTGGTGCTAGTGGTTTCCCTTGGGTGGACGCGCCTTATTGCTGAGGTTCGTCCCAGGTAACGAATTTTCTCAGGGAGAGAACAATGAGGCAGACGTGGCGCTGGTTCGGTCCTTTGGATCGCGTGTCGATCGATGACATGCTGCAGGCGGGTGTTGAGGGCGTTGTGACCGCGCTCCATCATGTGGCCACCGGTGCGGTCTGGACGCCGGAGGAAATCGCCGGACGCCAGCGCGAACTGTCCGTCATGACCGACGGAAGCCCCTCCGGCCTCAAATGGGAGGTGGTCGAAAGCCTGCCGGTTTCGGAGGACATCAAGAAGCAGAAGGGCGACTGGCGGGCGCATATCGAAAACTACAAGATCAGCCTCCAGAACCTGAGCCAGGCCGGGATCGAGACGATCTGCTACAATTTCATGCCGGTGCTCGACTGGACCCGCACGGATCTCGCCTATCGCCTGCCGACGGGCGCGACCTGCATGCGCTTCGACTATGCCGATTTCGCCGCCTTTGACATTCATGTTCTCAAGCGCGCCGGCGCGGCAGAGGACTTTCCCGAGGATATCCGCGCGGAAGCCGGTCGCCGCTATGCAGAGATGGATGATGAGCGCCAGCAGGCGCTGTCGAAAAACATCGTCTTCGGCCTGCCGGGCGCTGCCGAAAGCTTCACGCTGGAAGATGTCCGCCACCACCTTGGCGAATATGCCGCGATGTCGCCGGACGGGCTGCGCAGCAACTTCATCGCCTTCCTCGAAGAGGTGGCGCCCGTTGCCGAGAAGCTCGGTCTCAGGCTCTGCTGCCATCCGGACGATCCGCCCTTCGGCCTGCTCGGCCTGCCGCGGGTAATGTCGACGGAAGCCGATTACAAGACGATGATGGATGCGGTCGATATCCCGGCAAACGGGATCACGCTATGTTCCGGTTCGCTCGGCGCGCGGCCGGACAATGATCTTCCGGGCATGATGGAGCGTCTCGGCGACAGGGTGCATTTCCTGCATTTGCGCAATGTTCATCGCGAGACCGGCGACATCAAGGGGTCATTCTACGAATCAGAACATCTGGGCGGCGACACCGACATGGTGGCGCTTGTTGCCGCAGCGCTTGCCGAAGAAACGCGGCGACGAGAGAGTGGGCGTGCCGACTGGAACATTCCGTTCCGTCCGGATCACGGCCTCGACATCCTGGATGACCAGAACCGCAAGGCCCAGCCGGGCTATCCCGCGATCGGCCGCCTGAAGGGTCTTGCCGAACTGCGCGGCATCGTCGCGGCGCTCAGCCGTTGAGGCTATCCTCCTGCGGCAGCGCGAAGGTCAGCGCCAGCAGGTTTTCGCGCAGCCGCGGCAGGTCGTCGGCCACCACCGCGTCGAGCCGGTCATGCGTTTCGCGCCAGACCGGCACGGCGCGCTCCAGAAGATCAAGTCCTTCATCCGTCAGCTTCAGCCGCCGGACGCGCTTGTCGTCCGGGTCCTGAAAGCTCGTCAGAAGACCGCGCCGTTCCAGCGGCTTGATGCTCGCCGTCAGCGTCGTGCGGTCCATGGCCAGCACCATCGCCACCTCGGCGATGCGCGGCGGTTCCGTCCGGTTCAGGGACATCAGCAGCGAATATTGTCCGTTGGTCAGGCCGAGCGGGCGTAGCACCTCGTCGAAATGGCGACCGACCGCCCGAGCCGCTCGCTGCAGATGGAGACAGAGGCAGCGGTCACGAACCTCGAGCGTGACGGACAGGGGTAGACTCTCGCGCATCAATATGCCTTTATGTTGATATCAACGTAAAATCCGCAATCTTGAAAGTCAAGACACGGGAGACATGCGCATGACCTATGTGGACGGATTCCTGGCCCCGGTGCCGGCAAAGAACCGCGAAGCCTACCACGCCTTGTGCCAGAAGGCGGCGGCGAAATTCAAGGCGCATGGCGCGCTTTCCTATGTCGAGTGCTGGGAGGAGGACGTGCCGGACGGCAAGGTGACCTCGTTCAACATGGCGCTGAAGAAGAAAGAGGGAGAGGCCGTCGTCTTCAGCTGGGTGGTCTGGCCCTCCAAGGATATCCGCAATGCCGCCTGGGGCGCGCTCATGAACGATCCGGAAATGACGGAGATGCCGTTTGACGGGTCACGGATGATCTATGGCGGGTTCGATCTCTTCTTCGCCGAAAACGGTCCTGTCGCGGTGACGCACGAAACCGGGTGACAGACTGTCGGCGAAATTGGCGCTTGTCATTTCCCGATCGCTTGCCTAGATTTAACACGTCGATCGGAGGTCCGGTCGGCGACGTTCTCAGGGCGGGGTGAAATTCCCCACCGGCGGTAATTGCCTTTGTGCATCAGCCCGCGAGCGCCTTGGTCAGGTCAAATCTGATCGAGGGTCAGCAGATCCGGTGTAACTCCGGAGCCGACGGTTAGAGTCCGGATGGAAGAGAACAGCGTATGGCGACGTGTGTCCTGTATCCCGCAGTGCGGGTGCAGTTCGCGTATCGTTTCTCGCTTTTTGCCCTGCATGGCGTCTTGTTTGATTGATGAGGCGAAGGCATGGGCATTCACCCCGCCACAGACAGTTTGAATGCGGCCGTTCTTGCGGCGGCAATGGCGCGCGCGCTGGATGGCGCCCAGCGCTTTGCCGGAGCGACGACGCCCAATCCGCCGGTTGGCTGCGTACTCCTCGACAAGACGGGCCGGGTGATCGCCGAAGGGTTTCACCGCAAGGCCGGTCTGCCGCACGCGGAAACGGAGGCGATCGCCAATGCGCGCGCGGCAGGCATCGCCAGCCGCATCCACACCGTCGTCGTCACGCTTGAACCCTGCAATCATCACGGTCGCACGCCGCCCTGCGCCGATGCGATCCTGGCAACGCCTGCCCGTCGCGTCATCATCGGCGCGCCGGATCCCAACCCGGCCGTTGCTGGCGGCGGCGCTTTGCGTCTTGCCTCTGCCGGGCTCTCCGTCACCTTTGCCGCCGATTTACCCGATGCGCGCGCCCGCCGCCTTGCGCTTCGGGCAGCCCGGCTGGTCGCGCCCTTCACCAGGCGGGCAATCACGGGTCTGCCCTGGGTCACGGTCAAGCAGGCGCTCGACGAGGCAGGCGGCATGGCGCCGCCCGCGGGCGCAAAGACCTTCACTTCGCCGGCCTCACTCACGCTTGCCCATAGCCTGCGTCGCCGTGCCGACGCGATCCTCACCGGTTCCGGCACGATCCTTGCCGACGATCCCGAATTCACCGTCCGGCGGGTGCGCGATTTTGCCGGCAAACAGCGCACGCTTGCCATCCTCGACCGGCGCGGCCGTGTGCCGGACGCCTATGTCGCTGCTGCCGAGGCGCGCGGCTTTGCCGTGATCCGGCCTGAAACGCCGGAGGCCGCGCTTGCCGCGCTGGGCCGTCGCGGTGTCATGGAGGTGCTGGTGGAGGCCGGACCGTCGCTGACCGCGTCTATGCTCGACGACGGTCTGTGGGACGAACATGTCCTCATCGAAAAAGGCGAGCCGGATCGCGTGAGCGTGTTTCACCGTGATCCGCAATTTCGCGAACTGAACGCGGCGGATGTTCTGCCCGGAGAAGAAGAATGACCAGAATGGAACGTAATCTGACCGCCTCTTCCGTTGAACAGGCGCTGGAAACACTGAAAGCCGGCGGCATGGTGCTGCTGGTTGACGACGAGACCCGTGAGAACGAGGGCGATGTCGTCGTCGCGGCGGATTTCGCCACGCCCGGTGCCGTCAATTTCATGGCGAAACATGCCCGTGGCCTGATCTGCCTGACGCTGACGGGCGCCCAGGTCGACCGGCTCGGCCTGAAGCCGATGGTATCGGACAACCGCGCCCGCCACTCCACGGCCTTTACGGTGTCAATCGAGGCGGCAGAAGGCATCACCACCGGCATTTCGGCCGCCGAACGCGCGCATACGATTGCCGCTGCCGCCAATCCCGAGGCGAGGCCCGCCGACATCGTTTCGCCCGGCCACATGTTTCCGCTGCGTGCGGCGGACGGCGGCGTGCTTGCCCGTGATGGCCACACGGAAGGCGCCGTCGACCTCGCTCGCCTTGCCGGCCTCAATCCGGCGGCGGTGATCTGCGAAGTCATGCGCGATGATGGCGAGATGGCCCGCCGGCCGGATCTCGAGGCCTTCGCCAGAACCCATGACATGCCGCTTCTGACGATCCGCGAGCTTGCCGAATACCGGCTGCGCACCGAAATCCTGGTCGAGGAGGTTGCCCGGGCATCGCTGCCGACGACGGTTGCCGGTTTTGAGGCGCATGCCTTCAGGAGCCTGATCGACGGAACCGAGCATCTGGCGCTGGTCAAGGGGCCGCTCGGGCCGTCGCCGCTGGTGCGCGTCCATTCGGAATGTCTGACAGGCGACGTTTTCGGGTCGCTGCGCTGTGATTGCGGCGAACAGCTGCATCAGGCGATGGCCATGATTGGTGAAGAGGGCGGCGTGATCGTCTATCTGAAGGGGCAGGAAGGGCGCGGCATCGGCCTTGCCAACAAGATCCGCGCCTATGAACTACAGCAGCAAGGTCTCGACACCCATGCCGCCAATGTCGCCCTCGGCCTGCCGGCGGATGCCCGCGACTATCATGCTGCAGCCCATATCCTGAAAAGCCTCGGCATCTCCCGCCTCAGGCTTTTGAGCAACAACCCGGAAAAGCCCGAAGCGCTTGAAAAGGCAGGCCTGCATGTCGAAAAGCGGGTGCCTCTGATTGCTGCCTCCAACCCGTTCAACGAGACCTATCTTTCGGCCAAGCGCGAGAAATTCGGCCATATCCTGCCGTAAGCGTCGCGCCTGCCATTCGCATTGCACCCATGATCCTGAAAGGAAATACGTCCGTGTCCCACCGCATTGCCATCGTCATCTCCCGTTTCAACGAAAAGGTCACCCGCGGCCTTCTGAACGGCGCAAAGGCCGAGCTTTCCGAGCGCGGCGTCTCACTTGCCGAAACAGACATTTTCGATGTGCCGGGCGCCTTCGAAGCGCCGCTGGTTGCCAGAAAGCTTGCCAGGAGCGGCAATTATGACGGCATCGTCTGCATCGGCGCGGTCATCAAGGGAGAAACGGCCCATTTCGAATATATCTCGGAAGCTGCCGCCCACGGGCTGATGCAGGTCCAGCTGGAAACCGGCATGCCCGTCTCCTTCGGTATCCTGACCACTTACACCGCCATCCAGGCTTTCGAACGTTCCGCCGATGACGAGCACAACAAGGGTCGCGAGGCTGCTGCTGCCTGCGTCGAGGCGCTCGAGGCGTTGGCAAAGGTCTGATGGTCACACGCCGTGCTTCGCCTGGCGGCGGTCCGGCCGTCAAACAGACGCGCCGGGATCCGTTCCTTCTGACGCGGCCGTGCCGCGTTCCGTCGCGTTGCTATGAATGCCGAGCAGCAGGTCGATGTCCTTGAGCGGCATCGGCCTTGCGTAGAGGAACCCCTGGAGTTCGTCGCATCCCATCGCGGTCAGCGCATCTTCCTGCGCGCGCGTTTCCACGCCTTCTGCCGTGGTTCGCAGGTTTCGGGCGTGGGCAAGATCGATGATCGCGCGAATGATGGCCTTGTCATCGGCCTTGCTCTTGGCGTTTTCCTTCAAGCCCTCGACGAAGCACCTGTCGATCTTGATCCTGTCGACATTCAGCGACTTCAGGCGACCAAGCGATGAGAAGCCCGTGCCGAAATCATCGATGGCGATGCGCACGCCGCGCTCGCGCAACGCCACCAGGTTCTCGGCCACGGTGACGGCTTCCTGGGTCGCCACGGACTCGGTGATCTCGAGTTCGAGCCTCGCCGGCGCCAGCCCGCTTGAGAGCAGGACCTGCTCGACCTTTCTTGCATAGGCAGGATCGGAGAGTTCGACGCCCGATACATTGACGGCGATCGAAAGGCCAGGCCACTTCGCCGCGGCCGCGCATGCCTTTGTCAGCGCGAACCGGCCGATGTCCTCGATCAGCCCGGCTTCCTCGGCAATCGGGATGAACAGTTCCGGCGATATCCATCCGATCTCCGGATGGTGCCAGCGCAGCAGCGCCTCGCAGCCGACGATCCGCCGCGTGAGCGCGGACTGGACCGGCTGGTAATAGACTGAGAGCTGGCTGTGTCCGAGGAGCGCGGTTCTCAGATCCATCTCGGTTCTTCGCCGCAGGCCCAGCGTCTCATCCATCGCGTCGGAGAAAAAGGAACAGCGACCCCGACCGGCGATCTTCGAATAGTAGAGCGCCACGTCCGCCTTGCGCTGCAGGTTGACGCGGTCATCCCCGTCGTGCGGGAAAACTGCGGCGCCGATGCTGACGCCGAGGAAAACCGTGTTTCCCTCGATATGGAACGGTTCGCGCGCGGCTTCCACCATGCGCCGGCAGAGCGCGCCGATCTCCTCGTCGCCGCCCTTTCCGCTCAGCATGACGGTGAATTCGTCTCCGCCGATGCGGGCGACAAGGTCGTCGCATCGAACGATCGCTTGCAGCCTGCGGGCGAACTCCCTGATCAGCGCGTCGCCCGCCGGATGGCCGAGCGTATCATTGACCTGCTTGAACCTGTCGAGATCGAGGTAGAGAAGGGCCAGCGGTGCGACCGGCCTCTCGGCCAGGCGACGGTCGACGTTCTCGTTGAAGGACAGCCGGTTGGGGAGGTCGGTCAACGGATCATGCAGCGCCAGGTGACGGATGCGTTCCTCGCTCTCCTCAAGTCTGCGCGACCGTCTGTCATGGATCGTCAGGAAGATCGCGATTGCGGCGAGTGCGATCACGATGAGGACGATCAGCACCGGTACCACGTGCCCCATGACTGCGGATCCGGGCCGGTAGGGCTGCCAGACAAAATAGCCGATCGTTCTGCCTTCGCTGGTTGTGAGCGGCTGGTTGGAGCCGTCCGGTGTCCATGAAAAGTGGAGGGCCTCGAACATGTAGTCGTTCTGGAGCTCCTCGATCAGGCTGCCGTCGAGAAACCGGATTGCGACATGCAGATAGGCCTCGCCTGTTTCCTGCGGGACGAGATCGGAATGCGGGACGATCGGCTTGATGCTGACCACGGCGGGGCGCTCTCTGATGACGGCGAGATCGGAGACGCCGGGAGTGAGGACCTTTTCGTTGACCTGGCTGTAATCGCCTTCGGCCAGCTTGGCGCGAAGCGCCTCGGCAAGGGGCTCGACCTCGCTTTGGATGGCGTCATAGGCGTACTGGCTCGCCATGGCGCCATCGGTGAAGGCGTAAAGTGCCCGGTCGGAAGGGTCGAGGATGTAGACGCCGTCAAAGCCGAAATAGTCATGCATCCAGGTGCCGAGATTTTCGTCGATCCAGGTGAAATTGCCGGCGCGGACCTCGATGACCGCTTCATCCCACACCGTGGCGCTTTCCTGATCATGTGCCACCTCGGTCTGCAACTGGGAGATCACGAGCCGGACGAGCCGCGCCTGGCGCTCATGGGACGCCTTGTCCGCCTCCCTTCCGGCCCAGTTCAGCAGAGCGAGAACGCCGAGGCCGATCAGCAGCGTGAGCCCCAGGGCGGGTGTTGCACGCGTCAGGAGAAAGCGAGAGCGGCTTTTTACCTGTCTTTTGTTGTTCATTATCGAAGCCGATCATCGTATTCGGGACAGAGACTATGGGCAAACGTGCACTTCGGCGCAAGGCGAACATGGGCTCTTGTCTGAACTTAAGTATGTTTACGTCTTCGGAAGTGTTTTGGATGACACATCTGCCTGCCCCGGCCCTTCGTCCAGCGGGCGGCACTGTCTCAGTGAAAATCCCGGCTCGGAAATAGCTTCTTGGCCTGTTCGCGGGGGTGGTGGGCGCGGGGCTGGAGTTTGGGCCTTCGCGGGGTGTCGTCTGATTTCGGGTCGGTGATGCCGATGGCGTCGTCCATCGGGTGGCCGAGTTCGGAGAGACGCCAGGAACAGTCTTCGATGGTCTCCGCGATCACATGGACGACAACGCCCTCGCGTTGCAGCCTGCCGGTGACCTTTAAAAGCCTGCCGCCCATCACCGTGCGGCGGAAGCGCTCATAGACCTTGTTCCAGACGACGATGTTGGAGACGCCGGTCTCATCCTCCAGCGTCAGGAAGATGACGCCGGAGGCCGTGCCGGGGCGCTGGCGGGTAATCACCAGGCCTGCGACGCTGACGCGCCGTTGCTGGGTGACGGCAAGCGCCGAATGCAGCGTCAGGCCGGGCATTTTCGGGCGCAACAGTTCCATCGGGTGGGCTCTGAGGCTCATGCGGGTCGCGACATAATCCTCCACCACCTGTTCGCCGAGATTCATCGCCGGCAAGATGACATCCGGCTCGCTGATGTGCTCGCCATCGATCGGGTCGGAAAAGAGCGGCAGCGGCTTTGGCGCGCGGATGGCCTTGACCCGCCACAGCGCATCGCGGCGCGAAAGCCCGGCATCGGCGAAGGCATCGGCTTCGGCGAGGCGTTCCAGCACCGCCGGCATCAGGCCCGCCCTCAGCCACACGTCTTCCGGCGTCTGATAGCCATTGCCGCGCCCCGTCACAAGCCAGTCGGCATCCTCCTTCTTCAGCCCCTTGATCTGGCGAAAGCCGAGGCGCAGCGCGTAGGCGCCATCGGCGCGGCGCTCCAGCGTGCAGTCCCAGGCGCTGTGATTGACCGAGATAGGACGCACCTCCACCTGATGCTCGCGGGCATCGCGGACGATCTGGGCGGGTGCGTAGAAGCCCATGGGCTGGGAGTTCAAAAGCGCGCAGGCGAAGGCCGCCGGATAATGGCATTTCAGCCAGGCCGAGACATAGGTGAGCATGGCAAAGGCCGCAGCATGGCTTTCGGGAAAGCCGTAATCGGCAAAGCCCCTGATCTGGGCAAAACAGCGCTGGGCGAAATCAAGTTCGTAGCCATTCTGGAGCATGCCGTTGACGAACTGCTCCTCGAATTCGCCAATCGTGCCCATCTGGCGGAAGCTTGCGAGCGACCTCCGTAGCCGGTCGGCATCTTCCGGCGAAAAGCCTGCGGCGACCACGGCGATCAGCATGGCCTGTTCCTGAAACAGCGGCACGCCGAGCGTCTTTTTCAAAACGCCCTCAAGGTCCGGCGAGGGGTATTCGACCTTCGCCTTCTTCTGCCGCCGCTGGATATAGGGTTGCACCATGCCGCCCTGGATCGGGCCGGGACGCACGATCGCCACCTCGATCACGAGGTCGTAGAAGGTGGCCGGCTTCATCCGTGGCAGGAAGTTCATCTGCGCCCGGCTTTCCACCTGGAATACGCCGATGGCATCGGCCCTTTGCAGCATGCTGTAGGTCGCTTCGTCCTCCTGCGGCACGGCGGCGATGGTCAGGGGGTGGTTATAGTGGCGGGACAAGAGGTCGAAGCTTTTCTGCAGGCAGGTCAGCATGCCGAGGCTCAGCACATCGACCTTCAGGATTTGCAGCGCATCGATATCGTCCTTGTCCCATTCGATGACGGTGCGGTCTTCCATCGCCGCGTTTTCGATGGGACAGAGCTCGTCCAGCCTGTCATGGGTGATGACGAAGCCGCCGACATGCTGTGACAGATGCCGGGGGAAGCCGATGATTTCGCCGATGATGCGCACCGTCTGGGTGAGCCTGCGGTCAGAGAGATCGAGGCCTACTTCCTTCAGCCGTTCGGGGTCCGCGCCCTTGCTGGAAATGCCCCAGATCTGGCCGGACAGCGCGGCGGTAACATCGTTCGACAACCCCATCACCTTGCCCACTTCGCGGATCGCCGCGCGCGAGCGGAAATGGATGACGGTGGCGCAGAGCCCGGCATGGTCCCGGCCATATTTCTCATAGATATGCTGGATCACCTCCTCGCGCCGCTCATGCTCGAAATCGACGTCGATATCCGGCGGCTCGCCGCGATGGCGGGAGACGAAGCGTTCGAACACCATGCCGATCATGTCCGGGCTGACATCGGTGATGCCGAGCGCATAGCACAGAATGGAGTTGGCCGCCGAGCCGCGACCCTGGCATAAAATGCCTCGGCTTCGGGCATAGACGATGATGTCATGCACGGTGAGGAAATAGGCGGCGAAGCCGAGTTCATCGACCAGCGCAAGCTCCTTTTCGGCAAGTTCGCGGTGGCGGTCCGGAATGCCGCCCGGATTGCGCCATTTGAGCCCCTCCCAGGTGAGGCGGGCGAGGCGGGCCTGCGGCGCCTCGCCATGAGCGAGTTCGGCCGGGTAATTGTAGGAGAGTTCCGTCAGGTCGAAGGTGAGGCGCGCGGCAATCTCCAGCGTGCGGCGGATGGCGGCGGGGTGATCGCGGAAGATATGCGCCATCTCGTCTGCCGGCTTCAGTCGCCGCTCGGCATTGGGCAGGGCAAGGTGGCCGATTGCGTCAATGGTGATGTGGTGGCGCATGCAGGTCAGCACATCGGCAAGCTGACGGCGGCTGGCGTGATGCATCAGCACATCGCCGGTGGCGACCATCGGCGCGCCGGTGGCGTGGGAAAGCGCCGCAAGGGTCTTGAACCAGGCGGCGTCTGAGCCGTCATAGCGTGGTGCCGCGCCGGTGAACACGTAGCCGGGAAAGCGGCGGTGCGCCTGGGCGATGTGGTCTGTCGCCTCCGCCTTCTGCTCCATGCTTTCAGGCAATGCGATGAGGAGGGAGCCATCGGCCCATTCAAGCATGTCGCTCAGATAAAGCAGGCATTCGCCCTTTTGCGTGCGCTGCTTGCCAAGGCTCAAGAGCCGGACGAGCTTCTGGTAGGCGGGTTTGTCCTTCGGCAGCGCCACGAAATCGACGGGACTGTCGGCAAGCACCAGCCGGCAGCCGACGATGAGGCGCGGCAGGCGGGCTGCGGGCGCAAGCGGGATGGAGACGGTTTCGCCGACAGGCATGCGCGAAGACGGATCGATATGTTGCTTGACGGTGAGGGTGATTTCGTCCGCGCGGGCCTTGAGCTTGCGTCTGATCTCCTTCAATTCGCGAAAGGCCCGCACCACGCCGGCGAGCGAATTGCGGTCGGTGATCGCGATGGCCGAAAGCCCGAGTTCGGCGGCGCGTGCGACAAATTCCTCCGGATGCGAGGCGCCGGTGAGGAAGGTGAAATTGGAGGTGACGCAGAGTTCGGCATAATCCATGACCGGGCCTCACGCGAACAGGCCATGCACGAACCAGCCGGGGGCCTGCGGCGTGTGGAACATCCACAGCCTCAGCCCCTGCCGGGTGTCGACCCGCCAGTAATCGCGCAGCCCGGTGCGCCAGGCTTCATCCGGCCGCCACCATTCCGGCGCGATCCGCTCCGGCCCGCTGCTTGCAGCCGTTTCGAGCCGCATGCGCCGCCAGGAAAAGCGCGAGGGCGGGCGGCGGGCGGCCTGGCTCGTCACCGGCTCCGGGGGGAAAAGGCGCAGGGGCCGGGGATGATCCATGCGCCATTCGGCCTCCACCCGGCCATAGGCGGCAGGGTTCTCGGTGAAGCCGCGTTCGGGAATATGGCTGGCGACCGGCTGGAAGCGGATGATGTTGTCGAGCCCGATGCGCGCGCCGAGCCTTGTCACAAGATCGTCCAGCGCCTCGCCTTCCACAAGTCCGCCTTCGCCGATCTGCTCTGCCGGCAGGGCTTCCACAACACCGGCCTCAAGCCGGATCCGTTCGATGCCGAAACCGGCGTCGATCTCGCCGACCGGGCGTTCGAACAGGCGGAGAATGCGGGAAGCATCGCGCATCGGCCGGGCGAGGCGCAGCGTCACATCCTGCCGGGTCTGGTCGACGCGTTCGACCGCAAGCGTGATGGCGCGCGCCCCCGCTTCACGGGTTTTCAGCCGCAGGCAGAGCGTTTCAAGCAGGCGGGAAAGGGCGGCCATGACGTCATCGACGAGGCCGATCGGTTCGGGAAATGTCATTCGCACACCGTAATGCGGCGGCTCGGAAAGCGGCGACACGGCCTCGCCGCGCGTGCCGAGGGCTTCCTCAAGCCGCGCGATCAGGCCCATGTCGAAGCGGCGGGCGAGCGTGGCGCGGGGCAGGGCATTGATGTCGGCAATGGTGTTGAGGCCAAGGCGCTTCAGTGCCGTTGCGGTTTTTTCGTTGATGCGGAGCGCCGAGACCGAAAGCGGGCCGAGCGCCGCACTGGTCTTTCCTGCCGGAACGATGCCGGGAGCAAAGCGGGAAAGCGCCCAGGCCGCACCGCGCGTATCGGCGATGCCGATCTTGACCGAGAGTCGGGCGCGTGACAGCCGTTCCTTCATGTCCTCGAGCATGGCTTCCTCGCCATTGAAGAGGTGAGCCGCGCCGGTGATGTCGAGCACCAGCCCATTCTCGCCATCAAGCCCGGCATGCGGCGTATAACGCGTGGCCCAGCGGGCGAGCATGACGAGAAAGCGCCGGTCGGCATCGATATCGGCGGGGCGGGTGACCAGGTCCGGCACATAGGCGCGGGCGTCCGCCAGCCCCATGCCGCGCTCCAGCCCCTGGCTCTCGGCCTCCCGGTTGAGACAATAGAGCCGGTCGTGATTGCCCTCGCTTGAGGTGACGGCGAAGGGGCCGTCAACCGGACGGGCCCTTAAAACCCGCTCGCTCGGCAGCCTTTGAAACCACATGGATACGACGCGCCGCTTCATCCCACCGCACTGCCCAATTGTTATTTGTTCCTGTTTTGTTCTTTGTAATAGACCAGTTCTGGAGAGTCGAGTCGGATGCCGAGAAGAGCGGCCTGCAGAGCCAGCGCGTGGCAGCCGCCTGATTGCCCATGCCCTCGGGGAAAAGGCAAAGCCCGATCGTTCGCCCGGTCTCGGCGGCAAGCTGCAGGCGGCGTCCTGGCGTCAGGTCCACCGGCCGGTCGAGTTCCATGACGACGAGCCGGACAGCGCCCGAACGCAGGCCCTCTTCGCCGGCGGCAAGCGTTTCCGTATGGTCCTTCGTGCGGGCGACGATCAGGTCACGCGGATCGAAAAAGGCGGACAGGGCGACGGGGTTGATCATTTCGGAAAACCATTCCGGTTTCACCCACAGCACAGGCCCATCCGCAGTGCCGGCAAGAGCCGCCGCAAAGAACGCAGCGCCGGGCCCTGACGCATCATGCGCCCGGCCGCGCTGGAGCGGAAATATGGTCGAAAAGTCATCCTGCATGGGCCGATGATATAGCGGATCGGATGAGAATGAAAAGGGAACATTCCGATCTCAGTTGCAGTCAATCGGCAGGAAGGAAATGACCAGATTTTCCTGGTGCCTGTAGAGCGTATGGAAAAGGCCCTGCTTGTCGTACTCCGCAGAGCAGGCTGTTGAAACGATTTCCTCCTCCGTCATGTAATCATGTTCCAGCTGGATGCCGAAATGCCTCATCTTGACATATCCCCAATACCAGTTGCCGCGGAACGGTATCTGATTGAGGTCTTCAATGAGCGGAAACTTGTGTTTTGCAAGCTGGGCTTCGGGCGCTATGGGCATGGTGCCGTGGAATGTCAGATATTCTGCGCCGCGCATATCATCAGACATGATGTCTTCGACCATTGAGGTTACGATCATGCGTTCAAAGCGGTTCTGGGCGGCCATGGCATTGGCGTAGGTATAGTCGAATATGAACGCGAACCATAATGGCACGATGATCGAATATTTCAGGGCATCGAGCTTTTTGGGGATGAGCCAGAGAGTGGCGACAAAAAAAGTCGCAAGTACCGCAGAGTGGCCAACCAGAACCCGCGGGACGACAACCGGTTCCTCCAACAGGAGGATTGGCCCTGCAATGCATAGAAGAAGCAGGGCCGGCGACAGCAACAATATGATGAAAACCCCGAGGTCCCAAGAGATGTTACCTGCCGTACGCCTGAAGGCGAGCCGGTAATTCAAAAACAGATAGGCTGCCATGAACGGGAGAACGATATAGAGAAAGGCGCTGTCATAAAGCTTCCAGACCAAAGCTTTTGCCCACCCGAAGTTGCGAGCAACCATGCTGGACATATGCTCGAAACTTCCCGAAACGATGGTTGCGTGCGCCTCGCTGTAGGTGCCGTCCAAAGTGAGCGGAACGACCAGCACAGCGTAGATCGCATATGCAATCAGGAAGGCAGATATCGCCAGAGCGAGGAATATGAAGGCTTCTCTGCGTTTTTGCCTGTAGACAAAGAACAGAAAGGAAAGGATGGCAAAACACACATATATGTTGATCGCTGGCTGGTACAGGCAAAGCGCCATGAGCAGGGAGCCGCCCAGAGTAAGCCACCGAAGCGCCAGACGTTCGATGTTGTATGTGAACGGAAGCGCCGCACAGGTCACGGCGAGCGCCATGGGCAAGGAGTCGTATTTGTATGAAAGATTTTCCAGAAAGAACGGGCTTGTGATCAGAGGCGAAAATGCCAGCACGCCGAGGAATGGTCGCCCGGGCAGAAACTTCGCGCAGGCGGCGGCAATGGCAAATGCCAGCGCCGCGACAGCCAGTATCTGGGGTATAGGCGAGATATCCTGAAGCGGTTTTCCAAAATTCAGAACTGTCATCACCAGGTCGGCGAGAGGTCGTGCATTGCCACTCCAGGAAGTGTAACCCCAGAGTGAACGGCCCAGATCATCAAGATAATAGCCGACAGAGAAAATGACCGGAGCAATATAGGCGAGCCCCAGACCCAGCGCGATAAGGAAGCTCTTCTTGAAATCACTGTTGAGCGTCAGCATCGCTCGATCCTGAAGGAGCGTCCGTCTCTTCGAGCAGATAAACAGGTCTCGACTTCACTTCGAGGTAGAGACGGCCCAGATACTCGCCCAGTATGCCGATGGATATCAGTTGTATAGATCCAAAGAACAAAATTGCAGACATGATTGACGCATAACCTGGCCAGTCGACTCCGAAAATGAGTGTTCGAAGGATGATAAAGCTCATATAGACAAGGCTGAGGAATGCAATGAACACGCCGATGTAGGACCATATCCGCAACGGCCAGGTGGAAAAACTCGTAAGCCCGTCAATCGCGAAGTTCCAAAGCTTCCAGTAATTCCACTTTGTCTCGCCTGCATGTCGGGCCGGGCGGTCATATTCTATGCCGGTCGAAGGGTAGCCAGGCCAGGCAAACATACCCTTCATGAAACGGTTGCGCTCGGGCATCTGTCTGATTGCGTCGACTACGCGTCGGCTCATAAGCCGATAGTCACCCGCATTCGGCGGTATCCGGGTGGCCGATATACGGTTGAAAGTGCGATAGAACATGCCGGCAGACAGGCTCTTTCGCTTGCCGTCTTCATGGCGTGTTCTGCGAAGCGCATAAACCGTGTCAAACCCGTCCTGCCAAAGGCGCAGAAAATCATGCACCAATTCCGGGGGATCCTGCAGGTCCACATCGATCGGGATGACAGCGTCTCCCCTGGCATGATCAAGACCGGCTGTGAGAGCAGCCTCCTTGCCAAAATTGCGTGACAGCTTGATGCCGCGGATACGCCTGTCATTTTTCGCGGCGGTATGGATGGCTGCAAAGGTGTTATCTGTCGAGCCATCATCCACAAACAGAATTTCCAGATCAGCCGGGAGATCGGACAGCGTGTCATTGACGGTCTTCAGAAACGGTTCGATCGACGTCTCTTCGTTCATGACCGGGACGATGAGGGAAAGGTACGGGCGTGTCTTGGTTTCTGCCATGATTTTCTATTTTTCCCTGAAGGCCCAAAGCGCTGAGGCCAGATAAGTGACGACAGGGACGCATGCCGTCGCAATTATGATCGCAATGAGCTTGGGCATCGAAGAAGCCAAAGCCGCGTAGAGAATGACATTGTTGAGCGCGAAGCCGCAAAGCGCCACGATCAGAAACCGGTGCATCCTGCCGCGCGTGTAAAAGGTCAGATGCCGGTGTCCGTAAAAGGACACGAGGAACGCGACCATGAAGGCGAGGAGATTCACAAAAGCCGCCGGTAGCGTCGGAAATATCCAGAGCAGCAAGGCGGCCATTCCCATATGCACAAGCGTGGCCACGCCGCCGACCCCTGCAAAACGGATCGGCCGTGCCGCATTGCCTTTCAACCACTCAGTCACGCCCGCTCCGCTTTTCCAATGACAGTCTCTGTTTCCCGGCGTCTTTTGACACGATTGCTAAACCGACTGCAAGTATGCATGGAGCGCCCGCTGATTTCAGTCCTCTATTATCATGCGGTTGATCGCAGTGGCACACTGGCCGTTTTCGGACCTCATCATGATATCGCGCTCGCCTCATGAATCGGCTGCTGCTAACATCGTCTCATGCTTGATTTCGATACATGCGAGGCGGCGCGGCGGGCGCGCGATCCGGCGTATGACGGCAGGTTTTTTACCGCAGTCAGAACGACGATGATTTATTGCCGGCCTGTCTGCCCGGTAAAGCAGCCTTTGGCGAAGAATGTCAGTTACTACCCGACGGCCGCTGCCTGCGAGAAGGCGGGTTACCGGCCGTGCCTGCGCTGCCGGCCGGAAGCCGCGCCGTTTTCGCCGGCCTGGAACGGCACGCGCACAACGGTCGAGCGGGCGCTGAAGCTGATCGGCGAAGGCGCGCTGGATGACGGAACGGTGGAGGAGCTCGCCGCGCGGCTTGGCGTCGGCGCGCGGCATTTGTCGCGGCTTTTCGCCGTTCATGTCGGCGCCTCGCCGCTGCAGACGGCGCAGACGCTGCGGATCGGTCGAGCGAAACGACTTCTCGATGAGACAAGGCTTCCTGTCACCGAAGTTGCGCGACGCGCCGGCTTCGGCAGCGTCCGGCGCTTCAATGCCGCGTTTTCCAGGCTTTATGGTCGGCCGCCATCCGCAATCCGGCGTCCCGCGCCATGACGGGGCTGTTCTACACACACATTGAAAGCCCGGTGGGCGCGCTGCTTGTCGCGGGCGATGGCAATCGGCTGCATTTCATCTCCTTTCCCACCGGCAACAAGGCCTTCGGGCCGCGCTCCGACTGGCAGCATTATGATGCGCCGTTTGCGGAAGTGCGGCGGCAGTTCGATGCCAATTTTGCCGGCGAACTGACGCGGTTCGATCTTGCCTATCATCTCTCGGGAAGCAGCTTCCAGAATCGTGTCTGGGAATATCTGGCGACGATCCCCTACGGCGAGACGACCACCTACGGGACGATTGCCAAAGCGCTCGGCGATGCGGGTGCAAGCCGGGCGGTGGGCAGTGCCAATGGCAACAATCCGCTGCCGATCCTGCTGCCCTGCCACCGCGTGATCGGCGCCTCCGGCGCGCTGACCGGCTTCGGCGGCGGCCTGCCGACCAAGAAATTTCTGCTGAAGCTCGAAAACGCCTGGGAAGAGCCGCCGCAGGCGGATCTGTTTGCGAACCGTTACTGACCGTTTTTTGTCACGGCTTCACCCTTTGCCCAGGCCGAAGGGCTCTTGCCGGTGACCCGCTGGAACTCCCGATTGAAATTCGATTTGGTGTTGAAGCCGCTTTCCAGCATGGCGGTGGTGACGCTGTCGCCGGAAACGAGCCTTTCACAGGCATGGTCGATGCGAAACCGGTTGATGTGGCGGGAGATATTCTCGCCCGTCGCCCGGTTGAGCGCTGCCGAAAGCTGCTTGGCCGGCATTCGCAGCCGCCGGGCGAGGCGCGCCAGGGTGAGTGAAGGTTCGAGATAGAGCTTTTCTGCTGTCAGCAAACCGTCGAGCCGTTCCACGATCGCGTGATCGCCCTCTTCCGGTACGGGTGCAGCCGCGGGCTGCTGCGGCTCCTCCTCGATCTCGCCGAACGCATTCGGCGAAACGCTCAGGAGGCCGACCGCAAGCAGCGCGCAGGAGGTGAAGACGGAGATGATCAGTTTTGCCCAGCCAGGGTTGTCGGAGAGGAAGGCGACGGCGATCAGGCTGTCGCTCAGCGCCGATAGGAAAAGGCTGATGGCTATGCCCGTCCAGAGCCACAGCGGCTGGCGTCCTGCTTCAAGCCGCGCAAGCGGCAGCGCATCGCCGCCGGATTTCAGCACGTAGAGGATCGCGCCGCCATAGGCGAGGAAGATGATCGGCAGGATGATATCTATGGTGGCGGGTGCGAACAGGATGCAGAAGACGGTGAAGGCCGGCACCAGAAGATGGAGGCTGTCGCGGGGCCTTACGGGCCTGAGGAACGCGGTCTGGAAGGTCAGCCAGGCCAGAACCGGTATCAGCGTGGCCGTTGCCGGCTGAACCGGCCGGAGCTCCGAGACGCCATAATATTGCAGGGCGGCGACGATCAGGCTCTGCACCGCGCAGGCGGTCAGAAACACGATCACCACCGGCGGACGTTTCTCGACCGTCAGCACCCGCAGGATCAGAAAACCAAGCACCAGAGCGGTGACCATCGGGACCGGCAAAACCAGCATGTCGTCTCCTTCATCTGCCAGTCTGATAGTCCATAAACCGGTTCCGGGCGACCTGAAACCGGATTGAGGACGCTGAAGGACGGGAGAAACGGGAGAACAGGCGCATCCCAACCCGAAAGGATACGTCCATGAAAAGCATTCTTCTTTCCATCCTGTTCTCCTTCGGTCTCGTTGCGCATGCCGCAGCGACCGAAGATCTGCCCGGCTACGAGCGGCTGACGATAACGCCCGAACACCGTGCCCGGCCGGTGGCCGCAAGCCTCTGGTATCCCGCCGGCGTCAGAAGCTATCGCGGCATTGTCGGCGATAATCCGGTTTTCCACGGCACGTCAGTGTGGATGGGCGCGAGGATCGCCGAGGGGCTATATCCGTTGCTCGTGTTCTCCCATGGTTCCGGCGGCAATATGGACAACAGCGCCTGGCTGTTTTCGGCGCTCGTCAGGAAGGGGGCGATGGTGCTTGCCGTCAATCACCCCGGCAGCACGTCGGGCGATTCCTCGCCGCGGGCTTCGTTGTCGACGGACCTGCGCGCCGGCGACATTTCCACCGCACTTGACGTGTTGCTCAACGATCCGGTGCTGGGGCCGCATGTGGACCGGTCGCGGATCTCGGCGCTCGGCTTTTCGCTTGGCGGTGCGACTGTTCTCAATCTCGGCGGCATCAGATTCGACAGGGCGGCTTATGGCGATTACTGCCATACCAATCCGACGGCGAGTGATTGCGACTTTCTCGCCAAGGGCAATGTCGATTTCGACCGCCTGCCGGAAGGCTTCGAAGGTGCCGAGCGCGATGCCCGGATTGGTCATGTCATCGCCATCGATCCCGCCTTCACCTATGTGGCGACGCCAGCGAGCGTCGCGACGATGCCTGTGCCGGCGTCCTTCATCAATCTCGGCGATCAGGAGCGGCTGAAGGCCGGCGACGTCTCGGAGCGCGGCAGCAAGCTCGCCAGACGGCTGCCGGATGCCGATTATCGGGTGATTGCGCCATCCTTCCACATCACCTTTCTTGCGCCCTGCAAGCCTGAGGGGGCTGCGTTTCTCGCGGAGGAAGGGGACGACCCGGTCTGCACCGATCCGGACGGCGTGGACCGGGCAGAAATCCATGAGCGGATCATCGGCGCGGTCTCCAGAGCGGCCGGGCTGTAATCCCTGTCGGGCCGCCTTTTGCGGCCCGGCTCACATCCCCCGTGACGGTATCTTCTTTTCGAAATGCCGGAAGATCGTCACCAGAATGCCGGTGAGGCAGAGATAGAGGAAAGCGAGGAACAGCAGCGGCTCATAGGTGAGGTAGGTCGACTGGCGGATATCGCCGACAATGGCGTAAAGGTCGATCACAGTGATCGTTGCCACAAGCGGCGTCGATTTCAGCTGCACCACGGTTTCGCCCGCAAGCGTGGGGAGCGCCCGTTGCACCGCGCGCGGCAGCCAGATGCGGGTCAGCACCTTCCAGCGGCCCATGCCATAGGCGCGGGCCGCTTCCAGCTCGCCATGCGGCACGCCGGCAAAGGCGCCGCGCATCACCTCTCCTTCATAGCCGGCATAAGAGAGCGTGAGCGCCAGAAGTCCGTAGGGCCAGGCTTCGCGCAGATAGGGCCAGAGGAAGGAATGGCGGATTTCCGGAATGCCGGGAAACAGCGAGCCAAGGCCGTAATAAAGCAGCCAGAGCTGCAACAGGAGCGGCGTGCCGCGAATGATGGTGCAGAAAACGCGCGCCGGCCAAGAGAGGATTTTCGGCCCTGTGACCTGCACAAGGCCGAGCGGCACCGCGAGCAGGAAGCCGAGAATGGTGGACGCCACCAGCAGCAAGATCGTGATCCAGAGCCCGGCGAGAAGCATACCGGCATAATCCGGCAGCCAGCTCCACTGCATCTTCACGATCATCAGGATCAGAAGTGCTGCGGCCACCGCCATGATGGCAAGCCTGTGGGGGCGCATCAGCGCGGAAAGCTTCGGCAGCGGCGGCGGGGTTTCGATATCCTCCGGCATTTGCTGATCGGTCATGTCCGCCTCCGCACCATGCCACGGCTGGCGCGGCGCTCAAGCGCCTGCAGCAGAACGTTGGAGACCAGCGTGACCGCGAGATAGAGTACGCCGGCGGCGGAGAAAAACAGGAAATATTCATGCGTCACGCCGGCCGCCTGCCTTGTGGCAAGCGTCAGTTCTGTAAAGCCGACGACAGCGAGAAGGGCCGTGTCCTTGGTGGTGACAAGCCAGAGATTGGCAAGGCCGGGAATGGCGTGCGGCAGCATGGCCGGCAGTGTGATCCGCCGCATGATCATGGCTGGCGGCATGCCATAAGCGCGCGCCGCCTCGATCTGTCCCGGCGGAATGGCAAGGATTGCCCCGCGCAGCACTTCGGTGGAATAGGCGCCCTGTACGAGGCCGATGACGAGAATGCCTGCCAGCATGCCGGAAATGTCCACGGAGGAGAAGCCGAGCCCGCCCATCAGATTGTTCAGCGCGGCTGTGCCCGCATAGTAAAGCAGTACGATCAGCACCAGTTCCGGAATGGCCCGCACCACTGTGGTGTAGATCTCCATGAGATCCTTGATCACCGGCCCGCCATAGAGTTTGCCGGCCGAACCGAGAATGCCGATCAGTTGTCCGAGGGCGAAGCCACCGGCAGCCACCTGCAGCGAGGTAGCAAGACCGCGAAGCAGCGCGCCGCCCCATCCGGGCGGTGACAAGGCGAGCAATTCCCAGTTCATGCGTAATCCTTGTTCTGGCGCCAGCTATCGAACCACGAAGAGCGTTCGATATGGCCTCACCCCTTCCTAATCTCCCCCTTGAGGGGGAGATGTCGCGAAGCGACAGAGGGGGGTGACATCGTTCGACGAGACTTGAGAGCCCGCGAGCTTGCGCTGCACCCCTCTCTGCCCTTGTCGGGGCATCTCTCCCTCAAGGGGAGAGATATTTGGAGGCTCAGGCGCGCTGCCTGAGAAGGCAGCACTGTTTTCAGCGCTGCTCGGTTGGATATCAATCGCCGTAGATGTCGAAGTCGAAATACTTCTTCGAGATCTCCGCATAGGTGCCGTTTTCACGCACGGCGGCGATTGCGGCGTTGAACTTCTCGAGCAGTTCGGTGTCGCCCTTGCGCAGGCCTAAGCCGATGCCGGGCCCGTAGATCTCGAGGTCCTGTTCAACCGCGCCGACCATTTCGCAGCATGCCTTGCCATTGTCGCTTTCAAGGAAGGGCTGAAGCGTCACGAGGTCGGCGATTTCCGCGTCGATGCGACCGGCATAAAGGTCCTGATTGACCTCGTCCTGGGTCTGGTAGGTCTTGATCTTGGCGTCGGGGAAATGCTTTTCGGCATAGGCCTGGTTGGTGGTCGAGACCTGAACGCCGAGCACCTTGCCCGACAGGCTTTCATTGGTCGGCGTGATGCCGGAGCCGGCCTCGGTCACGATTGCGCCCGGGGTGTTGTAATATTTGTTGGAGAAGGCAATCTGCTCTTCGCGCTCGGGCGTGATCGACATCGAGGCCAGGATGGCGTCGATCTTGCCGGCGTTCAGCGCCGGAATGAGGCCGTCCCAGGCGATCGGCGTGATGACGCAGTCAAGTTCCGCCTGGTCGCAGAGCGCGTTCATCAGGTCGACTTCCCAGCCTGTCCAGTTGCCGGCGGCGTCCGGCACGGTAAAGGGCGGGTAGGGCTCGGCGGCCACGCCAACCTTGACGGTTTCGGCAGAGGCGACGCCGGCCATCAGCGTGGCGCAGGCAACGGCGCCGAGAAGTGCGGATGTCAGTTTCTTCATGTTTTCGGTTCCCTCGTTTTTGAGTTGGGTCATTTGCGCAAGCGCCCGAGGGGCGCATTCGCATCGGGCTATTGTACGGAGCTGATGAATTTCTTCAGTCGCTCGGATTCAGGATTATCGAAGACGGTCTGTGGTGCGCCCTGTTCCTCCACCCGTCCGTCATGCAGGAAGACGATCTCGCTGGCGACCTCACGGGCAAAGCCCATCTCGTGGGTGACCAGCAGCATGGTGCGGCCTTCCTCGGCCAGGTCGCGGATCACGGTCAGCACCTCGCCGACAAGCTCGGGATCGAGCGCGGAGGTCGGTTCGTCGAACAGCATGGCTTCCGGCTGGATGGCAAGCGCGCGGGCAATGGCCGCGCGCTGCTGCTGGCCGCCGGAAAGAAAGGCGGGATAGGACTCGCGCTTTTCGTAAAGCCCGACGCGGCGCAAAAGCGTTTCGGCTTCCGCAATCGCTTCATCACGCTTCACGCCCAGCACATGAACCGGCACTTCGATGACATTTTGCATCAGCGTCATGTGCTGCCAGAGATTGAAGCTCTGGAACACCATGGCAAGGCGCGTGCGGATGCGCTGGATCTGCTTGCGATTGGCCGGCATCAGCCCGCCATGGCCATCGGCCTTCATGGCGATTTCCTCGCCATGCACGCAGATGCGGCCGCGCGTCGGCCATTCCAGCATATTGATGCAACGCAAAAGCGTGGATTTGCCCGAGCCGGAGCCGCCGATAATGGCGATCACCTCGCCCTGCCGGGCCTTGAGCGAAACGCCCTTCAGTACTTCGAAATCCCCGAAGGACTTATGGAGATCGTCGACGGTGACCGCTTCTGCGGGGTCGCCATCCTGCGGATTGTTTTCAGCCTTCATTAAAACGCTTTGCCGTTCCCGGTGGGCCGGCGGTCAGACACGTCTTGCGGTGCGATCACGCCGGCGATCAAAAATCGTTCCTTGCATTCATTAGTACACTTGCGAGCTTATTATGCAAGTGTATAACTAGCGAAGATTTCGCAGAAGCTTGGAGAAGAATGGAATGAGTTTCGGAGCGCAAACCATGGCGCAACCCATCAAACGGGTAATCATGCGCCGGCCCGGTGAAAGCCTCAAGAAGGCCGATCCCGCCGTCTGGCATTACGGCGAAACCTTCAATGCCGAGCGTGCGATCAATCAATATGCGGCATTTGCCGATCTGGTCGCGGCTTCGGGCGCCGAAATCCTCTGGTACGAGGACAAGGGCGACGGGCTTGCCGATGCGATGTTCACCCACGACCCGTCTCTGGTGGCTGATAGCGGCGCACTCCTGCTCAACATGGGCAAGCCCTTGCGCAAGGGCGAGGTTGACGGTCATGCGGCGATCTATCGCGCCGCCGGTATTCCGATTCTCGGTCGGCTGACCGGCTCGGGCACGGTTGAAGGCGGCGATTGCGTCTGGGTTGATGAGCGGACGCTCTGCATTGGCCGCGGCGTGCGGTCCAATGCAGAAGGCATTGACCAGGTGCGCAGGCTTCTGGCCCCGCACGGCATTTCGGTGCTGAGCTTCGACCTGCCGCTGTGGCAGGGGGAAGAGGCCTGCCTGCATCTGATGAGCGTGATCTCGCCCCTGGCCGACAAGCTGGCGCTGGTCTATGCGCCGCTTCTGCCTGCGCCGTTCTATCAGCTGCTCAAGGAAAAGGGCTATACGCTGGTGGAAGCGCCGGAAGACGAGTTCATGGCCTCCAACGGTCTGAACCTCAATGTGCTTCCGACAAAGCCGTTCGACGTGATTGCCGTTGCCGGTTTCGACAAGACGAAGGCAGCGATGGAAAAGGCCGGCTGCACCGTCGCGACATTCGAGGCCGATGCGCTCTGCATTGCCTGCGAGGGCGGACCGACCTGCCTGACACGCCCGATCCTTCGAGGCTGAGATGAGCCGAAAGCCCTTCCGCCGCGCCTCTGACGCAGAACGGCGCGCCGACCTCATCGAGGCGATGCTCGATTGCATCGCCGAGGGCGGCATCCAGAATGCGACAGTCAGGGAAGTGGCGGAGCGGGCGGGCGTCTCCGGCGGGTTGATCCGCCATTATTTCGAAACCAAGGAACAGCTTCTCCATGCCGCCTATCGCCAGACCATGGCGGCAATGACGGAGATTTCCGCCGAGGCCGGCATGGCGGACGGCAAGAGCGCCGGGGAAAAGCTGGCGGGCTTCGTCGCCGCCTGCCTGATGCCGCCGATGATTGACGCCAGGCGGCTGTCGCTCTGGGCGGCCTTTATCGCCATGGCGCGGATCGACCCGGCCATGGGGGCGATCCACCGGGAAAGCTATCTCGAATACCGCAGGCTGATCGAACGTCTTCTGGCCGGCGCCTTTCAGGAAGCCGGGCGCGAAGCGGCGTCCGCCGATATCCGGCGGCTGGCGATCGAGATCAACGCGGTTCTCGACGGGCTGTGGCTCGAGGGCTCGCTTGCCGGCGACATGTTCGAAGACAGGGAATTGCTGAAAGCGGGGCTGCATTCGGTGGGAGCGATCACCGGCCTTCGGCTTGACGACATTGAAGGATGACAGACATGCACTATGCCAGGATTTCCAACCGCCTCGGCGGGCTCGGTTCCGATAAATGGACCGTGCACCTGAAGGCGCGCGCGATGAAGGAAGCCGGAACGCCGATCCTCGAGCTGACGATCGGCGAGCCCGACGTCGATCCTGATCCCGTTCTGGCAGACGTCGTGGCCTCCGCCCTTGCTGAAGGCCGGATCGGCTATTCCAACGGGCGCGGCGAACCGTTGCTTTTGAATGCACTTTCGAAGCGCTACAGCGCACGCACGGGTCGGCCGATCGGACCGGAAAACATCGTCTGCTTTCCGGGCACCCAGACTGCGCTTTTTGCCGTGATGCTGACGCTGGTGGAAGAGGGGGATGCCGTGCTTGTCGGCGATCCGCTCTATGCCACCTATGAAGGCGTGATCCGCTCCACGGGCGCGGACATGGTGCCGGTGCCGCTGAAATCGGAGGAGGGGTTTCACATGCGCGCCGACATTCTGGAACAGGCGATCACGGAGAATTCCCGCGTTCTCCTGCTCAACACCCCCCATAACCCGACGGGCGCGGTGCTGACGGCCGACGAGCTCGCCGCAATCGGCGATGTCTGCCGCCGGCATGACCTCTGGATCATCGCCGACGAGGTCTATGAGGAACTGATCTTCGGCTGTGACTTTGCCTCGCCGCTCGACAACGCCGATCTGGCCGGGCGCACGATTTCGGTCTCCTCCATCTCCAAGTCCCATGCTGCGCCGGGCTTTCGCAGCGGCTGGGCGATTGGTCCGGCGGAATTCTGCGCGCGGCTCCTGCCGGTGGCCGAAACCATGCTGTTCGGCAACCAGCCCTTCATTGCCGATGCGACGGCTGCCGCGATTGAACGTCCGAGTGGCGTTTCCGCTGTCTTGCGGGCTTCGCTGAAACGGCGGGCGGCTCTGCTTGTCGCGGCTCTCTCTTCTGTGCCCGGCATTTCCTGTGCCATGCCCGAGGCGGGCATGTTTGCCCTTGCCGATGTGACTGCCACCGGCTTGTCGGGTGAGGAATTTGCTCTGGCTCTGCTTGATGCCGAGCACATGGCCGTCATGCCCGGTTCTTCCTTCGGCGTGGAGGCGGATGGCTTCATTCGCATCAGCCTCACAGTTCCGGATGAAGACATCATGGAAGCCGCCCGTCGCATCAGCCGCTTTGCCGCGAGCCTCACGGCGGGCAAGAAGGCGGCGCAGGCATGAGCGACGCGAAGATCACCGTCGGCGAGGCGCTTGTGCGCCTCCTGGAAGCGCATGGCGTCGAGATTGTCTTCGGCATTCCCGGCGTGCACACCGCCGAACTCTATCGCGGGCTTGCCGCCTCGAAGATCCGCCACGTCACGCCACGCCACGAACAGGGCGCGGGCTTCATGGCCGATGGTTATGCCCGCGTCACCGGCAGGCCGGGCGTCGCCTTCGTCATCACCGGGCCCGGTCTCACCAACACGATTACGGCCATGGCCCAGGCGCGCGCCGACAGCGTGCCGATGCTGGTGATTTCCGGCGTCAACGCCCGCAGGACGTTGGGCAAGGGGGGAGGGTGCCTTCACGAACTCCCGGACCAGCAGGCTCTGATGGAGAGCTTTGCCAAGGATTCGGTTACGCTGATGAACGGCGCGGACCTTGCCGGCGAGCTCGCCCGTTGCCTCGCGCTGACGACGTCCGGCAGGCCGGGGCCTGTGCATCTGGAAATCCCGACCGATGTGATGGTCGAGACGATTGCACCGCCTGCGTCGGTTGTCTCGCATGACGAAGGTGCGGTCGCCGATGCAGCAGCGCTGGAAAAGGCTGCCGCTCTGATCGATGGCGCGACGGCGCCAGTCATTCTGGCAGGCGGCGGCGCAAGCGGGGCGGACGCAGCGCTGACGGCCTTTGCCGCGCGGATCGATGCGCCCGTCGTGCTGACCGCCAATGCGCGCGGTTTGATGGCGGGGCAGGCGCTGCAGGTGCCGGCCAGCGCGAGCCTTGAGCCGGTGCGCGCGCTGATTGCCGCAAGCGACCTCGTGATCGCGGTGGGAACGGAACTTGGCCAGACCGACTATGACGTTTATGTCGACGGCGGTTTGCCTGCGCTGAACAACCTCATCCGCATCGATGTGGATCCGGAGCGCATCGCGGCAGGTCCGAAAACCGCTGCGACGATCATCGGCGACAGCGCGGAAACGCTTGAAGCGCTTCTCGTGTGCGTCCGCGAGCGGCAGGGAATGGGTGCCGAGCGTGCCGGTGAGACCCGCAACGCGGCATGGAACGGGCTGTCGGACAAGATCAGGGGCGAAGTCACGCTTCTCCATCGCCTGCGTGATGCCGTGCCAGGCGCGCGCTTCATCGGCGATTCCACCCAACTGGTCTATGCGGCCAATCTCTATTTCGACGCTTCGGCGCCGAAGCGCTGGTTCAATTCCGCCACCGGCTACGGCGCACTCGGCTATGTGCCGCCGGGCGCCATCGGCGCGGCCATCGGGGAGCCGGCCCGGCCCGTCATCGCGATCGTCGGCGATGGCGGACTGCAGTTCTCGATTGCCGAACTGGGCACGGCGAAAGATGAAAATGCTGGCATCGTCTTCCTCGTCTGGAACAATCGCGGCTACCGCGAGATCGAGACCTATATGGAAGAGGCGGGCATCGTGCCGGAGGGCGTGACGCCGACGCCGCCTGACATGGAGAAGATCGCCGCGGCCTATGGGCTCGGCTATTCAACAGCGGCGGATGAGGATGCGCTCGTTGCGGCGGTTGCAGAAGCGGCTTCTCGCGGCGGGCCTCATCTGGTGGAATTCCGCGCCGACTGAAGCCACCAGGCCGCAAAAGAAAAGCCCGGAATCCGGCGGAAGCCGCATTCCGGGCCAAAAAAAGAGGCCCTGTTCAGGGCCTCTTCTCGGGCAACTTGAATTAGAAGTCGCGCTGCAGGCGGAACCAGCCGGCCCAGTAGTCGTCGTTCGAGTAGCTGTCAGGCAGGTCGGTGTAGCCGACATTGAGCTTGGCGCTCAGACCATCGACGATCGTGTAGTCGAACAGAACGCCTGCGGACCAGAAGTCCTGGTTGTCGGCGCCCGGAACGTTCGCGGAGGTCCACTGGTAAGCCGGCGTGACCGAGAACTTCTCGGTGACGTCGAGCTGGTAACCGGCAGCCAGCGCCCATTCGGCGTAAACGCCCGGCAGAGCCGACGGGGTTGCCAGCGAGTAGTCGAAGAACTCGTTGTCGAAGGTGTTGGCGTATGCGTTCCAGCCGCTGGAGTAGTTCGCGCCGAGGTCCAGAGTGCCCGGGCCGATTGCGAACGAGGTCATCAGACGCAGCGAAGCTTCTTCGTTGTAGGTGTCGTATGCAGCGTCGAACTTGGCGCCAACGCCACCGGCCTGGAAGCCGATACGACCGGATACGCCGAGCTTCGGCATGTCGTCATTGGCGCTGCCAACCATGTCGGCTTCGAGCGCGTCGAGCGACAGACCTGCAACAAAGCCATCGCCGACGAAAACATAGCGCATGGAGTTGAAGCGGGTGTTGCCGGCCAGATCGTCGATTTCGCCGACAAGGCCTTCATCCCAATAGCTCAGGAAACGACCAGCCTGGAAGCCGCCGAGGCCGAGATAGGCTTCGTCGATATAGGTCTTGGTGGAGCCGTCGTTGGAATAGGCTTCGCTACGCAGCGCGATCATGCCGTTAACCGTGCCGAGTTCGGATTCGGTCTTGGACGAGATTTCAAGCTGGCCGCGGGTGAAGACGTTCCATGCGTCCGGGACATTGCCGCCATTGGAGGCGTCAACCTGGAAACGGATGTAACCGCCGACGTTCAGGCAGGTCTCGGTACCGGGAATGTAGAAGTAGCCGGCCCCGAAAGCGTCACAAACTTCGACATAGTTGTTTGCAACCGGTTCGATGACGACGACCGGGTCAGCGGCCTGTGCGCCGGTTGTGGCTGCAAGCGCAGCAGCAGAGCCAAGAAAGAGGCTTTTGAGGTTCATGAAGATAACTCCTCGTTGAATTAAACGGGGGCATTAGGTCTTGCCCTGGGCTGGAAGCAGTTCGTTGCGTTGCATCCATCCGCATAAAACCCGTCGAGGCCGTTTCGAACAATAAACCTTCGGTGGAATGCTAAATCAATCGAATGATTAAGGTGGGTGTGTTGCGGTTCTGCAACGATAATCCCATGAGAAACAACGAGAAAACCCCAGTCAGCCGACGATCCGGGAACCCGGTTTTCCATCTCCTTATGCGGAAGACAGTGGGTAAAGGCTAGTGAAATCAATCGTTTGATTAATTATTTTTGACGGAATTTGTCTCTTCGCGGGCGCGAGATGCCGCGCTCGCACGGTCCGGTTTCCACGGCCGTGTTTCTGTTGGGGCGCCGCTGCAAACGCGAAAAACAGAAGGCGCGGCCGAAATATCGGCCGCGCCTTTCTCTATTTTAAGTTGCGTTGGTTCAGGAGCCGGAGAGGCTGTCAGGTTTCCGGGTCGCCCCTGCGCATCATTTCCGGGATCGGCATGGAGAGAATATTGTAGCCGTTATCGACGAAATGGATCTCGCCGGTGACGCCGGAGGCGAGGTCGGACAACAGGTAGAGCGCCGAGCCGCCGACATCCTCGATCGTCGTTGAGCGGCGCAGCGGCGCGTTGCGCTGCTGCCATGCATAGACGAGGCGCGCATCGCCGACGCCCGAGCCGGCCAGCGTGCGCACCGGCCCGGCAGAGATGGCGTTGACGCGAATGCCGCGCGGGCCGTAGTCGCCGGCAAGATAGCGCATCGAGGCTTCAAGCCCGGCCTTGGCCACGCCCATGACATTGTAGTTCGGCACCACGGCCGTGGAGCCGCCATAGGTGAGCGTCAGCATCGAGCCGCCGTCAGGCATCAGCTCCGCCGCGCGCTTGGCCACTTCGGTAAAGGAGAAGCACGAAATCACCATGGTGCGGACGAAATTCTCCCGCGTGGTGTTCGCGTAAAGTCCCTTCAGTTCGCTCTTGTCGGAAAAGCCGACGGCATGAACGACGAAGTCGAGCTTGCCCCAGCGTTGCCTGATCGCGTCGAACACGGCGTCGACGCTTTCGATATCCTCGACATCGCAGGGTACGACGAAATCCGAGCCGACTTCGGCGGCCAGCGGATGAACCCGCCGTCCGAGCGCTTCGCCCTGATAGGTGAAGGCAAGTTCGGCGCCCTCGGCATGAACAGCCTTGGCGATGCCCCAGGCAATCGAGTGATTGTTGGCAACGCCCATGATCAGGCCGCGTTTGCCCTGCATAAGTCCGGTCATATGCACATTATCCATTGTAACGCCGGAAGACCAGCGTAGCGTTCGTGCCGCCGAAGCCGAACGAGTTTGAAAGAACGGTGTCGATCTTGGCGTTGTCGATACGCTCGCGCACGATCGGCACACCCTCGAATTCGGGATCGAGAAGGTCGATATGGGCGCTCTCGCCGATAAAGCCTTCCTGCATCATCAACAGCGAATAGATCGATTCCTGCACGCCGGCAGCGCCCAGCGAATGGCCGGTGAGCGACTTGGTCGACTGGATGTGCGGGATCTTTTCGCCGAACACTTCCCGGATCGCGCCGATCTCGCGGCTGTCGCCCACGGGGGTCGATGTGCCGTGGGTGTTGATGTAGTCGATTTCGCCTTCGATATCGGCGAGCGCCTGACGCATGCAGCGCACCGCGCCTTCGCCGGAGGGGGCGACCATGTCGTAGCCATCGGAGGTCGCGCCATAGCCGACGATCTCGCCGTAGATCTTGGCGCCGCGAGCCTTGGCGTGTTCCAGCTCTTCCAGGATGACGACGCCGGCGCCGCCGGCAATCACGAAGCCGTCACGGGCAGCGTCATAGGCGCGCGAGGCGCGAGGCGCATCCTCGTTGAAGTCGCTGGTCATCGCGCCCATGGCGTCGAACAGGTTGGACATGGTCCAGTCGAGGTCTTCATGGCCGCCGGCAAACATCACGTCCTGCTTGCCCCACTGAATAAGCTCGGCGGCATTGCCGATGCAGTGCGCCGAGGTCGAGCAGGCCGACGAGATCGAATAGTTGACGCCGTGGATCTTGAACCAGGTGGCAAGCGTGGCGGACGCCGTCGAGGACATCGCCTTCGGCACGGCGAAGGGGCCGATGCGCTTGGGCGAACCGTTTTTCTCGGTTGTCAGCGCGGCTTCGACGATCGTGCGGGTCGAGGGGCCGCCGGAGCCCATGACGATGCCGGTGCGCTCATTGGTGATATCGCCCTCTTCGAGGCCCGAATCGGCGATGGCCTGCTTCATGGCCACATGGTTCCATGCGCCGCCCTGCGACAGGAAGCGCATGGCGCGGCGGTCCACCTGGTCGGTCGGGTCCAGCGTCGGCTTGCCCCAGACCTGGCACTTGAAGCCATGCTCGGCGAAATCCGGCGAGAAAGAGATGCCTGATTTCGCCTCGCGCAGCGAAGCGGTGACTTCGGCGGCATCGTTCCCGATCGAGGACACGATTCCCAATCCCGTAACGACAACACGTCTCATGTTCGATCCTTCTCTTTCTCCTCCGCGCCGCGCCGGTCAAGCCGGCGCAACGGGGCCTTACTGTTCCTTGAACAGGCCGACCCTCAGATCGGAGGCCTTGTAGATTTCCTCGCCATCGGCCTTCACCCAGCCATCGGCAATGCCGAGAACCAGACGTCCGCGCATGACGCGCTTGAAGTCGACGCCGTATTCCACGAGCTTGTTCTTCGGCGTGATCATGCCGGAAAACTTTACTTCGCCGGTGGAGATGGCGCGGCCCTTTCCGGGCTCGCCGAGCCAGCCGAGATAAAATCCGGTGAGCTGCCAGAGCGCATCAAGGCCCAGGCAGCCCGGCATGACGGGGTCGCCCTTGAAGTGGCAATCGAAAAACCAGAGGTCGGGCGTGATGTCAAATTCAGCGCGGGCATGGCCCTTGCCATTGGCGCCGCCATCTTCCGAGATCTCGGTGATGCGGTTGAACATCAGCATGGGGGGCATCGGAAGCTGCGCATTGCCGGGGCCGAAAAGCTCGCCCTCGGCGCACTTGATGATGTCCTCGTAATCGAAATGCGATGGTCTTGTGCTCATTAAAACTCTGCTTCCCTTCGTTCAGCGAGGGGTTTCCGGTATCCGGCTCAAGATAAGGGCGTATGTCGCTCGCAGCAATGCGCCCTTATGTCAGTTGGGCCGGAAAACCCGAAAATCAATTGTCATTCCGTTCACCGAGGCCATACAGGAAGCGGGCTTCCGCGACCAGAGCGAAACGCATTCGTGAGGCTATTTGCAGTTTAATTTCAATCCTCGCAAGCCCCGGTCCTATTGAAAGCGATTCTCAATGTGGTTATACGGTGCTATATTTGTATTTTGTTAGATGATGCCCTGAAAGTGGATATGACAGCGGGAACGCGCATTTCGGAAGAAAAGCTTCGCTCGAGCGGCCTGAGGCCGACGCGTCAGCGCGTGGCGCTGGCCGATCTGCTGTTTGCCAAGGGCGACCGCCACGTCACCGTCGAGGAACTGCATGGCGAGGCGCAGGATGCCGGCGTTCCGGTGTCGCTTGCCACTGTCTACAACACGCTGCACCAGTTCACCAATGCCGGCATGATCCGCGTGCTCGCCGTCGAGGGTGCAAAGACCTATTTCGACACCAACACCTCGGACCATCACCATTTCTTTATCGAAGGCGAGAACGAGGTGCTCGACATGCCGGCCGACGGTATTTCGCTGAACGGCCTGCCGACGCCGCCCGAAGGCATGGAAATTTCCCATATCGACGTTGTCGTCCGTCTGCGCCAGAAGACATCCTGATTTTCAGTTCTCCTGCTGGGGCGAAAGCTCCGTCGTGTGACCGCGCAAGCGTGCCGTTACAAGCCCTGCCCATTCGCGCAGCGCGGTTGTCAGCATCACGGCGTTGGTCATTGGCCGGTCGAGGCTGGCGGAAAGGCGAGGGTGGCCCTCTGTCCGGTAGTCTGCCGGCCATGGCAGGACTTCGACGCCAGTCTTCTCGAACAATGCTGCCGAACGCGGCATGTGGTAGGCGGATGTCACCAGCAGGCACGGCCCTTCGAACGCGTGGTCCTTCAGCATCTTTGCCGTATTGTCGGCGTTTTCCGCCGTGTTGCGGGCGTCCGGTTCATAGAGCAGGCGCTCGGGAGCGATGCCGTGATCGGCAAAGAAGCGGGCGGCGGGCTCGGCCTCGCCGTTCTTCGCACCCGTCAGGGCATTGTCGCCGCCGGTGACCAGAATGGCCATCTCCGGATAAAGCCGGGCAAGCCTCAGCGCCTCGATATAGCGGTCGGCCGCCCGGGTAAACACATAGGTGCCGCGTCGTGCAGAAGCGCCGGTATTGATGCCGCCGCCAAGCACGATGGCGCAGGCCGGCGGTCCGGCAAGCACCGGGCGGCGAAAACGCGTCTCCAGATCGGCCATCAGCACGGCGCCGAGATTGCTGAAGCTCGCTATCCCGAGCGTCAGCGCGGCAAGCGCGGCAAAGACGGCTGCCGCGCCGGGTTTCGAAAAGGCGAGACACGCCAGTACGGCGAGCATGGACAGGAAGACGAAGGCCAGCGGCTGGAAAACGAGCCAGAACAGCTTGGACAATATGAACATCATGCCTGCGCGCCTGCCTGTCGCCTCTCAGCCCTTGCGGAAGACGTATTCGGTCTCCTGGCGCAAGGTCTCGCCGGGGCGGAGGATGGCGTTGGGGAAGCCTTCCTGATTGATGGCGTCCGGCCAGACCTGGGTTTCGAGGCAGAAGCCGGCAAACGGACCGTAGGGAAAGCCGTTGAGGCCTTCCGGCGTCTCGTCCAGCTTGAAGGCGGTGTAGAGTTGCACGCCGGGCTCCGTCGTCAGCACATCCATGGTCACCTTCGAGGACGGCGCATAGGCGCTGATGACCGGGCGCTTTTCCGTTCGTTCGGGCGAGAAGCAGAAATTGTGGTCGAACAGAACCTGCCGGCCGTTCTCGTCCTCGCGTTTCAGGGGATGCGGCTTGCGGAAATCGAAGGGCGTTCCGGCCACCGACCTGATCTCGCCGGTCGGGATCTGCCGCTCATCGGTCGGCAGGTAGTGATCGGCGGCAATCATCAGCGTGTGTTCCAGCGTATCCGTGCCATTGCCGAGGTTGAAATAGGAGTGGTTGCACATATTGGCGACCGTCGGCTTGTCGGTCGTCGCCTCGTAGACGATCGAGAACACGCCGCGCGGCTTCAGCCGGAAATGCGCGCGGATCTCGCAATTGCCGGGAAAACCGCCGCGTCCGTCCCTGTCGAGGATCCTCAGCGTTACCCGGTCTTCGGCAATTTCCTCGAACTCCCACAGGCTGACGCCGATGCCGTCGCCGCCGCCGTGGAGATTGGTGATGCCGTTTTCATTGCAGTCGACCTGGTATTCCGTGCCGTCGATCGAAAAACGGCCATTGGCGATGCGATTGGAGGAACGGCCCGGCGTTGCGCCGAAATAGGGAGAGTGGTCCGGATAGGGATCGAAACTGTCGAAGCCCAGAACCAGCGCATGGTCGTGGCCCTCAAGGCGCAGATCCTGCACGACCGCGCCCCAGTTGATGATCTTCGCGGTCAGGCCGCCGCCTGTGATCGTGACCCGGCTGACGGTCTTGCCGTCCTTTGTCTGGCCGAAGGCTTCCGGTTGTGGCGCACCCATGGCTTATATATCCTCCGCATCTAGAATGTTACATTGCGGGCCGGATATTGCGCCGGAATGGCGGGCGCTTCAAGCGCCCGTCCGTCCTTCGCCGATTTCTTCCAGATGATAGGGCGTCGTCTGGTAGACCTCGTTGACCCAGTTGCCGAAGAGAAGATGGGCATGCGAGCGCCAGCGGTTGAGCGGCGTGCGGCCGGGATCATCGGCCGGAAAATAGTTGAACGGCAGATCGACGGGCACATTGGCGTCGATATCGCGCCGGTATTCGTCGCCGAGCGAGCCGGAATCATATTCGATATGGTTGAACATGTAGAGCCGGTTGGCGAAGCTCTCCTGCGCCAGGCAGGGCCCCACCTCGTCGGAATCCATCAGCAATTCCATGCCCGGCAACCGTTCCAGATCCTCGCGGTGCACTTCTGTCCAGCGCGACACCGGGATCTGGAAATCGTCGGAAAAGCCGTTGAGATAGACGGACGCCGGCTTCAGGTTGCGGTGGCGATAGATGCCGAACGCCTTCTTGTCCAAGAGGTGCTTCTCCACACCATGGAAATGATAGGCCGCCGCCATCGCGCCCCAGCAGATGTTCATCGTCGAGTGGCAATGGGTCGTGGTCCAGTCGAGGATATCCTTCAGCTCGTCCCAGTAGGTGACTTCCTCGAAATCGAGCGTCTCCACCGGCGCGCCGGTGATGATGAAGCCGTCAAACTTGCGCTCCGCCACCTCGTCCCAGGTCTGGTAGAAGGAGAGCAGATGGTCGATCGGCGTATTCTTCGCCTTGTGGCCGCCGACACGCACCAGCGATAGCTCGATCTGCAGCGGGGAAGCGCCCAGGAGCCGGGCGAATTGAAGCTCGGTCTTGATCTTGTTCGGCATGAGATTGAGAAGAGCAAAATGCAGCGGGCGGATATCCTGCCGCTCGGCAACCGTTTCCGTCTTGACCCGCACGCCTTCGGAAAGCAGCGTTTCATAAGCGGGCAGCGTATCAGGAATCTTGATAGGCATGTCTCATTCCAATCCCGAACAGAAACCGGCCGTCGTCAACACGCAGCCGGTCCGAATGGGCAGGAATTTTCCGCTCGCTTCGGCCCTTTAGCGAGTTGTTTTACGTGGCTGCAAGCCGGCCGGCCAAATCACCACGAGAAAAAGCTAGATAACGCCGCAATTGCCAGACGTCAATCTCGGCGGCAAACGTGAATGCCTGCCCCTATGTCGTGGTGCAAAAATCAGCGAAATCCACTTGACCTTCCAGTGACTGGAAACCCTATCTCATCTTTCAGCATCAAAGCCAATGCAACAAGGAGCATGACAATGGCCGACAAAATGACGTTGAAGATCGAAGGCATGGGCTGTGCCAAATGCAGCGACAAGGTGACAAAGGCGCTGGGCAGCGTCGACGGGATTTCCGATGTGTCGGTCAGTCTGGACGACAACGCCGCCTCGTTTGAGCTTGCCGCGCCCGCTACGCGCGATCAGGCCGTCGAGGCCATCGAGGACGCCGGCTACGACGTCGTGGCCTGAGGCCGCCAAAGGGCAATCAACTTCCGTAAAGGCGTTACCCATGGAACAGACGATCTCTACCAGCCGCAGGGCGCAAATCCTCTCCGTGCCGGTGACGGGCATGACCTGCGCCTCCTGCGTGCGCAGCGTCGAGCGCGTTGTCGGCAAGGTCGAGGGGGTTGAGGCCGTCGCCGTCAATCTGGCGACCGAAACCGCCGAGGTGACGCTTTCCGACAAGAAGGCAACCGCCGCGGTGGTCGCGGCGATCGAGAAGGGCGGTTATGGCGTGCCGCTTTCAACCGTCGAACTCGGCATTGGCGGCATGCATTGCGCATCCTGTGTCACAAGCGTCCAGCGGGCGCTGTCGCGGGTGCCCGGCGTCGTCTCCGCCCATGTCAATCTGGCGAATGAACGGGCAACGCTTTCCGTTCTGCCCTCCCTCGACACTGCCGTTCTGGAAGGCGCGGTGGAAAAGGCCGGTTTCGAGCCGCACCGCATCGAGGATCAGCGCGCCGAAAGCGAAAGCCATGAGGATCGCAGGGCGAAAGAGCAGGCGGCGCTCAGGCGTGATCTGATCACCGCCTCCGCTTTCACCCTGCCGTTGTTCATTCTGGAAATGGGCTCGCACTTCATCCCCGCCTTTGGCCATCAGGTGATGTCGACGGTCGGGCTGTTTCCGCTGCACGTCTTCTATTTCGTGCTGGCGACCATCGTCCAGTTCGGCCCGGGTCGCCGGTTCTACAGCCATGGCATCGCCTCTTTCCGCAGGCTGTCGCCGGATATGAATGCGCTCGTGATGCTGGGGTCGTCGGCAGCCTGGGCCTATTCCACGGTCGCGACCTTCCTGCCGCAGGTCTTCCCGGCGGGCGCCGCGCAGGTCTATTTCGAAAGCTCCGCCGTCATCATCACGCTGATCCTGCTTGGCCGTTTTCTCGAGGCCAAGGCCAAGGGGCGGACGTCCGCCGCCATTACCCATCTGATGGGCCTTCAGCCGAAGACCGCGCGTGTCGAGCGCGATGGCGCCACGGTCGATATTCCTATTGACGAGGTCCGGCATGGCGATCTGGTGATCGTGCGTCCCGGCGAGAAGATCGCCGTCGACGGCATGGTGGTCTCCGGTTCTTCCCATGTGGATGAGGCGATGATTTCCGGTGAGCCTCTACCGGTGAAGAAGGGCGAGGGCGATGCCGTCACCGGCGGCACGATCAACACGACCGGGTCCTTCACTTTCAGGGCCACGGCAATTGGTGCGGACACCGTGCTGGCGCGCATCGTCAAGATGGTCGAGACCGCGCAAGGGGCGAAACTGCCGGTGCAGGCGATGGTCGACAGGGTGACCGCATGGTTCGTGCCGGCGGTGCTGACGGCCGCCGCGATCACCTTCCTGATCTGGCTTCTCATCGGCCCGACGCCGGCCTTCTCCTTCGCGCTGGTCAATGCGGTGGCGGTGCTGATCATCGCCTGCCCCTGCGCCATGGGGCTTGCCACGCCGACGGCGATCATGGTCGGCACGGGCAGGGCGGCGGAAACCGGCGTACTTTTCAGGAATGGCGAGGCGCTGCAGACGCTGCGCGATACCGCTATCGTCGCTTTCGACAAGACCGGCACGCTGACCGAGGGCCGCCCGCAGGTCACCGCCATCATTGCAGCTGACGGGTTTGACGAGGAGGCGCTGATTGCCCTTGCCGCTGCCGTCGAGGCCGGCTCGGAGCACCCGCTTGCCGAGGCGGTGACAGGATATGCCGCAGCCAAGAATATCACCATGAGCAAGGCAGACGATTTCGAGGCCGTCCCCGGTTTCGGGGTGAAGGCGAATGTCGATGGCAAGGCGATCGCCGTTGGCGCGCGCCGGTTCATGGAAGCGCTGGGCGCGGATGCCGCGATTCTGGCTGAAGCCGCCGAAGCGCTTTCGGCAAAGGCGCGTTCTCTGCTGTTTATTGCCGTCGATGGCCGGCTTGCCGGCATCATCGGCGTTGCCGACCCGGTCAAACCCTCGGCAAAAGCGGCAATTGCAGCTCTGCATGCAGCCGGGCTGAAAACCGCGATGATCTCCGGTGACAATCGCATGACGGCAGAAACCATCGCCGCGGAAGTCGGGATCGATACGGTGGTCGCCGATGTCCTGCCGGATGGAAAGGTCGCGGCCCTCGAAATGCTCAGAACGCAACATGGCGCAATCGCCTTTGCCGGCGATGGCATCAATGACGCCCCGGCCCTGGCTGCCGCCGATACCGGCATCGCCATCGGCACAGGCACCGATATCGCCATCGAAACGGCGGATGTGGTGCTGATGTCGGGTGCGCTTTCCGGCGTCGTCAACGCCATTGCGCTTTCGCGGGCGGTGATGCGCAATATCGCGCAGAACCTGTTCTGGGCCTTCGCCTATAACGCCGTGCTGATCCCGGTCGCCGCCGGCATTCTCTATCCGGTCAATGGCACGCTTTTGTCGCCGATGCTGGCTGCGGCTGCGATGGGGCTTTCCAGCGTCTTCGTGCTCTCGAATGCATTGAGGCTGAAGCGGTTCGGGCCTGCCGACTGACATCCATCGACTGCTTCCCGTCCGATCCGTGCAAAACTTGTGCGGATCGGCTTTCAATCCCGTCGGGATCGCCTTACACTCGATATCTGCCGTTTGCGATCGGCTGAACAAGAGGAACTTTGGGAATCCCGAGCTCTTTGATCACGATCAATACGAACCGATTTAAAACGGCCTAAACCTACCCGCGGTGAGATTGGACGGTCTTTTTTCCAGATAGTGCTCTGAGCCCCGCCGGTGTCATACCGGTGACGAGAAGAGGCGCGAGACTAGACGAAAGACCACCGGGCTGCCCCCAAGACTGGCCCATCCCGTCCGCCAACCACAGCAACCGCCGGGTATTCCGGCGAATAGCGCAGGAGTAGTCCCATGCCGGCCATCAGCACGACCGAACTTGACCAGCTTGTTGCCCGGACGAAGGCAGCGCAGCAGAAGTTTGCGACCTATACCCAGGAACAGGTCGACTTCATTTTCCGTTCCGCCGCCCTTGCCGCGGCCGATGCCCGTATTCCCCTTGCCCGTATGGCGCATGAGGAAACCGGAATGGGCGTCATGGAAGACAAGGTGGTCAAGAACCACTTCGCCTCGGAATACATCTACAACAAATACAAGGACGACAAGACCTGCGGCATCCTCTCGGAGGAGCCGGAATACGGCATCTTCACGGTTGCCGAGCCTGTCGGCCTGATTTGCGCCATCGTCCCCACCACCAACCCGACCTCGACCGCCATCTTCAAGGCGCTGATCAGCCTGAAGACCCGCAACGGGGTTATCTTCTCGCCGCATCCGCGCGCCAAGCGCTCGACCTGCGAGGCCGCCCGCGTCGTGCTTGAAGCCGCCGTCAAGGCCGGCGCGCCGAAGGACATCATCGGCTGGATCGATGAGCCCTCGGTCGAGCTTTCGAACGCGCTGATGCATCATGAGGACATCAACCTCATCCTCGCCACCGGCGGACCCGGCATGGTGAAGGCCGCCTATTCGTCGGGCAAGCCGGCGATCGGCGTCGGCGCCGGCAACACGCCTGCCGTCATCGACGAATTCGCCGATATCAAGCGTGCCGTCGCCTCGATCCTGATGTCGAAGACCTTCGACAATGGCGTCATCTGCGCCTCGGAACAGTCGGTGATTGCCGTCGACAAGGTCTATGACAAGGTGCGCGAGCGCTTCATCAGCCATGGCGGTTATGTTCTGTCGGGCAATGAGGCCGGCGCCGTTCGTGATATCATCATGAACAAGAAGGGCACGCTGAATGCCGAAATCGTCGGCCAGTCGGCCGTCAAGATCGCGGCCATGGCCGGTATCGAAGTGCCGCCGCGCACCAAGGTGCTGATTGCCGAGGTCGAAAGCACGGGCGAGGAAGAAGTCTTTGCCCACGAAAAGCTGTCGCCGACGCTGGCCATGTACAAGGCCAAGAACTTCGATCATGCCGGCAAGATCGCTTCTGAGCTTGTTGCCCTTGGCGGCATCGGCCACACCTCGGTGCTTTACACCGATCAGGACCTGCAGCCCGAACGCGTCACCACCTTTGGCGAAAAGATGAAGACGGCCCGCGTCCTGATCAATACGCCTGCCTCGCAAGGCGGCATCGGTGACCTCTACAACTTCCGCCTGGCGCCGTCGCTGACGCTTGGCTGCGGTTCGTGGGGCGGCAACTCGATTTCGGAAAACGTGGGCCCGCAGCACCTCATCAACAAGAAGACCGTGGCCAAGAGGGCAGAAAACATGCTGTGGCACAAGCTTCCCCCGTCGATCTATTTCCGTCGCGGTTCGCTTCCCTTCGCTCTGGAAGAACTGAAGGGCCACAAGCGTTGCCTGATCGTGACCGACCGTTTCCTTTTTGAAAACGGCTATGTCAACGACACGGTGCGTGTGCTGAAGGGCCTCGGCATGGAGGTCGAAACCTTCTTCGACGTGCAGGCCGATCCGACGCTCGCCGTTGTCCGCAAGGGCTGGGAACTGGCCCGCTCGTTCGAGCCGGACATCATCCTGGCCCAGGGCGGCGGTTCGCCGATGGATGCGGCCAAGATCATGTGGGTGATGTATGAGCATCCGGAAGTCGAGTTTGCCGATCTGGCGCTGCGCTTCATGGATATTCGCAAGCGCATCTACCACTTCCCCAAGCTCGGCGTGAAGGCCAAGTTCGTGGCCGTGCCCACCACCTCGGGCACCGGTTCGGAAGTCACCCCGTTCGCCGTCGTCACCGACGAGAAGACCGGCGTGAAGTATCCGATCGCCGACTACGAACTGACGCCGACCATGGCGATTGTCGATGCCGACCTCGTCATGAACATGCCGAAGTCGCTGACGGCCCATGGCGGTATCGATGCGGTGACCCATGCTCTGGAAGCCTATGTCTCGATCATGGCCAACGAGTATTCGGACGGTCAGGCGCTTCAGGCCCTGAAGCTTCTGAAGGAATATCTGCCCTCGGCCTACAAGAACGGCGCTGCCGATCCCAAGGCCCGCGAGCAGGTTCACAACGCCGCAACGATCGCCGGCATGGCCTTCGCCAACGCCTTCCTCGGTGTCTGCCACTCGATGGCGCACAAGATCGGCGCGCAGTTCCATCTGCCGCACGGCCTGTCGAACGCCCTGCTTCTGGCCAATGTGGTCCGCTACAACGCGGTCGACAACCCGACCAAGCAGGCAACCTTCAGCCAGTATGACCGGCCGAAGGCGCTTTGCCGCTATGCCGAGATTGCCCGTCACCTCGATCTGGGCGGCAAGACGGACGAACAGTCGGTTGAAAACCTGGTCAAGTGGATCGAAAGCCTCAACAAGGCCTGCGATATCCCCGAATCGATCCAGGCCGCCGGCGTCGGTGAAGCCGACTTCCTCGATCATCTCGACGAAGTCGCCGAAAAGGCCTTCGATGACCAGTGCACCGGCGCCAATCCGCGCTATCCGCTGATCTCGGAAATCCGCCAGGTCCTGCTCGACACCTATTATGGCCGCGCCTACGAAGAAGGCGTCGTCAACGAGCCGGCAGCAGGCGAAGACAAGGGTTCGGTCGTGCCGCTCAGCGCCCGCAAGTAATTGCAGGCACTGAACAGCATGAGAGAAAACGCCGCCTCCGGGCGGCGTTTTCAGTTTCACAGATTGCCGGCAAAGCATGTTGCGGACACAGAAAGCCTGCTTCCATTCTCCGCCACCCCCGCTCAAGGCCGGCATGACGGATGGGGGGAGCGAACTTTATTGGCAAACGTAAAACTCCGCCTTCGGGCGGCGTCTTACGTTTGGCATCAAACCGGGTTTCTTTGCGGCCTCAGATAGGAGGTCGGGTTGCCGTAGACGGGCGCGATGCGGGTGATCGCGTGGTCGAGGTTTTCGCGGGTGACCCGCATGGTTGCGCCATTGGCATGAATGAGGGTCTTGGCATCTTCCATGATGCCGACATGGCCTTTCCAGAAAACGAGATCGCCGCGTTTCAGCGCCCGGCGCGTCACCGGCTCGCCCTCCATCAGCTCCTGCATGTCGGAATCGCGCGGCACGGCGACGCCTGCCATCATCATCGCCATCTGTATCAGCGCCGAACAGTCGAGGCCGAAGCCGGACCGTCCGCCCCAGAGATAGGGCGTTTCGAGGAAGCGCAGAGCCGTCTTTACCGGATCACGCTCGAAGGGGCGGCCGAGCGGGAAGCAGTGATCGGCAAAAACCGCCGTGCCGTCCGAGCACAGATAGTACCGGCTGCCGCGCGTTTCCGCTTCGTCAACGAAGGTAAGCCGGCAGCCCATGGAGAGCGCGCAGACCGGCCCGGCCTTGAGCTCGGCCTCGGGATAGAGGAAGGTTCGCGGAACCGAGATGACATGGGAAGCCTGGCGCTCGCCTTCGGCCACCATCGCCTCGGGCAGGTAGCCGACATAGCCGTCGAAGCGCGACTGCACCCAGGCCCAGCCGGATCTGCGCTCGAAAATGTCGACGGTTTCGCCAAAAAGAAGCTGAGTGTCGATGAAGGCAGCTTCCGAGGGCTTTGGCCGCAGGGGCGCGACGGGAGCGATGATCTGGGCCGGCGTCGGCACGGCGAAGCGATCCGCGTGGACGATGCCGGAAAGCCGGGCATCGGCGAGCTCGGGCCGGAAGGCATGCAGCCTTCGATCGAGTTCCATCACCATCAGATCGTCCGGATCGTTTCGAAGAGGGCGCGGATCGCCTGCGCCTCGCCGCCGGCGGGGCCGAAATCGCGATCGGCAGGGGCGTGGCCATAGATGTCGAAATGCGCCCAGCTTCGCGCCCTTCCGACAAAGCGTTTCAAAAACAGCGCCGCGGTAATCGAGCCGGCCATGCCGCCGGCCGGCGCATTGGTGAGGTCGGCAATCGCGGTTTTCAGCCTCGCCTCATAGCCGGCAAAGAGCGGCATGCGCCAGAGCGGATCGGCAAGCGCCTCGCCGCTCTTGCAAAGCTTGTCGGCAAAGGCCTCATCGTCGGTGAAGAACGGCGCGATGTCCGGACCGAGCGCGACGCGGGCGGCACCCGTCAGCGTCGCCATGTCGATCAGAAGGTCGGGAAGACCTTCGTCCGCATAGGTCAGCGCATCGGCAAGGATGAGGCGTCCCTCGGCATCGGTATTGTCGATCTGCACCGTGAGCCCCTTGCGGGAGCGGTAGATGTCGCCCGGTCGAAAGGCATTGCCGGCAATGGCGTTCTCGACGCTCGGCACGATGACGCGCAGGTCGACATCGAGGCCGGCATCCATGATCATCAGCGCCAGCGCCATGACATTGGCGGCTCCGCCCATATCCTTCTTCATCAGGCCCATGCCGGCTGCCGACTTGATGTCGAGGCCGCCGGTATCGAAGCAGACGCCCTTGCCGACAAGGGTGACGCTCTTTGCGCCCTTGCGGCCCCAGCGCATCTCCATCAGGCGCGGCGCCTTTTCCCCCGCGCGGCCGACCGCGTGGATCAGCGGGAAGCCGCTCGTCAGCAGGTCGTCGCCGCGGATCGCGCTGAATTCAGCGCCGTAGTGACGGGCGAGGCTCTCGAAGGCCTGCTCCAGATGGTCCGGCTGCATGTCGTTGGCCGGGGTGTTGATCAAGTCGCGGGCGAGGAAGATCCCGGCAATGGTCCGTTCGATCGCGGCACGGTCGCAGTCTTCCGGCATGGCGAGGCGAACCTTGCCGGCCGCAGAAGGCTTCAGGTAGCGCTCGAACCTGTAGCCGCCTGCGGCAAAGCCGATCAGCGCCTGGCTCTGGTCGCCCTCAAGGCCAACAAGCTGCCAGTCGCCAGCCGGCAGAAGCCTGGAAAGGCGTCCGGTGGCGAAGGGAGAGGCTTCCTTGCCGAGGCCGAAGAGCGCGCCGGCAACACCATCATCTTCGCCGGGCACGAGCAGAAGCTCGCCTTCGCGGCCGGAAAACCCTGCCGCGCGGCCGAAACGACGGATATTGTCGGGAAGGATGTCCGGCCTTTCGAGATCGGTCGGGGTTACCGCGAAGAGCGGTCTTGTCTCTGGGCCGGTTGGGCAAAACGGCGAAGGACGTTCGAAGAACTGGAAACTGGGCATCTTGGTTCGCTTGTCAGTGTTGTCCCGCCTACTTTCGCGGGAAAGAACTTTCTGTAAAGTGTTCTAAAGCCTCGGAACTGATTCCTTACGCTGATCGGGGCGCGGAGAACAGACGGAGTTTGCCTTAAAATGACCAATCCGACCGGGCTTTCGAAAAAGGCGGCGCTGGCGCTCGTCATTGCGGCCATCGCGGTTTCAGGATGCGCCAGTGTGCGCAGGCCGATGACCACGGCGCAATACATGTCCGCCGAGGAGATCGCCGGCCTCTCGCCCTCGCAGCGCCAGATGGCGAGCTATCGGCTTGAAACGGCGTATCTTTCCAGGCCCGGAAGCGTCAAGTCGGGTATCGCGTGGTCCGAATATCTGAAGGCCGAGGGGCGCTACAGCGAGGCCAACCAGGTGATGCGCGAAGTCGCCGCGCGCAACCCTGATTCCGGCGATGCGCTGCTGCACTACGCCGAAACGCAGGCGGCGCTTGGCTACTATCCCGATGCGCTGCGCACGATCCGCAATGCGGAAGCCGCGTCACCGCGCGACTGGCGAACCTTCTCGCAAGAGGGGCTGATTCTAGACCAGATGGGCAAGCCGGTGGAGGCGCGCATGCGCTACCGCCAGGCGCTCACATTGTCGCCGAAGAACCCGGAAGTCCTGTCCAATATGGCGGTTTCTTTCGTGTTGACCCACGATCTGGCGGCGGCGGAGAATTATCTGCGCGAGGCAATCGCGCAGCGCGATGCCAGCCCCGAGGTCCGGGTCAACCTGGCGCTGGTGCTGGCGCTCCAGGGCAAGCAGCAGGAGGCCGAGCGGGTGGCAACGACGGGTGTTTCGGCCGAAGAGGCCCAGGCCAACCTCGCAGCTTTGCAGGCCGCTACCGCACCCGGCGGCGCCTGGGAACGATACGCTGTCGGCGCGGGCGGACAGCAGCCTGCCATGTGATCACGGCACGGTGCGCGCCCGCAGCAGCTGTCAGCACAAGGGCAGCCTCCGGCCTTCGCAAAACTGCGTCAAGACAAACGGACGGATCGTTTCGGCGTTTCCATGAAAGGCGAAACGATCTGAACTCAGGACGCCGTGCGCATGACGAGGCCTGCCAGCGCATAGACGCCGGCAAGGCTCGCCGCGAAGAAGACGAGGCTGCCGACAACGGTCAGCCACAGGGCCCAGTTGGTGCCCTTACCGCGCGCATGTTTTGAAAGATAGATGATCCGGGCGTCGCCCGCGTCCCGACCGGACATCGCGCGCAGTCGATCGGCGAAGATGAACTTCGGCTCCTCGATCGCTTCGGCCCTCGCTGTCGAGGCGACGGAATTCCGGCGGCTGGAGATGTGTCGTCTCACTGCCTTGCTCCCTTGTATCTCCTGTTTTCGTCCGGCGGACGAAAACCTCCCAGCTAACAAGTATAGAGTATCCGTTTTAATCAAGCGGGTTTTGGCGCCCATTTTCTATCCTGCTTGATGAGGGTGTTTGCGAGTTCGATGAGCTTCCTCATTATAGCAATTATTGCCACTTTGGCTGGCTTGCCGGCTTGGCGCATCGCATCGTATTTCTGCTTCATGTCTGGATTGAACCGGATTGCGACGAGTGCGGGCATGTAGAGCGCGTCGCGCAGGAATTTACGTCCGCCCTGAATGAAGGCCTTGCCGCGCCATTGACCCGATTGGCGCGTCATGGGGGCGAGCCCGGCGAGACTGGCGGTTTGTTTGCGGTCCATGGTGCCGATCTGCGGACACTCGATGAGGATGGTGGCTGCCACAACGGACCCGAGACCCGGAATGGATTGAAGGATATCCAGTGCGCGGGCCTGGTCTCGTGACAGCCTGTCGGTGATCTCGGCGTCGATGGCTTTAAGCTGCCTGTCGAGCAGCGCCAGCTGCGCTTTCGCCTGACGTCTGAGCAGACAGAGCGTCTGGGTGTTGAGCCGGTTCTTCAGCCGCGTACGCGCCTTGATCATGGCGGTACGGGCAACCTGCAACTGTTTGAGATCATGGTAATCTTCGCTGGCAGGAATGTCAGGTTGCAGATCCAGCGCCTCGCCCATCAAGGCCAGCACGCGCGCGTCAACAGCATCGGTCTTGGCGCGGGTTCCACGGGCCTGGGCAAAACGGCGGGCCTGTAACGGGTTGACCTTCACCAAGGGCAGATGGCCAGAGCCACGCTTCTCAAGCAAGCCATGATAAGCCCCTGTCGCCTCGTAGATCACCAGATCGGGTTGGTTTGGGCCGATCCAGCGCTTGAATGAAGACAATCCCGCCGTCGAGTTCTCAAACCGGGCCGTCTGACCGGTCGCTGGGCGGCAAACGTCCAGATGGGCTTTTGAGATGTCGATCCCGATGCTATCCTTCATCATCTTCGCGGTGTCCTATGCTTGTCGTGCAGAGCCAGAAGCTGCTGCGTATCCGTTCAGGCCTCATGCGAAGACGGTGGCCGATCATACTCTAGAACGGTCCATGAGCTTCAACCGCCATGACCAAGCCGTTCGCGATCCGACCACCGCCACTGACTGCCGTTTGCGGCGGCAGCAGTGGCTCCACCTTCGCAGAGAAGCCGCAAAAATCATAAGACAAGCAGTTCGCTTAAAAAACGACTACAAATTGCAATCTCAGGTACAGAAATAGGGTGAAATCCACCGGATAACGCGGGTTTTTCAGGATTTCGCTACCAAAAGTTGTTTCTATTATTCCTCGCCGCCCGGCTTCGACTCATCCTCGGCAACCGGGATGGCGTAGGAACCGGTCAACCAGCGGGACAGGTCGAGCTGGCGGCAACGGTCGCTGCAGAAGGGGTAGTTTTCGCGCGTCGAGGGGCGCCCGCATTCAGGGCATTTGCGGGGTTTTCTCAAGGGTTCGACGCGGGCGTCGCTGTCATTGCCCATCTTTGCTCCATCCTTCGAAAATGTCATAGCCGCGGCCGGATAGCAGCGTCTGTGTTTCGTGGAGCGGCAGTCCGACCACGGCGGAGTAGGAACCGACGAGGCGTGAAATGAAGGCTGCCGCGCGGCCCTGAACGGCATAGGCGCCAGCCTTGCCGTGCCATTCGCCGGAAGCGAGATAAGCCTCGATCTCTGTCCTGGAGAGATGCTTGAAGGTCACGCGGGTCTCGACAACGCGCAGGCTTTCCGTGGCCTCCCCGGCAATCCTGACGCAAAGGCCGGTGAAAACCCGGTGATTGCGTCCGGACAGAAGCGAGAGGCAGGACATGGCCTCGTCTTCGGTCGAAGCCTTGGGCAGGATGCGCCTGCCGACGGCGACCACCGTATCGGCGGCCAGAACGGCCGCGCCGCGCCAGGCCGCATCGCCGTCCAGCATTCCGGCCACCACGCCGGCCTTGCCGCAGGCAAGCCGCCCGGCCAGAAGCCGCGGGGTTTCCTTCGCCAGAGGGGTCTCGTCGATATCCGCGGGCAGGATCCGGTCGGGCGTCACGCCGATCTGGGCCAGAAGGTCCACCCGGCGCGGAGACGCCGATGCCAGGACAAGTTTTGTCTTTGCCACGGTCAAACCCGTTCCCGAACGCTAGAGTATCCGTTTTAATCAAGCGGGTTTTGGCGCCCATTTTCTATCCTGCTTGATGAGGGTGTTTGCGAGTTCGATGAGCTTCCTCATTATAGCAATTATTGCCACTTTGGCTGGCTTGCCGGCTTGGCGCATCGCATCGTATTTCTGCTTCATGTCTGGATTGAACCGGATTGCGACGAGTGCGGGCATGTAGAGCGCGTCGCGCAGGAATTTACGTCCGCCCTGAATGAAGGCCTTGCCGCGCCATTGACCCGATTGGCGCGTCATGGGGGCGAGCCCGGCGAGACTGGCGGTTTGTTTGCGGTCCATGGTGCCGATCTGCGGACACTCGATGAGGATGGTGGCTGCCACAACGGACCCGAGACCCGGAATGGATTGAAGGATATCCAGTGCGCGGGCCTGGTCTCGTGACAGCCTGTCGGTGATCTCGGCGTCGATGGCTTTAAGCTGCCTGTCGAGCAGCGCCAGCTGCGCTTTCGCCTGACGTCTGAGCAGACAGAGCGTCTGGGTGTTGAGCCGGTTCTTCAGCCGCGTACGCGCCTTGATCATGGCGGTACGGGCAACCTGCAACTGTTTGAGATCATGGTAATCTTCGCTGGCAGGAATGTCAGGTTGCAGATCCAGCGCCTCGCCCATCAAGGCCAGCACGCGCGCGTCAACAGCATCGGTCTTGGCGCGGGTTCCACGGGCCTGGGCAAAACGGCGGGCCTGTAACGGGTTGACCTTCACCAAGGGCAGATGGCCAGAGCCACGCTTCTCAAGCAAGCCATGATAAGCCCCTGTCGCCTCGTAGATCACCAGATCGGGTTGGTTTGGGCCGATCCAGCGCTTGAATGAAGACAATCCCGCCGTCGAGTTCTCAAACCGGGCCGTCTGACCGGTCGCTGGGCGGCAAACGTCCAGATGGGCTTTTGAGATGTCGATCCCGATGCTATCCTTCATCATCTTCGCGGTGTCCTATGCTTGTCGTGCAGAGCCAGAAGCTGCTGCGTATCCGTTCAGGCCTCATGCGAAGACGGTGGCCGATCATACTCTAGAACGGTCCATGAGCTTCAACCGCCATGACCAAGCCGTTCGCGATCCGACCACCGCCACTGACTGCCGTTTGCGGCGGCAGCAGTGGCTCCACCTTCACAGAGAAGCCGCAAAAATCATAAGACAAGCGCATTTCGATCTGATTGAATCAAATCGGCGCTCTCTCCATTTGTTTTAGCCGCATAATCCAATCGATCCTCGCTTCGCTCCGGTCGGATTATGCTCTTGAGAGGAGGCAGACGCTTCTACTTGAAGCGATAGGTGATCCGGCCCTTGGTCAGGTCGTAGGGGGTCATTTCCACAAGCACCTTGTCGCCGGCGAGAACGCGGATACGGTTCTTGCGCATGCGGCCGGCGGTGTGGGCGATGATCTCGTGTTCGTTCTCAAGCTTGACCCGGAATGTCGCATTCGGCAAAAGCTCGACGACGACGCCCGGAAATTCCAGTACTTCTTCTTTAGCCATTTATGTCGTTTCTTTTCTTCCATGCATCCGGGATCTGCCCGAACGCTTCAATCCCCGCCCGGCCGATTGCCGGCATGACAGACGGGGACACTGTTGCTTCATTGGTCTGCAGCGTATCGGCTGCGCTTGGAAACAAGCGCGCGGCGCTGCTGAATTGCGGCGAAACCTACACAATAGTTCAACGTTTGTGAACCATGTTTGCTCCCGCCGCGGTTTTTTGTTCACGTGGCGTTCGATGGCCTGCCGCGTAAGGCTTCAGCCGCGCCAGTAGAGCACGCAGAACAGGGTGAAGAGACGCCGCGCGGTATCGAAATCGAGTTCGATCTTGCCTTTGAGGCGATCCTGAAGGGTCTGCGAGCCTTCATTGTGGATGCCGCGCCGGCCCATGTCGATCGCTTCGATCTTGCTCGGGCTCGCCGTCTTGATCGCCTCGTAATAGCTCTCGCAGATCATGAAATAGTCCTTCACGATCCGCCGGAACGGGGTCAGGGACAGGATGTGAGTCGCCACCTTGTCGCCGTTTTCGAGCGTGATGTCGAAGATCAGCCGTTTCTCGATGATCGAGAGCGTCAGCTTGTAGGGCCCGCCATCATGGCCAACCGGGTGGAAATAATTCTCCTCGAGCAGGTCGAAGATGGCGACGGCGCGCTCATGCTCGACATCGGGCGAAGCGCGGCCGATGCTCTCGTCGAGAACAACGTCACTCAGCCTGTATTCGCCCGTCGCCATCTCTATTCCTTGCGGTTGAGCCGGATGGATACCGAACGCGCATGCGCGCCCAGACCCTCGCATTCTGCAAGGTCAATGGCCGATGGCGCAAGTCTATTCAGCTGTTCCGGCCCCAGACGAAGGATGGATGTGCGTTTCATGAAATCGAGAACCCCGAGGCCGGAGGAAAACCGGGCCGAACGGGCGGTCGGCAGAACGTGGTTGGAGCCGCCCACATAGTCGCCGATCGCCTCGGGCGTATAATGCCCGGCGAAGATCGCGCCGGCATTGCGCACTTTCGGGATCAGCGCGTCGGGATCATCGACGGCAAGCTCGAGATGTTCCGGCGCCACGCGGTTGGCAAGCGAAAGCGCGGTATCAAGATCGCAAACACGGATGATTGCGCCATAATCGCGCCAGCTCGCGCCGGCGATCTCGCCGCGCGGCAGCGTCTTCAGCTGCCGTTCGACCGCCTGCTCGACAGCCGCGCAAAGCGTCTTGTCGGTGGTGATCAGGATCGACTGGGCAGCTGTGTCATGTTCGGCCTGGGCCAGAAGGTCGGCGGCGATCCAGTCCGGATTGTTGTCGCCGTCGGCAATCACCAGCACTTCCGAGGGGCCGGCGATCATGTCAATGCCAACCGTGCCGAAGACGGCGCGCTTGGCGGCCGCGACATAGGCATTGCCGGGGCCGACGATCTTGGAGACCGGTGCGATTGTTTCCGTGCCATAGGCAAGGGCGGCCACCGCCTGCGCCCCGCCGATCCGGTAGATTTCGGTGATGCCGGCGATCTTGGCCGCCGCCAGCACCGCCGGATTGATCTTGCCCTTCATCGCCGGCACGACCATGACGACGCGTTCGACGCCGGCAACCTTGGCCGGTACGGCATTCATCAGCACCGAACTCGGATAGCTCGCAGTCCCGCCCGGCACATAGAGCCCGACCGCCTCGACAGCCGTCCAGCGGTGGCCCAGCGTGACGCCGATCTCGTCCTCATAGGTTTCATCCGGCGGCAGCTGGCGGGCGTGGTGCTTGCGAATCCGTTCCTCGGCAAGCCGCAACGCGTCGATGACCTTCGGGTCGACGGCGGCGATTGCGGCATCCAGTTCTTCGGAGCCGACTTTCATCGGCGTGGCGGGGTCGGAAAAATCGACATCGTCGAAACGCGCCGAATAGGCGGCAAGGGCGGCATCGCCGTTCGCCCGCACATCGGCGATGATCGCATCGACGGTATCGCCGACATCCTTGGAGACTTCGCGCTTCATCGACAGGAGCGCCGTAAAGGTGGTTTCGAAGTCGTCGTCGGCTGTATCGAGCCAGATGGCCATGTTTGCCTCACTCAATCAGATGGAAATTCATTCCGGTCAACAAACAAGCGCTGCCTCAGCGCGGATGGTGCGGTTTGCCGCGCGCTTCCCAGCTTGCCGAAAGGTCGGCCAAAAGCGCCTCGATGCATTCCACATCCGCGACGATCTCGCCGCCACCCGAAAGGGTTATGATCAGGGAGCCTTCCGGGCCTTCGCCGGTCTTTTCGAACGTTACCGAAAGCAGATTGGAGACCTCGTCATCGGCCTTTCGGTCGAGCCCGATGCTGCGCACGGCGGTAACCCGCTTGAACACCAGCGCCGCGCGCCGCCGTTCGGGCTTTCTGAAGAAGCCGCGCTTGTTTTCCCAGACGAACCGGTTGCACAGGAGCTGGAACTGGCCCGCGACCCTGGAGAAGCTCACGTCCTTCGACAGAAACACGGCATCCTGGACATGTGCCGAGATGATGGCGAGGTCTTCTTCATCCAGCGCCATGAGTTTCAGCTGATCGGTGGACATGACAAATTTCCCGGCGGGTTCGAGGTTTTTAACCGAGATAAGGCGATAGCCGCCGTTTCGCAACCATTGTGGCGCCGGGATTGTCCGTGTCGACAGGAAAATGTGCCGTGACCGGCCTCAGTCGCTGATCCGCTCCACGACCGCTCCGCAACGCGTGAGCTTTTCTTCAAGCCGCTCGAAGCCGCGATCAAGGTGGTAGACCCGCGACACGGTCGTCTCGCCCTTGGCCGCGAGGCCGGCGATAACGAGCGAGACCGAGGCGCGCAGGTCGGTCGCCATCACCGGTGCGCCGTGCAGCTCTTTCACGCCCCTGATGGTCGCCGTCTGGCCGGAAAGCGAGATGTCGGCGCCAAGGCGGGCAAGCTCCTGCACATGCATGAAGCGGTTTTCGAAGATTGTCTCGACAATGCGCGATGTGCCCTTGGCGCGCGTCATCAGGCCCATGAACTGGGCCTGCAAATCGGTCGGAAAGCCCGGATAGGGTTCGGTGGTGATATCGACCGGGCGGATATCGTCGCCGTGGCCGACCACATGAATGCCGGTTTCCGTCGGGGTGATCTCGGCGCCTGCGGCCCGGATCGCCTCGATGGCGGAGCTCAAAAGCGCGGCGTCGGTGTTTTCCAGCGTGACCTCGCCGCCGGCCATGGCGACGGCCATGGCATAGGTGCCGGTCTCGATCCTGTCCGGAAGCACGGTGTGGCGCGCGCCGGAAAGCGAGGTGACGCCGTCAATGGTGATTGTCGGCGTGCCGGCGCCGGTAATCTTGGCACCCATGGCCTTGAGGCAATTGGCGAGGTCGACGACTTCCGGCTCGCGCGCGGCGTTTTCCAGCACGGTCGTGCCGTTGGCGAGCGTGGCCGCCATCATCAGCGTGTGGGTGGCGCCGACGGAGACCTTCGGGAACACATAATGGCGGCCGATGAGCCCGCCCTTCGGCGCCTTGGCCTCGACATAGCCCTGTTCGATCTCGATTTCCGCGCCGAGGGCCTTCAACCCGTCAATGAAGAGGTCGACGGGGCGTGTGCCGATGGCACAGCCGCCCGGCAGTGAAACGCGGGCAATGCCCTCGCGCGCCAGAAGCGGGCCGATGACCCAGAAAGAGGCGCGCATCTTGCGCACGAGGTCATAAGAGGCCGTGGTGTCGGTAATCGTCGGGCAGTTGAAATGAATGGTGCGGGCGTAGCCATCCTGCTGGCGCTCGCGCCGGCCATTGACGGAGATATCGACGCCATGATTGCCGAGAATGCGCATCAGGAGTTCGACGTCGGCAAGATGCGGCACGTTCTCGAGCGTCAGCGTGTCGCTTGTCAGAAGCGAGGCGATGATCAGGGGAAGCGCTGCATTCTTCGCGCCGGAAATGGGAATGACACCCTTCAACGGGTTGCCACCGACGACTCTGATTTGATCCATTCCACATTATCCGGGTCGGACCCGGCCTCTCCTTGAAAGCTTAGGCGCGTCTAAACGAAACGTCGGCCATGATCAATCGCAATGGTTGACAAGTCGTTGAGCGCGCCGGTCAAAGCAGTGAAAAATGGCATGTCTATGTTCCGGGGCGCTAAAATACCGGCTGTCCCGCAGTCGCTGTTTTCAGCCCTCGTCCTTTTGCCGGGAGGCGGGCAGCCCGTCGGTCTCGTCGGCGGCGCCCTTGCGCCGGGCGCGCGACTGCTGCTTGCGCCGCATCAGGTTCTCGCGCAGTTTCTGCGCCGCCCGCTCCCGGCGCTGCGCCGCGGCATCCGGTTTTTTCTTCTGTGGATCGGCGTTGTCCATCTCGCACCTTCTTCTGGAGCCTGTTTTCCGCCGAAATGCGGATAAGAGAAAAGAAATGTGTTTCCTGTCTTGCACTTGAAGCGGAGCTATGGCAATAGGCCGCTTGCCTGCACCAAACAGTGCCGGGCGCGCTTCGCAAGGCCGAAGTCGGGCTGCTATAGCTCAGGGGTAGAGCACTCCCTTGGTAAGGGAGAGGCCGAGAGTTCAAATCTCTCTAGCAGCACCATTTTTCCGTATCATTCCCTGAAGAACGTGCAAGCGGTGTCGATCTGTCTCGTTAGGCGTTCAGTTGCGGTCCTAACTTATCGAAACAATGCCTGAAGCGCTTGAATATACCGTGGACAGCCAGAGGCAGTCCCGGTGAAACCACCGAAACTGCCTGTTCTGCAAAGCTGTTACTGTCGGGATATTCCTGGCGGTTCCGCCTTTCATGGAAACGCGCAACCGCTCTATCTCTTTGTTTTGTCACATTTTCGCTTAACGTCAGATGTTTCCATCTGACTGCGAAATGCTTGTCTTATGATTTTTGCGGCTTCTCTGTGAAGGTGGAGCCACTGCTGCCGCCGCAAACGGCAGTCAGTGGCGGTGGTCGGATCGCGAACGGCTTGGTCATCGCGGTTGAAGCTCATGGACCGTTCTAGAGTATGATCGGCCACCGTCTTCGCATGAGGCCTGAACGGATACGCAGCAGCTTCTGGCTCTGCACGACAAGCATAGGACACCGCGAAGATGATGAAGGATAGCATCGGGATCGACATCTCAAAAGCCCATCTGGACGTTTGCCGCCCAGCGACCGGTCAGACGGCCCGGTTTGAGAACTCGACGGCGGGATTGTCTTCATTCAAGCGCTGGATCGGCCCAAACCAACCCGATCTGGTGATCTACGAGGCGACAGGGGCTTATCATGGCTTGCTTGAGAAGCGTGGCTCTGGCCATCTGCCCTTGGTGAAGGTCAACCCGTTACAGGCCCGCCGTTTTGCCCAGGCCCGTGGAACCCGCGCCAAGACCGATGCTGTTGACGCGCGCGTGCTGGCCTTGATGGGCGAGGCGCTGGATCTGCAACCTGACATTCCTGCCAGCGAAGATTACCATGATCTCAAACAGTTGCAGGTTGCCCGTACCGCCATGATCAAGGCGCGTACGCGGCTGAAGAACCGGCTCAACACCCAGACGCTCTGTCTGCTCAGACGTCAGGCGAAAGCGCAGCTGGCGCTGCTCGACAGGCAGCTTAAAGCCATCGACGCCGAGATCACCGACAGGCTGTCACGAGACCAGGCCCGCGCACTGGATATCCTTCAATCCATTCCGGGTCTCGGGTCCGTTGTGGCAGCCACCATCCTCATCGAGTGTCCGCAGATCGGCACCATGGACCGCAAACAAACCGCCAGTCTCGCCGGGCTCGCCCCCATGACGCGCCAATCGGGTCAATGGCGCGGCAAGGCCTTCATTCAGGGCGGACGTAAATTCCTGCGCGACGCGCTCTACATGCCCGCACTCGTCGCAATCCGGTTCAATCCAGACATGAAGCAGAAATACGATGCGATGCGCCAAGCCGGCAAGCCAGCCAAAGTGGCAATAATTGCTATAATGAGGAAGCTCATCGAACTCGCAAACACCCTCATCAAGCAGGATAGAAAATGGGCGCCAAAACCCGCTTGATTAAAACGGATACTCTAGCTGTGGAGCCTCAATAGGTTGTCCCGGTTTAGGCCGAGGCGACTGATCGGTGTTTTTGACTTTATGCCGCCATGCGGACGATGCCAATTATACATGTGGGTCCACTCCGGAAGATGTGCCTTGCGATTTTCTGATGTTGGATAGGCCCGCGCATAGGCCCATTCCCGCAATGCCGTCTGGATGAAGCGCTCGGCCTTGCCGTTTGTCTTCGGCGTATAGGGTTTGGTGCGGATATGCTTGAGGCCGAGTGCCTTGCAGGCTTTGGCAAAGTCCTTTGCCTTGTAGCAGGAGCCATTGTCGGTCATGACCCGTTTCACCGTGATGCCGAGGCTTTCGTAATAGGCAACCGCCGCCTTGAGGAACGCGATGGCGCTCTCGGCCTTCTCATTTGCGAAGATGTCGGTGAAGGCAATCCGGGAGGCATCGTCAATTGAGACATGGACATATTCCCAACCGATGCCGCGGGAATTGCTCTGGCCGGTTCGGTTGCCTGTGATGCGGTGACCGACGCGATTGAAACGGCCAAGGCGCTTGATATCGAGATGGATCAGGCCGCCAGGCTCCTTGTATTCATAACGCACAACCGGTTCGGCTGGCGCAATGTCCTTGATCCGCGACAGCCCGGCCCGCCTGAGAACACGGCTGACAGTGGCCGGTGACACGCCGGCTTCCATGGCGATGTGTTTGCCGGTCAGACGCTGGCGGCGAAGTGCGGCGATGCGTTCGCACACATGGGCAGCGGTCTGCCAGGGACTGCTTTTGGGCCGCGACGAACGGTCAGCCATGGCAGCGCGTCCCCCCCTCTCTGAAGCGTCCAACCCAGCGCGACACGACCTTGCGGGAAACGGCATAGACGCAGGCCGCTTGCGCCTTCGTGAGCGCGCCGGAGAGAACGGCAACCGCCATCTCCTCTCGACGAAGAGGTGTCAATCGGGCATTCTTGTGGCTGTTCATTCGGAGCGCTCCGGGAAAACTGAGGTGTGGTAACTCCAGTCTCCTAAATCCGCTCCGAATGGACAACCTCCTGAAAGCTCACATCTAGCCGAGCCCGGCGACCATTTTCCGTGCGCCGATCTTGCCTAGCCCTTCAAGGCTTTCGGCGAGGCTTTGCCTGAAGTCGACGCTTTCCCTGAGTGCTTTGGGGAAAATGCCGGAACCCGAGACGATGCGTTCGACCTTCTCGCGCGACGATCCGCCATTGGCGAGCGTCTTCAGCCTGTCGGCCAACGGGTCGCGCACATCGATCGGAGCGCCCTTGTCATCGGTGCCGGCGACATAGCGGATCCAGCCGGCGACCAGCAGGGTGAGGCGCGGGCAGGGCGTGCCGTTCTCCAGGTGATGGGCAATCGACTCAAGCGCGCGCTGTGGCAGCTTCTGGCTGCCGTCCATGGCGATTTGCCATGTGCGGTGGCGGATTGCCGGGTTTTCGAAGCGGGCGATCAGCGCATCGGCGTAGGCGTTAAGATCGATGCCCTCGGGGGCCTCGAGCGTGGGGATCTGCTCCCTGCCCATCAGGTCGCGGGCTGCCTTGCGGTAGGCGACGTCCTGCATGCATTCGGCAATGGTCTCATAACCGCCGAGATAGCCGAGATAGGCAAGGAAGGAGTGCGAGCCATTGAGCATTCTGAGCTTCATGTTCTCATACGGCATGACATCATCGGTGAAGGTCGCGCCGGCGCGGTCCCAGTCCGGGCGGCCGGAAACGAAATCATCCTCGATCACCCATTGGCGGAAGGGTTCGCAGACGATGCCGGCGGGGTCTTCCGTGCCGATGCGCTCGGCAAGCATCTGATAGCTTTCCTCGGTCATCGCCGGCACGATGCGGTCGACCATGGTGGATGGGAAGCGGCCATTGTCCTCGATCCAGGCGGCGAGATCCTTGTCGCGCGCACGGGCGAAGTCGATCACCGCCCGGCGGGCAAGCTTGCCGTTCGACGGCAGGTTGTCGCAGGAGAGCACGGTAAAGGGCTTCTGTCCCGCCTTTTTGCGGGCGGCAAGGGCCGCGACCAGCGTGCCGACGACGGTCTGCGGCTTGTCGGGGTTTTCAAGATCGGCCTTGATTGCCGGATTGTCGAAATCGAGACCACCATCGGCCCCGAGCGTATAGCCCTTTTCCGTGACGGTGATGGAGACGAGTGCGATATTTTCATCGGCAATGGCGGCGATAATGCCCTCGGGACCGCCGTCTTCCATATGGCGATGATCGACGACCGCGCCGCAAATGCGCGCCTTCTGCCCATCTGCGGCATTTTCGACGACGCTGTAGAGATAGTCGCGTTCAGCGAGCGCCTTCAGCGGTGCGGACGGGCCTCGGAGTTCGATTTCGCGATAGCCCCATGTGCCGCCGGCGCGCAGGACGTCGTCGGTGTAGACGGCCTGATGGGCGCGGTGAAAGGCGCCGAAGCCGATATGGCACATGCGGGCTTCGATCTTCGAGCGGTCGTAATCGGGGCGCTGGACATCGGACGCGGCCTGGTCAAGGAGCGGATTGGAGGACATGGCAGTTCCTTCCGTAAAGCGGCGCATTTGCGATGGCGCCGACGGCAATTGCGTGTGTGAACATAAAAAAAGCGGGAGAGCCGAAGCCCTCCCGAAATGTCGGTCAGCGGCCGACTGTCTTGCCGTTGGCGTCGGCGATGCCGTTTGCGGCAATCCCGCGTCCTTCGCCTTCGGGCAGGAGTATCCGGACAGTTTCATATGGCGGCTCATAGTCGCCATCGCGCTGCCAGGTGAGGGTGAGGCTGGCGTCATCGCCGACGAGGGCATAGCGCGTCAGGCTGTGGCTCGAGGCCTCACGCCAGTTGATCGTGTCGCCGTCGTCCTCATACTCCACCGAGCTGGCTTCGAAGCGGCCGGGCACGGGGAAGACGGCCAGCGTGCGGGCCGTGTCGGCTTTGGCATTGGCGCGGTCTGCACCGTCGGAAAGCGGGATCACCGCACCGGCGCGCACGAAGAGCGGCATGCTGCCAAGGTCGACCGGAACCGTGACGTCCGTACCGGGCGCATGATATTCGCCCGACCAGAAATTCCACCAGCCGGTGTCATTTTTCGGCAGGTAGACGGTGCGCTCGCGCGCGCCGTTGTCGACCACATTGGCGACCAGAAGATCACGGCCGAGCATGAAGTCGTCGGTTTCTTCGAACGTGCGGGCGTCATGCGGGTGGTCGAGGAAGGTTGGCCGCAGCATCGGCTCGTCCGCCGTCGTGGCAAGCCATGTCAGCGTGTAGAGATAGGGCGTCAGCCGGTAACGGAAATCAAGCGCCGCGCGGATCAGCGGCAGAACTTCCGGATACATCCAGGCTTCGTTGGCCGTGCCGTCATCATTCCAGGAGTGGATGGTGAAGCGCGGGTGGAAAATGCCGTTCTGGACCCAGCGCACGAACAGTTCCGGCTCCGGCTTCGGGCCGGAGAAGCCGCCGACATCGTGACCGACATTGTAAATGCCCGACAGCGACATGGAGAGGCCCATGCGGATGTTGTAGCGCACGGTTTCCCAGCGGGTGTAATTGTCGCCGGACCAGGTCTGGGCGTAGCGCTGGATGCCGGGGCAGCCGGCGCGCGAGATCAGATATTGACGATGATCCGGGTCGAAGGCTTCCTGCGCTTCCCTGGAAGCGCGGCTCATCAGGAGCGAATGCAGCGGCCGGACGAGCGCGACAGGGATTTCCTTGCCGAAGCCGTTGCAGCGGGCCTCGTCATCCCAGATCTCATACTCGTTATTGTCGTTCCAGGTGCAGGCAATGCCCTTTTTCAGCAGCTGTTCGGTTACGCCCTTCTGCCACCAGGCGACCGCCGCCGGATTGGTGAAATCGAGATGCGCGCCCGAATCATCCCAGTAGACGGCATCCGCATAGGAATTGGTCTCGCTGTCGGTGATGAACAGGCCGGCATCAAGCGCCTCGTTGAAACGCGGATGATCCTGCAAAAGCGCGGGCTTGATATTGGCGATCAGCGTCAGCCCGGCATCGGCGAACTTCTTCGTCATGCCCTCGACATCGGGAAACTTCTCGTAGTTCCAGTTGAAGACGTAACGCTTCGGGCCGATCGAGGTGTAGCCGGAGGACATCTGGAAGCTGTCGCAGGGAATGTCGTGCTCGGCAAGCCTGGTCAGAAAGCCCTCGAGCTCTTCCTGCGCATTCGGCCGGTCGGTATAGGCCATGGTGGAGCCGGAATAGCCGAGCGCCCAGCGCGGCATGAAGGCCGTGCCGCCGGTAAGCCGTGTATGGCCCTTCACCAGATCCAGCATTTCCGGCGCCCAGGCGAAATAGTAATCGAGATCGCCATCGAGCGCGCGGTAGGCGCGGAAGGGTTTGTGGTAATTGTCGAACTCGTTGCCGAGGTCGAACCAGCAGGAGGCGAGATTGTCGTAGAACACCGAAAAGGCGCCGGCATCCGGCGTCACCGTGAAGGTGACGGGCAGGTGCTTGTAGAGCGGATCGGTGGTCTTGGCATCATAGCCCATGGCGTCGAGATTGCGCATCTCGTAGCGGCGACCCGAACGTTCGAGATCGCCCGCCTTTTCGCCGAGTCCGTAGACCTTCTCGCCGGGCTTCCTCAGCAGGAAGTGGCTGTTGCGATGGTCGCGGATGCCGAGCATGTAGGCGCCGGTGGGGCGTTCTTCGGCCACCAGCTTCCAGCCGCCGCCCGCCTGCCTGGCTTCCCAGCGCATGGTCAGCGGGTTTTCGACGGTGAGCCGCAGGGCGGCGGTCTCGATGACGAGGGTATCGCCTTCGGTGCAGGTGAATTCCGGCAGGGAGAAGCCGGAAAGGTCTTCGCGGGAGCGGCCTTCGAAGGGGACGTCCTCTTCGGGTGCGATCGACCAGGTGCGGTCAAGCCGCCATTCGCCGGCTTTCTTCAGCGAAATCCGGAAGAGGGCTTCTTCGAGAACCGAGATTCGGAGGGTGTGGGCGCCGTCTACGGTGAGCGTGACGCCATTGGCGTCACGCGCGGTGAGCGCCCAGTTCTTGAGGGTACGCATAATCTGGTTTCCCTTGTCTTTAGCCGCCGTAGCCGAGAAGCAAACGGGGCAGGCCGAGGCTGACCGAGGGGACATAGGTGACGAGCATCAGGACCGCGATCAGGGTCAGGAAGAAGGGGATCAAAGGCTTGATCACCTTGGGGATCGTGGTGCCCCCGACCGAGCAGCCGATAAAGAGCGCCGATCCGACAGGCGGGGTGCAGATGCCGACGCAGAGATTGAGCGTCATCATCACGCCGAACTGGACCGGGTCCATGCCAAGCTTCTGAACCACCGGCATCAGGATCGGCGTGAAGATCAGCAGCGCCGGGGTCATGTCCATGAAGGTGCCGACAACCAGAAGGACGACGTTGAGGAGCAGCAGGATCAGGATCGGGTTGTCCGACAGGCCGAGCATGAAGTCGGAGATCATGTTCGGGATATTGCCGAAGGCCATGGCGCGCGACATCGCAATCGAGCAGCCGATCATCAGCAGGACGACGGCGGTGGTGATCGCCGATTCGAGGATGATCGAGGGAAGCTGCTTGATCGAGGTTTCACGATACCAGACGAAGGCGAGCAGCAGCGTGTAGACGACCGCGATGGCCGAGGCTTCCGTGGCGGTGAAGATGCCGCCGATGATGCCGCCCATGACGACGACGATCAGGCCAAGCGGCAGAAGCGCATCAAGGCCCTTCCTGACGAACTCGCTGGCAGTCGGGCGAGGCTGGGTCGGGTAGCCGCGCTTCTTGGCGATGATGCCGGCGACGATCATGATGCCGACGCCCATCAGGATGCCCGGCACATAGCCGGCCACGAAGAGGGCCGCGACCGAGGTGCCGCCGGAGATCAGCGAGAAGACGATGAAGGTCGAGCTTGGCGGGATCAGGAGGCCGGTGGTGCAGGACGAAATGTTGACGGCGGCCGAATAGGCCGGGTCGTAACCCTCCTTCTTCTGCAGCGGCGACATGACGCCGCCGACGGCGGCCGCCGATGCAACGGCGGAGCCCGAAAGTGCGCCGAACATCATGTTGGCAAGCACGTTCACATGGGCAAGCGAGCCGGGCAGGGCGAAGCCGAGCACCTTGGCGAAGTCGATGAGCCGTCGGGCAATGCCGCCCCGGTTCATGATGTTCCCCGCCAGAATGAAGAAGGGGATCGCCAGCAGGGTGAATGAATCGAGGCCCGAAGACATCTGCTGGGCGACGATGAAGTAGGACTGGTCGATGCCAACGAACAGCGCGAATGTGAGGGTGGCCGAAACGCCGATGGCAAAGGCGATCGGAACGCCGAGAACCATCAGCAGGATGAAACTGCCGAACAGGACCAGCGGGGCGTAGGACATAAGCATGAAAGGAACTCCCCTTAGTTCAGAGGTCCGCCGGCCTCGGCCGGCGCGGCTTCAACCGGCGTCTTGCCATGGAAAAGGCGGATGGCCATCTGCAGGCAGTAGAAAAGAATGACGGCGCCGGAGACCGGAATGGCAATGTAGATGTAACCCATCGGCATCTGCAGGGCAGGTGAGACCTGGCCATTGGCGAGCGTGCGTTCTACGAGTGCGCCGCCGCCATTGATCATGACCGCGATGGCAAAGAAGGCGATGACGGCGACGACCAGAAGCTGGGCCAGTTGCTTGCGCCAGCCCCTCAGCGCCGGCGCCAGGATCTCGATCGCGAGATGCCGGCCTTTGCCGAAGGTGTAGGCGCCGCCGATCAACGCCATCCAGATGAACAGGAAACGGGCGATTTCGTCGGTATAGATGGACGGCGCGCGCAGGATATAGCGGCTCATGACCTGCCACACCACGCAGACGACCATGCCGGAGAAGCCGGCGACGATGATGACGCGCAGGACGGCGTCGATCACATTGGCAAGGCCGTCGACAAGACGGCTGATCGTGTCGGGTTTTCCTTGTTCGGACATCCGACCCTCCCTTGAGCGAGTTCTTTGTGCGGCCTTTTGGTTGATACCTTTGGCCGATGGTTGAAGCATGAACCAAAACAAAAAATTGGTCAACCAATTTATCTATTTTGGTTGACACTTAAAATAATTTGGTCAACCATACGCTCACCCGCTGCAACAAGGCACTCTGTGGCGGCCTGATAATCACTCCTCAAACGAACGGGTGCCGGGAGGAAGATATGAACATCTTTTCCAAAGTCGCTTTGATGACGGGCGTCGCTGCTGTCGCCTTTGCCGCAACCGCCGAAGCGCGCACGCTTCGCCTCAACCACAACAATCCGCCGGATCATCCGCTGCACATCTCCATGGAATTCATGGGTGATCGTCTTTCGGAGCTGACGGATGGCGCCTGGGATATTCAGGTTTTCCCGAACGGGCAGCTCGGCAACCAGCGTGAATCGATGGAACTGGTTCAGAGCTGCGTGCTCGACATGGCCAAGAGCAATGCCAGCGAGCTGGAAGCCTTCGAGCCGACCTATTCGGCCCTGAACCTGCCCTATCTCTTCCTCAGCGAAGATCATCAGTTCGACATTCTGACCGGTGAGATCGGCCAGGAAATCCTCGATGCCTCGCATGACAAGGGTTTCCAGGGCGTTGCCTTCCTGATCGAGGGCGCGCGTTCCTTCTACGGCAACAAGCCGATCAACACGCCGGCGGACCTCCAGGGCATGAAGATTCGCGTTCAGCCGAGCCCGTCTGCGATCCGCATGGTCGAACTGCTTGGCGGCAGCCCGACGCCGCTCGCCTATGGCGAACTCTACAGCGCCCTGCAGCAGGGCGTCGTTGATGGCGCGGAGAACAACCCGACCGCGCTCACCACCGTGCGTCACGGCGAAGTGGCTGACTTCTTCTCCCTCGACGAGCACACCATGATCCCCTCCGTGGTGGTGATTTCGAACTGCGCATGGGATGCCATGTCCGATGACGACAAGGCTGCCTTCCGTCAGGCCGCCCAGGAAGCCATGCAGTTCCATCGCGATCAGTGGGACGAAATCGTTTCGCGCACGATGGGCGAGATCGAGGAAATGGGCGTGACGGTCAATACCGTGGACAAGGCGCCGTTCATCGAAGCTGTTCAGCCGATGTATGACGAAGTCAAGGGCAGCAATGAAGCCGTTGCCGACCTGGTCGACCGTATCCAGGCTGCAGGCGCGAACTACAGCGACAACTAAGTCGCATTGCGAATTGGTCGGGCACAATGCGTGGCCGGCCACCCCAGACATTATGACAGGTTCCGGTGGAGGTTCACCATGCTCGAGCGATCAGAACTGGCCGAAAACGCGCTTCAGGCGCTGCATGACGAGGATTACGATCGTCCCTTCAACCCCCAGAACCTCAATCACGCCACCATGATCTTTATGGGCGACCGAGAACAGGTGTCGCTCGATGGCCAATGGAACTTCTGTGTCGATCTGCTCGACACGGGCCTGCGCCAGAAATGGTTTGCCATGGAGCCGGCCGCGCCCCGCGACCGGGAGGAGCCCTGGGACTACGACCCCTATATGGGCGAGACCGTGCCGGTGCCCTCCTGCTGGCAGATGCTGAAGGAGAAATGGTATTTCTTTGAAGGCAGCGCCTGGTACACCCGGCCCGTCGACTTTTCGCCGAAGCCTGGCAAACGCACCTTCCTGCGCGTCGGCGCAGCGCAGTATGACTGCAAGGTCTTCCTCAATGGCGCATTCATCGGCAATCATTATGGCGGCTCGACGCCCTTCTTTGCCGAACTGACCGACCTCCTGAAGGATGGCCGCAACTGGCTGATGCTCTGCGTCAACAATCAACGCACCACGGACCGTGTGCCGATGCGCAACACCGACTGGTTCAATTATGGCGGCGTCTATCGCGAGGTTTCGCTGGTAGAGACGCCTCAAAGCCTGATCCGCGACTTCTTCATTCATATGAAGCCGAGTTCCGAACGCTCCGGACTTGTTGCTAGCGTTGTTGCCGAAGGCGCGGAGACGGCCGAAATCGCGATCCCCGAACTCGGGATCAGCGAGACCGTGAAGCTTGTCGACGGTCGTGGAACCATCACGATCGACGCCGCGCCGTTGCTCTGGTCGCCGGAGCGCCCGAAGCTCTATGATGTGCATGTGACCGCCGGTGACGACAGCGTTTCCGATCGCGTCGGCTTCCGCACGATCGAGCGGAAGGGGCGCGAGCTTTTCCTCAACGGTCGTTCGCTCTGGCTCAGGGGCATTTCGGTGCATGAGGACGACGCGAAGCTCGGCAAGGTCATTACCGAAGACGACCTGCGCCGGCGCTATGCCCATGCCAAGGAAATGGGCTGCAATTTCGTTCGTCTTGCCCACTATCCCCACCATGAGCGCGCCGTTGAACTGGCCGATGAGGTCGGCCTGCTCGTCTGGGCGGAAATCCCGGTTTACTGGGCCATTGATTTCGCCAATCCGGCAACCGAACTGGACGCGCAGAACCAACTGGTCGAACTCATCCGCCGCGACCGCAATCGCGCCAGCGTCGCGATCTGGTCCGTGGGGAATGAAAACGCCGATACCGATGCGCGGCTGGCCTTCATGAAGGGCCTTGCCGAAACCGCTCGCGCCGAGGATCCGACGCGACTGGTGGCGGCGGCCTGCCTGGTCAACCACGCCAAGCTGAAGATCGAGGACCGGCTCGCCGCCTATCTCGATATCATCGGCATCAATGAATATTACGGCTGGTATGACGAGGATTTTTCCGAACTGCCGAAGATCCTCGCCAACTCCCAGCCCGACCGCCCGGTTGTCATCTCCGAAACCGGCGCCGACGCGGATATCACCGAGCATGGCCCCAGGGATGGTCTGTTCTCGGAGGATTACCAGGCCGAGGTCTATGAAAAACAGATCGCCACCTTGCGGGACCTCGATTTCGTCAAGGGTATGTCGCCCTGGATTCTCTATGATTTCAGGACCGAACGCCGCCAGGGCATTTTCCAGCGCGGCTTCAACAGAAAAGGGCTGATTGCTGCAGACAAGGTAACCAGGAAGAAATCCTTCGCTATATTGCAGGCGTTCTATCTGGCGGTTGCCGCAAGGGAGGTTGAGGAATGGGAGACACTGTAAAGCGCCGCTATCAGGAGGTTGCGACCGAGATCCGCGATCTCATCGCGCGCTCGAATTACAAGCCGGGCGACCGCCTCAAGACCGAGCGTCAGATGGCGGAGGAACTGGGTGTCAGCCGTTCGCTGGTGCGCGAGGCGGTGATCACGCTGGAGCTCGAAGGCCTCGTCGATGTGCGCAAGGGGTCCGGCATCTACCTTGCCGCCCGGCAGGATGAGGCCACGCAGGACGAGCCGGCGCTTGAAGACCTGCCGGATGATTTCGGTCCGTTCGAACTGCTTCAGGCCCGTCAGCTTCTGGAATCGACCATTGCCGCATTCGCCGCCGAGATGGTTTCCATGGCCGATATCCGCCGGATGCGCGAAGCGCTCGACATGGAGCGCGAGGCGATCGAGAAGGGAACCGACGACGGCTATGAGGCGGACGAGCTGTTTCACCGGCTGATCGCGGTTGCCACGCAGAACGCCGTGCTGGTCGATCTGCTCGATGAACTCTGGGGCAAGCGCAAGAAGAGCCGCATGTGGGCGCAACTCCATACCCGCGTTTTCGATACGGACTATCGCCGCCGCTGGCTGCAGGACCATCAGGAAATCCTGCAGGCGCTGCAGATGAAGGATCCGGCCCGCGCCCGGCAGGCGATGTGGACGCATCTTCAGAATGTGCGTGAAACCCTGATGGAGCTCTCGGACGTCGATGACCCGGCTTTCGATGGCTATGTATTCGGCTCGAAGGAGCTGGGCCGGATCGTGGGGTAGGTGTTCGCAGCGCTTTCAGGCGCCCGAACCAATAATTTTGGCAGTCTGCCGCGCACCCTTCGGGCAAGCGCCGTTCCCGGACTGTCTTTTGAAAATGACAGGAGAGAAAAATGAAGGAAAGCTGGCGCTGGTTCGGACCCAATGATCCGATTTCACTTGCCGAGGTGCGCCAGACGGGCGCGACCGATATCGTGACCGCACTTCATGAACTGCCCAATGGTGTATTGTGGGAGCGCGAGACGATCGCCGCCCGCCGTGACATGATCGCCGCGGCCGGTCTCACCTGGTCCGTCGTCGAGAGCATTCCGGTTCACGAGAAGATCAAGACGGCCGAGCCCGGATGGGAAAAACTTGCCGAAACCTGGGGCCGTTCCGCCCAGAACCTCGCGCGCGAAGGCGTGAAGACCATCTGCTACAATTTCATGCCCGTGCTCGACTGGACCCGCACGGATCTGACCTATCCGCTTGAGGACGGCGCGCTGGCGCTGCGGTTCGACTATCTTCTCTACGTGGCCTTCGACGTCTTCATCCTGCAGCGTAAGGGCGCGGATGCCGATTATCCCGCAGATGTCGTGGCCAAGGCGGAGGCGCGCTTCAAGACGCTTTCCGAAGACGCCATCGCCAAGCTGAAGGGCACTGTGCTCGCCGGCCTGCCGGGCGCGGAAGAAAGCTACACGCTGGAAGACTTCCGTGGGCAGCTTGCCCGCTATGATGCGATCGATGCCGAAGCGCTGGCCGAGCAGCTTTCGCGTTTTCTCGAGATCGTGGTGCCGATGGTGGAAGAAGCGGGCGCCGTGATGGCGATCCACCCGGATGATCCGCCGCGCCCGCTGTTCGGGCTTCCCCGTGTCGTGTCCACCGTCGAGGACATGGACCGGATCGCCGCCCGCGTGCCGAGCCTTGCCAACGGCTTCACCTTCTGCACCGGCTCTTACGGCGTGCGCGCCGACAATGATCTGCCGGCGATGCTGCGGAAGCATGGCGACCGGGTTCACTTCCTGCATCTGCGCGCCACCAAGCGTGAGGAAGACGGTCTGAGCTTCCACGAGGCGCCGCATCTGGATGGCGATGTCGACATGGTCGCCGTCGTCAAGGCCGCGCTTGAGGTGGAAAAGGCGCGCGGCGTCGAGATCCCGTTCCGTCCGGACCATGGCCACGCCATCCTTGACGACCAGTCGCGCAAGACCAATCCCGGCTATCCGCTGATCGGCCGCCTGCGCGGCCTTTCGGAGGTGCGCGGCATAGCCCGCGCGCTGGCGACGCTGCAATAGAGGAAGCGGGCGCTCTCGGCAGGCTGGGCGCGCCCGACGGCCACGCTGCCTCCCATATTTCGGCTTTTGGGCCCGCCGCGGTGGCCGGCGGGCCGGCCAAGGGCGCCCTTTGCTGCAGCTCTGCGTTTTTTGCATAGGGGCATTGCTGAAAAGGGTCTGCCTCAATCGGAATGAAACGATTATATCCGGCTCAACAGCAAATGATGAGCGTCCCTCAAGGTGATGCTCCAGCGAAGAGACAGAAAAATGAACGTCACGCGCAGCTTTAACAACTGGATGAAATATCGCCGGACCGTCAGCGAGCTTGATCGCATGTCGGCGCGCGAACTGTCCGACCTCGGCATCAACCGCGCAGATATCCGCCGGATCGCACGCCGGGCCGCGTTCTAAGCGACGCACAGGAATTTCAGGAATTCGTAGGGCATTCTCCTCCTCCTCCCAAAATGCCCTTCGATAGGTCGGTGATACTCCTCCTCCTCCCAGTCACCGGCCACATCAAATGGCGCTCACCGGATCCTCCTCCCCCGGTGAGCGCTATTTTTTTGCGTTCTCGCCAAAAGACGAGCGTTGCCGGGCGCGGTGCCGGTTTTCTGGTCAAATTTGAGGCGAATGCTTCAAGCTTTGCATGGAATGCATAGGACTGTTGACGCAAACCCTCTGCCTCGGCGCCGCGCAAGCCTCTATATCTCACATTGTCAGGAACAGAGAGCGTCGCACGGATGCGGCGCCGAGACCTTCAAGCGAAGGGAGATACGATATGAGCATGGCACATAGCTTCAATAACTGGATGAAGTATCGTCAGACGGTCAGCGAACTGAACCGCATGAACAACCGCGAACTGGCCGACCTCGGCATCAATCGCGAAGACATCCGCCGGGTTGCCCGCAAGGCTGCGAAGTAACCAGCCTCTGGCGGGGCCGCCGCTTCTGCCGAAGCGGCCTGCAGATCCCGGAAAAAGTCGCTGACGCGCGGGCGATATGATCCTGCTTCAGCGCAAAAAAATCCGTATCGCCCTCTGTCCTTCCTCCCGGACAGGGGGCGTTTTTTGTTCGAAACCAGGGCGTGCATGCAAGGGAGTTCGGTCGGAGAGCAGCCCGCGACCGTACCGAAAAATAAAAATTTAGCGTCTTGCTCCAGTCATAATTGTCGCGTAACAAAAGGCGCATCGAATTGGTTTGCTAAGTTACGTCTGCGCGAAAGTGCTGGAAACGGTCTTCCTATCAAAATCGAACGACACTGCATGATGGATATCATGTGATCTTGGAACGCACGATTTGAAAGGAAATCGTTATGAGCGTCGGCACCGTAAAATTCTTCAACACCACCAAGGGCTATGGCTTCATCGAACCGGAAGACGGCGGCAAGGACGTTTTCGTCCACATCTCTGCTGTTGAGCGCTCCGGCATGACCACGCTGGCCGAAGGCCAGAAGGTCAACTTCGAAGTCGTCGCCGATCGCCGCACGGGCAAGAGCGCCGCTGAAAACCTCAGCGCTGCCTAAGTTCGAGCGCGCCCGGCCGTAATGGTCGGACACGACAAAAAAGACCCTCCGGAGCGTGCGTTCCGGAGGGTTTTTTCATGTCTGGAGGCTATCTGATCGGCTTCAGAGCGCCGATTTTTTTGAGGCGCTGCGCTAGCGCACCAGGAAGACCGGGATCTTGCAGGCGCGCAGCACGGCAGTCGTGGTCGAGCCGATGACAAGCGTGCGGATGCGCGAATGCCCGTAGGCGCCCATCACCAGAAGGTCGGCGCCAGTCTCTGCCGCCACTTCCTCGATCACTTTCTCCGCATGGCCCGGGCGCATGACGAGTGTCGCCGTCACGCCGGCATCCTGCAGGCGCTTCAGCGCGGCCTCGGCCTTGCCGGCCATCGGATCGCCTTCCTTGCACACGGTCAGCAGCGTTGCGTCCGTTTCCTGCAGAATGTGGCTGGCGATCACGCGATCCACGGCCTTTTCGGCGCTGGGGCCGCCGTCATAGGCGACCAGAACCTTGTGGATCGGCTTGAAGGCGCGGGCGGCAACGAAAACCGGCTGCTTTGCGGTTCTGACCGCGCGCTCCAGGTTGGAGCCGAGGTGACCGGAAGCAAAATCCGCCCCTTCGCCGCGCTTGCCGATGACGATGACGCGGGAATCCGCGCTGACATCCTCAATGGCTTCAACGAAATCGCCGTTGCGCAGCCGGGTCTTCACATCGGTAACGCCCTCTGCCGCAAGGCGTTCAAGCGCGCCTTCAAGCAGCAGGCGGCCGCGCTTCTGCGCCACCTTGGCGTTCTGCGCATCAAGCTCGGCCAGTTCCTCCAGCAGCGCGGTGCGGGCGCCAAGCCCGATGGAGCCGGACAGATCGACCGGCGCGTGGTGGCCCTTTTGGCGCTCCAGCACATGGACGAGTTCGACCGAAAGGCCGAGTTGCCCGGCGATCCAGGCAGCGTGGTCGCACACGCTTTCGGCATAGTTCGAGCTGTCGATAAAGGCGGTCAGCTTATCCATGATCTAGTGCCCCTCTTTCATGAATTCTTCGAGCGCGTCGGGCTTGTCATGGATGGCGAGCCGGTCGACAATCGTTGCGCTCGCTTCGTTGAGGCCGACGATCTCGACGTCGGCGCCCTCACGCCTGAATTTCATCACTACCATATCGAGCGCTCCGACGCTTGATATATCCCAAATGTGGGCGCGCGAGACGTCGATGACGACCTTCTCCAGCGCTTCGCGGAAGTCGAAGGCGGCGTTGAAATCCTCCACCGAGGCGAAGAACAGCTGGCCCTCGACGTGATAGGTCCGCTGCGTTCCGTCATCGGAAAGCTCCGAACGCACGCCGAAGAGCTGGGCGATCTTCCAGGCGAAGAAAATGCCGGAGAGAAGAACGCCGACCAGCACGCCGATCGCCAGGTTGTGCGTGGCGACCACGACAGCGACCACCGAGATCATCACGACGGACGACGAACGCGGATGGTCCTTCAGGTTCTTGATCGACGACCAGGAGAAGGTGCCGATCGAGACCATGATCATCACGGCGACGAGTGCCGGCATCGGGATCTGGCGCACCCACTGGTCCAGAACGACGACGAGGATCAGCAGGACCATGCCGGCGATGAAGGTCGAGAGTCGGCCGCGACCGCCGGATTTCACATTGATCATCGACTGGCCGATCATGGCGCAGCCGGCCATGCCGCCGATGAAACCGGTGAAGAAATTGGCAATCCCCTGACCGGCGCATTCCTGGTTGCGGTTGGAGCGCGTGTCGGTGAGGTCGTCGATCAGTTGCGCCGTCATCAGGCTTTCCAGGAGGCCGACGACGGCAACCGCCAGCGAATAGGGCAGGATGATCATCAGCGTTTCCAGCGTCAGCGGCACCATCGGCAGGTGGAAAACCGGGAAGGCGTCCGGCAGTTCGCCCATGTCGCCGACATTGCGCACGTCGAACTGGAAGATCATGGTGAGGACGGTGATGACGATGATGGCGACGAGCGGGGAAGGGACGGCATTGGTCACGCGCGGCAGAAGGTAGATGATGGCAAGCGCGCCGGCGACCAGCACATAGGTCATCCAGGTCACATTCGTGAGCTCAGGCAGCTGCGCCATGAAGATCAGGATTGCCAGCGCGTTGACGAAGCCGGTCATCACCGAGCGCGAGACGAAGCGCATCAATTGGCCGAGCTTCAGCAGGCCGAAGACAACCTGGATGACGCCGGCGAGCACCGTGGCCGCCAGCAGGTATTCCAGCCCGTGGCCGGCGACCAACGGCGTCATCAAGACGGCGGTCGCGGCGGTCGCGGCGGAAATCATGCCGGGCCGGCCGCCGACGAAGGCGATGATCACGGCGATCGAGAAGGAGGCGAACAGGCCGACCTTGGGGTCGACGCCGGCGATGATCGAGAAGGCGATGGCCTCGGGAATGAGCGCCATGGCAACCACAAGGCCGGAAAGCGTGTCGGCGCGCACATTGCCGAACCACTCCTGCCGGTACTGGGCGAGTGAGAAATGTCTGGTGTTCATCAATGGTCCCTGAAAATCTGTTTGCGGCCGGCAGGCAAAGGCGGGCCGGGAGGTCATGAAAACAGTTTCAATGGTTGTCCGGCGGATCGGCGGCCGGAAGAGCCACCCGGAATTTCACCGGGTCCGGGGTTCATTGACGACAGTCAATACGGATTTGGGCGCTGGAGAGCAAGGTTTGCAGCGCAAAATATGGCGGAAAGGGGGCGATGGGCTGCGCCTGGACGTGAATTTCCGAAGGGATACTTGCCATCACACACCGCCGCGATCACAGCGGTTGCGCGATCGAGCTCCGGTCCAGAGCCTTCAGATAGGCATCGCACATCAGGTGCAGCTGCCCCTGCAGCTTCTCGGCATCATGGCTATCGAGGCCGCGTTCGAAGGCATTGCGCACCGTCCCGAAGATGACCGTGACAAGGGTCAGGTTCACGCTGGCAAGGTCGGCGAAATCGGCATCGCAGGCGCTCGCGAACATGGCTGTGGTCGCAGTATCGACCCGGCGGGCGAATGTCTCGATGAGAGCTGAGTTGTCGAGGTCGGCGACCGAGCGATAAAGCGCCCGCGTCACTTCCGGCCTTTCGGTCTTGGCCTGCCAGTAGGTGTCTATCAGGGCCTTGAGCATGTTCGGGGCGGTCTGCCCCGCCTGAGCGCTGCAGGTCGCCTCGATCCTCTTCGCCAGAGCCTCAAGATAGCGCTCGTTCAGGGCATAGATCAGCGCCTGCTTGTTCGGGAAATACTGATAGAGCGTGCCGACGGAAACGCCGGCGCGGTCGGCCACGCGTGTGGTCGTCAGGTCCTCGGCGCCCGCACGAGTCAAAAGCTGAATGGTCGCCTCGAAAATGGCATCGACTGTTGCTTCCGCACGCGCCTGACGCGGCATTTTTCGGGGTGTCAGAGAGGGGCGGGCGAGAGCGGGCAAATGCGAATCCAAAAGATGAACAATGCTTCATATATTAAGTCCGGAACGCATTGATTGAAAAGGATTTGATGAATGACTGACCGAAAAACGGTACTCGTCACCGGCGCCAATAAGGGGATCGGACTGGAGATTGCCCGCAAACTCGCCGCTGCCGGCCTGCAGGTGATCATCGGCGCGCGGGACGATGCCCGCGCCAGGAAGGCAGTCGACGAGCTTGGCGGCGAGGGGCTCCATGTCCAGTCGGTTCGTATCGACATCAACGATGCCGAAACGGTTGCTGCGGCGGCGGCCTGGATCGAGGCGCGCCACGGCAGGTTGGACGTGCTCGTCAACAATGCCGGCATTTTCGATTTTTCCGATGGACCGCCCGGCAAGGCGTCAATCAGTGCCGTCCGGCGGGTCATGGAGACGAACTTTATCGGCACGCTGGCGGTGACGCAGGTAATGCTGCCTCTTTTGCGTAAGGCGGAGAAGGGACGGATCGTCAACATTTCGAGCTCGCTCGGCTCCCTGGCGCTCAATGGCGATCCGACGTCGCCCTACTACGCTTCGCAATTCATCGGCTACAATGCCTCCAAGGCCGCGCTCAATATGCTGACCGTGCAGCTTCGCGAGGTCTTGCGCGGAAGTGAGATTGTGGTCAATTCGGTCAGTCCAGGCTTCGTAAAGACGGATCTGACCGGCTTTGGAGTAATGACGCCGGAAGAAGGCGCGCGGCTTCCCGTCCGCTTTGCCCTTGAGGGGGAGGAAACTGGCGGTTTCTTCGAGCCGGATGGCGAGACGCCGTGGTAAGGAGGAAAAGGCTTGTTCGACAGGACATGCGCGCTGGCGTACTTTTGGGGTGGCGTTGGAAGATTGCCGCGGCCTGCCCGTTAAAGCGGCAAAAACGGGTGCGCTCCAGGCCCCTAGCTCGGCCTGTGCGGGGACAAGGAGGTGGAAGAGGTGAAGCAAGAGGAAGGGGTAAGCCAGGCAAGACCTGAAGCAGAGAATGACGAGGGCAATGTGGTTGAAGGCATCGCCATCACCCACCCGGATCGCGAACTCTTTTCGGGGGATGGCGTGACGAAAATCGACATTGCCCGTCACTACGGCCTTGTCGGCGACCGCATGATCGCAGTGTCGGGGAAACGTCCCGTCTCGCTTCTGCGCTGTCCTGCGGGCATCGATGGCGAGTGTTTCTTTCAGAAACACGCGGGGAAAGGGTTCCCCGACGAACTCACCCGGATCGATATCGAGGAAAAGGGCGGCGAGAGCGGGGAATATCTCTATGCATCCGGCCCGGAAGGTTTTGTTGCTGCGGCCCAGATGGGCACGATCGAGTTTCACGGCTGGGCGGCCCGTGTCGACCGGCTGGAGCGGCCCGACCGGATGATCTTCGACCTTGATCCCGACGAGACGCTCGGCTTTGCCGACACGAAGCAGGCGGCTTTCGACCTGAAGTCCCTGCTTTCGGATATCGGCCTTGAGGCCTATGCCTTGGTGACCGGCGGCAAGGGCATTCATGTTGTCGTGCCGCTTCGGCGCACGGTCAGCTGGGAGACGCTCAAATCCTTCACCAGGACGCTCGCGCATCTAATGGCGGAGAGGGAGCCGGACCGGTTCACCGCCACCATGTCGAAAGACAAGCGCAAGGGGAAGATCTTCATCGACTGGCTGCGCAACGAGCGCGGGGCGACCGCGATCCTGCCCTATTCCGTGCGCGCCCGTTCCGGCGCTCCGGTCGCCACCCCGGTCACCTGGGAGGAACTGAAAAGCCTGAACTCGGCCGCCGCCTTCGGCCTGAAACAGATGGCCGACCGTCTGAAACGCGACGACCCGGCGCTTGCGGTGAAGCCGCAGACGCTCGGCAAGACGGTGATCGACACGCTCGGGAAAAGGGTCGGGTGAGCGGCGCTTTGCCGGTTCTGACAGGCCAGCCGAACTCTTCGCGCCAGAGGCGGTTCGTCGATTGCGGCTTGTGATTTTGCGCCATTTTTACTACACAAGCCCCACTTTTCCGCTTTATGACGGTTTTATGAATGCTTTCCCGTATCTGGAATAATTATCTCGCTCCACTGCTGGGCCGGCCCGCCCGCGTTCAGATCGCGGCCCTTTGTCATCGTGAAGGGGCGGACGGCCCGGAGGTGCTGCTCATCACGTCGCGCACGACAAAGCGCTGGATCATCCCCAAGGGCTGGCCGGTTGCCGGAACCGACGGCGCGGGAACCGCGCTGCAGGAGGCCTGGGAGGAGGCCGGCGTTCAGCCCGCCGATGCCGATCACATCCGCGTCGGGCGCTATCGCTACAAGAAGATCATTGGCGGCGAACTGCCGGTGACGACCGATGTCTATGTCTATGCCGTCCGGGTTGAGACGCTGCTCGACAGCTTTCCGGAGATGGACCAGCGCAAGCGCGCCTGGATGACGCCGGAGGATGCGGCGCGCGCCGTGCAGGAACCGGAGCTCAAGGCGATCCTGAAGGACTTCCCGAAACGTATCGACGAAGCGCGGCGCGGCTAGGCTGCGTGCGACAGGCCGTGACGGCCGTTTGACTGCAAGGACATTCACAGTGACCGAAGATGCCACGCCGCAATGGAAGACGCTCGATAAGGACCTCAACCGTCTGACGCGTCTGGAAGAGGCCACAATGTACACCGCCCGCCCGCTGGTGGGCGTCGGCGTCAGCCTCGTTTTCGTGACGCTCACCGTGGTGGCGGCGGCGATCTTTACCGGCGGCGAGCCGCAGAGCCTGGCGGTGATCGTGGCGGCCGCCTTCGGCGCCTATATGGCCCTCAATATCGGCGCCAATGACGTCGCCAACAATATGGGTCCGGCGGTTGGCGCCAAGGCGCTGTCGCTGCTGGGCGCGATCGCCATTGCGGCGGTGTGCGAAAGCGCGGGCGCGCTGCTTGCCGGCGGCGACGTGGTCTCGACCATCTCCAAGGGCATTATCGATCCCTCGGCGCTTTCCAGCACGGCCGTGTTCGTGCGGGCGATGATGGCAGCCCTGCTGGCGGCCTCCGTCTGGGTCAATGTCGCGACCTGGATCGGCGCGCCGGTTTCCACCACCCATTCCATGGTCGGCGGCGTCATGGGCGCAGGTATCATGGCGGCAGGGCTTGCGACGGTGAACTGGTCGACCATGGGGGCGATTGCGGCAAGCTGGGTGATCTCGCCGCTTCTGGGCGGCGTCATCGCCGCGGCCATGCTCGCCTTCATCAAGTGGCGGGTGATCTATGTCGACGACAAGATCGCCGCCGCGCGCGTCTGGGTGCCGGTGCTGATCGGGGTGATGAGCGCCGCCTTCGCCGCCTATCTGGCAATGAAGGGCCTGAAGAAGGTCATTTCCATCGATCTCGGCACGGCCTTGTTGATCGGCGCGGTGACGGGCCTTGCCATGTGGCTTGTCTCCATGCCCTTCATCAGGCGCCAGTCGCAGGGGCTGGAAAACCGCAACCGCTCGCTGAAGTCCCTGTTCCGCCTGCCGCTGGTGGTCTCGGCCGCGCTGTTGTCCTTTGCCCATGGCGCCAACGACGTCGCCAATGCCGTCGGCCCGCTGGCGGCCATTGCCTATGTGCAGAAATCCTCCGCCGTTGCCGGTGAGGTCGCCATTCCGCTCTGGGTGATGATGATCGGCGCGCTTGGCATTTCCTTCGGCCTCGTGCTGTTCGGGCCGAAGCTGATCGGCATGGTCGGTAGCCAGATCACCAAGCTCAACCCGATGCGCGCCTATTGCGTCGCTCTGTCGGCTGCTGTGACGGTGATTGCCGCCTCATGGCTCGGCCTGCCGGTGAGCTCCACCCATATCGCCGTCGGCGGTGTCTTCGGCGTCGGCTTCTTCCGCGAGTGGTACATGGAACGCCGCGCCCGCCGCATCGAGATGGAATACCCCGTGGCCCGCCGCATTCCCGGTCAGGAGCGCGCCCGCCGCAAGCTGGTGCGCCGCTCGCATTTCATGACCATTATCGCCGCCTGGGTGATTACCGTTCCAGCTGCAGCGCTGCTGTCGGCGGGCTGTTTCCTGCTGTTGCAGGCGATCGGCTTTTAGGGCATTTCGCAGTCAGATGGAAACATCTGACGTCCGCGAAAATGCGTCAAAACAAAGAGATAGAGCGGTTGCGCGTTTCCATGAAAGGCGGAACCGCTCGAGGGCACCGGACGAAAACTGGAATCCGGCTTCTCGCTCCCCCGACGCTTCGGATTGGAAATCCGAGGTGACGCCCTGGTATCTCCCGCGGAACGCCAGGGCTCTTTTCTTCCGGTCTGAAACGGCCCGGGCCACGGCGGTGTCACAGGCGTCAGGCGCTGCATGTCCATGCATCCAAGCCCGCAGTTCCACGGTGACAATCAACCGGCTGTATTTTTTTTCGATAAATCTCTCGGTTCTGGTCAATATATATAACTAATATTTTTAATAATTAGAACTATGGCGTTAAATATCAGGAAGTACTGATATTAATAAATAGAATTGACGTTTGTACATGAAGATGTAATTTTACTCTTGCTGCTGTGAGGGCAGGGACGGGGCTGAAAATAAACCGGCCTGATGGGCTCTGGAAACTTCAGGCCGCTTGGGTATGCCAGCCGGCGTGGTCAGCATGCGCGTTTTTCAGCTTGGCATTGCCGTGATGGATAAAGGGAGACCCAGCATGCATCGGCAAGGACGGAAAAAGGACTGGGGTGCGGGGGCAGCGGTTGCGCTTTCTCTTGCAGTGTTGGCATCGGGGTCTGCGCTCGCCCAGGCAGAAGGCAATGCGCGCGGCGCGACGACCGGACCGACGACGGCAAAGGGCTATGACTATCCCGGCTTTTCCCTGCATATGAAGGATGTGAAGCCCGCGCCCAATATGTATCCCGCGCTGCAGCGTCCCGAGCAGGACAAGGCGGCTGCGGCCAAGCTTGCTGCGTTCGAAGCCAAAACCGGCAAGAAGCCGAATGTCTTGATCTTCCTGATGGATGACGTCGGCTGGTGGGATCCCGGCTTCAATGGCGGCGGCGTGGCGATTGGCAATGCAACGCCGAACATGGACGCGCTGGCCATGGCCGGACTGCTGCTGACCTCAGCCTATTCGACGCCGTCCTGCTCGCCGAGCCGCGCAACCATCCACACCGGTCAGAATCCCCTGCATCATGGTATCTTGCGGCCGCCGGCCTATGGCGAAGCCGGCGGTCTGGACGGTGCGCTGACCCTGCCGAAACTGCTGCAGAATGCCGGCTATGTGACACAGGGTGTCGGCAAATGGCATATGGGCGAAAACAAACCATCGCTGCCGCAAAATGTCGGGTACGACGATTATGTCGGCTTCCTCAGCGTCTCGGATCAGTACACGGAGTGGCGCGACGTCTATTTCAATCCCGAGGTCGCGCTTTCCCCATCGCGCTACCAGATGATCCTGGAAGGCAATTTCAGCCATGATGAAGTGCATTGCACGGCGGCCAATCCCGATCAGTGCGAAAGCCTGAAGGAAATCGACCTCGATTATATCAAGGATCTCGACCAGCACTGGAAGGAGGTCAGCCTCGACTTCATCGACAGGCAGAAGGACAGCGACAAGCCGTTCTTCCTCTATCACGCCACGCGCGGCTGCCATTTCGACAATTATCCGAATGACGACTATGCCGGCAGGTCGGCGGCCCATACCGTCTTCGGTGACTGCATGGTCGAAATGGACGATATTTTCGGGGCGCTGGTCGACGAGCTGGAGAAGACCGGACAGCTTGACAATACACTGATTATCTTGAGTTCGGACAACGGTCCGGAATGCGAGATCCCGCCGCATGGCCGCACGCCATTCCGTGGCTGCAAGGGCTCGAACTGGGATGGCGGCGTGCGTGTTCCCACCTTTGCCTACTGGAAGGGCATGATCGTGCCGCGCCGCTCGGACGGCCTTTTCGATTTTGCCGATATCCTGCCGACAGTGATGTCGCTTACTGGCGTCAAGGGAGGCGACATCGGCAAGCTGTTTGCCGATACGACCTATATTGACGGCGTCGATCAGGCCTCGTTCCTGCTGGCGGATGATGGTCAGTCCAATCGTCGCAGCCGCCCCTACACGATCAACCAGTATTTCGGTGCGATGCGGATCGACGAATTCAAGCCGATGTTCACCGGGGAAATCGAGAATGGCATTGTCCAGAAGGGCGATTTCGGCGGCTTTTCGGGTACGATTTTCCACGAAACAGGCGGCGTTCTGGTCTTCAACCTCTATGAAAACCCGCGCGAAGACATCAGTACCGGGCTTCGCCACGGTCCGGTCGAAGTCCAGGTTCTGGACTCTATCGGCGACTATATGTCGGAATTGCTGAAATTTCCGCCGCAGTTCAAGATCGGTTTTGTCGGCAACAGCCCCGCCGTTTACAATCTCGCGCCGGAGGTGCGGCGCGGCGTCGGCAAGTTACTTGAGCAATACGGCATCGGCGATCCAACGCCGTAATGACGGTCGATCGTGCCGTTGGTTACGGCGAGATGGCGGCTCCCACCAGGGCTTGGGCATCGTCGCTCGCCCATTCGGCCGGACCGTTCATCGAGCCGAGCAGGCAGCCATTATCGTCGATCAGGATGGTCGAAGGCAGGCCGAAGGCGAGGCCGTCCTTTTTCAGCGCGTTGAACACGCCCATCGTCTCATCGCGGTAATAGGCGAGTGACGAGATGCCGATCTCGTCGAGGAATTTCTTCGGCTTTTCCTCAGAGCCCGTGTCGATATTGACGGCGACGACCTGGAATGCGTCGCTGCCCATCTCGGCTTCGAGTTCATCGAGCGCCGGCATTTCTTCGCGGCAGGGCACACACCAGGTGGCCCAGAGGTTCATCAGCACAGTCTTGCCCTTGAAGGCGGAGAGTGATGTTTCGCCGGTGTCGGAATTGAACGTGAGATTCTGCATCGGGCGCGGCTTTTCGGCGGGAATGAAGGCAGCGACCTCGCCAAGCGCCAGCGGCTTCAGCGCGGCGGCGATTTCGACCGCGCTTTCGCATTGATCTGCCGTGGCCAGTTCGCCGTCGCCATTGCCAGTGAACGTGTTTTTCACGTATACCGCCACAGCGCCGGCAATCAGCCCGGCAACAAGCGCGATAAGAACAAGTCTGGCGGAGATGGGGCTCTTGCGGCTCTTCTTCGTCATGTCACTCTCCAGATAGGCACGTCATGGCTTCCGACAACAGCACCTCGAACACAATGTGGGGCGGGCGTTTCGCCTCCGGCCCCGACGCGATCATGGAGGAGATAAATGCCTCCATCGATTTCGACAAGGCTCTCTATAACGAGGATATCGACGGATCGATCGCCCATGCCACCATGCTGGCCGAAAGAAATATCATTTCGGCGGAGGACAAGGCCTCAATTCTCGAGGGGCTCTCAACAATTCGTCGTGAGATCCAGGAGGGTCGCTTCACCTTCTCGCGGCAGCTCGAGGATATTCACATGAATATCGAATCGCGCCTGCGCGAGCTGATCGGCGCGGCGGCCGGACGGCTGCACACCGCCCGTTCGCGCAACGACCAGGTGGCGCTCGATTTCCGCCTGTGGGTGAAGAAGGAACTTCTCAAGACGGAAGCGGCGCTGACGCGGCTTATCGGCGTGTTCCTGGCGCGGGCCGAAGAACATGCCGATACGGTGATGCCGGGCTTTACCCATCTGCAGACCGCCCAGCCCGTCACCTTCGGCCATCACTGCATGGCCTATGTCGAAATGTTCGGCCGCGACCGAAAGCGCGTGCGCCACGCCATCGAGCATCTGGACGAAAGCCCGATCGGGGCCGCAGCCCTTGCTGGCACCGGCTTTGCCATCGACCGGCACATGACGGCCGAAGCGCTCGGCTTTTCCGGCGGGCCGACGCGCAACTCCATCGACACGGTCTCGGATCGGGATTTCGCCCTGGAGTTTCTCTCGGTGGCTTCGATCTGCGGCACGCATCTGTCGCGTCTGGCGGAAGAGATTGTGATCTGGTCGACGCCGCAGTTCAATTTCGTCCGTCTGTCCGACAGTTTTTCAACCGGCTCGTCGATCATGCCGCAGAAGAAGAACCCGGATGCCGCCGAGCTGGTGCGCGCCAAGACCGGCCGCGTCAACGGCGCGCTGGTGGCCCTGCTGACGGTGATGAAGGGCCTGCCGCTTGCCTATTCCAAGGACATGCAGGAAGACAAGGAACAGGTTTTCGATGCGGCCAAGAGCCTTGATCTGGCGATTGCCGCCATGACCGGGATGATCGGCGACCTGACGGTCAACACGGCGGCGATGAAGGCTGCGGCCGGCTCCGGCTTTTCAACCGCAACGGACCTTGCCGACTGGCTGGTGCGCGAGGCGGGACTGCCCTTCCGCGATGCCCATCATGCTACCGGTCATGCCGTGGCGCTTGCCGAGAAGAAGGGCTGTGACCTTGCCGAACTGTCTCTTGAAGAGCTTCAGGCGATTAACCCGGCCATCACGGAGGGCATTTTCGATGTCCTGACGGTCGAGGCCTCGGTGGCGAGCCGCAAGAGCTTCGGCGGCACGGCGCCGGACGAAGTGCGCAAGCAGATCGCCTGGTGGCGCGAGCGCGTTTGAATTCGCGGGTTTGAGGGTGCACAAGCCTCCCCTGATAGGCTATCAGGAGAGGCGTCGGGTTTGGTGAGGCTTGCGGTGGAACGTGCCATGAGAAAAGACAGGATCGCCGTTGCGGCATTATTGGCGAGCGCATTGGTGCTGACCGCCTGCGGGCGGCGCGGGCCGCTGGAAGTGCCGCCGGCAACGCCGAAACAGGCCGAGCGCGAGGCGAAAAACGCCAATATGCCGGCCATCCGCATTGCGCCGAACGACAAACCGGTCGTCCTCGACGGTTCCGGCGACAATGTCATCAATGCCGGGCCGGATGCCGCCGTTGACGGCGAGCCCTTCTTCCTCGATTCCCTTCTCAACTAGGCGGGTCCTTTCTCGTGAACCATTTCGAATATCGCGACGGCGTGCTGTTTGCCGAGGGCGTTTCCATTCCGGCGATCGCAGAGGCTGTCGGCACGCCCTTCTACTGCTATTCCACGGCCACGTTCACGCGCCATTACAAGGTCTTCGCCGAAGCCTTTGCCGGTTCGGACGCGCTTGTCTGCTACGCGGTCAAGGCCAATTCCAACCAGGCGATCCTGAAGCTTCTGGCAGGCCTGGGGGCGGGTATGGACGTGGTCTCCGAGGGCGAATTGCGCCGCGCGCTGGCCGCCGGCGTCGATCCGCAGAAGATCGTCTTTTCCGGCGTCGGCAAGACCGTGCGCGAGATCGATTTTGCTCTGGAGACCGGCATCTACTGCTTCAATGTCGAATCCGAGCCGGAGCTCGAGGTTCTGAGCGCCCGCGCCGCGGCGAAGGGTGTCGAGGCCCCGGTTTCCTTCCGCATCAATCCGGATGTCGATGCCAGGACCCATGCCAAGATTTCGACCGGCAAGAAGGAAAACAAGTTCGGCATCGCCTTCTCGCGCGCCGAGGCGGTCTACGCCCGCGCGGCGGAACTGCCCGGTATCCGCGTGACCGGGATCGACATGCATATCGGCAGCCAGATCACCGAGCTCTCGCCGTTTCGCGATGCCTTCCGGCTGATGAAGACGCTGGTTTCGGACCTGCGGGCAAAGGGCCATGCGATCGATCACGTCGATGTCGGCGGCGGGCTCGGCATTCCCTATCAGTTCGACAACAACCCGCCGCCGGAGCCGACGGCCTATGCCGCTGTCATCCGTGAGGAGCTGGCGGGGCTTGATTGCCGCATCGTTGCCGAGCCTGGCCGGATGATTGCCGGAAATGCCGGGATTTTCGTCACCGAGGTGATCTATGTGAAGGATGCGGAAGCGAGAAGCTTTGTCATCGTCGACGGCGCGATGAACGATCTGATCCGGCCGACGCTTTATGACGCCTATCACGCGATCCGTCCCGTGGTTTTGAACCCGAAGGCCAAGCGGCTGACGGCGGATGTCGTCGGCCCGGTCTGCGAGACGGGCGACTATCTGGCGCTTTCACGGGAGATGGGAAGGCCGGAACCTGGCGATCTACTGGCGGTCTCGACGGCAGGCGCCTATGGCGCGGTGCAGGCCGGCACCTACAATACCCGCCTTCTGGTGCCGGAAGTGCTGGTTGACGGCGACCGCTACCATGTCATCCGCCCCCGCGGTTCCTATGACGAACTGATCGGACTCGATTCGGTGCCGGATTGGATGTGACGCTGCTCGCAAAGTCTTGAAGACGGATTTGTCCATATTCATTTTCGTCTCCTCGCTATCGTCATAAACCGTGCTATGGTTTTCGTATCGCTCACGCCGCCGCCGAAAGGCGCGACAAACGGGACCCATGATCGCGCGACAGCAAGATACCGGCAAACAAGCCCCGGGCAGGGGCAGACAAGGCAAGGCGCTGATGCGGCGCATTGCCCGCGGTCGCGCGTTCGCCCGTTTCAACCTTGTTGTTGAGCGTCTGGTTCCGGGCCTCGTCTGGCCTGCCTGTGCGCTTGCGCTCTACCTTTCCTTTTCCTGGCTCGGTCTGTTTCACGCCGTTCCCTTTGCTCTGAGAGTCGTTGTCCTTCTGCTGCTTGTCGGCGGCTTTTTCGCCGGCTTCCGGCCGCTGCGGCGTTTCAGCATGCCGAGCCGGGCGGAAGCCGAGCGGCGTCTGGAGCGGGAGAACGGGCTGGCGCATCAGGCCATCGCCGTTGCCGGAGACAGGCCAGCGCTTGAGACGCCGGAGGCGCTTGCCCTGTGGCATGCTCACCAGCGCCGCATGGCCGAAAAGCTTGGCCGTATCGATGCCGGCCATGCCCGGCCGGATCTGTCCGCCGTTGATCCCTACGGCCTGCGCGCCGTCCCCGCGCTGATGCTGTTCGTCGCCTTCTTCTATGCCGGGGCGACCGGTTCCGGCCGGCTCGCCGATGCCTTTCTGCCGCCTGCCAATGAGGCCGACACGGCGCTGGCGCTCCGCTTCGACGCGTGGATTTCGCCGCCACCCTATACCCGCAAGGCGCCGGTCTACCTTCAGGCTGACGGCGTCGACCAGGTGGAGGCCATTCCGGAAGGCTCGGTGCTGACCGTGCGGCTTTCCGGCGAGGGGGCTGATGCGCCGATCGCCTTTACGCCGGATGATGCGGACGCGCCGCAGACGCCGAACGAGGCCGAAGAGGGCGCGATGATGCGCGGCGCAAGTTTCACGCTCACCTCGAGCGGCCTTCTGGAAGCGGCGGGACGCCAGTGGGTGATCGGCGTCGTGCCGGACGAAATGCCGGTCATTGCCTTCAAGGGCAGGCCGAAGGCGGCGGCAAACGGCGCGCTGGAACTGGAATACACGGTCACCGACGATTACGGCGTGACGGCAGCGCGCGCCGAGATAGTCCCGTCCGGCGATGTCGACCCGGATGCGACGCCGCTTTATCCGCCGCCGGAATTTCCGCTCAACATGCCGTCGCGCTCAAGCGAGGACTATTCGGCGTTTACCAGCCGCAATCTCACCGAGCATCCGCTTTCGGGCAAGCCGGTCACCATCACACTCATCGCCGAAGATGCCGCCGGCCATGTTGCCCGCAGCGCGCCGCTTGAAATGGTGCTGCCGGCGCGCGGCTTCCACAATCTGCTGGCCGGCTCCGTCGCCGAACAGCGGCAGATCTTTGCGCTCGATACCCGCGCCATGCCGGAGGCGCTGCAATACAGCGCGGCGATCACGCTGCGCCCGGAGGAGACGATCCCCGATCTGACGCAGTTCCTGCTGATCAAGTCGGCCCAGACGCGCATGCTGCTCGCCCATGACGAAGAGAGCTATCGCGATACAGCCGATTATCTCTGGGAGATCGCGACCGGCATCGAGGACGGCGCTTTGTCGGATGCCGAACGTCGCCTGCGGGAGGCGCAGGATGCGCTGAGCGAGGCACTGCGCGACGGCGCATCCGATGCCGAGATAGCCCGGCTGATGGAAGAACTGCGCCAGGCGATGCAGGACTATCTCTCGGAAATGGCCCAGCGCATGCAGCCCTCCGACATGCAGCAGGGCGCGCAGCAGGCGTTGCGACAGCGCGATCTCGACAACCTCCTGAACCAGCTTGAAAACCTCGCCCGCTCCGGCGATCGCGCCGCCGCACAGCAATTGTTGTCGGAACTGCAGCGGATGATGAACAACATTCAGCCGCCGTCCTCCATGGCCCAGCAGGGCGGGCAGCAGAATTCGGAAATGCGCCAGCAGATCGACAAGCTTGGCGAACTGATCCAGGAGCAGCAGCGGTTGATGAACGAGACCTTCGAGCTCGACCAGCAACTGCGTGACCGCGAGCGGTGGGGCGATCCGCCGCCGCGTCAGGATGGTGAGCAGCAGGGCGAAAACGGCGAAGAGCAGCGTTCACCGCAGGATATGACAGCGGAAGAGTTGCGCGAGGCCTTACGCCAGCTTCAGGAGCAGCAACAGGCGCTTTCCGAACAGTTGGGCGAGATGCAGCAGAAGCTTTCCGAACTCGGCATGCCGCCCGCCGAGGGCTTCGACCAGGCCGGCGAGGCGATGGACGGCGCCGCCGAAGCTCTGGGGGAAGGCGAAGGGCGAGGCGCGCTGGAAGGGCAGGGCAATGCGCTGGAAGCACTGCGTCAGGGCGCCCGGCAGATGATGAATGCGATGATGGCGCAAGGCCAGGGCCAGCAAGGGCAAAACGGTCAGACCGGCTGGGGTTCGCAGGCAGGCCGCGATCCTCTCGGCCGCAATCAGGGCACGGACGGACTTGATTTCGGTGATGATGTTCAGGTGCCGGACGAGTTCACAGTCGAGCGCGCCCGCGAAATCCTCGACGCCATCCGCGAACGGCTCAACCAGGGCGCACCGCTTCCCTCAGAACCGCCCTATCTGGAACGGTTGCTGGAGCCGGATGCGGGGAATTGATCTCGCCGGACCTTGTATTCCGGCACACACAGGCGTGGCCTGTAAATCTTCAACACGACGTGATCGGCTGAAAGCTACCTAAGCCGCAAGCGCGCGGGCGACGGCCTTGCGGATATCCGGCAGGGCGAAGGGCTTGGGCACCACGTCAACGATCTTCTCCATCAGGTCGTCGGCGCGTTCGCGCTGTTCGGCAAAGCCGGTCATCAGCAGGATCTTCATGCCCGGATGGGTGCTGGCCGCCTGATGGGCAAGGGCGATGCCGTCCATGATCGGCATGCGGACATCGGAGAGAAGCAGGTCGTAATTGCTCTCGGACAGAAGCTCGAGACCTTCCGCGCCATCACAGGCCTCGACCGTCTCATGGCCGTCGAGCCTCAATGCGCGCGCAACGAATGCCCTCAGAGATGCCTCGTCTTCCGTGATCAAAATCCTCGCCATGGCGCTGTCCAGTTCTTTCTGTCTTGTCAAAACCCTTGAGGCTGACCCGTTGTTCCGGGCCTTGTTGCCGTAGAGATCACCAGAACTTTCCTAGCGAGAGGTAAACATCGAAAAATGGCGATTTATGTAGTTAACAAGCTCTGTTACCGCGATTTAACCTTGGTTAAGCATCACCGGTAATCACGCCGACAAAGGGAAGTTCGCGGAAGGCGTAGGCGACGTCCATGCCATAGCCGACGACAAAGCGGTCGGGGCAGCGGAAGCCGGCATAATCGGCCTCCAGATCCTCCTCGCGCTTGTTCTGCTTGTCGAGGAGGACGGCGACCGAGACATTGGACGCGCCGCGCTCCAGCATCAGGTTGCGGGCAAACCGCAGGGTCCGACCGGATTCGAGAATGTCGTCGACGAGCAGTACGTCGCGGCCCTCCACAACGCTGTCGATATCCTTGACCAGGCGCACGCCGCGGCTGACGGTGCCGGTGCCATAGCTCGAAAGCGTCATGAATTCGACCTCCGGCGCCAGCCCGACCTTGTGGAGCGCGCGGATCAGGTCTGCGGCAAAGACGAAGGACCCTTTGAGAATGGCGATGACGAGCAGATCCTTCGAGGGGCCGCTCGCGATCTCGTTGGCAAGCTCCTCATTGCGCCTGGCAATCTCCTCGGTCGAAAACAGAACCTCGATTGCCTTTCC